>BMUD01000009.1 GCA_014650015.1 Streptomyces griseoloalbus
CGGGTACGTCACCCCGCTCGAGACCAGGGCACTGACGACGCAAGACCTCGCCCCCGCAGCGTAACCACCCGCTGTCCACGATCAGGGGGGAGCTTCACTGGTCCGGAACTGAATGTCGTGTGGACCGAACACGGCGCGGGACGCCGTGTTCTCCGGGCTGGCCGAATCCGCTGATGCGGCTGGCTTGGCTTGATCATGCGTGGCAGACGGTGCCCCCGCGACGGCGGGTGGCTTCGAGTCGTCAGCAGAGCTGTGCCGGTTGTTGACGAACACCGTGGCTGCGATGCCAACGACGGGCACGACGATGCCTACGACCCACCAGGCCCAGCGCGGCTGCCCCGGCGCAGACGTGCCCGGACCCGCTGCCGACGGATTGCTACCGCTGCTGTTCGTCACAACTTCCCCACTACTTCACTGGCATCCCGGCCGTTCACACTATGACGGACTCCGTAGCCCGGTGATCAGTTCCCACTGCGTCACGGAGTCGAAGGTCGCAATCGGGCGGGCTGACCGCGCGCAGCGCCGCGAACGACGCCTCGCTGCGCAGACCTTCCGCAGAGGCTGGCCGCAACGGCGGGGCGCAAGTGAGATGATCTCTCATGCCGTCAGTGTGCTCGCGACCACTGACAACACCCACGGCGGCCCAGTAACACCCATCTGGACCTGCCCCGGGCGGGCGGCGACCTCCGGCGGGTGCTGGCGGTGCTGAGATTCCCGGAAGGAAACGGCTGGCCCTGGGCGCTCGCCGAAGGCCCGGCCGACGCCGGGGCGGCGAAAAGGTTGGTGTGCGGGGCCGAAGGAACCGGGTAACGTGTTTGTCATGTTCTTCCAAACGCCGATTTACGAGTGAGAGCGTGATGGGTCCCTGTGACGTCCTTTGATGTCGCCGCCCATCCCCCACCGATGAATCCGTAGATCACTTCACATCATTACCGGGAGAACCCGTGACCGTGAGCAAGAACATCAACAACCCCGTGGGCATGGGCGGTGGCCAGCGCAAGAAGCTGTCCCGCGCCGAACGGCAGAACAACGGTCCGCACCGCAACCTCGACCGCCAGGGCGCAGCCGACCAGAAGGCGGAGCTGGTGCGCAAGATGCGCGAGAAGACAGGCGCAGCCGAGGGCGCCGGGCAGACGAGCGACGACACCGCACAGAGCTGACGCACCGCCGCCGCAGGGCGGCACCGCATGGGGGCAGGGCCCGGACCGCGACGCGCGGTCCGGGCCCTGCTGCCGTACCGGGCACGGCCGGTCCCGCTCAGCTCTCGGCCGAGCACCCGCGTCTCAGCCGACCACCCGGGGCGGCCGCAGATTCAGCAGCCCCGTCACCACCACCCGAGCGTGCACCAGCAGCATCACCACCAGCGCGTTCCCCGTGCCCAGCCCGGGCGACACTGTCAGGAAGAGCGTGCAGGGCGTCCTTCGCCGCTTTGTGCGGGGTCAGTCCCGTCGAGCGTCCCTAGGGACGCCGGCAGTTCCGTCGCCTCAACCGTGGTGGCGACCGTCAGACCAATGCCGTGCTCCAACGCATCGTGTTCACCCGCCGGCGGGTCGACCCACGAACTCCGGACTATTACGAGCGCCGGATCAAGGAGGGCAAGACCCGGCGCGAAATCGTCCGTTGCCTCAAACGCTACGCGGCTCGGGACGTCTTCCACCTGGTCGGACAGCTACAGCCAGGACCCCGCTCACAGGGGCTGTGAGGCTGCCCCTGCAGGGCTGTCAGTGGCGGACTTACCGTGGGGCCGCCCCCGTCGCCTCGTCGAGGCCGACGGGCCAGGGCGCTGAGACGTTCGGGTCTCTGCAGAATTACACGTCATCTCATTTGGGCTGTTCGATAGCCTGCCCGTGTGGGGATCGTTGAGCGGCTGGTGCCGGATGAGCTGTGGGAGTTGTTCCAGCGTGTGGTGCCGGAGGCGCCGACTCATCCTCAGGGCGGCGGCCGCCGTCGGCACGGTGACCGGGAAGTGCTGGCCGCGATCGTGTTCGTCGCGACCTCGGGCTGCACGTGGCAGCAGTTGCCGTCCGCGTCGTTCGGGCTGTCGGGAGCGACGGCTCACCGGCGCTTCACGGAGTGGTCGAAGGCCAGGGTGTGGGCCAAGCTCCACCGCCTGGTCCTCGACGAACTCGGCTCGCGCGGCGAGCTGGACTGGTCTCGCTGCGCGATCGACTCGGTGAACATGCGGGCCCTGAAAAGGGGGAGCTGACAGGTCCGAATCCTGTCGACCGGGGCAAGTACGGCTCGAAGATCCACTTGATCACCGAGCGGACCGGCCTGCCCCTGTCTGTCGGCATCTCCGGGGCAAACCTGCACGACAGCCAGGCCCTGATCCCGCTGGTGAAGGGCATACCACCGATCCGTTCCCGGCGAGGGCGAAGGCGGCGCCGCCCGGGCAAGCTCCATGGCGACAAGGGCTACGACTACGACCACTTGCGACGATGGTTACGCGGCCGTGGCATCACGCCCCGGATCGCCCGCAAGGGCACGGACTCCAGTCAACGACTGGGCCGGCACCGCTGGACCATCGAACGCACCATGGCCTGGCTCGCCGGATGCCGGCGCCTGCACCGCCGCTACGAGCGCAAAGCCAGCCACTTCCTCGCCTTCACCAGCATCGCCTGCACCCTCATCTGCTACCGCCGCCTCACCAAATGAGACGGCTTGTAAGGACAAGGTCTGGGTGCACGGCGACCGGATCACCGACGGCCACGTCGCTCTCGACATGCGCCTCACCCCAGGTCTCGACCCTGGCGAGGTCGGCCGGGACGGGCAGTGGGTCCTCCGCAAAGCGCAGCCCTCACGCTGGGTGGCTGAGCAGCACCCCGACCTCTCAGACGTCATTCCTGACCAGGCCGACGGCGCGGACTGGAGCGAGGTCGCCTGGTCGGCCTGGGTGACCCGCGGCCTGCGTATCGGCGCGCTACAGGGCGCCGCGGTGGCAGTGGACCACGGATGGCTCTCTCGCCTCCAACCCGGCTACCGGATCGAGGAGGCTCCCGGACACGGGCTCCTGCGGATCGTGACCAAGAACCCCGAGCCGTCGCTGCTGTCGGACGGTACCGCGCACCGAACGGTGATCGGTGTCGTGATGCCCACGCCCATCGAGGGTTCGGGTGCTGTCCTTGAAGCCATCGTGCAGGACCTTGCCGGGTGAGCAAGCGGCCTCAGCTTCCAGGGGATCCCTCCGACCTGTACCTGCGCATCTCCTACGACGACGAGCTCTGGGACACCCCGCAGGCCGACACGCTGGAGCGGTGGAGTGTGTCCGTCCTCCACCGCCGGCGTGTGCACGACGGAAGCCAGGGGCCGACGGCCACGGGCAACTGCGTCACCGTGGAGTGCCCTGCGTGCACGGTCGAGGACGCCACCGTGGGGTCGATGACGTTCTACCGGGTCCACCTCGACCGCGGCCGGAATGCGTTCCGGGCGATGGAAGAGGAATCCGAGGAGCTGTACGAAACCGCCCAGGTGCTCCTCGATCCCGAGACGGGCTTCTTCACCAGCGAGGTCAGCGAACTGGTGGAGTACGTGGGCTCCGCGCTGCTCGTCATGGACCGTGTGACGCTGGATCCCCCGTGGCATGGGCATGGACTGGCGGCCGTACTTGGCTGCGAGGTGATCCACCGGCTCATGGCCGGCTGCCGGGCCATCGCCTGCTCACCTGGCATCACCGACCTCAGCAGCCAGCGTCTGACAGACCAGGCCGAGTGGGACCGCGTGAACACCAAGATCGCCCAGGGATGGCAGAGCCTCGGATTCCGCCTCTACCGCGACAACGTCTATCTCCTCTCGCCCGCCTCGCAGGACCTGGAGGAACAGCGCGGCGCCCTTCGAGGGCGGCTCGCAGAACTCGGTGCCTCCTGGCGGAAGGGGCACATCATGACTGGCCTCGCCGCCACGGGAGGCGGGCACGCCAGGGGTCGGGCTAGGCGCGGGCGGGGGGCAGTTCGTAGCGGCTGACTGCCAGGTATGTCTCCGGTGTCGCCGATTCGAGGAGACCCACGTTTCCCTCCAGGTCGAGTTCTGGCTCCCGGGGACGGCGTAGAAGGTCACTCCAGTTGCTTGCCGCACCCTGCTCATAGGCGTCGCGGAGTAGATAACGCAGCCGTGGGCGGGCTTCCTCCTGCTGTTCGCGGAAGATGCGCCGCTGGGTGAGCCCCTGTTCTTCCTGGGCTTCGTCGCTGAGTTCCAGGTCGGCAGGAGGCTGGTCCTCGGCGCGCAGTCCTGGGGTGCGCCGGGCGATGGCGAGGTCCTCCTCGTGGAGGCGCTCGCAGGCGGCGAACAGCTTCCGGGACATGCCGAGGTGGACCTCAGTTCCGGGGATGCGGCAGCTCAGGAAGTCGTCGAGGCCCATGGAGCGGATTCCGACGCGCAGCGTGTGCTCCTCCGCACCGGTCACTGCTCGGCGGGCGTCGGCCCGCATGGCGAAAGTGAGGCCATCGCTTTCCAGGGGCGTGGTCAGCCCGGAGCGCCGGTGACGGGAAGCGCGGTCGGCGGGAACGGGCACGGTGCGCAACTGTGAGGCGGGAGCCGAGCGTAGCGCCAGGTAGGCGAGCATCTGGGCGCGGGCCGCGCCGATGAGCGCGTCGTCGCTGTCGCCGAGGTGGTCTTCCAGGTTGCCGGGGCCCGCCGCGTCGTCGGCGGTGTCGGACCCGTAGGGGGCGAGCGGGGGCTGGCCGGGGTGCAGGTTGTGGTCGATGGTCAGGAAGAGGTCGTCACCGGGCCGTACGGACGCCCCGACCAGGACGGTGCGGTGCGCGTACGCGCTGAGGACGTTGCTGCCGGCCGTCAGCTGCGCCCACCCCTTGCGAAGTGTGCCGACACCGACATCGCCGCCCTTGGCCTCGATTAGCCAGTACAGCTCTTCTGCCTCGTGGTGCCCCCACAGGTCGGGCAGCTTCTTCTTCGGATCTTTGAACGTCTTGTGCAGAGCCGGGACGGGGCCGCCGAGTTCGAGGTGTTCGGTCTGGCCGAGGCCGAGCAGCGAGCGGCAGGCCCACTCGGTCATCGTCATGCCCAGCCGGTAGCCGGCGGCATTCTTCGCGCTGCGCTCGGTACCGTGGGCGTAGACCGGGTTCCAGGTGAGGCGCCTGCCCTTAGCGCCTGGCACGGGATGTCGGGGCTTCACGGGATGCGCGCCGAGGTAGGCGTACAGCGGGGCGACCCGGGCAACGAGCTCCCCGTGTGCGTAGCGCGGCTGGTTTTGCAGGTGCGGTGTGACGTCGCGGCCGACTTCGGTGGCGGCCTTGATGATTTCCCGCCATGTGGTGGTCGGCGCGTACCAGCCGTCGGCCGCCGGGAATCCGTCCGATCCGGTCCACGTCTTGTGCTTGGCCGTCCGCCACTGCCGCCGGGGCTTGTCTGCAGGTCCGTTGCGAAACAGGACCGGTATGTCGAAGCTGTCGGCGTAGGTCAGCGGCGGCTCGTCGGGGACGTGTGCGGGGATCATGCGGATCACTCTGGCACGGCTCAGGGTCCTTCCTGCCGCCGGGCGGCGGGCCGCCGATCTGCTTGACTCCCGTCGGCATGGTGCATTCACGGCCATGCCGAAGGCGACCGGCGTTGTTGGCCTGTCCGCACGCCTGCTCGCGTTGCACTGCTCACGGTCGGTCGGGCCAGAAGGTCGACAAGGGGAGTCGGACGGAGGGCAGTTGTACCGCCTGGATTGGTCCGAGAGCGGCTGCAGCAGCGCGAAGAGCTTGGTCGTAGGAGCCGGAGCCAAGGACTTCAGCAGAACAGGCAGGACAGTTACCGGGGCGGCGGGAATGACCGGCGCTGCGATCTCCGGAGCCTCGGACGTGCGCGAAGGCGTCGTCGGGAAAGTCGGCTCGCACGGCATGCCAGACTCCGAGGCGCTCGTCGTCGGGTAGCCCGGCCGCTACGGCAGGGCGCATTGGAGGCAGCAGGCGACCGTGGTCCTGGACAAGAAACACCCGGTCGGTGAAGTCGACGCTGTCCCCCTCGGGACGCTCCTGCTCCAGCCACGCCTGCGCCTCCTCGCGGGTGCCCGGCCCCCAGAGATAATCCGTCGGGAACCGCGTGGTCTCGTAGCGGGTGTCGAACTCCGCCCAGTGAGCATCGTCCCAGCGACTGCCCGGTACGAAGGGGATGGCGCGCACCACGACGTGCTGGTACTCGTCGTCCTCCTGATCTTCCATGGGACCGGGGACGGCGAGAGCGTGGGCGGGCTCCATCCGAGCCCGCCCGGAACCGTTCCAGCTCAGCACGGCGACCTCCCGGCGCAGAGGTGCCGGGTACAGGCGCCCACCGGGAGTGGCGTGCCCCCACAGCTGGTTGATCAGTTCCGCCAGATCCCGCACCGTTCGGGCCGCCTCGACGGGGGTGTCGACATGGTGGCCGGAGGGATGGGCAACGTAGTTACGCAGCCTGGCCAGCGCCTCTTCGACCGCGCGGCTGCGCCGCCCGCGGAGCAGACCCGCGGTACGCGCCCACAGGCGGAGCCCGTGCAGCATCCCGTTGAACTCGATGGCCTGGGTGGCGACGACCAGCTTCGCACGTTGCCGCGTCATTCTGTCTGCACGCTTCTTGACGTCGTCGTACGACGAGACGGTGTAGGAGACGTCCGGGGCCTGGGGGACGCGGAAGGTGATGGTGCCGGCGCACCATTCCAGGAAGCGGTCTCGCAACGCCTGCTCGTAGATGAGGAGCGCCTGGTCGCCGACGATGGTGTACACGTCGTAGCACAGCACGCCGTAGGCGAAGACGGTGCGCAGCCGCTCGAACGAGTCGCGTGTTCCGGCCGCGACACCCGCCGTCAGGTCGCAGTCGGCGATCTGACGCTGCTGGAACTCCGCAGCGTCATCGGGCTTCATACGGCCGCCGAGCCCGTAGGGATTGAACGCCAGCGACAGATCATCCGCAGCGCGCAACTCCTCAAGCGACCGGATCTCCATGTACTTCTCCTCACGATGGGAAACGGGCCAGCATGCACCTACAGGCCCCCTGTCGGCCACCCCTTTCCTTGGGGTGACTTGGCGAGGTCGACGCGAAATGACGCGGAACGGCAGTTGACCTTGGACAACGAAGCCAATCGCTCTGTCACCCAATCGAGGCGTTTGACCTCGGGATCGGGCTCGTGCAGTTCGATGCGTACGCGGCGCCGGTCGCCCTCGGCGGCGAGGAGTCGCTCGAAGGCGGAGTAGATCGCCTGGAGCATCTGCCCCGACCGCTTGCCTTACTTCTTGTAGTAGGAGAGGTCTTCGCACAGCGAGTAGGCCAGGTCCCAGTCGGACTGCTGGTAGAAGCTGGCCTGACTGGCCCCCTTCAGGGAGTCTCGCAGGATGCCAATTCCGGTCCGCCTTATACACCTTGACGGGCCGGGCCAGTCCGCGTGTCACGGACGGAACGTCGCCGCCCTTGCGCTCGCGGGGGCGAGCCAGGGCAGCTGCACGGCTGGGCACGGGGTCGGGCATCAGATCACCTCAACTCCGGCGATCTTGGCCGTTGTTGTGTAGCGTTGCTCCTGCGGACAGAGGGCAGGTCATTCTGCCCTTTCGTGCGCCCGACCGGTCTTCGCGGTCGGCTATTAGATGGGTCAGTTAACGGGCCGCTGCGAGACGCGCGCACCCGCCGGTTTCTGGCGCATTTTTTATTGAAGGCACCTGGGCCACGATCTGAAGGGTGAGAGTAAGACGGGCGCTGCAACGCCCACCTGGATGATTGCTCGCGTCGGCAGTCTCTCAGCACCAACCACGAAGTTAGTGGTCGGACTGAGGCTGCCTGCTTCCAGTTCGGCCCGTCGAGCTGGAGGCGCTCAACAGATGGACTGGAACTCCATCACCCTTTTTGTCCTCGGGGCATTCGGCATTCTGAGCCTGCTCGTAACGATGCTGACCTCGCTCGCGAGGCAGCTGCCCGAGCTAGCGAATGCCCTGCGTGCCGCGTGGTCCTCATTTCGGCGGCCCCGACGAGCGTCGCGAGTTGAGCGACAACGACCCCTAGAAGAAGCCGCCGGTCAGGAATTGAGCCGACAGCCAGGCGCAGAAGGCGAGGAACACGAAGCGACGCAGACGCACGGTGCCGGTGACTGCCGGTCGGGGCTCGTCGTGTCGGCCGATGCCGAACCACTTCCAGACGTGCTCGGAGAGGGTGTCTCGTCGGTCATCGGGGACAATGGCGACTCCTTCGATCGCACCGAACGCCCCGAGCCAGCCAACTTAGAGCTACGACCAGATATCCATGCCGGCCGAGAGGGACTCGACCCCCCACCAGTCACAGGCTTCGGAGACCGGCGCTCTACCAGTTGAGCTATAGACCCTCGTCGGTTCACAGAAGGCCGGTGTCCCTCGGTCCTGCGGAACCTGCGATCCATGCGCCGCCGCTTATCGGCCAGCGCGAGGGCGCCCCTCGTGCGTCGATCTGGCCTGGTGATGAAACCCGCAGAGCACTCGAAGGGCTGGTTTCTCGAAGGGGCATCACCAGGCACACAATCTGGTCCACGTCCGGGGCCAGGGGTGTTGCCGACCGACCCAATCGAGCGGTTCACCCAGGCCGCGTAGGTCCATCTGAACCGCCGAGATCATCCACGAATTGACGAGCGGCCCGGACGGTGGTCACGGGTCCCCGTGTTCTTCATCCGGAGCAGCGCCCGCCGGACAACCACGTGACCGCTCACGCATGGATGCCAGCACCTACTGGCCCGGCTGCACCTTCACGATGTTGATGTCTGTGGCGGCGCTCTCGGCCTCCAGCGTCCTCCTGCAGTCCTACGCGCGCTGGGCAGGTCGTAGCTCACCGCCGACGTGCGCTTCTTGCCGTCCTGTACCCACCGGACCCGGTAGTTGCTCCCTCGTCGGCTTGGTGTGCCACGACCAGCCGCGATTCCACAACCTCGCATCCAGGACTAAATGGGTGGCCCTGCCACGGTCAGAATGAGCCGGGCACTTGTGGGAGCGGCGGTGAGGACCGAACCGTCGCACGCCTCCGAAAATCAAAGTGATCAATTCTCTGTCTCCCCTACGCTGCCGGACACCGACAGCCCCTCCTGACGAGGACGCCCCGATGACGAGCAACCCTGCCGTGCACCCGGAGATCATCGACTTCTACACCCGGTCCGACGAAGCCGCACGGCTGCAGACCACCGCCACAGGCACCCTGGAGTTCGCGCGCACCCGCGAACTACTGCGCCGCCACCTCCCGCCGGCGCCGGCCCGCGTGCTCGATGTCGGCGGTGGTCCCGGAACGCACGCCCGGTGGTTGGCCAACGACGGCTACATGGTGCACGTCGTGGACCCAGTCCCCAAGCACGTCGCCCAGGCAGCCGCCATCGACGGCGTGACGGCCGAGCTGGGCGACGCCCGCCGCCTCACCGCCGCGGACAGGACGTACGACGTCGTTCTGCTTCTCGGCCCGCTCTACCACCTCCACGACAAGATCGACCGGATCTCCGCGCTGACGGAGGCGGCACGCGTGGCCCGGCCTGGCGGACTCATCGCCGCGGCGGCGATCTCCCGGTATTCGCCCCTCCTCGACTACATCGCGACCACCGGTATCACCGAGGCCGCGATCCAGGACGGGGTCCGTGACACCCTGGCCCAGGGGCGCTACGCCGGACAGCGCGGCTTCACCGTCGCCTACTTCCAGACCTCCGCCGAGCTGCGCGCGGAGGTCACGGAGGCCGGTCTTACCGATCCCAGCCTCTACGGAATCGAAGGACCCGGCTGGGTGGCGGTCAAGGCCATCGAGAAGTACACCAGCGCCAATCTCATGGGCACGGACATGTACGAAGCGGCCCTATCCGCGGCGCGCATCGCGGACCCGCACGCTGCCCTCACCGATGCCTCCGCCCACATTCTCGCCATCACCGGGCCCTGCCCGGTCTAGGGTGCCGCCTCATGACGCTGCTGATCGTGGGTGGGTCCGGGTTCCTGGGCACAGAGCTGGTCCGGCAAGCATTATCGGCGGGGCGCCCGACGGCCGCGACCTATACGACCAGGCCCGGCATCGCTCCGGGGGTTACTTGGCGCCGCCTCGACCTGCGGGATCCAGGGAGCGTGGACGCGGTCGTGGCCGAGGTGAACCCTCGCGTCATCGTCAATGCATCGAGCGGCGGGGCGGACTGGGCAGTCACAGCCGAGGGACCCGTCCGCCTCGCGATCGCCGCGGCGAAGGCCGGAAGCAGAATGATTCAGGTCTCCACCGACGCCGTCTTCTTGATCTTTATCTCGGGTTTGTGTGGCGTCGTTGCAGCTCAGGGCTTCGTTGCTGTGTGAGGGACGTTAGCCACGGTCCCGCTTCAAATAGGGTGACGGGGTGTCTCAGAGTCCTGATCAGCCGCTTCTGCCGTCTCGTCATCAAGTTGGCAGCCTGCGTGACTTCCTCCATGGAAGGACGTACTCGGCTGCCTCAGTCACCATCCGACTCGACGGTGCACCGTCTCATGCTGCGGGCTCGCCTCTGGATGACGTGAGCAAGGTCTCCGATGCCCTGTATGAGGTTGTCGACGGTCTTGCCAGGCAGGTGCTGGACGCGGTTTTCTCCGGGCAGCCGAACGCTGAGGCGCGTGGCGCATGGGTCGCGCTCTTGCTGATCGCCCAGAACTGGCGGGACTCACCTGATCTGCCGGCAGAGTTGAAGACCATGGTTGATGAGGCCCTTCCACTCTGATGGGCGGCAACGCTGGATCGTCACCAGTCGAGCTCCGTCAGGTCATCGCTCCTGGTCTCCAGCTGCGCGGAGTCTGGCAGCGGCTTCAGCCGGTGTGTCGTAGTAGCCGGGGCGAGCCAGGAGGACCGAGCTGAAGTAGTAGCCCTGTTCTTCGTCGGATTCGTCGTCCGCTTCGAAGGGGCGCCAGAAGCTGAGAAGAAGGTCTGGTGCGATGAAGGAGGCCGGGTCGTCCTCGGCCTCGGTGATCGTGGCGAGCCCTCGCAGCTGGGTGACCACCTCGGCAGCGGGCAGACCGAAGACATCGATGCCGCGGAACCGGACGATGTCCTGGCCGCTGGCGGGTCGGCCCAGCTCGATTGCTTCGAGCTTGCCGCGCGAGCAGTGAATGCTGACCATCAGGCCGCTTGGCCGGAAGACGAACCTGCCCAATTGGTCTGATTCCGAGATCGCTGAGGGATCGCGGAACGAGGCGAGCGCTTGGTCTGCCGCCTCGCGGGGCATGCCGATGACCAGGGCGCCGAGACCGGTAGGCGGCGTGAGTTCGAATTGTCGCCGTTCCGTGAACCGTGCCCCCCCTATCGGTCGATGAAAAGTGACCCCTTCCGTGATCAAGTGATCAGTCTGGCTCCATGGGAGTCAGGTGGAAGAGGTGATCGGTGTGGAGGACTGGGCTGAGATCCGGCGGCTCCACCGCGCGGAGGGCATGTCGATCAAGGGAATTGCGCGGCATCTGGGGATCGCCCGGAACACCGTGCGGCGGGCCGTGGCCAGCGACGATCCGCCGAAGTACCGGCGGGTGCCGAAGGGCTCGATCGTGGACGCGGTGGAGCCGGAGATCCGCGAGTTGCTGGCGCAGTATCCGCGGATGCCGGCCACGGTGATCGCGGAGCGGATCGGGTGGGAACGGTCGTTGTCGGTGCTGAAACGGCGGGTGCGGGAACTGCGGCCGGTCTACCTTCCGGCGGACCCGGTCTCGCGGACGGCGTATCAGCCGGGCGAGCTGGCCCAGTGCGATCTGTGGTTCCCGCCGGTGGACATCCCGCTGGGCTTCGGGCAGACCGGGCGCCCGCCGGTGCTGGTGCTGGTGGCCGGCTATTCGCGGGTCATCACCGCGCGGATGCTTCCGTCGAGGCAGGCCGCCGACCTGGTGAGCGGGCACTGGGACCTGCTGTCCGGCTGGAAAGCGGTGCCCCGGGCCTTGGTCTGGGACAACGAGGCGGCCATCGGACGCCGCCGGGAGGGTCGGGCCGTGCTCGGTCATGAGTTCGCCGCGCTGGCCGGGCTGCTGGCCTGCAAGGTGATCCTGTGCCGGCCCCGCGACCCGGAGGCCAAGGGCCTGGTCGAGCGGGCCAACGGCTACCTGGAGACGTCGTTCCTGCCCGGCCGGGTGTTCACCTCGCCGGCCGACTTCAACACACAGCTGGCCGGATGGCTCGAGGTCGCCAACCGGCGGGTGCACCGCACCCTTCAGGCCCGTCCGGCCGAGCGGTGGGAGGCCGACCGGGCCGCGATGCTGCTGCTGCCGCCGACCGCACCGCCGCGCTGGTGGCAGACCTCGGTGCGGATCGGCCGGGACCACTACATCCGCCTGGACACCTGCGACTACTCCGTCCACCCGGCCGCGATCGGGCGGATCGTGCGGATCGAGGCGGACACCGAAACGGTGCGGGCCCATCTGGACGGCCGCCTGGTCGCCGAACACGCCCGCTGCTGGGCCCGGCACCAGACGCTGACCGACCCCGACCACGCGGAGGCCGCCACGGCGATGCGGCACCAGTACCGCTCAGGCGGGGCCGTCGCCACGGCGGTGGAGGTCGCACAGCCGGATCTGCCGGCCTACGACCGCGTCTTCCATCTGATCGAAGGCGGCGGAGGAGAGGAGTAAATGCCATGGCCACCCGCACCACCACGTCCCGGGACGTCGCCGCCGAACTGGCTTTCCTCAGCCGTGCGTTGAAAGCACCGGCCCTGCTGGACGCCGCCGACCGGCTCGCCGAACGCGCCAGGGCGGAGTCCTGGACGCATCAGGAGTACCTGGCCGCCTGCCTGCAGCGCGAGGTCGCCGCCCGCGAGTCCCACGGCGGAGAAGGCCGCATCCGCGCGGCCCGTTTCCCCGCCCACAAGACCCTGGAGGAGTTCGACTTCCATCACCTGCGCGGGCTGAAACGGGAGGCGGTGGCCCATCTGGGCACTCTCGACTTCATCACCGGCAAGAAGAACGTAGTCTTCCTCGGCCCGCCCGGCACCGGCAAGACGCACCTGGCCATCGCCCTGGGCATCCGCGCCTGCCAGGCCGGACACCGCGTCGCGTTCGCCACCGCCTCCCAGTGGGTCGACCGCCTGGCCGACGCCCATACCACCGGAAAACTCCAGGACGAACTGCTGCGTCTCGTCCGCGTCCCGGTCCTGGTGATCGACGAGGTCGGCTACATCCCCTTCGAACCGGAAGCAGCGAACCTGTTCTTCCAGCTGGTCTCCGGCCGCTACGAACGTGCGTCCGTGATCGTGACCAGCAACAAGCCCTTCGGACGCTGGGGCGAGGTCTTCGGTGACGACACCGTCGCCGCCGCCATGATCGACCGTCTCGTCCATCACGCCGATGTGCTCTCCTTGAAGGGAGACTCCTACAGGCTCAAAGACCGCGACATCGGCCGCACACCGAGCGCGGCAACCGGATGAAACAACTGCACACGGGGTCAAAACTCACCGACCCCAAAGGGGTCCAGGTTCAGAGACCGCCGACACATGTCTGCATAGGACTGGATGGACGGCCCTGGACGGCTTCTACGACATGTGCCACGTGGTGCCCAGGGAGGGGCCCAGGATCAGGACCGGAGCGTCTTCCGGCCCGTCGAAGCGGTATTGCAGGGTGTTCGGTGGTGTCTCGCTCACGCCCCAGACCCTCTCACGTATCACGGACGCCCCTATAACAAGGGGCTCAGGACACCGTCCCAACCAGGTCGAACCCCTCTCGGGCGGCATGTCGCTCGAGGCATCGGATGCTCCCACGTTCGCCACACCTGACGGGCGTATCAGTGTGGCACCGTGTGTGGGCGAAAATGTCCGGAAACCGACTCGGTCATGTGGTCCAGGTGCTCGTACGAGCGTGCGACGACGTCTCGTGGTCCCCGTCCGGCGCCTGGCCTGCCGGTCCGGGCAGCCCGCCGGGACCGGCTCCTGGGAGCGGGCGTCCGGGGGCCGAATCGGCGCTCTCGCCGAGGAAACCGCCCGACTGGTGCTGCCACAGCTTGG
Source organism: Streptomyces griseoloalbus (assembly GCA_014650015.1). GTDB lineage: Bacteria > Actinomycetota > Actinomycetes > Streptomycetales > Streptomycetaceae > Streptomyces > Streptomyces griseoloalbus. The sequence goes on from BMUD01000009.1 coordinate 13,879, forward strand.
CGTAGGCGCCGTCCGCCGCGAGCAGTTCCTCGTGCGTGCCCTGCTCTACGACGCTTCCGCGGTCGAGGACGACGAGACGGTCCATGCCGGCGACGGTGCTCAGACGGTGGGCGACCACGAGGGCCGTACGTCCGTCCATCAACCGCCACAGGGCGTCCTGGACGAGGAGCTCGCTCTCCGAGTCCAGGGCGCTGGTCGCCTCGTCGAGCAGCAGGATCGGGGCGTCGCGCAGGATGGCCCTGGCGAGGGCGACGCGCTGGCGCTGGCCGCCCGAGAGTTTCACTCCCCGCTCCCCCACCAGGGTGTCGAAGCCGTCGGCGAGCTGGTCGGCGAACTCGGTGACATGCGCGGCCGCGGCCGCCGCGTGGATCTCCTCGTCGGTGGCGCCGGGCCGGGCGAAGGCGATGTTGTCCCGCAGGCTGCGGTGGAACATGGCGGGTTCCTGCGGGACGTAGGCGATCAGTGAGCGCAGGTCCGTCTGGCGCAGCCGGCTGATGTCCTGACCACCGATCAGGATGTGGCCGTCGTCGATGTCCGACATCCGCAGCAGGAGCCGGGTGAGTGTGGTCTTGCCTCCGCCGGACCTGCCGACCAGACCGATCCGTGCGCCCGCGGGCACGTTCAGGTCGAGTCCCTGGAAAATCGGCCGCGCACCCGCGTGGGCGAAGGTCACCGCGTCGAAGCGGATGCCGGTGTCCCGCGGCGCGAGCGGTTCGGGTTCCGTCGGATCGAGCACGGTGGGCGGATCCAGCAGCAGCTCCGTGAACTGCGCGGCCTCGGTCATCGAGCTTTCCAGGCGCCGGTAGATCTGGTTGAACTCGAACATGATCTGGGTCGCGTTGGAGTAGTAGGTGAAGGCGACGACGACCTCCTCCACTCCCTGGCCCGAGCCACCGAAGGCGACGGCGACCAACAGACCCAGCACGTTGGTCAGCACCGACATGGGGGCGATCAGGGTGTCGACGCGCAGATTGCCGTAGTCCCACGATTTCAGCGTCAGGCGCCGGGAGTCCGCGACACGGCTGCGGTGTTCGTCGGCCTCCCGCCGCTCGGCCGCGAACGCCCGGATGGTCTCCATGTTCATGAGGCTGTCGGCGACGTGGCCGGACACCCGGGCGATCGCCACCTCACGGTCGTTGACGAGCCTCTGCCGGCGACGGATCAGCGGTGTCGCGGCCACCACGGTCAGCGCGATCATCACGAGGAGGCCGACGACGAGCATCGGTTCGTAGCTCCACAGCACCACGGCACCGAACACCAGGGGGACGAGACTGCCCACGATCCGGTACGTCACCGTGTCGACGAAGTCCTCGAAGCGCTTGCCGAAGCTGAGCACCCGTTTGGTCAGGGAGCCGGCGAAGTTGTCGTGGAAGAACGCCGCGTCCTTGGCGAGGAGTTCGTCCATGCCGCCCACGTACAGGTGTTCCATGCCGAGGGCGTCCACGCGGTTCAGGCAGTGCTGCCCCACCCGCCACACGGCTTCGGCGAGCAGCAACGTCACGCCGAAGCCCAGCACGTACGGCAGCGCCGAGGTGAGGGTGAGACCGCCGCCCTCGGCTGCCTGTCCCGCCAGTTTGGCGATCAGCAGGGGCGCGACGTAGCGGATGCCGATGTTGCCCACGGCCGGCAGCAGCAGCGCGGGCACGGCCAGCAGACGTAGTCGCACCAGTTCCCGGCCGTAGTGGCGCAGGGCCAGGACAACCGCGCTCCTGCCCGGCGTCGGCCCTCGCGTATCTGTTGTCCCCATCACACTCCCGGAAGGTCGGACGTCGGAAGTTTCCCGTCAGGGGAGGTCCCCGGTCCAGGCATTTACCGCGGACTGGCGAGAACCGGACAAAGCTGCGCTCGGCGTACGCGGCCTGCGATGCCCCGTCGTACCGGGAGTTCCCGAGGTGAGCGACGGGGGGCGGCACGCGGGCGGGTTCGTGTGGCCGCCGGCGGGGACCGAGGACGCGCGCCGGCACAACGACGAGTCGGTGCACGCGGACCGGTACGAGGAGTACGGCCGGCCGCGGGCCGCCGGGCCGGGTGACCGGTATACGCCGCCGGTTCACCCACGGAATGTGCCGATACCGCCTTCACCACTCCCTTTCCCGGCCACCGGCATAATCCGGTCGCCTTGGGGCACTCGGTGCCAGTGCTCCGCTCCGTCGGGAGGAAGAGATCACACAGGTAATGGATCACCCCGTCCCACTCTCCGGGTAACGTCAAGGTATGAGTCATCCGCACCCTGAGCTGAAAACCGCCCCGCCTCTTCCCGAAGGAGGGCTGCGGGTCATCCCCCTGGGCGGCCTGGGTGAGATCGGCCGCAACATGACCGTCTTCGAGCACGCCGGCAAACTGCTCATCGTCGACTGCGGCGTGCTGTTCCCCGAGGAGACCCAGCCCGGCGTGGATGTGATCCTGCCGGACTTCACCTCGATCCGGGACCGGCTGGACGACATCGTGGCCGTGGTGCTCACCCACGGGCACGAGGATCACATCGGCGGTGTGCCGTACCTGCTGCGGGAGCGGTCCGACATTCCCGTCGTCGGCTCCAAGCTGACCCTGGCGTTCCTGGAGGCCAAGCTCAAGGAACACGGCATCCGGCCGCGCACGGTGCGGGTGCGGGAGGACGACCGGCGCAGCTTCGGGCCGTTCGACTGCGAGTTCGTGGCGGTCAACCACTCCATCCCGGACAGTCTCGCGGTCGCGATCCGCACCGGCGCCGGGATGGTGCTGCACACCGGCGACTTCAAGATGGACCAGTTCCCCCTCGACGACCGCATCACCGATCTGCGTGCCTTCGCCCGCCTCGGCGAGGAGGGCGTGGACCTGTTCCTCACCGACTCCACCAACGCCGAAGTACCCGGCTTCACCACCTCCGAGCGTGAGCTGAACCCGGCGATCGAGCAGGTGATGCGCACCGCACCGCGCCGAGTCATCGTCTCCAGCTTCGCCAGCCATGTGCACCGCATCCAGCAGGTCCTGGACGCCGCCCACCAACACGGCCGCAAGGTCGCCTTCGTCGGCCGGTCGATGGTCCGCAACATGGGCATCGCCCGTGACCTGGGCTATCTGAAGGTCCCGTCCGGTCTGGTCGTGAGCACGAAGGAGCTGGAGAAGCTCCCGGACCACAAGGTCACTCTGGTGTGCACCGGCTCCCAGGGCGAACCGATGGCCGCGCTGTCACGGATGGCCAACCGCGACCACATGATCCGCATCGGCAAGGGCGACACCGTCCTGCTCGCCAGTTCCCTCATCCCCGGCAACGAGAACGCCATCTACCGGGTGATCAACGGGCTCACCCGCTGGGGCGCCCACGTGGTCCACAAGGGCAACGCCAAGGTGCACGTCTCCGGGCACGCCAGCGCCGGCGAACTCGTCTACTGCTACAACATCGTCAAACCCCGCAACGTCATGCCCGTCCACGGCGAATGGCGCCACCTACGGGCCAACGCCGACCTCGCCATCCGCACCGGCGTCGACCCCGAGCGTGTCGTCATCGCCGAGGACGGCGTCGTCGTCGACCTCGTCGACGGGCGCGCGTCCATCACCGGTAAGGTCCCCGCCGGCAACGTCTACGTGGACGGCATGGAAGTCGGCGGCGCCACCGAAGCGTCCCTCAAGGACCGCCTCACCCTCGCGGAGGAAGGCGTCGTCACGGTGGTGGCGATCGTCGACGCGGACACCGGCGCCCTCGCCGAGGCCCCCGACTTCCTGGCCCGCGGCTTCGTCCACGACGACGCCACCTTCGAGCCGGTCGTTCCCGTCATCGAGAAGACCCTGGCCACCGCGGCCGAGGAAGGCGTCGGGGACGCGCGCCAGCTGGAACAGCTCCTCGCCCGCGCCGTGGCGAACTGGGCGTTCCGCACCCACCGCCGCAAGCCCCTCATCATCCCCGTCATCATCGACGCCTGAGCCACAGCCCGGCAGCGCGGCCCCCGGTTCCCTCGCGGCCCCGCGAACAGCGGGGCCGGGCACGGAAGCCAGCAGCCACCCGAGGTGGCCGGGGTGGCAGCGCACGACACATGACGAGTCATCGGAAGGCATCACGACACGAGGGATCCGAGGTGCGGGTGGTAGTGCGTGGGGTTGCCCCGGTGGTCGAAGAGCACGCGGTAGTGCTGGTGGGCGGTCTCGTGATCGCCTTCCACGGTGGCGGCGGTGCCCAGCGCGCGGTGGGCGAGAGCGAGGACGGAACGGCTCTCCCTCGGGTCGACGAGCGACAGGGCGTACCGCGCCCGGGCGTGGGCCCCGGCCACGTCACCGCGCAGCGCGCACAGCAGCGCCTCCGTCGCGGCGGCACAGGCCGCGGCATGATCGAGACCGGCCGACGACGCGACGGCCGCGAGTTCGGCGCAGGCTGTCTGCGCACGGGCCCACCGGCCCTGTTCCAGATAGGCGAGGGCGGCTACCCCGCCGAGGCCGTCCGGCAGCGGCCCCTGCGAGGTCCACGAGGCGAACGCCGCCCTCGAGCTGGCACCCGGCCACACCCCCGGCGCCTCGATCATCCACCTGGAGTCCGGGGCCGACCGCGCGATCTTCGCCGGCGACCTCCTGCACGGCGCGATCCAGGTGCACGAGCCGCACATCAACAGCTGCTTCGAAGAGGACGAGGAGGGTGCTCGCGCCAGCCGTGCGCGCATGTTCGCGCACGCCGCGGACAACAACGCCCTCGTGCTCCCGGCGCACCTGCCCGGACACGGTGCCTTCGCGATGCGCCGCCGGGGTTCCGGCTTCGAGGTGACCGACTGGGCGCCGTTCGCCTGCACCTGATCCGACCACCCGTCCTTCGAGAAGGAACCCCCATGTCCACCAGTGGACAGCCGCCTGCGATGTGAACCCGCAGGTCAGGACCCTTTTTCAGCAGGCTCAAGAACAGCCACGCACTCCACGTGCGACGTCATCGGGAACACGTGGACGGCGAGTCTTCCTCGACGTCTGGACGGGCGCCCGGCCGTCTGCTGCTGCAAGCTCCGCGAACAGACGCGCGGAGCTTGCAGCACCCGAACCCGATCACGCTCGAAGCGACTGAGGTCAGGAAGTTCCGGGTCGCGGGCGCACCGGCCCCGCGCCGCAACAGATCAGGGGCCGCGCAGTATTGCTGCGCGGCCCCTGATCCCGTGCACGCCCGGCGCGAGAGCAGGCGCTCTCGTTCGGGTGGGCGGCAGAACCCGCACGGGCGGAGGCGGTCACCGGGCAGTGTGCGCGCTCCTCCGGGCGGGGCTGCGAGGTCAGGCCGGGGTGATGTTCTCGGCCTGCGGGCCCTTCTGGCCCTGGGTGACGTCGAACGTCACGATCTGGCCCTCCTGGAGCTCACGGAAGCCCGAGGAGTTGATCGCGGAGTAGTGCGCGAAGACATCCGGGCCGCCGCCGTCCTGGGCGATGAAGCCGAAGCCCTTTTCCGCGTTGAACCACTTCACAGTTCCCGTTGCCATGTCAATGCCTTCCGGTCGATGAACGCCTCCCACTCCATGTGGCAGGCGGAGGTGATCGCCCTGGTCCCTGCGGCACAGCACAGCAAAACGCCCACACCAAAGGCGCGGGCGAGGGTGAGCTCCGAACCACGACAGCTGACGCAGACGCTACACGCCCGCACACCGGGTCACCATAGGAAACGATCACGCCGCACACAGAAACCGTGCGCGCGGTGCCCGCCGACGCGGACGGGCGCCCTGATCTCACGCTGCTGCCGTCGGCTTCGCCGATTCGGCGGCGCGGCGGTATTCGGCGTGTGATGGCCGCGCCCGTACGCGGCGGCTGGTCGTCCGCGATCAGGACGGGGCCAGCGCACCGGTCGCACCATCATCTGCGCGACGCAGCGGGCAAGCGCCTCGGCGGCACCACGGGGCAGGTCGGCGACCGCCGCCTCCGGCAACGTGGTGATCATGGCCCGCAGCCGCGCGCCCGGCTCCGGCGACACGGTCCGGCGGACTCTCACCTGGTCCTCACCGCCGGCCCTCACAGGTCGCCCGGTGTGTCCAGACCGGTCAGGGCGCCCACCGGGTCCGGGTCGGGGGTGCCACGGGGCCACCAGTCGTCGTGGCCCGGCTCGGACTCGTAGGCGTACCACAGGTTGTCGCGGCCGAGGCGGAGCTGGACATGGCCCCGGGGGTGGGTGAGGCGGTTGCGCCAGGGGCGGAAGGCGGGGAGGTCTGCGGCGAGGAGGAGGGGGCGGGCGCGGTCGAAGCGGCCGGCCGGCGGGTCCCACGGCTCCTCGAGGACGGCGAGGCCCGTCCGTCCGCCCTGGCGCCAGGCGGCGACCGCGCGCGCCAGCTCCGCGGGGGTACGGCCGGTGGCGGTGGCGAGCGAGGAGTACAGGGCGCGCGTGGCCGCGGTCAGGCCCGAGCCGGGGCGGGCGGCGGCGAGACGCACCGCGTCGTGCCACAGGGTGAGCCGGCGGACGGGGTCGCGGCCGGTGGTGAGCAGGGCGTGCGCGCGGGCGGCGGCGTCGGTGGCCAGCTGGTCCAGCGCGAACGGGTCCGGCCCACCCGGGGACGCGGGGTACACGGGTGGCTGCTCGGGGTGCGGCGGCGGGGGCAACGGGGCCGGGAGCGGGGGAAGCCCGCGGTCGCGGCGGGCGAGGGCCTCCGCGGCCCGTACGCCGGGCAGAGGCTCCGGTTCCTTTCCCTGGGCGGCGCGGGCCGCGCGGGCGGCACTGAGCCGGGACAGCGCGTCGATCACCTCGCGCTCGCCGCGTCCGCGCAGCAGGAGCAGCACGAACGGGTCGGCGTCGAGGAGCCGGGCCGTCTGGTAGCACAGGGCCGCGGCGTGCTTGCAGGGGTGGCCGGAATCGGGGCAGCTGCACCGCGGGGCGAGGTCGCCGGGGCCGGGCAGCAGCGGGACTCCGCAGTCGGCGAGTGACTGGGGCATCTCCTTGTCCAGCAGTGCCGCGATGTGGCCGGGCCGCTCGGCGGCGGCGTCCAGGAACCTCTCCCATTCGGCGTCCCCGAACGTCCGCAGCCGCACCTGCACGCGGTACGGCCGCGGGCGGCTGCCCCGCACATAGGCGAGGACGAGGCCGGGCGTCACGGTGATGGCGTCGACGTGACCCTGCTCGGCATATCCGCGCCCACGTGCCAGGCGCGCGGCGTCCAGAGCGCCGTCCTCCAGCGCGGTGACCCACGCATGGCCCCACCAGGTCTCGGTGAGGCCCTCGCCGTCCGAGGCGCGGGGCGGGAACGCGGGGAAGGTGCGGCGGAGGTCGCCGTCCCGGGCGGGGGCGGCCATGGAACGCGGCGTGGCGTGGGGGGCGTCGGGCGTCGTCGGCGGCGACGCGGGGGTGGGGGCGGTGTCCCGCGCGGGACCGGGTGGGGCCGACGGGGCCGGGGCGGGGGGAGCGTGGGGCGTGGCGGTGGCTGAGGTCTCGGGGTGGGTGCGGGCGTCGGGGACGGGCTCCCGCTGTGGGGCGTCCGTCGGGGCGGGCATGTGGAAGGCGTCGGCGAGCGCCGCGCGTACCTCACGCGCACGGTCGTCGGCGGCACGGTCGCCGCGCGTGGTGCGCGGGACGCGAGGGGCGGGCGAGGGTGCGCGCCGTCGCGGTGTTCCGGCCCGCCCGTGCCGGTCGTCGGCCTCCTCGCGGGCGCGCAGCGCCTCCTGGCGGGCGGACCGCAGAGCGTCCCGCGCGATGTCCCCGGGACGCCGGGCCGGGCGGGCCGCGTCGCCCGGCCCCGTGACCGCCCCGGGACCGGAGGACACCGGGCCGGCTGTCGCCGCGTCGGCCCGGCCGTCCTCCGACTCCGCGCCGTCACCCGCTCTGCCGGCGGACGGCACCTCGTCACCTGCCCGGCCTGCGCCCGCCGTGCCGTCAGGCACCGGCTCACCGGACGCCGCGCCTCCCCCTGTCGCCGCGTCCGACGCCGCCTCGCCGGACGCGACGTCAGCGCCTGCCCCTTCGTCCGCCGCCCGCCCGCCGGACCGCGCCCCGCCGGACGCCACTTCACCGACCGTGACGTCGCCGGACGCGACGCCTCCGCCCGCCTCTTCGCCCCAAGCCCGCCCGCCGGACAGCGCCCCGCCGGACGTCACCTCATCGGGTGCCACCTCGCCGGACACGACGCCTCCGCCCGCCACTTCACCCCATGCCCTCCCGCCGGACCGCACCCCGCCGGATGTCACCTCATCGGGTGCCACCTCGCCGGACGTCCCCTCGCCGGACAGCGCGTCGTCGAGGCGCACCTCGGCCGCCTCGGACGTCGCGTCCTGCGGGGCGATCCGGTCCGTGCCGTCGGGGTCGCTGCTGAAGGAGGCAGCGGTACCGGTCGCCGGTTCCGAGGCGCGCCGGGCCCGCACCGCGCGACGCAGGGCCTCGCGGGCCACGTCACCCGGGCGGTGCTCCGGCGCGGTCGACGACTCGGTGGACGGCGCGGTGGTGGGCGGCTGATCCGGGGTGCCGGGGAGAGCCGGGTCGCGGGTCGCCCGGGCGCGTGCCGCGCGCAGGGCCTCGCGGGCCTCGTCCGACGGGCGGGGGGTCATGCCGGCCTCCGCAGGGACACCAGGTCGGACAGGTCGCGGTCGGACAGTTCCGTGAGGGCCGACTCGCCGGAGCCGAGGATCGCGTCGGCGAGGGCGCGCTTGGTCGCCAGCATCTCGGCGATACGGTCCTCGACCGTGCCCTCGGTGACGAGGCGGTGGACCTGGACGGGCTGGGTCTGGCCGATGCGGTAGGCACGGTCGGTGGCCTGTTCCTCGACCGCGGGGTTCCACCACCGGTCGAAGTGGACGACGTGGCCCGCGCGGGTGAGGTTGAGGCCGGTGCCTGCGGCCTTCAGGGACAGCACGAGCACCGGGGTCGCCCCGGCTTGGAAGCGGTCCACCATGCGCTCCCGCTCCGGCACCGGCGTACCGCCGTGGAGGAGGTCGACCGGGACCGCGCGCTCGGCGAGATGCGTGGTGATCAGGCGGGCCATCCCGACGTACTGGGTGAACACGAGGGCCGAGCCGTCCTCGGCGAGGAGGGTGTCCAGCAGCTCGTCCAGCAGGGCGAGTTTCCCGGAGCGGGCGGCGAGCCGGTCGCCGCCGGCCCGCGTGTGTTCCTCCTTCAGGTACAGCGCCGGGTGGTTGCAGATCTGCTTCAGCGAGGTCAGCAGTTTCAGCACCAGGCCGCGGCGGCCCATGCCCTGCGCGGTCTCGATGGCCGTCATCGACTCGCGCACCACCGCCTCGTACAGCGCGGCCTGTTCGCGGGTGAGCGGTACGGGATGGTCCGTCTCGGTCTTGGGAGGCAGTTCGGGGACGATGCCGGGATCGGACTTCTTGCGCCGCAGCAGGAAGGGGCGCACCAGTCGGGCGAGGCGCCGGGCCGCCTCCTCGTCCTCGCCGGTCTCCACCGCGCGCGCGTGCCGGGCGCGGAACGACTTCAGGGGGCCGAGGAGTCCCGGGGTCGTCCAGTCCAGGAGGGCCCACAGCTCGGAGAGGTTGTTCTCCACGGGGGTGCCGGTCAGCGCCACCCGCGCGGGGGCCGGGATCGTGCGCAGGGCCTTCGCCGTCGCGGAGTGGGGGTTCTTGACGTGCTGTGCCTCGTCGGCGACGACCATGCCCCAGGCGTGCCCGGCCAGGGCCGGCGCGGCGGAGCGCATGGTGCCGTAGGTGGTGAGGACGAAGCCGCCGGTCAGATCGTCCAGGCTGCGGTCGGGGCCGTGGAAGCGGCGGACGGGGACGCCGGGGGCGAACCGGGTGATCTCCCGCTGCCAGTTGCCGAGCAGGGAGGCCGGGCAGACCACCAGGGTCGGTTCGGTGCGGGCCCGTTTGAGATGCAGCGCGATGAGGGTGATCGTCTTGCCGAGGCCCATGTCGTCCGCGAGGCAGCCGCCGAGGCCGAGGGAGGTCATGAGGTCGAGCCAGGCCAGACCCCTGAGTTGGTAGTCGCGCAGGGTGGCGTCGAGGCCGGGCGGCGGTTCGGCGGGCAGGACGCCGGCGGTCAGGCGGGCGTGGAGGGCGGCGAGGGCTCCGGCCGGGACCACCTCGACCGTCTCGCCGTCGATCTCCGTGCTGCCGGTGAGGGCGACGGACAGCGCGTCGACCGGGTCGAGCAGCCCCAGGTCCCGTTTGCGGGCCTTGGCGACGAGGGCCGGGTCGACCAGCACCCACTGGTCGCGCAGCCGGACGACCGGACGGTGGGCCTCGGCCAGCGCGTCCATCTCCGCCTCGGTGAGCGGATCGCCGCCGAGGGCGAGCTGCCAGCCGAACCGCAGCAGGTCCTCGCTCTCGAAGAAGCCGGTGCCGTCGGTCGCGGAGCCGGGGGCGGGGCGGGCCACCGCCGTGGCGGTCAGGTCCTGCGCGAGGTCCCGGGGCCAGTGCACGGCGACCCCGGCCGCGGCGAGCCGGGTGGCCGCCACGCCGAGCAGATCGTTCAGCTCGTCCTCGGACAGGGCCAGCACGTCGGGCACGTCCTGGTCGGAGAGCCGGTCCAGGGGTGGCCAGACACGGGCCGCGCGGCGGACGGCGAGGGCGGCGTCCACCCGCGCGCGGGGGCCGAAGGCGCTGTCCGCCTCGCCCGCCCACAGGGCCGCCGCGTCGGCCACCAGGGTCGGGTCGGCGAGACTGTGCACCTGCACGATCGCGGCACCCGCGCCGCGCGCGCCGCTCCCGTCCCCGCCGGCTCCCTCGCCGGCGTCGAAGAGGTCGTACGCCGACAGGTCGAGGCGGAGCGAGATCCGTACCCCGGCGTCCATGCCGGCGGCGACCTCGGCGGCCCAGTCGTGGGCGTGGGGCAGCCGCTGGGGCTTCCGCGCGGCGAACGGCAGTCCCGAGGCGTACGGCGCGGCCGGGGTGCGGGGCAGGGTGTCGGCGACCGCGTCCAGGAAGGCGCGGACCAGCGCTTCCGGCCGGGGCAGCCGGATGGGCCCTGGGCCGGGCAGCGGGACGGCGTAACCCTCGTAGGGCAGGGCGGCGGCCACCGCGCGCAGGTGGGCCACGTCGTCCGGGTCGAGCGGGCCGGCGCGCCACGCGTCGTGGCCGGTGGCGGTCAGGCCGGGCAGCAGCCGGCCGCGGGCCGTGAGCCGCAGTGCGTGCAGGGCGGCGGCGCCCCAGCAGGCGGTGGCGGGGTGGGCCGCGGGGTCGTGCCGGGCGCGGACCAGCAGCGGCAGTGCCTCGTCGACGGGGAGGGACAGGGCGGGGGTGGTCCGCCGGCGCACTCCGGCGCCGTGCGGCCGGACGACGGTGAGTCCGGTGCGTCGCGCGGACTCGGGTCCGGCGGCCCCGTCGACCGTGGGTCCGGCCGGACCGTCGGGCTCGGATGCGGCCGTCATGTCGCGCTCGGGCATGGCCGCCCCGTCGGGCGCGGATCCGGCGTCGAGCGGTCCGAGGCCGCCTTCCCCACCGGGGGCGCCCTCGGGGTCGTAGAAGGCGATCCGTCCCTCGCGCGGGAGGGACGCGGGCAGGAAGACGGCGGCGAGCCGGACGGGGATGTCCGCCCCGCCCGTGCCGCCGGGTCCGGTCGTGTCCCGCCCGGCCGTCACGGTCCGCTCGCTCATACGTCTGGTCACCTCCCGCCCGCGTGCCGGATCAGCCGTCTTCGACTCTACGGGCGGGGTCTGACAATCGGCCCCGGCGGCCGGTGCGGATCGGTGTGCGGGATCAGGGCACGGTACGGGAGACGAGGTACACCCTCGGGTAGCCCGGCTTGTTGTGGTGGACGACGATGTCGTGCGTGGGCGCCGGCCTCTTCTGCTCGTGGACGAGTCCCGACCAGGTGCCGGGGCCGTCGAAGGTCCAGCCGGTGACGTTCCGGTCGCGCTCGCCGATGGTGATGTCGTCCCGCTTCAGATCGTTCTGCTGCACGCCCATGCTGGTGAGGAAGGCGCTCAGGCCCGCGTCGGTGGTCTCGAACTCGACGTACAGGCGGCTGGTCTTCCAGTTGTTGGTCTCGTAGGTGGCCACCCACCAGGCGGGGTGCGGGACGGGCACCTGGTAGAGGCGGCGCTGGAGCTTCGACGGCCAGCCGTAGGTCAGCCCGGTCGCGGAGTACTTCGCCTCCTTGTCCTTGCCGCTGGCCCTGCTCTGGTTCGCGGAGATCACCAGATAGCCGGCCGGGATGCCGATGAGCAGCACGATGATCAGCAGGGTGAGCGACCTGCGGCGGATCATGTGCCGCCGGTCCTCGGCCGGGCGGGGCTCGCCCGGGAAACCTGCCTGCTGGGGAAACTCGCCGGTCACAGCGACTCCTGGGTGGTACGCCGGGCCTCCGAGTACCGCTCGTAGCGCTCGTACCGCTCGACCCGGCGGCGCTTGGCGCGGCGGAAGCGGCGGGCGACCAGGCGGGCGAGGTCGGCGGCGCCGACCATGCCGGCCTCGGGGCCGAGCTGAGCGCGGACGATGTGGGCCTCGGGGCGGTAGCCGCGGCCGGTGAGCTGGCGCTTGAAGGCGTCCCGCGCGGGGCCGATCAGCAGGTCGTCGGCGGCGGAGACGCCGCCGCCGATGACGAAGCAGGAGGGGTCGAGGGCGGCGGCGAGGTTGGCGATGCCCACGCCGAGCCACTGGCCGATGTCCTGGAGCAGTTCGATGCACATCGCGTCGCCCTCGCGGGCCAGCTCGGTGATCATCGGGCCACTGATGTCGGCGATGTTTCCCTTGACGTGCTCGATGATCCCGTAGGCGACCGGCGAGTCGGCCGCGGCCAGCTCGCGCGCCTCGCGGACCAGCGCGTTGCCGGAGCTGTACTGCTCCCAGCAGCCGCGGTTGCCGCAGGGGCAGCGGTGGCCGCCGGGGACGACCTGCATATGGCCGAACTCACCGGCGACGCCGTACTTGCCGCGCTTGACCTGCCCGTCCTCCAGGATCGCGCCGCCGATGCCGGTGCCCAGGGTGATCATGACGAGGTGGTCCTCGCCGCGCCCGGCGCCGAAGCGCCACTCCGCCCAGGCGGCGGCGTTGGCGTCGTTGTCGACCAGGACGGGGACGGCGAGGCGGCCGGCGAGGCGGTCGCGCAGCGGCTCGTTGCGCCAGGACAGGTGGGGGGCGAACAGCACGCGGTTGCGGTCGGCGTCGACCCAGCCGGCCGCGCCGATGCCGACCGCGTGCACGTCGTGCCGGTCGGACAGGTCCAGCACCAGTTCGACGATGGTGTCCTCGACGACCTTCGGGCTCTTGGACTTGTCCGGGGTCTCCGTGCGGAGCCGCTCCAGGATGTTGCCGTCGGCGTCGACGACGCCCGCCATCACCTTGGTGCCGCCGATGTCGATGCCGACCGTCGGGACACGGGGCGCCGTCAGGTGGGAGCGGCGCTCCCTGGTGCCGACGGTTCTCAGGACCGGGGCACGGCGGGAGCCGATGGGGGCGGTGAAGTCGCGGTAGGTGCTCATCGTGTGCGATTGTGCCGCACGGCTCCGCCGGGTGCCGAACAGATCCCGGGTGCGTGGTGCGGATCATGGCCGGGTGCGGGTGCGTCGGGGCCGGTCGCGCAGTTCCCCGCGCCCCGGACAGTGGCGCAGGCCGTTCAGCTCGTCTCCGCCGGCCGTCCGCCTTGCCGGCTCGTCCCAGGTGATGCGGTCCCGGTGCCGTCCGCCTTCTTGTCGACGGCCGCGTCCACGAGCTGCGCCCGCTGCTGGGCCTCGCCGTCGGGGAGTACAGGAAGCGGATGGTGTCGTTCACGGCGGCCTCGGCCAACGGGCGGAGGACGCCCGTTCGGCCGCGGCGGCCCAGGGAAGGGCGGGGGTGAACGCCCCCGCTGGTTGCGTGCGCAAGGGGCTGATGACCACAGCAGCCCCAAACGCCCCCTTCCGGACACGGACACCGGGCGTCCCCGCGCGGGGGACCACAAGCCGGTCACATTGTCCGGACAATGCGACGAAGCGGAGTGCGGGTGCGCGGCGGGCGCCGCGGTGCTCAGGACCGTACGAGCAGCTGGAACTCGAAGGAGTAGCGCGAGGGCCGGTAGGTGTGCGTGCCGAACTCCACCGCGCGCCCGGTGTCGTCGAAGGTCACGCGCTGCATGGTGAGCAGCGGGGCGCCCGTCTGCTCGCCGAGCCGCTCGGCCTCGGTGGCGGTGGCGGACCGTGCGCCGATGGTCTGGCGGGCGCTGTGCAGGGTGATCCCGGCGGCCCGCATCAGCCGGTACAGACCGGTGGCCTCCAGTTGCCCGGTGTCCAGGTCGAGGAGGCCGGGCGGCAGGTAGTTGCAGAGGTGCGCCATCGGTTCCCCGTGTGTGAACCGCAGCCGTTCGAGCCGGTGCACCTCGCTGTCCTCGGCCACGCCGAGCGCGGCCGCGACCTCGGCGGACACGGCGACGACGGTGTTGACCAGCACCTTGGTGGCGGGTCGCTGCCCGGCCGCCTCCAGGTCGTCGTAGAGGCTGCTGAGTTCCAGCGGGCGCTTGACCTGGCTGTGCACCACCTGGGTGCCGACCCCGCGGCGGCGTACCAGCAGACCCTTGTCGACGAGGGACTGGATGGCCTGGCGGACGGTCGGACGGGACAGGCCGAGCCGCGCGGCGAGCTCGATCTCGTTGCCGAGCAGGGTGCCGGGGGTCAGCACGCCGCGCTCGATGGCGGACTCCAGCTGCTGGGACAGCTGGAAGTACAACGGCACGGGGGAGCCGCGGTCCACGCTCAGCTCCAGCTGCACGGTCGGGTCCACTTCTGGTTTCGGCACGGCCCGAGCGTAGCCCCGTGCGCTGTTGACGGGAAGTCGTGTAGTCCGGTTGTCCGGACATACGAATTGACAGGGAGCGGCGCCGGGCCCACTTTGTTTCCATGCGCATCGGGGTCATCGGTACGGGCCGTATCGGCACCATTCACGCCCACACACTCAGCAGGCACCGCGACGTCGGCTCCCTGATCCTCACGGACGTGGATCCGGCGCGGGCCCAGGCCCTCGCCCACCGGCTCGGCGAGACGGCGGCGCCCGGGGTGGACGAGATCTACACCTGGGGGGTGGACGCCGTGGTGATCACGGCGGCCACGTCCGCCCACGCCGATCTGATCGGCCGGGCGGCACGCGCGGGGCTGCCGGTGTTCTGCGAGAAACCCATCGCCCTGGACCTCGCGGGCACGTTACAGGCGATCACGGAGGTCGAGACCGCCGGGACAGTGCTGCAGATGGGCTTCCAGCGCCGGTTCGACACCGGCTACAGGGGCGCGCGCGAGGCGGTGCGCTCCGGACGGCTCGGGCGGCTGCACACCGTACGGGCGATGACCAGTGACCCGGAGCCGCCGCCGGCCGGGTATCTGCCGCAGTCCGGCGGCCTGTACCGGGACAGTTCGATCCACGACTTCGACATCCTGCGCTGGGTGACCGGCCGGGACGTCGTGGACGTCTACGCCGCCGGGTCCGACGCCGGACCCGCCGTGTTCCGCGAGGCGGGCGACGTCGACACGGGCGCGGCGCTCCTCACCCTCGACGACGGCACGCTCGCCACCGTCACCGCGACCCGGATGAACGGCGCGGGCTACGACGTACGCATGGAGCTCGCCGGGGAGCGGGACCAGATCGTCGTCGGCCTGGACGACCGTACGCCGATCGCGTCCACCGAGCCGACCGGGCCGCCCGCCGCGGACAGGCCGTGGACGGGGTTCCTGGAGCGGTTCGCGGCCGCGTACGAGGCCGAGCTGATCGCGTTCGTCGAGGTGGTGCGCGGCGAGCGGGCCAACCCCTGCGACGGACGCGAGGCCCTTCAGGCCCTGCTGATCGCGGAGGCGTGCGAGCTGTCCCGCCGGGAACGCAGACCCGTCCGGCCGGCGGAGCTCACGAGCGGGGCGACCGCGGCGTTCACCTGACGCGGGAGCCGGCGCAGGCGCATCCCGCGGGCGTCCGGATCCTCAAGGGCCGTCGGTCTCCTCCAGGAGGCCGGCGTCGTGGGCGAGCAGGGCGATCTGCACCCGGTTGTTGAGGTCGAGCTTGGCCAGGATCCGGGAGACATGGGTCTTGACCGTGGCCACGCTCATGTAGAGCTCCCCGGCGATCTCGGCGTTGGCCAGACCGCGGCCGACCGCGACGGCGACCTCGCGTTCGCGGTCGTTGAGGCCGCCGACCCGCGTTCGCGCGCGGGTGCGCCGCGTGTCGGCGGCGGTGCCGGCCGCGTGGGCCATCAACTGCCGGGTGACGGTGGGCGACAGCACCGGATCGCCGGCCGCGACCCGGCGCACCGCGGCGACGATCTCGGCGGGCGGGGTGTCCTTGAGGACGAACCCGGCGGCGCCCGCGCGCAGCGCCCGCAGCACCTGCTCGTCGGCGTGGAAGGTGGTGAGCACCACGACCTGCGGGGCGTCCTCGCGCCCGCGCAGCGACTCGGTCGCGGTGAGACCGTCGACCGTCGGCATCCGGATGTCCATGAGGACGACGTCCGGGCGGGTGCGGTCGACGAGCTCCTCGACCTCGCCGCCGTCGCCCGCCTCACCGACGATCTCGATGTCGTCGGCGCCGCCCATCATGAAGGACAACCCGGCCCGCACCAGCGGGTCGTCGTCGACGAGGAGCACTCTGATCGCAGCCATGGGCGGTACGTAATCACGGCCGGACGGGGCAGGACACAAGAAGCGCCCGATCCGCCGGACCGGCGCCGTGTCCCGGGGAGTTCGGCGCACCGCGCGGGCCGCGGTTCAGCCCCACGGCAGCCGCGCCCGTACCTCGAACCCGCCGTCGGAGGTGGGCCCGTGCTTCAGGGTGCCGCCCGCGAGGTTCGCCCGTTCGGTGAGACCGATCAGGCCCTGCCCGGCGCCGGGCACGGCGGGTACGTCCCCTCCCGGCGCGGGATTGCGCACGGTCACGGTGAGGTCCTCCCCCGGGCCGCCGGTGACGGACACGGTGACCTCCGTGCCGGGGGCGTGCTTGCGGGCGTTGGTCAGGCCCTCCTGGGCGATCCGGTAGGCGGTGCGGCCGACGGAGGCGGGGGCGTCCGCGGCGTCGTTGACACGGTGGTCCAGGGTGACCTTCATGCCGGCCTGCCGGGACTCGGCGACCAGGGTGTCGAGCGCCGCGAGCGTCGGCTGCGGCCGGCCCGAGTCGTCGGACTCCCGGGCGCGCAGCACGCCGATGATCTCCCGCAGGTCCTGCAGCGCCTCGTGCGCGCTCTCCCGGATGACGCCGGCCGCCCGCGCGATCTCCTCGCGCGGGGCGTCGGGCCGGAACTCGAGGGCGCCCGCGTGCACGCTCAGCAGGGTCAGCCGGTGGGCGAGCACATCGTGCATCTCCCGCGCGATGGCCTCGCGCGCGAGCCGCTGCGCCTGCTCGGCCCGCAGCCTCGCCTCCGTCTCGGCGCGCCGGGCCCGGTCCCTGAGGCTCAGCATGAGCTGCCGCTTGGACCGTACGAACATGCCCCAGCCCACGACGGCGACCGTCATCGCCATCAAGAGGATGACCGAGGCGAGATACGGCAGATCCGGATCGGGGCGCCACCAGAAGTAGAGCGGGACGAATGCCGCCTGTGCGCCGCCCACCCAGACGACGTACCGGAAGGGCCGGTGCACGGCGAGCGAGAACAGGGCGATCATGGCCACGCCGCCCGAGGTCTCCGAGACGGAGCCGACCGGGGCCATCACGGCGGCCAGTCCGAGCGGCCACCGCCGGCGCAGCCAGACCGCGGCGCAGGACAGCGCGCCGAGCACCTGGTCGGCGGTGGCCAGCGAGGCGGGGACGCGGGCGTTGGCGGTGAGCGCGTCGGCGGCGAGCAGGCCCACCCCGACGGCCAGCAGGAAGCAGGAGAAGTCGACGAGCCAGTCGCGTGCGGTGCGCCGGGGCCTGCGCCCGGAGCGGGCCTCGTCGGGGTCGAGTTGGTGGATGAGGGCGGACGGGAAGAACCATCGGGGCCCCGTGAACTCCTGGGCGTACTGCGCCGCCCTGTCACCAGTCACAGTCGACGAATCTACGCAAGGGGCACCGTGGGCGTCGCGGGTCCGGCGGGATCGTCGACCGAAGTCGCGGCACCGCAGACTTTCGGCGCGCCGGCCGGCGCGCATCGTGTCCTTCCGTCGGACAGGGCTCGCCCCGCGGCCGATGTGGGTGGGGGGTCCGCGGGGCGAGAGTCGGTGGCATGAGGCAATTGCTGGGGGTTCTGGGTTTCCTCGCCGTGGTGCAGGGGGTGGCGGGAATGGTGAGCGAGTTCTCCGACTGGGACGGGGGGCTCGTGCGGCGGTTCGATTTCCTCGACGGCTACGAGGTCTACGGGAGCATCGCCCTGCTCGTGCTGGGCGTCGCCCTGTTCGCCGCCGCGGAGAGCCGGGGCCGGAGGTCCGGCTGATCGCCGGCCGGACCTCCGGCCGGGCGGTCAGCAGCCGTGGTCGACCAGGTCGAACGAGGCGTAGTGGTCGGCGGTGTAGTAGTCCTCCTGGTGCTCCTCACCGGTGACGATGCGGCGCGCGCCACGGGTGGGGGAACCGGGCGTGATCACCGTGTACTCGTGGTAGTAGCCGCTGGACTGGCCGGGCAGCAGGCCCTCCCGGTTCTGGAAGACGGTCCCGTCCTGGTCGAACGGGTAGGGGCCGCCCTGCTCGATCAGGTCGAGCGTGTCGTGCGCCTCGGGGGGCAGGTCGGTGTAGCAGATGTCGCCGACCGCCAGGACGGAGGCGGAGGCGACCGGGCCGGCGGCGTGGGCGGTGGTCGCGGAGACCGCGCCGCCCAGGAGGAGGGTGGACAGGAGTACGGCTGCGGCGCCGGTCCGAGCGGCGCGTGGGGGGAATCGCATGACCCCATGATGACGCGCGTAGACGCTGGCATGTCAATGACAACTACGAGGAAATTCCCGTCAGGTCCGGTGAACGGCAGGGGACTTGGAGCAGCAGCGGCCATTGCCCCGGCGCGCGGTCCGGCCGGCCGTCGAGCCCGCCGCGGGCGAGGGTGTCACGGCGGACGAGGCGCGCCGCCGGGCCGCCGCGTCGCCGGACCTGATGTGCCGGCCGCCCGGGAACGGCCTGCACCTCCGTGAAGCGGCATGCGCCGCACGCCCGGGAACGGCCCGTACGCCCACGGATAGGCGTCACGCCGTGTTCGGCGGTGTCGGCGGGGATCGTCATGGAGGAACAGGCGGTCATTACCATCCCTGGCGCGGCCCGCGTGAGGGTTTGTGACCCACTGCGGACATGAATGTCCGAGTCGACACGCCAACGCATTCCGGGATACCGGAACCGCCCGCACGTCGCGGACGAGCTGACGACCGCCCGCATTCCCACCCTGGCACACCATCCGGACATCAGGAAAGATCCCCCTCGAGGAAATCCCGCATCTGGGACGGGGCTTGACGGACAGTCACGATCAATGCATCCTCCAATTACTTCCACCGGCGGACCGCCTCCGACCACGAGATAACGGCTCCACCTGCCATGACAGTCCAGTGAAGCGCACGTTTCTCGACGGTTAAAGGAAATGCAGATCCAGTGAAGAATCGTTTCTTCTCATGGAGACGCGCACCCGCCGGAAGGCTGTACCGAAGCACGTGACCAAGAAGTGAGAATCTCTCACGTTCACCGGCGGAATGACCCGCGAGTCGGCGCGACAACCGCGCGAGCAACTCGCCGATAAAGGGAGAAGAACAATGAGCGTTGACGTGGTGCGGGAATCCGCGCTGGCCGACCGGGTCGTCATCTGGGAGGAGTCCGCACGTGACGGAGCCCAGGCCAAGACCCTGATGTCCCCCGACTTCCGGGTCCGCCTCGCACGCGAGGAGGGGAAGATGTTCGGCGAGGACGGCCCCCGGCACGTGGTCTTCGCCGCCGGGTTCCCGGCGGTGTGCGCCGAGGAGTTCGAGGCGGTCCGGCAGGTCGCCGTCGAGGCCGAGGGCACGGTCAGCGTGTCAGCGGTGTGCCGGGGGACGGCCCAGGACGTGCGGCAGGCCATGGCCTCGGTCAAGGGCACCGAGCACGCCCGGATCATGGTGATCGTGCCCGCCTCGGAGGCGATGGCGCAGGTGATGACCCACCGCCCCGCCGCCGAGGCGCTGGCGGCCGGCGTGGACCTGGTCAGGGAGGCCCGTGACACGGACGACTCGGTGATCGTCGACGTGTGCCTGGCCGATGCCTCCCGCGCCGACCACGCCCTGATGGCCGCCTACTCCGCGCAGATGACCGAGGCCGGTGCCGGAGTCGTGGTCCTGGCCGACACCGTCGGCGACCAGCTCCCCGCCGAGGCCGGCGCGATGTTCACCGCCGTACTGGACCAGGCGGGCCCGGACGTGGTGTTCGCCTCCCACCTGCACAACGACCTCGGGCTGGGCCTGGCCAACACGCTCCAGGCCGTGCAGTCCGGCATCCGCGTGGTGTCCAGCTCGTGGCTGGGCATCGCCGAGCGCAGCGGCCTGGTCGCCACCGAGCAGTTGCTGTTCCTGCTCGCCTACCGGCCCGACCGCGCCAAGGAGCTGCTGGGTGAGCACGCGACGCCGTGGTGGACCGCCCCCGACCTGACCCGGCTGCCCGAGATCGCCCGCATGGTGTCGCAGGAAACGGAGGTGCCTCTGAGTGTGACCACGCCGATCGTCGGGAGCGGGGTGGGTACCATCTCCACCGGCACCCCCTTCGTCCACCCGCAGCTGTTCCAGCCCTACGACCCCCGCGAGCTGCTGGGCATCGAGCCCCGCATCCTGCTCACCCACCTGGCCAGCGCCCGAGTGATCACGGCGGTCGCCGCGCGGCTCGGACGGGAACTGGACCGGGAACAGACGAAGGCGGCGGCCCAGTGGGTCAAGAGCCGCGCCTACCGGCAGGGCCGCGCCCTGGTCGACGAGGACGAGTTCGCCGGTTTCCTCGACGGCCTCGTCGCCACTTCCTGAGAGGCACCGCATGACCAGCAGCCCCACCATCGACGCCGGCCGCGTCCGGCAGGCCCTGTCCGGCCGGCGGGCAGTGGTGCTCCCCAACCCCGCACCCCTGACGTACGTCGTCGCCGCCACCGCCCCGCGCGCCGTCAACCTCGCCAAGTCACGGCCCGCCGACCAGGCGGTCGCCCTGTGGGTCCACCACTCCCGCACCGCGGACACCGTCTTCGACGCGCTCGATCTCGGACCGGATCTGGCCGCCGCGGCCCGGCGTCTGCTCACCGAGGAACGGGTGACCCTGCTCGCTCCGCTGCGGGAACACCACCCGCTGCCCGACTGGCTGGAGCCGGCCGCCAAGGACGGGTGGACCCTCCTGTTCGGCGCGCGCTGGACTCCCCTGCTCCCGGTGGTGCGGGAGCATCCGGTCCTCTACGTCAGCAGCGCCAACCGCACCGGTCACCCGCCGGCCGCGACCGCCTCCGCCGCCCGGGCGATGTTCCCCGACGACGTCCCCGTCCTGGACCCCGCCTCGCTCCCCGGCACCGAGGAGGAACCGACGGGAACACCGCGCGCGGCCACCACCACCGTGCGCCTGCGCACCGACGGCTCGCTCGACCTGCACCGCGGCGGCGCACAGGACCGGACGCATGCGGGTGCCGGCACCTATCTGGACCACCTGCGCACCGCCTACGGTCTCCCCGGGGGCCAGGCACGGCCGTAGGACGCCACCGCCGGGAGGCGTCGCGGCGGCCGTCGGATCCGTACGGTCTCCGGGACGCCTCCCGGCGGGCGGTGCGGCGCCGGGCGTACGGCCGCCGTGGTCAGGCGTCCTCCGGGAGGTCGTACGTGCCGTACTCGGGGCTGCCCGCGACGTCGTAGCTCTGGACGGACACGCCTGCGGCGGTGATGTGCCCGCCGGTGTGCCGGAAGGCGGTCGGCAGCGACCCCTCCGCGAACAGGCGGCGCCCCGCTCCCAGGACGACCGGGTAGGTCAGCAGGTGCAGGGTGTCCACGAGTCCGAGCGTGAACAGGGACTGGGCGAGGGCACCGCTGCCGTGCACCTGGAGCTCGCCGTCGGTGCGCTCCTTGAGGGCGGTGACCTCCTTGGCGAGGTCCCCGCCGATCACCGTGGTGCCGGCCCATTCCGGGTCGGTGAGGGTGCCGGAGACGACGTACTTCGGCAGGACGTTCAGCTTGCCGGCGACCGGGTCGGCGGGATCGGTCATCTTCGGCCAGTACCCGGCGAAGATGTCGTACGTACGGCGGCCGAGGAGGAAGGCGCCCACGCGGGCGAACACCCCGTCGACGAAACGGCCGAAGTCCTCGTCCACGTACGGGACGCTCCAGCCTCCCTGGCCGAAGCCGTCCCTGGTGTCCTCCTGAGGGCCGCCGGGCGCCTGGTAGACGCCGTCGAGGGTGACGAAGGTGGTGACGACCAGCTTGCCCATGACGGTTCCTGCCTTTCGGTGAGCGGGGGGTGTGACGTCATCAGCTCAGACCCCGGCGGGGCCCGCAACTCCTCGGCCGTACGACAGGTCGACGTCCGTTCGCCGCCAGCACCCCGGGGACTCGGGCGCTGAGATGGGCCCATGACTGCACACACCTCTGAGAAGACCCTGCTCGGCAAGGCGGCTCTGGTGACCGGCGCGAGCCGCGGCATCGGTGCGGCGACGGCGCTGCGGCTCGCGCGGGACGGCGCGGACGTGGCCGTGACCTATGTGAACGGCAAGGAGGCCGCCGAGGACGTCGTCCGGGCCGTGGAGGCGCTGGGGCGCCGCGCGGTGGCCCTGCGCGCGGACGCCGGCGTTCCGGAGGACGCGGCCGGGGCGGTGACGGCGGCCGTGCGGGAACTGGGCCGGCTGGACGTCCTGGTGAACAACGCGGGCGTCGGCGTGCTCGGCCCGGTGGACACCCTGTCGCTCGAAGACGTCGACCGGGTGCTCGCGGTGAACGTGCGCGGCGTCTTCCTGACCTCCCGGGCGGCCGTCGCCCACCTGCCGCGCGGAGGGCGGATCATCACCGTCGGCACGTGTATGACCCAGCGCGTGCCCGGTCCCGGCGGGACGCTCTACGCGATGAGCAAGTCGGCGCTGGTGGGGCTGACCAAGGCCCTCGCGCGGGAGCTGGGCGAGCGCGGGATCACGGCGAACATCGTCCACCCGGGCCCGATCGACACGGACATGAACCCGGCGGACGGGCCGTACGGTCCCGGCCAGGCGGCGATGACGGCGCTGGGCCGTTTCGGCACGGCCGAGGAGGTCGCCGACACGATCGCCCACCTGGCGCGGTCCGCGTACATCACCGGCGCGGAGTTCGCCGTGGACGGCGGGCACGCGGCGTGACCCACGCCGTACCAGGCGCGCTGGGCGTCCGCCGGGCACGGCGGCTGTCCCGCGCGCCGGGCCCGGGGGAGCGCGGGGCGCCGGCGCCACGGCAGCGCGGGCACCGCGGCCAGCCCAGGGTTTCCGGGGATGTCAGCCGGCCAACTCCCGGTGGCGGGCCGCGAGTTCGGCCTCTCCCCGCTCGGTCGGGGAGCCGAACAGCCGCAGCCGGGAGATCCCGCCGTCGGGGAAGATGTC
Organism: Streptomyces griseoloalbus; assembly: GCA_014650015.1. Classification (GTDB taxonomy): domain Bacteria; phylum Actinomycetota; class Actinomycetes; order Streptomycetales; family Streptomycetaceae; genus Streptomyces; species Streptomyces griseoloalbus. The sequence goes on from BMUD01000009.1 coordinate 37,117, forward strand.
CACGCGCGCGTGCGTGCCGACCGCCGGTTCCGGCAGGACGAAGCGGTGGTTGGTGTCGGGCTGGAGGCGGGTGCGGGGCAGGATCTCGCGCCAGTCGCCGCCGCCGTTGTCGCCGCTGTCGGCGTCCTTCACCGCAACCGACGCCCAGCCCGCGCTGTTGCCCTTCAGGTAGGCCGTGTCGATCTCCAGGGCGCTGATCCGCGCCTGGGCGACCAGCCGGTAGCGGATCCAGTCGTGGCCCCGGTCGCGACGGCGCCGGGTCTCCCAGCCGTCGTCCATCTTGCGGGACCGGCCGGGCCGAATGGTGTTGGCGGCCGGCGAGTAGAACAGGTCCGAGGCGTCCTCGACCCGGCCGCCGTTCTCCAGGGCGACGACGTCGAAGGTGCCGAGCGCCGCCAGCCACGCCGGGTCGGGGACGACCTCGCCGTACACGCGCAGCCGGGCGATGCCGCCGTCGGGGTGCTGCTTGAGGCGCAGGTGGGTGAAGCGCTGTTCGACCACGACGGCGAAGCCGTTCGCCGCGTGGCCGCCCACCGGGGTGCGGGGGACGAGCGTCGTCCACTTCACGTCGTGGGAGAGCAGTTCCCCGGGGGACGGAGAGCCCGCGACCGAGGTGGCCTCGACGGACACGGCCTGCGGGTAGTTGCCGCGGAAGTGCGCGGTGTCCACGACGATGCCGCGGACGACTCCGGGCGCGCCGAGCCGGATCAGCGCCCAGTCGTGGTCCTCGGTCGTCGGCCAGGGGTGCTCGGCGGAGGTGCCGCGCCGGCGCCGGGTCTCCCAGCCGTCCATGATCTTGCCCTTGTGCCCGAACCGCTCGGGGTCGAACTCGGCGCGCCCGGGCAGCAGCAGGTTCTCGCGCTGTGCGAAGAACTCGTCGTTGGCGGCGATGACACCGGCGCCGAGCCGGCGGTCGGCGAGGTCGGCGTGGTGGGTGAAGGGGAAGTCGGCGGTGCGGTAGTCCGCGTACGGGTCACCACCGCCGTAGGGGTGCGCGTCGCCGGTGAAGCTCTCGATCGCCGTCACGGTGATCCGGTCCTGCCTCTCGGGAGTCGGTGTCAGTGGGAGCGGGTGAGCAGTCGGCCCCTCGGTTCGGTGAAGGCGCCGTCGGCGACGATGCGCCGGCCGCGCAGCCAGGTGGACCTGACGACGCCGTACAGGGTCCTGCCCGCGTACGCCGTCACGCGGTTGCGGTGCTGGAGGGCCGCCGGGTCGACGGTGAAGGTCTCGTCGGGAGCGAGGACGGCGAAGTCCGCGTCGTATCCGGGTGCGATGGCGCCCTTGCGGGCGTCGAGTCCGACGAGCGCGGCCGTTCGCGTGGACATCCAGCGCACGACGTCCTCCAGGCCGTGGCCGCGGGCGCGGGCCCCGGTCCAGACGGCCGGCAGGCTGAGCTGGAGGCCGGAGATGCCGCCCCAGGCGGTGGCGAAGTCGTCCGTCTTCAGGTCGGCGGTGGACGGGGAGTGGTCGGTGACGACGCAGTCGACGGTGCCGTCCGCCAGGGCCTGCCACAGCAGGTCCTGGTTGGCGGCCTCGCGGATGGGCGGGCAGCACTTGAACTCGCTGGCGCCGTCCGGGACCTCCTCCGCGGTGAGGGTGAGGTAGTGGGGGCAGGTCTCGACGGTGAGGCGTACGCCGTCCGCCTTGGCCGCGGCGATCACGGGCAGCGCGTCGCTGGACGACAGGTGCAGCACGTGCACCCGCGCGCCCCGACGTTTCGCCTGCTCGACGAGGAACGCGATGGCGGTGTCCTCGGCGGCGCGCGGACGGGAGGCGAGGAAGTCGGCGTACGCGGGGCCGCCGTGCTGCGGGGCGGCGGCGAGGTGGTGCGGGTCCTCGGCGTGCACGATCAGCAGCCCGTCGAAGGCGGCGATCTCCGCCAGGGAGCGGGCGAGTCGCTCCCGGTCGAGGTGCGGGAACTCGTCCACGCCGGAGGGCGACAGGAAGGCCTTGAAGCCGAAGACGCCGGCCTCGTGGAGCGGGCGCAGGTCCTTGACGTTGTCCGGCAGGGCGCCGCCCCAGAAGCCGACGTCGACGTGGGCCTGGTCGGCGGCGACGCGCCGCTTGGTGCGCAGGTGGTCGACGGTGGTGGTCGGCGGGAGGGAGTTGAGCGGCATGTCGATCAGCGTGGTGATGCCGCCGGCCGCGGCGGCCCGCGTGGCGGTCCAGAAGCCCTCCCACTCGGTGCGGCCGGGATCGTTGACGTGCACGTGGGTGTCGACCAGGCCGGGCAGCAGGACGTCGTCGCCGAGGTCCTCCAGGCGGGCGCCCTCGGTGACGGGTGCGTCGTACGGCAGTACGGCCGTGATCGAGCCGTCGGCGACCGTGACGGACGCGGAGCGCGTTCCCTCGGGAGTGATGACGCGCGTCGAGCGCAGCACCAGTTCGGCGTCGGACACCCGGATCCTCCTGAACTCCCGACTTCCACCCTGAAGAATTCAACGTTCTGTTGAAGGAGTCTTCACCTCCGCCCCCACCCCGTCAAGGGTCCGCTTCGCGCGCGGACCCACCGAGGGCCACCCCTGGACGATTCCACAAGGCGGAATTAGGCTTTCGGTAAGCAGAACGCAGCTCTGCACAAGCGGGCAGCCGACCGGCTGCCGGGTAGGCTTCTGCCCTTCCTGCCAGCCCCGAAAGGAACGCGCCGTGCCGACGTCCAGCGCCAGCACCACCGACTCCGCCAGGTCCGCCGCCAGTGGTGGCGTGCAGTCCCTCGAGCGCGCCTTCGATCTGCTCGAACGGATGGCGGACGCGGGCGGCGAGGTCGGCCTGAGCGAGCTGTCCGCGAGCAGCGGACTGCCCCTGCCGACCATCCACCGGCTGATGCGCACCCTCGTGGCGTGCGGCTACGTGCGTCAGCAGCCCAACCGCCGGTACGCGCTCGGCCCGCGGCTGATCCGGCTCGGCGAATCCGCCTCCCGGCTGCTGGGCACCTGGGCCCGGCCGTACCTGGCGCGTCTGGTGGAGGAGACCGGCGAGACGGCCAACATGGCGCTGCTCGACGGGGACGAGATCGTGTACGTGGCACAGGTGCCGTCCAAGCACTCCATGCGGATGTTCACCGAGGTCGGGCGGCGCGTCCTGCCGCACTCCACCGGCGTGGGCAAGGCCCTGCTGGCCGGTTTCCCGGCGGAGGAGGTACGGGCCCTGCTCGGCCGTACCGGCATGCCCGCCGCGACGGACAAGACCATCACGACCCCGGAGGGCTTCCTCGCGGCACTGGAGGACGTACGCCGCCAGGGCTACGCGATCGACGACAACGAGCAGGAGATCGGCGTCCGCTGCCTCGCGGTGCCCGTGCCGGACTCCCCCACGGCGGCCGCGATCTCGATCTCCGGTCCCGCGGGCCGGGTCACGGAGACGGCGACGGAGCGGATCGTGCCGGTGCTCCAGCAGGTCGCGGCGGAACTCTCCGAGGTGCTCACCACCTCGGGCAGCACCCCGGCCACCTGACCACCCACGGCCCTGTCCGCGGGGGCGTGGGTCAGCCGCGCGGTGACCGGCCGAACAGGTCCACCGCCTCGCGCAGCTCCCGCACGCCCTGGCCCAGCGCGCTCACCGAGCCGATCGCACCGGCGATCAGCAGCAGCGAGCGCCGCAGCCGGGAAATGTCCGGGTCTTCGGTGTCGGCCAGTGCCGCCAGCGCGGCAAGTTCCTCGTCCGCGATGCTCCGGTCCCGGAACTCCGCGGGATGGGCGGCGAGTTGGCGGCGTAACCGGGACACGGCGGCGGACAGCTCCCTCATCCGTGGATCCGCCTGACTGCCGGGCACACGCCTCTGCTCCACGCTCCGCAACACAGTCCTCCCCCTGGTACGCCGTCGTGCGCTCCCCTGCCCGGTCACAGCACCCCGCCGACCGGTGCGCGCCAGTAAACGCCACCCCGGGGGGTTTGCGCCAGTCCGCTGCGTCATCGACTTGTCTCACAGCGTGACGTCGTGGCCCGGGGCACCCGTCCCCCGCGCCGCGCCGGCAGCACGCCACGGGTGCTGTATGCAGGACGTATGACGACACCTCAGACGGGCGGGGACACGGCGGCGGTCACGGGACTGCTGCTCGCGGCGGGCGGCGGGCGGCGGCTCGGCGGCCGGCCCAAGGCGCTGCTCACGCACCGGGGGCGCCCCCTCGTGGAACACGCGGTGGAGGCGCTCCGCGCGGGCGGCTGCGCTCGCGTGCACGTGGTGCTCGGGGCGCGGGCGGACGAGGTGCGTGCCCGCGCCTCGCTGCCGGACTGCGTCCTCGTCGACAACCCCGCCTGGGAGCGGGGCATGGGCACCTCCCTGCGGGCCGGGCTCGACTCGCTGGCCGGCACGGGCGCGCGGGCCGCACTGGTCTCCCTGGTCGACCAGCCGGGCATCGGACCGCGGGCGATCGCCCGGGTGCTCGGCGCCTACGACTCTCCGCGGTCGCTGGTCTCGGCCGCCTACGACGGCGTACGCGGCCATCCCGTCCTGTTCGGCTCCGCGCACTGGAGCGGGATCGCCGCGACTGCGACCGGCGACCGAGGGGCACGTGCCTATCTGACGGAGCACGCGGAGCGGGTCACGCTCGTCGAGTGCGGCGACGTGGCCGAGGCGTACGACATCGACACCGAGGCCGATCTGGCGCACCTCGAATGAGCCGCCGGTGGCGGGTGAGAGGGGTGGCACCGAGCGCCGCCTTCCCTCGGCCCGGAGAATCTCGACATCAACAAAACATTGAACTTCCACTATGAGGAAACTACTATCCACTGCCCAGAAGCGCCCGCCCTCCGTACAGGCGTCCCGAGCCGTACCCGGGCCGACCGGCACCCGGTGCCATGCACGCCGAAGGAAGTGACAGCTGATGTCCGCACCAGCGCCGTCCCCGCTGGCCATCGTCGACGCCGAGCCCCTGCCCCGGCAGGAGGAGGTCCTCACCGAGGCGGCACTCGCCTTCGTGGCCGCGCTGCACCGGCGGTTCACGCCCCGGCGTGACGAACTCCTCGCCCGCCGCGCGGAGCGCCGCGCCGAGATCGCCCGCACCTCCACCCTCGACTTCCTCCAGGAGACGGCCGCCGTCCGCGCGGACGACTCCTGGACGGTGGCCCCGGCCCCGGCCGCCCTGGAGGACCGCCGCGTCGAGATCACCGGCCCCACCGACCGCAAGATGACCATCAACGCCCTCAACTCGGGAGCGAGGATCTGGCTCGCGGACTTCGAGGACGCCTCGGCGCCCACCTGGGAGAACGTGGTCCTCGGCCAGCTCAACCTGATCGACGCCTACACCCGGAACATCGACTTCACCGACCCTGGGTCCGGCAAGTCCTACGCCCTGCGCCCCAACGAGGAGCTGGCGACGGTCGTCATGCGCCCGCGCGGCTGGCACCTGAACGAGCGTCACCTCACCGACCCGGACGGCACCCCGGTGCCCGGTGCGCTCGTCGACTTCGGCCTGTACTTCTTCCACAACGCCAAGCGGCTGATCGAGCTCGGCAAGGGCCCGTACTTCTACCTCCCCAAGACGGAATCCCACCTGGAAGCCCGCCTGTGGAACGAGGTGTTCGTCTTCGCGCAGGAGTACATGGGGGTCCCCCAGGGCACCGTGCGCGCCACCGTCCTCATCGAGACGATCACGGCCGCGTACGAGATGGAGGAGATCCTCTACGAGCTGCGCGACCACGCCTCCGGGCTGAACGCCGGCCGCTGGGACTACCTGTTCTCCATCGTCAAGAACTTCCGTGACGGCGGGGCGAAGTTCGTCCTGCCCGACCGCAACGCGGTCACGATGACCGCCCCGTTCATGCGCGCGTACACCGAACTCCTCGTGCGCACCTGCCACAAGCGCGGTGCGCACGCGATCGGCGGCATGGCGGCGTTCATCCCGTCCCGCCGGGACGCCGAGGTCAACAAGGTGGCTTTCGAGAAGGTCCGCGCCGACAAGGACCGTGAGGCGAACGACGGCTTCGACGGCTCCTGGGTCGCCCACCCCGACCTGGTCCCGATCGCCATGGAGTCCTTCGACCGGGTGCTCGGCGACCGGCCGCACCAGAAGGACCGGCTGCGCGAGGACGTCGACGTGCACGCCGCCGACCTGATCGCGATCGACACCCTGGACGCCAAGCCGACGTACGCGGGCCTGGTCAACGCCGTGCAGGTCGGCATCCGCTACATCGAGGCCTGGCTGCGCGGACTCGGCGCGGTCGCCATCTTCAACCTGATGGAGGACGCGGCCACCGCCGAGATCTCCCGCTCCCAGATCTGGCAGTGGATCAACGCGGGCGTCGTCCTCGACAACGGCGAGCGGGTCACCGCCGAGCTGGCCCGCAAGATCGCCGCCGAGGAACTGGCGAACCTCCGCGCCGAGATCGGCGAGGAGGCGTTCGCGGCGGGCACCTGGCAGCAGGCCCACGACCTGCTGCTGCAGGTCTCCCTCGACGAGGACTACGCGGACTTCCTGACCCTGCCGGCGTACGAGCGGCTGAAGGGCTGAGCACGGTACGTCTCCGAGCGGCCCGGGGCCCCTCGGAGACGTACGTACGGCCGTCACCCCAGGTGCACCGACCAGTCCTGTTCCGCCGCCGGCTTGCCGTGCAGGTCGGGGACGCGCTTGAGCCAGTCCGGGCGGCCCTGCCGCGTCCTCGCCGCACGCCGGGCGTTCTCCTCGGCGAGCTCCCGCGCGCCCGGGAAGTCGGTGGGCAGCCAGGCCCGGGAGGCCCGCACGCGCGCGTGGAGGTACGTCACATACGCCTCCCGGACCGCGTCGGGCGTGGCGAACCCCGGTTCGTCGGCCAGCCAGTCGTCGGGGACCTCCGCCGCGATCTCCCGCAGCAGTTCCTCCGTCACCTTCGGCGCCAGCTCGGCGTCCGCCGCACGTACGTCGGGGCCGTAGTGGCCGAGGGCGTGGTGGCGGAAGTCGTACACCTTGGCGGGGTCGGAGCCGTCCCAGCGGTGGTGGAAGACGAGCGCGGCCCCGTGGTCGATGAGCCACAGCCGCGGCGGTGCCACGCCCAGTGTCGGCCAGACCACCAGGTTGGAGCTGTGGACGGTGCGGTCCACGTTCACCGTCAGGGCGTCGAGCCAGACGATCCGTCCGGCCTCCAGCGGATCGAGGGGGAACGCCCGCGCCACCTCCGGGGTGAAGTCCTTGGCGCCCGGGAGGTAGTCCATGCCGAGGTTGACCCCGGCGCTGGAGGTGTGCAGCTCCCGCACCTCCTGGTGGGGCTCGTCGGCCGCGATCGCCGGGTCGAAGTGCACCAGCACCAGCTCGGGGAAACGCAGCCCCAGGGCCCGGGCCAGCTCTCCCACGATCACCTCGGCGACCAGCGCCTTGCGCCCCTGCGCGGACCCGGTGAACTTCACGACGTACGTGCCGAGGTCGTCGGCCTCGACGACGCCGGGGACGGAGCCGCCGGTGTGCAGGGGCTCCACATAGCGGGTGGCGGCGACTTCTCTCAGCATTCTCCCGACCCATCCGCCTCTTCGGCCCCGTGATTTCCTCGGCCCTGCGATCCGGCTCCCGGCATGAGGTGAGCATAGTGACCGAGGGTGATGACCGGCGAGCGATTACTCTCGCCGCCGCCCGGTACATCGTCGACCGCGTCAAGGACATGGTCGTCTCCGGCGGGGAGAACGTCCATCACGGCACGGTGGACTCGGTCGAGGAGGTCAAGGGAATCGGGGTGCGGGTGCGGCCGGCCCTCACCGTCGAAGTGGAGGGCAGCGCCAAGCCCGCCAGGGTGGCCCAGGCCGTGCACCGGCACAACGCCTGACAGCCGGCCACGGCCGTCCGCCTGCCCCGTCGCGGCGGACCGTGGCCGTCGGCCGGGTGCGGCGGGCTCGTCCCCGCTTCCACCGAGCGGAAGGATCTCGGCCATGGCAGGCACTACCGCGGGCCCGGGCGCCCGGTGACCAGCAGCGCGCCGGCACTTCCCAGGGCTCTCGACGTGCTGCTCGCGCACGCGCCCGCCGGCGTCCGGGCCGAGGTGCTCGACGACCTCCCGGGAATGACGCCTCATACGGTGAGTCTCCAGGACCGTGCTGCCGTTCCGCAGCTTCGTCCAGCAGCCGATGCACCACGGGCGGCTGGTACTCGCCGGGGACGCCGCCCACACGGTGCCGCCGACCGGCGCCAAGGGCCTCAACCTCGCCCTCGCGGACGTGCGGGTGCTGGCGGAGGAACTGGAGCGGGCGGTGGCGGGCGGGGACACGGCCCCGCTGCGGACCTACAGCGAGCGGGCACTGCGCCGGGTGTGGAAGGCGCAGCACTTCTCCTCCTGGATGACCACCCTGCTGCACACGCTGCCGGACGCCACCCCGTTCGACGTCCGGCGCCAAGAGGGCGAACTGGCCGCGGTGACCGGCTCCACCGTGGGATCGACCTATCTCGCCGAGGCCTACACCGGCCGGCCGGAACGGCGCTGAGCACGGCATGGCCCCGCCGGAAGCCACCGTCGGCACACCGGAGTTCACCCGGCGATCAGCGGATTGGGCAGCGGGCGGTAGCGGGCGTCCGCGCCGTCCGCGCCGGTCCAGCGCAACAGGAGGTTGGTCTTGCCGGGGAGGGTGGGCGCGGTGAGCAGGGCGGTGGCCTCGGGGAGCTCGTGGCGGGCCAGTTCGTGGCGGACGGCGGGCCAGGGGTCGAGGCCGGGGTGGTGCTCGGCGAGGGCGGCGGCGATCTCGGTGAGGTGGTTGACGACCAGGCAGTACACCAGCCGCTCCCAGCCGGCCTCCCGGGACACCGGGGGCAGCGATGTCGCGCGGGTCGCGTCCGGGAGGAGTTTCACCCCCTCGGCGTCCCGGAAGAGGGCCTGCACGGGCATGCCGTCGGCGTCGACGGCGATCAGCGTGTTCTGCAGATGCGCCTCCAGGACGACGCCGTGCCCGGCGAAGGCCGCCAGCGCCGGGGGCACCACCTGCGCCAGGTACGCCCGCCACCAGGCGGCCGGACGCGCGGTGGTGGCGAGCGGATTGCCGTCGAAGCCCTCCGCCAGCGCGGCCGCCAGGTACGGGGTCGCGCCGAAGGCCAGATGCCCGCGCAGTCCGTCGCGCACGACGACGGCCACCTGCTCGAAGGCGAAGTCCGCGGTGCGATGGCCCCGGTCGCTCAGCCACGCCGCCGGTCCGTCGAACGCGGCGAAGGCCGAGCGCACGGCCGTGTCGGTCCCGTGCAGTGTCAGCAGGTCGTGGCGCCACAGCCGTCGGATGTCGTTGGTGATGCGCACATCCAGGCTGAACTTCAGGAACAGATCGCGTCCGGGCGCGTACACGGTGCGGAGCGCGGCCGTCGGCCACACCTCGAAGGCGGTCGTGCCCAGCCGGATCAGCCGGCCGTCGGCGAAGGCGGGGGCGAGGTCCCGGGCCGCGAGGTCCAGCTGCCAGGGGTGGGCGGGCAGCAGACGGTAGCCGGGCGGGGCGGTGCCCAGACGGTCGAGGGCCTCGGTGTCGCCCTCCTCGACGACCGCGTCCTCGCGCAGCCCGAGCAGCGTGAGCGGGAAACGGGCGTATGCCTCGGGCGCGTACGGCAGCCAGCCGGCCGCGGGGCCGCCGCCCCGCGCCTTGGGGGCGGGATGGTGGGTGTGTCCGGTGAGCAGGGACTGCTCGGAGCGCAGATACGGGTCGTCGGGCGGGGTGGCCCGGGCGCGGGCGGCGAGCAGCGCGGCCACCGTGTCCCGGCTGTCGATCATCTCGGCGGGCAGTTCGTGGTTGGACAGGCCGGTGTGCCGGCGCAGCTCCTCGGCGACGAGTCGCACCAGCTCGGTGTGGCCGACGCGCTGCCAGACGCCCTCCGTGTACACCTCGGGCGCGGCGGGGCGCCGGGTTCCGCGCACCCGCAGCAGCCGGTCCGCGCCGGGGAGGAGGTACGTCCGCTGCCCGTCGGCGTCCGGTGAGGGCTGCGGGCCGGGCAGGGGCCGGGCCACCTCGCGCAGCACGCAGTTCAGCAGCGGCACGGCCGCGTACGCGTCGGCGCGCCCGGCGAGGTCGGTGCGGCTCGCCGCGTCGTCGGCTGCGGGCGGGGGCATGAGGTCCACGCGTTCTGGTTCCCTACGGTCTGTCCGGGCGGGGACGATCAGTATCTCTGCCATCGTCCGCCCATACGTCGAGCCGATGCGTCCGGCCCCTACGTCCCACCCTGCGCGTCACCCGAGGAGTCCGCCCGTGCACCGTCCCTCCACCGCCGAGGCCGAGATCGCCGACGAGCTGAGCGCCGTACGGCCCGGACTCGTGCCCCGGTACACGGGCGGGCTGCCCGCCGCCCGCGCGGCCGTGCTGACCCGGCTGTGGCGCGGTCTGGCGCATGAACCCCTGCCGTGGATCGCCCGCCGTGACCGGCGCCGTGACGGACTCACCCTGCGGCTGGCGGACGGGCGGCGGCTGCACGGGCCGCGGGCGGATCCGTATGCCACCGGCGCGTACGTCACCGCCGTACGGCTGGACGAGGTGACGTACGACGATCCGGCGCGGCTGATGACGTCTCTCGCCGTGCCGCACTCGGCGGTCTTCGCCGCGGAACTCGGGCACAGCGTCGCGTCGTTGGCGTTGTCCCGGGCGGGTGGGCAGGCGCACCCGCAGGAGTGGCCGGCGCGGGACTGGGAGTGGGAGCAGCGGGTGGTCGACGGGCATCCGTTCCACCCCAACTGCCGTTCCCGGCCGGGTTTCTCGGTGGCCGAGCAGCTCGGCTACGGGCCCGAGCACCGGCCGGTCGTGGAGCTGGGGCTGGTGCCGGTGCCGGCCGCGGAGTGCCTGGTGACGGGGGTGTGGCCGGACTGGCTGCGGGAGGCGGGGCGGGTGGTGGTACCCGTGCATCCCTGGCAGGCGGCGCACGTGCTGAAGCGCAGGGCCGAGCGGCAGGGTGAACAGCGGCTCGCCGCACATCCGCTGATGGCGCTGCGCACCCTCGCGCTGCCGGACGGGCCGCATGTCAAGACGGCGCTGAGCGCCCGGCTGACGTCCTCGGTGCGGGACATCTCACTGGGCTCGGTCGCCGCGTCGGCGGTGCTGTCGGACTTCGGGGAGGCGGTGGCGGCGCGGACGGACGGGCTGCTGCACATCACCCGCACGCTCGGCGCGGTCGCGGCCGGGTCCCCCGACCTGGCGGCGGTGCTGCGCGAGTCGCCCGAGGAGTACGCGGCGGACGGGGAGCGGGTGGTCCCGGTGGCGGCGCTGGCGACGACCGGGCTGCCCCGCTCCCCCGACTGGCTGGGCCGGTTCGCCCGGCTCGCCCTGACGGTCGGGATGCGGCTGCTGGAGCTGGGGGTCGCCCTGGAGGCACACGGCCAGAACCTGCTCGTGGTGCTGTCGCCGGCCGGTGATCCGGTGCGGCTGGTCTACCGCGACCTGGCCGATCTGCGGGTCGGCCCGGCCCGGCTGGCCCGGCACGGCATCGAGCTCCCCGAGCTGCCGGCGCGCATGGTCACGGACGACGAGCGCGTCCTGCGGCGCAAGCTGTTCGGCTCGCTGGTCGCGGGCGCGCTGGCGGGGACGGCGGGGTCGGGACCGGTGCTGCGGGCGGCCCTGGAGAGTGCCGGACGGGACCTGCCGCGCACCCCGGACCGGGCGGCGCTGGTCGACGCACCGCTGCCCGCGAAGGCGCTGACGCTGATGCGGCTGTCACCTCGGACGGCCGGGGACCAATGGGCGGAGCTCCCCAATCCGCTGCACGAGGCGACCATGTGACGGACCGTTTTGGAGCCCGGCACCCCTGATCAATAGGATCCGCCGATGATCAGAAGAAAACGGCCGGTGGCAGGCGTCTGCGCCCTGCTCGCCGCACTGACGGCCGGGCTCGCCTTCCCGGCCGGGGCGGCCGCCGGTGAACCCACGGGCCAGGACGCGCCCAAGGTGAACCTCGTCCTCGATGTGAGCGGCTCGATGCGGGCCCGGGACATCGACGGCCGGTCCCGGATGGCGGCGGCGAAACAGGCGTTCAACGAGGTGCTGGACGCGACGCCGGAGGAGGTTCGGCTCGGCATCCGGACCCTCGGCGCCGACTACGCCGGCGACGACCGCAAGGAGGGCTGCAAGGACACCGCGCAGCTCTACCCGGTCGGCCCGCTGGACCGCACCGAGGCCAAGACGGCGGTGGCCACGCTCGTCCCGACGGGCTGGACGCCGATCGGCCCCGCGCTGCTGAAGGCGGCCGGCGACCTCGACGGCGGCGACGGCTCCAAGCGCATCGTGCTGATCAGCGACGGCGAGGACACCTGCGCCCCGCTCGACCCGTGCGAGGTGGCCCGGGAGATCGCGGCCAAGGGCATCGGCCTCACCATCGACACCCTGGGCCTGGTGCCGAACGTCAAGATGAGCCGGCAGCTCAGCTGCATCGCCGAGGCGACCGGCGGGACCTACACCTCGGTCGAGCACCAGGACGAACTCACCGACCGGGTGAACGAGTTGGTGGACCGCGCGGCCGAGCCGGTGGTGACCCCGGTGGCCACGGAGGGCGCCGACTCGTGCGACCGGGCGCCCGTGCTGCAGTCCGGTCTGTACACCGACCGCGAGGAGTTCGGGCAGCAGCGCTGGTACCGCGTGGAGGTGCTGCCGGGGCAGGAGTTGCGCGCCTCGGTGAGTGTGGCCGCGGACCGGGCCGTACGCCCGGACTACGGCGTGCTGCTGCGGGCCGTCACGGTGCACGGCCGCGAGACCGTGCGCGGCGAGGCGACCGGCAACGGCCGTACGGATGTGCTGTCCACCGGACTGCGCCACCCCGAGCCCGAGCGGGAGGGCGAGGACGGCGACGGCGACAAGCCGGCGGCCGAGGTCGTGTGCCTGGTGGTGACCAACTCCTTCTCGGCGGACTCCGGGGTGAAGACCACGCCCGGTCTTCCGCTGGAACTGACCGTCGACGTGGTGGAGGGTCCGGACGGGTCGAGCGACGTGGCCTCGTTCGGTCTGGGCCGGGGCTGGTGGCTGCTCGGCGCGCTGATCCTCACCGGCTTCCTCGCCGGTCTCGTCTGGGGCTGGCTGTCACGCTGGCGGGTCGCTGTCTGGAGGACCAACTGATGCGCGTCATCCGTGTGCTGGGCACCGCCCTGCTGACGCTCGGGCTCGCCGCCGCGCCCGCCGCGGCCGACTCCTCGCCCTCCCCGAGCGCGTCCGAGGAGGACGGGGCGCCCACCCGCGCGGGCACCTCGTTCCGTACCGCGACGGAGGTCGAACAGGGGCAGACCGCCACCGCGCGCGCGTCCACGGGCGACTACCTGTACTGGTCGTTCCCGGCGGACGCCGGGCAGCGCCCCACCGTCCGCGCGACGGTGAGGCTGCCGGAGAGCCACGCGGCCGAGACCTGGCAGATCGATGTGTACGACGGTCTGCGCCGCCGCCAGGCCTGCCAGTACGGCGCGCAGACCCGCACCGCCGGGGCGGACACGGCCTCGGTGGAGCTGGAGTGCGTGCTGCGCACGGTGCGCGCCTGGTCGGAGCCGTGGGCCGACGACCCGCTGCCGGGCACGTACTACGTCCGGCTCACGGCGCTGCGGGTGGCGACGGCCGACCTGGGCCAGCCGGTGGGCGCCGAACTGCGGGTCGACTCCCGGGATATGGGTGGCGCGGCGGCGGTGGACGGCGCGCTGGCGCAGCCGCTGGTGCCGGGCATCGCGACCCCGGTCGGGACCGACTTGGCGGAGGACGACGACTCGCCCACCGCCGTGCTGGCCGGCCTGGAACCCGAGGACGGCTGGGCCTCGGGCTGGTGGTCCGACCGCTGGCTGTGGACGGCGGCGGGCGGCGCGCTGGCCGCCCTGGCGGGTGTCGCCGGGTACCGGCTGACCCGGGGTTCCGGGCGTCCGCCCGGGGTGCCGCCGCACGCGTGACACGGTCTGCGGAAGACCCGCCCGGTGCGGGTTTTCCGCCGTTCGTGTCACATCTCCCGGAGGGCCTTGGCGAACGTGCCGTCTCCGCTCACCCCGACCCGCCCGGCGCGCACCGCGCCGGGCAGGGCCAGTTCGCCGCGGCTGATCGCCGTACACGTCCCGGTGTCCAGGGACAGCAGGGCGTCGGGCTCTGCGGGGGCCGGTCCGTCGCCGTACACGGGCCCGTCCTCCGTGCCGACGTGCAGGTGGAACCGCCCCTCCTCCAGGCGGACTTCGACCAGGCCCTGGCCCACGCCGTCCAGGGCCCGCAGCAGGGGCAGGGCGAACCAGTGGGCCCGTACCGCGTCCGTGGGGCGCCGCTCGCCCAGGTCGTCCTCGCCCCACGCGCCGAGGGCCTGGAGCACGGGCAGCAACGCGCGTCCGCGCGCGGTGAGTTCGTAGACGTAGGCCGCGCCGGGCGGGGGCAGGCGCCGCCGGGTGGTGAGAGCGTCGCGCTCCATGTCCTTCAGCCGTGAGGCCAGTACGTCCGTGCTGACGCCGGGCAGGTCCGCGTGCAGGTCGGTGTAGCGGCGCGGGCCGGCGAGGAGCTCCCGGACGATCAGCAGGGTCCAGCGGTCGCCGACGGCGTCTAGCGCGCGGGCGGCGGAACAGTACTGGTCGTAGCTTCGGCGAGGTGACATGCGACGCAGTCTAGACATGTTGTTGGACTTTCCAAGCTCCCACTTGGTAAAACCAAGCAACACCAGAAACCGGAGGGGCACGCATGGAGTTCCGGCAGTCGAGCAAGCTCAGCGAGGTCTGTTACGAGATCCGCGGTCCGGTCATCGAGCACGCCAACGCGCTGGAGGAGGCGGGGCACAGCGTGCTGCGCCTGAACACCGGCAATCCGGCCCTGTTCGGTTTCGAGGCGCCGGAGGAGATCCTCCAGGACATGATCCGGATGCTCCCGCAGGCGCACGGCTACACCGACTCGCGGGGCGTCCTCTCCGCCCGCCGGGCGGTGGCGCAGCGCTACCAGACCCTGGGCCTGGAGGTCGACGTGGACGACGTCTTCCTCGGCAACGGCGTCTCGGAGCTGGTGTCGATGGCCGTGCAGGCCCTGCTGGAGGACGGCGACGAGATCCTCATTCCCGCGCCGGACTTCCCGCTCTGGACCGCGGTGACGACCCTCGCCGGCGGCAAGGCGGTCCACTACCTGTGCGACGAGCAGGCCGACTGGTACCCCGACCTGGACGACATGGCGGCGAAGATCACGGACCGCACGAAGGCCGTGGTCATCATCAACCCCAACAACCCCACCGGCGCGGTGTATCCGAAGGAGGTCGTCGAGGGCATCCTCGACCTGGCCCGCCGGCACGGCCTCATGGTCCTCGCCGACGAGATCTACGACCAGATCCTGTACGACGACGCCGTGCACCACTCGGCCGCGGCCCTCGCCCCCGACCTGGTGGTCCTCACCTTCTGCGGACTGTCCAAGACCTACCGGGTAGCCGGGTTCCGGTCCGGCTGGCTGGTGGTCACCGGGCCGAAGCAGCACGCGAAGGACTACGTGGAGGGCCTGACCATGCTGGCCTCCATGCGCCTGTGCGCCAACACCCCCGCCCAGTACGCCATCCAGGCCGCGCTCGGCGGCCGGCAGTCCATCCGCGAGCTGACCGCGCCCGGCGGCCGGCTGCGCGAACAGCGCGACGTGGCCTGGGAGAAGCTGAACGAGATCCCCGGCGTGAGCTGTGTGAAGCCGAAGGGCGCGCTGTACGCGTTCCCGCGCATCGATCCGTCCGTGCACAGGATCCACGACGACGAGAGGTTCGTCCTGGACCTGCTGCTGCAGGAGAAGATCCAGGTGGTCCAGGGCACCGGCTTCAACTGGCCCTCCCCCGACCACTTCCGCATCCTCACCCTCCCCCACGCCGACGACCTGGAGGCGGCGATCGGCCGGATCGGCCGCTTCCTGAGCGGATACCGGCAGTAGCGACCGACCATGAGTCGGCCGCCGCCGCATCCTCCGCCCACGTCCCCACTGGCCACCGGCCCGGTACGAGCACCCGGACCGGAGCGAACCACCGGCGGGGCGAGCGCGTCCGTTTCGCCTTCGGCCCCCAGCGGTGGGCCGCCTCCGTCCCGTACGCCGCCGCTCACCGCCCCTCAGCGGTCAGGCGGTGAGCGGTTCGATGTCGGGGCGGCCCTGGGGCCGCGGTGGTCCGGGCGACGGAACCGGTTCCCCGATCTCCTCCCCCAGCGCGGTCACCGCGCCGTCCAGTACGTCCGGGCCGACGATGTTGATCAGCAACAGGCCGAGCGCGTACGACTTCTGCGTGTCCGTCATCCCGCTCGCGGCCAGCGACTCCACCGCGGTGGCCAGGTCCTGCTGCTCCTGCTCGGGCAGGTTCTGCAGCAGGGCCAGGCAGAAGGCGGGCAGGGCGACGCGGGCGCGCTCGAACCGCACCCCGCGCATGATGCGGGTGACCTGCTGGGAGCGGTCCTTGGCGCGCACCCGGTCCACACCCCGGTCGGCCACCCCCAGCAGCATCGCGAGGATGAGGTTGGGACCGACGCCGACCTCCTGGTCCCCGATGCGGACGTTGAACAGCGAGCTGCGGAACAGTGCCAGCGCGGCCAGTCCGGCGACGAGCACCTGGAGGGCCGCCGTCTGGTCGGGGGACGTGGCCCCGAACCGCCAGCCGAAGGCCCGGATGAGCCACAGGACGCCGCCGCTCGCCGCCGCGTTGAGCAGGACGTAGAACCAGGCGCTGGCGACACCCAGCAGGGCCGACGGGCGGTCGCGGTAGCGCGACATCAGCTCGGCCGTGCCCACCAGCGCCCCCAGCACGCCCGCCGCGACGAATCCCTGCACCTGGTGTCCTCCCGCCTGTCGCGTTCCCGAACCGGTCCTGCGCCGTCGTACGGACTACCGGGATCCCTCGGCGAACCGCCGCCCGGCGGCGGTCAGTTCCAGCGCCTCGTCGGTGCCCTCGGGGATCACCTCGATCAGCTCCAGGCGCCGCAGCACCTCGACCGCCTCCGCGATCTGGAGCGTGGTGAACCCGAGTTCGGACCGCAGCTCGCCGACCGCGGTGCGCGGCCTGCCGTCGAGGGCGCGCACCACCCGCGCCGCGTGGGGCGGCAGCGCGTCCGTGGGACGGGCGGCCCCGGACGGCACCTGCGCGGACGGGGACCGACGGCTCGTCGCGTCGAGAAACGTACTGAACGGATCCACGGAGTGGTCCTTGGACATCGCGGTCCTCCTTGGAGCGACACAACTACCGCACCACATCACCCCGTTGGGCGACTTGGGGCGCAAACCGTCCCCGTTCGGGCGCATCCCCCTACTATACGAGGGTGACATGGATCACAGGGTCCGTTCCGATCCGCGCGAACACGGGGAGAGCGCCGATGGGCACCCGAAACCGGACGCTGCTCATGGACCGCTGGGCGATCGGCCCGCGGCTGGGCCGGGGCGGGATGGGCACCGTCTACAGCGCCGTCGACCGGGCCGGCGGCGAGCGGTGCGCCGTGAAGGTCCTGCGCCAGGACGCCGCTTCGCATCCTCCGGGCGGGGACCCGCGCGTCCTGCGGGAGCTGCGTACCGCCGAGGCGCTCGTCCACCCCCATGTGGTGCGCACCCATGCCTGCGGGTACGCCGACGGGCGGTACTTCCTGGTGATGGAGCTGTGCGAGGGCGGCAGCCTGGAGGAGCGGGTGCGCCACGCCGGGCCGCTCGGCCCGGACGCGGCGGTCGCCCTGTTCCTCGACGTGCTCGACGGTCTGCACCACGCGCACACGGCGCCCCTGGAGGCCGTCGACGCCGAGGGCAGGCCGGTCCGCGTCACGGGTGTGGTCCACCGTGACATCAAGCCGCACAACCTTCTGCTGACGGGCGATCCGTCGGCGCCGGAGGTGAAGATCGCGGACTTCGGACTGGCCAAGTCGTACGAGCTGGCCGGGGCGAGCGGGCTGACCCGTACGGGCGCGTCGGCGGGGACACCGGCCTTCATGCCCCGGCAGCAGGTCGTCAACTTCAAGTACGCCCGGCCCGACGTGGACGTCTGGGCGGTCGCGGCGTCCCTGTACTTCGTGCTGAGCGGAGGCCGCACCCCGCGGGACTTCCCACCCGACCGCGACCCCTGGCTGACCGCCTGGCACAGCGCGCCCGTCCCGCTGTCACAGCGGGCGCCGGGCGTCCCCCCGCGCCTGGCCCGCCTGGTCGACGACGCCCTGACCGACACACCGCACATCCGCTTCCCCACCGCCGCCGCCCTCCGGTCGGCCCTGGCGGCGGTGTAGTCCCGGACACCGGGGACGCCGCTGCCGCCCTCCCCACCGCTTCCTCCCGGAAGGATCCGTCTCATGCCGGCGCACAGCTCACGCTCCTGGCCGTCGTCCGGAGACCGTTCCCCGAGGGGGGACGACACCGGCTGGCGGACGGGAGCGACGGTCCTGGGCGAGTTCGTCGTCGAACGCGCCCTGGGCAGCGGCGGATTCGGCGCGGTCGTGCTGGCGGTGAGCCGGCGCACCGGCGACCGGTACGCGATCAAGCGCGTGCACCGCGCCGACCCGGTGGAGCAGGGGCGGTTCCTCACCGAGGCGCAGCGCTGGATCGGGCTGCCGCCGCATCCGCACATCACCCCCTGCCACTTCACCCGCAGCGTGGGGAACCAGCTGGCGGTGTTCAGCGAGTACGTCGCCGGAGGGTCCCTGGCGGACTGGATCTCGGACGGACGGCTGTACGCGGGCACCCCGGGCGAGGTCCTGCGCACTGTGCTGCGCATCGCCGTGGAGGCCGCCTGGGGGCTGGACGCCGCGCACGCCCACGGGCTGCTCCACCTCGACACCAAACCCGGCAACGTCCTGCTCACCGAGGACGGCGGCGCGCGCATCACCGACTTCGGGCTCGCGGCGGGCGGCGAGCGGGACGACAAGGAGATCATCGGCACGGAGTTCGCCCTGGATTTCCTCGCCCGCGAGGGTGACGGCATCGACGCCGCGACCAGCGAGGTGCTCAAGACCGTGCTGCGGCAGACGCTGGCGGAGGCGCGCGCGCAGGAGGCGCCGCCGCCGAGCGCGGTCGCGGAGGGCGTCACCCCCGGCTACACCTCCCCGGAACAGGCCGAGGGACGCCCGCTGACCCGGCCCGCCGATCTGTGGAGCTGGGCCGTCACCGTGCTGGAGATGTTCACCGGCGGGCGTACCTGGCCGTCGGGGACCGTCGCCGGTGCCGCGCTGGAGGCGTTCCTGGAGGCACAGCGCGACGGTGCGGCCGGCCCGGTCGCCATGCCCGACGGGGTGGCCGCGCTGCTGCGGGCCTGTTTCCGGACCGATCCGCGCCAGCGTCCCGAGTCGCTGCGGGACGCGGCGGACAGCCTGGTGCGGACCGCCGTGCGGGAGTGCGGGATCCCGCTGCCCGGTGATCCGCCGCCCGCCCTGCCGCGGCCCTCCCTGAAGGGCGGCTTCGAACGGCGGATGCCCGGTGGGTCCGCCTGGCAGGATCCCCGGGAACTGCTCGGTGCCGCCTACGACGCCGCCGGCCGGGACCCCGGGGAGGCGGTGCGGTTCTGGCCGAGCGGGCACGGCAGCCGGGCCTCGCAGTCCATGGAGGATCTGCGGGCGCTCACCGAGGCGGCCCGGGTCCTCGACACCGTGCGGGACCCCGAAGTCCCGGTGCGGCTCCTGCGGGCACGGGTGACCGCCGAGTCGGGCCGGGTACGGCACAGCCTCAACGACCTGTCCGGAGCCGTCGAGGCGTACCGCTCGAGTGCCCGGGCCCTGGAGGAGCTGGAGCGCCTGGCGGGACCGGACTTCGAGCACGCCCTCTGGCTGCGGCTCACGGTGCTGCACTCGCTCGCCATCGTCCTGCGGCTGTCGGGATCCGCCGGTGAGTCGGTGGCGATCTGCGATCAGGTCCTCGACGCGGCGACCGCGCTCCCTGATCCGGTGGAGGCCGCCCGGGTCCGGGGCATGGCCCTGGGGACGAAGGCGAACGCCGTCGGCGATCCGCACGAACGGATCCCGCTGGCCGAACAGGCCGTCCGGGCCATGACCGTCGCCGGTGACGACGAGGGCCTGGCCCTGGCGCTCGCCGGCCGGGCCGCGGCGCTGGAGGAGGCGGGACGGCCGGGCGAGGCGACCGCCGTGTGGGAGCGGGCCGAGGCGATGATCGAGGCCGCCGCCGCGCCGGGCCGGGCCGATCTCGACGCCGTCCGGGCCATCCTGCGCCTCAACCGGGCGATCACCGCCGACGGCACACAGGACGCGGCCCGGTACGCCCGGAAGGCGATCGAACTGTACGAGCCGCTGGTGCGGGAGAGCGGCCGGCACGAGGTGGCCGGGGACCTGGGACGGGCCCTGCTGCTGTCCGGCCTGGGACACGAACACGCCGGGCACCCGCAGGAGGCCCTCGCCTCGTACCGGTCGGCCCGCGCCGTGCTGGAGGACGCGGTACTGCGGGACGGCCGGCTGGAGTACACCCGGTTTCTCGCGCAGGCGCACGACCACGAGTCGACGCTCGTGCGGGGCCTCGGGGACCCGGCCGCCGCCGTCGCCCTCGCCCGGCGGGCCGTCGAGGTGTGGGACCGGCTCAGCGCCACGGACGGCCGCAGCGCCTGGGCGGTCGAACGGGCCGACGCCCGGCACAAAGTCGCCGACGCGCTCATCGACGCGGGTGAAGGAGCCGCGGCGGCACGGGAGTTGGACGAGGCCGAACGGGTACTGGGGACGGCGCCCGGGACGGGCTCGGGCGCCCGCCTGGTCGCGACGCTGATCCGCAACGGGCGGGCCGTGCTGCACCGCAGGTCGGGTGACCCCGATGCCGCGTGCCGCGAGGCGCGGGCCGCGCTCGAGGTGCTGGGCATGCCGAGCACCCCTCAGGAGGAGCACGTCCGGGTGCAGTGCCTGCAGACGCTCAACGCCTCACTGGGCAACCTGGGACTGTACGAGGAGGCGCTGGCGGTCGTCGATGACATCGCCGCGGCGGTGGAGTCCCTGGTCGCGCGCGGTGAGGCGTCCCTGAACGATGTCGCGGGCGCCCGCCAGCGCCGGGCCAACGCCCTGCTGCAGCTCGGCCATGTCGACGAGGCGAAGGAGCCGGCCCGCCAGGCGCTGCGGGACTACCGCAGCCTGATCGACGCCGGACGCGACGACCTGGTGAGCGAGGCGGCCCGGCTGCGCGGGGCCCTGTCCGTCGCACTCCAGCGGTCCGGCGATCTCGACGGCGCGGCCCACGAGGTGGAGGCGATGCGCCGGCACTTCGCCGAGCAGACCGCGTATCCGTGGCAGCGCCTGCTCCCGGCACAGGCCGTGAACACGGCGGCCTCCCTGGGTGCCGACCCCAACGCGCTGCTGCTGCGGGGCCTGGACCACCGGCTCGCCGACCTGGCGAAGGTACGGACCGTGAAGCCGCGGCATCTGGAACGCCTGCTCGCCGATCTCGCCCGCGAGCGCGACGAGCTGGTCTCGGGGTCGAGGTCCGTCATGGAGCCGGCCCAGGTGTCGCAGGCCCTGGAGGACCTGTGCGGCAGCCTGCTGTGGCTGGCGGACAGGCACCCGCGGGACACGGTGTTCGAGGCGGGCATGGTGACGGGGCTGTTGTCCGGCGTGACCGCGATGCGCTGCGGCCGCGGCGGCGCGGCCGACCGCGGGTTCCGGCTGGCGATCGCCCACGGGCGGGTCCTGGTGCGGGACCGCGGGCGGCTGGATCACCTCCCGCTGTGGGTCGACGCGCATGTGGCGTTGGCGTCCTGGCAGGCCTTCCGGGGTGACGACGACGGGTCCGCGCACACGATGCGCGAGCTGGACGGCCGGCTCGCCGCCGCCGTCCCCGCGCAGGCGGCCGCCTGGTCGGCCCGCGCCCGCCAGACCCTGGCCTCGTTCCGACATCCCTAGGGCCGGTCTGACAATGCGCGTCGTCGCCCGCAGGGCGGCCTCGCGGCGTCAGGTGCGTGCTCTCGGCGTGCCGGGCGCAGAGCCTCGTACGGGATGTACTCGGCTCCGCGCCCGGTGCGGCGAGAGTGCGTGCATGGCGTCGCGAGACAGGCGGGAATGGCCAGACAGGCCATAGGCTGCCCCGCTGTCGGTGCCCCGGCGTACTGTGCGCAGCAGGAGACGGCACGGGAGAGGAGCGTGGTGTGACCCGACCGCCGACCGCCGCGCAGCGGCGGGTCATCGAGGCGGCCGACCCCGTCACCGGGCGGCTGCGGGGGACGCGGGCGCAGCTCGCCGCGCTGGTGAAACGCGGGCTCGCCTTCCGGCATGCGCGGCCGCCGCACGATCACTTCCTGACGCCGGCAGGGCATCGGATACGGGAGGCGGAGGAGGGGCCGGGTACGGAGGCGGAGCCCGGCGCGGAGGCGGAGCCCGGCGCGGAGGCGGAGCCCGGCGCGGAGGCGGAGCCCGGCGCGGTGGCGGCGGAGCGGACTGCCGCGGCCGGTGTGTTCGCCGCGCGGGCCGGCGGCGAGGACCCCGCGCCGGAGTCCGGCCCCGCCCGGCTCCGGGAGGTGCGCGGTGCCTGGCAGGGCATGCTGGAGCTGCGCCGGATGACCAACCCCGACGGTGCCACGGACCGGCCCTGTGGCTGGGAGCGCTCGCATCTGGTGCGGGCCGCCGCGCTCGCCCTGGAGGCCGCCGGACACCGCCCGGCCGGCCCGGACGGCGAGGGCGGTTACCGCGTGCGGGAGACCCCGCAGCCGGAGGCGGTCGCCGTGCACGCACCGGACGCAGAGACGCTGCGGGCCTCGGCGGCCACACTGGAGCGGAGCGGCTGGCAGGTCGGTGCGTACACGGAACCCCGCACCCGGGCACGCTATCTGCTGGCCTCCCCCCGCCGGGTGTGAGGGACGTGCCACGATCGGTGCGCAGGGCACCGAACCGAGCAGGCGTGAAGGGAACGCAGTGAGCGAGCCGTTTTCCGTCCGTGTGACCGTGCGCGGATACGAGACCGACGTGCAGGGCCACCTCAACCAGGCCGTGTATCTCAACTACGCGGAGCACGCGCGCTGGTCGCTGCTCCAGGAGGCGGGGATCACCCAGTCCGGCCTCATCTCCCAGGGCGTGGGACCGGTCGCCCTGGAGACCACCATCCGCTACAGGCGCGAACTGCTCGCCGGCGACGAGGTCGACGTGAGCTGCGCCTTCACCTGGGGCGGCGGCAAGGTCTTCCGTATCGAGCAGACCATCACCAAGTCCGACGGCACGGTGGCGGCCGAGATCACGGCGGTCGGCGGCCTGCTGGACCTCGAGCAGCGCAAGCTCGTGCCGAACCCCCAGGAGGTCTTCCGGGACCTGGCGAAGGACCCGGGCCTGTTCGGGCTGTAGTACCCGCGCGTCGGCCGGCTCGCGGGAGTGCTCGGTGTCACAGGCCGCCCGCGACTCGGCGATGCGGACCCGATGACGTGCGGCCCAGTCCGTCAGCCGCGGCAGGGTCTCGTGCAACTCGCGGGCCGTCGCCGTGAGTTCCTACTCCGCCTTCGGCTCCACCGTCGCGTGGACGGTACGGCTGACCAGTCCCTCGCGCTCCAGGTTGCGCAGGGCGAGGTCGGCCTGCGGTCCCGAAGGCCCACTACCGCAGGTCACTTGCGTACCGGCCGGCCCGCCCGGAGCACAACCGGAGCCCGGCTCAGGTTTCACGCCGTGAAAGTTTCCGCCGCCCGGAGCCCAAGTCTCCAGGCCATCCGGTCCTGCAATGGACCAGACCACCAGAGAGAAACGAAGGCTCTTTACACGCGTAGAGTCTACGTGCGTAACTAATGACGCGCGCACGTCAAAAAGTACGGAACTGCCAGGTGGCAGCGGCCGACGTCACCTCCTTCGCTCATCCCCACATGTGTCAGGAGGCAGTCATGTTCCATCTCCCCACCCGCTTGGCCGGCACCCGCAGACGGGTGGCCACGGCGCTGGGCGTCCTGGGCGCCGCCCTCGCCCTGACGGCCACCACCGCGAGCGGCGCGACCGCCGCGCCCCAGCCCGACCGGGACCGCGTCGAGATCGAGCCGGGCGAGGCGTACATGGGTGCGGGCACCCGTCTCCACGAGGGCTCCCCCGCCGGGGAGCCGTCGATGGGCATCATGGCCCCGACCGACGGCGTCCAGGGCATCGACGTCTCGCACTGGCAGGGGTCCGTCAACTGGACCTCGGTGCGGGGCGCGGGCATCCAGTTCGCCTGGATGAAGGCGACCGAGGGCAGCACCTACAAGGACTCGAGCTTCAACACCAACTACCCCGCCGCGTACCGCGCGGGCGTGATCCGCGGCGCCTACCACTTCGCGCGCCCCAACGTCTCCGGCGGAGCCACCCAGGCGAACTACTTCGTCAACAACGGCGGCGGCTGGTCGCGCGACAACCTGACCCTCCCGGGTGTCCTGGACATCGAGCACAACCCGTACGGGGCGATGTGCTACGGCCTGTCGACCACTCAGATGCGCACCTGGATCACGGACTTCTACAACACCTACAAGTCACGCACCACCCGTGACGTGGTGATCTACACGACGGCGGGCTGGTGGAACACCTGCACCGGCAACTGGACCGGCATGTACGGCAAGAGCCCCCTGTGGGTGGCGCACTGGACGACCGCCGCGTCCCCGACGATCCCGAGCGGCTTCCCCACGTGGACGGTGTGGCAGTACACCAGCACCGGTTCGGTCAGCGGTGTCGCCGGCAACGTGGACCGCAACCAGTTCAACGGCTCCCGCGACCGGCTCCTGGCGCTCGCCAACAACACGTGACGGCCTAGGCAGTACGCGATCACGCGGGGGAGCCTGCGGCCGTCCGCCGCCGGCTCCCCCGCCTCCCCCCACTCCGCCTCCCTCCCCGAGGAGTGATCGTGCATCCCGAGAACGCCCTCAGGCGCCGCCTCCTGATCGCCGGCGCGGCCGGCCTGGCCGCCGCCACCGCCCTGCCGGGCACGGCGCACGCGCGGGACACCGCCGCCGTGGAGCCG
Source organism: Streptomyces griseoloalbus (assembly GCA_014650015.1). Classification (GTDB taxonomy): domain Bacteria; phylum Actinomycetota; class Actinomycetes; order Streptomycetales; family Streptomycetaceae; genus Streptomyces; species Streptomyces griseoloalbus. Next base: position 61,814 of record BMUD01000009.1, read on the forward strand.
GACATCGACTCCACCGCGGCCTGGGGCGCCCGGTCCCCCCGGGGGACCATCAGCGTCCTGCAGTACCGGCCGAGCAAGCTCGTCATCCATCACACGGTGAGCCCCCACACCTCCGACGTCTCCCGCGCCGGGGCGCACACGCACGCCCACTGGGTGCAGGACCTGCACATGGACAAGAACGGCTGGGTCGACACCGGCTACCACTTCCTGGTCAGCCGGGGCGGCTGGATCACCGAGGGGCGGCACGGCAGCCTCCAGGCGCTCACCGGCGGCAGGAACTTCGTCCTCGGCGCCCACACCTCCGGGCAGAACAACACGGCCATCGGGATCGCCTGCGAGGGCGCCTACCACGACGGCGCGGTACCGCCCACCGCCCAGTGGGACGTCCTGGTGACCCTCTGCGCGTACGTGTGCGCGCGCTACGGCGTCCCCTCCGCGCAGATCTACGGCCACAAGGACTACGGCGACACCCTCTGCCCGGGCATCTACCACGACCGCCTGCCCCGCCTGCGGGAGGAGGTCGCGGCGGCCCGCACGGCCTGACCGCCGCCGCCGGCCGGGCCGAGGGGCCGGCCGGCGGCGCATGTGGGATGCCGGAGCACGCCCCGGCCTGGGATCCTTTCGTCCCATGGCTCCACGACGTGTCAAACCCAGCCTGTACATCTCCGTCGACATCGAGGCCGACGGGCCCATCCCGGGGCCGTACTCCATGCTGAGCCTGGGCGCCTCGGTGGCCGGGGTGCAGGATGCCGACGGGTTCCGGGCGGCCGACCCTCAGGAGCGGACGTTCTACCGGGAACTGCGGCCGATCAGCGAGGAGTTCGTGCCCGAGGCGCTGGCGGTGAGCGGCCTGGACCGGGACCGGCTCGGCACCGAGGGCGCCGAACCGGACCTGGCCCTGCGCGAGTTCACCGACTGGGTGCGTGAGGCGGCCGGGACGGGTGCCCAGCCGGTGATGTGCGGTTACCCGGCGGCGTACGACTGGATGTTCCTGTACTGGTACCTGATCCGCTTCACCGGTTCCAGTCCCTTCGGGCACTCGGGCTGTCTGGACATGAAGACCCTGTACGCCACCAAGGCGGGGCTGCCGCTGCGGGCGGTCGCGAAGGGCACCATGCCGCGTGAGCTGCTGTCGCGGCGCCGGCACACCCACCATGCGCTGGACGACGCGATCGAGCAGGCCGAGCTGTTCGCCCACCTCATGGCGTGGCCGGGGCCTTCGCCCCGTCCGTGATCTCCTCGCCCGCCTCCATCGGGTGGGTGACGTCGGCTGCCTCCCGGCTGCCGTTGCCGAGGTGGTTGAAGACGAGGTTCAGCAGGACCGCCGCCACGCAGCCGGTGGAGATGCCGGAGTCCAGGACGATCCGGGCCGTCTGCGGGAAGGAGTGGTAGAACTCCGGCGCGGTGATGGGGATGATGCCGACGGCCAGCGAGACGGCGACGACCAGGACGTTGTTGTCCTTCTCCAGACCGGCTCCGACCAGGGTCCGGATGCCGCTGGCCGCGACCGAGCCGAAGAGCACCACTCCCGCCCCGCCGAGCACCGGGCGCGGTACGACGGCGATGAGCGACGCGGCCAGCGGGCACAGGCCCATCAGGACGAGGAAACCGCCGCCGGTGGCGACGACGTACCGGCTGCGGATCCTGGTCATCGCGACCAGACCGATGTTCTGCGCGAAGGCGCTGCACATGAAGCCGTTGAACAGCGGGCTGAGGGCGGAGCCGAGGGTGTCGGCGCGCAGGCCGGCCGCGATGGTCCTCTCGTCCGCCGGGCGGTCGACGATCTCGCCCAGCGCCAGCATGTCGGCGGTGGACTCGGTCATGGAGACCACCATCACCACGCACAGCGAGATGATCGCGGCGAGCTGGAACTGGGGTGCGCCGAAGTGGAACGGCGCCGGGAAGCCGACGAGGTCCGCCGCCGCGACCGGCGAGAAGTCGGTGACGCCGAACGGGATCGCGAGGAGCGTGCCGCCCACCAGGCCGAGCAGGACGGCGATCTGCTTGACGAAGCCGCGGGTGAAGCGGCGCAGCAGCAGGACCATCACGAGGGTGGCGCCGGCGAGGCCCAGGTTGGTCGCCGAGCCGAAGTCGTCCGCCGAGGGACTGGCGCCCTGGGCCCAGCCGAAGGCGACCGGCAGCAGCGAGACACCGATGAGGGTGATCACGGTGCCGGTGACGACCGGCGGGAAGAAGCGGATCGCCTTGCCGAAGAACGGCGCCGCGAGGAAGCCGAGGAGGCCGGCGACGATCACCGCGCCGAAGATGACCGGCAGGGCGTCGTTCCTGTCGCCGGTGGAGGCGACGATCGCGGTCATCGGGGCGACACCGGCGAAGGTGACGCCGTTGACGAAGGGCAGCCGGGCGCCGATCTTCCAGATGCCGAGGGTCTGCAGGAGGGTGGCGAGGCCCGCGGTGAACAGGCAGGCGCCGGTGAGGAAGGTGAGTTCGGTGCCGGTGAGGCCGATGGCCGCGCCGACGATCAGGGGTGGGGCGACGACCCCCGCGTACATGGCGGCCACATGCTGCAGGCCGGTCGTCGCCATCTTGAGCGCGGGGAGTTTCTCGTCAACGGGGTGGTCGGCCACTGCGGTTCTCCTCCGGTCGGGTGCACGGCGGCGCGACACGGCCGCCGTGGGTGTCAAGGAGGTGGTGCGGGTGGGCGTGTGGGTACCTCCCGCTCATGGGGGTCCCCGGCTCGAGCGCAGCCGGGGAAGAGAGTGGGAGAGGGGCCGGTGCGGACGGATGGACCGTTCCGGGGCGCGCGTCCACGCGCGCCCCGGAGACGGCCGCCGTGGAACCTCGCGGGGTCCACGGTCACCGGCCGGGAGCCGTCCCTCCCCGCCGGAGACTTCACGCTGCTCAGCCCTGCGCGGCGATCCGGGCCAGCCGCTGCGCCTCGGCGCGGGTCGAGCGGGCGATCGCGTCCTCGTCGGCCGTGAGCAGCCGGCCGTCCTCCACGATCTGCCGGCCGTTCACGAAGGACGCCGTGACCGGTGCGGCGGCGCCGAGGACCAGCGCGGTCACCGGGTCGGCGATGGAGGCGTGGGCGAGGGTGTCCATCCGCCACAGCACCAGGTCGGCGAGCTTGCCGGGCTCCAGGGAGCCGATCTCGCCCGCCCGGCCCAGTACCCGGGCTCCGCCGTGGGTGCCGAGCCGCAGTGCCTGCCGGGCGTTCAGGGCGGCCTCGCGGTGGGCGCCGAGGCGGTTGACCAGCAGCGCGTTGCGCAGCTCCGTGTGCAGCTCACCGGACTCGTTGGAGGCGGTGCCGTCGACGCCGAGGCCGACCGGGACGCCCGCCGCCAGCATGTCCGGGACCCGGGCGATGCCCGCCGCCAGCCGCGCGTTGGACGACGGGCAGTGGGCGACTCCCGTCCTCGTACGGGCGAAGGCGGCGATGTCGGAGTCGTTCATGTGGACGCAGTGCGCCATCCACACGTCCTCGCCGAGCCAGCCGGTGGACTCGAAGTAGTCGGTCGGGCCCATGCCGAACAGCTCGTGGCAGAACTTCTCCTCCTCCACGGTCTCCGAGCCGTGGGTGTGCAGCCGAACCCCCAGCCGCCGGGCCAGCCCGGCCCCTTCCCGGAGCAGCTCGGTGGAGACGGAGAAGGGGGAGCAGGGGGCGACGGCCACCTGGGTCATGGCGTCAAAGGAGGCGTCGTGGTGCTGCCGTACCGTCTCCTCGGTGGCGGCCAGCGCCTCGTCGAGGGACTCGACGGCGAAGTCCGGGGGCAGTCCGCCGTCCTTCTCGCCGCGGTCCATGGAGCCGCGGGCGAGGGTGAAGCGGACGCCCATGTCGCGGGCGGCACGGATGACGGCGCCGGACAGGTCACCGGAGCCGTGCGGGAAGACGTAGTGGTGGTCCATGGCGGTGGTGACGCCGCCGCGGGCCATCATCGCGAGCGAGCCCTGGGCCGCCGCGTGCACCATCGGCTCGTCGATGCGCGCCCAGGTCGGATAGAGGGCGACGAGCCAGTCGAACAGGTTGTGGTCGGTGGCCAGGCCCCGGGTGAGCCACTGGTAGAAGTGGTGGTGGGTGTTGACCAGGCCCGGAGTCACCAGGTGCCCGGTGGCGTCGATACGGCGTACGACGTTCTCGAGGCCCTCGGGGGCCGTGCCCGCGCCGAGCGATTCGATGCGGTTGCCCGCGAGGACGAGGTGACCGGAGGCGTACTCGGTGTCCTTCGCGTCGACGGTCGCGATCGCGCAGTTCTCGATGACGATGCGCCGGTCTGCTGCCATGGTTCGTCCTTTTCGCTCACGGGAGGGGGCACGGCAGGACCCTGGAGGTTCTGAGTGCCGTGGCCGGGCGGGACGTGTTCCCCGGCCACGGGTGCCGAAGGAGGTGCGGTCAGAGGTTGGTGAGGTCCACCGGGATCCGCGGCTCGCAGCCGTCCCGCAGGACGGTGGCCTCGATCAGGCCGTAGGGCCGGTCGGCGGCGAAGTAGACCTCATGGTCGTTCTCCAGCCCGAACGGTTCCAGGTCCACCAGGAAGTGGTGGCTGTTCGGGAGGGAGAAGCGGACCTCGTCGATCTCGTCGCGGTGGTCGATGATCCGCGTGCCCATCTGGTACAGCGTCTGCTGGAGCGAGAGGGAGTACGTCTCGGCGAAGGCCTGGAGCATGTGCTTCCTGGTCTGCTCGTAGGACGTCTCCCAGTCGGGCATCTCCTGCGCGTCGTCGGTCCAGTTGTACCGCCAGCGGCCGGAGACCGAGGTGGCGAGGATGCGGTCGTAGGCCTCCTTGAGCGTGGTGTACGTGTCCTTGACGTAGCCCCGGAACTCGGAGTCGGTCGAGTTCATCACCGTCAGGTCCTTCAGGCCGGAGACGACCTCCCACCGCTCACCGTCGTAGGTGATCTGCGTCAGGCGGGTCTCCTGCCCCTTGCGGACGAAGGAGTGCCTGGCCTCGCCGGAGGTCTCGATGCGCTCCCAGGCGTACTCCTCGATCCGGATGCGCGCCCGGTGGATGGGCTCCTGCGAGGTGACGAAGTGGCGGGCGAGGTGGATGCCGAACTGCTCGGCGGACTCGATGCCGTGCTCCTTGGCGAACGCGTACACCGTGTTCTTGGTGGTGTCGGTCGGCAGCACGTTGGCGTTGGAGCCGGAGTAGTGGACCTCGTCCATGTCGCCGGACAGGGCGACGGAGACGTTGAGGTCCTTGATGTGGTGGGTGGCGCCGTCCCTCGTGATCTTCACGACTCGGTTCTCGGCCTTGCCGTACTGGTTCTGTCCCAGGATCGTGGGCATGGTCTGCTAGCTCCCTCGGTAAACGGAGTAGCCGAACGGGTTGAGCAGCAGCGGTACGTGGTAGTGCTCGCCCGGCACGACGGCGAACGTGATCGCCACCTCCGGGAAGAACACTGCCGCGGCACCGCTGTCCCGATTCGCGGGGGCGTCCTGCTGCGCATCGGCTCGCTTCTTCGCGGCATGGTCGAAGTACGGCTCCACCGCGAAGTCGAGCCGTACGTGGGTGGTTGCCTCCGGCAGCGCCGGCAGGTCCTTGCACCTCCCGTCCGCGTCGGTCGCGGAGCCGCCGAGCGCCTGCCAGTCCGCCTCGCGCCCGCAGCGGGCGGAGAGCTGGACGGCGACGCCTTCGGCGGGGCGGCCGGAGCTGGTGTCCAGGATGTGCGTGGACACGGAGGCGGTGGTGTCGGTGCTCATGCTGTGTCAGTCCTCTGCGACGAGTCGGGCCAGCCGGATGCGGTTGATCTTCCCCAGTTCGGTGCGGACGATCTCGCGCTCCTGCTCCGGCGCGTTGCCGATGCGTTCCCTGACGGCGTCACGCATCTGCTCGCCGGTCCGGCCGGTGGCGCAGATGAGGAACACGTGGCCGAACTTCTCCTGGTAGGCCAGGTTCAGTTCGAGCATCTCGGCCTTGAGCGCGTCCGGGGCGCCGGCCATGCCGCTCTGTTCCCGGGCGGAGGCCGGGTCTCCCGGCCGGGGTCGGCCGATCGGCGGGTGCCCGGCCATCGCCTCGCCGAGATCGGCCGTGGTCAGGTCGGCCATGGCGGCGTCACCGGCGGCGTAGAGGTCCTCGGCGGTGGCGTAGGGGCGGGCGGCGAGCAGTCGCCGCGCCCATGTCGTGGAGGCGCATGCCTCCCGGAGTGCGGCGAACGCCGCGTGCTCCTCCAGGGCGTTGAACCGGGCCAGGCCCGGGGGCGTGGGAGTCGACGTCACGGGAGCCTCCGTGGCCGCGAGCGGCCTTCGTGCTGCGAACGGGCGTGCCGACAGTGAACGCCGTCACGGGCAGTGCGTCAACAGTTTGTTGAACATTCGGCGCGCCGAAGAGAAGCGTCCGCGACCCGGGGAGGACCGGGTGCCCGGCCGGGATCAGGTACCCGGGCATCAGGTACCCGGGGGTCAGGTGCCGAGGGTCAGGTGCCGAGGGTCAGGCCTCGGGGATCAGGAGCCCTTCTCCCGGTTGAGGTAGTTGTAGACGGTGAAGCGGCTGACTCCCAGCGCGCTCGCCACGGTCTCCACACCGTGCCGCACGGCGAAGGCGCCGCGCGCCTCCAGACTGCGGACGATCTCCTGCTTCGCCCTGCGGTCCAGGTTCGCCAGCGGCATGCCCTTCCCGCGCTCCAGGGCCGCGAGGATGTGATCGAGGGAGTCCGCGAGCTGCGGCAGGCGTACGGCGACGACGCCCGCGCCCTCCCAGGAGAGCACGACGTCGTCGGTGCCGGCCTCGTCCGGCGGGACCATCTCGCCGCCCATGGCGTCGACCAGCGGCTTCACCGCCGCGATGAAGGCCTCGTCACCGCCACCGGTCACCGGTCGCCCTCCTCGACCACGTTGACCTGGAGCGAGATACGGGTGGCGCCGGCCGTCAGCGTCCTGCGCAGCAGCGCGTCCACGGCGGTGAGCACCGCGTCGGCACCGCCCTCGGCGGTGTTGCCGAACGGACCGACGTCCACCGTGTCCAGCTCGGCCGCTTCGAGGACCTCACGGGCCACCACCGCGTGCGCGGGCGCCTCGTCGAGGTCGAAGGGCTCGGTCGTGAACTCCACTTTCAGTCGCACTGTGCCCCCATGGCATCCGCTCCGACCCGCGCGTTCCGCCAGGTCCGCGCCCCGGGCCCGGACCACCCGGCGGCTTGGGGAGACCCTAACGGACCAGCGCGCCGGCAGCGCCCCGTGAGAAATCCCCGGTCACGGGCGACGGACCCGGCCCGGTGCCGCGTGGAGCAGGCGGAGGACATCCGCGGGGAAGGGGATCGCGTCATGACGGGACACGGATGCGCCTCCGGCACCCTTCGGGCCTCCGGCACCGGTGTCGCCCGCGGCACCGCTCACGCCTCCGAGACCCCCACCGCCGCGCCCCCGCGCGGGGGCGCTTTTTCGTGGTCGCCCTTGACAGCCCCTTCCCTCCAGGGGCAATCTTCCAGTAAGCAGAAAAAGAATTCCACTGTACGGAATAACTGGGAGGGGCGTAGCCCGATGGGATTCGCCGACCAGCGCTTCAACGTCAATCTGTCGATCCTCTTCACGGAACTCCCGCTCCTTGAGCGCCCCGCGGCCGCCGCCGCGGCCGGCTTCACCGCGGTCGAGCTGTGGTGGCCCTGGGCCGACTCCCCCACCCCCGAGCAGTCCGAACTCGACGCCCTGCGGGGGGCGGTCCGCGACGCGGGCGTACGGCTCACCGGCCTGAACCTCTACGCCGGACAACTGCCCGGCCCCGACCGCGGCGCGCTGTCCGTCCCCGGTGAGGAGTCGGAGCGGTTCCGCGCCAACATCGACGTCGCCGCCGGTTTCGCCGAGTCCCTCGGCTGCACGGCCCTCAACGCGCTGTACGGCAACCGGGTCGACGGCGCGGACCCGGCCGAGCAGGACGCGCTCGCGCTGGAGAACCTCGCCCTCGCGGCCCGGGCCGCCGACCGGATCGGCGCCGTGCTGCTGGTCGAGGCGCTGAACCAGCCCGAGTCGCCCCGGTACCCGCTGGTGTCGGCGCCGGCCGCCGTGGGCGTCGTCGACAAGGTCAACGCGGCCACCGGGCTGGACAACGCCCGGTTCCTCATGGACCTGTACCACCTGGCGATGAACGGCGAGGACCTGCCGCGGGTCATCGAGCGGTACGCCGCCGTGACCGGCCACGTGCAGATCGCCGACACCCCCGGCCGCGGCGCCCCCGGCACCGGCTCGCTCCCGCTGGAGGGCCTGCTGGACCGGCTGCGCGAGGCCGGATACGAGGGCTGGGTCGGCCTGGAGTACAAGCCGGGCGACCGCCCGAGCGCGGAGGTCTTCGACTGGCTGCCCCGCGAGGCTCGCGCCGCCCGCTGAACACCGTCCCCGCATGAGAGGCATCCCCACCATGAGCGACAACCTCCCCAAGGTCTCCTGGATCGGCCTCGGCATCATGGGCTCCCCCATGTCCGAGAACCTGATCAAGGCGGGTTACGACGTCACCGGCCACACCCTGGAGCAGGAGAAGCTCGACCGGCTGACCGCCGCCGGCGGCACCGCCGCCTCCTCCCTCGCCGAGGCGGTGCGGGACGCGGACCTGATCATCACCATGGTTCCCGCGTCCCCGCAGGTCGAGGCCATCGCATACGGCCCCGACGGCATCCTGGAGAACGCGCGGCCCGGCGCCCTGCTGATCGACATGTCCTCGATCACCCCGCAGACCTCCGTCGACCTGGCCGCCGCCGCGCGGGAGAAGGGCATCCGGGTGCTCGACGCCCCGGTGTCGGGCGGCGAGGCCGGCGCGGTCGAGGCGGTGCTGTCCATCATGGTCGGCGGCGAGCGGGCCGACTTCGACGAGGCCAAGCCGGTCTTCGAGGCGCTGGGGAAGACGATCGTGCTGTGCGGTCCGCACGGCTCCGGTCAGACCGTGAAGGCCGCCAACCAGCTGATCGTCGCCGTGAACATCCAGGCGTGCGCCGAGGCCGTGGTCTTCCTGGAGAAGTCCGGCGTGGACCTGACGGCCGCCCTGGACGTCCTGAACGGCGGCCTGGCCGGCTCGACCGTGCTGACCCGCAAGAAGGACAACTTCCTGAACCGGGACTTCCAGCCGGGCTTCCGTATCGACCTGCACCACAAGGACATGGGCATCGTCACGGACGCCGCCCGCACCGTCGGCGCGGCGCTGCCCGTCGGTGCCGTGGTCGCCCAGCTGGTCGCGAGCCTGCGCGCCCAGGGCGACGGCGGCCTGGACCACTCCGCCCTGCTGCGCGCGGTCGAGCGTCTGTCCGGCACCCGGGTCTGAACACCCCGCCCCACCCCGAGATCTTCTCGGCATCCGGGGTGCGGATCCGCCCCGCGCGCAGCAGCCTGGGGGCATGGCACATCCAACGGAGCATCCGCAGATCGTGGTGCACTCCCCCGCACTGGACGGCTCCCGGCGGGTCACCTCCGGCGACGAGACGCTGGGCATCGCCACGCATGTCGACGACGTGGGCGAGATCCTGCGGCTGGCCGACCTGTACGTCACCGACGTGGAGGGGACCGACCTCATCGAGTGGCAGGGCGGCGGCCCCGACGACTGGCCGGGGCTGTCGGAACACCACGAGACGTGAGCGTCTCTACGGCATCGGCCGTATCCCGGCTACGACACCCTCAAATGAAGCTCTGAAGGCGGCCCGGGAGGCTTCGACCACCCCCGGTGGCGGGCACACTCCTCGCACACGGGGCCCGCCGGCACGGGGGCGGCGGGCCCCGGCTCTGGGGGTGGCATGCCATGAACGGCAGCACAGGCGTCCGGGGGACGCCCCATGAGATCGCCCTGCTGGGCGGTGGTCCACGTGCCGCGGTCACGGTCGCCGTCGTCGCGCTGCATCTGCGGGGCGCGGTCGAGGCGGGCGCGCCGGGCACGATCCGGGCGGTCGACGGGGACGCGGCGCGGGACCTGCCCGCGCTCCCGCCGCCGGGGGTCCCGCTGGACGCGCCGGTGGTGGAGGCGCCGGGGTGGGCGGGGCCCGTCGACAGCGAGCGCAGGGCGCGGTACCTGGAGAGCGCGGTGCACTCCTGCCTCGTCGAGCCGTCCGAGATGCGGGAGTTGGTCCGGCACCCGGACGTCCGCTGGGCGGTTGCCGAGGTGCGGGTCGGGCTCGCGGAGGCGGGGATGCTGCGGTATCCGCTGCTGCTCGGGCCGACCACGGCCGCCCGTCGCCGGCTGAAGGTCCTGCGCAAGGCGTTTCCGCTGCCCGCCGGCCGGCGCGACCTGCCGGACCGCGACAAGCTGCTCGCCGTCGCCCTGCACGGCGAGCCCGCCCTGCGCGTCGTCGTACCGCGCTTCGCCCTCCGGGCGGGGCTGACCGACCGGGTGACGATCAGGGACAAGGGCATGCTCCGCCATTCGCCCGGCGGCGGCACCTACGGCAGCGGCGGAGGCTACTTCTCCTGCGGAAGCGGTGGAGGAGGCGGCGGCGGTTCGGACTGAGCACGACGCGGGGAGGGGTGGGCCCGCCCCTCCCCTCGCCCGTATACGGGTACACGGGTGCGTCAGACCTTCAGCGCCCTGATCGACGTCGGGGCGTGTCCCGGCTCCGTGGCGAGCTCCTCGCACTCGACGACGTCGCCGATGTCGTTGGTCGTCGACATGGAGATGTTGGTGACGCGCTCCAGGATCACCTCCACGACCGCCGGCACCCGGAACTCGGCGGCGAGCTTCTTGGCCCGCTCCAGGGCCGCGCCCAGTTCGTTCGGGTCGGTCACCCGGATCGCCTTGCAGCCCAGGCCCTCGGCGACCTTCACATGGTCGACGCCGTACACGCCGAGTTCGGGAGCGTTGATGTTCTCGAACTCCAGCTTGACCTCGAAGTCGATGTCGAACGCGCGCTGCGCCTGCCGGATCAGGCCCAAGTAGGCGTTGTTGACCAGGACATGGACGTACGGGATCCTGTGCTGCGCGCCGACCGCCAGCTCCTCGATCATGAACTGGAAGTCGTAGTCGCCGGACAGGGCGACGACCTGCGCCCCGGGGTCGGCCTTCGCCACACCGAGCGCCGCGGGGACGGTCCAGCCGAGCGGGCCCGCCTGGCCGCAGTTGATCCAGTGGCGCGGCCGGTAGACGTGCAGCAGCTGCGCGCCGGCGATCTGCGACAGGCCGATGGTGGAGACGTAACGGGTCTCGGGGCCGAAGGCCTTGTTCATCTCCTCGTAGACCCGCTGCGGCTTGATCGGGACGTCGTCGAAGTGCGTACGGCGCTGGAGCGTGGCCCGCTTCTCCTGCGCGGCGGCCGCCCACGCGGAGCGGTCGGGCAGCCCGCCCCCGGCCTTCAGCTCCTTCGCGGCCTCGACGAACAGCTCCAGCGCGGCGCGCGCGTCCGAGGCGATGCCGTAGTCGGGGGCGAAGATCCTGCCGATCTGGGTCGGTTCGATGTCGACGTGGACGAACGTCCGGCCGGCCGTGTAGACATCGAGCCGGCCGGTGTGACGGTTGGCCCAGCGGTTGCCGATGCCGAGGACGAAGTCGGACTCCAGGAAGGTCGCGTTGCCGTAGCGGTGCGAGGTCTGCAGGCCCACCATGCCGGCGTTGAGCTCGTGGTCGTCCGGGATGACGCCCCAGCTCATCAGCGTCGGCACCACCGGCGTACCGGTCAACTCGGCGAATCGAACGAGCAGTTCGGCCGCATCGGCGTTGATGACGCCGCCGCCCGCGACGATCAGCGGGCGCTCGGCGGCGTTCAGCATGCCGAGCGCCTTCTCGATCTGGGCGCGGGACGCGGCGGGCCGGTAGACCGGGAGCGGCTCGTAGGTGTCCGGGTCGAACTCGATCTCCGTCATCTGGACGTCGACCGGCAGGTCGACCAGGACCGGGCCGGGACGGCCGGAGCGCATGAGGTGGAAGGCCTTCTGGAAGACGCCGGGGACCTGGGCCGCCTCCAGGACGGTCACCGCCATCTTCGTGACCGGCCCCGCGATGGAGGCGATGTCGACGGCCTGGAAGTCCTCCTTGCGCATCACGGCGGTCGGTGCCTGGCCGGTGACGCACAGGATCGGGATGGAGTCGCCGGTCGCGGAGTACAGGCCGGTGATCATGTCGGTGCCGGCCGGTCCGGAGGTACCGACGCAGACGCCGATGTTGCCGGGGCGGGTGCGGGTGTAGCCCTCGGCCATGTGCGAGGCGCCCTCGACATGGCGGGCGAGGGTGTGGGTGATGCCGCCGGACGCCTTGAGGGCCGCGTAGAAGGGGTTGATCGCCGCGCCGGGGACACCGAACGCGTCGGTGACGCCCTCCCGCTTGAGGATCTCAACTGCCGCGCGGGCAGCGGTCATTCGAGCCATCGAGTACTCCTGCTTCGGCTGTCGGATTCACACGCCCGTCGCGCCCCGCGGTGAGCTTTTCCGTATGATGGAAAACAAGTTCTACGATCTGGAATGAATGTAGGTCGGATCGTCGGAGCCCGTCAAGAGAGGGGCAAGTGCCGGACACGCGACGGGCCCGTGGAGGACGATGGGGGCACCCTTGAGAACCCGTCCTCCGGGAGTGGGCCATGCCCGAGAGCGTGCCGGTGCGCTGTCCGGACTGTCGTCGCGCGCACCACTACACGGCACCGTCGTACCCCTGCGCGTGCGGCGTGCCCGTCACCCCCCGACTGGACCTGGACGGCGTGCCCGGCCCCGTCGACCGGCGTTCCTGGCAGGAGGAATGGATCGCCCTGCGGTGCGGGAGCTGCGGGCTCCACGGCGAGTGGCCGCGGCCGGAACTGGGCTGCCCGTGCGGGACGGTGCTGCGGATCCCGGTGACCGGCCCGCAGGCGTCCGTCCCGGCCGTCCGCACCGAGCGCCCCGCCGTCCGCTCCGTACCGATCCGCACCGCGCGGGACGCGGTCACGGCCGCCGTCCTGTATCTGCGCCGCCTCGGCCACGAGGACATCCGCCGCGCGGACCGGCGTCCCCCGTCCGGCATCGCTCTGGCCGCCCTCGGCGTGCTGGCCCACGTCGACCCGTCGGCGCGTCCGGCGACCTCGCGGGACGTGGAGTGCCTGTGGCTGACGGCGATGACGGAGTCCGCGGGGTGCCTGTACTTCTCCCTCGCCGGTTACGCCGAGGAGGCCCGGGACCGCGCCGACGCCCTGGGCGTCCCGCTGTTCCTCCTCGACCTCAACGGCAGTGCGCAGCCGGTCAACGGCCCCGCAGAGGCGCTGGACACCGGCGGGGCCTGAAAACCCGGCGACGCGCCCGCCGCCGGCGCCCGATACTCGGCGGATGCGCATCCGTCCCGCCACCCCCGGCGAACTGCCCGCCCTCCAGGACATCGAACGGGCCGCGGGCACCCCGTTCCGCGACCTCGGCATGGCGGACATCGCCGACGACGAACCGCCCGCCCTCGACACCCTGGAGCGCTACCGGCGGGCGGGCCACTGCTGGGTCGCGGCCGATGAGCGGGACGACCGGCCCCTCGCGTATCTGATCGCCGCCCCGGTGGACGGCGCGCTCCACGTGGAGCAGGTCTCCGTCCATCCGGGAGCCGCCCGCCGGGGCGTGGGCCGGGACCTGCTCGCCCACGCAGCCGCCCGGGCCCGCGAGCAGGGCCTGACCGCGCTGACGCTGACCACGTTCGCCGACGTCCCGTGGAACGCCCCGTACTACGCGCGCCTCGGCTTCCGCACGCTGACCGAGCCCGAACTCACCCCCCGACTGCGCCGGATCCGTGCCGAGGAGGCCGGGCACGGGCTCGACCGGTGGCCGCGCGTGTGCATGCGCGCCGACGTTCCACGCACCGGCGGGACGAGTGCCGGACTGACCGGATGACGATCGGACTGGCACGTGAGCAGGACTTCCCCGGCTTCCTCGGTCTGGCCGCCCAGGTCGAGCAGTGGTTCGGCCCGATGGTGGAGGAGGCCGGCTTCCACGACGCGGTGCGCAAGCACATCGCCGGCTCCCTGGCACTGGTCGCGCCGTCCCCGGGGCCCGGTCTCCTCGGGGGGCTGCTGTTCGGGGGCGAGGCGCCGACGTACCACGTGCACTGGCTCGTCGTCTCGCACCGGGCACGGGGCACGGGCGTCGGGCGTGCGCTGATGGCGGAGGCGACGCGCCGGTGGGTGCGCGGTCCGGGCGACATCGAGGTGGTCACCTTCGGGGCCGACCACCCCGGTGCCGTCGTCAGCGGCGCCCGCGTCTTCTACGAGCGTCTCGGCTTCTCCCCCGCCGAGGCCGCCGCTCCTGGTCCGGAGGGCGGCTCACGGCAGGTCTTCCGGCGGGAGGTCGCCTGACGGCGCGCTAACCCGCCGCGTACCGCTCCCGCAGTTCCACCTTGCGCACCTTGCCGGACACCGTCATCGGGAAGGCGTCGAGGAGTCGCAGCCGGCTCGGGATCTTGTAGTGGGCCAGCCGGTCCGCGCAGAAGGCGCGCAGTTCGTCCAGGGTGAGCGGGTCGGCCGGATCGCGCGGGATGACACAGGCGAGCACCTCCTCGCCGTACCGTTCGTGCGCCACCCCGACGACCTGGACGTCCGCGATCTTCGGATGGGTGTAAAGGAACTCCTCGATCTCGCGCGGGTAGATGTTCTCCCCGCCCCTGATGATCATGTCCTTGATGCGGCCGACGATCTCCACGTATCCGTCGTCGCGCATCACCGCGAGGTCCCCGGTGTGCATCCAGCGGCCCGCGTCGACGGCCTCTGCGGTCCTCTCGGGCTCGTTCCAGTAGCCGAGCATCACGCTGTAGCCCCGGGTGCACAGCTCGCCCGCCGTGCCGCGCGGCTGTGTCACCCCGGTGGCCGGGTCGACGACCTTGACCTCGATGTGCGGCAGCACCCGGCCGACGGTGCCGGTGCGGTGCTCCAGGTCGTCGTCCATACGGGTCTGCAGGGAGACCGGGGAGGTCTCGGTCATGCCGTAGCAGATGGAGACCTGCTCCATGTGCATCTCGGCGACCACCCGCTTCATCACCTCCACCGGGCACGGCGAGCCCGCCATGATGCCGGTGCGCAGCGAGGTGAGGTCGTACGTCGCGAAGCCGGGCAGGTCGAGCTCGGCGATGAACATGGTGGGCACGCCGTAGAGCGAGGTGCACCGCTCCTGCTGGACGGCGTCCAGGGTGGCCCCCGGCTCGAAGGAGGGGGCGGGGATGACGATGCAGGCGCCGTGGGAGGTGGCG
This sequence comes from Streptomyces griseoloalbus, assembly GCA_014650015.1. GTDB lineage: Bacteria > Actinomycetota > Actinomycetes > Streptomycetales > Streptomycetaceae > Streptomyces > Streptomyces griseoloalbus. Next base: position 76,854 of record BMUD01000009.1, read on the forward strand.
CCCAGGTTTCCCATGACCATGCCGAAGCAGTGATAGAAGGGCACCGGCAGGCAGACCCGGTCCTGCTCCGTGTAGCCGACGGTACGGCCCACCCAGTAGCCGTTGTTGAGGATGTTGTGGTGGGAGAGCGTGGCCCCCTTGGGGAAGCCGGTGGTGCCCGAGGTGTACTGGATGTTGACCGGGTCGTCGCAGCTCAACCCCGCGGCGATCCCGTCGAGTCGCTCCGGCGGCACGTCGGCCGCGCCCTCGATCAGCGCGTCCCAGGACGGGTCGCCGATGTAGACGGTCTCCCGCAGGCCGGGGCACGATCCGCGCACCTGGTCCACCAGCGCCCGGTAGTCGCTGCCCTTGTGGGCGAGCGAGGCGACCAGCAGGCGGACACCGGACTGCTCGAGCACGTACTCCAGCTCGTGCGCGCGGTACGCCGGATTGATGTTCACCATGATGACGCCGATGCGGGCGGTGGCGTACTGCACGAGCACCCACTCCGGGCAGTTGACCGCCCAGATCCCGACCCGGTCGCCGGTCGTGATGCCCTTCGCCAGCAGTCCGCGCGCCACCTCGTCGACGGCGGCGCCGAACTCGGCGTAGGTCCAGCGCCGTCCGGACGGTACGTCGACCAGGGCCTCGCGGTCGGGCCACGAAGCGATCGCCCGGCCGAGGTTGGCGCCGATGGTGTCACCGAGCAGGGGGGTCGTGCTGGTGCCGTGGCTGTAGGACTGGAGTGCGGTCACCGGAAGTCCTCCTCGCGGTACTCGTTCGTGGAGCCGGCCGCCGTGGCCTCGCGCAGTTCGATGCGGCGGATCTTGCCGGAGACGGTCTTGGGCAGCTCGCCGAACTCGAGGCGGCGGATCCGCTTGTAGGGGGCGAGCGCCTCACGGGAGTGCTCGAAGAGCACCTTCGCGGTGTCCGGGCCAGGCTCCCAGCCCTCCGCGAGCACGATGTACGCCTTGGGCACGGCCAGCCGCAGCTCGTCCGGCGCGGGCACCACGGCCGCCTCGGCGACCGCCTCGTGCTCCAGCAGGGCGCTCTCCAGCTCGAACGGACTGATCTTGTAGTCGGAGGCCTTGAAGACATCGTCCGCGCGGCCGACGTACGTGATGTATCCGTCTTCGTCGCGGGAGCCGATGTCGCCGGTGCGGTAGTAGCCGCCGGCCATCGCCTCGGCCGTACGGTCCGGGTCGCCGTGGTAGCCGGTCATCAGGCCCACCGGGCGGGCGGAGAGGTCGAGCGCGATCTCGCCCTCGGCGGCGCCCGGCGCGCCGGAGACCGGGTCGAGCAGCGCCACGCGGTAGCCGGGGCTGGGACGTCCCATGGAGCCGGTCTTGAGGACCTGCCCGGGGCTGTTGGAGACCTGCACGGCGGTCTCGGTCTGGCCGAAGCCGTCCCGGACGGTCACACCCCAGGCCTGCCGGACCTGCTCGATGACCTCGGGGTTGAGCGGCTCACCGGCGGCCACGACCTCGCGGGGCGGGGTGCGCAACTGGGTGAGGTCGGCCTGGATGAGCATGCGCCACACGGTCGGCGGGGCGCAGAAGGTGGTGACGCCGGCCCTGTCCATCTCCGTCATCAGCCGGGGCGCGTCGAAGCGCGTGTAGTTGTGCAGGAAGACGGTCGCCTCGGCGTTCCACGGGGCGAAGAGATTGGACCAGGCGTGCTTGGCCCAGCCGGGCGAGGAGATGTTGAGGTGCACGTCGCCGGGTCGCAGGCCGATCCAGTACATGGTCGCCAGATGCCCGATCGGGTACGAGGTGTGGGTGTGCTCGACCAGCTTGGGCCGGGCGGTGGTGCCCGAGGTGAAGTACAGCATCAGGGGGTCGTCGGCGAGGGTGGGCCCGTCGGGCGCGAAGTGCTCGGCGGCACCGTAGGCGTCCGCGTAGGGCAGCCAGCCGTCGGCGGCCCCGGCCCCCACCGCGACACGGGTGTAGTCGCCGGGCACCTCGTCGAACTTCGCGGTGTCGGCGGCGCGCGCGATCACATGACGGACGCGGCCTCGGTCGACGCGGTCCCGCAGATCGGCGGGGCCGAGCAGCGGGGTGGCCGGGATGACCACGGCGCGCAGCTTCATCGCGGCCAGGGCGGTCTCCCACAGTTCGGCCTGGTTGCCGAGCATGACCAGCACGCGGTCCTCGGCGGCCACGCCCCGCGCGCGCAGCCAGTTGGCGACCCGGTCGGAGCGGCGGGCCAGCTCGGCGAAGGACAGCCGGGTCTCGTCGCCGTCCTCCTCGACCAGGTGCAGCGCGGTGCGGTCGTTGCCGTCCGCGATCACGTCGAACCAGTCGAGCGCCCAGTTGAACCGCCCCAGCCGGGGCCAGGTGAAGTCCCGGTAGGCGGTGGCGTAGTCCTCGCGGTGTTCCAGCAGGAAGTCCCGGGCCCTGCGGAACTCTTCGGTCGCCGTCGTCATCTGTCCTCCTCGGTGCCGGACCATTGCCGGGCGGCTCATCCTCATCGTGTAATCCGTGATGCGCGTCTCACTACCCCCGAACGGGGGTGTGCGCCCGCGCGGAGGTCGCATTGAAGGGGCGAACAGGTGACAGCTGACCCGATGAGGGCCGTCGACGCGGTGGAGATCCGCGGGGCGCTGGCCCGGCTGCGGCGCTCGACCGGGCTGCCGGTCGCGTTCGGCGGACTGGTGGAGCCCGGGCGGCGGCAGGTACGCATCAGCGAGCTGAGCGGCACCGCGACACCCGCGCTGAGCGCACTCGCGGTGACCTCGGGCAACGGACTGGGCGGCAGGGCGGTGGCGCTCGCCCGGCCGTGCGCGGTGACGGACTACTCCGTCTCCCGGCAGATCAGCCACGAGTACGACGCCCCGGTCGCCGCCGAGGGCCTGCGCTCCGTCGTCGCCGTGCCCGTGGTCGTACGGCGCCGGGTGCGGGCCGTGCTCTACGGCGCTCTGCGCACCGCCCAGCCCCTCGGTGACCGTACGCTCGGCGAGGCGGTGCAGGCGGCGCGGGACGTGGAGCAGGCGCTGGTGGTGCGGGAGGAGGCGGCGGAACTGCTGGCGGCGGCCCGTCCGCGGCCGGAGCGGTCCGGCCCGGCGGCGGGGGCGTCGGGGGCCGCCTGGGAGCAGGTGCGGGAGGCGCACGCGGCGCTGCGGGCGCTGGCTCCGCGCATCGCGGACCCCACGCTGCGGGCCGAGCTGCTCGACGCGTGTGCCCTGCTCACCACCGATACCGCCCCGCCGTCCGCGGTGCGGCTCGCGCCCCGGGAGGTGGACGTGCTCGCCTGCGTGGCGGCGGGGGCGACCAACGGGCTGGCCGCCGAGCGGCTGGGGGTGACGGCGGAAACCGTCAAGGCGTATCTGCGGTCGGCGATGCGGAAGCTGGGGGTGCGGACCCGGGGGCAGGCCGTGGTCGCGGCCCGCCGGGCGGGGTGGTTGCCGTAGGTTTGCGGTGTTTTCCGATGAAGGCCATTACTTCCGGTACGGCTTTGAAATTACCCTTGCCTCGCCCGCTGTTATTTGCCTCACTACACCGTCCGCCCGGAATTAAGGAACCTGTTGCCTAATATTGGCCAGGACACGCCTCACGGAGGGGAGCGGTGACCGTGCGACGGGACTTCAAGGAGCCTGCCAGGTGCCGCCCCGACCTGGTCATCGGCCGGGAGGAGCTGTTCTCCGACGCCCGGGAGCAGCTCACCGGCGGGGGCAGTGTGCTGCTCCACGGTCCTGCCGGAATAGGAAAATCGACCGTGCTGCGGGCACTTGCGGCGGAAAACGCCGGTGCGGCGCGGACGGTGCTGCGCTGTTCGGCCACGGAGTCCGAATCCCATCTGCCGTTCCTGGCGCTGGCCGATCTGTTCGGTCTGGTCCTCGACAAGGTGGCCGCGCGGCTGCCCGCCGCCCAGCGCACCGCCCTGGAGTCGGCGCTCACCGGGCGCGGTGAGTCCACCCTCCAGCGGGACGGGCTGGCGCTGCGTCTCGCGGTGCTGTCCATGCTGCGCGCGCTGGCCGCCGAGGGGCCGGTCCTCGTGGTCGCCGACGATCTGCAGTGGCTGGACTCGGCCAGCGCCGAGCTCCTCGGCTTCGCCGCCCGGCGGCTCGGCGACACCCCGGTGCAGATGGTGTGCGCGGTGCGCACGGAGGGCCAGGAGTACGACCGTCATCTGCGCGCCTGCCCGCCGGACACCCTCGCCGTGCGGCTGGGCCCGTTCTCCCGCACCCAGGTCTCCGCGCTGCTCGACCACCGCGGCTACACCGATCTGTCCCGCTCCACGGCCCGTGACATCCACCGCACCAGCGGGGGCAACCCGCTCTTCGCGCTCGAACTGGGCCGCGCCCTCGCCGAGAGCCCCACCCGCCCCCGCCCGGGCGAGCCGCTGCCGGTGCCGACCTCGCTGCGGGCCCTGGTGCTCAGCCGTCTGGAGATGCTGTCGGACGAGGCGCGCCGCACCCTGCTGGTGGCCAGCGCCGGCGCCCGTCCCACCCTGGCGCTGCTGCACGCGGCCGGCCGGGACGACGCCGAGGCGGAGACGGCTCAGGCCGCCGCCCTGGGGCTGCTGGCGACGGACCCGGAGGAGCCCGCGCTGCGCTTCGCGCATCCGCTGATCTCGGCGGCGCTGTACGCGGAGGCCCCGGCGCGCGAGCGGCGGGCGGTGCACACCGCGCTGTCCACGGCCGCCTCCGACCCCATCGAGCGGGCCCGGCATCTGGCCCTGGCGACCACCGGCACCGACCCGGAGGTGGCCGCCCGGCTCGCCGAGGCCGCCGCGCTGGCCCGGGACCGGGGGGCGCCGTCGGTCGCCGCCTCGCTCGGACTGCTCGCCGCCCGGCACACCCCCTCCGACAGCGCGCCCGGCCCGGACGAGCGGCGGCTCCAGGCCGCCGAGGACGCGATCACCGCGGGCGAGGCCGACCTGGCGCGGGACATCGCCCGCGAGGTGCTGACCCGGGCGACGGTGCCGGCGGAGCGGGTGCGGGCGTGGATGGTGGTCATCGAAGCGGCCGGGCAGGCGCTCGGCGAGGTCGACGCCGTCTTCCCGCAGGTGCTGGCCGACGCCGGCGACGACCCCCGGCTGCTCGCCCTGGTCCACTATCAGCTGGCCTGGCGCGAAGTGGTGGTGGACGGCGACTTCGGCAAGGCACGCCAGGAGGCCGCGCACGCGGCGGAGCTGGCGGCGCGGGGCGCGGACCGGCGTACCGAGCTGATGGCTCTCGCCTTCCAGGCCTCCACCGAGACCCTGATGGGCCACCCGGACGCCCCCGCCACCATCAGACGTGCCCTGCAGGAACCCCAGGACCCCGACGTGGCCAGCCATCACAACGGCGCCGCCATGGCCAGGTTCCGCTGGCTGCTCATGAGCGACCGGCTGCCCGAGGCCCGCACGGCCGTCACCGCACTGCTGCGGGAGGCCCGGCGGCGCGGCATGGTCGAGAGCGAGGTGCACTTCCTGCGCATGCTCGCCGACACCGAACTGCGCTCCGGGCACTGCGGCCGGGCCCTGGACCTGACCCGCGAGAGCCTGCGGCTGGCCCGGGACTCGGGGATCGGCGAGAGCGCCTCGGCCATGCTCGCCTCCTTCGCGGAGGCCTCGGGCGGGGATGTGGACCGGGCGCTGGCCCTGGCCCGGGAGGCCGCGGACCACGCGGAGGTGGACGGCGACCAGCTGTACCTGTCCCTCGCCCTGGCCGCCCTCGGCTACGCCCAGTTGGTCGCCGGGGACGCGGCCGCCGCGGTCCGCTCGCTGCGCCGGGTGCGGGAGCTGGAGCACGCCATGGGCATCAGCGACCCGGCGCGGGGCCGCTGGCACGGCGACCTCGCCGAGGCGCTGGTGCGGATCGGTGAACCCGGCGAGGCGCAGGAACTCATCAACGTCACACGGGCGCACGCGGTGCGCCTGGACCGCGCGAGCGTGCTGGCCACGCTGGACCGGGCCGAGGCGCTGGTGCGCGCCGCGCGCGGGGAACACCAGGCGGCGCAGGCACAGTTGATGTCGGCGCAGGACCGGCTCGGCAGACTGGGCCACGGCCTGGAGGAGGCGCGGGCCGCCTTCGCGCTGGCCCGGCTGCGCGCCCGGGCGCCGGGACCGGCCGCGTACGACGAGGCCGCCCGGCTGTTCCGGCGGTGCCGTGCGCTGCCCTGGCTGCGCCAGGTCGACGAGGCCGTGGCCGCCGGGCCCGCGGAGGCACGGACGGTGCCCGCCGCCACCCCCGCCGCCCTGGACGGGCTGGCCTCGATGGAGCGCCAGGTCGCCGCGCTGGTCATGGAGGGCGCCACCAACCGCGAGATCGCCGGCCGCCTGTTCATCAGCGTCAAGACCGTCGAGGCGACCCTCACCCGGGTCTACCGCAAGCTGGGGATCCGCTCCCGCGTCGACATCGTCCGCCTGGCAGCGGGCCGCCGCACCACCTGACCCCCGAACAGGGCCGGTCCGGGGCAACCGAGGGTTTTCCCTGCCCAACTCCCCTAGGGGGTTCCCTCATTGGGACGATCGCGCTCCAGGTCGTAGCGTAATCGCGTGCCGCTCGCCGGGCACACGGGGGCCGCTCACCAGGCCCCCGTGCTCGACCCCCCACCCCGTGCGACCCCCCACCGGCAATCCTGTGAGGAGACCCATGTTCGGGCTCACCCGTGCCAAGAAGGCCGCCGCCGTCGGCGCGGCCACCGCTGCCGCCGCCGCTGCCGCGCTGCTCACCGCCCCCTCCGCCGTCGCCGCTCCGCAGCCCATCGTCGGCGGTACGACGACCACGACCTCGTCGTACCCGTTCATGATGCAGATCACCGACGCCTCGCAGAACCAGTTCTGCGGCGGCACCCTGGTCTCCCCCACCAAGGTGGTCACGGCCGCGCACTGCATGGTGGGCGAGACGACCAGCAGCGTGCGCGTCGTCGGCGGGCGCACCTACCTCAACGGCACCAACGGCACCGTCGCCAGAGTCAGCCGCATATGGATCCACCCGGACTACACGAGCGCCACCCGGGGCGACGACGTGGCGGTGCTGACGCTGTCGGCGTCGATGCCGTACACCCCGGCGGGATACGTGTCGTCGACGGACACCTCGGTGTACGCGGCCGGCACCACCGCCCGCATCCTCGGCTGGGGCACCACCTCCTCGGGCGGCAGCTCCTCCAACCAGCTGCGCACCGCCACCGTGCCGACCGTCTCCGACACCGGCTGCCGCACCTCCTACGGCTCCCGGTTCGTGCAGAGCGACATGGTGTGCGCCGGATACACCTCCGGTGGCGTGGACACCTGCCAGGGCGACAGCGGCGGGCCGCTGCTGATCGGCGGCCGCCTCGCCGGGATCACCTCCTGGGGCGACGGCTGCGCCGCGGCCGGCTACCCGGGCGTCTACACCCGGCTGACCACCTTCTCCGCGCAGGTCACCGCGCAGGTCAACGCGTGACCGTCCTGACTTCCTGAGTACCCCTCAGGCAGCGAACCAGGGGGCGTTGCGGGCTTCCACGAGCAGCCCGCAACGCCCCCTCTCCACGTGGACCGGCCGGGATCACGCCCGTACCGTCCCGAAGCGGATGTCGTACGCCGTCCCCGGGTGCAGCACCCGGAGCATCCGCTCCCCCTCCGCGGTGACCTCCTCCCGCCGCCCCTTGCCGAGCCGGCCGAACGGCTCGATGACGAGGGCGTGTTCCTCCAGCCGCCACAGTCCCGCCAGGAACCCGTCGATCAGGAGGGTGCGGTGGGCGAGGTTGCCCTGCCAGTTGCGGCCCCGGAACGCGGGCGGTACGACGCGGGTGCGGTCGGCGTGCGAGAGGAGCAGGTTGTCGAACTCGGGCAGGAAGCGCGGCGGGGCCGGGGTGTCCGGGTCGGGGCGGGGAGCGTCCGGCAGGTCGAAGAGCTCGACGCCGTGGTCGTCCCGGAAGGTGACCAGCCGGGGCCGCAGGCGTTCGAAGGCCTCGCGCAGCCGGGTCAGCCCGGCCCAGGTCTGCATGTCCTTCACGGAGGCCGGTCCGAAGGCGGCGAGGTAACGCAGCACGGTCCCGTCCGGGGCCGGCGCCGGTTCGGCGGGCCTGCCCAGCCAGTGTTCCGCGGTGGTGAGCACGACCTGGCCGCTGCGGCCCCACAGTCCGCGCGGGGTGATCTGGACGAGGGGCAGCCTGCAGCGGGCGGCGACGGAAAGGGCCTGCGGGTCGGCGTCGGGCCACTCCTCCAGCAGGGCCTCGCGCAGCTGCTTCATGGTGCGCGGCTCGGTCTCGACCAGCTCGCGGGCGAGCGCGGCGAGCCGGTCCGGGTCGACGCCGGTGAGCCCCTTGCGGAACGCGGTGAGCTCGCGGTCGCGGGCGGGCTGCACCAGGGGCCGCAGGGTGAGGCAGTCGTGTGCGGTGTGGGTGTGGACGGTCGAGCGCATGGTGACGATGCGGACGACCTCGCGGTCGGCCATCGGCCGGGACAGCGCCTCGGGTGTGAAGCCGTCGAGGCGGGCGGCGAGCGCGTAGTAGGGCGGCTTGACGTTCTGCGCCTGCAGCCCGACCAGATGCCCGACCGCGTCCTCGGCGGACATCGGCGAGCGGCGCAGCAGCAGCTGCCGCGCGAGAGTGGCCCGGTTCAGCGCCCTGGTGCCGAGCACGGCGGCCGGCTCCGGCGTGACGCTCCGCTTCGTCTTCGTCATACCGGCACGCTAACCGCCGTCGCGGTCGGCTTCTGTCCGCGATGCGCACCGCGCCCGTCGCGCCGAGGGGCATCCGTCGGTATATGAAATGCCGCGCTCACCCATGTGACCACCTTCCCGAATACCTGCCCATATGCGCGACATCCCGCGCGGGCGAGTAACACTGCGGCGGCCGGAAAACGCTGACGTCTACGGGGCCCGCACGCCGGCCCGAATTCGCAAACGTCAGAGGGGATTCCCGTGAGCCATATCGACCCGACACCCGGGCAGCACACCTACGACGACCGGCCCGCGCCCGACCCGTACCGGCACGAGCGGCGCAGGTCCACCGCACGGCGGACCGCGTTGACCGTGCAGACCGTCGCCGACGTCGCGGCCGGTTTCCTGGTCCTGTGGATCGCCCTCCATCTGCTCGGGGCCAACGAGACGAATGTCTTCGTCGCATTCGTGCGCGATGCGGCGGACATTCTGTCCTGGTGGTCACAGGATATTTTCACCATGGACACGGAAGGCCTTCGCGTTCTCCTCAATCATGGTCTGCCCGCCCTCCTTTATCTGGCGGTCGGTCATGGCATCGCCGCACGGCTGAACCGCGCATGACCGCGACCGGAACGACTCCCCCACGAAGGACCGCCCCCGTGACCTCCCCTCCTCCCTCCGACGAGCATCTGCCGGTCTACGACAGCCTGGTGCGCGAGCGCGGTGACGTCGTGGCCGAGGCGCGCGAGGTGTCCGAACGGACCCTGCACGAGGCCCGGCAGGCACTGGCCGGCGCCGGTGCCCGGCCGAGGCCGGCTCGCCGCTGAATCCCGTACGACCGCGACCGGGCCGATTGTGTTCCGCCGGCGGGGGCACTCGGCGCGCACTGTGTACGGACGAGCGCGCGCGGGACCGCGAAGGGTCCTGCTGACCGGGTGGTTCAGCTTCCGCGACGGGGAGGCGACCGCCGGGGACGTGCTGGCGTTGCGCCGGGTGGAGGAGGTGCTGCGGACGGCCGGGACGTCCTACGACGTCGTATGGAGCCCCGGTTTCCGGCCGGAGGCGCTGCACTTCGACGACGTGCGGCCCGGCGACTACTCCCACCTGGTGTTCGTGTGCGGCCCGCTGCACGGGCCGCAGGTCGAGGAGTTGCACCGGCGTTTCGCGCACTGTGTGCGGATCGCCGTGGGCACGTCGGTGATCGACCCCGGCGGTGCGGCCGTGACCGGCTTCCACCACGTGCTGGCGCGGGACGCGCCCGGCGGCGAGCCGACCGAGGACCTGGCGGCCCGCGCCCCCGCGGTGCCCGCACGGCCCGTGGTCGGGGTGATCCTCACCCATGGTCAGCAGGAGTACGGGCAGCAGCGGCGGCACGGCCAGGTCGCGGACCGGGTGACGGACTGGCTGGCCGGCAAGGACTGCGCGCGGTTGGAGCTGGAGACGCGGCTGGACACCCGGGACTGGCACCTCAGTGCGACGCCGGCCCAGGTGCAGTCGGTGCTGGCCCGCCTGGACCTCGTCGTCACCGACCGGCTGCACGGGCTGGTGCTCGCGCTGCGGGTCGGCACGCCGGTGCTGGCGGTGGACCCGGTGGCGGGCGGCGCCAAGGTGACCGCGCAGGCCCGTGCCTGCGGCTGGCCCGCGCTGCTGGCCGCCGAGCAGGTGGACGCGCGCCGGCTGGAGCGGTGGTGGGACTGGTGTCTGACCTCGGGCCGGGTGGCGGCCCGGCAGGTCCGCGACGCCTTCCGGGAGGGCCGCGTACCGGACGGCGCGGACCGGCTGCTGGAGGTGCTGGCGCCGCGCGCCGACGCCGGTTAGCGCGGCATCCGGCCGGCGCCTCGGAAAGCCTTGCGCGGCCGTCCTCGATCACGCTGACGGTGACCGATGCGGACTTCGGCTCAGCCGGTGTAGCGGCGGGCCGTGGAGGTGCGCTGGGCCGGTTCCAGGAGGCGGAGCCGGGATTCGACCTCGTGGGGCAGGACGCGGCGCTCCCGCAGCACCCAGGGCAGGGCGGCGACCGCCTCGGCGAAGGCGCGCAGGGAAGTGGTGTCGCGCGGGACGGTGCGGGCCAGGTTCAGGGTGCGGCGCAGGGCGGGGCCCGCCGGGCGGCGCAGCCAGGTGAACCACAGGGTGTTGCGGATGCCGTGCATCCGGCGCAGCGTCGGGTCCCGCGCCGCCGACGCCTGATGGTGGATCGTCAGGTGATCGGCGTAGGTCAGCCACCAGCCGTCGGCCGCCAGGTCCGCGGCCAGCAGTTCCTCCTCGCCGCCGAGCCACAGTCGCGGGTGGAAACCGCCCGCGGTGCGGAAGGCGTCGGTGCGCAGCACGGTCGCGGCGGCCAGGAACGAGCCGAGGGCCGGTCCGGGCAGCCAGCGCGGGCCGGGCACGGGCGAGTCGCGCAGTTCGCGGACGATCGGGTCCTCGGTGCCGTCGGGTTCGACGATGATCCGCGCGGTGACCGAGCCGAGCGCGGGGTGCCGGTCGAGCAGGTCGGCGGCGCCGGCGAGGGAGCCGGGCGACCACCAGGAGTCGTCGTCGCAGAAGGCGACGTAGGGCGTGCGGACCTCGCGCACGGCGAGATTGCGGCCGACGGCGCCGAGGTTGCGGCCGGGACACAGCAGCCGGACGTCCGGGTGATGGCGGGCGACGGCCTCGGCGGTGCCGTCGCCGGAGCCGTTGTCGGTGACGATTACCGGTGGCCGCTCGGGGAGTCCGGCGAGGTGACCGAGGGTGCGCAGGAGTTCGGGGCGCCGGTTGTGGGTGATGACGACGACGGTCGTGCGCGGGTCGGTCATGCGGTCGTCCCTTCCAGCAGCCGGGCGGCCCGTTCCACGTGCGGGGGCAGCGCCCTGCGCTCGCGCAGGGCCGCCGGCAGGCGGGTGAGGGTCTCCCGCAGGGCGCGCCGGGCGTGCTCGTCGGCGCGCGCCTCGGCGGCGAGGGCTCCGGTGCGGGCGAGGGCGTAGGGGACGGGGCGTCGCAGCCAGGCGGTCAGGAGTTCGTTGCGGCGCTGGAGCGCGGGGCGGCCGGGGCGAACCGCGGGGGCCGGGTGGTGGTGGGCGACGACGTCGGGGCAGTGGGTGACGCCCCAGCCGCGCGCGGCGAGGTCGTAGGCGAGGAGGGTCTCCTCGCCGGCGAAGAACAGCAGCCGGTGGAAGCCGCCGGCGTCGAGGTAGGCGTGGCGGCGGACGACGGCGCCACAGGCGAGGAAACCCAGCACCTGGGTGCCCGGGAGGTCGGTGGCCGGGCCCAGCGGGGACCCGGCGAGGACGTCGTTGAGCGGGTCGGAAGCGGCGGCCGGGCCGACGAGGATGCGGGCGGCGATCAGGCCGAGCCGGGGGTGGGCGTCGAACAGCTCGGCCGCCCGGCCCAGGGCTCCGGGCGCCCACCAGGAGTCGTCGTCGCTGAACGCCACGTACGGGGTGTCGAGGGCGCGGGCGCCGTGGTTGCGGGCCAGGGCGCCGTGGTTGACGGGCAGTGCCAGGACGCGCACGTCGGGGAAGTCACGGGCGAGCATGGCGCGCGTGCCGTCGGTGGAGGCGTTGTCGGCGACGAGGATCTCGGGCCGCTCGGGCAGGGCGGTCAGGTGCCGGAGGGTGACGGCGAGCCGGTCGCACCGGTCACGGGTGGCGATGACGACGCCGAGGGGGCGGTGGTCCGTCATGGAGTGTCTCCTCCTTCCGGGTGCCGGGTGGGGCCGGGCAGACAGCTGAGGGCGTGCAGCACCTCGTCGGGGGTGATCCGCAGCAGCGCGGGGCCGGGGTGGCGGCCGTGGGGGTCGCCCTCCGGGCCGTGCCACAGGGCGATGTGGCGCGGGTGTGCGGGCGGGCCCCACTGACGGGGCGGGACCGGGCCGAAGAGGGTGACGGTCGGGGTGGCGTGGGCGACCGCCAGGTGGGCGATGCCGGTGTCGCCGCTGACGACGGCGCGGGCGGCGGCGAGGAGGGCGGAGAGCCGGTCGAAGGGCAGGCCGCCGGCGAAGACGTCGGTGTCGGGCAGGCCGGCCTGTTTCGCGAGGCGCGCCGCCACGTCCCCCTCGTCCGCTCCCGCGGTGACCACGACCCGTACTCCGCGCTCGCGCAGGGCCGTCGCGAGGGCCGCGTACCGCTCGACCGGCCAGCAGCGGGCCGGGGCTGCGGCGCCGGGGTGCAGGACGACGGCACCGGGGGCCGGGGACGTGGTGTGCGGGCGGGGCAGCAGCAGGTCGGCGGGGTCGGCGTCGATCCCGTACGCGCGCAGGAGCCGGCACCAGCGGTCCCGTTCGTGCTCCTGCGCGTACCAGGGCGGGCCCTCGATCTCCGGGGTCCCGGGGTGTGCGAACGCCAGCAGCCGCAGGGGGCGCAGGTCCTGCAGCAGGCGGTGACTGGGTGGTCCGTTGCCGTGCAGGTCCACGGCGACGTCCGGGGGCGGCCCGGTCCAGTCGAGGGCGCGGGGTACGGCGCGTCCCGGGGCGGAGGCGGGCAGCAGCCGGTCCACGGCTCCCGTGGCTCCGGCCACCGGCGCGAGCCCGGCGGGCGCGGCCAGTACGAGCTCGTGTCCGGGGAAGGCCCGCCGCAGGGCCCGCAGCGCGGGAACCCCGGCCAGCAGATCGCCGAGTCCCAGCGCACGCAGGACCAGCAGCCGGGCCCGCGGGGCGGCGGACTCCGCCGCCAGGCCGTCGGAAGCCCGGCCCTCCGAGCGACGTGCTCGTCCCGGCCGCACGACGGCCCCGTCCTCGCCCCCGCCCACCGCGGTGGGCCCGGCGTCACCCGCCGCGGCGCGCACCACGTCGTCCGCCGCGGCGTCCCGACCGTCCGATCCGGCTTCGCCCGGCACCCCCGACACGACGTCGCCGCCGCCCGCCACGCGCGACAGCGGTTCGAGCCGACCGCCGGCCACGGGACCACTGCGCGGCCCGAGGGCACGCCCGGGCGCGGCGGCACGACCGGGCGCGGGACCGCCTCCCCGCGCGACGGCGCGACGCGACACGGGACCGGCACCCCGCACGAGACCGGCACCCCGCACGGGACCGCCACCCCGCACGGCAGCACCACCCCGCACGAGACCACCACCCCGCACCGCAGCACCACCCCGCACGAGACCACCACCCCGCACCGCAGCACCACCCCACACGAGACCACCACCCCGCACCGCAGCACCACCCCACACGAGACCACCACCCCGCACCGCAGCACCACCCCACACGAGACCACCACCCCGCACCGCAGCACCACCCCGCACGGGACCGCCGCCACCCCCGGGACCGGGCATCAGGCCACCTCTTCAGGGGGCGTGTGCGCGGTCAGGACCCGTCGGTGGACGTCCTCGACGCCGTCGGCGACCCGGCTCCAGGTGTACCGGGCCAGCACGCGCTCGCGTCCGGCGGTGCCGTAGCGGCGGCGGAGCGCGTCCGCGGCGAGGAGGTCCCGCACGGCGGCGGCGACCGCGGCCGGGTCCTGCGGCGGGACCAGCCGGCCGGTGGTGCCGTCGGCGACACTGTCGCGGTGGCCGCCGACATCGGTGGCGACGACCGGTACGGCGCACGCCATCGCCTCCAGCGGCACGATGCCGAACGGCTCGTAGACGGGGGTGCACAGCACGAGATCGGCGCTGCCGATGAGCCCCGGCATGTCGGCGGGGCTCACCGCGCCGAGCAGCCGCACCCGGCCGGCGACCCCGGCGCGGTGCGCCAGGTGCCACAGGCGCCGGGCCTCCGGATCGCGGCCCAGCCGGCCGGGGGCGGGGCCACCGGCGACGACGAGTTCGGCGTCCGGGATCCGGGTCAGCGCCTGGACGGCCTGGTCGTAGCCCTTGCGGCGGACCAGTCGGCCGCAGGCGAGCAGCCGGTGACGCTCACGGCGCGGTGGCACGACCGCGCCCTCGGCGCCGGGGCGGAAGTGGCCGGCGTCCACACCGCAGGGCACCACCGACACCCGCCCCCGCGGCACTCCCATCGCGTCGAGTTCGCGCACCTCGTCGGTGCAGGTGGCGAGGACGCGTGCGCAGGTGCCGCCGATCAGCCGTTCGAGGGCGAGGCGTTCGGGTGGGCTGGTGTCCCGCCACCCCTGGTGACGGCGCTTGACGGTGCCGAGGGCGTGGTAGGTCTGCACGACCGGGAGGCCGTGCGGACGTGCGCCGAGCTGGGCGGCCAGGCCGGACATCCAGAAGTGGGCGTGCACGACGTCCGGCGGGTCCCGGTGCCAGACCCGGGCGAGATACGCGCCGAAGGCGGGCATGTACGGCAGCAGTTCGTCCTTGGGGAGGGCCTCGGGCGGGCCCGCGGGCACGTGCTCGACGACCACGCCGCCGGGCAGCGGCACCCGGTCGGGCAGCCGGCCGCTATCCCGGCGGGTGTACACCGTGACGTGGTGGCCGCGCCGGGCCAACTCCTCGCTGAGCCGCGCCACGTACACGTTCTGGCCGCCGGCGTCGACGCCACCGAGCGCGGCGAGCGGGCTCGCGTGCTCGGACACCATGGCGATCCTCATCGGGTCACCTCCTTCGGCAGCCGCTGCCCGTCGTCCGGGAAGCGGGACAGCCCGTAGCGGGTGGGCGCCGCCGCGTCGGCGACGGCGGGCAGCGGGTCGGTGCCGGTGGTACGGCCGCGCCGCACCGGCTCGTCGACGCGGTCCGGGGTGACGGGGACGGCGCAGGGGTGCGGGCCCCGCGCGCAGGACGTGGTCCACGACCCGTGCGCGTGCAGCGGCGGGATCCTCATGTCACCTCCACGAGTTTGTCGACGGCGGCGACGACGTCGTGCGCGGTCACCTCGTCCAGGCACGGGTGGCCGGGCACGGGGCACCGCCGGGCCCTGGTGCCGGCGCACGGCGCGTCCTGGTCGCCGAGCAGTACGTACGGCACCCCGTACGGCCGCCATCGCTCGGCGGGGACGACCGGGGCGAACAGGGACACCACCGGGGTGCCGACGGCGGCGGCGAGGTGCGCGGGGCCGGTGTTGCCGGTGACGACGCAGTCGGCGTCGGCGAGCACTCCGCAGAGTTCGGCGGCACCGGTGCGGCCGCCGAGGTCGAGGGCCCGCCCCCCGGCGACGTACGCGGTCAGGTCCCGTTCCCCCGCGCCACCGGTGACCACCACCCTGCGCCCGGCGGCGGCGAGTTCGCGCACC
This sequence comes from Streptomyces griseoloalbus, assembly GCA_014650015.1. GTDB lineage: Bacteria > Actinomycetota > Actinomycetes > Streptomycetales > Streptomycetaceae > Streptomyces > Streptomyces griseoloalbus. Next base: position 92,504 of record BMUD01000009.1, read on the forward strand.
GCCTGCGCGCACCTCCCGGGGCTCCAGGCGCGGGCGGGCACGCTGGCGCCCGGGTGGACGACGACGTACCGGCCGGGACCGGTCAGCGCCTCGGTCGCGGGAGGCGGGAGCACGCGCAGCCGTCCGTCGTCGGGCCGGGGGAAGCCGGCCGCCTCGGCGAGGTCGAGCGCGGCCTCGGCCTCATGGGCGTGCGGGGCGCGGTGGTGGCGTACGTCGAGGAGGGAGCCGGGGTAGTCCTCGCTGTCGGCGGCGATGCGGCCGATCCCGGCCAGGCGCAGCAGCAGGGCGGTGGGCAGCGGCGACTGGTGGAAGGAGGTGAGGATCAGCGCGGTGCCGGCGTCGACGGCCGCGACGGTGCGGACGAGTGCGTCGATCTCCTCGCGGCGGACCTCGGGCGGCTGGAACCCGGTCCAGGGGGAGTTCCAGACGAGCACCTCGTCCACGCCGGGCAACAACCGGGCGGCGGGCGCCCCGTGCGGTCCGCACAGCAGGGTGACGGTGTCGGCGCGGGCGGCGACGGCACGCACGGCGGGCCCGGCGAGCAGGACGTCGCCGAAGCTGTCGAGCCGGGTCACGAGCGCCTTCACACGCGCCTCCGCTGTACGTCACAGCCCGCGCGGGGCCCCGAGACGCCCGGCCCTTCGGGGTGGTCCGCCGCGTTCCCCGGCCGCTCCCACGGGGGGACGGGCAGGAGCAGCCGCACGGCCGCCGTGAGGTTCGGGGCCACGTGGGGGGCGGCGGTGGTTTCCTCGGTGCGGGTCTGCGGGGTGGGGACGAGGATGCCGTGGGCACCGGCGCGGCGCGCGGCCTCCATGTCGGCGCCGATGTCGCCGATGACGACGCAGTCGGCGGGGTTCACGCAGATCCGGCCGGCCGCCCACAGCACCATGCCCGGCCGGGGCTTGCGACAGCGGCAGCCGTCGTCCGGGCCGTGCGGGCACAGCGCCCACACGTCGAAGGGGCCGAGGAGCTCCTCGACGCGCCGGTTGACGCGGCGGGCGTCGGCCTCGGTGAGCAGTCCGCGCGCGATGCCGGACTGGTTGGTGACGACGCCGGTGCGGATTCCTCGTGCGCGCAGTTCGCCGAGTGCCTCGCGGGCGCCCTCGACGGGCCGCACCAGGTCGGGGTCGGCGTTGTAGGGGACGTCGTGGACGAGCGTGCCGTCGCGGTCGAACAGCACCGCCCCGACCGGACTCATCGGGCCGTCTCCCGCCACGCGGGGGCGTTCCGGTGGCGCCAGGCCCCGGCCAGCCGGTGCCAGGTCGCGGCGGGCGGGATGACCACGCTGGTGGCCAGCAGGGTCGTCACCTCCTCGCGGGTACGCGGGCCGGGCACGATGCGGGCGCGGGCGAACTCGGCGGTTCCGGCGGCCCAGCCGAGGGCGCAGGCGGTGGCCGCCCGGCGGTGCCCGGTGGCGGCGAGGGCGCAGGCGGCGGCTCCGGCGGCGGTGATCGCGGCGTGCCGGCGGATCCGGCCGCGCGGTGCGACCGCCTTGTCCCACCAGTCGGGGCCGTGCAGGTGCCGCATCAGGGCGTCGTCGGCGTTGCCGCGCTGCTGGTGCAGCGAGGCCCAGCGGGAGGCGGGACGCACGGGGTGCAGGGTGGTGCGGCGGCCCTGACGGATGCGCCAGCCGGCGTCGAGGAGGCGCAGGGCGAGGTCGGCGTCCTCGCGGAAGGCGCGGGGGAAGCGTTCGTCGAAGCCGCCGATCTGCCGCAGGGCGTCGCTGCGGTAGGCCATGTCGGCGGTGATCCAGCGGGCCTGCACGAGTCCGGCGGTGCCGCGTTCCCAGTCGGTGGGGCGGCGCTCGCCGGGCAGCGGCACGGTGACGACGCCCTGGACGCCGGCGGCGTCGGCGGGCGCCTCCTTGAGGTCCTGGACGAGTTGCGCGCACCAGTGGGGTCCCACCTGGACGTCGTCGTCGAGGAAGGCGACCCAGGGCGCGGTGACGGCGCGCAGCCCGGCGTTGCGGGCGGCGGCGGGCCCGCGGCCCCCGCAGGTGACGACGGTGGTGCGCTCGCGCAGGTCGCCGAGGACCGTCAACGCGTGCTCCAGGGTCCCGGACCGGGGGTCGGGCTCGGGCCGGTCGTCGACGAGCACGATCGCGTCGGGGTGCGGCCCGGTCGCCGCGGCCAGCGCGGCGAGGCAGTCGGCGAGGGTGTCCCGCACCAGGGTGGGGATCACCACGGCGTACGACGTCATCCGGGTGCCCTCCCCCAGCGCACCGCGTGCGGCCCGGTCGCCGGCAGGCCGGCGGGGACGGAGCCGAAGCGCAACAGGGCGTCACTCCGGTCGCCGGCCGTGGGCCCACCCGGCGCCGGGTCGAAGGAGTCGGCGACGGCGTCCGGGGCAGCGGGTCGCGGTCCCGCCTGCCGCGGGCACCGGCGCGCGGACCGCCCGGGCAGCTCCCGGGCGGGGCGGGACAGCGGACGCCTGCCGTGCCCGCGCCGGCCGAAGCGCTCCTCCTCGGCCGCCGTCACCGTCCGGCCGTCGACGGCCGGGGCGGCGGCGGGGTCGTGGAACGGGGCGTTGCTTTTGAGGATGCGCATGGGGCGTGTGTTCCTCCGTGCGAAACGGGTGGTGCTGCGAGGAAGCGGGTGCCGCGCTCGCAGCTGTCTCAAACACTTGGAGACAGCTCAGCACGGCGAGTGACGGTATGCGACGGTTCACCACGTTTCGTACGGCATCGCGGATGGCTGCGGCGACCGCGAGCAACCCGGTGACGGCTCACCCACGTCCCCGCTCCCACCCGCGTGAGAGCACACCACAGGTGTGTTCGTGCGGCCCTCCGGCTCCTCGCCCCGGGGGAGACGAAGCCGGGCGAGGTGTACCGGGTGGGTTCGGCGGGCCGGCGACTGGGCCGACCGGGTGAGCCGCCCCCGGACGTGCCGATGCCCGGCGGCGATTCCCTAGGATCGGTCCGTGGCCACCTTCCTTGTCCAGCGCACGGCACCCCTCCCCGTCGACGAGGCCTGGCGCCGGCTCACCCGGTGGCCCCTGCACGGGGACGCGGTCCCCCTGACCCGGATCACCGTGACCACTCCCCCGCCGACCGGGGAGGGCACGAGGGTCCTCGCCCGCACGGGCCTCGGCCCGCTCTCCTTCGACGACCCGATGGAAGTGACGGTGTGGCAGCCCCCGGTGGACGACTCCCCGGGGCTGTGCCGCCTGGAGAAACGGGGCCGCGTCGTCCTGGGCTGGGCGGAGATCGAGGTGCGGCGCGGGCCGGGGGGCCGGGCGCGGGTGCGGTGGCGGGAGGACATCCGGCTCCGCTTCCTGCCGGCGCCCCTGGACGCCGTGGTCGCGCGCGCCGGCCGCCATGTCTTCGGACGGGCGGTGAACCGGCTGCTCCGTCAGCCGTGACGACTCCGCTCCGCCCTTCGGGTGTGTTCAGGCCACCGATCCGATCCGGCCCGCGGGCGCGGTCCCGCCGTCGTGGTGGATGGGGGTGTGGGCGCCGGTCAGGGACACCCCGCTGCCGCCGCGCCGGTCCGCGACGATCTCCGCCGCGATGGACAGGGCTGTCTCCTCGGGCGTACGGGCACCCAGGTCGAGGCCGATGGGCGACCTCAGGCGGGCCAGTTCCAGGTCGGTCACCCCTGCCGCGCGCAGGCGTTCCAGACGTTCGAGGTGAGTGCGGCGCGACCCCATCGCCCCCACGTACGCCACCGGCAGCCGCAGGGCCAGCCGCAACAGCGGCACGTCGAACTTCGCGTCGTGCGTCAGCACGCACAGCACCGTACGGGCGTCCACGGACGTGCGCTCCAGGTACCTGTGCGGCCACTCGACCACGATCTCGTCGGCCTCCGGGAAGCGGGCCTTCGTCGCGAACACCGGCCGCGCGTCGCACACCGTCACGTGGTGGCCGAGGAACTTGCCGACCCGTACCAGCGCCGACGCGAAGTCGATCGCACCGAACACGATCATCCGGGGCGGAGGAACCGAGGACTCGACCAGAACCGTGAGCGGCGCTCCGCACCGTGAGCCCTGCTCCCCGATCTCCAGCGTGCCGGTGCGGCCCGCGTCCAGGAAGGCGCCCGCCTCCGCCGCCACCGTGCGGTCCAGTTCCGCATGGGCGCCGAAGCCGCCCTCGTGGGTGCCGTCGGGGCGGACCACGAGGGCGCGGCCCATCAGGTCCGCCGGGCCGCTCACGACCCGCGCCACCGCCGCCGCCTCCCCCCGCGCGGCGGCGGCGAGCACGGACGCGAGCACCGGGCGGGCGGGGTCCGCCGCCCGCACCGGTGTCACCAGGATGTCGATGACCCCACCGCAGGTCAGACCGACGGCGAAGGCGTCCTCGTCGCTGTATCCGAAACGCTCCAGGACGGATGCGCCGTCCACCAGCGCCTGCCGGCACAGCTCGTACACCGCCCCCTCCACACACCCTCCGGAGACCGAACCGATCGCCGTGCCCTCGGCGTCCACCGCCAGCGCGGCCCCGGGCCCGCGGGGCGCACTGCCGCCGACCGCCACCACCGTGGCGACCGCGACGTCACGGCCCTGCTCCACCCACCGGTTCAGCTCCTCGGCGATGTCCAGCATCTCTCCGCCTCCTCAGGGTTCGTGTCGTGTCGAGGTGCTGGGGCCTGTCTGACCATTCGCGTCGTCGCCCGCAGGGCGGCCTCGCGGCGTCGGGGTGCCGTCGCGCCCGTGCCGCTGGGTTTCCCCCAGACCCTTGAGGCACTGGGGGGAGGCACGACCGCCCGCGACGGCACAAGGGTCACCCCGTGCCCGTGAGGTGTTCCGGGCGTACCGGTGTCCTGTTCAGCTCCAGGCCGGTCGCGTTGCGGATGGCCGCGAGGACCGCCGGGGTCGACGACAGGGTGGGGGCCTCGCCGACGCCGCGCAGCCCGTACGGCGCGTGGTCGTCGGCCAGTTCGAGCACGTCGACGGGGATGGTCGGCGTGTCGAGGATCGTGGGGATGAGGTAGTCCGTGAAGGAGGGGTTGCGCACCTTCGCGGTCTTCGGATCGACGACGATCTCCTCCATGACCGCCACGCCCAGGCCCTGGGTGGTGCCACCCTGGATCTGGCCGATGACGGACAGCGGGTTGAGCGCCTTGCCGACGTCCTGTGCGCAGGCCAGCTCGATGACCTTCACCAGGCCGAGTTCGGTGTCGACCTCGACGACGGCGCGGTGCGCGGCGAAGGAGTACTGGACATGGCCGTTGCCCTGCCCGGTGCGCAGGTCGAAGGGTTCGGTCGGCCGGTGCCGCCATTCCTCCTCGACCTCGACGGCCTCGTCGCCGAGGACGTCCGCCAGGTCGGCGAGCACCTCGCCGCCGTCGGTCACGACCTTGCCGCCCTCCAGCAGGAGTTCGGCGGTCGCCCACGCCGGGTGGTACGAGCCGAACCTGCGCCGGCCGAGCTCCAGCACCTTCTCGCGCACCAGTTCGCAGGCGTTGCGGACCGCGCCGCCGGTGACGTACGTCTGCCGGGACGCCGACGTCGAACCCGCCGAGCCCACCCGGGTGTCGGCCGGGTGGATCGTCACCTGGGTGACGCCCAGCTCCGTGCGGGCGATCTGGGCGTGGACGGTGACACCGCCCTGGCCGACCTCCGCCATCGCGGTGTGCACGGTGGCGACCGGCTCGCCGCCGGCCACCTCCATGCGGACGCGGGCGGTGGAGTAGTCGTCGAAGCCCTCGGAGAAGCCGACGTTCTTGATGCCGACCGCGTAGCCGACGCCGCGTACGACGCCCTCGCCGTGGGTGGTGTTGGACAGGCCGCCCGGCAGCTGGCGCACGTCGGCGCCCTCGCTGCTCTCCCACTGGCGCTCCGGCGGCATCGGCATCGCCTTGACGCGGCGCAGGAGTTCGGCGACCGGCGCCGGGGAGTCGACCGGCTGCCCGGTGGGCATCAGCGCGCCCTGTTCCATCGCGTTGAGCTGCCTGAGCTCCACCGGGTCCATGCCGAGCCGCTCCGCCAGCTTGTCCATCTGCGCCTCGTAGGCGAAGCACGCCTGGACCGCGCCGAAGCCGCGCATCGCGCCGCAGGGCGGGTTGTTGGTGTAGAGGGCGAGGGCCTCGATCTCGACGTCGTCGACGACGTACGGCCCGATGCCCAGCGAGGAGGCGTTGCCGACCACGGCCGGGGAGGCGGAGGCGTACGCGCCGCCGTCGAGCACGATGCGGCACTTCACGTGGGTCAACTTGCCCTCACGCGTGGCCCCGTGCTCGTAGTACAGCTTGGCCGGGTGGCGGTGGACGTGGCCGAAGAAGGACTCGAAGCGATTGTAGACGATCTTGACGGGCTTGCCGGTGCGCAGGGCCAGCAGGCAGGCGTGGATCTGCATGGAGAGGTCCTCGCGCCCGCCGAACGCGCCGCCGACGCCGGCCAGCGTCATCCGCACCTTGTCCTCGGGCAGGCCGAGCACGGGCGCCATCTGGCGCAGGTCGGAGTGGAGCCACTGGGTGGCGATGTAGAGGTGGACGCCGCCGTCCTCCTCGGGGACCGCGAGGCCGGACTCGGGGCCGAGGAAGGCCTGGTCCTGCATGCCGAAGGTGTACTCGCCCTCGACGATCACGTCCGCGCGGCGCCGGGCCGCCTCCACGTCGCCGCGCACGATGGGCTGGCGGTGGACGACATTGGGGTGCGGGACGTGGCCGATGTGGTGGTCGTCGCGGGCCTCGTGGACGAGGACCGCGTCGGGCGCGAGCGCGGACGCCTCGTCGGTGACGACGGGGAGGTCCCGGTACTCGACCCTGATCCTGGCGGCGGCGCGGCGCGCGGTCTCCGGGTGGTCGGCGGCGACGATCGCGACGGGCTCGCCGTGGTGGCGGACCTTGCCGTGGGCGAGGACCGGGGTGTCCTGGATCTCCAGTCCGTAGTTCTTCACGTCGGTCGGCAGGTCGTCGTACGTCATCACGGCGTACACGCCCGGGGTGGCGAGGGCCTTGCTCGTGTCGATGGACACGATCTCGGCGTGGGCGACGGTGGAGCGCAGGATCTGGCCCCAGAGCATGTCCTCGTGCCACATGTCGGAGGAGTACGCGAACTCGCCGGTGACCTTGAGGGTGCCGTCCGGGCGGAGCGTGGACTCGCCGATGCCGCCCTTGGTCCCCGAGCCCTGCGTGATCTTGGTGGGAACACCGTTCGTCGGCATGCTCAGACCCCCTCGGACTGGCGGGCGGCCGCCAGGCGGACCGCGTCCATGATCTTCTCGTAGCCGGTGCAGCGGCACAGGTTGCCCGACAGGGCCTCGCGGATGTCCGCGTCGGTCGGGTTGGGGTTGCGCTCCAGCATCTCGTCGGCGGCGACCAGCAGGCCGGGCGTGCAGAAACCGCACTGCACCGCGCCGGCGTCGAGGAACGCCTGCTGGACGGGGGCCAGATCGGTGCCCTCGCCGGTCTGCGAGTCGGTGCCCCTGGCCTCCCACCGCCGGGCCTTTTGGAGCGAGGTGCCGCAGGCCCCGGTCCCGCAGCCCTCGGCGCGCTGCCTGGCGAAGTCCGCCAGGCCCTCCACCGTGACGACCTCACGCCCCTCGGCCTGGCCGGCGGCGACGAGACAGGAACACACCGGCACGCCGTCGAGCCGTACGGTGCACGACCCGCACTCGCCCTGCTCACAGGCGTTCTTGGAGCCGGGCAGGCCGAGCCGCTCGCGCAGCACGTACAGCAGGGACTCGCCCTCCCAGACGTCGTCGGCTTCCTGGGGGCGTCCGTTGACGGTGAAGTTGAGTCGCATCAGGCGGCCCCCTCGGTGATGCGGTGGGCGCCGCGGTACGACTCCCAGGTCCAGGTCAGGGTGCGGCGGGCCATGACACCGACCGCGTGGCGGCGGTAGGCCGCGGTGCCGCGGACGTCGTCGATCGGGTTGCAGGCGGCGGCGCACAGCTCCGCGAACCGCTTGGCGACGGACGGGGGGATGGTCTTCCCGTTGTCCCAGAGGCCGCCCTCCTCCAGCGCCGCGTCCAGGAACTCCTCGGCGGCGCGGGCCCGGATCGGCGTCGGGGCGGCCGAACCGATCCCCGTCCGCACCGTCCGCGTCCCGGGGTGCAGCGCGAGGCCGAAGGCGCACACGGCGATGACCATGGCGTTGCGGGTGCCGACCTTGGAGTACTGCTGCGGGCCGTCCGCCTTCTTGATGTGGATGGCGCGAATCAGCTCGTCGGGCGCCAGCGCGTTGCGCTTCACGCCGGTGTAGAACGCGTCGATGGGGATGCGGCGCGCTCCGCGCACCGACTCGACCTCGACCTCGGCACCGGCGGCGAGCAGCGCCGGGTGGGCGTCGCCGGCCGGGGAGGCGGTGCCGAGGTTGCCGCCGACGCCGCCGCGGTTGCGGATCTGCGGGGAGGCGACCGTGTGGGAGGCGAGGGCGAGACCCGGCAGTTCGGCGCGCAGATGCTCCATGATCCGCGCGTACGGGACGGAGGCACCGAGCCGCACACTCTCCTCGCCGACCTCCCATGCGTCGAGGTCGCCGATGCGGTTCAGGTCCATGAGGTACTCGGGCCGGCGGTGGTCGAAATTGATCTCGACCATCACGTCGGTGCCACCCGCGATCGGCACAGCTGTGGGGTGCTCGGCCTTCGCGGCGAGCGCCTCCTCCCAGCTGGCGGGGCGAAGGAAGTCCATGACCGGCTCTCTTCTTCGTCTCGTGGGGCGTGCGGATCGAGCCGATCCGTGTGCGGCGGGCCCGGCTCGTCGCTGTGCGGTTCACTCGGAGTGAGGCCAGTACACCGCCGCGTGCTGTCCCGGGGTCAGTCACGGAAACCATGAAGGAGTTGGCTGGCCAGCGAGGGCATCTTGTAGATTCGTATGAACAGAGGTCGTCCGTAACCTCCCCAGCTTCCTCCGGTAACAGAGGACACGGTCCGGGAAACGGCCGACACCGCTGATCAGCCACCCCAACGGGCCCTCGCCGGGAGATCCCTCCACGGTCCATCGTAGATTTCGAGACAAGAAACGGCGGCGACGAGAATGCGGCTGCGCGCACTGCTGGACACCGACGCGCTGGGCCTGAAGCTGCTCGGCGGCGAGGACGAGCTGGACCGCACGGTGCGCGGGGTGATGACGACCGATCTGAGGGACCCCAGCCGCTATCTCTCGGGCGGGGAACTGGTCCTCACGGGCCTGGCCTGGCGCCGCGACGCCGCCGACTCCGAGCCGTTCGTACGGATCCTGGTGCAGGCCGGGGTGGCCGCCCTGGCGGCCGGTGAGGCGGAGCTGGGCGATGTGCCGGACGACCTGGTCGTGGCCTGCGCACGGCACCGGCTGCCGCTGTTCGCGGTGCACGAGTCGGTGGCCTTCGCGACCGTCACCGAGCACGTCGTACGGCAGGTGTCCGGCGAGCGCGCCGGCGATCTCGCGGCCGTGGTGGACCGGCACCGGCGGATGATGACCTCGGGTCCCGCGGGCGGCGGCCCCGACGTCGTGCTCGACCTGCTCGGCTCCGACCTGGACCTGCGGGCCTGGGTGCTGTCGCCCACCGGCCGGCTGATCGCGGGATCGAACATCGCCGGATCCGCCGGATCACGGGGAGCGGGGCCGAGCCTGCCCGCCGAGGTGTGCGCACGGCTCGCCGCGGAGCAGCTGGCGGCCGCCCGCACCGGCCGGCGCGGACCGCACCGGGTGACGCTGGGCCAGACGACGTACAGCCTCTTCCCGGTGCGCAGCGGCGGGCGCTCCTCGGCGCCGGCGCGGGACGTACGCGAGACGGTGCTGTCGGACTGGCTGCTGGCGGTCGAGGCGGACGCCGGTGACTGGGCCGAGGAGCGGCTGGACCTGCTGCACGGCGTCACCCAGTTGATCTCCGTCGAGCGGGACCGCCGGGACGCGGCGCGCACGGTCCGGCGCCGGCTCGCGCAGGAGGTGCTGGAGCTGGTGCAGACCGGTGCCGCGCCCGCCGAGATCGCGGCGCGGCTGCGGGTGGCCGCCCCGGTGCTGCTGCCCGGGCTCGGAACCGCGCCGCACTGGCAGGTGGTGGTGGCCCGCGTCGACTGGGACGGCGGGGAGGTCGAGAGCGGGCCGGTGGCGCAGTCGCTGCTGGAGGAGATCCTGGTCGACCCGGCGGCGACGGGCCCCGAGCACTCCGACCGCGTCGCGGTGGCCCACGGCGGCGACGAGGCGATCGCGCTCGTGCCGCTGCCCTCGGTGACCGGCGAACACGACGACCCGGGCACGGGAGTCGTCGCCGACGCCCTCCTGGAATCCGTACGCGATCCGCTCACGGCCGGCCTGAACGACGACGGCCGGCTCACCCTCGGCGTCTCCGCCGCCGTGCACTCGGCGGAAGGCCTGCGCGGGGCGCTGGAGGAGGCACGGCACGCCCGGCGCGTGGCGGCGGCCCGCCAGGGCCGGGTCTGCGCGGCCGGCCACCAGGAACTCGCCTCGCACGTCCTGCTGCTCCCCTTCGTCCCCGACGACGTACGACGCGCCTTCACCGCCCGCCTCCTGGACCCCCTGCGGGACTACGACCGCCGCCATCGCGCCGAACTGATCCCCACCCTGGAGGCGTTCCTCGACTGCGACGGCTCCTGGACCCGCTGCGCGTCCCGCCTCCACCTGCACGTCAACACGCTGCGCTACCGCGTCGGCCGCATCGAACAACTGACGAGCCGCGACCTGTCCCGCCTGGAGGACAAGCTGGACTTCTTCCTGGCACTGCGCATGAGCTGAGCCCACGCGGGCCCGCCGCCGGGTTCGGACCCGCGACCCGCGACTTTGTGAAATCCTTCACCCGCCCTCTTGGCCGGGCCCCGTTGTTCGTGCTGAGATGCGGCCACCACTCAACAGCTCGATGGCGTGCTCGGGGAGGGCAACGTGGCGCATACCGCCATGTCCGGTGACGGAACGACCGCCGACGACGATCCCCTCCAGACGGCGGTGTGGCGGCTGCGCTCCCGCGCCTGCTGGGCCGACGCCGCCGCCCTGCTCGAACCCGCCTCCCCGGACGCGGCCCTGCAGCGGGCGTCGCTGCTGGTGGAGCGGTGTCTGTACACCGAGGCGGGGTGGGAGGAGGCGGAGGACGCGCTGCGTTCGGCCGAGGCGCTGGCGCACAGCGACGACGAGCGGGGGGCCGCCGCTTGTGAACGCGGGTACTTGGCCTACGCCGCCACCCTGTTCGGCGTGCGCGACCGGGCCGACGAGGCGCGCGCCGCGCTGGGGCGGGCCGCGGCGCTGCTCCCTCCGGGGGCGGCGGGGCGGGCACTGCTGGACTTCCGGCGCGGGCTGATCGCGGAGAACCTCACCCGGTCCCCGCAGGCGGCGCGGGCCGCGTACCGCCGCGCCCACGCGGGCGCCACCGCGCACGCCGACCCGCTGCTGCTCTCCGGCACTTGGCGACACCTCGCCGGACTCGCGCTGCGCGAGGGGGAGTTGGCGGAGGCGCGGCACGGCTTCGCCGAGTCCCTGCGGATCCGCGAGGAGTTGGGCTATCTCGTCGGCACGGCTCCGGCACTGGTGTCCCTCGCCGACACGGAGACCGAGCCCGAGGCGTCCCGGCTGCGCGAGGAGGCGCGCCGCCTGTTCCGGCTCCTGGGGGGCGTCCCCACCTGGCTGGCCCGCCAGCTGACCCCGCCGGCCCCGGGAGCGGCGACGGCATGACGCGACCTGGGCACAACCCAGCCCGTCCAGGGCCGACCGGGGCTCCAGGGACACAGCCCCCAGGAACGGGACGGCAAGGGACGGCGACCGCACAACGCGACCCGGGCACAACCCAGCCCGTCCGACGCTTGAGGACAAGGCCCGTCCAGGGCCGACCGGGGCTCCAGGGACACAGCCCCCAGCAACGGGACGGCAAGGGACGGCGACCGCACAACGCGACCCGGGCACAACCCAGCCCGTCCGACGCATGAGGACAAGGCCCGTCCAGGGCCGACCGGGGCTCCGGGGACACAGCCCCCAGCAACGGGACGGCGAGGGGCGGCGGGGCGAACGCGGCATCGACCCCGCGCCCCCGAACGCCGCGCCGGCGCGTCCCGCTCAGGACGCCCCGTCGAAGTGCTCCCTCACCAGCGACCGGACCACTTCCAGGTCGCCCGCGATCAACGCGTCCAGCAGAGCCGTGTGTTCGTGTGCGTCGGCGATCAGCTCCGCGCACCCCCGCGTACCGGGGGTACTGCCCACCAGAGGCCACTGCGCACGGCGGTGGAGGTCCCCGGCGATCCGGACCAGCTGTTCGTTGCCGGCGAGGCCGAGCACCGCGCCGTGGAAGGCGCGGTCGGACTCGGCGTACGTGGCCCGGCAGCCGGAGGAGGCGGCGCGGACCGTCGCCTCGGCGAGGGGGCGCAGCTCGGCCCACCGCGCGGCGGGCACCGTGCGGGCCAGCCGCAGCATCACCGGGACCTCGATCAGCGCCCGGACCTCGGCCAGCTCGGCCAGTTCCCGCGCACCCCGCTCGACGACCCGGAACCCTCGGTTCGGCACGACCTCCACCGCGCCCTCCAGGGTGAGCTGCTGCATGGCCTCCCGCACGGGCGTCGCGGAGACGCCGAACCGCTCCGCGAGCACGGGCGCGGAGTACACCTCGCCGGGGCGCAGGTCGCCCGTCACCAGCGCGGTGCGCAGGGCGGCGAGGATCTGGCCGCGTACGGAGGACCGCTGGACGGTGGCCCGGGGCCGGGGAAGGGGGAGGGCGGGTTCGCCGTGCGTGTGCTCGCCGCGCGCGCTCGCGCCCTGCGCGCCGCGCGGCCGGTCGCGCTCCGCGTCACGCGGCCGGTCCATGTCCTGCGCCGTCGGCTGGGCGGGCACCCGGAAGCGGCCCTGGGCGGCCTCGCCCGCCGGGCCGGTCCCGGCGTTCCCCGTCCCGGCGGAGCCCTGCGTGCCCTGCTTCACAAGGTCCTCCTGCGGACGTGTCGGTACTTGGGGTCATTACGGCGGGTTGTCACCTGTACGTCAAGCACCATAAGCGCACCGGACGCCTGTTCACACGCCGGCGATCTTCGGTAAGGTGAGCCTTACCTTTATTGATCGGCTCCTCAAGACGTGAATGGGTGGTCCCATGCATGTGCCCGGTTCGGCCGTCGCGGACGCGTACGCCCGCCTGGCGGAGGCCTTCCCCGCGCTGGCCGTCACCGAGCTCGGCGCCGACGAGGAGCTGCCCCGGGGCGGCGGCTGGGTCGCCGCGTCGGAGCTCGCCGAGGGCGAGAGCGACCTGGAGACGTTTCTCACCTGGGACGACACCCAGGTGCTGCGGGACTACGGCCGACGGGGCCGCCCGGACGTGATCGCCAGTTTCGGTCTGCACCGCTACGCCTGGCCCGCCTGCCTGCTGATCACCGTGCCGTGGTTCCTGCACCGCCGCGTGCCGCGCTACCCCGTGACGCACGTCTCGTTCGACCGCACCGCCCCCGGCCTCGCCGTGGGTCGCATGGCCGTCCGGCCGGACGGCTTCGCCTGCCTGCCGGACGACCCCGCCGCCACCCTGCCCGGCGCCCGGGTGGTGCCCGACGAGGAGGCGCTGCGGGCGGAGGTGCGCGCGGCGGTCGCCCAGCACCTCGAACCCGTCCTGGGCGGTTTCGGGCCCCGGATGCGGCGGCGCGGCCGGGCGCTGTGGGGCATGGCGACCGACGAGATCGTCGAGAGTCTGCGGTACGTGTCCCAGCTGCTCGGCGAGGAGGAGCGGGGGCTGCGGGAGCTGGAGCTGCTGCTGCCGGGCGCGACCAAGCCGTACGTGGGCGCGGCCGCCTTCCGCCGGCCGACCGGGCCCGACGGGAAGCCGGCACCCGCCACCCGGGAGCGGATCAGCTGCTGCATGTTCTACACCCTGCGCCCGGACGACGTCTGCGCCACCTGTCCGCGCACCTGCGCCACCGGACGGACGACGGCCACGGTGACGGCCGGGGCGACGACCGAGCGGACCGACGTGCGGGCCGACGACCTGGTAGCCCAGGCCGGTTGACACGAGGCCGGGCATCGGCACCTCCTCCCACACCGTAAGATCATCCGGTGAGTACGCCGCAGAGGTAACAGGTGATTCACAATTTCCTCACCTCTCACGGGAACTTTCCGTGGAACCACCCGCACGGGTAGTCTTATTCGAACCCAACTCCCGCCCCTCATGCGGCAGTTCGAGCAGAACGCCGCCCTGGGACACCCCCTCGCACTCCCTTGGCGGGCTCTTGCCCCGAAACCCCCTGAGGGCCGCTGGGATTGGGCCACTATGGCGGGCGTTACGCCCTATCCCAATGCAAGGGACCCCTTAGATGAGACTGACCGACATATCGCTTAACTGGCTGCTTCCGGGCGCCGTGCTGCTCCTGGGCATGCTGGCGGCGGTGGCGGTGCTGGCGCGCGGCAAGCGCTCCTCGGTCAAGGACACACGTGCCGAGGACTCGTGGGAGCGCAGCGAGGAGCGCCGCAGGCGCAAGGAGGCCCTCTACGGCACCGTCTCCTATGTCCTGCTGTTCTGCTGTGCGGCGGTGGCCGCCGCGCTCTCCTTCCACGGGCTGGTCGGCTTCGGCGAACAGAACCTCGGCCTGTCCGGCGGCTGGCAGTACCTCGTCCCGTTCGGCCTGGACGGCGCGGCGATGTTCTGCTCGGTGCTCGCCGTGCGCGAGGCCAGCCACGGTGACGCGGCGCTCGGCTCGCGGATACTCGTGTGGACGTTCGCCTTCGCCGCGGCCTGGTTCAACTGGGTGCACGCTCCCCGGGGCATCGGACACGACGGCGCCCCGCACTTCTTCGCGGGCATGTCCCTGTCCGCGGCGGTCCTGTTCGACCGCGCGCTGAAGCAGACCCGCCGGGCCGCCCTGCGGGAACAGGGCCTGGTCCCGCGTCCGCTCCCCCAGATCCGTATCGTCCGCTGGCTGCGCGCCCCCCGGGAGACCTACCGTGCGTGGTCGCTGATGCTGCTGGAGGGCGTGCGCAGCCTCGACGAGGCGGTCGAGGAAGTGCGCGAGGACAAGATCCGCAAGGACGAGGCGAAGCAGCGCCGGCGGGACCAGCAGCGCGTGGAGCGGGCCCGGGCGAAGGCGATCAGCCGGGGTCACCGCGGTTTCGTGGGCCGCGGCGGACGCGAGCTGGAGGCGCCGACGGTGGAGCGCGGCTCCGACATGGTCTCCGCGGAGCCTGCCATACCGGCGCAGGAAGCCCTGCCCGTCCGCGCGCGTCCCTCCCTGCAGCCGGTGCGCACCGGCGCTGACCCGGTGACCGTCGACCTCACCGCCGAGGACGACACCCAGGCCCTGCCGCGCCTCGACTCCCTGGAGCGCAAGCTCAAGGACCTGGAGCAGCAGTTCGGCTGACGCCTTGCCAGGCGTACGGCGACGTACGTACCACGGGACGGGGTGCGGCCCACTGGGGTCCGCGCCCCGTCCCGTTCGTGCGTCCGAGCCGGCCGGGCACGCCTCAGGCGGCGGCGTCCGCGTCGAGTTCGAACCAGACGGACTTGCCCACCCCGTGCTTCCTGACCCCCCATTCGTCGGCGAGGGACTCGACCAGCACCAGGCCCCTCCCGTGCGTGCCGTCATCGGCGCACGGTGGGCGCGGCCGGGGCTCGCGGGCCACGAAGTCCCGCACCTCCACCCGCAGTCCGCGGGGCCCGACGGTGGCCGTCAGGACCGCCTCGTGGTCGGTGTGGACGAGCGCGTTGGTGACGAGCTCGCTGGTGAGTAATTCCGCTACCTCGGACCGTTCCGCAGTCCCCCAGTGCCTGAGCAGTTCCCGCAGTGCCCTGCGGGACTCGGGCACCGCCCGCAGATCCGCCCGCCCCAGTGTGCGCCTCAGCTGTGGCGCCGACACCTGACTCTTCATGACCCCCCGCCCGCGTGCCGACGTCGATTCCCCCTGCTGCTCGAACACGTACACGGGAATGCTTGCCCCGTCACCCACGCGGCAGTCATGTCGAACCGTCAACGACCGGTTGTTGGCCGAAGTGCAGTGGCCACGCAAGCGCGCGGGGCCGTCCTCCCGACCCCCGTGGCGAGAGGACGACCCCGGCTTTCGTGGTGGTCGTGCGGTTCAGTGGAGCTTGTTGACGGCCTTCGTCGTCGTCTCCTCGAAGGCGGCGACCGGGGCGTCGTCGAAGTCGCCCATCTGCCCCCAGCCGACGACGGTCACCGTCCTGCCGTCCCGTCCCACGGACAGCAGGTGGATGTCCGTGGCGCCCCAGGAGGTCGCGGTGTGCAGTCCGTGCACCCGCGCGCCCTCCTCGACCGGCAGCGAGCCGTAGTACCGGCCCTCGGCCTCGATCTCCGGGTCGGACCGCTCGATCCGGTCGGCGCAGGAGCGGATCTCCTCGTCGAGCAGGGCGGCCAGCGCCTTGCCCTTGGCGGGGGAGCCCGTGACGACGGTGACCTGGACGGCGCCCGTGTCCAGGTCGGTGCGGAAGACGCGGTGCCGGTAGTCGTACGCCGGTACGCCCTCGCCCAGACAGTGGGCGAGCTCCGCCGGGAAGCCGTCGGTGACCGGGCCGGCGGTCCAGGTGGACGACGGGTGCGGCGGCAGTTCCGAGGCCGCGAGGAACGCGGGCGAGGCGGCCTTCCCCGGCGCGGCACCGGCCGGCGCGGTGAGTGCCGTGCCGGCCGCGAGGGCGGTGACGGTGAGCGCGGCGAGTGCGGCGGCTCGGGTGCGCATGGGCATGGATGTCCCCCGTGAGGAGTGCGTGATGGAATGGCGCAGCGGTGCGCCGTGACGACCGGGGTGGTTCGTCCCGCGGCCGTCGGGGCGGTGACAAGAGCATCGGCCGTCCCGGGAGGCGGTCGCAAGCGTCGTCGGGGGATTCGCCGGGGTGGAACCATCCCAGCCCGTCTGACGTGCAGGTACATGGGGTGCCTGGGATACCGTCCCAAGGCCCGGGTCGGGACCTACGAGTGCGGGGTGACGGTGTCGGCACAGGACGACGTGGCTGACGTGGCCGCGTTCGCGGCGCTGCTGCGGGAGCTGAAGGAACGTACGGACCGCAGTTACGGCTCGCTGGCCCGCCGCCTGAACATGAACACCTCGACGCTGCACCGCTACTGCGCCGGCGAGGCGGTCCCCGTCGACTTCGCACCGGTCGAGCGGTTCGCCGCCCTGTGCGGCGCGTCGAGCGCGGAACGCCTGGAACTCCACCGCCGCTGGCTCCGCGCGGTTCAGGCACGGCGACGGCCGCGGGGAGTGGACGGCCCGACCGGGGCGGTGGCGGAATCGGCCACGGACCCGGATCCCGGCTCCGGCCGCGCCTCCGACTCCGACTCCGACTCCGACTCCGGCTCCGACTCCGGCTCCGGCAGCGGTATCGGTATCGGTATCGGCTCTGACTCCGGCTCCGGATCTGACTCCGGAGCCGGCTTCGGCAGCGGCAGCGGCTCCGGATCTGACTCCGGCTCCGGTGAGCAGCGCGCCGCGTCGCGGGAGCGGACGAACAACCCGGCCCCGGGCACCCCGGCCGTGGAGCCTGCCCGGGGAGCACTCCTCGTGGGTGGGGCGCCGGACGCTCCGAGCGGACCGGTCGCCGCATCCGGTGGCGAGGACGGACCGACCACCGGACGGGGCACCGCCGAAGGCGCCGGGGAATCCGGCCCCCCGAGCGCCCCCGGGGTCCAAGGCGACGTCGTCAGCGGGCCTTGGACCCAGGAGGCTCGCGTCCGGCGGCCCTGGTACCGGCGGCGCAAGCGGATCGCCGTCGCCCTGGCCGCCGCCTGTGCGCTGCTCGCCACGGTGGGGAGTCTGTCCGCGCTGCCCGACGGCCGGCGGTCGTCCGGCGAGCGGGAGCCGTCCTCCGCACCCCCGAGCGCGTCCGCGACGACCGGCCCGGCGGCGCCGCGCAGCCCCACCTCCCCGCCTGCCCCGTCCGGCTCCGCCTCCGGTTCCGGATCCGCCTCCGCCTCCGCGAAGCCGAAGGGACGCGGGCCCACCTCCCCCGCTCCGCGGCACAGTTTTGCCGCCCCTGCCGCTCCGGGGGAGTCCGCGCCCGCCGGGTCCCCGCCCCTCACCTGGTCCGCCGACTCCCAGGTCTGGGCGCACGGTTGCGGCCACGACTACGTCATCGCCAAGCCGCCGAAGCAGGTCCCCCCGCCCCCGGCCCCGCAGGACGCCGGGACCTGGGCGGCGACGCAGTCGGCCGTGCACGGGGGCGAGACGATGGTGGAGCTGTCGGTGCAGGGGACCTCCGACACGGCCGTCGTGCTGACCGCTCTGCGCGTCCGCGTGGCAGGCCGAACCGATCCCGCCCCGGGGAACGCCTACGCCATGGACCAGGGCTGCGGCGGCGCGCTCACTCCGCGGTACTTCGACGTGGACCTGGACAAGGACCGGCCCATCGCCCGCGCGGTCGCCGGGAACGACGCCGGTACGCCGATCCCGGCGGTGCGCATGCCCTACCGGGTCTCCGCGACCGACCCGGAGGTGCTGCTGGTCACCGCCCGGACGGCAGGCTGCGACTGCCGCTGGTACCTGGAGCTGGACTGGTCCTCGCAGGGCCGTACCGGCACGGTCCGCGTCGACGACCACGGCCGCCCGTTCCGCACCAGCGGCATCGAGGGCCTGCCCCGCTACGCGTACGACACCTCGGCGCGCGACTGGGCGCCCCGGGTGCGGTGAACCGCCCCCTCCGGACGCCTTCGGCCCCCGTCGGCCCCCTTACAACCGGGGTACGTTGCGCAGGTTGGACCGTGCCATCTGGAGCATCCGGCCGACGCCTCCGTCCAGCACGATCTTGGAGGCGGACAGCGCGAAGCCGGTGACCATCTCCGCGCTGATCTTCGGCGGGATGGACAGCGCGTTGGGGTCGGTGACGACGTCGACGAGGGCCGGCCCCTTGTGCCTGAACGCGGACTTCAGCGCCCCGGCGAGCTCCTTGGGCTTCTCCACCCGCACCCCGTGGGCGCCGCACGCGCGGGCGACGGCGGCGAAGTCGGGGTTCTTGTTGGTGGTGCCGTGCGAGGGCAGCCCGGCGACCAGCATCTCCAACTCGACCATGCTCAGGGAGGAGTTGTTGAACAGGACCACCTTCACCGGCAGGTCGTACTGGACCAGGGTGAGGAAGTCCCCCATCAGCATCGCGAATCCGCCGTCGCCGGACATCGACACGACCTGCCGGCCGCGGTCGGTGAACTGCGCCCCGATCGCCATGGGCAGCGCGTTGGCCATCGAGCCGTGGGAGAAGGAACCGATCACCCGGCGGCGGCCGTTGGGCGAGATGTAGCGGGCCGCCCAGACGTTGCACATGCCGGTGTCGACGGTGAACACCGCGTCGTCGTCGGCCATCTCGTCCAGTACGGACGCCACGTACTCGGGGTGGATCGGCACATGCTTGTCCACCTTCCGCGTGTACGCCTTCACCACCCCCTCCAGCGCGTCCGCGTGCTTCTTGAGCATCCGGTCGAGGAACGTGCGGTCGTCCTTCGTCCGGACCCGGGGCGTCAGACAGCGCAAGGTCTCCTTCACATCGCCCCACACCGCGAGGTCCAGCTTGGAGCGGCGGCCGAGGTTCTCGGGCCGCACGTCGACCTGGACGATCTTCACGTCGTCGGGCAGGAAGGCGTTGTACGGGAAGTCGGTGCCGAGCAGGATCAGCAGGTCGCACTCGTGGGTGGCCTCGTAGGCGGCGCCGTAGCCGAGCAGTCCGCTCATGCCGACGTCGTACGGATTGTCGTACTGGATGTACTCCTTGCCGCGCAGGGCGTGCCCGACCGGGGACTTGATCTTCTGGGCGAACTCCATGACCTCGGCGTGCGCGCCCTTGGTGCCGCTGCCGCAGAACAGCGTGACCTTCTCGGCCTCGTCGATCAGGTCGACGAGGCGATCGATCTCGGCGTCGCCGGGGCGGACCGTGGGCCGGGAGGTGACGAGGGCGGTCTCGGCGGCCTTCTCGGGGGCGGGATGGTCGGCGATGTCTCCGGGGAGGGTGACGACGCTGACGCCGGAACGCCCGACCGCGTGCTGGATGGCGGTCTGGAGGAGCCGGGGCATCTGCCGCGGACTGGAGATCATCTCGCTGTAGTGGCTGCACTCACGGAACAGCCGGTCGGGATGGGTCTCCTGGAAGTAGCCGAGACCGATCTCACTGGACGGGATGTGCGAGGCGAGGGCCAGGACCGGCGCCATGGAACGGTGCGCGTCGTACAGGCCGTTGATGAGGTGGAGGTTCCCGGGCCCGCAGGAGCCGGCGCAGGCGCCCAGCCGGCCGGTGATCTGCGCCTCGGCACCGGCGGCGAAGGCGGCGGTCTCCTCGTGCCGGACGTGGATCCAGTCGATGGCGGCATTGCGGCGCACGGCGTCGACGACGGGGTTGAGGCTGTCACCGACGACGCCGTAGAGGCGCTTGACTCCCGCGCGGGTGAGGATGTCGACGAACTGTTCCGCCACGTTCTGTTTGGCCATGGTGCTCCGCCCGTCCCTTCGGTGTCGGTGAAGGTCCCTCGGGGTCCATGAATTCACACCGGGCGCGCTCACGCCTCCCAAACGGCGACGGCCGTACGGTCGTCCGCGTATCCCTTGACCCGCACCTGGGTGTCGGCGAGGAAGGCCGCGAGGCCGGGCGGTTCCGGGCGGGACCACCGGTCGGCCAGGTGGGCGCGGAGTTCCCGCTCACCGCGCAGCGGATCGGCGAGGCCGGCGCCGCACATCAGCAGGGTGTCACCCGGGCGGGCGACGGAGGTGCGGAAGCGGAAGGGTTCGCGGGGTGGTTCGAGGGCCGGCTCGTACGGGCTCGGGGGTGTGGGGAGGCCCAGGCTCATGGTGAGACGGTCGCCGCCCGGGGTCTCGGAGGGCAGCGAGCCGAAGCCGACCACGGGCTCGCCCCTGACCTCGCCGACCTCCGGTTCGATGTCCTGCCACGCGCCGTCCCGCAGCCGGAACAGCCCGCCGGGGCCCACGCCGAAGAAGACCCGGGTGCGGCATTCGGGGTCGGCGGGCAGCAGGAGGCAGCGCAGGGTGGCGGCGTAGGCGTCGGGTTCGAGGCCCTGCTCGGCCGCGCTGGCGCGGAGCCGGCCGAGGCTGCGGTCGGTGAGGCGGTGCAGCCCGGACTTGAGGTCGCCGCGCCGGGCGGCCCTTATGTCGTCGACGAGCCGGGCCCGGCTGCTGCCCACCGCTCGGCCGATCCACCGGCAGGCCTCGGCGGCGGCGCGGTGCGCCCCGGGTGCGGTGCGGGCGCCGGTCGCCAGCGCGACGAGGACCAGCGCCTGCTCCCCCGTCCCGAACCGGGCGGTCAGCAGCGCGTCGCGGCGCGGTTCCCCCCGGTACCGCGCGGAGTCCCCGCGCACGGAGACGGCCCGCAGGGTGCAGGCCCCGTACCGGGCTCCGTCCAGCACGGTGTCCGGCACCAGCGCGTCCAGCTCGTCGGGGTCGGCCGCGGGGAGGGCGGTGGGTTCGGCGTCGTAGGTGGGGGGCCGGGATCCCACGTGGGCACGGGAGGGGGGCGGACCCGGGGGCGGTTCGAGGCGGGAGGAGCGGGGGCCGGCGGGCTCCGTGGCGGTCGCGTCGGTGTCGGGGGCCGGAGGCGCCACGGGCGTCCAGGAGCCGAAGGCCGTGGGCGGGGAGGGGGCCGTCGGGGGTGGTGCGGAGTCCTGCGGGGTCTCCTGGTCGGCGGCCTCGGGCGGCCTGCGCGTCGTCGCCGGGAAGGTCACCGGGCCCGGTGGTGCGGCGGGCGGTGGTTCCCAGGGCGCGCGGGGTGGGGCGACGGCGGGCCGGGGCGGGACTTCCGGTCGCGGGGCGGAGGTCGGACGGGGGGCGGGGACTCTCGTCGCGGGGTCGTCCGGGGCCTGCCCCGTGTCGAGCGTGTCGGACGCCGAGGCGAAGCGGTCGTCCAGGGAATCGGGCGCCGGTGCGGGGCCCGTGTCACCGGCGCCGTCGTCGTACAGCTGTTCCCACCAGTCGTCCTCGGGACCGGTGGGCCTTCCCCCCTGCTGACTCATGCCCTCAATTGTCCACCGCGCGGGGGCCGGGAAAACGGGGCATCGGGAAAATCCCCGTCCCGCGCCACCCCCGGTACTGCCGGTCGGGTGAACGGCGGGACGGCTGTGCGACGGGATGAGCCGCGGCCGTCCGTCCTGCGCCGCTTCCCGGCCTCCTGCACTCTGGACAGATGGGAGCGTGGGACCTCCTGCTGGTCGGGCTGGTGCTCCTGTTCGGCCTGTGCGGAGTGCTGCTGCCCGGAGTGCCGGGATCGTGGCTGGTGTGGGCCGCGGTCCTGTGGTGGGCGCTGAAGGAGCCGCGGCCCGTCGCGTGGTGGGTACTCGTGGGGTCGACCGTCGTGCTGTTCGCGTCCCAGGTGGTGCGCTGGGCGCTGCCGTCCCGTCGGCTGCGCTCGGGCGGCTCCGACAGCCGGCTGCGGGCGTACGCGGGCTGGGGTTCGTTCCTCGGCTTCGTCCTGCTGCCCGTGCTCGGCGCGATCCCGGGCTTCCTGGCCGGTGTCTACCTCTACGAGCGGCTCCGTCTGGGCCGCCACCGAGAAGCGGTCGCGGCGCTGCGTTCCGCCATGCGCTCGGGGGGCTGGAGCCTGCTGACGGAACTCTTCACCTGCCAGCTGATCACGGCGGCGTGGCTGGGCGCGGTGTTCTGGGGCTGACCCGCACGGCCCACCGCGCGTCACGGCCGCAGCGCGCCCTCGTGGGTGAGGAGCCGCACCTTGCGCTCCAGTCCGCCGGCGTAGCCGGTCAGCGACCCGTCGGAGCCGATGACCCGGTGGCAGGGGCGGACGATGAGCAGCGGGTTCGCCCCGATCGCGCCGCCGACGGCCCGCACGGCGGGCCGGGACGCGCCGATCCGCGCCGCGATCTCGCCGTACGAGACGGTCGCCCCGTAGGGGATGTCGTCGAGCGCGGCCCACACCTTCTCCCGGAACGGCGTGCCGACGGCGTTCAGGGCCAGCCGGAACTCCTCGAGCTCGCCGGCGAAGTACGCGGCGAGCTGCCGCTCGGCCTCGCGGAACGGTCCCGGATCCCGCCGCCAGTCGTCCCGCACGGTCCGCCCGCCCTTCTGCCCGGGCACGGAGAGCGAGGTCAGCTCACCGGTCGGGGCGGCGGTGAGCAGCAGCGGCCCGACAGGACTCTCCACGCTCGTCCAGTAGGTGGTGCCGGTCGTGGTGGTCGTCGCGGTCATCGGTACTCCAACTCTCCTGCGGAACGCAGGTGGTGCAGGGCGTACGAGCGCCAGGGGCGCCAGCTGTCGGGGATGTCCCGGCCGGGCGGGGCCACGTCGGGGTCGCCGAGGGCACGGGTGCGGATCACGGCGGTCGTACGGGCGTCCAGGCCGGGGACGGCGGCGAGCGCGTCGCGGGCGTCGTCCCGGTCGGCGCCCGGCCCGAGGCGTACGGTGCCGTCGGCGAGGGCGGCTGTGAGCGCGCCCAGGGTGCCGTCGGGCTCGGCTTCGGCGAGGACGCCGGGTTCGGGGAACAGGTGGGTGAGGCTGCCGCAGGGGGCGTCGAGCCGCTTGCCGTACCGCTGGACCAGCCGCGCGGCCTCGTCGCGGCCCGTCAGCGCGCGCACCGCCAGCTCGTCGGGGTCGGCGGCGCCCGGCGAGCGCAGTCCGGGCCGGGCGGCGACCAGCGGGGCGAGCCGGGGGTCGGCACCGAGCCGTTCGTCGACGGCGTACGGGTCGGCGTCCAGGTCGAACAGCCGCCGCAGCCGTTGTACGGCGGTGGTCAGATCGCGGGGGTCGGTGAGGTGGACCCGGGCGTCGAGCCAGCCGCCGGGGTGGGCGCCCGACCCGGGGTGCGCGGCGCCGGGGCGTTCGTCGACGGCGGCGATGCCGGTGCCGTAGGGCAGCCGCAGGGTGCGCCGGTAGGTGCGGGTGCCCGGGGTGCCGCTCACCTCCTCGACGCCCGGGACGGCCTCGTGTTCCAGCAGGTCGAAGACGGGTCCGGCCTGGTAGGGGCCGCGGTGGGCGAGCCGCAGCGGGATGCCCGCGGTGGGGGTGGGCGTACGGCGGGCGGTGCGGCCGCCCCGGGGCGCGGCGGCGCGCAGTTCGCTGGGGGTGGCGGCGTACACGGCGCGCACGGTGTCGTTGAACTGCCGCACGCTGGCGAATCCGGCGGCGAAGGCGATCCGGGTGACCGGCAGCCCGGTGGTCTGCAGGAGCACGCGCGCGGCGTGCGCCCGCTGCGCCCGGGCGAGCGCGACGGGTCCGGCACCGAGCTCGCCGGTGAGCTGTCGCTGCACCTGGCGGGCGCTGTAGCCGAGCCGTGCGGCGAGTCCGGCGACGCCCTCGCGGTCGACGACGCCGTCGGCGATCAGCCGCATGGCCCGGCCCACGACGTCGGCCCGCACGTTCCACTCGGCGGAGCCGGGCACGGCGTCCGGGCGGCACCGCCGGCAGGCCCGGAACCCCGAGCCCTGCGCGGCGGCGGCGGTCGCGAAGAAGCGCACGTTGTGCCGCTTCGGGGTGACCGCGGGGCAGCTGGGACGGCAGTAGATCCCGGTCGTCGCCACGGCGAAGAAGAACGCCCCGTCGAACCGGCCGTCCCGGCTGCGCACCGCCTCGTACCTGCTGTCCTCATCCATCACACCGTCCAGTCTCCGCCACCCGGGGAGTCCCGGCTGGCGGAAATCGGACATGAAGGTGTGCTACTGCCAACGCCCCCGTTTGGCCTCCATCGCCGCCTTGCCGATCGCTCCCTTGCGCTTCCAGTCCTTGCGGATCTCGGCGCGGACTCTCGCGTCGGTCTTGGCGACGATGCGCTGGTTCTCCCGCAGCAGCTTGCGGTAGCTGTCCAGGCGGCGTTCCGGCAGGGCACCGGTCTCGATGGCTTCGAGGACCGCGCAGCCCGGCTCGCTCTCGTGGGCGCAGTCGTGGAAGCGGCAGCCCTCGGCGAGCTCCTCGATCTCGGCGAACACCTGGCCGACGCCGGTGCCTGCGTCCCACAGGCCGACGCCCCGCAGTCCCGGTGTGTCGATGAGGACTCCCCCGCCGGGCAGCGCCAGCAGGTTGCGGGTGGTCGTGGTGTGCCGGCCCTTGCCGTCGACGTCACGGGTGGCCCGGACGTCCATGACGTCCTCGCCGAGGAGCGCGTTGGCCAGCGTGGACTTGCCGGCGCCCGACTGCCCGAGCAGCACCGACGTGCCGCCGACGACGATCGCGGCGAGGACGTCGAGACCGTCCCCGTCCCGCGCGCTGACGGTGAGCACCGGCACGCCCGGCGCACTGGTCTCCACGTCCTGCACCAGGTGCGCCCGGGTCACCGCGTCCGGCACGAGGTCGGCCTTGGTGAGCACGACCACCGGCTGCGCCCCGGACTCCCAGGCCAGCGCGAGGAACCGTTCGATCCGGGCCAGGTCGAGCTCGACGGCGAGCGAGACGGCGACCACGGCGTGGTCGACGTTGGCGGCGAGGATCTGCCCCTCGGACCGCTTGGAGGAGGTGGAGCGCACGAAGGCGGTACGGCGCGGCAGATACGCGCGGACGTAGCGCGGGTTCCCGCCGGGTTCGACGGCGACCCAGTCGCCCGTGCAGACGACCCGCAGGGGGTCGTGCGGGGTGACGAAGGCGGTGTCGGCCCGCAGCGTCCCGCCTGCGGTGACGACGTCGCACTGGCCGCGGTCGACCCGGACCACGCGGCCGGGCAGCAGCCCTTCGGCGGCGTACGGGGCGAACTCGTCCGCCCAGGCGTCGTCCCAGCCGTAAGGGGCGAGCGCGGAAGAGAGGGAGGTGGAACTCAAGGGGGTGACCCTTCGGAACGGGTGGCCCCGGCACCGCGCCCACGAGCACGGAAAAGGAGTGAGATCAGCCGGCGGCCACGGAGGTGGACTTGACGAACTTCCGGATGCGGGCAACGCCCATCGCAACGACAGCCATCGGTCAACACCTCCCAGATCACACACAGTCAGTAGCGGCGGCAGAGCCGCCACAGGAACGAACACAACCCTAGCCACCCCTCCCGGGGACGCACCAGCGATTTACCAGCGCCGCAGCCGTTGATCACCTTCCGGACGTCGCGCGGGGCGGGCCCCGTGGAGGGAGCGGTCCAGGAGGGGAGCGACGCCGTGATGAGTACAGCCACGGCGCGCTCGTCCCACCACCACCGAGTCGCCCCCTGACGTCACAGAAAATGCGCTGGGCCGTCCAGCGGCCGGCCGGTAGCGTGCGGCAACGATCTGTGGGGGTGGGCTGGTGCGGCCGATGCTGCTGGTGGACGTGGATGGACCACTGAATCCCTGGGCGGCGAAGCCGTACCGGCGTCCCGAGGGCTACGGGACGCACCGGCTGATGACACCGCGGTGGCAGGCGGCCGAACGCCGCCGGCTCGATGAGTGGGGCCTTCCCCACAAGGCGGTGAAGCCGCTGCGGGTCTGGCTCAACCCCGCTCACGGGCCCGCGCTCGCCGGGCTGCCCTTCGACCTGGTGTGGGCGACGACCTGGGAGGAAGAGGCCAACGCCTTCCTGGCACCGCTCCTGGGGTTGCCCTCGCTGCCGTTCATCGCGTGGCCCGATCCACGACCCGAGGCCGGGGGCGGCGTGTTCTGGAAGACGCCGGGGATCGTGGCCTGGGCTCAGGACCGCCCGTTCGCCTGGATCGACGACGACATCACGGAAGCGGACCGCGCATGGGTCCAGGCCCACCACCGCGGTCCCGCGCTCCTCCACTACGTCGATCCGAAGGCCGGACTGACAGCACACGACTTCGCGCGTCTTGCGGACTGGGCGAGCCTGATGGGCTGACAGCGGCGAGCTGCACCGGCTGGACGCCGACCCGCAGATCGTGCGCGATGGCCGCGTCCTCGTCGCCCTGGGCGAACCGCTCGGCGGCCTCCGTCCTCGACTTCTCGCCGAAGCCCCGCCGCTCGTCGGTCAGCCCGCCCGCTTGCGCATACCTCATGCGGTCGGCATACCGCGGGGATCACGGCCCGAGGGCCACCACGCCGTCCCCGCGCGGTGGCCCGCGGGATCAGCGCTTCTTGGTCCTCTTCTTTTGCGGCGGGGTCCAGTCGCCTCGATGCAACTGACAGCGGGAGTAACCGATCATCGCCGGTTTCCGGCAGCGTTTGCCGGTCGTGGTATTGGTCGACCCGCACTTGACCTGCTTACCCATTCGTCCTCCCGTGTCCGGTCGACGGCGGCCCCTTTCGAACCCATCGTCACCCCACGGAGGAGCTGATCGCTCTGCTTCCTGCCGCATTCGACTGGTTCGCTCTCCTACACGCCCGAATCACGCTCTTCGCATCCTCGCGCTGATTACTGTGCACACAAGGATTTCGTCGATCACAGATCATCGGTGTCGTCCGCTGCGTCGAGGCTGATCCCCAGGCCCTCGGCGCCCGACTCGTCCTCCAGGATCGGCTTGCCCATAACGTCGGAGATGCTGCGGAGCAGCGCCGCTCTGCGGGCGGTGAAAAATCCGTCGAAGTCGTCGGCGGCCATGAGTTCCGGTTGAGCCAGGTGGGAGCGGATGCGTTCGGCGACGCTCTCGCGAGGGGTCTGGGCGGTCTTGACCAGACGGCCCAGGTAGTCGGAAGGAGCTGTGCCACCGATGATCCGGTTGGTACGGGCGGTCAACGGGGTCTTATTGATGATCGAGTTGTAGTCGGCGGGGGCATATCCAGCTTTTTCGCACCACACCTTGGGAAAAATATGATGGATGTCAATGGACTCGTCGAAATACCCGGTGACCTCGGCCTTCTCTCCGGTGCGCCAGTCCAGGGCCCCCGCCTTGAGCAGAAGTGCGTAGATCCCCTTGTAGGCAGCGCTGTTGCGAGTACGGAGAGTCAACAGGCGTCCGGGGGCGAACTGAGCGGCGATGACAGTCCGGGGCTCCGCCGCATCCTCACGGATCCAGTCGACGACGTCCGGCAGATCCTGACTGAAGCGAGTCTCGGTCGAGCCGCCGTACAGCTCCCCGAACACACCGCACCAATACCAGCGGGCGAGCTTGTGCTGGGCCCCGGCACTCTGCGCGGCATCTCCGGCCAGGGCCAGGATCGCGGCAAGCGGAATCAGCTGTGTCCCGTAAGGCAGGAACTTCGTGTCGAAGAGAAACTGCCGGTGCAGGAACTTGGCCGCCGCCTTGAACCCGTCGATGACGGATGGCGAGAAGCGTACGTAATCCTCCAGGGCGAGGCCGAGCATATCCTTGCGCTTGCAGCCGATGCGCGGCAGTCGCTCCTCTTCCGTCCCGCGTTCGGCCTCCCGCCCGCGCCGCTCGGCCGTGGCCAGCAGAGTGACCGCCTGAAGGAAGTCCGTGTTGGAGACGTCGCGAAGGATGCGGTACTCGGGAGCCTTCCAAGCAGCCCGGCATTCTCGCTCCCAGTGATTGCGCAGATCGAACTCGTCCGCCGCGTAGGTGGCGGTCAACAGCTCGAAGACGGTCAAGGTGACACCGCCGGTGTTGACCTTCTCGAACACCTGGCACACGGCTTGGCGTGGGGTCGCCTGCCCGAGTTCGATGACTGGCACGTGGTAGCGGTCAAAGGAACGGACGAACGCCTCATTGAAGTCGCGCCACAGTCTGCGCTTGTCCTTGTCACCATCCCAGTAGTCAGTGAACTCGTAACCCCAGTCGCCTCCGTCGAAGACGGCGTGAAGCGGGAAGAGATGCGCCTGGTACTCCCGCTCGGGAGTCGAGTAGTCCTCGACGACCTGCCCCCGGAAGTTGAGGACCCTGCGCGATTCCGGCAGAAACCTGATGGCGTCCTCGCGGTCACTGTTCTCGTCGAGAGCCTGGACCATGTCGACATAGAACCAACCCGACACCTGATGCTTGCGCAGGTCCTGAGTAACTACCGGCCCGTTCAGCTTCAAGGACTGGAACAGCGATGTCAGCCGCTGCTGCCCGTCGAGTACAAGCGTGTCGGGCTCCGGCTCGCCAGCCGGGGTGGCTCCTTCGATAGGCCGGTACTTGAACCTGACGTCCCCACCCGCCTTGAGCAACATGACGGTTCCGACGGGATAACTCAGCGAGATCGACGCGAGGAGGCTCGCGATGTTCGGATAGGGCCAGACCCAGCCCCGCTGGAACTCCGGCAACTGAGCCTTGCCGACCTCAACCTGCCGCAGGAGATCTCGCAGGGGCCGCTTGTCGATACTGAACGCTTCGTCGGGCACATCGGCTCCTTGAGGCTGCCGGTCACCAGAGGTGGGCGCCTGAGGTCGACTTCTCTTGTGTCACAGAAAAAACTACTGGTTGCCATGACACCGGGAGCCGGATTCGCAGAAATCTCCATCAGGGCAGGCCGGGAGCGTACATGCCTGCGGATTCGCCGACCATCTTCACCTCCGCCGAGGGAGATCCGGAGCGGTCGGCCCCTTTCCGATGCCGGCCGGGCCACAGGAGCCGTCGAACCGCAGCGCTGTCACACCAGTGACACCGCCTCCCAGCAGGTCGCCCAGAAGATCGGCTGTGTGCCGTCGCACCGCCCGGCGGACCGCCGCGTCACACCGTCGCACAGGGCCGGCCGTTGAGCGTGACGTCGTGCGGCGGGGAGTTGGTGCCGCGCCAGGACGCCAGGAAACCGAAGGCGAGCTTCCCGCCGGCGGGGACCTCTTTGTTGTACTCGGCGGCGACGACGGTGACCCGGGAGCCGTTCTGGCTCACCGAGGCGTCCCACATCTGCCTGATCCACTGGCCGTCCCGGAAGGCGAAGCCGACGCGCCAGGAGTCGAGGGGGTCGCGTGTGGTGACGGTGACGGTGGCCTGGAAGCCGTCGGGCCACTGGTTGACCAGGTCGTAGTCGACCCGGCAGGCGGCAGGCCCGCTGTTGCCGGTGGTCTCGGGCGCGGCGGAGGAGGTGCCCTGCGGTGCGGGCTCGGGGCTCGCCGGTTCCGGCGTGCGTTCGGGCGTGGACTCGGGCGTGCGCTCGGCGGACGGCTTCGGGGAGCCGGGGGAGGCGGGTTTCGCGGAGGGCGGGGGCGGTGGGGAGGGGTCGGCCACCGGCCGGCGGTCGGCGTCGGGGCGTGCGGCGCTCCGTTCGGCCGTGTCGTCGAGCGGCATCAGGGTGACCGCGAGCGCGAGCAGGGAGACGAGGGCGGCGGCGAGCAGCGGGGCGTGCCGGGCGAGGCGTGGCCTGCCCCTGCCGTCCGTCGGGTCGCCGCTCTCGGTGTCGGGCCGGTCCGGGCGGCCGGCCCCGAGGCGTACCTCGGCGGCGCGTCGGCGGCGTTCCAGGTAGGCGAGGCCGCCCCAGCCGATCACCCCGCCGGCCAGCGCCCCGGGCAGTCCCCCGCCGTGCGGTCGCAGACAGGCGGCGGCCTCGGCGCACGGGTGGCAGGTGGCGAGGTGGCGGGCGAGGTCGGCGGGGGTGTCCGCGGCGGGTGAGCGGGTCACGGCGTCGAGGAGCCGGGCGTAGCCGCGGCACTCGGCGTCCATCGGTGAGTCGAGGTGGTTGCGGTGGCAGCGGTCCCGGAACAGGCGGCTCGCCTCGGTGAGTTCGTCGGCCGCGGTGGCGGGGTCCAGGCCGAGCCGGCGGGCCACCAGGGGCAGCGGCAGGGCCTCCGCCTCGGCCAGCCACAGCAGTTCGGCGTCCGCCGGTTGCAGATCGCGCAGTCCGCGCAGGGCGATCGGGCGCTCGAGTGGCGGGCCGGTGTAGCGGGCGGCCTGGTCGGAGCGGAGCCACAGCCGCAGGTCGGGGTCGAGCTTGTGGCCCTGCCCCGCGTCCTCCCAGGTCGCCGCCGTATGGCGAACGGCGGTCAGCAGCAGGGGTATTCGGGGGAGGCGGGACGAGCGGCGGCCGGTGCCGCGGACGGTGCCCGCCTCCGCCGCGCGGAGTTCCCGTATGCCCTGTGCGAACGCCTCGCGGGCCAGTTCCGCGGCGGCGGTGGATCCCGCCGTGCACAGATCGGCGTAGGAGAGCACCGCGTCCCAGCACTCGGAGAACAGCGCCGCCTCGGTGGCGTCCTGAGGGCTCGGCAGGTCGGGCATGACTCTCCTGCATCCACGAACGAGGTCAACTCGCCCTATTGGTGGTGGAGTTGGGGGAAACCTCGCGGCAGTGGAAGAGCTTTTCACGCGCTCGACTCACCTGACAAGCGCCGTCGTCACGTGCTGTGGCGGCGTCGCGACCCCTCGCGGGGACAATACGCAAGGAAGGCCGGAACGTCTCGGTTCCGGCCTTCCCGGTCTTCTTCGGGAGCGCTTCTCACACCTCGGCGGGCTCCTCCGCCGGGAGGCTGTCCATGAAGGAGCTGACGGAGAACACGGCGCGGCCGGGTCCGGGCGGGCCGTAGCCGGGGGGCGAGGACAGGCCGAAGTCCTCCATGGTCTGCCGGTAGGCCTGGAGCAGGCGGATGTGGTACTCCAGCGGCGCGCCCTGCGGGTTGGCCTTGCCGAGCGGGGTGGTCGGCTCCGGGCACCAGGTGGTGAAGCGAGGCGTGATGCCGTGCGACATGAAGAAGCGCAGGCCCTCGGTCGTCGACGCGATGGCCTCGTCGACCGTCGTGAAGCCGAAGGGTTCGGCCATCTCCACGCCCGCCACGAAGTTGGGGATGACGTTGCGGGCGCCGAAGACGTCGGCGGAGTCGAGGATGCGCCGGTGCCATTCGTCGCGGCCGACGTAGCGCTCCTTGCCGGGGCAGTACAGCTCGAACAGGCGGCGGTCCCACACCTCGTAGTTGGGGTGGTAGATCTGCACGCCGTAGTCCTTGAAGCGCTGCACGTCGTCCTTGGGCAGCGCCTGGGCGACGACCTTGCCGATCCAGCGGCCGGGGAAGCGCTCCTCGATGGCCTTGGCGTAGTGGCCGTAGAAGTCGGCCTCGTCGCGTCCGGCGACGGTCTTGGTGATGGCGCCGCCGGTGAGGGTGTAGGCGGTGGAGGTCTTCGCCGTGTCGTAGCGGTCGATGATCTCCAGGGCCTCGAGGACCTCCTCGACGTCCTTCACCCCGGTGTAGGGCCGGCCGGCCGCCTTGTGCTGGCGCCAGTTGTGATTGATGTCGCAGTACTGGCACTCCTCCTTGGCGCCGAAGTACTGGCAGACCCGGAAGACGGTGAGGTAGATCAGGTAGCCCCACTGGATGGTCGGGGCGACCTCCATGACCGACTTCCCGTTGGCGAGGGTGTGCCGGTAGTACTCGGGCATGGGCGGCACCCCGACGTCCGAGATCCGCTTGCCGTCGAGGTAGAGGCCGAGCACGCCGTCCTCGTCGGCGGCGACGCGGTACGGCGAGGAGGGGTTCACCCGCACCGAGACCACGGTGCGGCGCAGGTCGTACGGGCCGCCGGTGAGGATGATCTCCTCGGGCGGTCGCCGCAGCGCGGCCTCGCCCAGCTCGGGCAGGGTGCCGTGGTCGAAGGAGAAGATGAAGTACGACTTCGGTTTGACCTCGCCGCTCTCGTTGTCGCTGAGCGCGGACGGATCGAAGGCCACGCCGCCGCGCAGCAGGTCCTCCTTGAAGACGGCTTCGCGCGGCACGTGCGGGAACCGCTCCATCAGATCCTCGACCAGCGCGGTACGGCTGCCCATCGAAGTGTCTCCTCCCGGTTCGGACGTACGACTCCTCACGGTATGCCCCCGCTCGGGCGTCCGTGGTGCCGGGTCCCCCCACAGGGGGCGCGCCACTGCCGGGGTAGGTTCCGGCACGGGCCGTTTTCGGCCCCGAGCGTCAGGAGGGACGAGGGATGGCCGAGACCGTCACCAACTGGGCGGGCAACATCACGTACGCCGCCAAGGAACTGCACCGCCCGCGCACCCTGCACGCGCTGCGCGATCTGGTCGCCGGGAGCTCGCGGGTGCGGGCCCTGGGCAGCGGGCACTCCTTCAACGAGATCGCCGAGCCCGGAGAGGACGGCGTCCTGCTCTCCCTCGACGCGCTGCCCCCCGAGATCGACGTGGACACGACGGCCCGGACGGTACGGGTCGGAGGCGGCGTGCGCTACGCCGAGCTGGCCCGGGAGGTGCACCGGCACGGGCTGGCGCTGGCGAACATGGCGTCGCTGCCGCACATCTCGGTGGCCGGATCGGTCGCCACCGGCACCCATGGCTCCGGGGTCGGCAACGGGCCGCTCTCCTCGTCCGTGCGCGCGGTGGACATCGTGACGGCGGACGGTTCGACGGGGCGGTTCACCCGGGGAGAGTCCGCCTGGTTCGGCGGCGCGGTCACCTCGCTGGGCGCGCTCGGTGTCGTCACCGCGCTCACCCTGGACCTGGAGCCGGCCTTCGAGGTCGAGCAGCACGTGTTCACCGAGATGCCCCTGGAGGGGCTGGATCGGGCCACATTCGAGACGATCATGTCGGCGGCGTACAGCGTGAGCCTGTTCACCGACTGGCGGGCACCGGGATTCCGGCAGGTATGGCTGAAGCGGCGCACCGACCAGCCGCTGCCGGACTTCCCGTGGGCGGCTCCGGCGACCGGGAAGATGCACCCGGTGCCGGGCATGCCGGCGGTGAACTGCACCGAGCAGTTCGGGGTGCCGGGGCCCTGGCACGAGCGGCTGCCGCACTTCCGGGCGGAGTTCACGCCGAGCAGCGGGGCGGAGCTGCAGTCGGAGTACCTGATGCCGCGGGAGACGGCCGTCGACATGCTGCGCGCGATGGACGGGATCCGGGAGACGGTCGCCCCCGTGCTGCAGACCTGCGAGGTGCGGACCGTCGCCGCCGACGACCAGTGGCTCAGCCCCTCCTACGGCCGGGACACGGTGGCCATCCACTTCACCTGGATCGAGGACACGCGGGCGGTGCTGCCGGTGGTGCGGCGCGTGGAGGAGGCGCTGGCCCCGTTCGACGCGCGGCCGCACTGGGGCAAGGTGTTCACGACGCCGACGGCCGAGTTGCGCGCCCGCTACCCGCGGCTGAACGACTTCCGGGCCTGCGCCCGCGACGTGGACCCGGGGGGCACGTTCACCAACGCCTTCGTCCGGGACGTCCTGGGCGGGTGACCGGCGCCGGCCGGACTTCGTCGAGGGCGAGGGACCCGCGCGTGCCCCGGCCGGACTTCGTCAACGCAACCGGCAGCACGGCATCGGCTCCCAGTCCTGCGGTCCGGGTCCGTTGCCCCGGTACTACCTGTGGCCCGAGCCCGCGGCGTTCTCGTTCGTGTTCTCGGTGCCGGGCGACTGACGTCGTCGCCGTCCCCCTTTCAGTGGTCCGCGCAGCAGGGCGTGGGATCCGGTGCCTCGAAGGGGACGAGGGTGCCGCCCATGGCCGGAGTGGCGGCGAGGACGAGTGCGTCCCGCTGCCACTGCGGCCGCACGTGGTCGCGCGTCACCATACGGGTCTGCGGGCCGGGGGGTTCCGGTGTGCCCAGGACCGTCACGCGGTCGATCGCGGAGTTCGCGAGCAGCTCCGCGACCGTCATGGTGCCGGTGAGGGCCGATGCCCCCGGGTAGAGCACCGCGCGCCCCACGGCGTCGGGCAGTCCCGGGGAGACGGCACCGTACCCGGCCGCCGTGAGCCGTTCCCGGGTGGTGTCCAGGAGCGGCCGCGAAGGCAGGGACAGGGACACCGCCACGCGCGGTCGGTCGCCGCGCACGAGGTGGGTGCAGCCGAACGTGCCCTCGTGGAGGGCGAGTCCGGCCGCCAGTTCGTGCAGCAGATGGTCGGCCGCGCGCAGGTCCCCGGTCCCCGCGTCCACGGTGAGGGCGTAGGGCGTCACGACGGCAGGACCCACACCGGGTTGGTGTAGAACCACAGGTCGCGCCACGGGTCGGCGTCGCCGACGACGTCGAGGGCGGGGCCCGCCGGGTCGACCTGGGCGCCCATCGCGCCGACGGCGGACCGGTTGCCGTCGGTGCCGCGCAGCCGGACGTACAGCGGGCGGTCGACGCGGCCGAGGTCGAAGGTGACGCGGACGGTGCCGGCCGTCCTGTCGATGTCGTACGACCGGACGACCTTGGCCGTGGGCGCGGTGAAGGTGTCCTTGTCGGCGACGGGGCCGGTCATGTCGCCCTGGATGACGTCCACGCGGGCGAGCTTGGGGACGAACCCGGCCCAGTTGGCTCCGCCGGCGAGCGCCACGTCGGCGGTCAGCGTGACCTTGGTGCCCTTCCTCACGTGCAGCGCGCCGCCGAGCGTGGCCCAGCGGCTGCCGCCGGAGACCCGGACGTCGAGGCCGCTGATGAGCTGCCCGTGGTCGACCCAGATGCGGCCGGCGCGGATGCCGTCCATGACGGCGGCGTAGGAGAAGCCGTCTGCGCCGACGTGGGTGCGGCTGTACTGGCCGGGCCAGTAGTCGCCCTGGTTGATGTCGATCTGCCCGGCGTAGACGGGGTCGGAGTAGCGGCCGTCGGTGGCGAAGTCGCCGTCGGTGCCGCGCGCGGCGGTGTCGGCGTAGACCTGGTGGGAGTCGGAGTTGGCGGTGATCCACCAGGGGCGGCCCTCGGCGAGGAGGCTGTCCCACAGGCCGCCGACGGTGGCGGTCATCCAGTCGAAGCCGCCCCAGGTGCGGTAGCTCTCCAGCGGGTAGCCGGGGAAGGAGTTGGCGCTGGGGTTGTTGTCGTAGATGCCGCGGGCGCGGCCCATGCCCAGCGGCTTGGGCAGGCCGGCGGCCTGGTGGCCGGGGGCGCCCTCGAAGCCGACCGCGATCTGGGGGTTGGTGCCGGTGGCGTCGCGCCAGGCGCGGATCTCGTGCGGGGAGTCGACGCCGCGCCGCGCCGGGTGGTTGGCGAGCATCAGGGCGTCGCCGACCTTGCGCCGTCTGACCTGCTCGGCGAGGAAGTTGAGGCCGGCGACGGCGAGCGCCTCGTTGGCGGGGGTGGAGTCGGAGGCGCCCTTGACGCCGCCGTCGTAGTCGGTCTCGAACTGCTTGAGGACGGAGACCTCGTTGCGGCCCGGGTGGACGAAGACGGTGCCGTGCTCGGCGGCCGGGATGTTCCACTCCAGGCCCTGGAAGACGAGGGTGTCCTCGTAGGCGGCCCGGGCCTCCTTGATGTCCGGGTTGACCTTCTCGACGCCGATCTTGGCGTGGGTGGCGCTGCCGTGGTCGGTGATGACCAGCCAGTCCATGCCGTGCTTGGCGCCCTGGCGGACCTGGTCGACGACGCGGTACTTGCCGTCGCTGCTGTACTGGGTGTGGATGTGGTGGTCGCCCGCGAGCCACAGGAAGCCCTTGCCGCGGCGGCCGTGGCCCGCGGCGGGTGCGGCGTGCGCGGGCGTGGCGGCACCGGCGCCGGCGGACAGCACGGTGCCGGCCGCGAGCCCGGCGCCGAGCAGACCGGCCCGGCGCAGCAGCGCACGGCGGGACTTCTGCTCGGGGTTCAGCGCCTCGTCGGGCACGGCGGTGTCGAAGGCGGCGGGCAGGGGCGCCGTCGTCTCGTGCTGGTGGTCGTGTCCGTGGTGGTGATGGTGGTGCCCGTGTGCGTGCCCGTGACCCATGGAGTGCCTCCTGATCGCCGCGTCGTGCGTGCGGCTGCCTTCCGCGGCGCGACCACGCCGCGAGTGGAGGATCAAGGCAACGGGTGAACGTTGAACAACTTGCGGGTGAGCGGCACATGCCCCGCATGCGGCGGCTCGCCCACACCGCGTGCGTGAGCTAGATTTCGTCCCCTAGACTCCCTCGGTTCTCCCGGAGGCCCGCATACCCCGCGCCGGACTCACCGCCGACCGTCTCGTCGCGGCCGCCGCCGACCTCGCCGACGAGGCGGGCTACGAGAACGTCACCCTGTCCGCGCTGGCCCGGCGTTTCGGTGTGAAGGACGCGAGCCTGTACGCGCATGTGCGCGGACTGCGGGACCTGCGCACCCGGATGGCACTGCTCGCGGGCGGCGAGCTGATCGACCGGATCGCGGCGGCGGTCGCCGGGCGGGCCGGCAAGGAGGCCCTGGCCGCGTTCGCCGACGCCTACCGGGAGTACGCCCTCACCCACCCCGGCCGCTACGCCGCCACCCAGCTCCGCCTGGACGAGGCCCTGGTCGCCGACTCCCCCGCGCTGCGCCGCACCGCCGAGGTCACCTACGGCATGCTCCGCGCCTACGGCCTGGGGGAACCCGACCTCACCGACGCCGTGCGCCTGCTCCGCAGCACCTTCCACGGCTACTGCGCCCTGGAGGCCGCCGGTGCCTTCGGCGCGCCCCGCGAGGTCGAGGCGTCCTGGGCCAGGACGATCGACGCCCTGCACATCGCCCTGGTGAACTGGCCCCGGGAACAGGCAGGTTGACCGACGCGGTACCCGGGGCGGGTGTGAGACGGCGAAAACAGCGGTACGGACGTTGAGTCGGAGCCGTTTTCCCGGACTGACATCTTCGCGGCACTCGCAGGTCACCGCTCAGGGGGAGGGAGCGCCATGTCCCAGCAGCAGGTGGGGCGCGACCCCTTGAGGCCCGTCCGTACAGGGCCGCCGTCCCCCGGACCGGACGACGGGGCGTCCCGTCCCGGGCGGTTCGTGGGCTGGCTCGGCGGGCTCGGGTGTGTCGCCGCCGGATACGGCGTGTTCCAGTTCCTGTTCCAGGTGCTGCCCGGCTCGCTGGGCGGGGAGGCGGCGCAGTACCTGATCGCCTCGGTGAGCGGGTTCGGCACCGCGCTCGCCGCGTGGCTGGCGGCGGCGCTGGTGCGGGCTCGGGCCGCCGAAGCCGCCCGCCCCACCGCGCCGCCGCCGCCCGTGGCCGCCCCCGCACCCGGACCGCTCCCCCAGGTCCTCACGGCCGCGTACGACACCCTGGTCGAGCAGGTGTCCGTGGTCGACGACCCGGACCGCGGCCGGCTCACCGGCTGGTCGCACTCCCTGGGCGAGAGCACCCCTTCCCGCCCGACCTCCGTCGGCACGGCGTACGGGCTGCAGATCATGCTCGACCTGGGCATGACCGACGGCCGGCTGACACCGGGCGAACTGGTCGACACGCTGTGGCGGCTGCGGCTCCCCGGCGGCGGCTGGTCGGCCCGGTCGCAGGGCGCCGAGCCCCGGCCCGAGGTGACGGCGCTGGTGCTGGGCGCGCTGGCCCGGGCCGGGGTGTCCGGGGAACGGCTGGCCCAGGAGGTGGACCGCTGCACGGCCGCGTTCACCCGTGAACACGACCACGCCGGACGGGAGTCCACCCACGTGGTGACGACGGTGCTGCGCGGGCTGCTGCGCGCCGCACCGCACTGCGCCGCCCTGCCCGCGCTGCGCGAGGCCCTGGTCGACGGGGCGATCAGCGATCCGGGCCGTGACCATCTGCGCTGCTGGGGCTACCGGCTCGACCCGCCGTACGGGCCGCCGTCCCCGCCGCACACCGCGCAGGCCGTGGTCGCCCTGGAGCGTGCCGCACGCGTCCTCGGCGAGAACGCGGCCGTGCGGGCCGCCCGGGAGGACGGCGTGCGCTGGCTGCTGTCCTGCCCCGACGCCCCCCACCATGCCTGCCTGGACCTGGAGAATGCGCGCGAGGAGGTGCGCCGGCCGCGCACGGACGACCCCGCGCGCCACGAGGTGTTGAACGTGCGGCACTTCACGGCGACCTGGATCGTGCGCGCCCTGCTGTCCCGGGGCGCGCTGGAGGTCGCCCGGCAGGACGGCCTGGAGGACACCTGGCGGGAGCTGCTGGACGGGGCGGTCGCCGCGGTGTGGGCGGGGCAGCGGGACGGCATCTGGTCCTGGGGCCGGGGCGACAGCACCGAGCTGCGGCACCCGATGTGGATGACGTATCAGGGTCTGGCGGCGCTGCGCGGGCACGCCGTGTGGACGTACCGGCCGGACGACACGACGACCGCGTGACGAGCGGAGACCAGGAGGGGTGGACCGCATGGGGGATCGGCAGGTGCGGGCGGTACGGCGGCTGCTCGCCCGAACACTCGACGGTGAGCTGCCCGAGAGGGACCACGTGGCCGCGGCCGGCGCGGTGGTCACGGAGCTCGGCGCCCCGGGACGGCTGCTGGAGCTGGTCGCCGAACTGGTCGGCGGCGAGGGCGATCCGGAGGGCTGCGCCCGGCTGTCGTACCGGCACGTGCTCGGCTTCGACAAGCTGCTGCTGATCGACGCCGGCCGGCGGCACATGCTGCGCGTCCATCTGTGGCACGAGGGCGCGGGCGGCACCGGCGCGGAGGACATCCACAACCACCGCTCGGCCCTGGCCTCGCACATCGTGCGGGGGCGGCTGAGCATGGACCTGTACGAGGCGCACGACGACGGCGTGGGCGTCGGTGGTGGCATCGAGGCCGCCCGGTACGAGGAGTCCCTGGCGGACGGATCGGCCGACTGGCTGCTGGAACCGGCGGGCCGGGCACGGCTGCGGCTGACGCACACGGGCCGTTACGCGGCGGGCAGCACCTACGCCCTGCCCGCGCGCACCCTGCACCGGGCCTGGTGCGACACCGACGAGCCGACCGTGACGCTGTTCCTGGAGACGGGCGCCGAACGACGCCGTCACACCGACGTGTTCACGGCATCGGGCCCGCACGCGGGAGCGACGGCCAAGCAGCCGCTGGACGTGCCGGGTTATCTGGCCGCGCTGAGCGGGCTGGCGGAACTGCTCAGGGGGTCATGAGCGCCTGCCGCACGATGTCCAGGTTGTAGGCGTCGATCTCGACGCCGGTCAACTCGGACGGGTACAGCCAGGCGTGGGTCTGGTCCGGGCACGGCAGGGTGACCCGCCGGGACAGCGGGCGGACCAGGAAGTTCTCCTGCCAGTTCTTGGTCTCCTGCCCCCGGTAGTCGCTGACGAAGGACGACTCGCCCACCTTGCGCACGATCTCGCCGAGCAGGCCGGTCTCTTCCTTCAGTTCGCGCAGCGCGCCGTCCCGGGCGTCCTCGCCGGGTTCGAGCTTGCCGCACGGAACGCCCCACACCCGGGGCAGGAATCTCTCCGTCTCGCTGCGGCGCACCAGGAGCACCCGCCCCTCGTCATCCATCACGACCGCGGCAGCCAGCCGTTTCTCGCCGGGGATGTCCATGTCCATGGTTCCTCGGTCTCTCGCCGGAGATGAGTCCAAAGGGTCTGATACCCGCGAAAGTGCCCAACCTACCAGGATCACTCCCCATCAGCCCGTCGGCTCAGCATCTGCATCTCCTCGTACGACGGTGCCGTGCCCCCCGCCACCGGCCGGCCGGCCCGGATGTCCACCGCCGCCTCCACCGCCGCGCCGAGCGCCCGCCGGTACAGCAAGGAGCCGAGACTGATGCGGCGGACACCGAGGTCGGCGAGGTGGGGGACGGAGGGCCCCGTCGGCGAGTAGAGGACGTTGAGGGGGACGCCGTCCAGGCCGCGCACCAGGGCGGCGATCTCCCGTGGGTCGTCGAGACCGGGGACGAAGACGCCGTGTGCGCCCGCCCTCAGAAAGGCGTCGAGACGGCTCGTGGTGCCCTCGCCGTCGCCGAGCCAGTAGGTGTCCGTGCGGGCGTTCACGAAGAGGCCGGGGGCCGCCGCACGGACGGCGGCGATCTTCGCGGCATGCCGGTCGGCCGGCCCGAGTCCGTCCTCCAGATTGATACCGACGGCGCCGAGGGCGTACAGCTCCCGGGCCAGCTCGGCCACCTCGTCGGGGTCGTCGCCGAATCCGCCTTCGGCGTCCACGGACAGCAGGAACGGCGCCGAGCCGAGGGTGCGCGCGAGCAGCAGTGTCTGCTCCCGGGTGGCGGCCGCCCCGTCGGGCAGCCCGGCCGCCGCGGCGACGGCCAGGCTCGTGGTGCCGATGGCCGGGAAACCCTGGGCGGCCAGGGCCAGCGCGGAGGCGTGGTCCCAGGCGTTGGGCAGCACCAGGGGTGCGTCGGCGTGGTGGAGGTCGGCGAAGGCGGTCACGAGAGGTCTCCCACGGCGTCGGCGTAGTAGACGGACTCTCCCAGGTGGCGGGCGAGTTCGCGAAAGCTCCAGCCCGTTCCGGGCGAGTGGTCGAGCTGCTCGTCGGTGAGCGCGTCGAGCCGGTCGGCCCAGATCCGGGCGAGCCGGGTGAGGCGGCTGCGGGCCTCGTCGAGGTCCTCGGGGGTGAAGGGGGCGAGGTCGGCCGCGGTGGTGACGAGGGAGGCGTGCCAGTGGTCGGGCTGCGGCTGTTCACCGGCGAGGCGGGCCTCCATCTCCGCGAGGTGGTCGATCAGGTGATCGGCGACGCGGCGGATCGCCTTGTGCGGGGTGTAGACGCGGTCGTCGACGTGCGCGGGTTCGCCGTCCCAGCGGGTCCAGGTGGCGGCCAGGTCGAGGACGTGGTCGACCATGCCGGTGACGGCCGCGGAGGGGGTGCCGGTCGGCGTGCTCTCGGTGTGCGTGCTCTCGGTCATGCGGCAACGCTAGAAGCGGGACGCTTCGGCGCCGGCCGAAGTGTCCCTGCGCACGGGCGAGCCTGGGGCGCCCCGGTTCCGGTCGGAGCGCCCCAGGGGTTCATCCCACCCCGACTTTGCCCTCGGGCACCAGATGCAGGTCGACGAGTTCCTCGCGGACCAAGTCCGCGTACACGGTGGCACCGTGAACGGAGGTGTGCGTATTGTCCCGTTTCTCGTTGTAGAGGTACAGCGCCTCGGAACCCTCCACGCCGAGGGCCTCCACCAGCGCCTTGGTCCGCGCGGTGAGGTCGATCAGCGGGACGTCCCGGTCGGCCGCGACGGAGCGGATGACGGCCGGATGGTCGACGCCGAGCCCGTTGACCAGCAGCGCGGTGGTGTTGTTCAAGGTGCCGTCGGCGCTGAACCAGCGCCGCACGATCGGGGTCACCAGAACCGGCCGGCCGCCCCGTTCCCGCACGCCCGCCACCAGTGTCTCGAGGTTCGCCCGGTAGGTCGCCCCGTCGGTGGTCT
Source organism: Streptomyces griseoloalbus (assembly GCA_014650015.1). GTDB lineage: Bacteria > Actinomycetota > Actinomycetes > Streptomycetales > Streptomycetaceae > Streptomyces > Streptomyces griseoloalbus. Next base: position 133,909 of record BMUD01000009.1, read on the forward strand.
TGTCGTTGTGGGCGAGCTGGATCAGCACGAGATCGCCGCGCCGGATGAGTGGCCCGACGGTGTCCCACAGGAGCGGGTTCCCGAGATAGCTGACCGTACTCTCCCCGGAATCCGCGTAGTTGGCCACGGACAGGCCCTTGCGCAGGTACTGGGGCAGTTGCTGGCCCCAGCCCGCGTACGGGGCGCCGGGCTGGTCGCAGACCGTGGAGTCGCCGACCAGGAGGATCTGCCGGGCGTTCCGTGCCGGGCCGACCCGGATACCGGAGAGAGCGGGTGCGGCCCCGCCGACGGTGAGGTCGAGCCCGGGTGTGCCCTCGGCTCCGAGCGGCTCGCCCTCGGGCGTGCGGACGTTCACGGTGAAGCTCCGGACGATCCGCTCCCCGGCCGGTGCGGCGGTCTCCGGGAGCAGGGCGCGCCGGGTCTCGCCCCCGATGGCGGTGCTGGACGCCTCCTCTCCACCGAGGGTGACCCGCACGTCGTAGGTACCGGGCGGCAGATCGAAGTGGCAGGCGGTGGCCGTGCAGTTCTCGATGCCGGGGGAGGGCCGGTGCCCCGTGTGCTGCTGCGCCTGGGCCGGCACGGCCGACAGGCCGATGGCCGGCGCCACGGCCGCCGTGACGGCGGCCCGGCCGAGCGGTCGGCTTGCCGGGCCGGGCCGGCCCGGTCTCATGCCCCGCGGGTCCACTGCTGGTTCGTCCCTCCGTTGCAGGTGTACGTGATGAGCGCCACCGAGTTGGCGGTGGCTCCCCCGGACACGTCCAGGCACTCGCCGGTCGCCCGCGACCGGAGGGTCACGTAGGAGCCGCTCGTGCCGAGCGACCACTGCTGGGCGTTGGCGGAGGAGGAGCAGTTCTCCTGGGTGACCGTGCTCGCGTTCTCCGTCAGGCACAGGGAGCTGTGCCGCGCGACGAGTTGGTGGTAGCCGCCGGCGACCGGCTTGAACCAGAACCCCTGGTTGCCGCCGCCGTTGCAGTCGTACTGCTTGATCTGGGCGCCCTGCCACAGCGACTGACCGGTCACGTCCGCGCACCGGCCGCTGTGCCGGGCGGCCAGCGTGTTGTACGTGGCGGACGTAGTGCTGATCGTCCCGGCGGCCGTGTCGACCGTGACCTCCGGGGACCAGGACAGGGACATCGAGGTGGAGGACGGGAAGGTCAACGGCAGCCACACGTACCGGGAGTCGTTGACGGTCCCGCCGAAGGAGTTGCCCCAACGGTCACCGAGATACAGGTACGAGGTGCCTGAGGAGCCCTGGACCGGCAGCACGAAGGCGGTCTGCGAGCCGAACCCGGTCGAGTCGCCGGCGTTGCGCATCGCCGACCAGGGTCCCGAGAGGCTGGTGGCGGTGGCGTACTGCTGCTGGTTGGGGTTCCAGCCGGTGGCGCCCGAGGTCAGCATGAAGTAGACGCCGCCCCGCTTGAACAGCGCCGGGGCCTCGCGGTGGCCGCCGGGCCAGGGGTTGGCGACCAGGCTCGCGATGCCGGTGTAGTCGGCGGTGAGCCGGTAGATGTGCAGGTCGTAGTTCTCACGGGCGGCGGAGACCATGTAGCCGGCGCCGTCGGTGTCCGTGAACACGGTGATGTCGCGGGACATGTGCTGCCCGAGCGGCCGGAAGCTGCCCCGCCAGGTGTAGTTCCCGTCCACGGTGTCGGAGACGGCGACGGCGGCGCGGGCCTCGCCGTAGTCGCTGCCGTTCTCCTTGTGCATCCACATCACGAACTGGCCGGTGGCGGCGTTGTACATGACCTTGGGCCGCTCGATGTTGGCGGTGGCGAGCTCAGGATGACTGGCCTCGGTGAGGACGTGGTTGCGGAACTCCCAGTTCTTCAGGTCGGTGGAGCGGTAGGCGTCCACGTAGCGGAAGGTGTTGTCGGCGTTGCGGTGCTCGCCGAACCAGTAGTAGTACGCCCCGACCTTGAGGACACCACCGCCGTGGGCGTGCACGGGGCTTCCCGAACCGTCGGTGAACTGAATGCCGTTGACGATCGTCTGCGGTGCGGCCTGCGCCGGGCCGGCGGTGGCGACCGCGCCGGCGAGCGCGAGGCAGAGGGCGGCCAGCACGGCGTACACGCGTCTCATCTCAGACCCCCTCCCCCGCCGCGCCGTCGGCCACGGGGACGCCGAAGTCGGGGGTGCCGTCCGCCTTCCAGCCGAGCGTCTGGACGCGGGTGTGCCGGTTGGGGTCGTGCAGCGGGTCGCCGTCGATCTCCTTGTACTGGCGGGCGTGGCAGACGAGGACGTCGGTGCGGCCGTCCTCGGCGACCGTGAAGCAGTTGTGGCCGGGGCCGTACTGCTTGGTGGTGTCGTTGCTGGTGAAGACGGGGACGGGCGACTTGGCCCAGCTCGCCGGGTCCATGAGGTAGTTGGCGTCGGTGGCGCTGGCCGAGTAGGTCACCCGGATGCGGATCGCCCATACGTCCTCGGCGGGCGCGGCGGCGAAGTGGATGTACCACTTGCCGCCGACGCGGTGCATCTCCGGCGCCCGGATGTGGGCGCCCATGTCACCGGTGGGGTGCGCCCGCCGGATGACGGACTCTGCGGCGGCGCCCAGGCCGTTCAGCGTGCGCGAGCGCCGCAGGATGATCCGGTCGTACTCGGGGGCGGTGGCGGTGAAGTAGGAGAAGCCGTCGGTGTGGCGGGTGATGTGCTGATCGGCCCGGTTGCGGACGAGCGGGTTCACGTAGGGGGCCGCCTTCGGGCGCGCGGCGGGGCCGGCGGGGGTGGCGGCGGCCAGGGCACCTGCGGCGAGGGCACCCTTCAGCAGGAGTCTGCGGGCGGGGGGTGGGTCGGGCAGGTCGGCGGCGCGGCTCATGCGGTCTGCCTCTCGTCGGGGAAGACGATGCAGTTCGTCATATCGAACGACATCTGACATGGCGAACGCCGACAAGGTAAAGGCGTGTCACGGGGAGGTCAACGGGTCCGACGTGGCCGGGATACCGGTCGTCAGGCGGCGGGCTCGAAGGCGTGCATCTCGTCGCCCTCGGGCTGCACCACGCCGTAGGTGCCCTCGGGGACGGCGTTCCAGGCGCCGGGCAGGTCGCCCAGGGGCTCGGAGACGATGAGGCGGGCGTCGTCGGAGATCTCGCGCAGGAAGGCCACGTCCGGGTGGAGGGAGCGCAGAGTGTCCACGCGCGTGCTGTAGAAGAGCGAGCGCGATCGCTTCTGGCTGGAGTAGCGGAACGCCCACAGGCGCACGCCGTCGGTGACCGAGACCGTCATCTGCAGCGGGAACTCCACGCCGTGCTCGTGGCCGACGCGTTCCACCAGGCCGGCCATCCGGGCGACGGCACCGGGCGGATCCTCCTCCAGGCCGAGGGTCAGCGACAGGTAGAACATCATCTCCGAGTCCGTTGAACCCTCGACGTACGGGAACAGGCCGGGCTCGACGGACAGGGCGAGGTCGCGCCGGACACGGTGGAACTCGGCGATCGCGCCGTTGTGCATCCACATCCAGCGGCCGTGCCGGAACGGATGGCAGTTGGTCTGCTGCACCGCCGTACCGGTCGAGGCCCGGATGTGGGCGAAGAAGAGCGGCGAGACGACGTGCTCGGCGATCTCCCGCAGGTTGCGGTCGCTCCAGGCCGGTCCGATGTCCCGCACGACGGCGGGGCTGTCCTTGTCCGGCACGTACCAGCCCACGCCGAACCCGTCGCCGTTGGTCGTCTCGACGCCCATCTTGGCGTGCAGGCTCTGATCGATCAGTGAGTGGACCGGTCTGTAGAGGATGCTGTCGAGCAGGATGGGAGTGCCCGAATAGGCGAGCCAACGGCACATGTCCACCGCCTTCCCGGTCCTGCGGGGACCGTCGTCCCGTCGGCCCTCTTCACGGACCGTCGTCCCCTCGGTCCCCTTCACGGATCGTCCCCCGGCGTCGCCGCCCGCCGTCCCAGCGCCAGCCGGATCACGCGCGGCCACTCGGGGGCACCACTGCCCCACCGCGTACCCATTCGGCCGCGCGGGACGCGGACCCGTAGGGCTCCTGGGGCGGTCCGGCACACCACCGGTACCGGCAGCAGGACGTGCTCCCCGTCGACACCGGCCGGGACGGTCGGGGTGTCCGCCTCCACGACGACTTCCTCGGCGGTGATCCGCAGCAGGCCGGCCGCGCGGGGACCGCGCGCCATCCCCGCGGCCCGCACCGCGCTCTCCACCCGCACACCCAGTACCCCCAGCCGTCCGGAGTCCAGCCGCTCCCTGCGTCCCGGCCGGGACGCGTCGACCGCCCTCCGGTACGGGTTGTTGCTGACGAGCAGGGCCTGCAGCCCGTCCGCACACGTCCCGTCCGCCCGCATCCGCAGCCGGGGCGCCGAGGGACCGGACAGTAGTCCGGGCATCATCCTGAGCGTGGTCTGCCGCTTCTCCTCCCGGTACGCGGGCTCGCCCACGACCGCCGCGTACGTGCCGAAGGAGGCGTTGTTGACGAACACCCGGCCTGCGGCGAACCCGAGGTCGACGCGGAGTTCGACGCCGTCCGTCAGGGCGTCCAGGGCCCTCGCCGGATCCTTCCGGTCGAGTCCGAGGTCGAGCGCGAAGTGGTTGCGGGTACCGGCCGGGATCACCATGAACGGCACGCCGTGCCGGGCGGCCACCTCCGCCACCAGGGCCTGGGTCCCGTCCCCGCCGGCCACCGCCAGCAGGTCGGCTCCGTCGCGTACGGCGTCCTCTGCCAGCCCGGCCACGTCCTGGTGCCCGGCGCCGAGCAGGACCACCCGGACGCCCGCCGTACGCGCCCGGTCCGCCAGCCGGAAACGGTCGACCTTGCCGCCGCCGGAGCGCGGGTTCATCACCGCCCAGGGACGGCTGGGCGGCGGGGCGGGTACCGGCTCGGTGGGTCCGGGCGCCACCGCCCTCCGCGCCGTGCCCACGGCCACCGCCCACAGCGCCAGGGACAGCGCGGCCGGTCCCAGCATCCCGCCTGCGGCGTACAGCGCCAGCACCGTCAGCGGAGCCGCCATGCACAGCACCGCGCCGACGATCCGCATCGCTCCGAAGCGGGCGAGCGTCCACCACAACCCCACGGCGGCCAGGGCCAGTCCGGCGATGCCGAGCAGCGCCCAGAGCACGCCGCGCAGACTGGCGGCGACGAACGGGACCAGCACGGCCGCCGCGAGGGCGAGCAGGGCCAGTCGCGCCCACGCCGCGTCCTGCTGGCTGACGTTCCGCGACACGACGCGGAACTCAGCCCTCGGAGCGGGAGCCCGAACGCGGCACGCACAGCGCCCAGATGATGAACCCGGAAAAGGCGATCATCACGACGGACCAGACCGGGTAGTACGGCAGGGACAGGAAGTTGGCGATGATGAGGAGCCCGGCGATCGTCACGCCGGCGACGCGGGCCCACATGGCTTCCCGGACCAGGCCGAGGCTGACGAGCACCGCGAGGACGCCGAGCGCCAGGTGAGTCCAGCCCCAGCCGGTGAGGTCGAACTGGAAGACGTAGTTCCGCGTCGTGACGAAGACGTCGTCCTCGGCGATGCCCATGATGCCCCGGAGGATGTCGAGCACTCCCACGATCATGAGCGTGACGGCGGCGAAGACCGTCAGGCCTCCGGCCCACTGCCGCTTCGCCGACGGCGCGTGTGCGCCGGTGGTGCCGCGTGCGCCGCGTGTCGGATGTGTCGCTGTCATGCCGATGCCTCACTTCGGTGTCGTGTGGTCAGCGCCCTGCGGACGAAGAGAACGGATCCTTGTGTTCCGCCGGGCCGTGGCCGCTCAGGACCAGTTCCTTGGCCCTGCGGAACTCCTCGTCCGAGATGTCGCCGCGGGACTTGATCTCGGACAGCCGGGCGAGTTCGTCGACGCTGCTGGTGCGGCCGTTGGCGCCCTTGGCGGTCTCGCGGACGTAACTGTCCAGCGCCTCCTGCTGTGCGCGCGCCTGCGCGATCTCACGGCGCCCCATGTTCTTGCCCCGGACGATCACGTAGACGAAGACGCCCAGGAAGGGCAGGACGATGGTGAACACCAGCCAGCCGGTCTTGGCCCAGCCGCTCAGGGCGTCGTCGCGGAAGATGTCCATGACGATCCGGAAGAGCAGGACGAACCACATGATCCACAGGAAGAAGACCAGCATGGTCCAGAAGGCGCTCAGCAGCGGATAGTCGTACGCGAGGTACGTCGCACCACTCATCTCGGTCCTCCGTTCCGGGCCTGCGCCCGACATGTCATCCGGCCCCGCGCCCAGCGTCCGCTCGGCCGACGCCCACTGCCTCACCCGGGACGGGTGAAATGCCGGAGCCCCACGGGGAAGGGGAAGGGGTCTCGGCCCCAGGGGCCGGGACGACCGCGGCGAACACCACCGAGCGGGCGCCACCGACGGCAGGGACGAGGCGCTGTGCCGTGCACCAGCGGCCGGACGCGGCCGCTCGCGCTCGGCGTGCCGTTCCGGCGTGCGGGTCCGGCCGCCGGGTACGGGGCGTGCGGCGGGTGGCCGCGGGGCCTTCTTCCGGCCGCAGGTGCCCTCTCAGCCGGTCCCCGCGGGACGGCGGGGCGCCCCTGCCATGCCTGACCTGCGCAGTGCGGCCCGCCAGGCCAGGGCGATGGCGACCTCGACCAGTCCGAGGAGGACGAGCCACAGGCCGAGGAGCCGGGTCAGCGCCCGGGCCGATTCCGCGGGCAGGGCCAGTACGACGATCCCCGCGACGACGGCGAGCAGCGCCGCGCCGAGGACGACACCGCGGTGCGGCAGGTCCCGCGAGGCGATGGCCGTGAAGAGGGTGAGCATCCCCGACACCAGCCAGACCACTCCGACGATCAGGGAGAGGGCGGCGATGGTCTGCAGCGGGTGACGCAGGCAGAGCACTCCGGCCAGGACGTACAGCACCGCCAGCAGGAGTTCGGGCAGCCGTGCGCCCTGCTCCTCCCGCCCGAGGACGCCGACGAACCGGAACGCCCCGGTCACCAGCAGGTACAGGCCGATGAGCACCGCGAGGACGTGCAGCGTGGTGTCCGGCCACACCAGCACGACGATGCCCGGCACGAGGGTGGCGACGGCGGAGGCGAGGATCCACTGCCACGAGCGCCCGAGTGTCCCCAGGAGTTCGGCGGGGCCGTCCGGCAGGCCGGGGGTCGCGCCGTCGCGCAGGTGCGTCCGTCCAGCGCCGGGTGCCGGACCAGGTGTCGCGCTCATGACTCCTCCTTCCGCGAAGCGCACTCGGGCCGCAGCGCGAGCGCGGGACCAGCCTTCCGCCCGGCCGCCGTCGCCGGGTCACCCACGACGGGTGATCCGGTCAGGGCGCGGGCGCGGTGGGATGGGCGGCGAGCAGTCGTCGTACACGGCGCAGGCGGGAGACAGCGATGGCCGTACCGAGTGCGTTCAGCGCCTCCCGCTCCCCGGCCGAGCGGGCCGCGCACGGCAAGGAGGCGCGCGGCCGTGCGCCGCGCTCGTCCCACGGCCGGTTCGAGGCGGCCCGGGACCGGCCGGACCCCGTCGACGTGATCGAGCGGCAGTCGGTGACCCGGCTGCCCGAGCTGGTGCCGGTCCGATACGGCCGCATGCTCGAGTCCCCCTTCCGGTTCTACCGGGGAGCGGCGGCGATCATGGCGGCGGACCTCGGGCCGCTCCCTGACACCGGCCTGACCGTGCAGCTGTGCGGTGACGCCCATCTGCTGAACTTCCGCCTGCTGGCCTCCCCCGAACGCCATCTCGTCTTCGACATCAACGACTTCGACGAAACCCTCGCCGGTCCCTTCGAATGGGACGTCAAGCGGCTGGCGGCGAGCTTCGCCATCGCCGGCCGGGCGAACGGCTTCCCCGTCGAGGAGCAGGACGGCGCGGTGCGCGCCTGCGTGGAGGCGTACCGGCGGCGCATGCGGGCGTTCGCCGGGATGCGCACCCTCGACATCTGGTACGCACAGGACGACGCCGACCGGCTGCGCGAGCTCTTGGACTCGTCGACGGACCGCGAGGCCCGGCGCCGTATCGCCGGGGCGACGGAACGCGCCCGGACCCGCACCCACCTCCAGGCCTTCGCGAAACTCACGCGGGTCACGGCCGGAGGACGGTGCATCGCTCCGGACCCGCCGCTGATCACGCCGCTGGCCGACCTGGTGGACGATCCCTCGAACGAGGAGAACGGCCTGCGCGAGGTCCTGGACGGCTACGCGCGCTCGCTGTCGTCGGAGCACCGGCATCTGCTGGGGCGTTACCACCTGGTCGACGTGGCCCGGAAGGTGGTGGGCGTCGGTAGTGTCGGCACCCGCTGCTGGATCGTGCTCCTGCTCGGCAGGGACGACGACGATCCCCTGCTGCTGCAGGCCAAGGAGGCGCAGGAGTCGGTGCTCGCGCCGCACACGAAGGGCGAGCGGTACGACAACGAGGGCCGCCGGGTGGTGGCGGGGCAGCGGCTGATCCAGACGACCAGCGACATCCTGCTCGGCTGGACGCACGCCGTGGGCCTCGACGGCCGCCCCCGGGACTTCTACGTACGGCAGTTGCGCGACTGGAAGGGCATCGCCCGGCCGGAGACGATGGAACCGGGGCTGCTGCGGCTTTTCGCAGGCCTGTGCGGAGCGAGTCTGGCGCGCGCCCATGCCCGTTCCGGCGACCCGGTCGCCATCGCCGCCTACCTGGGCGGCGGCGACCGCTTCGCCCGGGCCCTCGCCGGGTTCGCGCAGGACTACGCCGACCGCAACGAGCGGGACTTCGAGGCGCTGGGTGAGGCCGTGCGGTCCGGCCGGGTGCGCGCCGAGAGCGCGTGACCCACCGGCCGGGGTGCTACTCCGGTATCTGGCGCATCTCCAGGACGCGCAGGCCCAGGGACTGGCACCGGGCCAGCAGCCCGTACAGGTGCGCCTCGTCGATGACGTGCCCGAACAGCAGGGTCTGGCCGGACATCTCCACGTGGTCGAGCTCCGGGAAAACCCCGATCAGCGGTTCCGAGAGATGTCCGTCGACACGGATCTCGTAGCGCATGAGCCGCTCCCCGGGTGGCCTGGAACAGGCGGGCCGTGCCCGTACCCTGCGATCGTCCGCCTCCGGGCGGCAGCCCGGCTCACCCCGTACAGGTGAGAGGCCGCTCGTCTCAGTGCGTCAGCCAGAGCTTGCACGAGAGGATCACCAGGCCGAGTACGAGGTTCACCGCCGCCGACAGGGCCATCAGGCGCCGGCCGGCACCGGCCCGGCGGGCCGCCGCCACCGACCAGCCCACCTGCCCCGCCACGGCGACGGACAGCGCGAACCACTGGGTGCCCTGCACACCGAGACCGAGCACGGGGCTGACGGCCACGGCGACCGCCGGTGGCACGGCGGCCTTGACGATCGTCCACTCCTCCCGGCACACCCGCAGCACGACGTGACGGTCCGGGCCGCGCTGCGCCAGCCGCGCCCCGAACAACTGCGCGTGCACATGCGCGATCCAGAACACCCCGCCGGTGAGCAACAGCAGCAGCACCATCTCCAGGCGCGGGAACGAACCGAGCGTTCCGGCCCCGACGATCACCGAGGCCGCGAGCATGGATCCGTAGACGCCGCCCGTGTAGTCGGTGTGCGCCCTGCGCTCGGCGGCCCGTGCGGCCCAGCCCGCCGCTGCCTGCTCAGTGTCGGGCATCACGGACTCCTTCGGCCGACCCCGTCCCGCCCGCCGGGTCCGGGGCGCTCGGGCTCCGGGCCCGGCAGGCGGTGTGTGACCAGGAAGCTCGCGAGGGTGATGCCGCCGGTGGCGAGGATCGCCGCCTTCAGGCCCTCGAGCTGCGCCGACGCGTAGGAGTCCGTCACGGCGTCCACCTCGTCCGGCGGCAGTCCGGCGCGAGTGGCCGCCGCGCGCACCTGTTCCGTGGGCACGAAGGTGACGCCGGCCTCCAGGGCGACACCGACCTGCCGCCGGGCCTCCTGCGACAGCCGGGCGTCGTTCTCCACGTGCGCGGTGAAGGCGTGCGCCAGGGAGCCGATGAGCAGCGATCCGATCAGCGCGGTGCCGAGAGCCGAGCCCAGGTTCTGCGCGGTGTACTGGAGCCCGCCTGCCTCACTGCGTTCCTCCTCACCCGCGCCGGACTGGACGACGTTGCCGAGCTGGGAGGCGAACAGGCCCATGCCGACGCCGAGCAGGGCCATCGCCCCGGCGAAGTTCGCGTCGTCGATGACCGGGTCGATGGTGGTCAGCAGCCAGAGGACGGCCGCCGCGACGGTGAGCAGGGCCAGCCGGACGACCCGTCGGGGTCCGGCCAGGCGTCCCAGCCGGGCCGCGCCCAGCGAGGTCACGAGCATCGTCGCGGACACCGGCAGCAGTCTGAGCCCCGTCTCGAAGGCGTCGAAACCCTGCACGATCTGGAGGTACAGCGGGATGGTGAAGAACAGCCCCAGCAGGATCAGATTCTGGCTCACCAGCGACATCAGGCCGGATCTCAGGGCGGGCCGACGCAGCAAGGCCAGGTGCACCAACGGGTCGTCGCCGCGCTCGTCCCGGCGCCGCTCCCACCGGTGGAAGACCGCGAGGACGGCCACCCCGGCACCGACCACGAACAGCGTCGGCGCGAAACCGAGGACGGTGAAGGGCGGATTGCGCGGCCGCACCCAGCCCCAGGTGCCGCTCTGCAGCACGCCGAGCACCCCGAGGGCCAGACCCGCCGCGGAGAGCACGGCACCGACCCCGTCCAGCCGGGGGCGCACCGCGACTCCCGGTGCCTCGGTGATCGCGCCGCGCAGGAGAAGGACGGCCAGTACGACCACGACCTCACCCGCGAAGACGAGCCGCCACGTGAGGTACGTCGTCACCCAGCCGCCCAGCAGGGGGCCCACGGCGATCCCGGCACCGGCCAGTCCGCCGACGACGCCGTACGCGACGGCCCGGTCGCGGCCCCGGTAGGACTCGGCGACGAGGGCCGCCATGGCCGGCAGCACCAGCGCGGCGCCGAGTCCCTCGATGACCGACCAGCCGAGGACCAGCACCCACAGGGTGGGTGCCACGGCGGTCAGGGCCGAGCCCGTGGCGTAGACGACGAGACCGCCGAGGAAGACACGCCGCCGTCCGAGGATGTCCCCCAGCCGCCCCCCGATGATCATGAATGCCGCCATGACCAGCGCGTACAGCGTGATGACGGCCTGAATGGCGGTGACCTCGGTGTCGAAGTCGTCGACCAATTGGCTGATGGAGACGTTCATGACCGACGTGTCGAGGACCATCAGGAACTGTGCGGTTCCCAGGACGATCAGCGCCCGCCAGCGGCTCATGGGGTCCCCCTCGTCACAGCAGGTCCAGGTCGCGGGCTCGGCGCACCGCTTCGTTGCGGCGGTTGACCGACAGCTTCCGGTAGACGCTCTTGAGGTGGGTCTTGACCGTGTTCACCGACACGTACAGGTCGGCGGCGATCTCCTGCGTGGACATCGTCAGGGCCAGGCGGCGCAGCACGTCGCGCTCGCGCCCGCTCAGCTCCTCGTAGACCGGTGGCGGCGGCTCGTGCCGTCGCCGGGGCGGGCCGGCGCCGGGTGCGAGCCGGCCGGTCGTCAGCCAGTGCGGCCACGCCGTGCCCAGGTAGGGCCGGATCCACGGCCCGGCCTCGCGGAAGGGCCGGCGCAGCCGCTCCCGGCGCGCCTCCTCCAGCGCCCGCACCACGAGTCCGCGCGCGCTCACGCCGTCCCCCGCCTCGTCCGCGGCCTGCGCCCGCACCAGCGCCGCCCGGACGGTCACCGCCGGACCGGCGCGCCCCTCCGGACGCACACGGTCGAGCAGCCGTACGGCCGCGGCGGCCCGTCCGGTGGCCAGCTGGATCCGCGCGGCCCCCACCGCGCACGCCACCTGCTCTTCGGGCACGTCCAGCAGCAGTCCGGCGGCCGTCTCCGCGCGTCCCTCGATGAGATGGGCGGCGGCAGCGACAAGCGTCGTCCCTCCCCGCGCCCACGGCGAGACGACGTCGGCCGGCACCTCCGGTTCCACCGCCTTCAGCGCGGCCCCCGGATCGCCGCGCGCCAGATGCAGGCGCGCGGTCGTCAGGGCGCGTCCGGCCCGCAGGACGGGATCCCGCATCGCGGGGTGGGTGTCGGCCAACGTGTCGAGCAGGGCCTGGGCCTGCCCCAGCTCGTCGCGGTCCACGGCGACGGCGGCCAGGACGAGCCGTTCGACACCGGAGCCGGACGGCCGGGGCAGCCCGAACCGCTCCGTCTCCAGGAGGGCCTCGCGCGCCTTGCGTTCGGCCCTGCCGAGCCAGCCGTTCAGATAGTCGATCAGCGCGAGCCTGCCCAGCGAGTCCTCGCGCGGGAGTGCCGTGGCCGCTCCCGGGGCGGAGTCCGCCACCGTGGACAGGGCGGCCCGCGCCTTCTCGAAGTGCCCGGCCCACAGCCTCGTGGAGCCCAAGTGGTCCAGCAGCAGCGCGGTGAGTTCGGGATGCCGCTCCAGCAGATCGTCGGGGACCGCCTCCCGCAGCCTCTCGGCCGCCCGTGCCGCGTCCTCCGCCCGGGCCGGCGCACCGGTCAGCCGGGCGGCGAGGGCCTCCAGCAGGGCGCAGCTCAACCGTGCCGCCGCTTCGTCCGACGTACCGTCGTACTCCATCAGTTCGTGCTGTGCGCGACGCAGATGGGCCAGCCCGCCGTCGAGTTCGCACCGGGCCAGCCGGCCGGCCGCCCGTACCAGCTCCGGGGCCGGACCCGTGCTCTCCCGCCCCATCCGGGAGAACAGCTCGGCCACCGCGTCGGAGCGCAGCCCCGTGAAGAACTGGCCGATGGCGAGGTCGTCGACCAGGGCACCGGCGGTGAACCCCCAGTCGCCGGCGGCGGCACCATGCCCGAGCGCCTCCGAGAGGAACCCGGACCGCCGCAGCCACTCGGCCGCCCGCCGGTGCAGCCCGGGTTCCAGACCGGGCCGCCGCATCCGCAGATGGGCGCGGAGAATCTCGGCGAACAGGGGGTGGAGGCGGTACAGGCCGTGCCCGAGGTGCTCGACGAACGCGTTGCCCCGGCTCAGCCGGGCCAGAACGGCCTCGGCGTCGTCGCGTCCCGTGACTGCGTTCGCCAGCCCGGGAGAGAACCGGTCGAGCACGCTCACCCGCAGCAGCAGGTCCTGGGTCTGGGCGTCCTGCCGCTTGAGCACCTCCCCCAGCAGGAAGTCGGCGATCGCGCTGCGGTCCGCCTCGAACTCCTTGAGATACGCCTCCGGATCCGGACTCTGCCCCGCCGCCAGGGCGCACAGCCGCAGCCCGGCGGCCCACCCCCGGGTGCGCTCCACGAGCGCGCGCAAGGCGGCCGGGGGCAGCCGCAGCCCGTGCAGGTCCATCAGCTCGACGGCCTCGTCCGGGGTGAAGGCCAGCTCCGCGCCCCTGATCTCCGTCAGCTCGCCCGCGAGCCGGTAGCGGTGCAGGGGCAGCAGCGGCTCGGTACGGGTGACGAGGACCAGCCGCAGTCCCGGCCCGGCGTGGTGCAGGACGAATTCCAGCTGCTCGGCGATCTCCGGGGCGGTGACCCGGTCGAACTCGTCGAGCACGACGACCACGGGCCGCTCCCGGGCACTCAGCTCGGCGGCGAGCCGGGCCGGCAGGGCGGGGCTCACCCGGTTCGCGTCCGCCGGGACACCGGTGTCCGCGGGCAGCGGGACCCCGACGCCGCGCAGGGCCCGCAGCAGATACGCCCAGAACATCCCGGGCCCGTCCCCGGTCGCGTCGGTGGTGAGCCAGGCGACCGGCAGTCCGTCCCGGTGCGCCACCCAGTCCGCGACCAGCAGGGTCTTCCCCGCCCCCGGCGCACCGTTGATCATGGTCAGCGGTGTTCGCAGGGCCTGGTCGAGATGCCTGGTCAGCCGCTCACGCCGCAGGAATGTCACGGGGCGCGCGGGTACGGCGAACCGGGTGCGCAGGAACGGGTCCCCGTGTGGGTCGGCGCGGTCTTCCGCCTCGGGCGGATCATCCCCTTCGAGCCCGGCCACGGCACTCACCGCCCTGTTCGTTTCCGGTTACGGCTGCGCTCCCTCTCAGCATCCCAGCACTGGGGCGAGGGGGCGCGCTGTGAGCGATGGCGTCGGCTAGCGTCGCCGGTATGAGCACCGATCCCGCCCTCGCCGAGGCACTCGCGGACGGCGCGGTCGTACTCGACGGCGGTATGTCCAACCAGCTCGCGGCGGCCGGGCACGACCTGAGCGACGAGCTGTGGTCGGCACGGCTGCTCGCCGAGGACCCCGAGGCGGTGACGGAGGCGCACCTCGCCTACTTCGAGGCGGGCGCGGACGTGGCGATCACCGCCAGCTACCAGGCCACGTTCGAGGGCTTCGCGCGACGCGGGATCGGCCGGGAGGGGGCGGCCGGGCTGCTCGCCCTGAGCGTCAGGTGCGCCCGCGAGGCGGCCCGGCGGGCCCGGGCGGCCCGCCCCCTCTGGGTGGCGGCCTCCGTCGGCCCGTACGGGGCGATGCTCGCGGACGGCTCCGAGTACCGGGGCCGGTACGGGCTCACCGTGTCCGAGCTGGAACGCTTCCACCGCCCCCGCATGGAGGTCCTGGCCGCCGCCGGCCCGGACGTCCTCGCCCTGGAGACGATCCCCGACACGGACGAGGCGGAGGCCCTGCTCCGAGCCCTGCGCGGTCTCGGCGTACCGGCCTGGCTGTCGTACTCGGCGGCCGGCGACCGCACCCGCGCCGGCGGGCCCCTGGAGGACGCCTTCGCGCTCGCCGCGCGGGCGGACGAGGTCGTCGCCGTCGGCGTGAACTGCTGCACCCCCGAGGACGCCGACCACGCCGTCGCCCTCGCCGCCCGCGTCACCGGCAAACCGGTCGTGGTCTACCCCAACAGCGGCGAGACGTGGGATGTCGGGGCGCGGGCGTGGACCGGCCGGTCGACATTCACGTCCGGGCAGGTCACGGGGTGGCGGGAGGCGGGGGCGCGACTGATCGGAGGGTGCTGCCGGGTGGGACCGGAGACGATCGCGTCGGTGGCGGCGGCGCTGCGGGCTCCGTAGCGGACACGCACCGGACGACCTTCCCGGGGGCCCGCTCCCCGACCCCACTTGTCCGCCGGCTCACCCACGGGCAACAACCCGCGCCCGCTCCCGTCGGGCTCCCCCTGCGGTACGGCGGCCACGCCCGCCCCCACCGTCGTGCACCTCGACGCGCACGCCGCCGTCCTGCGTGATGAGGCGCGGAAAGATCCCCGGCCGGGCGGTACGCCGTGCAGCAGGGCGTGGGTGGGGAGTTCGCTGACGCACAGCGGTACATCGTCTGCGCGCCCGCGCACGTTCCAGTCGTCGAGCGCCCGGCGCGCGAACGTTCAGCTCGGTGAGGATGCGTGGTGGGACGGCCCATCGATTCGCCGGCGTCCCGGAGTTGTCCGGCGGCGCGACAGCGGTCGGGGCCCCGGCACGGCCGCGAGACTCATCGGACCAGCGGAACAGGACGGATTCGCCACATGGCCGGCGTCGTCGAGTTGTCGTACTACCCCGTCAAGGGCTGCGCCGGGGCATCGGCGGGCAAGCTGCTCACCCCCGCCGGGCTCGCGCACGACCGCAGGCAGGGCGTGGCCCGAGGCGACGCGAGCGGGAAGCGCGGGCCCTGCACTCCGCCGAGCCCGACTCTTCGACTACCGACCGGCGGTCAGGACGGAGACGGGCCCGCGTGACCAGCGGTCCCCTACTTCGTGCCCATGTCCAGCGTCCAGTAGTGGCCCCAGGGGCCGCCCTCCTGATGTCCCAGGCCGGCCTCCTGCGTCTCGGACCGGAGGATGGCGTTGCGGTGTCCCCAGCCGAAGCGCTCGTCGTCCTGCATCCAGAAGCGCACCGCCTCCTCCGCGGTGGTGAAGCCGACGGCCACGTTCTCCGCCCGCCACGTGCGGTAGCCGGCCTGCTCCATGGGTTCCCCGGACTCCCAGACCAGCCTTCCGCTCGGGCCACGGTGCATGTTGTCACCGCTGACGACCCAGTCTCTCGATTGCTCCTCCAGGAAGAGGGCGTGGGCGTTCGCCGCGTCCGTCAGCTGCGGCGACATGTCGAAACCCCTCGCGCACGCGGTCATGGTCGCGCCCGCGGAGTTTCCGTGCGGCGGGTAGTTCTCCGGATGCTGTCGCGCATCGTTGATCAAGTCGAAACTCACCTTGGGCTCCTCACACGAAGGCCTGCCCGGTGCGACCGAACCGGCCGACCAGGATGAGTCGGCCCCTTCTTCGATTGTCCCGGACGGGCGGCGCCCCGGCATCTCGTACCCACGGGCTCGACTTGCTCGTCCCGTCGACCGCGGACTCCCCGAACGCCGCCTCCCGCCGCTGCCTCGCCGGCTACCGCCGCGCCACCGAGGGCGGCGTCGCCTACGGCACCAAGTACGCCGCACTCCACCCCCGGCACCCTGTCCGTCGGCGACACCGTGCACGTCACCCTGTGGGGCGAGTCCGAGTTTTTGCCGGTGTCGTGGCCGCGCGGCATGCCCGGGAACGCGTCGGCCGACGAGTGCCTCACCGGGGCGCCGTCCCACGTCAGTTCCGGCGCAGCGCACCGCTCCGCCGTAGCCGGCGTATCACCGACCGGAGTTCCGGAGCCGAAGCGGGCGGATCCCCGTCGGTGGGCGTGGACGGCGCGGTCCACAGGGCGAGTTCGCGGTCGCGCGGGCCGCGAACGATGTGCGGCTCGCCGTCGCCGAAGACCCGCACCGGGTGGCGGGGACCCCATCGCTCCCATCCCGGCGAACCGTCGGAGACGAACCGTACCCACGCCCCGTGCATCGCGTCGGCCAGGTCCTGCGGCGCGCCCTCGCCGGCGAGTTTGCGGGCGTCGGGTTCGTCCCCGCTGTCGAAGACGAAGCCCAGTTCCAGGGCGTGGCAGGCGCCCATGCCGGGCCGGTTGGAGGGCCAGGCGAACTCGTACACGTACGTGGGTTCCGTGCGGGCGTCGGACAGGCGGTGCAGGGGGAGGCGGAGCAGGTGGTCGGTGACCATCTGGCCGACCAGGTCGGCGGTACCCGCGTCGGGGCACAGGGCGCGGTAGCCGCGGGGAACCTCGCTGCCGCAGCGGCAGCGGGCCATCGCGCCGGCCAGGGCGACCGCGCCGAGGCGGTCGACGCGTTCCAGCAGGCCGCCGGGGACCAGCCAGAGGCGGTACTCGTCGCGGGTCCAGCCGGTGAGCAGGTCGACGCCCGGGGCCGCGCCGTCCGTCAGCGCCTCCAGGGGGTCGCGGGGGACGAGGTCGCCGTCGACGACGATGCCGAAGGAGGGGCCGCCGAGCACCGGGCTGCTGAGGCGGCCCACTTCGGCCTGGGCGCGGAGCAGGTGCTCGCGGTCGGCGGCGGCGAAGGCCTCGGCGGTGGCGGGGATCTTCAGGCGGTTCGCCATGCGGCGGACCATGCGCCGGACCTTGTCGCGGTCGGTCACCTCGGGTGGTCCGCTCTGCAGGACGGCCCGGCGGACCAGCCCTTGGGCCTGCGGGGCGGCGATGAGCGCGCCGGTGCTGATGGCTCCGGCGGACTGGCCGCCGAGGGTGACGCGGCCGGGGTCGCCGCCGAAGGCCGTGATCGACTCGTGGACCCAGCGCAGGGCGGCGAGCTGGTCGCGCAGGCCGGTGTTGGCGGGGGCGTCCGGGAAGAGGCCGTAGCCCTCGACACCGAGGCGGTAGTTGACCGACACGAAGACCACGCCGTCGCGGGCGAAGGTGCGGCCGTCGTAGACGGGGACCGCGGAGGAGCCTCTGGTCAGGGCGCCGCCGTGCACCCACACGAGGACGGGGAGCCGGGCGCCGGGGGACGGTTCGGGGGTCCACACGTTCAGGTTGAGGCAGTCGTCGCCGGGCACCACCGGGTCGGACAGGTACTGGGCGAAGGCCTCGGAGTACGGCGGCTTCGGGGCTGTCGGGCCGAAGGCGCCGGCGTCGCGTACGCCGTCCCAGGGCTCCGGCGGGGCGGGGGGCCGGAAGCGGCGGGGGCCGAACGGGGGCGCCGCGTACGGGATGCCCCGGAACACGGCGACGCCCTGGTCCCATCTGCCGCGTACGGCACCGTACGGCGTCCTGATCAGGGGGTTCTCCCGGCCTGCCGTCATGTGCCCACCAGCCCTTCACCGCGCCGTGCTCACGCACCGGCAGAACCCGCCAGTAACACAAGAGCGCCGGGGGGCTCTTCGGTATTCCTCGGCCTGTGTGCGCGTTCTTCCCGCTCCGTGACTGCGGATCTACAGTAGGAAGCGCTTTCTATTCGGTGGAGGTGGGTTCCCGATGGTCCGTACGGGGAGTGCGAGCGTGGCGGCCGGGCCGACGCTGGCGGTCGTGGCCCGCGAGGCGGGGGTGTCGGTGCCGACCGCGTCCAAGGTCGTCAACGGCCGCGAGGACGTGGCCCCGGAGACCCGCCGTCGTGTCACGGAGGCACTGGACCGGCTCGGTTACGTCCGCAGACCCCGGTTCGACGGAGTGAGGCCGCCGCGCCTGGTGGACCTGGTGGTGCACTCGCTGGAGGACTCCGCCTCGGGCGCGGTGCTGCACGGCGCGGAGGAGGCGGCGCACGACGCGGGCCTGGAGATCGTGGTCTCGGCGGCCCTGACCCGGAGCCGTTCCGAGCACCCGGAACGAGACTGGCTGGACAAGCTCGTGCTGCGCGGATCGGCCGGGATCCTCTTCCATCGGGCCGAGCCGAGCGGGCCGCAGTACACGTGGCTCGATCAGCACCGCGTCCCCTTCGCGCTGATCGACCCGGTCCGTCAACCGCCGCCCGGCGTCGTCTCGGTGGGCGGGGCGAACTGGCAGGGCGGGGTGACGGCCACGGAGCATCTGCTCGCCCTGGGCCATGAGCGCATCGCCGTCATCGCCGGCCGCCGGAGCACGATGTCCTGCGGCGCACGCGTCGCCGGCTACCGCTCGGCCCTCGCCTCGGCGGGCGTGCGGCACCGCCCCGAGTACCTCCGGCACGCCGATCCGAACGGGGCCGGCGCCCGCCGTCGTATGCGCGAACTCCTCGACCTGCCGGAGCCGCCGACGGCCGTCTTCGTCTGTTCGGACCGCATGGTGTCCGGGGTCTACGAGGCGTTGGCCGAGCGCGGGTCGCGGGTACCGGACGACATGAGCGTGGTCGGCTTCGACGACCTCCCCGAGGCCCGCTGGCTCACCCCCGCCCTGACGACGGTCCGCCAGCCCCTCTCCGAGATGGCGGCGACGGCCCTGCACCTCCTCCTGCGCATGACGGACGGCCCCCGCCCGGAAAGCACCCGCACGGAGCTGTCGACACGGCTGGTGGAGCGTTCGAGCACGGCGGCGCCGCCCGGCGCGTGAGGACCGAGGCGGGCGCGTGACGGATCATCAGGCCCGGCTTATAGCACACGGAGGCACAATCTGTGGCTACGTCAGATCATAATCGGCCATTTTCCCGACACCTCCCGTTGTGCCACCGTCCGTGCCCCTACGCTGCCCGTGTGACCAGCGACACATCTACCACGCCGGCCGGTGAGACACCGGCCCGCACCGGGCGGCTCAGGAGCGCGGCTCTACGGGTCGCCGAAGCCACCGCGGGCACCCAGGGACTCGTCTCACTGCTGCTGATCGATCTCGTGGCCATTCTCGGGGCGGCCACCGTGTGGCTGACCCTCGGCGGGGATCCCGCGGTGGTCGGCGTGACGGGCGGGGCCCTGCTGGCCTTCGGCGCCGCCATGCTGCCGATCATCGGACGCCGGAGTCCGAAAGAGGCGCCCCAACTGTGGCCGCCCGTCGTCCTCGTGGTGATCCCGCTGGCGGTACTGGCCGTGGGGCTGCCGGCCCTGGCCACCTGGGCGTTCCTGGAGAGCCGTCCGGTGGACGTGACCAACCGCGTCCGGCTCGACCACACCCCTCCCCTGGTGGACGGCGAGACCGTCGTCGCCACCCTGCACACCGACGACCCCCGGCCCCGGCTCACCATCGCCTTCGACGTGGCCCCGTACGACCCCGCCGCCCCGGTGTGCACGCCGGGCACCGAGCTGACCGTGGGCCTCAAGGCCGGCGCCGGGACGAAACACGTGCAGAGCGGTGTCCCCGGCACGGAGTTCGTCTTCGCCCTGGGACGCGGCATGACCGACGTCGAACTCTCCGTGGGGCTCCAGGGGGAGCAGGGCTGTGAACTGGACCTGTCCGTCGCCTCGGCGCACCTGGATGACTAGGAAGACCCACGTGACACCCATGACGAACGCCTCGCGCCGCCCGCTTGCCCGCCGCTCCCCCGGCCACCGGCCCGCGCGGGTCGCGGCGGCCGCCCTGCTGGTGCTGACCGCCGCGGCCTGCCAGTGGTCGGACCCGGAGCCGGACGGCAAATCCCTCACCGGCACGGTCCACATCGGCGTCAAGACCGACCAGCCGGGCTTCAACCGGCACAGCGAGCACAACGACCGCGGCTTCGAGGTCGACCTGGCCTCGTACCTCGGCGAACAGATCGGCTTCACACCGGAGTTCGACGACGTGGTGTCCGACAAGCGGGAGCAGAAGCTCGTCAACAAGTCGCTGGACATGATCATCGCCACGTACTCCATCACCCCGAAGCGGGACGAGCAGGTCGACTTCGTCGGCCCCTACTTCGTCACCCAGCAGCGCTTCCTGGTCCGCGCGGACTACCACGGCATCAAGAACGAGAAGGACGTCGCGGACAAGGTGGTCTGCACCGTGCAGGGTTCGACGTCCGCCACGGCGCAACTGCCCCGCAGCACGACGCTGCACCTGCAGAGCGACTACTCGACCTGCGTGCGCAAGCTGCGGCAGAAGGACGTCGACGCGGTCTTCACCGACGAGGCACTGCTCTACGGATACGTGGAGCAGTACCGGAGCAGCAAGGTGCCGCTCAGGGTCGTGCGCGACGTCTCGTTCGGGAGCACCAACCGGTACGGCATCGGGCTGCCGGAGGGCCGTACGGAGGACTGCCACGAACTCCGGGAAGCGCTGCGCACGTACCTCAGCAAGGAGTGGGCCGGCGACGTCAAGGCCCAGCTGCCCGCGCTGGTCGCCGCCTACCCCGGTAACTGGGAGAACCGGTTCCGTCCCGACCCGGAGGACGTGGACACGTACTCCTCCTGCAAGCCGTGATCAGCGGGCGGCCCAGGTGATCCCGCCGAGCAGGTGGGCGCGGAAGTCCGCGTCGGCGTAGGCCTCGGCGGCGTGTCCGAGGGCCGTGTAGAAGACGCGGCCCTCGCCCTGGTCGCGGCACCAGGCCAGGGGGTGGTCGTCGCCCATGCCGCCGCCGTCGTACGAGGACTCGTCGGCGCGGACCAGGACCCGCACCCGCCCACGGGGGTTGGTGCGGAAGTCGTACCACTCGTCCGTGAAGTGCCAGACGGGCGGCAGGTGCCGGGTCGCCGGGTGGCCGCGGTCCTCGATCACGGCGCGGCCCGGCTGGAGGGCGGGGTGCCGGTCGAAACGGGCGCCGAGCAGGTCGCCGTAGTACGGCCAGTCGTCCTCGGTGCAGGCCGCGGCGTGCACCCCGACGAATCCCCCGCCCGCCTCGACGTACGCCGCGAGCCGCTCCCGGCCGGGCGGGGTGAGCACCTCACCGCTGGTGGAGAGGAAGACGACGGCGACGTACCGGTCGAGCGGCTCCTCGAAGGCGGCGGGGTCCTCGGTGGCGTCGACGCCGAAGCCGCCGAGGGTGCGCAGGGCGGCGACGCCGGCGGGGATGGAGTCGTGCCGGTAGTCCGTGGTGCGGGTGTACACGAGGAGTGCGGGGACGTCGGCCATGTGCCGGAGCCTATGCGAGGGCGTCGGTGCCAGGGCGTCGGAAACCCGGTGTCGGGCGGTCGGGGCGGGCCCCCACAATGTGCGGATGATCGGCAACCGGATCACCCACCGCATGGCGGACGGCGTACGCGTCCCCGGAACCTGGCGGCACGCCTTCATCCGCAACTTCGACTACCACCTCATCGACCTGTTCATCTACGCGGACGGGCTCATCGACTGCTGGGAACTGGTCACCCTGGAGGAGTTCGAGGAGAAGCTGCGCAGCGGCTGGGTGGCGACGGAACTCCCGGAGGGCGCGCAGGCGTCCGCCCACGAGCTGGCCCGGTGGAAGTTCACCGAGCCGCGCACCTGGCTCACCCCCGAGATCCTGGTCGCCGAGATCCGGGACACGATCGACCAGCTCAACCAGCGCCCGGATTCGACGGACCGCTGTCTGGCCGCGGTGGACGCGTTCCTGGCCGACCGCACCGAGGAGAAGCGGGCCGCGGCACGCGAGGCCTACTTCGCCATCCCCGTGACGCAGCGGCACTACGCGCTGGGCGACATGGACAACAAGGACCGGCCGCTGCAGGTCCTGGTGGCCGGGCCCGGCGGTGTCACCGACCACGGGCCGGACGAGGAAGTGAGCCAGGAGTCCTATGACTGGGCGCTCTCCTATTTCGAGGAGCGGGCGGAGTGGATGGCCACGGCCGGCTC
This sequence comes from Streptomyces griseoloalbus, assembly GCA_014650015.1. GTDB lineage: Bacteria > Actinomycetota > Actinomycetes > Streptomycetales > Streptomycetaceae > Streptomyces > Streptomyces griseoloalbus. Next base: position 156,167 of record BMUD01000009.1, read on the forward strand.
GCGTGTCCCGGCCGACGGTCCGGCGACCGCCTTCGCCCCGGCGATCCACCTGTACGAGAGCTACCCGCTCAAGCCCTCCGAGGACCCGGGCACGAAGGCGCTGCGCAACGAGTTCCCGGCCGCCATCGAGGTCGACGGCGTCACCTACCCCACCGTGACACACGCCTACTGGGCCCTGTCCGTCGCCGACCCGGCCGTGCGGGAGGCGGTCGCGGCGGCGGACAGCACCTTCGGCGCCCGGAGCCTGGCCGCGGCCGCCGACCGCCCCGAGGGCTGGGAGGCGTCCCGGACGGCCGTCATGACCCGGCTGCTGCGGGCCAAGTTCACCCGGCATCCGGAGCTCGCCCGCGCCCTCCTGGACACCGGCGACGCGACGCTCGTCTACGGCGACTCCGACTCGGCGTTCTGGGGCGACGACCGCGGCAGGGGGCGCAACTGGACCGGCCGTCTCCTCGAACTCGTCCGGTCCGAACTCCACGCCGAACGCTCGGGCTGACCACCCCGCAGGGGTGTCCGATTCCTTCAAGACCGGCGTGACGGCCCGGTCCTACGGTGGCCGTATGAGTGCACGATTCGATGCCATCGGGCTGGTCGTCTCCGACATGGCCGCCTCCGTCGCCTTCTACCGGCGGCTCGGGTTCGCCTTCCCGGAGGGAGCCGAGGCCCAGGGACACGTGGAGGCCGGCCTGCCGGGCGGTCTGCGGCTGTTGCTGGACACGGAAGAGGTGGTCCGGTCCTTCCATCGGGACTGGGCGCCGCCGAAGGGCGGGGGCAGGGCCTCCCTGGCGCTGCGCTGTGACCGTCCCCGCGCGCGATGGCGAGGTCGCCGGGGCGCAGCCGCAGCCGCTCTCCCCCGTCGGGCACCATCCACGCCTCGCCGCGGACGAGGAGCCTCACCGTCAGCAGGGCGCGGTCCTCCACGCGGATCGCCCACGGCGGGTCGACACAGGCCCGGATCATGAACGCGCCATGGGCGCGGGGCCCCTCGAGCAGGCCGGTGAGTGCGTCCATGGGGTCAGCGTAGAGCGGGCTACGGGCAGCCTGTTTCGCCCGCGATTCCAGTGAGGGCCGCGGGTGGAGCGTGCCGGGGCGGGAGCCGCGGGACTTCGCGGACGTCGTACGGGAGGCGGTGGCCGGGACCTGGGCGGCGTGCGCCCGGCGCCGCCCGGCGCGTCACTTCTCCTCTTCGTGGTCCGGTCCGTCCCCGTGCCTCGGGTGGGTGGTCCGCACGTGGGTGCGCAGGCGGGCCGTGACGTCCTCCGGCGGCAGGAAGCGCGACCAGCGTTCGGGGAACTCGGAGGGCATGTCGGGGTCGGCCTCGCCGGACGCGGCGGTGCGGGCGACGTACTCGGCGACCTGCGCCTGCCGCAGCCGCTCGTTGGCCTCGCGGGCCGCGGCCGTCGCGGCGGCGGGCCAGACCCGGTCGATGGCCGCGTTGACGGCGGCGCCGACGAGCACGGCGAACGCGGACACACCGATCCACAGCAGTACGGCGACGGGGGCGGCGAGGGAGCCGTAGATGGTGGGTCCCTCGACCGTGTTGGTGAGGTAGATCCGCAGCAGGAAACTGCCGAGCACCCACATGCCGAGGGCGACCAGCGCGCCCGGCACGTCCTCGATCCACGGCGAGCGCACGGGTACGGAGACGTGGTAGAGGGTGGTCAGGAAGGCGATCGACAGCAGGATCACGACCGGCCAGTACAGGATCTGGACGACCGTCGTCGACCAGGGGACGACCCGGACGACCGCGTCCGGGCCCGCGACCATGAGCGGCAGCGCGATCGAGCCGATCAGCAGGGCGACGATGAAGAGCAGGAAGGCCAGCAGCCGGGTCTTGACGATCCCCCGGACGCCGTCGAGGCCGTACATGACGGTGATGGTCTCGATGAATACGTTGACCGCGCGGGAGCCCGACCACACGGCGAACAGGAAGCCGAGGGAGATGATGTCGGGCCGGCCGCCCTTCATCACGTCGTGCAGGATCGGCTCGGCGATCTGCTTCACGCCCCGGTCGGAGAGCACCGTGCGGGAGGCTTCCAGGAGGTTGGTCTGCAGGCTCTGGATGGTATCGGCGCCGGTCCAGGCGTCGACGTAGCCGAGCAGGCCGATCATGCTGAGCAGCAGCGGGGGAACCGACAGCAGCGTGAAGAACGCCGCCTCGGCCGCCAGGCCCAGGATGCGGTACTCCATGCAGGAGTTGACGGTGTCCTTCAACAGCAGCCAGGCGGTCCTGCGCTTGGAGACGTTCCGGTAGAGGGCCCGGGCCCGGTGGAGGCGGCCGGAGGGCGCGTCGGGGGATTCACTTGCTGGCTGCACGACCTAAAGGTATCCGTCGTGCCTGGTCGCACTCACCCGCAGGCCGATTCGTCGGGTGAGCGGGGGGGTACCGCGGGGTACGTTCGGGACATGGCAAGCACCACGCACACCGTGACCAACCAGGCTCCCCCGCTGGTGCAGTACGACGTGTTCGGCGCCGACCGGGCCCTGGTGGAGGCGGTCGAGCGGCATCTGGACCCGCAGGTGCTGGAGGAGGGACGCTCCGAGTTGGCGGCGCTCGGGCGGGCGGCCGGCTCCGCGCAGGTGCAGGAGTGGGGGGTGCAGGCCAATGAGCATCCGCCGCGGCTGCGCACCCACGACCGCTACGGTCACCGGATCGACGAGGTCGACTTCCACCCCGCCTGGCACCGGCTGCTCGGCAAGGGCGTCTCGGCGGGGCTGACGGCGGCCTGGGCGCGGCCGGGCGGGCATGTGCGGCGGGCGGCGGCGTTCCAGGTGTGGACGCAGGTCGAGGCCGGCAACGGCTGCCCGCTGTCGATGACCCACGCGGCGGTCCCCGCGCTGCGTACGGACCCGGCGCTGGCGGCGGTCTGGGAGCCCCGGCTGACCTCGGTGATCTACGATCCCGCACCGCGGCCCGCCGGGCAGAAGGCCGGTGCCCTGTTCGGGATGGGCATGACGGAGAAGCAGGGCGGCAGCGACGTACGGGCGAACACGACGGCCGCGCGGTCGCTGGCGGAGGACGGCGCGTACGAGCTGACCGGGCACAAGTGGTTCTGCTCGGCGCCCATGTCGGACGCCTTCCTGGTGCTGGCGCAGGCGCCCGGAGGGGTCACGTGCTTCCTGGTGCCGCGGGTGCTGGAGGACGGCACGCGCAACGTGTTCCTCATCCAGCGGCTCAAGGACAAGCTGGGCAACCGGTCCAACGCCTCCGCCGAGGTCGAGTTCGACGGGACGTGGGCGCGCCGGGTCGGGGACGAGGGGCAGGGGGTGCGCACCATCATCGGGATGGTGGCGGCGACCCGGCTCGACTGTGTGCTGGGCTCGGCGGGGCTGATGCGCCAGGCCGTGGCGCAGGCGGTGCACCACTGCACGTATCGCGAGGCGTTCGGCGGGAAGCTCGTCGACAAGCCGCTGATGCGCAACGTGCTCGCCGATCTCGCGCTGGAGTCGGAGGCCGCCACCACGCTGGCGCTGCGGCTGGCGGCGGCGTACGACGACGGCGGGGAGCAGGAGCGGGCGCTGCTGCGGATCGCGGTGCCGGCGGCCAAGTACTGGGTGACCAAGCGGTGCGCGCCGGTCGCGGTGGAGGCGGCGGAGTGCCTGGGCGGGAACGGGTACGTCGAGGAGTCGGGGATGCCCCGGCTGGTGCGGGAGTCGCCGCTGAACTCGATCTGGGAGGGCGCGGGCAACGTGCAGGCGCTGGATGTGCTGCGGGCGCTGCGCCGGGAGCCGGGGGCGCTGGACGCGTATCTGCGGGAGATCGGGCAGGCGCGGGGGGCGGATCACCGGCTGGACGGGGCGATCAAGAACCTGCTGACCGAACTGGCGGATCTGGAGGGCGTCGAAGGGCGGGCGCGGCGGCTGGTGGAGCGGCTGGCACTGGTGCTCCAGGGGTCGCTGCTGGTGCGGTACGCGCCACCGCAGGTGGCGGACGCGTTCTGCGCGGCGCGGCTGGGCGGGGAGGGGGGCGCGGCCTTCGGGACGCTGCCGCACACGCTGGATCTCGCGTCGGTCGTGGAGCGGGCCCGGCCGGTGTCCTGAGGGGCGGTGCGGAACAGGCGGGTGCGACGCGGGGGTGGTGCTGCGCCGACACGGCACCACCCCCGCCGCACGGGCCCCTTACGAGCCGTGGACGCCGCTCGGGACGGCGTCGCTCAAGTTTCAAACAGTCGAGGGCCGGACCACCAGGGTTGCAATGGGTTGCAACTTGGGGGCGCGGGTGGCCGTACCGGCCGTCCTCGCCGGGGGCGGACGGCAGTATGAGGACGACAGCCTTTCTTCCGGGAGGACCGGTGGCACTCTCGCCGAGGGACGTGACGCAGCTGGCCGCCGTCGACACGACGCGTGCGGCCCGGGTGCTCAGCGAGGTCCGCTCCGCCGCGCTCTCCGGGCAGCGCGCGCCCGTGGCTCCCCGCCCGGTGATCGGGCAGTCCTGGGAGCGGATGCTGCGCAGCGGCGTCGACCCGGATCACGACTTCCGCAGTGGGCTGCTGTCCCGTGAGGAGGTGCAGCGGCGCCGGGAGTCCTCGACGCTGCGGCATGTGCTGCCGGTACTGCGGGAGGGGCTGTTGTCGGTCGCGGACGTCGCCCACCACATCATGGTGGTGGCCGACGAGGAGGGCCGGGTCCTGTGGCGGGAGGGCAGCACGCCGGTGCTGCGCAAGGCCGACGGCCTGGGTTTCGAGATCGGCGCGGACTGGCGTGAGGACGTCGTCGGCACCAACGGTGTGGGCACGCCGGCGGTGACGGGGCGTCCGGTGCAGGTCTTCGCCTCCGAGCATTTCGTGCGCTCGCACGCCACCTGGACGTGTGCCGGGGCACCGATCACGGACCCCCGGGACGGGCGGCTGATCGGTGTCGTGGACGTGAGCGGGCCGCTGGAGACGATGCATCCGGCCACGCTGGCCTGGGTCGACTCCGTGGCCAAGCTCGCCGAGGCACGGCTGCGGGAGATGCACGTGCGGTCGCTGGAGCGGCTGCGCGCGGTGGCGGCGCCGGTGCTGGCCCGGATCGACGGGCGTGCGCTGGTGGTGGACCGGCACGGGTGGACGGCGGCGGTGACGGGGATGCCGTACACGGAGCGTCTGGCGCTGCCCACGTCGGTGTCGGCGGGGATGCGGTGGCTGCCGGCGCTGGGGCGGTGCTCGCTGGAGCCGCTTGCCGGGGGCTGGCTGGTGCGGGCCGCGGACGAGCCCGTGGCGCGCGACGCGACCCGGATCGTGCTGGACCTCAGGGGGCCGCGCCGCCGGTCGGTGCGGGTGTCCGGCGGGGCGGGCTCGTGGACCCGGGAACTGAGCCCCCGGCACGCCGAGTTGCTGTACCTGCTGGCCGTCCACCGCGCCGGCCGCAGCGCCGCGGCCCTCGCCCGGGACGTCTTCGGCGACCCGGCCCGTACGGTGACGGTACGCGCGGAGATGTCCCGGATGCGGCGCTACTTGGGGACCCTCCTGGACCACCGCCCCTACCGCTTCGCGGAAACCGCCGAGGTGGAGATCCTCCTCCCGGACGACCCCCACCGCCTCTTCCCCCACTCGGCGTCCCCGGCAGTGGGCGGCCGGCCCGCGCCGGGGCAGGCGGGGCAGTCGGCCGGCGGGTGAGCGGGTGTTCCGTCAAGGCCGTCCGGGATCGCACAGGTGTGCCCGGGGGCCTGCTCCGGAGGTGGTTGGTGCACATGATTGCAGGGTCTTCACCTCCCGGGGCGGTCGGCTGCCGTAGCATCCGGGTACGGGCCACCCCATCTGCTCCACGGTCAACCCACGGATCACCGGACGCAGTTGGCCCGCCTCGGGAGGACGGCTATGAAGCATCGCGGCAGACACCGCCGGCGCAGGCGGGGCAGGGCGTTGCGGGCGGCGCTGGCCGGGACCGCCCTCGCGCTGACCGCGGCCGCCACCATGATCAGTGCCTCGCAGGCCACGAACGCCGCCGACCCCGGGGCGCTGAAGCCGCTGACCGCGTCCGCCGAGACCACACCGCTGCGACTGACCGAGCACGACGTCCCGCGCGACGCGCTGGACCGGCTCTCCGACGCGATGGGCCGGCCCGTGGGTGTCGGTGACGTGCTCGCCGACCCCGACGGCTCCCTGCGCGACGCGGAGGACTGTACGGCCGACGACCGGCGTCCCCTGCCGGTCGAGCCGGCCGCGACGCGGGCGTACTGCTGGCCGGGTGCCGACACCGACGGCTGGCGGCCCGGCGCGGTGACCACCTCCGGGGACGCGGACGACGACGGCCGCTGGGGCGAGCACCGGGTGATCCTCTCCGGCTGGAGTCAGGCGGGCACGACGGCCGAGGGCGGTCTCGCCCGTGTCGCCTTCGTCGACGCCGGTGACCCGGACCGCCTCGGCTACACCTGGGTCCTGCTGACCGTTCCGGTGGACGAGGGCCGCGGCTACCGCGGGCTCGGCTCCGCCGTGTCCGGAATGGTCTGGTACCAGGACAAGCTGCTGGTCACCGCCGGCCGGGGCGAGGCCGGGGCGCTGTACGTGTACGACGTGGACCGGGTCCAGCGGGCCACCGTGGACGGCCCGTCCGTCGGCCGGGTGCCCGGCGGCTGGTCGGCGGGCGGGGCGCGGTACGTCCTGCCGGCCGTCGCCTCCTACCGGGCGAACGGGGCCGGCGCGCCCCTGCCGGGCGGTATCTCCCTGGACCGCAGCACCGCACCCGACAGCCTGGTCGCGCACGAGGCGACGCCCGCGGACGGCGACGGACCGACCCGGCTGTGGCGGTACGACTTCAGCGCCGACCCGGCGCGTGCGGGTCTGCTGGACACCGACCCGGTCGCGCACGCGCACGCGGTCGCGGCGTACGAGACCGAGCTGACCGATGTGCGCGGTGTGCTGTCGTACCGGTCGGGCTGGTATCTGGGCCGGGTGACCGGGACGCCGGACGAGCGCGGCACACTGTGGCGGCAGGACACGGACGGGGCCCGTCCCACCCGCTGCGGGGCGGACGAGACGCACCGCTGCTGGAGCGGCCGGGCGACCTCCCTGTCCTACTGGCAGGAGACCGGGGAGCTCTGGTCCCAGTCCGGCCGCATGCTGTTCGCCCTGCCGCTGGCCTCGGTCGACCGGTCCCTCGACTAGGACCTGTCCCGGGGCCTGTCCTGGGACCTGCCCCGGGACAGGCCTGGGACCCGTCCGCGTCCTGATCAGGCGTTCGACAGATACTCGTGCCGGATGGTTCCCTTTCGGACATGACGACCATCCCCGTGACCACCTGGTCCCTGGAGCAGACCGCGCCCACCGACCTCCTTCCGGCCGCCGCGCCCGAGGGGGATGTGCGGATCGTCCGTTCCGAGGTGCCCTCGCCCGAGTTCAGCCGCTTCCTGTACGCCTCGGTCGGCGGGGACATCCGCTGGACCGACCGGCTGGGCTGGACGTACGCGCAGTGGCTGGCGCACCTGGACCGGCCCGGCGTGGAGACCTGGGTCGCCCTCGACCGCGGGACGCCCGCGGGGTACGTGGAGCTGGAGGCACAGGAGGGCGGCACGGTGGAGATCGTCTACTTCGGGCTGCTGCCCGGCTTCCGGGGGCGGCGCATCGGCGGTCACCTGCTGTCGTACGGGGCGGCGCGCGCCTGGGACCTGGCGGAGCGGTGGCCGGGGCTGAAGCCGACCACACGGGTGTGGCTGCACACCTGCAGCAAGGACGGCGAGCACGCCCTGGACAACTACCGGCGCCGGGGCTTCACCCTCTTCGACACCAAGGTCGAGGAAGAGGCCGAGGTGTCCACGCCGGGCCCGTGGCCGGGCGCCTACCCCGCCTGAACAGCGCGGACAAGACCGTCCGCACCGCTTGTGACCAAGGACACCCTCGTCTCTTACTTCGAGACAAGGGTGTCCGCATTTTGGACGAAGCTGGACTGTGTCCAGATCGCCGTGACACGCTTCCGTCATGCCTGGAACGGGAATCGCCTTGGTGAGTCGGCGGCACGTCGACCTCGGCCGCATGTCCAGCGCCATCTGTCCGGCGCGCTGAGAGCACCCGGCAGCGCCCGACAGCTCTTCCTCGCCTTCCTCGCCCCACTCCCCGCGCAATGACGCGCACGTCTGTACGCGCGCCCGTATGCGCAGGTCAGAGCCTTCCGCCCGCCGCCCCTCACCGACGGCACCACGCGCCGACACCATCCATCGCTGTCCCGAAGGACGTATCAACCATGGCCGCCACCCCGCAGAAGCCTGCCGCCGCGACTCCCCGCCGCAAGGTGAGCCGTCACCGCGGCGAGGGTCAGTGGGCAGCGGGTCACTTCACCCCGCTCAACGGCAACGAACAGTTCAAGAAGGACGACGACGGTCTCAATGTGCGGACACGCATTGAGACGATCTACTCCAAGCGCGGCTTCGACTCGATCGACCCCAACGACCTGCGCGGGCGGATGCGCTGGTGGGGCCTGTACACGCAGCGCAAGCCCGGGATCGACGGCGGCAAGACCGCGATCCTGGAGCCGGAGGAGCTGGACGACGAGTACTTCATGCTGCGGGTGCGCATCGACGGCGGCGCGCTGACCACGCGGCAGCTGCGGGTGATCGGCGAGATCTCGCAGGAGTTCGCGCGCGGCACCGCCGACATCACCGACCGGCAGAACGTCCAGTACCACTGGATCCGCATCGAGGACGTGCCCGCGATCTGGGACCGCCTGGAGGCCGTCGGCCTCTCCACGGTCACCGCCTGCGGCGACACCCCCCGCGTGATGATCGGCTCCCCCGTCGCCGGCATCGCCGAGGACGAGATCATCGACGGCACGCCGGCGCTGGAGGAGATCAAGCGGCGCGTCCTGGGCAACAAGGCGTACTCGAACCTCCCGCGCAAGTTCAAGACGGCCATCTCCGGCTCACCGGCGCTGGACGTGGTGCACGAGATCAACGACGTCGCGTTCGTCGGCGTCCGCCACCCCGAGCACGGGCCGGGCTTCGACCTGTGGGTCGGCGGCGGTCTGTCCACCAACCCCAAGCTGGGTGTGCGGCTGGGCACCTGGGTGCCGGAGGAGGACGTCCCGGACGTCTACGAGGGCGTCCTGTCGATCTTCCGCGACTACGGCTACCGCCGGCTGCGCAACCGTGCGCGCCTGAAGTTCCTGGTCGCCGACTGGGGCGCGGAGAAGTTCCGCCAGGTGCTGGAGGACGAGTACCTGGGACGCGGGCTGACCGACGGGCCGGCGCCCGAGCAGCCGGTGCAGCAGTGGCGCGACCACATCGGCGTGCACCGTCAGAAGGACGGCCGCCACTACGTCGGTTTCGCCCCGCGCGTCGGCCGTGTCGACGGCACCACCCTCACCAAGATCGCCGATCTCGCGGAGGCGCACGGCTCGGGCCGGGTCCGTACCACCGTCGAGCAGAAGATGATCATCCTCGACGTCGAGGAGGACCGGGTCGACTCCCTCGTCGAGTCCCTGGAGGCGCTGGACCTCAGCGCCAGGCCCTCCCCGTTCCGGCGCGGCACCATGGCCTGCACCGGCATCGAGTTCTGCAAGCTCGCCATCGTCGAGACCAAGGCGCGCGGCGCCTCGCTGATCGACGAACTCGAGCGCCGCATCCCGGACTTCGACGAGCCGCTCACCATCAACCTCAACGGCTGCCCGAACGCCTGCGCCCGTATCCAGGTGGCGGACATCGGTCTCAAGGGCCAGCTCATGCTCAACGACCGGGGCGAGCAGGTCGAGGGCTACCAGGTGCACCTCGGCGGCGCGCTCGGCCTGGAGGCGGGCTTCGGCCGCAAGGTGCGCGGTCTGAAGGTCACCGCCGACGAACTGCCCGACTACATCGAGCGGGTGCTCAAGCGCTTCCAGGCGGAGCGCGAGGACGGCGAGCGGTTCGCGGCCTGGGTCGGCCGTGCCGCCGAGGAGGCCCTGTCGTGAGCGAGCGCGCGGCACCCTTCTACTGCCCCTACTGCGGCGACGAGGACCTTCGTCCCGGGGAACAGGGCCACGGCGCCTGGGAATGCGGAGCCTGCAACCGAGCCTTTCAGCTGCAGTTCCGCGGGCTGCTCGCCCGGGGACTCGAGCGATCCGACACGGGAGGGGACCGGACATGACGGCCGTTCAGGAAGAGCGCGGCACCGACGACCTGAAGGAACTGGCCGAGCGGGCGGGCCGCGACCTGGAGGACGCCTCCGCGCTGGAGATCCTCCAGTGGGCCGCCGAGACCTTCGGCAAGCGCTTCTGCGTGACCTCCTCGATGGAGGACGCGGTGGTCGCCCACCTCGCGTCCCGCGCACTGCCCGGGGTCGACGTGGTGTTCCTCGACACCGGCTACCACTTCCCGGAGACCATCGGCACCCGGGACGCGGTGGAGGCCGTGATGGACGTCAACGTCATCACGCTGACCCCGCGCCGGACGGTCGCCGAGCAGGACGCGCAGTACGGGCCGAAGCTGCACGACCGCGACCCGGACCTGTGCTGCAAGCTGCGCAAGGTGCGGCCGCTGGAGGAGGGCCTCGAGAACTATCTGGCCTGGGCGACCGGCCTGCGCCGCGACGAGTCCCCGACCCGGGCGAACACCCCGGTCGTCGGCTGGGACGAGAAGCGGCAGAAGGTCAAGATCTCCCCCATCGCACGGTGGTCACAGGAAGACGTGGACGCGTACGTCGCCGAGCACGGCGTCCTCACCAATCCGCTGCTGATGGACGGTTACGCCTCCGTGGGCTGCGCGCCCTGCACCCGCCGGGTGCTGGAGGGCGAGGACGCCCGTGCCGGCCGCTGGGCGGGCCGCTCCAAGACCGAGTGCGGACTGCACGGCTGACCATGACCGCGCCTTCAACGAACCAGGAGACCGACGTGACGACCGGAGCCACCGTCTGGCTCACGGGTCTGCCGAGCGCCGGCAAGACCACCATCGCCCACGAGCTGGCCGGCCGGCTGCGCGAAGAGGGCCGACGCGTCGAGGTGCTCGACGGCGACGAGATCCGCGAGTTCCTCTCGGCGGGCCTCGGTTTCGGCCGCGAGGACCGGCACACCAACGTGCAGCGCATCGGCTTCGTCGCCGAACTGCTCGCCCGCAACGGCGTGACCGCGCTCGTCCCGGTGATCGCACCGTACGCGGACAGCCGGGAGGCGGTCCGCAAACGGCACGGGGCGAACGGCACACCGTACGTCGAGGTGCATGTGGCGACCCCGGTCGAGGTGTGCTCCGTACGCGATGTGAAGGGCCTGTACGCCAAGCAGGCGGCGGGCGAACTCACCGGACTCACCGGTGTGGACGACCCGTACGAGGAGCCCGAGACGCCCGATCTGCGGATCGAGTCCCAGAACCAGACCGTGCAGGAGTCCGCGGCGTCGGTGTACGCCCTGCTCAGCGAAAGGGGACTGGCATGACGACGACCGTCGCCACCGTCGAGGAGGGCACGGAGAACCCGTACGCCCTCTCCCACCTGGACGCCCTGGAGTCCGAGGCGGTGCACATCTTCCGCGAGGTGGCGGGCGAGTTCGAGAAGCCGGTGATCCTGTTCTCCGGCGGCAAGGACTCCATCCTCATGCTGCACCTGGCGCTGAAGGCGTTCACCCCGGCGCCGGTCCCGTTCTCGCTGCTGCACGTCGACACCGGGCACAACTTCCCCGAGGTCCTCGACTACCGGGACCGCACGGTCGCCCGGCACGGACTGCGGCTGCATGTCGCCTCCGTGCAGGACTACATCGACCGCGGGGTGCTGAAGGAGCGCCCGGACGGCACCCGCAACCCGCTGCAGACCGTCCCGCTCACCGAGAAGATCCAGAGCGAGAGGTTCGACGCCGTCTTCGGCGGCGGCCGACGCGACGAGGAGAAGGCCCGGGCCAAGGAGCGGGTGTTCTCGCTGCGCGACGAGTTCTCCCAGTGGGACCCGCGCCGCCAGCGCCCCGAGCTGTGGAACCTGTACAACGGGCGGCACGCCCCCGGTGAGCACGTCCGCGTCTTCCCGCTGTCCAACTGGACCGAGCTGGACGTGTGGCAGTACATCGCCCGCGAGAACATCGAACTGCCGGAGATCTACTACGCGCACGAGCGCGAGGTGTTCCGACGCGGCGACATGTGGCTGACCGCGGGTGAGTGGGGCGGCCCGAAGGACGGCGAGAGTGTCGAGAAGCGGCTGGTCCGGTACCGGACCGTGGGCGACATGTCCTGCACCGGCGCGGTGGACTCCGACGCCGACACCATCGAGAAGGTGATCACCGAGATCGCCGCCTCCCGGCTCACCGAGCGCGGTGCCACCCGCGCCGACGACAAGCTCTCCGAGGCCGCGATGGAAGACCGCAAGCGCGAGGGGTACTTCTAGACATGAGCACCATCACGACCGAGGAGCTCGCGGCCACCACGCTGCTGCGGTTCGCCACCGCCGGTTCCGTCGACGACGGCAAGTCCACGCTGGTGGGCCGGCTGCTGCACGACTCCAAGTCGGTCCTCACCGACCAGCTGGAGGCCGTGGAGCGGGCTTCGGCGAGCCGCGGCCAGGACGTCCCCGACCTCGCGCTGCTCACCGACGGGCTGCGGGCCGAGCGGGAGCAGGGCATCACCATCGACGTGGCCTACCGCTACTTCGCCACGCCGCGCCGCCGGTTCATCCTCGCCGACACCCCCGGCCACGTGCAGTACACGCGGAACATGGTCACCGGTGCCTCGACGGCCGAGCTGACCGTGATCCTGGTCGACGCCCGCAACGGTGTGGTCGAACAGACCCGCCGGCACGCCGCCATCGCCGCCCTGCTGCGCGTTCCGCACGCCGTCCTCGCCGTCAACAAGATGGACCTGGTCGACTACCGGGAGCCGGTGTTCGCGGCGATCGCCGAGGAGTTCACGGCGTACGCCACCGAGCTGGGCGTTCCCGAGGTCACCGCGATCCCGATCTCGGCGCTGGTCGGCGACAACGTGGTGGAGCCGTCCGCGCACATGGACTGGTACGGCGGCCCCACCGTGCTGGAGCACCTGGAGACCGTCCCGGTCGCGCACGACCTGGCGCACTGCCACGCCCGGCTGCCCGTGCAGTACGTGATCCGGCCGCAGAGCGCCGAGCACCCGGACTACCGGGGCTACGCCGGACAGATCGCCGCGGGCACGTTCCGGGTGGGCGACGCGGTGACCGTGCTGCCGTCCGGCCGGACGACCACGATCACCGGGATCGACCTGCTGGGCAAGCCCGTGGACGTCGCCTGGACGCCGCAGTCGGTGACTCTGCTGCTGGCCGACGACATCGACATCTCGCGCGGCGACCTGCTCGTCCCCACCAAGGACGCGCCGGCCACCTCGCAGGACGTCGAGGCCACCGTGTGCCATGTCGCCGACCAGCCGCTGACCGTCGGTCACCGGGTGCTGCTCAAGCACGGCACCCGCACCGTCAAGGCGATCGTGAAGGACATCCCGTCCCGGCTGACGCTGGACGACCTGTCGCTGCACCCGCACCCGGAACGGCTCGTCGCCAACGACATCGGCCGGGTGAAGATCCGTACCGCCGAGCCGCTGCCGGCGGACTCCTACTCGGACTCGCGGCGCACCGGCTCGTTCATCCTCATCGACCCCAGCGACGGCACCACGCTCACCGCCGGCATGGTCGGTGAGTCCTTCGCCGCACCGGAGCCCGTCAAGAACGAGGCCGAGGACGACGGGTGGGACTTCTGAGGATGGACTCCCCCGCTTTCTCCTCCCTCTCCGCGAAGGAGGGCGGCCGCGTCGGCAGCGGCGCCCTCGGCCGGGTGTCCCCCCGAACGAAGACCCCGGCAGGACAGCGCGGGGCGCACCGATGTCCGCGATGACGTACGCGCACCGCCCGCGCGCCCTCACTCCCCGCCGCCGTAGGCGAAAACCCGCCGACTTCCCGGCCACGACCTGACGGACCGTGACCGCCGGGCCTCCGAGAGGAACACCTCCCGTGCCTGCCACATCAGCCCTGCGCCGCACCTTCGCGGTGATGGCCGCGCTGCCGCTGCTCACCCTGGCCGCCTGCGGTTACGGCTCCCAGGCGAAGGACGACGACACCGCGAAGGCCGTCGCCGGGGCGGAGAAGGTCGACGGTCTCGACTCCGTCAGGATCGGCTACTTCGGCAACCTCACCCATGGCACCGCGCTGGTGGGCAACCAGAAGGGCTTCTTCCAGAAGGAGCTCGGCGGCACCGAGGCCAGGTACGCGGTGTTCAACGCGGGGCCGTCACAGATCGAGGCGCTCAACTCCGGTTCCCTCGACATCGGTTTCATCGGCCCGTCCCCCGCGGTCAACGGCTACACCAAGTCGGACGGCAAGAACCTGCGGATCGTCGGCGGTTCGGCGTCCGGCGGGGTGAAGCTCGTGGTGAACCCGGACAAGGTGACGTCCCTGAAGGACGTCAGGGGCAAGCGGATCGCGACCCCGCAGCTCGGCAACACGCAGGATGTCGCGTTCCTCAACTGGGTGGCCGAGCAGGGCTGGAAGGTCGACGCGCAGAGCGGCAAGGGCGATGTGACGGTCGTCCGCAGCGACAACAAGGTCACCCCGGACGCGTTCAGGTCCGGTTCGGTCGACGGTGCCTGGGTGCCGGAGCCGACCGCGTCGAAGCTGGTCGCGGAGGGGGGCAAGGTACTGCTGGACGAGGCGGCCCTGTGGCCGGACGGGAAGTTCGTGATCACGAACATCGTCGTGCGGCAGGAGTTCCTGAAGGAGCACCCGAAGGCCGTCGAGGCGGTGCTGAAGGCGTCGGCCGAAACCAACAAGTGGATCAACGCCCATCCGGACGAGGCGAAGGCCGCCGCCAACGCGCAGCTGGAGACCGACTCCGGCAAGGCGCTGCCGGACGACGTACTGGACCCGGCGTGGAAGTCGATCCGGTTCACCGACGACCCGCTGGCCGCGACCCTCGACGCGCAGGCGGAGCACGCCGTCGAGGCGGGCCTGCTGGAGCAGCCGGACCTGACCCGCATCTACGACCTGACGCTGCTCAACAAGGTCCTGAAGGCCGCGGGCGAGCCCGCTGTCGACGACGCCGGACTCGGCGCCGAGTAAGCCCGGATCACTACGAGTTCCCAGGAGGTGACGACCATGGCCACGACCCTCGCCAAGGCCGCCGACGGCACCGAGGCGGTCACGCAGGCCGCCCGGATCGAGCATGTCTCGAAGTCGTTCGCCGGCCCCGCCGGGCAACAGCTCGTGCTGGACGACATCACCCTCGATGTCGCGCCCGGTGAGTTCGTCACCCTGCTGGGTGCCTCGGGCTGCGGCAAATCCACACTGCTCAACCTGGTCGCGGGGCTCGACCGCCCCACGGCCGGCGCGATCAGCACGGACGGACGTCCGGCCCTGATGTTCCAGGAGCACGCCCTCTTCCCTTGGCTGACCGCGGGCAAGAACATCGAGCTCGCCCTGAAGCTCCGGGGCGTCGCGAAGAACGAGCGCCGCGGCCGCGCCGAGGAACTGCTGGAGCTGGTCCGGCTGAAGGGCGCGTACGGCAAGCGGGTGCACGAGCTGTCGGGCGGTATGCGGCAGCGGGTCGCGATGGCCCGGGCGCTCGCCCAGGAGAGCAAACTGCTGCTGATGGACGAGCCGTTCGCGGCCCTGGACGCCATCACGCGGGACGTACTGCACGACGAGCTGACCAGGATCTGGCGCGAGACGCGGCTGTCCGTCCTGTTCGTCACCCACAACGTGCGCGAGGCGGTCCGGCTGGCGCAGCGGGTGGTGCTGCTGTCCTCCCGCCCGGGCCGGATCGCCCGTGAGTGGACGGTCGGCATCCCGCATCCGCGCCGTATCGAGGACACCGCGGTGGCGGAACTGTCCGTCGAGATCACCGAAGAACTCCGTGGGGAGATCCGCCGTCATGGCCAGCACTGAGACGACCGCCAAGGACTCGGGCGACCTCGCCGGTCTGGAGGCGGGGCTCGACGCACTGGAGACGGTGCAGGCCGGACGCAAGCCGTTCCGGCAGACCTTCGTGGAGAAGATCTTCCCGCCCGTCGTCGCCGTCGCGCTGGTGCTGGCGGCGTGGCAGGCACTGGTCTCCTTCAAGATCGTCGACGATCCGACCAAGCTGCCCTCGCCGGGCGCGGTGTGGGAGGTCGTCCGCCAGGCGTGGCTCCAGGGCGAGCTGCTCGGCTACATCTGGACCAGCGTCTCGCGCGGTCTGCTCGGCTTCTTCTTCGCGCTGCTGATCGGCACCCCGCTGGGGCTGCTGGTGGCGCGGGTGAGGTTCGTCCGCGCGGCGATCGGCCCGATCCTGTCCGGCCTGCAGTCGCTGCCGTCGGTGGCGTGGGTGCCGCCGGCCGTGATCTGGCTGGGCCTGAACAACCAGATGATGTACGCGGTGATCCTGCTCGGCGCGGTCCCGTCGATCGCGAACGGCCTGGTCTCCGGCGTCGACCAGGTGCCCCCGCTGTTCCTGCGGGCCGGCCGCACGCTGGGCGCGACGGGACTCAAGGGCACCTGGCACATCGTGCTCCCGGCCGCGCTGCCCGGCTACGTGGCGGGTCTGAAGCAGGGCTGGGCGTTCTCCTGGCGTTCGCTGATGGCCGCCGAGATCATCGCGTCCTTCCCCGACCTCGGCGTGGGCCTCGGCCAGCTGCTGGAGAACGGCCGCAACGCCAGCGACATGGCCATGGTCTTCGAGGCGATCCTGCTGATCCTGACCGTCGGTATCGCCATCGACCTGCTGATCTTCAGTCCGCTGGAGCGGTGGGTGCTGCGCAGCCGCGGTCTGCTGGTGAAGGGCTGAGGCACACCATGCACCGTCCGGTTCTGCTCGTCATCGCCCACGGCAGCCGCGACCCGCGGCACGCCGCGACCGTGCACGCCCTGGTGCGGCGGGTGCGCTCGCTGCGGCCGGGGCTGCGCGTGGAGACCGGGTTCCTGGACTTCAACGTGCCTTCGGTCAAGGGGGTGCTGGAGTCCCTGGCGGCGGAGGGCGTCCGCGACGTGGTCGCCCTCCCGCTGCTGCTGACCCGTGCCTTCCACGCCAAGGCGGACATCCCCGCGGTGCTGGCGCAGGCTCCGCCGCGGCTGCGGATCCGGCAGGCCGAGGTGCTGGGTCCCTCCCCGCTGCTGCTGGCGGCGCTGGAGCACCGGCTGTACGAGGCGGGCCTGACGCCCGCCGACAAGTCCTCGACCGGGGTCGTGCTGGCCTCGGCGGGGTCCACCGACCCGGAGGCGATCGCAGTGATCGCAGACATCGCGCGGGAGTGGCGGCACACCGGTTGGTGCGCCGTGCGGCCTGCGTTCGCCTCCGCATCCCTGCCCCGCACCGAGCAGGCGGTACGCGAACTGCGCGCCCTCGGCTGCGAGCGCGTGGCCGTCGCGCCCTACGTCCTGGCGCCGGGCTTCCTCCCGGACCGCATCGCCCGGGGCGCGGCGGAGGCGGACGTCCTGGCGGATGTGCTGGGCCCGGCGCCGGAGGTGGCGCGGGTCCTGCTGGAGCGGTACGACGAGGCGCGGGCGCCGGTGCTCGCGGCGGTCGGAGCCTGATCGACGAGGCGCGGGCGCCGGTGCTCGCGGCGGTCGGAGCCTGATCGACGAGGCGCGGACGCCGGTGCTCGCGGCGGTCGGAGCCTGATCGACGAGGCGCGGACGCCGGTGCTCGCGGCGGTCGGAGCCTGATCGACGAGGCGCGGACGCCGGTGCTCGCGACGGTCGGAGCCTGATCAACGAGGCACGGGCGTCCGGGCACGGTCGTCCCGGCCCCGTTTCCTGGCCGCGCTTCCTGGCCCCGGTTCTCTCGTGCCCGCCTCCTCGGCCCCCTCGCCTCCTCTGCCCCGGTCGAAAGGACAGGCTGCCCGTCCCGGTCCGCTGCGGCTCGAAGAGGTGGGGGTGGGCGGCCGGGGCCCGGAAGCTGTCGAAGCGCTCGGCCGCCCGCGCACCCCGGGGGCGGCCAGGTCCCATCCCGGTGGCGCCCCGGTCAGTCGCCGGTGAGCTCCGCGAGTCTCACCACCGTGTTCCAGTTGCGGCTGGTGGCGATCAGACCCTTGTTGATGCGGGGTTTGGCCAGGTGCTCGGCGAGTTTGGAGCGGCCCAGGCCGGCCGGGGCGTACAGGTAGAGGGCGCGGTCGCCGAGTCGGAACTCCTCCGGCAGATACGCCTCCTGGTCGATCTCGGCGAAGCGCTCGGGGGCGACGGGCGCGGAGAAGTAGGTGACGTGGAGCTGTTTGGCCTCCAGGGTGGCGGCCGGGAACGGGCAGGCGTCGACGATCGCCCTGAGATAGGCGTGGTCGCGCACGATCACGTCCACGCCGAAGCCGAAGTGCCGCTCGAGCGCCGCCGCCAACTCGGCGGCCAGTGACTCCTCGTCGCCGTGTCCGGAGGTGAACGCCGCCTGGCCGCTCTGGAGATATGTGCGCACGCCCTCGTGACCGAGGCCCTCCAGGAGGGTGCGCAGTTCGGCCATCGGGACTTTTCTGCTGCCGCCCACGTTGATCCCGCGCAGCAGTGCCGCGTATCTCGTCACCATGCGGACACCATAGGACGGCCGTCGTGCCCCGTGGGGTGGGCACGACGGCCGTGTCCGCGGAACGCGGACCGGTTCCCGAGGGCGGTTCCGTGCCCCTGAGCGCGGCCCTGAAATCCCCCGGTAGGTGGAGGGGCACCTGTCCTACCCAGTGGGGAGGAGGCGGGCGCCGATCGGATGATTCCCGGCTCCGTGGCTTCACCGGACAGCAGGACGATCCGGACTTATCCGGCCCATACCGTCGAAAGCGATAGGTGGCGGCAGGGGTCGCTGCCGTACAAGGGAAGCGAGCCCGTCATGGGGAACGGAGAAGCGCGGGTGCGGGGCCTCGCCGCCCGGGCCGGCGGCTGGAGCGCCCGGCACCGCTGGGCGGCCGTCGGCGTCTGGGTGCTGTTCGTCGTGCTGGCGATGGGACTCGGTTCGGCCGCCGGCCGGGTCGACGTCGGCGACAGCGATCAGCTCAAGGGAGAGACCAGTACCGCCGCCCGCATCATCGAGGACGCCGGCATCGAGGAGCCGGCCGGTGAGACCGTGCTCGTCCAGGCCAGGGACGGCGGCCTCAAGGCCACGGACGCCGAGTTCCGGTCCGCGGTCACCGCGGTCGTCACGGCCGTGGAGGGGACCGGCGAGGTCACGGACGTCACCTCGCCGTACGAGAGCGACACCATCTCGAAGGACGGGCGCAGCGCGCTGGTCCAGTTCGACGTGCGCGGCGGCTCGGACACCGCCGGTGACCGGGTCGGGCCGGTGCTGAACGCCGTGGAGCGGGTCCAGAAGGACCATGAGTCGCTGCGGATCGAGGAGATCGGCGGCGCCAGCATGACGAAGACGTTCGACGACGCGTTCGGCGACGACTTCAAGAAGGCCGAGTACTCGGCGGTGCCGGTGGCCCTCGGCATTCTGCTGATCGCGTTCGGCGCGCTGGTGGCGGCACTGCTGCCGGTGGCGCTGGCGATCACCGCGATCATGGCGACGATGGGCCTGATGGGTCTCGTCAGCCACCTCCAGCCGATGAGCGAGACCGCGAACTCGGTGATGCTGCTGGTCGGCCTGGCCGTCGGTGTCGACTACTGCCTGTTCTACCTGCGCCGCGAGCGTGAGGAGCGGGCGGCCGGACGGGACGCGCGGACCGCGCTGCGGATCGCCGCCGCGACCAGCGGCCGGGCGATCGTCGTCTCCGGTGTCACGGTGTGCGTGGCCATGGCCGGCATGCTGTTCACCGGGCTCGCGGAGTTCGAGGCGATGGGCCTGGCCTCGCTGATGGTCGTGGCGGTCGCCATGGTCGGTTCCGTCACCGTCCTGCCCGCGCTCCTTTCACTGCTGGGCGAGCGGGTCGAGAAGGGCCGGCTGCCGTTCCTGCGCAGGCGGCGCTCCAGTGGCAGCGGCGACAGCCGGTTCTGGTCGGCCGTGGTGAAGCGCGTCCTCGCCAAGCCGGTGCTGTCCGTCCTGGTCGCGACCGGTGCGCTGCTCGCGGTGGCGGCTCCGGCGGTCGGGATGAAGACGCAGGACCTCACGCTGGACCAGGAGTTCGGCGACTCGCTGCCGATCGTGCAGACGTACAACCGGGTCAACGAGGCGTTCCCGGGCGGCTCCGAGCCGGCCGAGGTGGTCGTCAAGGCGGACGACATCAACGCGCCCGAGGTGAAGGCCGCGCTCGCCGCGTTCCGTGAGCGGGCGATCGCTTCGGGTGCCTCGCGCGGGCCGGTCGAGATCACGCTGCACGACCAGCGGAACGTCGCCTTCGTCCACGTCCCGCTGGTCGGCGGCTCCGACCAGGACAAGGCGGGCGTGAGCCTGGAGAAGCTGCGTGACGAGGTGCGTCCCGCCACGCTCGGCGAGGTGGACGGGGTCGAGGCCCCGGTCACCGGGCAGGTCGCCGGTTCGAAGGACTTCAACGACCAGGTGGTCGGCTCCGTCGTCCCGGTCTTCGCCTTCGTGGTGGCCTTCGCCTTCCTGGTGATGCTGCTGTCGTTCCGCTCGCTGACCGTCGCGATCACCTCGATCGTGCTGAACCTGCTGTCGGTGGGCGCCGCGTACGGCATCCTCGTGGCCGTCTTCCAGCACGGCTGGGGCGCGTCCCTGGTGGGCGCGGAGGGCGTCGGCGCGATCATCACCTGGCTCCCGCTGTTCCTGTTCGTGATCCTGTTCGGCCTGTCGACGGACTACCACGTGTTCGTGGTCTCCCGGATCCGCGAGGCCCGGCTGCGGGGCCGGACGACGCGGGACGCGATCCAGCACGGGGTGGTCACCACGGCCGGTGTGGTCACCAGCGCCGCGATCATCATGGTCGCCGTGTTCGGCATCTTCGGGACGCTGTCCATGCAGTCCATGAAGCAGATGGGCGTCGGCCTCGCGGCGGCGGTGCTCATCGACGCGACGATCATCCGGGGTGTGCTGCTGCCGGCGGTGATGACGCTGCTCGGCGAGCGCAACTGGTACCTGCCGAAGTGGCTGCGCCGGATGCCCGACCTGACCCACGACGAGTCGCCGGAGGCGGTGGCGCCGCCGAAGGCGCGGGACGACGAGGGTGAGCCGGTGCGGGTCTGATCCCGCAGGCACCGCGCGAAGGGGCCCGGCGGTGGTCTGCCGGGCCCCTTCGTCCTGGTCGCTCCTACCGTCCCGGCAGCTCGGCCTCGATGAGGTCGGCCGCCCGGCGGGTGCCGCCCTCCCGGGCCATGTCGGCCTGGATGTCCTTCAGCCGCCGGGCGACCTCCGGATCGTCGACGAGGGCGAGCGCCGTGGCCCGCAGGGTTTCCGCGGTCGCCTCCTCGGTGGGCAGTTGCCGGGCGACGCCGAGCGCCTGGAGCATGTCGGCGTTGCCGAACTGGTCCACGGCCTGCGGTACGGCGATCATCGGCGTGGCCGTGGCCAGCCCCTCCTGGCTGCCGCCCGCGCCGGCGTGGGTGACGAACAGGTCGGCCTGCCTGAGGATCGCGAGCTGCGGCACCCAGGTGCGCACCTCGACGTTCTCCGGTACGTCGCCCAGTTCGGCGGGGTCGACATGCCGGCCGATCTGGAGCACCAGGTGCCAGCCGGGCAGGTCGCCGAACGCCCTGACGCACTCCCGGTAGAAGGCGGGCTGCTTGGTGAACGCCGAGCCGAGCGACACCAGCACGACCCTGTCGGCCCCCGCGGGCCGCTGCCAGTCGCCCTCGGCGGCGCGGTCGCCCTGACAGGCCCCGACGAAGGAGTACACACGCTCGTCCACCCGGTCGGCGTGGGGCTGCAGCGCCTTGGGAATGAGGACGATCGAGCGGGCGGGACGGCCCCCGAAGTCGTCCGGGTGCTGGGTGATGCCGTTCTCCTCCAGCCAGGCCTGGAAGCGGGCGTAGTACGCCTTCCCCCGCTCGGTCTTCTTCGGCTCCTCCCACATCGGCTCGGCCACCTCCGCCTCGTACCCGTCCCAGGCGACGAGGTTCGGCGAGAGGGAGACCGCGGGCACGCCCCAGCGGTGGGCGAGCACACGCGCCGGGTAGGAGGCGATGTCGTGCAGGACGAGGTCCGGTTCGTCCCCGTCGTACGCCTCGATCAGCTGCGGGAGCGCCTGGATCGCGTCGTTCAGGAACGGCTCGACGTTGTCCAGCAGGGTGCTGCCCCAGGCCTCCGGATCGGCGTCGGGACCCGGCAGCGTGCTGTTCCACGGCCTGGGTTCGGCGCCGGTCCCGGCGACCTTCTCCGCGAAGACCGGCGGGATCGCGTACGTCACCCGGTGCCCCCGCGCCACGAGCTCGCGGATCACCTCCAGGCTGGGGTTCACGTGGCCGTGGGCGGCGATGGAGAACATGGCGATGTGAGCGGGACTGGTCATGCCGCGACAGTAAGCAAGACGATACGTCTCGTGCAACTGGTTTGCGATCACCGTGCCAGCACCTCGTGCAGCCGCAACCACTGCTCCGGCGTGGCCGCGCCGACCAGGACCCCCGGGTCCAGCCGCGCCGCCCGGAACGCGGCGTCCACCCGCCGCCGGGAATGCGTCCGGCACAGGGACGCGTGCAGTGAGCCGCCCACGCCGGAGAAGCCCAGCTCGACGAGATGGCGCCAGCCGTCGTACACGGCGGCGTCGAGCAGCGGGGCACGGCGGCGCTCGATCCGTACGACACCGGCGTCGACCCGCGGCACGGGCCGGAAGGAGCGCCGGCCGACCCGTGCGAGCAGCCGCCACTCGTAGTCCGGCCAGGTCAGCACCGTCAGGCGGGTCCAGCTGCCGTAGTCCCCGGTGCGTTTGCGGGCGTACTCGAGCTGGGTGAGGAGCGTGGCGTCGGTGAGCCGGGGCGCGCGCAGACACCAGTCGACGACGGCCGCGGTGCGGGAGAACGGCACGTTCCCGGCGACGGAGAACGGCGTGCGCGGCGGGCGCGCGGCGAGGAAGTCGGCGCCGACGACGCGGACGTGAGGGGTGCCGGAGAAACGGCCGCGCAGCGCGGACACGAGCCGTGGGTCGATCTCGTAGGCGTGCAGCTCCCGGCAGAGCGGGGCGAGGGTGTCGGTCAACGCACCCTTGCCCGCGCCGACTTCGAGCAGCAGCGGGGCGGATCCGCCGTGCGGGACGGCGAGGCGGGCGAAGCGCCGGGCGGTGGTGCGGTCGGCGAGGAAGTTCTGCGAGAGCGCGCGGGAGGTGGAGGTGGGGCGGGCCATGGCCTGCGGTCCTTGTCTTCCGTGAAGGGGAAAAGGGGCAGAGAAGTGCCCTGACCGGAAGACAGAGGGAAAAAGGGGGAGGCGTACGAACGGCAGCCGCGCTGGATCAGCGGGCGTGACTCCCCGGGCCGGTCAGGGCTCCGGGGCCACGACGCATCCGGAGGGAGTGCGTGCAGCCCCGGCCGGGACCGGAGTTGATGATCGCGTTGAACGCTGCCATGGAGCGCACGCTAGGCGGCGTGCGCGACCGCAGCAACGGGTTTTCGCACCGGTGCGCTCAGCGCTGGTAGCGGGCCAGTACCAGGTTGCCGTCCTCCTCCAGCCGCTCGCGCAGTTCGTCGAGGCCGATCGCCCCGCTGTAGTACTCCTGGAGCGCCGGGGTCGCCACCTTGTCCTTCCACTCGGGGTAGCCCCGCACGGTCTGGGCGGGGGCCGGGCGCAGACGGTCGGCGAGTGCGGTGCCGGTGGCCCAGCCGTGTTCGGCGGTGCGCAGGGCGGGGTCGGCGAGGGCCTGCCGGCCGGTGGGCAGCATCCAGTCGCCGAGGGCGAGACGGACCATGTTCTCCGGCTGGAGCAGGAAGTCGAGGAAGGCCGCGGCCTCCTTCTTGTACGGGCAGTCCTCGGCGACGGAGAGCGTCTGCGGGCTGACGCCCTGGGTGAGTCCGCCGGCTCCGGCCGGGGCGGGCAGCACCTGCCAGTCGAAGCCCTTCGGTGCCTGCTGGACGATCTGCTGACGGTAGGAGAAGCCGAGCGGCACCATCGCGTACTTGCCGGCGAAGAAGCCGGGCAGGGTGTCGGAGCCGCCGCTGCCGAGCGTGGTGGGCGAGGCGCTGCGGTCGGTGTTCGCCTGTTCGTGGACGGTGCGGGGGACGACCTCGTCGCCCTCCTCGAACCGGACGGTCACCTTGCCGTCGGCGCCCCGGTGGAAGAGCCGGCCGCCTGCGGAGAGGGACAGGTTGAGCGTGGCGGACACGGGCTCCTTGAGCGGCCAGGCGACGCCGTACTTCCCGTCGCCGCTGAGCCGCTTCGTCACCTGGCGGAATTCGTCC
Source organism: Streptomyces griseoloalbus (assembly GCA_014650015.1). Lineage (GTDB taxonomy): Bacteria > Actinomycetota > Actinomycetes > Streptomycetales > Streptomycetaceae > Streptomyces > Streptomyces griseoloalbus. The sequence continues at coordinate 180,211 of BMUD01000009.1, forward strand.
CAGCTCCAGGGGTGTTGCGGGGTCGGGACGCGGACACCGGACTGCTTCAGCCAGGTGGCGTTGGCGATGAGCACGCGCGGTTCCTGGAGGAAGGGCACGCCGTAGATGCCGTCCGCGAAGGTGACGGTCTGCCAGCTGCGGGGCGGGATGTCGGACTTCAGCCGCTCGGGCAGCAGCTCGGAGAGATCGGCGAGATAGCCGCCGTAGGCGAAGTCGGCGAGGTCGTCCGAGGCGTCGTGGATGATGTCGGGGGCCTCACCGCCCTCGAAGGAGGTGAGGAGCTGGTCGTGGACGCTGTCCCAGCTGCCCTGGACGTACTCCACCCGGACGTCCGGGTGGGTGGCGTTCCACTCCTCGACCAGTTCCTTGTTCGCCTCGACGGACTCCTGCTGCCAGGCCAGGGACTGGAAGCGCAGGGTGATCCGGGCGTCGTCCCGGGTGCCGCCGGCGGAGCAGCCCGTCAGCAGCAGGGCGACGGCGAGCACCGCCACGAGCGTTCTGGTCCGCATCAGCTCTTCACCGCCCCGGCGAGCATGCCGCCCGTGATCCGCCGCTGGATGATCGCGAAGACGACCAGGGAGGGCAGCGTCGCGAGGAACGCGGCGGCCGCCAGCGGGCCGAGGTCGGCGACTCCCTCGGCACCGATGAAGTGGGTGAGGACGACCGGCAGGGTCTGTTTCTCCGCGGTCTTGAGCAGCACGAGGGCGAAGAAGAACTCGTTCCACGCGGTGATGAAGGCGAACAGCGCGGTCGCCACGATCCCCGGCGCGAGAAGCGGCGCGGTCACCGACACCAGGATGCGCAGCCGCCCGGCCCCGTCGACGGCCGCCGCCTCCTCCAGCTCGGCCGGCACGGCGCGGACGTACCCCGCGAGCATCCACAGCGCGAAGGGCAGCGCCCAGACCACGTAGACCAGCACCAGGCCGGGCACGGAGTCGATCAGCCGCAGGTTCTTCAGCACGAGGAACAGCGGGATGATCAGCAGCACGAACGGGAACGCCTGGCTGACCACCACCCAGCCGGTCGCGGCCCGGGCGAGCCCGGTGCGGTGGCGGGCCATCACATACGCCATCGGGGTGGCGACGACGACGGCGACGACGGCCGCGGCGAGCGCGGCGAGCAGGGAGTTGAGGGCCGCTCGCAGCAGTGGTTGTTCGTCGAAGGCCTGACGGAAGTTGGCGAGGGTGGGGTCCTGGGGAATCCAGGTCGGGTGCAGACCGGCCAGCTCGCTCGGGGGCTTGAACGCCGTCGAGAGCAGCCAGAGGAACGGGAAGGCGAGGAAGACGAGGTAGGCGAGCAGCGCGGCGTACTGGCCGACGCGGGCGCCGGTGGTGGTCCTCATGCCTCCTCACCTCCCCGGAGCCGGCCGACGAGGAAGACGGCCAGCGTGATCGAGACCGCAGCGACCATGACGCATCCCATCGCCGCCGCGTAGCCGAACTGTCCGTAGCGAAAAGCCTCTTCGTAGGCGAAGAGCATGGGCAGCCGGGTGCGTCCGCCGGGGCCGCCCTGGGTCAGCACGTAGACCAGGGCGAAGGAGTTGAAGTTCCAGATCAGATTGAGTGCCGTGATGGCGAGGGCGATGGGGCGCAGGGCGGGCCAGGTGACCGTGCGGAAGCGGCGCCAGGCGCCGGCGCCGTCCACCGCCGCCGCCTCGTGCAGCTCGCGCGGGGTGTTCTGGAGCCCGGCGAGCAGCGCGACGGTCGTCTGGGGCATACCGGCCCACACACCCACGACGATCACCGCGGGCAGAGCGGTCGCCAAGCCGCTGAGCCAGTCCCGGTCGCCGCCGAGGCCGAGGTCGCGCAGCGTCTCGTTCAGGATGCCCGCGTCCGGGTTGTAGACGATCCGCCACATGATGCCGACGACCACCTCGGGCATCGCCCAGGGGATGATCGCCAGGGCGCGGGCCGCCCAGCGCAGTTTCAGGTCCTGGTCGAGCAGCAGGGCGAGGCCGAGGGCGAGCAGGAACTGCGGCACCGTCACCCCGACCGCCCACACCAGGCCGATGCGGAACGACTCCCAGAACAGCGTGTCGTGCAGGAGGTCCCGGAAGTTGAGGGTGCCGATCCACCGGGTCGGCTCGGTGCGGCCCGACTGGGCGTCGGTGAAGGCCAGCAGGACGCCGTAGAGCAGCGGTCCCACGCTGAGGACGAGGATCGGGAGCAGCGCGGGCAGCACCAGGAACCAGGGGCCGTGGCCGACGACGCGCCCCGGCCGACGGCCCGGGTCGGGGGCGCGGGGCGCGGATCTCCTCACCTCGGTCACCGATGTCACGGAATCAGCCCCTCTGCGCTGCTCGGTCGGGCCAGGTCATGGTCGTGAAGGCGGTCTGCCTCGTCAAGGCACCGCGCACACCGCCGGAGCTGTGCGAATGGGACACTGGCCGACGGATGGCCGGATCACGGCGGTGCAGCCGCGCGCGGCCCCCCGGATGGTGACCACGCCTGGGGCACGGTCGGACGCGTCCGGCCGGGCAGGGACGATCGGGTGCGGACGGACATGGAGGCGGGCGGATGGACGAGGCACGGGCGCGGGACGTACTGGCGGCCGCGGGGGTGCTGCCCGGTGCGGGGCGTGACGCGCGGCTGCTCGCCCTCGGCGAGAACGCGGTGTTCGCCGCCGGTGACCTGGTCGTCAAGGTGGGCCGCGACGCCGAGCTGCTGGGCCGGGCCCGCCGGGAGCTGGACATCGCGAAGTGGCTGGCCGGGGCGGGCGTACCGGCGGTGCGGCCGGCCGAGTCCGGGGCGGCGCTGGTCGACGGGCACCCGGTGACCGTGTGGCACCGGCTGCCGGAACCGGTGCGGCCCGCCGAGCCCCGGGATCTGGCCGGGCTTCTGCGGCTCGTCCACGCACTGCCCACTCCCCCCTTCGAGCTGCCGCCGCGCGAACTGCTGGGCGGTGTGGAACGCTGGCTGCGGCTCGCGGGCGACGCGATCGACCCCGCGGACGCGGCGTATCTGCGTGAACGGCGCGACGGTTTCGCGTCGGCCGCCGCGGCGCTGACGCCCCGTCTGCCGCCCGGCCCCATCCACGGGGACGCGCTGCCCCGCAATGTGCACATCGGGCCGGACGGGCCGGTCCTGGTCGATCTGGAGACCTTCTCGGCCGATCTGCGCGAGCACGACCTGGTGGTCATGGCCCTCTCCCACGACCGCTACGGGCTGCCGGACGAGGCGTACGCGTCGTTCACCGGGACCTACGGCTGGGACGTGCGCGCCTGGGAGGGCTGTGCGGTGCTGCGCGGTGCGCGGGAGACGGCCAGCTGCGCGTGGGTCGCCCAGCACGCGCCGGGCAACCCGAAGGCGCTGGCCGAGTTCGAGCGCCGGGTGGCGTCCCTGCGGGAGGGGGACGAGACGGTGCGCTGGTATCCCTTCTGAGACGGCACCGGGAGCGTCAGACCGGCTCGCCCGCCAACTCCCGCAGCGGCCAGGTGCCGTCGACCGATGCGGTGGTGTCGCCCTTGCGGCGCAGGAAGTTCTGGAAGTCCGCCGCCCACTGCGCGTACCACTCGATCTGGCGGCGGTGCAGTTCCGCCGGGCCGAGGGCCGCGACCTTGGGGTGGCGGACGGCTATCGCGCAGGCCAGCCGGGCCGCGGCGAGGGCGTCGGCGGTCGCGTCGTGCGCGGCGTCGAGGACGACGCCGTACTCCGCGCAGACCGCTTCGAGGTTGCGCTTGCCGCGGCGGTAGCGGTCGACGGAACGGTCGATGGTGTACGGGTCGATCACCGGGGCGGGGTCCCTCCCGCCCAGGCGGTCGCTCAGGGACGGCAGTCCGTGGCGCCGCAGTTCGGCGGAGAGCAGGGTCAGGTCGAAGGCGGCGTTGTAGGCGACGACCGGGACGCCCGTCCTCCAGTGGGCGGTGAGGACGTCGGCGATGGCGTCGGCCACCCGGTCGGCGGGGCGGCCCTCGGCGGCAGCCCGCTCGCTGCTGATGCCGTGCACCGCCACCGCGTCCGCGGGGATCGGCACGCCCGGGTCGGCCAGCCACTCCCGGCGGCCCATCGGCTCCCCCGCCCTGACCTCGATCACGGCCCCCGTGACGATCCGTGCCTCGCGCGGGTCGGTACCCGTCGTCTCCAGGTCGAAGCCGATCAGCAGCTCCCGGTGCCAGCCCATGGGCTGCCCCCCTTCTGTGTGGTGCGTTCCCCCAGTGGTCTCCACCCTCGCACGCGCCACTGACAATCAGAGGATCGCATTCCGCTTATCGGCCGGAGCAGGTCGCCACAGGCCGCCCCGGCACGGGGCGTTCACGACACAGGACGTGAATCCGCCCACATCAGCTCGAACTCCTCGCGGTAGATGGGGAACAGTCCACCTTCCTCGACTTCGCCCGGCTTGACCACCTTGGTCCCGTTGCGCAGGACCAGCACGGGCGCCTCCATCCCCCGGGAGCGGCGCAGATGGTTCTGCACGACCGCGACCCCGTCCGACCCGTCACCGTCCACGAGGTAGGCCGTGCAGCGGGGCGTCTCGTCGTAGACCTGGATCTCGAAGGCACCCGGGTCGCGCAGCCGGGACCGTACGCGGCGCATGTGCAGGATGTTCATCTCGACGGCGCGGGCGAGCTCGCCGCGCTTGATGCCGAGTTCGCGCTCGCGGCGCTTGACCGCGCTGGAGGCCGGGTTCAGGAACAGCAGCCGGACCCGGCAGCCGGACTCGGCGAGCCGCACCAGACGGCGCCCGGAGAAGTTCTGCACCAGCAGGTTGAGGCCGATACCGAGGGCGTCGAGCCGGCGCGCTCCGCCGAAGATGTCCTCGGCCGGGAACTGGCGCAGCAGCCGCACCCGGTCCGGGTGGACGGCGACCACATCGGCGTACCGGTCGCCGACCAGGTCCTCGACCGCGTCGACGGGCAGCCGGCGGGCGGACGGCACGTCCCCGCCGGCGCCGAGCATCTCCAGCAGCCGTGCGGAGGCCCGTTCGGCCTGGCTCAGGACCGCCTCGGACAGGGCGCGGTTGCGGGACACGACGTTCCGGGTGACCTCCAGCTCGTCCAGGGCGAGCTCGACGTCCCGGCGGTCGTCGAAGTACGGCTCGAAGCAGGGCCAGTGCTGCACCATCAGCTCGCGCAGCTGCGGCAGGGTGAGGAAGGACAGGACGTTGTCGTCGGCCGGGTCGAGCAGATAGCCCTTGCGGCGGCTGACCTCGCGCACCGCGACGGCGCGCTGCACCCATTCCTGCCCGGCCGGTCCGGCCGCGGCCACCACCCAGTCGTCGCCGTGCACGGGCTCGTACACGGGCCGCAGCACGGCCGCCACGACCGCGCGCAGCCGCTGTTCGACGAGGTTCAGCCAGATGTAGGCGCGGCCGGCCCGCTGGGCGCGGGTGCGCACCTCGCGCCAGGCGTCGGCGCCCCAGTCCAGTTCCGGCCCGATCGAGCCCGCGTCCATCGGCCGTGCCAGGGACACCGCTCCGGGCGGGACGTCCGTGGAACCACTCCCCTCGTGACCCTCGTCACCAGGGGGCAGTTCCAGCCCTCCCGAGCCCACCCGCGCACCGCCTTCCGCTCCCCCGAGCACTCCCCGTCCCGACGATCAAGGAGAGTACTCCGCATGCGGCGCACGGTGCAGCCCGATGGACAGGGTCGTTTCTCAACTTCCCCCGTCCAAGCGACCGTTCCGCCCTCCGACCGCACGGGGAGTGAGCGGATTCATAGCCCCGCCGCCACGGGACGACCGAGCACAACGCCCCACGGTGGGAAGGGAATCGGGCACCGGGGCGGGCCCGCTCGCCCGACATCGCGGCCCCCTCGCCGGCACCACGTTCACGCTCCCGGTCACCGCGACCGTCCTCCGGTCACCGCGCTCGCCCGCCCCGCCCCGCGACAGCTCACCCGGCCGTCCCGGCACCCGCCACACCCGCCCCGGCCCGCGCGAGGGCGACGTCCCGCGCGCGGCTCGCGGAAACCGCCCGTCGACGGATGCACGGGTCCGGGACGACGGGGCAGAGGTAAGGGATGGTTCCCGCCCTTTCGGGGAGACTCGGGAAGACTCGGAGCCCAGGCGCCGCCACCGGCGCCGTACACCTGAAAGAGTCGTATCCATGCAGGTCTGGCCTGGCGAGGCGTATCCGCTCGGTGCCACGTACGACGGCGCCGGAACGAACTTCGCGGTCTTCACGGAGGCCGCGGACCGAGTAGAGCTGTGTCTGCTGCACGACGACGGCTCGGAGACGGCGATCGAGCTGCGCGAGAGCGACGCGTTCGTGCGGCACGCGTACGTGCCCGGCGTCATGCCCGGGCAACGGTACGGCTTCCGGGTGCACGGGCCGTACGCCCCCGAGCGCGGGCTGCTCTGCAACTCCGCGAAGCTGCTGCTCGACCCGTACGCGCGTGCGATCAGCGGGTCGGTCAGCTGGGGCGAGGAGGTGTACGGCTACCACTTCGACGCACCCGACCGGCGCAACGACCTCGATTCGGCGCCGCACACGATGTCGTCGGTCGTGGTCAACCCGTACTTCGACTGGGGCGACGACCGGCGCCCCCGTACGGAGTACCACCACACGGTGATCTACGAGGCCCACGTCAAGGGCCTCACCATGCGCCACCCGGGGCTGCCCGAGGAGCTGCGCGGCACCTACGCCGGCCTCGCGCACCCGGCGGTGATCGATCACCTCACCGAGCTCGGGGTGACCGCCCTGGAGCTGATGCCGGTGCACCAGTTCGTGAACGACCACCGCCTGGTCGACATGGGCCTGAACAACTACTGGGGCTACAACACCATCGGCTTCTTCGCCCCGCACAACGCCTACGCGTCCTGGGGCGACCGCGGCCAGCAGGTGCTGGAGTTCAAGTCGGCGGTGAAGGCGCTGCACGAGGCCGGGATCGAGGTGATCCTCGACGTGGTCTACAACCACACCGCCGAGGGCAACCACCTGGGCCCGACGCTGTCCTTCAAGGGCATCGACAACCCCTCGTACTACCGGCTCACCGACGACCGCCGCTACTACATGGACACGACGGGCACCGGGAACTCCCTGCTCATGCGGTCCCCGCACGTACTGCAGATGATCATGGACTCGCTGCGGTACTGGGTCACCGAGATGCACGTCGACGGGTTCCGCTTCGACCTCGCGGCGACCCTCGCGCGGCAGTTCCACGAGGTGGACCGGCTGTCGTCGTTCTTCGACCTGGTGCAGCAGGACCCGGTGGTCTCCCAGGTGAAGCTGATCGCCGAGCCGTGGGACGTCGGCGAGGGCGGCTACCAGGTGGGCAACTTCCCGCCGCTGTGGACCGAGTGGAACGGCAAGTACCGCGACACCGTGCGGGACCTGTGGCGGGGCGAGCCGCGCACGCTCGCGGAGTTCGCCTCCCGGCTGACCGGCTCCTCGGACCTGTATCAGGACGACGGACGGCGCCCGCTGGCCTCGATCAACTTCGTCACCTGCCACGACGGCTTCACGCTGCACGACCTCGTGTCGTACAACGACAAGCACAACGAGGCCAACGGCGAGGACAACCGGGACGGCGAGAGCCACAACCGGTCCTGGAACTGCGGCGTCGAGGGCGGGACCGACGATCCGGACGTGCTGCGGCTGCGGGCCCGGCAGATGCGCAACTTCATCGCGACGCTGATGCTCTCCCAGGGCGTGCCGATGATCAGCCACGGCGACGAGGTGGCCCGTACCCAGCGCGGCAACAACAACGCCTACTGCCAGGACAGCGAGCTGGCCTGGCTCGACTGGCCCGAGCCCGGGCAGGCCGAGGACGACGAGGGGGACATCCGCCGCCGGCTGCTGGAGTTCACGCGCGCGATGGTGTGGCTGCGCAAGGACCACCCGGTCCTCCGCCGTCGCCGCTTCTTCCACGGCCGGCCGGTGGAGGGCACCCACGACGACCTCTCCGACATCGCCTGGTTCACCCCCGAGGGGGCGGAGATGACCCAGCGGGACTGGGACTCCGCGCGGGCGTCGGCGCTGACGGTGTTCCTCAACGGCAACGCGATCTCCGAGCCCGGACAGCGCGGGGAGCGCATCACCGACGACTCGTTCCTGCTGATGTTCAACGCCTCCCCCAAGCCGCTGGACTTCGTGGTCCCGGTCGACCACGGCCGGCAGTGGCAGGTGGTGGTCGACACCGCCCGCGCGGACGGCGTCCCGCCGGGCACCGGCCCGAAGGTGGCGGCCGGCACCCGGCTGACCCTGATCGACCGCAGCCTGACCGTGCTGCGACGGCCGACCTGAGCGGCCCGGAGAGCCACCCGTCCGGGCGACGGGTGGCCCGGTGGGGTAAGCGATGACACGAAAGGCGGCCACGCGGGTACGTAGGTTCCCATGACCCCTGAGCGACCTGACCCGGCGGTGCCCACGGCCACCTACCGGCTGCAGCTGCAACCCGACTTCCCGTTCGGGGCGGCGGCGGACGCCGTGCCGTACGTGGCCTCGCTCGGCGTGTCCCATCTGCATCTGTCCCCCGTCCTGGAGGCCGTGCCCGGCTCGGCGCACGGCTACGACGTGGTGGACCACACGCGCGTGCGCGAGGAACTGGGCGGCGAGGAGGGGCTGCGGGAGCTGGCGCGCACCGCGCGGGAGCACGGGCTCGGTCTGGTCGTGGACATCGTCCCGAACCACATGGCGATGTCCCCGCGCCACAACCACGCCCTGTGGGAGGTGCTGCGCGACGGACCCGCCTCGCGCTACGCGCGGTGGTTCGACATCGACTGGGAGGCGCAGGGCGGACAGGTGCTGCTGCCGGTGCTCGGGGGGCCGCTCGGCACGGAGATCGACCGGCTCAGGACCGACGGCGACGTGCTGCGCTACTACGACCACGTGTTCCCGCTCCGCGAGGGCACGGCACAACTGCCGCTGCCGCAACTGCTGGACGCGCAGTGGTACCGCCCGGTGTGGTGGCGCCTGGCCCGGACCGAGCTGAACTACCGGCGGTTCTTCAGCATCTCCGAGCTGATCGGCGTGCGGGTGGAGGACCCCGAGGTGTTCGAGGCCACGCACGCGACGGTCCTGCGGCTGCTGCGCGAGGGCGTGATCGACGGGCTGCGCGTCGACCACCCCGACGGGCTGGCCGACCCCGACGGCTATCTGCGGCGGCTGCACGAGGCGACGGGCGGCCGGTGGACGGTGGTGGAGAAGATCCTGTCCGACGGGGAACCGCTGCCCGCCTCCTGGCCGGTCGCGGGCACCACCGGCTACGACGCCCTGCGGCACGTGGACGGCCTGTTCACGGACCCGGCGGGGTTCGGGGAGCTGCTCGGCCAGTACCGGCGGTTCGCGGCCCCGCAGACGGACCGGGGCGGCGACTGGGGCGCCACGGTGCGGCGGGCCGCGTACAAGGTGCTCACGCACGAGCTGGCCACCGAGGTCGACCGGCTGACCCGGGTGGCGAGCCGGCTGTGCGCGACCTCGCCCGAGCCCGGGCTGCGCGACCGCGCGCCCTGGGCGCTGCGCACCGCGCTCCTGGAGCTGCTGGTGCGGCTGGAGGTCTACCGCCCCTACACGTCGGTCGACGCGGCCGGTGTGGTCACCGAGGAGGCCGCCGCCGAGGCCCGGCTCGCCTTCGCCGTCCCCGAGGAGGCCGGGGCGGTGGACGTCGTACGGGACCTGGTGCTCGGGCGGTACGGGGACGGGCCGCGGCACGTGGAGTTCCGTACCCGTTTCGCGCAGACCGCGTCGGCGCTGCGGGCCAAGTCCGTGGAGGACACGGCGTTCTACCGCTACGTGCCGCTGCTGTCGGCGAACGAGGTGGGTGGCGACCCGGGCAGCCCGGCGGTGTCCCCGGAGCGGTTCCACGCGTACTGCGCGCGCGTGCAGCGCGACTGGCCGGCGACCGGGACGGTCGTCTCGACGCACGACACCAAGCGCAGCGCCGATGTGCGCGCGGCGCTGCATGTGCTCACCGAGTGCCCGGGGCGCTGGGCGGACGTCCTGGCGGAGGTGACCCGCACCGGCGAGGGCGTGCCGGACGCGCAGGTGGCGTGGGCGGCCTGGCAGACGGTGTTCGGGCTGGGGCCGGCCGAGGAGGAGCGGGTGCGGGGGGCGCTGCTGAAGCACGTCCGCGAGGCGGGGCTGTACACGAGCTGGACCGAACAGGAGCCGCCCTACGAGGAGGCGGTGGCGCGGTTCGTGGCGGCGGGGCCGTGCGGGGTGCCGGGCGAGCGGGTGGCGGCGTTCCGCGCCGCACTGGAGCCGCACATCCGGGCGAATGTGCTGGGCACGGCTCTGGTCCAGCTGACGATGCCGGGGGTCCCCGACCTCTACCAGGGCACGGAGCACGAGTACCGGGCGCTGGTCGACCCGGACAACCGGCGGACGGTGGCCTTCCCCTCCGTACCGGCCGCCGGTGCGGTCACCGACGCGGACGCCGATGCCTACGCGGCCGCGGACGCCAAGGAGGTGGTGACCCGTGCGGCGCTGGGGCTGCGGGCACGGCGGCCGGAGGTGTTCGGTGAAACGGCCTCCTACGCACCGCTGACCGCCGAGGGACCGGCCGCGGCCCACTGTCCGGCGTTCGTACGCTCCGGAGAGGTGCTCACCGCCGTGACCCGACTGTCGCTGCGGCTCACGGAGGCGGGGGGCTGGCGCGGGACACGGCTGCCCCTGCCTCCGGGACGCTGGACCGACGTACTGGAGCCGGGCCGGGAGTTCACCGGACACGCGCGCGTGGCCGACCTGTTCGAACGGCTGCCCGTGGCACTGCTGGAACGCGTCCCGGACTGACACCCGCGTCGGTCCGGGTCGCGGCGCGCGTACGCCCGAAGCGTCACGGCCCCTCTCGGCCCTCTCGGTGCTCTCGGCCGGATGCGATGGCGGCCCGGCGTGCACACCGGGCCGTCCTCGCGCGGGAGCGGGTGACACCCGCGCGGTGACCGGGACGGGCCTTAGGACGCCCCCGGGAACCTCCCCCCTCACGCCCTTGACACCGTCTTCCGGCCGTGGGGTACTGCGCAGTGCGGATTCAGGTGGTGCGACGGGGGGTGAGTCCGCTGGCGGAGCTGCGCTATCCGACGGTGGCCGAAGTGGTCTCCTCCTCCCGCGCGCTGACCGTTCAATGGCCCGGTCTGTGCGTAATGCGGCAGGTGGGGGTCTCCCGCGCGGGCCGGCCGCTGCATCTGCTGTCCGTGGGACACGCCCGGCGTGCCGTGCTGGTGGTGGCCGGCGCGCACGCCAACGAGCCGGCCGGCGGGGGCACCCTGCTCGCGCTGGCCCGGCGGACCCTTCAGGAGCGGGACCTGCGCGACGGCACGTCCTGGCACTTCCTGCTGTGCGCGGACCCCGACGGGGCGAGCCTCCATGTGACGCCGGCGCCGCGCAGTCTGTACGACTACCACCTCGGGTTCTTCCGCCCGGCGGGGCCGGAGCAGCCGGAGTGGGCGCCGTCGGTGCTGCCGCCGGACCGGCTGCCACCCGAGACCCGCGCCCTGACCGGGGTCATCGACGAGGTACGGCCCTATCTCCAGGTGTCCCTGCACGGCACCGACCTGGGCGGCAGCTGGGTGCAGCTGACGGGCGACCTGCCGGGTCTGGCCGAGCCGTTCGCCAAGTCCGCGGCGGAGTCGCACATCCCGGTGGAGACGGGCGCCTCCGACGCGGCGGGCTGGCCGGCGTCCGGCCCGGGGGTGCATGTGATGCCGGCGCCCGAGGCCGCGGCGGCCTATCCGAGCCTCACCGACGACGCGCGGCACAGCACCTGGTACGACGTCCACCGGTACGGCGGTCTGACCGCGGTGATCGAGGTGCCGATGTGGGCCAGCGACCTGGTGGACGATCCGGCACCGCATCCGGCGCCGGCCGCGGCGATGCGCCGGCTCGCGGACCGGCTGCTGCGGGACGCGGGCGAGGTGCGGCGGGTGCTGGAGGAGGCGCGGCCGCGGCACGAGGACACCGGCGGCCCGCTGCTGCGGGCGGCCACCTGGGGGCTGGAGCTGGTGCCGGGGCTGGCCGCCGACCTGGTCCGCACGCCGCCCGTCGACGGCACGAGGGCGTATGTGGGCAGCGTGGACGCGTTCGCGCGCCGGGTGCCGCTCAGGGCGGCGGCCATGCTGCGGCGGGCGCTGCTCGAGACGGACGCGCACGCGGCGGCCCGTCTCGAGCGTCTGGTCGCGCACTGGAGCGACGCCTTCGCCGCGCGCTTCCACGCCCGCTGGGTGCCCGTGGAGCACCAGGTCGAGCACCAGTCGCGCACGGTGGTGGCGGCGGCCCACCAGGCCCGCGAACAGGCCCCCTGAACACCGGCGTCCGCCGGGTGGCGGCGAGGTGCCGGCCCGGCCCGCACGTGCGCGGTGGGCCGCGTCCGGCGCCGTTCCCGGACGCCGCCGGACCGTTACGGCCCGTCCAGGGCGAAGACCGACCCGGTCCGGGCCGCCAGCATGCAGGAGTTCGGGAAGGTCTCGGTGTACTCGACGGGCTGCCCGCGCCATGTCCCGCGCGCGTGGGCGGTCACCGGGGCGTAGAGCATCGGGCAGAAGACGTCCTTCGCCGGGATGGCGGTGATGCGCCCGTCCGCCGCGGCCAGTTCCGCGCAGGCGTCGGCGGCGTGCCGGTGGCCGCGGGGCGGGTCGCACCGCAGCAGGGTGCCGCCCTGCGCGGTGGACGGCGTCTCTCCCTGGCTGACGGTGAGCAGCAGATAGCTGTCCGGGGCCAGGTGCCCGGTGGTCGCCCGTGCGGGTGCCGCACAGGCGAGCAGGACGAGGGCGGCGAGCAGTCCCGCCCGTACCGCTTTCACTGAGGTGTGCGTCATTCCCGATGCATCGGCACGGCGGTCCCCGAACCCCACCCCGGCTCACCCGAACGGGAGGGGGTCCAGGGGTGACGCGGGGCCAGTTCGAACGCGGCGAGCACGACGCGTGCCTGGTACCCGGCCTGGCGCGGGACGGGGATCCGGCGTGCCCGGCTGACGTCCCGGTAGTCGGCGCACCGCGCGTCGATGAGCCGGTCCAGCTCCGGCAGCGCCGCGGCCGGGCCGTGCCCGGCTCGCGTCACCCGCGCAGGGCCCGCCGTCTGACCGGGAGTGCACGGTGTACGCACCGTCAGTCACGACGGCCGGGGGGTACGCCACCACCGTGACCGGCACGGGGATGTGGCGGCCGGCGGTGCCGGCGCGGTCAGCGCGCCGCGAGCCGGTAGGTGATCCGGCCGAAGCCGATCTGGTCGCCCTCGCGGACGACGGCCGCGCCGACCACCCGGCGCCCGTTCACCGTCGTGCCGTTGGTCGAGCCGAGGTCCCGCAGCACCCATAGGCCGCCCTGATGGCGGAGTTCGGCGTGCACGCGGGAGACCGTCTCGTGGCTGAGCCGCAGTCCGCTGGCGGGATCGCGCCCTATGCGCAGCGGGTGACCGGCCGCCGGGTGCGGCAGCAGCAGCTTGGGCAGCTTCTCGGCCTGCCAGGCCCGGCGCAGCCGCACGGTGAATCCGGAGACCGCCTCCACGGTGCCGAACACCAGGCGCGAGAGGCGGGATTCCCTGGGGAGATCGGCGGTGAGCACGGCGAGTTCGTGAGAGCGGCGGGCGGCGAGCGCGAGTTCCATGCGGCGGACGAACGTGTCGTGGGACAGGCGGCCCATGGCGACACCGTCCCGCAGCACGTCCAGCACCTTGTCGCGCTCCGCGTCGGAGATCCGCGCGGGGTACGTGTGGAACTCGAAGGACGACGTCACGCTGCTGATTGTCGGTCAGCGACGGCCGGGCTGTCCAGAAAGCGGGAGTACGGCGCCCCACCGCGCGTACCGGGCGACACCCGCCGCAAAAGGGAGGATCCGCCAGCGCACGGACCTCCCATGGCGCACGATGGACGGGCCAGGGGGTGCCGTTCGGATCAGGTCGGCTCCGGGGGACAGCGGCTCGCGACCGATCCGAGCGGGCCGGGGCCCGCGCGGCACCGGCCGGATCCGAACGGCCCCCCTGCATCAGGGCGAGCAGACGAAGGGGAACCGTCCGTGCAGTTCGAGGTGTGGGCACCGCAGGCCGGCCGAGTGACGCTCCAGTGCGACGGCGTCGCACACGCGTTGGAGCGCGATCCGCGGCGGGAGGGGTGGTGGCGGGGGGAGGCGGAGGCGCACGACGGCTCCCGGTACGGCTTCGCGCTGGACGACGGTCCGGTGCTGCCCGATCCGCGCTCGCGCCGCCAGCCGGACGGCCCGGACGGACCGAGCGCGGTCGTCGACCACGACAGGTTCGCCTGGCGCGCTCGGTGGTCCGGGCGCCCGCTGCCCGGCGCGGTGCTGTACGAGCTGCACGTGGGCACGTACACGCGCGAGGGCACCTTCGACGCGGCCGCCGAGCGGCTCGGTCATCTCGCGGACCTGGGCGTGACGCATGTGGAGCTGATGCCGGTGTGCCCCTTCCCGGGCCGGCACGGGTGGGGGTACGAGGGCGTGTCGCTGTGGGCGGTGCACGAGCCCTACGGCGGGCCGGAGGGGCTCAAACGGTTCGTCGACCGGGCGCACGCGCTGGGTCTCGGCGTCGTCCTGGACGTCGTGCACAACCACCTGGGGCCGTCCGGGAACTACCTGCCCCGGTTCGGCCCGTACTTCACGGACACCCATCACACTCCGTGGGGCGCGGCGGTCAATCTGGACGCCCCCGGCTCCGACGAGGTGCGCGCGTATCTCGTGGACAGCGCGCTGGCCTGGCTGCGGGACTACCGGATCGACGGGCTGCGGCTGGACGCGGTGCACGCGCTGGTGGACACGCGCGCGCACCACTTCCTGGAGGAACTGTCCCGGGCCGTCGACGCCCTGTCCGCCGACACGGGGCGGCCTCTGTTCCTGATCGCCGAGTCGGACCTGAACGACCCCCGGCTCGTCATGCCGCGCGAGGACGGCGGCCTCGGGCTGCACGCCCAGTGGAACGACGACTTCCACCACGCTCTGCACACCGCGCTGACCGGCGAGTCGCAGGGGTACTACGCCGATTTCGCGCGCGCCCCGTTCGCGGCCCTCGCCAAGACGCTCACCGGCGGCTTCTTCCACGACGGTACGTACTCCAGTTTCCGGGGCCGGCACCACGGCCGTCCGCTGGACCGCGACCGGGTGGCCGCGCACCGGCTCCTCGGATACGGCCAGACCCACGACCAGGTGGGCAACCGCGCCCAGGGGGACCGGCTGGCCGCTCTCCTCTCCCCCGGCCTGCTGGCCTGCGCGGCGGCCCTCACGCTGACCGCCCCCTTCACGCCGATGCTGTTCATGGGCGAGGAGTGGGCGGCCGGCACGCCCTGGCAGTTCTTCACCGACCACACCGACCCCGGACTCGCCAGGGCGGTGCGCGACGGCCGGCGGCGGGAGTTCGCGGCGCACGGCTGGGCCGAGGAGGACGTGCCCGACCCGCAGGACCCCGCCACCCGGGACCGCTCCTGCCTGGACTGGTCGGAGCCGGAGCGCGATCCCCACGCGCGCGTGCTGGCCTGGTACCGGCTGCTCGTCGCCCTGCGCCACGAACAGCCCGACCTCACCGACCCCGACCTCGGCGACACCAAGGTGGCCTACGACGAGGAACACCGCTGGCTCGCCTTCCGGCGCGGTGACATCAGGGTCGCCGTGAACCTCGCCGGCCGGCCGGCCGCCATCCCGCTGGGCGTCCCCGGCGCCCGCGTCCTCGCGGCGTGGGAGCCCGTGGAGGCACCGGGCGCGGACGGGGTGCTGCGGCTGCCCGGGGAGTCGGCGGTGGTGCTGCTTCAACAGTGAGGGCCGGCCCGCGAACCCTCGCACGGGTCTACGGCGCTTCGTCGCCGCCCCTGAGGTCCGTCACGCGCTCCAGCAGGATCGGCTCCCAGGCGCGCCGCAGTCGGGTGCGCAGCGGGGGCAGGGGGACGGTCGTGCCGCGCGTGAGCGCCTCGGCCAGGTGGAGGACTGCGTCGCAGCGGGCCAGCCACAACCCGCGCAGGCAGGGGCGGGCGCCGTAGCCGGCGAGGGTGGCGGCGCGGACGGCGGCCGGGGCCCCGACGGCGCGTGCGAGACCCGCGATGTCCTCGGCCGGGTCGCCGACCACCGCGGCGTCCCAGCCCAGGACGCCACGTACCCGGCCGTCCGCGCTCACCACGAGGTGCCCTTCGGTCAGGGCGTGATGGACGAGGACCGGCGTGCCGGGCTGGGCGGCGAGCTGGACCGCGGCGGGCGGGGTGAGCTGGTTCAGGCGGGCGGAGTCGAACTCGTCGGCCTCGGCGAGCAGTTCGGCGGCCTCTGCGGCGCCCCGGCGCAGCGCCTCGAGGGAGCGGGGTGACACGCGCGGCACGCCGAGCGTCTCCGCCTGCCGCACCGGCACCTCGCGCAGCCCGGTGAGCAGTCCGGCCAGGTCGGCCTCGCCGATGGCGGACACGTCGTGCTGCTCCCCCGTCCCGCCGGTCACCCGGGTGTCCAGGGTGCAGAGCAGACCGGGCGCCCACTCGCCGTGCGCCACGCTCGACGGCAGCGCGACCGGGAGGTGCGGGCGGACGAGGTCGCGCAGCCGCAGTTCCCGGCGCCGCCGTGCGCTCGCCTCACGGTCGGGGGCGAGGCGCAGCACGTGGCGGGTGCCGACCCACCAGGTGGCGGGCCCGGCGCCCTCGGCGACGGGCCGGACGTCGGGTCCGGCGGCGGATGCCGCGCCGCCGCCTCCCCCGCTGTCCGTCAGCAGGGAGCGGGCCAGCCGGCGTACGGTGTCCGCGGTGGGGGTCGGTGCCTGGGTCATGGTCGCGCCATTGCCGTTCGGGAGGCAGGGAGGGGACGGGAAGGGGCCGTTCAGTCCACTATGACCAGCTCCCGCGCGGTGTTGTTCAGCCGTCGCCCGCCGTCCTCGGTCACGGTGACGATGTCCTCGATGCGTACGCCGAACCGGCCGGGCAGGTAGATGCCGGGTTCGACGGAGAAGCACATGCCGGGGACGAGGGGCTGTTCCTCGCCCTCGATCATGTAGGGGGGTTCGTGCGTGGTGACGCCGATGCCGTGCCCGGTGCGGTGGATGAAGTACTCGCCGTACCCGGCGTCGGCGATGACCGCGCGGGCGGCGCGGTCGACCTCCTGGCAGGCGGCACCGGGCCGCACCGCGCGAAAGCCCGCCTCCTGTGCCTCGCGGACGAGGTCGTGCACCCGGCGTTCCTCGTCGGTGGGTTCGCCGACGTGGACCGTGCGGGAGGTGTCGGAGCCGTAGCCGTCCTTGAGGCCGCCGAAGTCGAGGACGACCATGTCGCCGCGTTCGATGACGCGGTCACCGACCTCGTGGTGCGGGTTGGCCCCGTTGGGCCCGGAGGCGACGATCGTGAAGTCGACCTGGGAGTGTCCGAACCGCCGCAGCAGGGCGGCGAGATCGGCGGCGACGTCCGACTCGCGGCGGCCGGCGAAGGCGACCTGCCTGATCTCCTCGAACGCCGCGTCGGCGGCGGCGCCCGCGGCGGCCAGCAGCTCGAGTTCCGCCGCGTCCTTGACGGCGCGCAGCATCGGCAGGGCCTCGGTGAGCGAGGCGTACGAGGTGCCGGGCAGCGTCCTGTGCAGGCCCAGCAGGTGCATGGCCCAGGTGTTGTCGCTGATGCCGAACCGCCCGTTCGCGTCCAGCAGGGCGGCGGTGGCGGCGTAGGGGTCCTTGCCGTCGGTCCAGTCGCGCAGGGTGAGGGCCGGGGCACCGGGGGCCCGCGCGGCGTCCGGGGCCTCCAGGGTGGGGACGACGAGCACGGGGTCCCGGCCGGCGGCCAGCACCAGCAGGGTGAGCCGCTCGGTGACCGCGGTGGGTGTGTAGCCGGTGAGCCACACCAGGTCGGGGCCGGGGGCCACGAGCAGACCGGCGAGCCCGGCCTCGGCGGCCTGCCGCGCCGCACGCTCCATACGGGCCTCGTAGTCGTCGGCGGTGAAGGACGCGGGCACGGTACCGGTCATCCGGGGGCCTCCCAGGGCGGACATCGGGGCTACGGGCAGCATCCTGCCCGGCTGACGGGGGCGACGCGAGCCGGTTCGCGGAGTTCGCCCACGACCCACCGCCGATCATTGCCCCACCACGAAAACTCATGCTTGGATCAAACTTTTCCGTTGGCGGCACAGCCGGGGAGGCATGCGACCGTGCTCGTACTCGCGCACATCAGCGATCTGCATCTGGACGGAACCGCGCGGGCGACGGAGCGCGCCCGGCGGGTGCGCGACCGGCTGTGGGAACTGCCGGACCGGCCGGACGCGCTGCTGGTGACCGGGGACATCGCGGACCACGGCACCGAGTCCGAGTACGAGGAGGCCGCCCGCCTGCTGGGACTGCGTGACGGGAGCGCCCCGTTCCCGGTACTGACCTGCCCGGGCAACCACGACAGCCGCGCGCCGTATCGCAAGGCCCTGCTCGGGCAGCCGGGTGCCGACGGGCCCGTCAACAGCGCGCACGTGCTGGACGGCGGCGCCGTGCTGATGTGCGACTCCAGCATCCCGGGCCATGACGACGGCGAGCTGGACACGGAGACCTGCGCCTGGATCGAGTCCACGCTCGACGGCCTCGACGGCGGTCTTCCGGTCCTGCTCGCCTTCCACCACCCGCCGGTACCGCTGCACCTCCCCCTGCCCGACTCGTATCCCCTGCGCGCCCCCGAGCGGCTGGCCGCCCTGCTGGCGCGCCGGCCCGAGGTCGCCGGGCTGATCACCGGTCACGCCCACACCCCGGCCGCCACGACGTTCGCGGGCCGCCCCGTGCTGGTGGGGCCAGGGGTGACCTGGACGCTGCGACTGCCCTGGGAGGGCGGGCAGGTCGCGGACCGGGACGCTCCGGTCGGGCTCGCCTTCCATGTCCTGGACGACGAGGGGCGGCTCACCAGTCATTTCCGCGTGGTCACGTGACGATGCCGGGGACGGCCGTCAGCTGCTGGTAGCCGCCGCTGCGACGGCGCACCGTCAGTGTCACCTCCTCGCCCGGGCGGGCACGGGCGACGGCGCGTGCCAGGTCGGCGGCCGAGTCGACCCGGGTGGAACCGAAGGCGAGAAGGACGTCGCCCCGCGTGAGGCCGGCCGAGAACCCGGGGCCGGGGATGTGCACACCGACCACCCGGGCCCCCGGTCTCCCGTCGTCGGCCACCTCCACCCCCAGCCGGGCGACGACGGGAGCGGCCGGCTCCGACGACGCGGCCGGGGCGGAACGCGGCGAGGCGGCCGGCGGCGTTCCCGTCGGCCGCTTCGGCTCGGCGAGTGAGGCCGCCCCGATGACCGTGGCCCCCATCGCCCCCAGCCCGGCCCCGGACAGCACCAGGAACGCGCCGATCAGCACCCCGGACACCGCGGACACCAGCCGTCGCCCACGCCCGCGCCCGCCGTCCTGCCCGGGCCGGCCGGAGCCCGGCCCGTCCCCGGCCTCCGGTCCCCGCCTGTCCCCCGGCATCGGCCTGGGCCGCAACGCAGTCTGTCCCATGGTTCGTCTCCGGCAGGAGTGCGGACGCGTCAGAGGAGAGCCGGCAGTGCCGGCGAGCGGTACGGGAGGAATCCGTGGACGCGGCCGGACAGGTACTCGTCCTTGTACCGTGCGACGTTCCGGTGCCAGTTGAGGATGCCCGCCATCCAGTTCTGCAGGTCCGTCACATAGCCCCGCATGATCGTCCGGGCCTCCTCCGACAGATCGAACTCGTCGTACACGACGGGCAGTTCATGTGCCACGACGTGCTCGAACTGGCGCATGCGCTGGTTCATCAGGTCCTGCACCACGGGCAGCGCGGTCGGATAGTCGATGCCGAAGAAGTTCTGCACGACGAGGACCGCGTTGTGGATCTCGCCCTCGAACTCGATCTCCTTCTGGTACGAGAAGATGTCGTTGAGCAGGCACGCGTAGTCGATCGCCGCGTTCTCCAGGGAGCGGACGGGACCGCTGCGGTAGACCTCGGGCGGCACCGCCGGTCCGTGTCCGGCGCGGCTAAGTCCCAGGGTGAGGTGGGAGCCGAAGGTGGCGCGCCGCATCTCCAGGTAGTCCACCGGGTCCGGGACGCGGTTCTGGATCTGGTTGGACAGCTCCCACACCCACGCCTCGGTCATCGTCTCGATGGCCGACTTCAGGGGGCGGCGCTCGTCGGGTGTCATGCCGGCCGTCGTGCGCGCCCACAGGTCGATCAGGGCGCGCTCCATGGCGTTGGCGGGCGGCAGGACCGGCTCGGAGTCGAGGGGCATGCAGGCCGACAGGCGGGCCGTGGTCAGCCGGGCGGCGGCCAGGTCGCGGCGGTGGCCGTAGACGAGCGGGTAGTAGTCGTCGCCGTAGGTGCCGAAGGCCAGCCAGTCGGAGGCGAGGTCGAGTTGGTCCTGGGTGGCGTCCGGGTCGAGGCCCGCCGCGCACAGGGGGAGGTCGCAGCTCGCGAGTTTGTCCTCGTCCCAGACGCCCTCGCTGAGGAACCCGATGCGCCCCGACCACTCCAGCAGGTGCCGCCGCGCACCGTCCAGGGCGGGGCTGAGCTCCAGCGGGAACGGCATGCGGATGTCGGGAATGACCGACGGGCCGACCTTGCGGAACGGCACGTGCGTGTAGGCGCGCAGCCTCTCGGCCCCCGCGCCGGCGAGCAGCGCGCCGACGTCGGCGGCGGACGTCCCCGGGCCGGACAGGGACTGCCAGGGGGCGTCGGAACGCGCGCCCTTGTTCATGTAGCGGCTGGAGCGCAGGTGCCATTCGTGACCGCCGGACTGCCAGTCCTGCAGGCCCTTCGCGTACGCGCCGATGGCCACGACCTCGGCCGGGGTGAGCCCCTTCTCCAGGGCCACGGCGGGGACTTCGGTGAACGCGGTGTGCTCGAACTGGTGGAGCCGTGAGGTGAGGACGTCGCCCACGATGTCGGCGGCCTGCTGGGTGGTGCAGCCGAAGAAGGTCTCCAGGACGAGCACGCCGTTGCTGAGTTCCCCCTCGTCCTCGACCTCCCGCTGGTAGGAGAACAGGTCGTTGCGCAGGTGCACGGCGTCGGAGAACGTCTCCATCAGCACCCTCAGCGGCCTGGACCCGGCGACGGCGGCGGGCACTTCGGCGGTCGCGTACTCCACGAGCCCGGCGGACCACGGGGCACCGCCCACTTTGCGGCGCATCTCGATGTACTCGACGGGGTTGGCGATCCGCCCCTCGTTGATGTTGGACAGCTCCCACAGGGACTCGTTGAGCAGGTGCTCGGTGGCGACCGCGAACCGGCGGCGCCAGTCGGCGGACATCGCCGGCACCGTGCGCGCCCACAGGTCGGCAAGGCCCGCCTCGACCGGGTTCCGCGGCGCGGGGACGGGCGCTGCCGGGTCCAGCGGCATGAACAGCGGCAGCCGGTCCAGGTGGGCCTTGCCGCCGTGGCGGTCCTGGGTGCGTTTGAACATCTCCAGGAAGTGGTCGTCGAAGAAGAAGACCCACACGTACCAGTCGGTGATGAGCGACAGGGCGGGACCGTCGCAGTCGGGATGGGTGTAGGCGCAGAGCAGGCCGTAGTCGTGCGCGTCGAGGTCGGCCTGCTCCCAGACCCCGCTGCCCTCCAGCATGCCCATCTCGCGCGCCCAGGCCGTCGCATGGGCGCGGGCCTCGTCGACATGCGGATTGAGCCGCGCGGGATGCGGCAGGTAGAAGTGCGGGAGTTCGAACGGCTGCGTCATGGCCGGGGGCTACCCGTGGCCCGGTGGCCGCATCCTCCGGCGGGGACGTGATCACACCATCGCGTGAACCGTCTCCGGTACGGGAGTCGCGGAGCTCAGGTCCGTACCTGGATCAGCGCATGGGTGCCCGCGGTCCGCCAGCGCTGCCCCTCCGCCGCGACGAGCGCCGCCTCGGTGTCGGCGGTCAGCCCGGTGATCACGTCGGACTTCAGGGTGCGCAGAGCGGCGACCGGACCCGGGAAGTAGCCGGTGACCTCCGCGAACGGCGTGGCCGGCGGCCAGTACCGGTCGCCCACGAGACGGCGGTAGTTGAGGTCGCCCTTGACGACGGTGACCGCGGCGGCGGCGAAGTCGGCGCGCAGGTCGTCCGGCATCTCCTCGTACGGCAGGGGTGAGCAGGAGAAGGGGTGCGCGCGGAGGGTGAGCCGGCCGTCGGAGAGGGCGGCCCACAGACCGCGCCCGTACTCGGCCGCCGCCCCCTTCGCGTCGGTGAGCCGGCGCAGCGCGTCGACGACGTCGGCGGTGGTGGCGTCGGAGACGTAGTACGGGTAGGGCTTGACGTGCAGCACCGCCCTGCCGATGCGTCCGCAGGCCAGCAGATGGGCGACGAGCAGCAGGTCCGGGACGAGTTCGCGGCCCGCGTTGTCGGCCACCAGGCACAGCGTGCCGGTGCCGGAGGTGCCGAGCAGCGGCCACAGCCGTTCGCTGTCGTCCGCCACCAGAGCGGGGACGGCGGCGGTCTCCTCGGCCCCTTCGGCGGACAGCCGGAACCCGAGGTCGGCGCGGTTGCCCCACAGGGAGCCGTGCAGCAGGGCGCGGGCCCGTTCGTCCTCCGGCCGCCCGGCGAGGTCGTCGAGCGCGGCCAGCTCCTCGTCCGTGGCGGGCGAGCCGAGTTCGGCGAGCTTGGACGGGCGGAAGGGGTCGATGCCCTGCCAGGGGCCGGGACCGAAGTAGCCGACCGCGTGCAGCAGTCGGCGGTAGAACCAGCTCTCGGACCACAGCCAGGGCACGTCGTACCAGGAGCGCCCGGCGTACGCGTCCATCCCCCAGGTCCGCCAGCGCTCCCGGTCGTGCGCGTCGGCGGGGAGGGGTTGGATCGTGCCCTCCGTGCACTCGGTCAGCAGCGCGTCGAGCGCGTGCCGCTGCCCGGGCTCGTACGGGAACGCCTCGCGTACCTGCCGGATGATCGCGGGGTGCCGCTCGGCCAGCACGCCGTGGGGGAACGTGCCGGGCTCGTTGCCGAGGATCAGGGGCGCGGTGGGGATGTCGGACATGCGGCTCACCGTAACGCGCGCCCGTGGTCGCGCGCCGCTGGTCACACCGGCGCGATCTCCCGCTCCAGCCGTGCGGCCAGGCTGAGATAGCGCGCGCGGCGGGTCACGGGGACCAGGCCGCGGATGAGGATCTGCCACATCTCGGCCGTACGGCGGGGCTGCCGGGCCACGCCCTCACGGGAGCGGCCGACGACGCGGGTGCCCACGAAGAAGCAGACGAGGGAGTGGGCCACGACGTCGATGTCGACGTCCGGATGGACGTCGGCCTCCTTGACGGCACCGAGGAGCCGGGCCGTGACGATGTCCAGCCATTCGGTGAAGGGGTGGCTGAGCGGCGGGCGCGGCCGGGTGCCACCGGTGGCGAGCCGCAGGCCGGCCCGTAGGACGGGGTCCTCGGCCGACATCCTGGCTATGCCGAAGGTGAGGCGCATCAGCGCCTCCAGGGAGGTGTGCCCCCGGATCTCGGTGTCCCTGGCCAGCCGGCGGCTCGTGGCCGACTGCAGTTCCAGGATGGCGTGGGCGAGATCCTCCTTCGCCGCGAAGTGGAAGTAGAGGGCCCCCTTCGTGACATGGGCGTGCTCGACGATGTCGCTGAGACTGGTCGATTCATAGCCCTGCCGGTCGAACAGGTCGGCGGCGGCCGTGATGATCGTCGCGCGGGTCTGCTCGGCGCGTACCTGCCTCGCCATCGGCTGAACTCCTGAGCGGAAAGGAACGGGTCATGCCGTTTGTTTTTGACTCCCTGTACACGATAGCTCACCCTGCGACGACGTTCATCACACGGGCATGCCATGACACTTGGAGCACATCCGGCAAAACAAACGCGCGCTCCGCGAAAGAAAACGGCGCGTCCGGTATCTAAGTGTGTCAGGTGTGGCGACAAAAGAGAACGGCGGGCCGACCGGTGCCCATCCGCACCGGCCGACCCGCCCGCTTGTGGGGTGGATCAGAAGGTCAGCTGCCAGCCGTTGAGCCGGCCCGTGTCCTGCGACGCCGTGTCCTGCACCCGCAGCTTCCAGGTCCCGTTGGCGGTCTCGGCGGAGGCGTTCACCGTGTAGGTGGCGTTGACGTTGTCCGCGGAGTCCGAGGAACCGGCGGACTTCAGGCGGTACACCGAACCGTCCGGCGCCACCAGGTCGATGACCAGGTCACCGCGGTAGGTGTGGGTGATGTCCACGCCCACCTGCAGGGCCGACGGGGCGTTGCCGCCGCGGCCGCTCACGGTGATCGGCGACTCGATCGCCGAGCCGTTGTCCGGGATGGAGACGGCGGTGCCGCTGGTGTACGTGGAGCCCGTGGACGTACCGCCCTTGACCGCCTGGACGGTCTTCGCGGCGTCCGCGAGGCCCGCGCCGCAGCCGCCGGAGCAGGTGCCGGGCAGGGGACGGGCGTTGGACTTGATCGCCGACTCGATCTGGGCCGGGGTGAGCGTGGAGTCGGCCGACTTCATCAGCGCGGCGAGGCCCGCGATGTGCGGGGTGGCCATGCTGGTGCCCTGGTAGTAGGCGTAGCTCTCGGTCGACGGGGTCCGGGTGCCGGAGTTCAGCGTGGACAGGATGCCGTTGGCGGTGGTGGTCCGGGTCTCGCCACCGGGGGCGGAGATGTCCACGATGGTGCCGTAGTTGGAGTAGGAGGCCCGGCTGCCGGCGCGGTTGGTCGCGGCCACCGTGATGACGTTGCCGCAGTTCGCCGGCGAGGAGTTGGCGGCGTTCCGGTTCTCGTTGCCGGCCGCGACGACGACCGTGGTGCCGCGGTTCACGGCGCCGTTGATGGCGCTCTGGGTCGCGGTGGAGCAGGCGCCTCCCCCTCCGAGGCTCATGTTGATGACCTTGGCGACGTTGGCGTTGGCGGGCACGCCGGCGACGGTGCCGCCCGACGCCCAGGTGATGGCGTCGATGATGTCGGAGTCGTAGCCGCCGCACTTGCCGAGCACGCGCACCGGGGAGATCTTCGCGTTGTACGCGATGCCGGCGACGCCCTTGCCGTTGTGGGTGGCCGCGGCGATGGTGCCCGCCACGTGGGTGCCGTGCCAGGAGGAGTTGCCGCCGGTGGCCTGGCCGCACTCCCCGGCGGCGTACCAGTCGCCGGGGTCCGCCGGGTTGCTGTCGCGGCCGTTGCCGTCGACGGCGACGGCGGTGTCGGAGATGAAGTCGTATCCGGCGACGATGTTCGCGGCGAGATCGGAGTGGGTGACGTAGCCGGTGTCGATGACGGCGACGGTGACACCGCTGCCGGTGGCGAGGTCCCACGCGCCCGGCACGCGCAGGCCGGCGGTGGTCTCGAACAGGTCCCACTGCTTGGTGTACTCGGTGTCGTTCGGGGTGGCCTGCGGCTTGTTGAGACGGTCCGGCACGACGTAGGCGACCTGCGGGTCGGCGCTGTACTGGGCGACGACGTCGGCGACATCGGCCTTGGTGAGCCGCTCGCCCAGGCCGACGAGGGCGGCACCGGTGCCCAGGCGGCGCTGGAAGTCGACGTCCTCGCCGGCCCTCGCGCCCTTGGCGGCGGCGTCGGCGGCGGCGGCCTTGTCGGACCCGGCCTCGGCGGCACCGGACCTGTAGCCGACGATGAGCCGCTCGGCGGGGGTGCCCGGGGCGGCCTCGGTGCCGGCCGCGGGGACGGCGGCCCGGGTGCCGGAGGGGGCGTCCTGGGCGACGGCGACCTGGGCGGAGCCGACCGTCAGCAGGGCGGCGGAGAGCGCGGCGACGGATATCAGCTTCCGTCTCGGGGAGGAGCTTCGGGGGGAGCTCGACGAGGTGCGCAAGGGTATGCCTTTCGTGCCGGGACTCCGGACGACGCGGAGTGGGGGAGTGGAGGTCCGATTCGCTTCGTCCTCGAAGCGGCGGGGGGTGCATCGAAGTGCGGCAGCACGGCCGGCCGGGCGCGAGCAGCGGCCCGTTCCGGGGGTGACCCGTGGGCCGACTGCGCTCGAACGATAGGCAGCGCGAAGCCCGGCGGGATACGGGGGAAACCCTCGATCCGGCCGGGAACCCACCCTCGACGCACAGGGGTTGACCAGGAACGGACCGCTATGCCCGCATCGCCGGTCACGGGGTCGCCGGCCGCCCGGGGGGACGGTGGCGCCGAACCGCCCGCCCCGTACCGTCCATCCGGTTCGGGCGCCGACGGCCTCACCCCTCGGATCACGGTTCATCACAATGCGGCAGCAGCCTCTCACTTCGAGTGGCTGTTCACTTGACGACCAGTGGTCCCACAGGGTTGGCTCCGGCCCAGTGAGAATCACCCGGTCGGCGCACGCGTCCGCGGTTCCGTCCGTGCTCTCCCCCTGCTCTGTCTCGGCCGCACAGCGAGGTCCGCACTTCCCATGAACAATCGCCCCCCGTCCCCCCGCTACCCGAGACGTACCGTCCGCCTGGCGGCCCTGGCAGCCGCCGTCGGTCTGCTGGTGACCGGCTGTTCCGTTCTCGGCACGGACGACGACTCCTCGGGCTCGGACACAGCGGGCGCGCCCGGCTCCGGACGGATGAAGGTCGCGCTGGTCACGCACGGCGACGAGGGCGACGCCTTCTGGGACCGGGTGAAGCGCGGCGCCGAGGCGGCGGCCGAGAAGGACGGCATCGACCTGACGTACGTGAGCGACCCGGAGGAGGCGGGGCAGGCGGAGCTGGTCCGCAACGCGATCCGGGACGGCGTCGACGGCATCGCGCTGACCCTGGCCAAGCCACAGGCCATGAAGGGCCCGGTCGGCGAGGCACGCAAGGCGGGCATCCCCGTGGTCGGGCTCAACTCCGGTATCGACGCCTGGAAGCCGGCGGGACTGCTGGAGTACTTCGGGCAGGACGAGACCGTCGCGGGCCGTGCCGTCGGCGACAAGCTGAACGATCTGAAGGCCAAGCACGCCCTGTGCGTCGTCCACGAGCGTGGCAACGTTGCCGTGGAGGCCCGCTGCGCCGGAGTGAAGAAGACGTTCGGCGGGACGACCGAGAACCTCTACGTGGACGGCACCGACATGCGCGCCGTCTCCGGCATCATCACGGCCCGGCTGCGCCAGGACTCGACGATCGACGAGGTCGTCACCAACGGGGCGGCCTACGCCCTCACCGCGGTCGAGGCGGTGAAGGAGGCGGACAGCAAGGCCCGGGTCGCCACCTTCGACCTGAACAAGGACCTGGTCGACGCGGTGCGCGCCGGCGACGTCCAGTTCGCCGTCGACCAGCAGCCCTATCTGCAGGGCTATCTCGCCGTGGACGCGCTGTGGCTGTACAAGGAAAACGGCAACATCAGTGGCGGCGGGGTCGCGCCCGTTCTCACCGGGCCGGCGTTCGTCACGAAGACCAACGCGGCCTCGGTCGCCGGGTTCGCCGCCGCCGGAACCCGCTGACCGGCGGGCCTGTGCGTACTTCCCCCACCATCCGACCGTTCTAGGACCACGATGTCTCCACGGACAGGTGCCCGGCGCCGCCTCGGCTCCATTCGTCTCTCACTGTTCTTCCTCGCGCTGGTGCCCAGCGTCACCCTCGCCGGGATGTGGGGCCTGACGACGATCCAGATGTTCTCCGAGGGGCTGCAGCTGCGTTCCCAGACGGAACTGAGCCGGTCGACCGGCGCGATGGGCACACACGCCACGCTCGCGTTGCAGGAGGAACGGAGGCTGACCGCCGCGTGGCTCGCCGAGCCGGACAGCTCCCGGTCCGCCCTCGACGCACAGCGCGGGAAGACCGACGAGGCGGTGGCGAAGCTGGCCGGGAAGGCGGACGTCATCGCCGAGGCGCCTGCCCGCATCTCGGACCAGATGTACTCGGTGCTCGGCTCGGTGGGCAGCCTGGAGTACTACCGTAGCCAGGTGGACAACCCCAGCGACATCACCGCCGAGGAGGCGCTGGACCAGTACACCTCGATCATCGACGACCAGATCCACGCCTTCCAGGAACTCTCTCAGGTCGACGACGGAGACCTGACCTCCCAGGCCGGACCGCTGATCGCGCTGGAGCACGCGGCGGAGCTGGTCTCCCGGGAGAACGCGCGGCTCACCCTCGCCTGGCCGTCCGGCAGCTTCGACGAGCAGGGCTGGACCGATTTCGCGGAGCTGGTCCACACCCGCCGCTGGCTGATCGAGGACCAGATCGTGCCCTCCCTGCGCGGCGAGACCAAGACGCAGACCGAGCGGATCCTGCGGAGCCCCGAGTGGCGTGCCCTGGAGGCGGTCGAGGACCAGGTGCTCGCCACCCGGGCCACGGCCGACGACCGCACCATCGAACTGCCGGACCTGAAGGACCGGTGGGACGACGCCGTGAGCCGGGTCTCCCCGCTGTACGCCACCATGATCCGGCAGCAGACCGACGCGCTGCTCACCCGTAGTGCCGACGAGGCCCACGGCCTGCTGCTGAAGGCCGCCTCCCTGAGCGCCGGCGGACTGCTCGCGCTGCTGCTGTGCGTCGGCCTGTCCTGGCGCATCACCCGTTCGCTGTCCCGCCGGCTGCGCGGCCTGCGGATGGCCACCCTCGGCCTGGCGGAGGAGCGGCTTCCCGATGTGGTGGCCCGGCTGGAGCGCGGCGAGAAGGTCGACGCGGAGTCGGCGACGACCCCGCTGGACTACGGGCACGACGAACTGGGCCAGGTGGCCCAGGCCTTCAACACCGCGCAGCGCACCGCCGTCCACACCGCGGTGGAACTCGCCGACACCCGGCGCGGTTTCCAGAAGGTCATCCTGGGCATCGCCCGGCAGAGCCAGAACCTGGTCAATCTCCAGCTCAGCAAGCTCGACGCGCTGGAACGCCGGCACACCGACCCCGAGGTCCTCAAGGGGCTGTACGAACTGGACTCCACGGCCAGCCAGTTGCGCCGCTACGAGGAGAACCTCGTCATCGTCAGCGGCGAGCGCCCCGGCCGTTCCTGGAGCGAACCGGTCGCGCTGATCGACATCGTGCGCAGTGCCGTCGGCGAGGTCGCCGAGTACCAGCGGGTCGAGGTGCACACCGAGGAGGAGGTGTCCGTCGCCCCGCCCGCGGTGGCCGACGTGATCCATCTGCTGGCCGAGCTGATCGACAACGCGACGGTGTACTCGCCGGCGCCGAGCCCCGTCGGGGTGCGGGCGGCGATGGTGGCCAAGGGCCTCGCCATCGAGATCGAGGACCGGGGCCTCGGCATGTCCGAGGAGGACTACGCCTCCCTCAACGCCCAGTTGGCCAAGCCCCCGCAGTTCGACGTGGTGGCGCTCGCCGACGACCTCCGGCTCGGCATGTTCGTGATCTCCCAGCTCGCGCACCGGCACGGCATCACCGTCACCCTGCGCCCGTCGCCGTACGGCGGGACGACGGCGATCGTGCTGGTCCCGCACGAGATCGTGGTGCGGGACCAGGCGTCCGGCAAAGGCCGGGAGGCGGCGGACACCCGAGCCGCCGAGGCCCCGGCGGCGGTCGACGGCCCGGCGGGCGGCCGGCGTGAGGAGAGCGCCGCGAGCGCGGGGGACGGCGCGAGCACGCAGACCCCGACGTCCCGGTCGGCGACCGGCGTCCGGACCGCCCCCGCACCGGCCGCCTCGGTGCCGGCCCCCCGCCGGGACGGTCTCACCCCGCTCCCCCGCCGGGTGCCGCAGACCAGTCTGGCCGCCGAGCTGCGCGAGGAGAGCACACCGGACGCCGAGGACGACTCCGGCGAGGACTATTCCGCGGAACGCGCCGCCTCCTCCCTCGCCGGCTTCCAGCGCGGCACGCTCCAGGCACGGGACGACGACACCGACGACGAGGCCGCACCGCCGTACGACGCGGCCGCGTATGTGCCCGCCGCCTCCGCAGGGTTCCCGACTCCGCCGGCCGACCGGCGACCGCCGACCGCTCACGAAGGATCACCGTCATGACACGCCCCATCCCCGCCACCCACACCCAGCTGGACCAGCTGCTGACCGGACTCGTGGAACGGGTCGCCGACGTGAACCAGGCCGTGGTGCTGTCCGAGGACGGGCTGGTGGTCAGCAAGTCCACCGGATTCCTGCGCGACGACGCGGAACGCCTCGCGGCGACCGCGTCGGGTCTGATGAGCCTCAGCAAGGGCGTCAGCATGGACTTCCGCGGCGGGCCGGTGCGCCAGGCGCTCATCGAGATGGCCCACAGCTACCTGATCCTCACCTCTGCCGGTCCCGGCGCCCATCTGGTGGTGCTGACCGGCCCGGGCGCGGACGTCGGCGTGGTGGCGTACCAGATGAACATGCTGGTGAAGAAGATCGGCGAGCACCTCAGCGCGGCCCCGCGGGGCACCGCCGGTCCGGCCGTCGACCCCGGCGTGTGAGGTGGGCGGAAGCGACTCGGCGGGGCGGCTCGTACGGCCGTTCACCCTGACCGGGGGCCGGACCCGGCCCAGCCGCGCCGACTTCACGCTCATCACGACGGTGACGGCGGCGGATCCGCAGCCCCAGGCGGCGGGTCGGACGCAGCCCGAGCACACGCGGATCCTGCGGCTGTGCGCCAGGCCGGTCGCGGTCGCCGAGCTCGCCGCGCGTCTCGACCTCCCGGTGAGCGTGGTCGTCATCATGCTGTGCGACCTGCTGGAGGCGGGCCGGATCACCGCCCACCCGCCGCACCCCGTCAACCGCACCACCCCGGATCTGGACCTGCTGCAGAAAGTGAGGGAGGGCCTTGGCCGGCTCTGACACCATCGCTGAGGCGTCCGCCGACCGTCCGGCACCCGACACGGTCAAGATCCTGATCGCCGGTGGCTTCGGCGTGGGCAAGACCACCATGGTCGGCTCGGTCAGCGAGATCGTCCCGTTGCGTACCGAGGAACCGCTGACCATGGCGGGCCTGGACGTCGACGACCTGGAGGGCGTGGAGGAGAAACGTGCCACCACGGTCGCCCTGGACTTCGGCCGGATCTCCGTCTCGGACGACCTCGTGCTGTATCTCTTCGGCACGCCGGGGCAGCAGCGGTTCTGGTTCATGTGGAACGACCTGGCCGTGGGCGCCCTGGGCGCGGTGGTCCTGGTGGATGTGCGCAGACCCAAGTCCAGCTTCGCCGCGATCGACTTCTTCGAGCGCCGGGGCATCCCCTTCGTGATCGCCGTCAACGGCTTCTACGGGGAGCACCCGTACCCGGTCGAGGACATCCGGGACGCGCTGACGCTGCCGGAGGGCGTGCCCGTGCTGCTGTGCGACGCGCGGGAGCGGGACTCGTGCCGGGATGTGCTGATCGCGCTGATCGACCGGCTGATCGCCGAGGCGGCGCCGGCGCTCTGAGTGCCCGCGGGGTGCGGCCGGTTGGCCGCACCCCGCCAAAGGGGTCAGTCCAGACCGGCCGACTTCAGCCAGGCCTTGGCGACGTCCAGCGGGTCCTTCTTGTCCAGCTGCACCTGGGCGTCGAGGTCGAGGAGGGTCTCGGTGTCCAGCTTCGCGGAGACCGCGTCGAGGGCGTCGACGCCCTCCTGGGGGAGCCCCGCCTTGTGGACGAGCGGGGTCACGTTGGCGAATCCGAAGAGGTTCTCCGGGTCCTTCAGGACGACGAACTTCTCCTTGAGGATGGTCGGGTCGGTGGTGAAGATGTCCGCGGCCTGCACGGTGTTCCTGGTGAGCGCCGCCTGGGTCAGCGGGCCGCCCGCGTCGAGCGCCTTGAAGGACTCGAACTTCAGGCCGTAGACGGTCTCCAGGCCCTTGAGCCCCTGCTGCCGGGTCTGGAACTCGGGCGAGCCGCCGATCACCAGTTCCGGTGCGACGTCCTTGAGGTCCGCGAGGGTGGACGAGGACGTCAGACCGTACTTCTTCGCGGTCTCGGCGTTGACGCTGACCGAGTCCTTGTTCTCGGCCGGCGACGACTCCAGGAGCGTCAGCTTCTTGTCCAGTTCGGCCTTGACGGCCTCGTTCACGGCATCCGCCGACTCCTGCCCGGCCTCGGGGTCGAGGTAGGCGAGCAGCGAGCCGTTGTACTCCGGCAGGACGGTGATGGAGCCGTTCTTCATCAGGCCGTACGTCGTCTCACGGCTGCCGATGTTGTGCTTGTAGCTGACCTCCAGGCCCTTGGCCCGGAGTGCCTCGCCGTAGATGTCGGCGAGCAGGGTGCTCTCGGCGAAGTTGTTCGAGCCGACGACGACGGTGCCCGCCTCGGCCTTCTCGCCCTCGAGGGGGTTGTCGGAGGTGTCGTCTGAGGAACAGCCCGCGAGCAGCGCCGCCGCGGCGGCGAGCGCGACGGCCGCCGCGCCGGTGTGCCTCGTGATGGACCTGCTGCTCTTCGTGCTAAAAGTCATTCACTGATCCAATCCAGCCGCTTTACGGTCAGTCAAGAGCATCCTGGTCACGGTTTGTCGCCCGGCTGATCGGCCGTCAGCGCCTGCGCACCCCGGGCGACACCGCGAAGCGTCCCGCCGCCCAGAACACGGCGAGGGTGATCAGCGCGAGGACGGCCACCAGCGTGGCGCCGCCGACCACCTTCTCGTAGTCCCGCTGGTAGAGCCCGTCGACGATGTAGCGGCCGAGGCCGCCGAGACTGACGTACGCGGCGATGGTGGCCGTGGAGACGATCTGGATGGCCGCCGAGCGCAGGCCGCTCAGGATCAGCGGGAGCGCCACCGGCAGTTCGACCTGGAGGAGGATCCGCGACTCGTGCATGCCCATGCCCCGGGCGGCGTCCACCGGGGAGGGGTCGACGGAGCGGACCGCCTCGTAGGTGGTCACCAGGATCGGCGGTACGGCCAGGACGACCAGCGGGATCATCACGGGCAGCAGGCCGAAGCCGATCGAGAGCACGGCCAGCACCAGCAGGCCGAAGCTGGGCAGGGCGCGGGCGGCGTTGGCGATGAGGGCGAGCGCGTTCCCGCCGCGTCCGGTGTGGCCGGTCAGCAGGCCGACGGGCAGGCCGATCGCGGCGGCGACGGCGAGGGCGAGCAGCGAGTACTGGACGTGTTCCCAGAAGCGCTGCGGGATGCCGTCGTAGCCGTGCCAGTGGGCACTGTCGCTGAAGAAGGCGTTGCCGAAGTCGAGGATGTTCACCGGGTCACGCCCTCCGGTGTGAGCTGTTCCCGCGGCGCGGCGGCTCTCCGGTGTGCGCCGCGCGGCATCCACGGCGTCAGCAGGACCCGCAGCAGGACCAGCAGGGCGTCGCACAGGATCGCCAGGACGGCCATCGTGACCACGGCGTTCACCGCGAGTTCGGGCCGGTCGTACTTCTGCGCGGCCGCCAGCAGGTTGCCGAGGGCGCCCTGGTTGCCGATCAGGGCGCCGACGCTGACCAGGGAGATGCTGGACACGGTGGCCACCCTGAGCCCGGCCATGATGGCGGGCGCGGCGATCGGCAACTGCACCTGGAGGTAACGGCGTACGGGACCGAAGCCCATGGCGGTGGCGGCGGCCAGGGTCTCCTGCGGGACCGAGCGTACCCCGTCGACGATGGCGGGGATCAGCACCACCAGGCTGTACACGGCCAGCGGGATCATCACGGTGAGCTCGGTCTGGCCGGTGTAGTCGATGAGGACGACGAAGAACGCCAGCGAGGGGACGGCGTACAGCACGGTGGTCAGGCCGAGAACGGGCGGGTAGAGCCAGCGGAAGCGCACGCACAGCTGGGCCAGCGGCAGCGCGAGCAGCAGTCCGGCGGCCACCGGCAGCAGCGACTCCCGCAGGTGCAGCCCGATCAGGCCGGCCCAGCTGTGCTGGAGGTCGCTCGGGATGTCGAAGAAGCCGTTCACTCGGCGACCCCGGCCCCGGCCTTGTCCGCCCGGCTCTCGGTGTGGGCGGCGCGGATCGCCTCGCCGATGGTCTGCTGGGAGACGACGCCGGTCACCCGGCCGCCGCCGTCCACGGCGACGGCCCAGCCGGTGGGCGAGAGCACGGCGCAGTCGAGGGCGACCCGGAGGGAGTCGGTGCCGGGTACGAACGGCCGCCCGAACGGCAGCAGCCGGTCGGTGGCGATGTCCCCGGCGGTCAGGCCGGTGCGTTCGGCCCAGCCGAGCGGGCGGCCGTCGGGGTCGGTCACGAGCAGGTGCGGGGCCTTCACGGCGGCGATCCGTTCGGCGGTCGCGTCGGCCGGGACCACGGCGTCGGTGGTCAGGTCCAGTTCGGCGGAGGCGAAGAACGACAGCCGCCGGATGCCGCGGTCGGCGCCGAGGAAGTCCTCGACGAAGCCGTCCGCGGGGGCGGACAGCAGCTCGGCGGGCGGCGCGTACTGGGCGAGCCGGCCGCCCTCGCGCAGGACTGCGACCATGGTGCCCAGTTTGATCGCCTCGTCGATGTCGTGCGTGACGAAGACGATGGTCTTGCCCAATTCGTCCTGGAGGCGCAGGAGTTCGTCCTGCAGCCCCTTGCGCACCACGGGGTCGACGGCCGAGAACGGCTCGTCCATCAGCAGCACCGGCGGGTCCGCGGCGAGCGCCCGCGCTACCCCGACGCGCTGCTGCTGGCCGCCGGAGAGCTGGTACGGGTACCGCTTGGCCAGCGCGGTGTCCAGCCCCACCCGCTCCATCAGCTCCGCAGCCCGCTCCCGGGCCCGCTGCTTGCCCCAGCCGAGCATGCGGGGCACGGTGGCGATGTTGTCGACGATCGTGCGGTGCTGGAAGAGCCCGGCGTTCTGGATGACGTACCCCATGGACCGGCGCAGGGTGGTGACCGGTTGTCCCTGGATGTCCTCGCCGTCGAGGAGGATCGTGCCCTCGGTGGGTTCGACCATCCGGTTGATCATGCGGAGGGTGGTCGTCTTGCCGCAGCCCGAGGGGCCGACGAGGACGGTGATCGAGCGGTCGGGGATCTCCAGCGACAGTCGGTCGACCGCCACCGTGCCGTCCGGGTACCGCTTCGTGACTGAGTCGATCCGTATCAAGACGCCGATTGCCCTTCGGGTGGCGGAAGCTTCTGGTCCAGGTCGCGCAGGCAGTTATGCCGGTCGAGTCTAGACGCCGCCTCCGACAAGCACCCGGCGGCACGGCGCGCGGTGCGGTCCCGTGCCGCCCCGGCGAACGGACGGCACGGGTGTCGGCGGACCGGGCGATGGCCGAGCACATGGGCATGGCCGGCGTCCGGCTCCAGGCGTCCGTCGACGGCGTGTCCCAGGCGGCCTCCGGGCAGGCGGGTTCGGGGGCGGTCGAGTCGTCTCCCGCCGTCCGCCCGAGGCGGACACGGTCGCCACGGCGGCCTGCGGCGCCCGCGCCGTGCGAGCGAGCGAGGGCTTCGGAAGCCGCCGGGGCGGGAGGTGTCACGACAGGCGCTTGCGCCGCCTCCCCCGCGCCGCCCCGAGGCGCGGGCCTCCTCCACCGCCGGGCGGGCCGGATGTTCGGCGGCGGACGGTCACACCGCCGGTTCCCGCAGCGCACCGGCCGTGCGGAACCCTGAGGTCCGCACCACTCGCCGGTCCGCGTCCACGGCGAACACCTCGCAGCCGGGGCGCGCGGCCGCCCAGTCGATCCCCTCCCGTCCCAGCGCGAAGGCCGCCGTGGCGACCGTGTCCGCCTCGGTCAGGGTGGGGGCGACGACGGTCAGGCTGAGCAGGCCGGTGGCCGGACGGCCGGTGCGTCCGTCGAGGATGTGGTCGCCGCGTTCGTAGCGTGCGGAGGTCGCGACCGCACCGTCGGTGAGGTGCAGGACGGTGCACAGCCGGTCGGCGTGTTCGGGGTGCCGTACACCCACGCGCCAGGGCCCGCCGGCGGCGACCACGTCCCCGCCGGCGTTGAGGCAGAAGCGCCGTGCCCCGGCCGCCGCGAGCAGATCGGCGCCCCGCCGCACCGACCAGCCCTTCAACTGCGGCTGGATCCGCAGCGCATCCGGCAGGTGCTGGACAACCTGCTCACCAACGCCGCCGTGCACACCCCGGCCGGCACCCGGGTGTCGGTGGAGGTCACGGTCGCCGGTGACGCGGCGCTGGTGCGGGTCGCCGACGCGGGCCCCGGTGTCCCGGCCGAGGACCGGGAGCGGGTCTTCGACCGCTTCCACCGGGTCGACAAGGCCCGCAGCCGCGACCGTGGCGGCAGCGGGCTCGGCCTCGCGGTCGCCCGGTCCCTGGTGCGGGCGCACGGCGGCGGCATCGCGCTGAGCAGCGAACCGGGGTCGACGGTCTTCACCGTACGGCTGCCGCTGGATGGCGGCCCGGCCCCGGAGCATCCCGGCTGCTAGGGCCAGCCGCTCACGGCTGCTGACGGGGAGCCACCCCGCGAGCGGGAATCGAGCAGCCGGACGGGCGACCTTCCCGCCAGCGGGAATCGAGCAGCCGGACGGGCAACCTCCCCGCCGGCGGGAATCGAGGACCCCGCCGGAGCGTCTCCCGCCGGGCAGGGCTCACGGCTCCCGACGGCAGGCGGCGGAGCGAGCCGGGGTCGGCGGTTCCACCGGTCAGGTGCCCGGCGGGCCGGGTCCCGCGTCTTACGGACCGGTGACGTGCCGGGCGCGGCCCCGCCGGCCGGCGGGGGGCGCGCCTAGCGTGGGCGCATGCGTGTACTGGTCACCGGCGGTGCCGGGTTCATCGGGTCCCATGTCGTCGAGGCGCTGCGGGCGCGCGGGCACGAGCCCGTCGTCTTCGACGTCCGCGCCGATCCGACGGCGGACGTCCGCTCCCCCGGCGCCGTGCGCGACGCGCTGTCCGGCGTGGACGCCGTCTGCCACCAGGCGGCGATGGTCGGCCTCGGCACCGGGTTCGCCGACGCCCCGGAGTACGTCTCCCACAACGACCTGGGCACGGCCGTGCTGCTGGCCGCGATGGCGGAGGCGGGGGTGGGGCGGCTGGTGCTGGCCGGTTCGATGGTGGTGTACGGCGAGGGGCGCTACGCCTGCCCCCGGCACGGGGTGGTGCGGCCGGGGCCCCGGGCCGTCACCGACCTGGCGGCCGGGCGGTTCGAACCCGCCTGCCCGGTGTGCGGTGCGGGCCTCGAACCGGGCCTCGTCGGCGAGGACGCCCCGGCCGATCCGCGCACCGTGTACGCCACGACCAAGCTGGCCCAGGAGCACCTGGCCGCCGCCTGGGCCCGGTCGACGGGCGGCTCGGCGGTCTCGCTGCGCTACCACAACGTCTACGGCCCCGGTATGCCCCGTGACACCCCGTACGCGGGCGTCGCCTCCTTCTTCCGCTCGGCGCTGGCCCGCGGTGAGGCCCCGCGCGTCTTCGAGGACGGCGGTCAGCGACGGGACTTCGTCCACGTACGGGATGTGGCGCGGGCGAATGTCGCCGCGCTGGAGGCGGAGCGGCACGCGGGTGCGGCGACCGCCTACAACGCCGGCAGCGGCACGCCCCACACGGTCGGCGAGATGGCCCGCGCCCTCGCCCTCGCGTACGGCGGCCCGGACCCGGTGGTCACCGGTGAGTACCGCCTGGGCGACGTGCGCCACATCACCGCGGACTCCTCCCGGCTGCGGGCGGAGCTGGGCTGGGAGCCGGAGGTCGACTTCGAGGAGGGCATGCGGGAGTTCGCGGCGGCGGGGCTGCGCGGGGACTGATTCACCCCTGCGCGGCGGGAAGTGTCACCTCGAAGCGGCAGCCGCCCGTGACGTTGCGGACGGTGGCGCTGCCCCGGTGGGCCTCGACGATGCCGCGCACGATGGCGAGGCCGAGGCCCGCGCCGGCCGGCGGGGTGCGGGCGTGGGTGCCGCGCCAGCCGGTGTCGAAGACGCGGGGCAGGTCCTCGTCGGGGATGCCGCCGCAGCCGTCCGTCACCGACAGCACCACGCCCTGGGCCGAGCGTTGGGCGGTGACGGCGACCGTGCCGTCGGCCGGGGTCCGGCGGATCGCGTTGACCAGCAGGTTGCCGAGCACCCGGCTCATCTCCCGCCCGTCCACCTCCACCGGCACCGGCTCCACCCGGTCGCCGACGAGCCGTACGCCGTGCTCGCGGGCGAGCGGGTCCGCGCCGGCGAGGGCGTCGCCGATCAGGTCGTACAGGGAGATCCGGGAGAGCGAGAGGGTCAGCGCGCCCGCGTGGATGCGGGAGAGCTCGAAGAGGTCGCCGACCATGTCGTTGAGGCGTTCCACCTCGGTGCGGATCTGCCGCAGGTAGCGGTCGGGTTCGGCGGCGACACCATCCTCCAGCGCCTCGGCCATCGCCCGCAGTCCGGCGAGCGGGGTACGCAGGTCGTGGGAGATCCAGGCGACGAGTTCCCGCCGGGAGGACTCCAGGGCCCGTTCGCGGTCCCGGGACTCGGCGAGCTTGACGCTGGTGGCCTCCAGCTCGCGGCTGAGCGCGGCGAGTTCGGCGGTGGACGGGCCGTCGGGCGCGGCGAAGGCCCCGCCGTCGCCGAAGGAGCGGGCGGCGAGCGCCAGGTCCCGGCTGCGGGCGACGACCCAGCGGCCCAGCAGCAGCGCGGTGACCGTGGAGACCACGGCGGCCATGGCGACGACCGTCGTCACCACGGTCAGGTCGTGCGCCGAGAGGAACATGGCCTGGGCGACGGCCAGGGTGCCCGCGAGCATCGCCGACACCGCGACCCCGGAGACGACCGCGAGGTGCGCGGTCAGCGACCGGCGCCGGATGAGCAGCAGGACGCAGGCGCCGAGCAGGCCGGCCGCGGCGGCGCCGAGGAAGGCGAACAGGGCGATGAGAAGCGTGTCACGCACGGCTCACTCCTCTCCGGCCCCGGCGAAGGGGTCGAAGCGGTAGCCGACGCCCCACACCGTCTGGATGAGCCGGGGCCGGGCCGGATCGTCCTCGACCTTGCCGCGCAGCCGCCGCACATGGACGGTCACGGTGGACAGGTCGCCGAAGTCCCAGCCCCACACCTCCCGCATCAGCTCCTCGCGCGCGTAGGCCCGCCCGGGATGGCGCAGGAAGAAGGCGAGGAGATCGAACTCACGGATGGTCAGGGCGAGTTCGGCACCGCTCTTGGTGGCCCGGCGGGCGGCGGGGTCGATGGAGAGGCCGGCCGCCCGCAGGGCACCGGACGCGGCCGGGGCGGGACGGGCGCGGCGCAGTACGGACTCGACGCGCAGGACGAGTTCGCGCGGGCTGAACGGTTTGGTGACGTAGTCGTCGGCGCCGACCTCCAGGCCGAGGATGCGGTCGTCCTCGTCGCCCCGCGCGGTGAGCATGATGACCGGAACCGGCCCGTGGCCGCGCATCCGGCGACACACCTCCAGGCCGTCCATGCCGGGGAGCATGAGGTCGAGAACGACGAGGTCCGGCCAGTGGGCCGCCGCGCGGGCGAGCGCGTCGGGCCCGTCACCGGCCCGGTCGACGACGTACCCGGCGCGGTCGAGGTAGCCCGTGACGATCTCGGCGACGGTGGGGTCGTCGTCGACGACGAGGACCCGGGCTCCGGCCTCGGCGTGCGGTGGTCGTTGCTCCATGCGGCCAGCCTCGCACCACGCGCGCGCGAGCGGCGCGGCCGGCCGCCGACGTCCGCGTTCCGTAAGAAGCCGATGTCCGGTATGCGAGGTTCGCGTTCGTAGGGTGAGAGCCGTGACCACCTCCTCCCCCGCCCCGGAACCGGACCCGCCGTCCGTGGACGTCGTCCTCCCCTGTCTCGACGAGGCCGCGGCGCTGCCGTGGGTTCTGGAACGCGTTCCGCCCGGCTGGCGCGCCCTCGTCGTGGACAACGGCTCCACGGACGGCTCCGACCGCATCGCCCGCGAGCTCGGCGCGACCGTCGTGCACGAGGGGCGGCGCGGTTTCGGCGCCGCCTGCCATGCCGGGCTGACGGCCGCCACGGCCGACATCGTGTGTTTCTGCGACTGCGACGCCTCGCTGGACCCGGCGGATCTGCTGCCGTTCGTGCGCGAGGTCCGGGCCGGTCGGGCCGACCTGGTGCTGGGGCGGCGCCGCCCCCGGTCGCTCGGGGCCTGGCCGGTCCACGCCCGCGCGGGCAACCTCGCCCTGTCCCGGCTGCTGCGCCGCCGTACCGGACTGCGGCTGCGCGATCTCGGTCCGCTGCGGGCCGCCCGGCGCGCGGACCTGCTCGCCCTGGAGCTGACCGACCGGCGCAGCGGCTATCCGCTCCAGATGGTGGTGCGCGCCGCCGACGCCGGCTGGCGGATCACCGAGCACGACGTCCCGTACGCGCCGCGCACCGGCGCCTCCAAGGTGACCGGTACCTGGCGCGGCACCTTCCAGACGGTACGGGACATGAGCCGGGTGCTCCAGGAGTCGCCCGCGCGGGAAGGGGCGGTGTCGTGACGCCGGGGCCGGCGCCCGTGACGCTGCTCGTCATCGCCAAGGAGCCCCGCCCGGGCCGGGTGAAGACCCGGCTGTCCCCGCCGTTCACCCCCGAGGAGGCGGCGGGGCTCGCCGAGGCCGCGCTCGCCGACACCCTGGACGCGGTGGCGCGTACGCCCGCGCGGCGCCGGGTGCTGGTGCTGGACGGGGCGCCGGGACCCTGGCTGCCGGACGGCGTCGAGGTCGTGCCGCAGTGCGCGGGCGGGCTCGACGAGCGGCTGGCCGCGGCGTTCGCCGGGTGCGACGGACCCGCCCTCCTCATCGGCATGGACACGCCCCAGGTGACGCCGGGGCTGCTCACCGTGGACTTCGCGGACTGCGACGCGTACTTCGGCCCCGCCGAGGACGGCGGTTTCTGGGCGCTCGGGCTGGCCGAACCCGACCCGGGGCTGTTGCGCGGGGTCCCCATGTCGGCCCCGGACACGGGGGCCGCGCAACGGCGGCGGCTCGCCCATCTGCGGGTGCGCGAACTGCCGCTGCTGCGGGACGTGGACACGGCGTACGACGCGGCGGTGGTCGCCGGTGCGGCGCCCGGCGGACGGTTCGCCGCGCGGCTGGCCCGGCTGACGGCGGCGCGCCGGTGAGCGGGGCACGGGCGGCGACGAACGCACGCGTCGGGCGGCAACGGACCACGGAACGGATCGTTGCGTCCGCCGGACACGCCTGGTCCGCCGATCCCTACGCCGACGCCCTGCACACCGGCCGGGGCCCGCTGTTCCTGCGCCGGGCCGACGGATGGCTGCTGCCGCTGGACGTGGAACGCTGGTGCGCGGAGGCCGACGCGGCGGACCTGGAGGTGCTGCGGCGCTGCGAGGGCACGGTGCTGGACGTGGGCTGCGGGCCGGGGCGGCTGGTGGCGGCCCTGGGCGCCCAGGGCCGCCGCGCGCTCGGCATCGACGTCAGCGAGGCCGCGGTGGAGCACACGGTCCGGCGGGGCGGGCAGGCGCTGCTCCGCTCCGTCTTCGACCCGCTGCCCGGCACCGGCGGCTGGGGCACCGCCCTGCTCCTGGACGGCAACATCGGCATCGGCGGCGACCCGGGCGCCCTGCTGGAGCGGCTGGCCCGGCTCCTCGCACCGGGCGGCCTGACGATCGTCGAGACGGTGCCGTACCCGGACGTCGACGAACGCGCCCTGGTCCACGTCACCGACGCCCACGGCACCCCCGGCGCCCCCTTCCCCTGGGCCCGCCTCGGCACCCCGGCGCTGCTGCGGTGCGCGCGGGGTGCCGGCTGGCGGGCCCAGGAGCAGTGGTCGACGGGCGGGCGCTCCTTCGTGGCGCTGCGCGGCCCCGGCGCGACCGGAGCGCGCGCACGGCCCGGCAGGACGACGGCCGGCGGCGCCCACCGGGCCGGGTGAGCCGGCCGCAAGCGCGTGCGGGACGAGGCGGGCCCGGCGTGGAAGGGGCGTCAAGAGGGGGGACGGAAAGGGCGGCTGACCGGCCGGCAGGAAAGGGCCGCACCCGCACCATCCGGGTGCGGCCCGGGACCGGGCCGCCCGCCCCGCAGGGTGCGGGAGCCCGACCCGCAGAGTGCCGGGCGCCGGGCGCCGCAGAGTGCGGGAGCCCGACCCGCAGGGTGCCGGGCGCCGGGCGCCGCGGTGGCCCGTGAGGTGCGCCGGCCCCCGCGCCCGACGGTGCGCGGGCCCTCGTCCGCGGGACCGGCGCGCCGTCGGGCAGCCGTCGGCCGTCAGTCGTCAGCGGGCGGGCGCCGCCTCAGGCGCACCGCGAACACCACCGCCGAACCGCCGAAGAGTACGGCCGTGACGAGCAGCCAGCGGGACAGGAAGCCGTCCGCCGACAGGCCCGCGACGCCGGCGTAGCGTTCCGACACCCTGCCGGTGATCAGCGGGAACCAGACGAGCAGCAGCAGCCCGGACAGGGCGGCCGGCACCCGCAGGTAAGGGACCCACAC
Organism: Streptomyces griseoloalbus; assembly: GCA_014650015.1. Lineage (GTDB taxonomy): Bacteria > Actinomycetota > Actinomycetes > Streptomycetales > Streptomycetaceae > Streptomyces > Streptomyces griseoloalbus. The sequence goes on from BMUD01000009.1 coordinate 221,937, forward strand.
CCTGCGCCGGCTGCCCGCGCCTTTGACCAGCGCGCGGTCGGCCGCCGCGTACAGCGGCAGCAGCACCAGGTCGTGGAGCACCGCCGCACCCACGAACCACAGCATGACCATGAACCAGTCGCCGTCGAGCAGCCGCACCCCCGCGTACGCGCAGAGGGCGAACGAGCAGAGCAGCACGAGCAGGTGGAACGGGCTGCCGAGCACGGGCCGGACCATCCTGTACGGCACGGAACGTCTCACGGGAACGGGTCTCCTCACAGGTCGCCGAAGGTCAGCCGGGCGACCCACTTGGTGTTGAGCACGCCGGGAGCGGCGGGGACGATGATCCGGGCCGGATGACCGTGATCCAGGGTCAGCTCCTCGCCGTTGACGAACAGGGCGAGCAGGGACCGCGGGTCGGCCACCTGGTTGGCGCGCAGCGCCGCGCGCCGGAAGGCGCCATGGCGTTGCAGCGACTCCACGAACACGTCGGCCGGGTCGTCGTGGCCGACGAGCGCCGCGAGGTCCCGCAGCCGTACGCCGCGCCACCACTGGTCGGAGGTGGACCAGCCCTCCACGCAGGCGATGGGCAGCGCGGCACTGTGCAGCGGCATGCCGAGCAGGTCCGCCCGGCTGAGCCGGACGGTGCCCGAGCGGCCCCTGACGGCCAGCCGCCACGCCTCCTCGCTCGTCTCGGCGGCGCGGATCCCGGCGTAGGCGGCCGTCTTGTTGATCTGGAAGGCGTTGGGCCCGGAGCCGGGTTCGGGGCCGCCGTGCGGGGTGAGGACGGCGGTCTCGCGCAGCGGCCCGTCGAAGCTGCGCCCGGCGGAGGTGGCCAGGAGCAGCAGCGAGCCGCCGCCGACCAGCCCGAGCGCCCCGCGCCGCGAGACGGTCGGCCGGTCGGGACGCGGAGCCACCAACTCGTCTGCCGCGTCGTCACTCCCCTCACTCCCCTCGCTCCCCTCCCGCATCTTCCGCAGATTGCGCAGCGCCACCGGCGCCTTCAGCACCACGTGGGCGACGAACGCGCCGAAGAACACCCAGGCGCCGTAGAAGTGCAGCGGGTAGAAGGAGCCGGGGAGGACGTAGTCGAGCTGGACGTTGAGGATGCCCGTGGTGAACTCGAACAGCGCGCCGCCGACGAGGAGCAGCAGGGAGATCCGCTCCAGGGCGTGGGTGAGCGAGCGGGCCGGCGGCAGGGTGAACAGCTTGGGCACCACCGACCACAGCTTGGCCAGCAGCACGGGGACCAGCGCGAGCCCGAGCGTGACGTGGACGCCCTGCGTGAGCCGGTACAGCCACGGCGGGTCGGTGGGCCAGGAGAAGAGATAGAAGCCGAGGATCCCCTTGTCGGGGGTCTTGTCGTTGACCGGCGCCAGGTCCGGGTTGTACGCGGCGTACGAGAGCAGTCCCGTCACGAACAGGATCGTGATGCCCGCGAGGAGGACCACCCCGAGCACCGAGGTGAACCGGGGGCCGCGCAGTGGGCTGCGCCAGAAGTCCGGTGAGAACGGGCCACGCCCGGGACGGGTGGGGAGGAATGACCGTGCCATGTGCCGACCGTAGGTCCGCACCACCCCGGGAGAGGGTCCGCAAGCGATGACGAAACGCTGACATCCGCCCTCGTCAGCCAGTCGCCGCAGCTTCCCCGGCCTAGCGTGACGGCGTGAACCGCGATCTTCCCCGCCCCGCCCCGAGCGGCCTCGCCCGTGATCTCCGCGTGGTCGCGGCGGCCGCGCTGCTCGTCTCGGCCGCCGTTCTGATCGGCACCTGGATCCAGGACCGCCACGGCACGCTCCGGGTGAACCGGCCACCGCTGCTGGCCGACTGGGCGCCGCACGCCGGCCCGGGCACTCCGGCCGCGCTGACCGTCGCCGCCGCCGTGGTGGCGTACGGCCCCGCCCTGGCCGCCCGGCTGTCCTGGCGGCCCCTGCTGCTCACGGTGTGGGGGGCGTCCCTGGCGTGGACCTGGTCGCTCGCCCTGGTCGACGGCTGGTCCCGGGGCGTCGCCGGGCAGCTGACCACCGCGCAGGAGTATCTGCGGGTCGTCGACCGCTTCCGGGACATCCCGGCCACCCTGAGGGACTTCAACGGGCACATCCTGCTCGACACCCCCGACAACTGGCCCGCCCATGTCGCCGGGCACCCTCCGGGCGCCACCCTCACCTTCGTCGTCCTCGACCGGATCGGACTGGGCGGCGGGGGGTGGGCCGGTGCCTTCGTCATCACCGTCGGCACCACCGCGGCGGTCGCGATCCTGGTCGCCGTACGCCGGCTCGCCGACGAGTCGCTCGCCCGCCGCGCCGCGCCCTTCCTGGTCCTGGCCCCGGCGGCGGTGTGGGTGGGCACCTCGGCCGACGGCTTCTTCACGGCGGTCACCGCCTGGGCCGTCGCGCTGCTCGCCCTCGCCGTGACGGGGCACCGGCCGGCCCGGACCGGCTTCGGCTCGGGACTGCTGTTCGGGCTCAGCGTCTATCTGTCGTACGGGCTCACGCTGTTCGCGGTGATCGGCGCGGCGGTCCTGCTGCTGGGCACGCGGCGGCTGCGGCCGCCGCCGTATGTGCTCGCCGGGTTCCTGGTCGTGCCGGTGGTGTTCACCGCGCTGGGGTTCGACTGGTGGGAGGCGTACCGGCTGCTGGTCACCCGCTACCACCAGGGGGCGGGCGGGGTACGGCCGTACGGGTACTGGATCTGGGCGAATCTCGCGTGCGCGGTGCTGATCACCGGTCCGGCGACGGTGGCCGGGCTGCGCAGGGGCGGCGGCCTGCTGATCCGGGGCCGCGCCCGGCTCACCCGCACCGCCGCTCCCCGTCTCGGCCTGCTGCTGCTGTCCGCGCTCCTCGCACTGCTGATCGCCGACCTGTCCGGGATGAGCAAGGCGGAGACGGAACGCATCTGGCTGCCCTTCGCGTTCTGGCTGCTGCCCGCCGGTGCCTTCCTGCCCGGCCCGCGTGCCTGGCTCGCCGGGCAGGCAGCCCTCGCCCTGCTCCTCAACCACCTGCTGCTCACCGGCTGGTGAGCAGCGGGTACGGCGATCAGCCCTCGGCGGACCGCAGCCTCAGCGAGATGCTGTTGATGCAGTACCGCTGGTCCGTGGGCGTCGGATACCCCTCACCCTCGAACACGTGCCCGAGATGAGAGCCGCAGCGGGCGCAGCGGACCTCGGTGCGCACCATGCCGTGCGAGCGGTCCTCCACCAGCTCCACGGCGTCGGTGTCCTTCGGGTCGTAGAAGGACGGCCAGCCGCAGTGCGACTCGAACTTGGTGCCCGAGGTGAACAGCTCGGCGCCGCAGGCGCGACAGGAGTAGACGCCCTCGGTCTTGGTGTCGGTGTACTCACCGGTGAAGGCGGGTTCCGTGGCCGCCTGGCGCAGAACGGCGTACTCGGACGGGGACAGTTCCGCGCGCCACTGCTCGTCCGGCTTCTCCACGTCGTACGGCATGAGCTTCCAGCCCCTTACTTCGACAGACGGTCCAGGATGCGCGGGCCGAGGTCGGTGACGTCGCCCGCTCCCATGGTGAGAACGAGATCACCGGGCTTCGCCATTCCCGCGATCACCCCGGGGATCTCCGCCTTGTCGTGGACGGCCGTCACGTCCGCGCCGGCCGCCCGCGCTGCCTCCATGATCAGCTCGCTGGTGACGCCGGGGATCGGGTCCTCGCGGGCCGGGTAGATGTCGAGCACCACCGAGGCGTCGGCCAGGGACAGGGACTGGCCCATCTCCGTGCCCAGCTCCCGGGTGCGGGAGAACAGGTGCGGCTGGAAGACGACGAGGATGCGGCCGTCCCCGGCGGCGGCGCGCATCGCCTCCAGGTCGGCGGTCATCTCGGTCGGGTGGTGCGCGTAGGAGTCGATGACCTGCACGCCCGCGGCCTCGCCCTTGAGCTGGAGGCGCCGCTTGACCCCGGTGTACGCGGCCAGCGCCGGGGCCAGCTCGGCGGCCGGGACGCCGAGCGCCATGCCCGCGGCGAGCGCGGCCACCGCGTTGTGCGCGTAGTGCCGGCCGGGTACCGACACCGTGAAGGTGAGCGGGGCGCCGTCCAGCTCGACGGTCACCTCGCTCTTCAGTCCCTGCGGGACGACCGACAGCACCCGCACGTCGGCGTCCGCCGCCTCGCCGTACGTCACCGTCCGCACCGAACCGTCCAGTCGCCGCGTCAGCTCACGGGCCCCCTCGTGGTCCGCCGAGATCACCAGGGTCCCGCCGGGCACGATCCGGCCGACGAACGTCTCGAAGGACTCGTGGATCTCCTCCATGGACGCGTAGTTGGCGTGGTGGTCCAGCTCGACGTTGAGGATGATCGCGACCTCGGGCGCGTACTTGTGGAAGCTGCGGTCCGACTCGTCCGCCTCGGCGACGAAGATCTCGCCCTCGCCGTGCAGCGCGTTGGAGCCGGGGGCGTCCAGGTCGCCGCCGATCGCGTACGACGGCTCGCGGCCCAGCTCGGTCAGGGAGACGGCCAACATGGAGGTGGTGGTGGTCTTGCCGTGGGTGCCGGCCACCGCGATCGGCCGCAGGCCGTCCATCAGGGCGGCGAGGGCGTCGGAGCGGTGCACCACCGGGATGCCCAGCTCGGCCGCCCGCACCAGCTCGGGGTTGTCCTCGCGGATCGCGGAGGACACGACCACGCAGCTGGCGTCGTCGGCGAGGTGCCCGGCGGCGTGACCGATGTGCACGGTGGCGCCGAACGCGCGCAGGGCGTCGGCGGTCGCGGAGTCCTTGGCGTCGCTCCCGGCCACCTTGGCGCCCCGCTGCGCGAGGATCTTGGCGATGCCCGACATCCCGGCGCCGCCGATGCCGATGAAGTGCGGTCGGTCCATGGCGGTAGGAAGGCCGGGTGCCATGCGTGTTCTCCCAGTGGTACGACGAGCGGGACGGCGGTCTTCGCGCCCTCGCGGGAAGGCGCCGCCCCAGCCTATGCCTTGCTGTGGGAGAAGAGTTTCAGCACCGGCACCCCGACCTTGTGCCGGGCCCGGGAGGCCCAGTCCCGGTGGAAGAACTCCTCCACGTAGTGCGGGTCGGTCAGGACGATCACCTCGTCCGCCTCGACCTCCTCCACCATGGCCTTCAGCGCGTCCAGGGGGTGGTTCCCGACGAGGCGGCCGTCGGCCTCGTCGCCGGTGGCGCGCAGGGCCTGCAGGGACACCTCCAGGGCCCGCTCCCCCATGCTCGTGGCCTCCTCGCCCTCGGGGGTCTCACCCTCGCGGACGGCCTCGTCGAGCTCACCGAGCGCGACGTCGTCGATGGCCCTCAGCAGCCGGTCGGCCTGCTCGCCGCGCGGCTGGAGCAGCACGTGGAAGGAGACCGGCTCGTCGCCGTGCAAGGTGGTGACGAACTCCACGTCGGCGGACGTCAGGGCCTTCTCGATCATCAGTACGCTTGTGAACACCTGGCGCCCCTTTTCCTCGGAGGACCCGCGGGCCCTCTGCTCCGTGGGCCGAGCCGGGCCCTGCGGAAACCATCCTGCCCCGTGTTCGCACGGGTACTGCCGGATTCAGTCTTGCCCGTCGCCGCACCCAGCGGACGGATGGGTTCCGCCGATCACCGGACCGGCGGTCATCACGGATGCCTTCCCGGACATGGCCGAAAACCTCCGGACACCCCCCAACGAGTCCGCTCAGGTCCGCTGATACCGCGTGAACAGGAAACCGTCTTCCTCCAACATCGACTTCAGCGTGAAACGCCGCGGAAGTGTCACCGAGGGTCCACCGGCGATGCGCTGCGCGTCACCGGCGGTCAGCAGCGGAGCGACGGTGAGGCACAGCTCGTCCAGGACCCCGGCCGCCACCATCTGGCCCAGCAGCCGCGGGCCGCCCTCGGTCAGCAGCCGGGTGTGCCCGAGGCCCGCGAGGGCACGCACCGCCCGCGCGGGGTCCACCCCGGCCCCCTCCCCGGCGGTCACCACCCGGGCGCCCGCCCGCTCGGCGGCGGCGACGCGCTCCGGGGCGGCCCCGGCACCGGTCAGGAGCAGCGTGGGCGCCAGGGGCGAGGTGAACAACGGCAGGGTGAAGTCCAGGTCCAGACTCGCCGTCACCACCGCGATCACGGGCGCCGGCCCCTGCCCGGCGGCCTCCCTCGCCGCCGCGAACTCGGCACGCGCGCGTGCCGGACGGTAGCCCTCCTGCCGTACCGTCTCCGCGCCGACGACCACCACGTCCGCGAGGGCCCGCAGCACACCGAAGATCCGCATGTCGGCCGCGCAGGAGATGGGCTGCGAACGGCCCTCGTGCTGTGCGGCCCCGTCGAGGGTGGACACCATGTTGGCCCGCAGCCACGGCTGCCGTCCCTCGCGCGCCCGCTCGGGGTAGGCGTACGCGGCGGCCAGCTCGGCCGGACTCCACTCGCGGAGCTCTCCACCGGGCGTCCCGGCCTCCCCGGCGGGAGCTGCTGTTTCGTCGGTCACGTCGGTCACGGGGAACAGGCGTCGCATGTCGTGCAGTGTTCCACGCCCCGTAGCATGGGGAACCGTGTCGTCCTCCTCCGCCGCCTCCCGTCCCGGTCCCCCAGTGGACGTGGCCCCGCTGTCCCTGTGTGCCCGCGAGCCGCATGTCCCCGCGGACCGGCTCGTCGCCGAGATGGTGCCGCCTCCGCGGTTCGACGCGGTCCGCTTCGCCACGTACATGCCGGACCCGGACCAGCCGAGCCAGACCGAGGCGGTGCGCGTCCTCGAGGGCTTCGCGACGGGCCTCGACGGGGCGGCGTCCGGCGGCTCGGGCAGGCGCGGGCTGTTCGGCTTCGGCAAGGCGCCGAAGAAGACACCGGCCGGCCCGCGCGGCGTCTACCTGGACGGCGGCTACGGCGTCGGCAAGACCCACCTGCTGGCCTCCCTGTGGCACGCCACCCCGGCCGAGCCCTCGCTCAAGGCGTTCGGCACCTTCGTGGAGCTGACCAACCTGGTCGGCGCCCTCGGCTTCCAGCAGACGGTGAAGACCCTCTCCGGGCACCGTCTGCTGTGCATCGACGAGTTCGAGCTGGACGACCCGGGCGACACCGTGCTCGTCTCCACCCTGCTCGGCAAGCTGGTCGAGGCGGGCGTCGCGCTCGCCGCCACCTCGAACACGCTGCCGGGCAAGCTCGGCGAGGGCCGGTTCGCGGCGGCGGACTTCCTGCGCGAGATCCAGGGTCTGTCGGCCCACTTCCGCGCCCTGCGCATCGACGGCGAGGACTACCGCCACCGCGGTCTGCCCGAGGCACCGCCGCCCTACTCCGACGAGTTGGTGACCAGGACCGCGCACAGCACCAAGGGCGCCTCGCTGGACGCCTTCCCCGACCTGCTGGAGCACCTCGCGAAGGTGCACCCCAGCCGCTACGGCGCCCTCACCGACGGGCTCAGCGCGGTGTGCCTCACGGGTGTGCGGCCGGTGCCGGACCAGTCGACCGCGCTCCGGCTGGTCGTCCTCGCCGACCGGCTCTACGACCGCGAGGTGCCCGTACTCGCCTCGGGGCTGCCGTTCGACCGGCTGTTCAGCGAGGAGATGCTGAAGGGCGGCTACCGCAAGAAGTACTTCCGGGCGATCTCGCGGCTCACCGCGCTGGCCCGGGACGCGGGACGGCTCGCCGAAGCCCCCTGATCCGGGCGCCTCTTACCCGATACAACCCCCGCCGGTCAAGGGCGGGTTCACGCCAGCACACCCTTTCTTTTCAGGCTCTCTTCCTCGCGAAACACCAAGTTAACCCTGCAAAGGACTTTGCAGGGTTAACTTGTTTCTTGACCATCCATTGACCAATGATTGGTCTGCGGAAGAGGCGTGAACCGCCTTGAGGGAGACGTATGTTCCAGGTCCGGCGACTGTGGCCACACCCTCGGCCCTCGCTGTCGCTTTACCTTCGCTTCACTCTTCGCATCCCTCGCAGTCTTCGCATCCGCGCATACGGCCCGTAAAGCAAGGGCCATGGGTCAGTAGTACCCGTCCCTGTCATGCCCGTCCGACGCGCCCCCACGCGCGCCAGGAGGAAACACCAGATGCAACCCCTCATCGACAACGCCCGTACGTTCGGACAGCGCCCTGAGGAGTTCGCCCGCCTCGCCGAGGGGCAATCCCCCGACGTCCTGTTCATCACCTGCTCCGATTCCCGGGTCGTACCGGCCCTGATCACGGGCGCCCGGCCCGGCGAGCTCTTCGAGCTGCGCACCGCGGGCAACATCGTCCCGCCGTACACCTCCGAGCGCCCCACCGCCGAAGCGGCCACCGTCGAGTACGCCGTGGAGGTGCTGGGCGTGACCGACATCGTGGTCTGCGGCCACTCCCACTGCGGTGCCATCGGCGCGCTGGTGCGCGGCGACGACCTGGAGGCCGTACCGGCCGTGCGCGACTGGCTGGCGCACGCCGCCGACCAGCCCGCGTCGGCCGACGTGGCGGACCCGGCCTGCGCGGAGGCGGTACAGCACCACGTGCTGGCCCAGCTGCTCCGACTGCGCTCGTACCCGTGCGTCGAGCAACGGCTGGCCGCGGGCCGGCTCCGGCTGCACGGCTGGTACTACGAGGTGCACACCGGAGCCGTGCGCGAACACCGCGCCGACAGCGACGCGTTCGAAGCGCTGTGAGCACCGCCGTGACCAAGTTCCCCCATCTGCGGCAGGACTTCGCCGCCTCGCTCGTGGTGTTTCTCGTCGCCCTCCCGCTCTGCGTGGGCGTCGCCGTCGCCTCCGGTGTCCCGGCCGAACTCGGCCTGGTCACGGGCATCGTGGGCGGGCTGATCACCGGCATGATGCCGGGCAGCAGCCTCCAGGTGTCCGGGCCGGCCGCCGGACTGACCGTCCTGGTCTTCGAGGCGGTCGACACCTACGGACTGCCCGCGCTCGGCGTGATCGTGCTGGCCGCCGGAGTGCTCCAGCTGGCCATGGGCGCCCTGCGGCTCGGGCGCTGGTTCCGCGCCATATCGCTGTCGGTGGTCGAGGGCATGCTGGCCGGTATCGGTCTGGTGCTCATCGCGGGCCAGCTGTATGCGGCGGCCGGGCTGGAGGCACCCGCTTCCGGTCTCGACAAGATCCTGGGGCTGCCCGGTGCCGCCGCGGACGCACTCGGCAGCACCGAGGCGCTCGCCTCACTCGCGATCGGCGCGGGCACCGTCATGGTGATGGTGCTGTGGCGTCGGATGCCGGGACCGGCCAAGGCCGTCCCCGGCGCGCTCGCGGCGGTCCTGCTGGCGACGGCGGTGACCCTCGCGTTCGGCATACCCGTCGCGACGGTCGAGGTGCAGGGACTGTTCGACGCCATTCAGCCGCCCGGCGGGGACGCCTTCGGCGAACTGGCGAACATCGGCATCCTCGGCACGATCGTCGCCTTCACCCTGATCGCCTCCGCCGAGAGCCTGTTCAGCGCGGCCGCGGTGGACCGACTGCACGACGGTCCGCGCACCCAGTACAACAAGGAGCTCATCGCGCAGGGCGCGGGCAACACGGTCTGCGGGGTTCTCGGCGCGCTGCCGATGACCGCGGTCATCGTGCGCAGCTCGGCCAACGTCCAGGCGGGCGCCAGGACCAAGGCGTCCCGGGTGATGCACGGCGTATGGCTGCTGCTGTTCGCCGCGCTGCTGCCGTCCGCGCTGGCGCTGATCCCGCTGCCCGCGCTGGCCGGCATCCTGGTCCACGCGGGCTGGAAGCTGATCCCGTTCCGCCAGATCGTCTCGCTGTGGCGCGGGCACCGGGGCGAGGCCCTGATCCTGGTGGTCACCGCCGTGTCGATCGTCGTGGTGAACATGTTCGAGGGCGTGCTGATCGGTCTGGCCCTGTCGGTCGTCAAGACCGCCTGGGAGGCCTCGCAGGCGAAGCTGGAGGTCATAGACAAGGGCGCGGGTCCGATCCAGGTGTACCTGTCGGGCAACGCGACGTTCCTGCGGCTGCCGAAGATCCTCGACACCCTGGAGGCGCTCCCCCAGGACCGCCCCCTCGAACTGGACCTCAGCGGCCTCCACCACCTGGACCACGCCTGCCACACGGCCCTGACGAACTGGGCCGAACGGCACAGCACGCCGGGCACGGAGCCGGTGAGACTCACCGCATGCACGGTGGCAGCGACACGTAAGAAGGAGGACTCCCCGGTCACAGCGGGCTAGCGCCCCGGGGCCGCCCCGACCGCACGGGCGCCGTGCGGTCGGGGCGGCCCTGCGCACCTGCGCCTGAGGCATGGCCGTGCGCGAACCGCGGGCCTATCGTGGCAAGAGCGGACGAAAGCGTTCGCAGCGGACCTCTGGACGGGAGGTCGTCATGCTCCAGGAGCTGCTCACCGCGGCCGTCTCCGTCGGCGCCGCGGGCACCGTGTATCTCGTCGCGGCGGCGCGGGTCGTCAAGCAGTACGAGCGCGGGGTGGTCTTCCGGCTCGGCCGGCTGTACGGCGATGCGCGTCCGCCCGGTTTCACCCTCGTCGTGCCCGGTGTGGACCGGCTGCGGAAGGTCAACCTGCAGATCGTCACGATGCCGGTGCCGGCCCAGGAGGGCATCACCCGGGACAACGTGACCGTGCGCGTCGACGCGGTGGTGTACTTCAAGGTCGTCGACGCGGCGGCGGCCATCATCAATGTCGAGAGCTACCGGTTCGCGGTCTCGCAGATGGCGCAGACCTCGCTGCGGTCGATCATCGGCAAGAGCGACCTCGACGATCTGCTGTCCAACCGCGAGAAGCTGAACCAGGGTCTGGAGCTGATGATCGACAGCCCGGCGATGGGCTGGGGCGTGCAGATCGACCGGGTCGAGATCAAGGACGTCTCCCTGCCCGACACGATGAAGCGGTCCATGGCCCGCCAGGCCGAGGCCGACCGTGAACGCCGGGCCCGGGTCATCAACGCCGACGCCGAGCTCCAGGCGTCGAAGAAGCTGGCCGAAGCCGCCCAGCAGATGGCCGAGACACCCTCCGCGCTCCAGCTGCGCCTGCTGCAGACCATCGTCGCGGTCGCCGCCGAGAAGAACTCCACCCTCGTCCTGCCCTTCCCGGTGGAGCTGCTGCGCTTCCTGGAACGGGCCGCCCAGCAGTCACCCCAGGACCGCGAGGTGGAAGCCCGCGGGGAGTCCCACGGCCACCCCACCGGCCCGTGACACGAGCTACGCGCGTGGTTCCCGGGACCCGCCCCAGGTGATAGACACGGCTGGTCACAGTTCCTGTCCGCCAGCAGGAAGGTTTCCCCATGCCAGAATCCGGATCCACCACCGGCTCCCCCACGACGCGCCGTCAGCTGCTCGCCCGTTCCGGTGCCGTGGGCATCGGCATCGCCTTCTCCGGCGCCCTCTCCGAACTCTTCACCGGCACCGCCACCGCCCAGGACCTCGGCCACAGCGGCTACGGCCCGCTGCTCCCCGACCCCGACGGACTGCTCGACCTGCCGGAAGGCTTCCGCTACCGGGTGCTCTCCCGCGAGGGCGACCCGCTGCGCTCCGGCGAGGGCCCGGTCCCCTCCAACCACGACGGCATGGCCGCCTTCGCGGGCAGACACGGCCGCGTCCATCTGGTCCGCAACCACGAGAACCGCGCCACCGGCCGGGTCCCCGTCCCGGTGATCGACGGTCTGACCTACGATCCGGCGGGCAAGGGCGGCTGCACGGTGCTGACCCTGGACTCCCGCGGCCGGGTCGAGTCGGAACGGGTCGCGATCGCCGGTACGGCCGTGAACTGCGCGGGCGGTCCGACCCCCTGGGGCACCTGGCTGACCTGCGAGGAGACCGAGGACAAGGCGGGCACCAGCGGCTACACCAAGGACCACGGCTACATCTTCGAGGTGGACGGCGCCGACCCGCGCCGCACGGGTGCCGTACCGCTGACCGCGATGGGCCGCTTCCAGCACGAGGCGATCGCCGTCGACCCGAAGCGGGGTGTCGTCTACGAGACCGAGGACGCCTTCGAACGGCCCTTCGGCCTGTTCTACCGGTTCCTGCCCGAGAAGCCCCTGGGCGGCACCGGCTCCCTGCGCGCGGGCGGCCGGCTCCAGGCGATGCGGGTGCCCGGGGTGCCCGACCTGTCCTCGATCCAGGAGACGGGCGCCCGGTTCGACGGCATCGAGTGGGTGGACGTACCGGACCCGCAGGCCGTCACCACCCCGATCCGGCACCAGGACTTCGGCCCGAAGGGCATCACCCACGCCCAGAAGCTGGAGGGCTGCTACTGGGGCGGCAGCTCGGTGTACTTCGTGTCGTCCTTCGCCCGCAGCGCGGACGGCTCGGCGGGCGACCACTACGGGCAGATCTGGCGCTACGACCCGGACCGGCGCCGCCTCACCCTGGTGATCGTCTTCGGCCCGGACACCGACGTCCAACTGCCCGGCGAGTCACCGGACAACATCTGCCTCGCGCCCGGCGGCGGTCTGATGGTCTGCGAGGACGGCAACGGCGCCCAGCACGTCTACGGCGTCACCCGGCGCGGCGAGGTCTACGCGATGGCCCGCAACCGCCAGAACACCGGGACCGCCGAGGAACCGGAGTACGGCGAGTTCGCCGGCGTCACCTTCTCGCCGGACGGCCGCACGATGTACGTCAACTGCTACACGCCCGGCACCACGTTCGCCGTGACGGGACCCTGGCGCAGGTAGCCGTTCGGCGGCCGGGACGGAGGGCGCGCCGGCCCGCGTCCCGGCCGCACCGGCGCGGGTCTCAGCCCGCCAGCAGGCCGTCCATCTGGCCGATGGCCTGGCTCATCCCCTCCACCATGCCCATCTCCGCCAGCTGTTCCATCTGCTCCCGGGTGTCGAAGGCGGACCGCAGTTCCATGCGCGTACCGCCGTCGTGCCCGGTGAGCGTCATCCGTACCGCGGTGGTCGGCATCTCGGGGTTCGGCCTGCCCTCCTGGTCGGAGAAGCCGTCGGTGAACTCCAGGGTGGTCGGCGGCGTGACCGAGGCGACCCGCCACCAGCCGCCGTACCTCTCGCCCTCCGGGCCGGTCATGTAGTACCTCACGCCGCCCCCGGGCGTCAGGTCGTGCTCCTCGACGGTCGCCGGGTAGCTCGGCGGGCCCCACCAGCGCTCCAGCAGCCGCGGGTCGGCCCACAGCTGCCACACCCGCTCCACCGGGGCGGTGAAGTCGGCGATGACGGTGAGGGTGAGGGCGTCGACGTTCTTGTCCACGCTGGTGACAGTCATCTGTCCGGTCCTTTCCTCGTCCTGTCGTCGGGGGCCGGGGCGGCGGGACCGGCGTCCCGGCCGGCGTCGTCCGCGAGCAGACCGGACATCCGGTCCACCCGGGCCCGCCAGGCGGACTCCAGTTCGTCGAGTGCCCGCCGCGCGCGGCCCACCGCGTCGGGATCGGTGCGCACGAGCTGCTCCCGTCCGCGTCGCTCCTTGGTGACGAGACCGGCCCGCTCCAGCACCGTGACGTGTTTCTGTACCGCGGCGAAGGTCATCGGGTACGCCGCGGCCAGACGTGACACGGACAGCTCACCCCGTACACAGCGGCGGAGTATGTCGCGACGCGTCGCGTCGGCCAGCGCGTGGAACAGCCGGTCCACCGTGTCGTCGGTCAACCCATCTACAACCATTTGGTTGTACGTTAGTCCCGCACCGCCCCGCACGCAAGGGGGCGGCCGGACCGCGCCGGTCCGCCACTGAACTCGACGCACCGGGGTACTCGGCCCCGCATGACGGAGAAGCAGCAGGTCAGCGGCTCTTACTGGCTCCAGACGGCACCGGACGGCCGGCACCCCGCACTGACCGAGGACCTCGATGTCGACGTGGCCGTGATCGGCGGGGGTATCGCCGGTCTGTGCACGGCACGGGAGCTGGCCCGGGCCGGGAAGAGCGTCGCGGTGCTGGAGGCCGGGCGGATCGCGGCCGGCGTCACCGGGCACACCACGGCCAAGGTCACCGCCCTGCACACGCTGGTCTACGACAAGCTGCGCCGCACCCGGGGCAGCGAGGGCGCACGGCTGTACGCCCGTTCGCAGTCCGAGGCGATCGAGCACACCGCCGGGGTCGTGGCGGAGCTCGGCATCGAGTGCGAGTGGGAGCGCCGCAGCGCGTACACCTACGTCCGCGACGCGGACCGGGCCGAGGAGCTGCGCGCGGAGGCGCGGGCCGCGCGGGAGGCGGGCCTGCCGGCCTCCTTCGTCACGGAGACGGGTCTGCCGTTCCCCGTGGCGGGCGCGGTGGAGGTGACGGACCAGGCCCAGTTCCATCCGCGCAAGTACCTGCTGGCCCTCGCCGGCGACCTGGTCGCGCGCGGGGGACGCGTGCACGAGGACACCACCGTCCTCGGGCTGGAGGAGGGCTCGCCCTGCCGCCTGTCGACGGCGACCGGGGCCACGGTGACGGCCCGCGACGTCGTGGTCGCCACCCACTACCCGATCTTCGACCGGGCGCTGCTCTTCACCCGTCTCTCCCCGCGCCGCGAGCTGGTCGTCGCCGGGCCCGTCCCCGCCGACCGGGACCCGGGCGGCATGTACATCACGCCCGAGGAGAACACCCGCTCGGTCCGCACGGCCCCTTACGGCGAGGACGGCACGCGGCGCCTGCTCGTGATCACCGGCGAGCACTTCACGCCGGGGACGGGCGACACCCGCGCCCGCTTCGACCGCCTCTCCGCCTGGGCGCGCGAGCACTTCCCCGACGTGGAGCTCACCCACCGCTGGGCCACCCAGGACAACGATCCCACCGACACCGTGCCGCTGGTCGGCCCGCTGCACCCCGGCGCCCGGCACGCGTACGTCGCCACCGGATTCGGCGGCTGGGGCATGAGCGGCGGGATGATGGCGGGCCGGCTGCTCACCGCGCAGATCACCGGCGAGGAGTGCGCCTGGAGCGGGCTGTACGACCCGCGCCGGCTGGCCCCCGCCGTACGGGAGGCGCCGTCCTTCCTCAAGCACCAGGCGCAGGTCGCCAAGCACTTCGTCGGCGACCGGCTGCGTCCCTCACCGCCGGTGGAGGCCCTGCCTCCGGGCGAGGGGGCCGTAGTCCGCGCCGGGGGCGGCCGGCTCGCGGTCTACCGCGACGACGACGGCACCCTGCACGCGGTCTCCGCCCGCTGCACCCACATGGGCTGTCTGGTCGACTTCAACTCCGCCGAACGCGCCTGGGAGTGCCCCTGCCACGGCTCCCGCTTCGACACGGACGGCAAGGTGATCCAGGGCCCGGCGACCCAGCCGTTGGAGCGCCGCGACATCTGAGGCGGCCACGGCGCGCCGACGCCCACCCGAGTGACGCCCAGGCCGAGGCGGGCCCACCACAGCAGGAACCGGCCAAAAGCACACATATTGTCATACGGTGATCACATGTGTACACCGAGTAGCCGCCGTATGTGCCCTGGGCGCCGCGCTCACCGCCTGCGCCTCCACCCCGCCCGCCCGGCAGGCGCCCCGCCCCGCGCCCTCCGCCTCCCCCGCGACGCCGTCGTCGCCGCCCACCCTCGCCCCGGGCCCCGCGGGCCTGACCCCGGTGTTCCACAACGGTCCGCGCACCCGGGGCAGGACCGTCGCCCTCACCTTCGACGCCGACATGACCGCCGACCAGGGCCCGAGGGCCGCGGCGGGCGAACACTTCGACCACCCTCGGCTCATCGCCACCCTGCGCGCGCTGAACGTCCCGGCCACGGTGTTCATGACGGGCCGATGGGCCGAGGAGTACCCGGCCCAGGCCCGCTCCCTCGGACGGGACCCGCTCTTCGAGGTCGCCAACCACTCCTACAGCCACTACGCGTTCACCGGTGACTGCTACGGCCTGCCGACCGTCCCGGCGGACCGGATGCGGGCGGACGTGGAACGGGCGTACGCCACCTTCCGCCAGGTCGGGGTGCGGGACCCGATGCCGTACTTCCGCTTCCCCGGCGGCTGTTACGACCGTGAGGCGCTCAAGGCCCTGGCCCCGGCCGGCGTCACGGCCGTGCAGTGGGACGTGGTCGGGGGCGACGCGTTCGCCACGGACGCGGCAGCGGTGGCACGGGGCGTGCTGGACGGCGTACGGCCGGGCTCGGTGGTCGTCCTGCACTGCACCCGCAGCGCGGCCCCGACGACGGAACGGGCCGTACGCGCGATCGTCCCGGAGCTGCGCCGCCGGGGCTACCGCTTCGTGAAGGTGTCCGAGCTGATCGCGGCGGCGGGCGGCCGGGCCTGAGCGCCCTACGCTGGAGACATGACCGACACCGACCCTCGTACCGACACCGATGCCGACTACTGCCTGATCGACGCGTCCCGCCCGCCCAGGGCCGACGGCCCGCCGTACGCGCGGTGCGTGCAGTGCCAGGAACCGACGGAGTACCCGGAGTCGTACAAGGGCATCACCCTCTGCCCGGTCTGCGAATGGCGGGAGGCCGAACGCACCTCGTGCTCGGGCTGACGGCGGTGCCGCGCGGGTTGGCACACTGAACCCGTGAGCAACGACCAGACACCTGCCGCCGACAGCCCCTTCCGCCCCGACCCCGGCGCCCGCGACGAGGCCCCGCAATTCGTCCTGCCCCTGGTGGCCCGCATCGAGCGGGCGGCTCCCCCGGCCCGCACGGACGCCCTGGAGACGGCGGCCCGCGCGGTCCTGGTGATGCTGACCGACGAGCGCTCGGTGGGCGACGGCGAGTGGGCGCGGGCGATGCGCGACTGGCAGGACGCCCGCATCCGCAAGGTGGTGCGCCGGGCCCGCGGCGCGGAGTGGCGCCGCGCGGAGGCGCTCCCCGGCATCACCGTCACCGGCAAGTCCGCGGAGGTCCGCGTCTTTCCGCCCGTCCCCCTGGACGGCTGGCCCAAGGACCTGGCCCGCCTCCAGGTCTCCGGCACCGATCTGGACGACCCGGACCCCGTGCCCCCGGCGGACCCGGTCACCCCCGTCCTCTGGCTGAATCCCGGCCTCGACATGTCCGCCGGCAAGGCGATGGCCCAGGCGGGCCACGGCGCACAACTGGCCTGGTGGGAGCTCTCGGACGAGGCCCGCACGGCCTGGCGGACCGCCGGCTTCCCCCTCGCCGTCCGCACCGCCGACCCGTCCCACTGGCCCGACCTGGTGAACAGCGGCCTCCCCACGGTCCGCGACGCGGGTTACACGGAGATCGCCCCGGGTTCGTGCACGGTGGTGGCGGACCTTCCGGCGTTGCGGTGACGCCTGACGGCCCAGGCGGGCTCGATGGACCGCTCCAGTCCTTCGGGATAGCCCTCGGACGGAGGACTGCGCATGGCTGAATGCCATGTGGTGCGCTGATGGTCCCCCGTAGGGTGCGGCGCTGTGGCTGTCGCTTCGGATCATCCTGTCCTCTGGCGGGACCAGCGGTTTCTGCTGCTCGCTTCGGCGCGGACCATCTCGGTTCTCGGCAACGGGTTCGCCCGGGTGGCGCTCGGTTTCGCCGTGCTGGCCCTGCCCGGTGCGACGCCGGGGCGGCTGTCGCTGGTGCTGGCCTGCCAGGCGTTGCCGCAGTTGGTGTTCATCCTGGTCGGCGGGGTGATCGCGGACCGGATGTCACGGGCTCGCCTGATGGTGGCCGCCGACATGGTGGGCGCGCTGGCCTATGCCGGACTCGCCGCCCTGGTGCTGTCGGGGCACGCCCCGTTGGTCGTCATGTGCGCGCTCGCGGTGGTGGCCGGGACCGCGACCGCCCTGTTCTCGCCCGCCATGGACGGCCTGGTGCCGCTCGTGGTGCCGGCGGACCGGTTGCAGCAGGCCAACGGGCTCCTGCGCGTGGGCACCAACACGTCCCTTCTCCTCGGGCTCGCACTGTCGGGAGTCACCGTCGCGTGGATCGGTGCCGGCTGGGCGCTCGCGCTCAACGCCGTCTCGTTCGTCGTCAGCGCGGCCCTCACGGCGCGGCTACGGGTCCCCGGCCGGCCGCGGAAGACGTCCTCCGGCTGGGAGGACCTGAGGGTGGGCTGGCGGGAGTTCGCCTCCCGGCAGTGGCTGTGGGCGGTCGTCGCCCAGTACACCATCGTGGTGGCCGCGCTGAACGCCACCGCCGGTGTCCTCGGGCCACTGGTCGCGGAACAGGACCTGGGCGGCGCCCGTGCATGGTCCGTCATCGTCGCAGCCCAGGCCCTCGGCACCATCGCGGGCGCCGGTCTGGCCGCCCGCGTCCGGGTCGGCAGGCCCGTCCTCGTGGCGGTTCTGGCCACCTTCCCGGCCGCCGCGCCGATCGCCCTGCTGGCCGCCTCGGCACCGGTCTGGGTCACCGCCGCGGCCATGTTCTGCTCGGGCATCGCCGCGGACGTCTTCGCCGTGCTGTGGTCCACCACCATCCAGCGCGAGATCCCCGAGGAGGCGCTGTCCCGCGTCGCCTCCTACGAGTGGTTCGGCTCGCTGGCGTTCGCTCCGCTGGGGCTGCTCGCGGCCGGGCCGGTGGCCGATGCCGTCGGCACCCGGGAGGCCCTGGCCGGCTGCGCCGCGCTGATCGTCATCGCCACCGCCACCGCCCTGCTGGCCCCTCGGGTCCGCGGTCTCACCCACGCGCCACCCACCACGGACCGCCATCGACGGTGACGTCCGTCGCTGCGCAGGCACGTCGGTGCACCAGCGCCGCGTTCCTACGACGACGGCAAGGCCGTATGGGCGACGCCGGCGCCTGCCCTGGCGACCGGCCCTATGGCGGCGCAGAATCCCTTCGCAGTTGCCTCACCGGAGGCGATCCTCGTCGGCGGCGGCACGCGGCTCGGTGACGGCGAGGACGATGGCGTCGAACTGGCCACCGAGGGGGGCTCGTTCGGTGTTCCGCGCGTGTGGTGGTGCGGATGTAGCCTTGGGTGAGACGACCCAGTCCACCTAGTGAGTCCCCTACCGGCGGAGAACCCGCAGGCAGGGGGCTTACTCGTGGGCGCTTACTTCTTCATGCCCTGGTTCGGTCAGGAGGCGGCGTTGAACAGATCGACCACGCTGTGCTGGCGGGCCGCGTCCAGCTTGTCGAGTGGCCCGTACCAGCGCAGCCCGTACTGATCGAGGGCGTTGCGGTCGCTGGCGTGGGCGCGGTCGGCCTGACGCCGGAGGTAGGCGGTGTACGGGTGATCCGGGAGAGCCGCGTCGAGTGCGCCCAGCCCCCGCACGTGCGCTCCCTTGAACGACGGTCCGTCCGCTCCGCAGTCGCCGCTCTCGCACGGGTCGCGCAGGATGCCGTCCGCCGTGTTGAGGGCGGACGAGGTGGTGGCCGCGTCGGCGATCCGCCGGGCGCCGGTGAGCAGGGCGCCGTCACCCGTCGCCCGGTACAGCTCGGTCAGGGCGCCGAGGAGTACGCCCTGGTTGTACGACCACACCGTGTCGCCGTTGTTGCGGCAGGTGCTCAGGTCGATGCCGTCGTTGACCAACTGCGAGCCGTTCACCATGCCGGTGCCCCGGAACCAGGACCAGCCCGCCCGCGCCCGGTCCAGATACGTCCTCTCGCCCGGCATACGGTTGTGCAACGCGGCGTTGAGCTGGATGTACAGGGAGTTCGCGATCGCGTTCTTGTACGTGCGCGCGGTGCTCCACCACACCCCGCCGCCGCAGGTGGAATCCCAGTAGGAGGCCATGTGGTCGGCGTCCGCACGCGCGGTGGCGAGATAGCGGCTGTCGCCGGTCAGGTCGTAGGCGGCCACCCAGGCCAGCCCCCACCAGCCGGTGTCGTCGATGTAGTCGTTGCGGAACTGCCCGCCCTGCGCGTTCACGTTCAGGTCGTAGGTGCGGGCGATGGCGTACCGGTAACTGCCCATGCCCGTGGTGCGGATGTTGTCGATGACGGCCGTGAGCGCGTTCGCCGAGTTCCACCAGCCGGTGGTGTCGAACAGGCCCGTCGAGTAGTTGTAGGACGTCATCAGCGCGGTGGCCGCGGCGGTGCTCCGGTCGCCGGCGTTCCACGTGGTGCGCGCCCAGGGAGTGCAGGCGATCTCCGGGCGGTCACCGGCCTTGCCGCAGGCCCGCAGCGCGCCGACGCCGTGACCGCCCCAGTCGTCCACGTTGTACATGAGGGTGCGCCAGGCGCGTTGTCCCGGGGGCACGGTGGCGTGGCCGAGCCTGCTGCCCGAACTCCAGGTCCGGCCGCCGTCGAAGGAGCGGTCGAGCCAGACCTCGTCGCCCGGGTTGCCGTTGCCGAGGGAGGCCCAGCCCATCGCGTCGGCGTCGTCGAAGTGCAGGACGATCGGCCGTGAGTGGACGGTGGCCGTGACGGGCTTACGGTCCCCGGGGGAGAGGGCGGGGTCACGGCCGTCGCAGTACTTGTTGCAGATGCTCGCCGCGGCGGCCGTGGTGGCCCCGGTCGCGGTGGTCGCCGTGCTGCCGGCGGACGCGGAGTGCGGCAGCAGCGCGCACAGGGCGAGGGCTAGGGCTAGGGCGGCGGCAGGCTGCCATCGGCTGAATCCTCGTACGGAACGCATGGGCGGACTGCTCCCTGTCTGGGGCGCCTGACTGCCCTGGTGTCACCAGGTGTGGTCGTGTGCCGGCCCTTCGACGGGCGAGGCGGCCCGGCACACGGGGCAGGGTGTTCGGCGGAGGTGGGGGGTGTGAGAGCGCTCTCGCAAAGTAGTACTGAGCGCGAGGGGCGTCAATGATCCTGTTGCGGACAAGAGTTGCCCCATGAGCGCGGTGACCGTTCGGCACACCTCTTGCGGCGGCTGTGGCGTGCGGTGTACCAATGGCGACGCAGAACCTGAACGTTGTTCAAGTTCGCGCGGGTGTCATGGCGCGCGAGGTCCCTTCACGAACCGTCAGGCCCAGGCGGGTGGCGATCCCACCGGCACGCGTGCGCTCACGCTCCGTCCGTGCGCCGCCGAAGGCCGATCGAGCCGGAGGAGCAGCAGATGTCCGCGGAACGCCCCGTTCACCCCCGGCGTACGGTCCTGCGCGCGGGTGCCCTCACCGGCCTCGGGCTGGCGGGCGCCCAGGTGGCCGCCCCCAGCAGGGCCACCGCCGCCCCCGCGTCCGCCCCCACCCCCGCCCAGGACGCCGGCGGCTATCTCGTCGGCCGGGGTCTGGCCGATGCCACCGGTGAGGTGGCCGAGGTCGGCATGATGGGGTACGGCCGGTTCGACCAGCAGGCCGCCGGGCTGCACACCCGGTTGCGGGCGCGCGCGTTCGTCGTGGTCGACGAGGCGAGCGGCCGGCGGGTCATGCTGATCGTCGCCGACTCGCCGATGATCTTCGAGAGCCTGCACCGCGCGGTGCTGCGGCGGCTCGCCGAGGCGTACGGCGAGCTCTACACGGAGCGGAACGTGCTGATCACCGCCACCCACACGCACGCCGGACCCGGCGGCTACTCGCACCATCTGCTGTACAACACGACCACGTTCGGCTTTCACCGCAAGACCTTCGAGGCGGTGGCGGACGGCCTGTTCGAGGCCGCGCGGCGCGCCCACGACGACCTGGCCCCGTCCGAACTGGTGCTCAGTCACGGCACCTTGACCGGGGCCAGCGTCAACCGCTCCCGTTCGGCCTTCGAGCGCAACCCGAGGACCGACCGCGACCACTTCCCGGACGCCATCGACCCGCACACCACCCTGCTCCGGGTGGAGCGGGCCGGCCGGACGGTCGGCGCCGTGAACTGGTTCCCGGTGCACAGCACCAGCATGTCCGGGGACAACCGCCTCATCAGCGCGGACAACAAGGGGTACGCGGCCTACCACTGGGAGCGCGAGGTCCACGACGTCGACTATCTGGCCGACGGCTCCCCGGCCTTCGTCTCGGCGTTCGCCCAGACCAACAGCGGCGACATGTCGCCCAACCTCGACCTCGTGCCGCCCACCACGCCCGCCGACTTCGCGCACACCCGCGCCAACGGACTGCGGCAGTACGAGGCCGCCGCGGACCAGTTGGACCGCCCGGGCGCCCGGCTGTCCGGCCCGGTGGACTCCCGGCTGGTGTACGTCGACCTCTCCGACGTGACGGTGCGCCCCGAGTTCACCGGCGACGGACGGACCCACCGGACCTCCAGGCCCTGCGTCGGTGCGTCCATGGCGGCGGGCAGCATGGAGGACGGGCCGGCCTTCCCCGGATTCGAGGAGGGCGAGAACCCCTTCTGGGACGCCATCTCCGACTCCGTGATCTACACGGTCTCGCCGGAGCTCGCACAGGCACAGGCGCCGAAGGACATCTTCGTGCCCATCGGGGAGATGAACCGCGTCTACCCCTGGGTGCAGGAGCGGGTGCCCGTGATGCTGGTGCGCATCGGCCGACTCCACCTCATCGGCATCCCGGGCGAGGTCACCATCTGCGCGGGGCTGCGGCTGCGGCGCACGGTCGCGGAGATCGTCGGCGCGGACCTCGACGACGTACTGGTCGCCGGGTACGCCAACGCGTACTTCCACTACCTGACCACCCCCGAGGAGTACGACGCGCAGCAGTACGAGGGCGGGAGCACCCTCTTCGGGCGCTGGCAGCTTCCGGCGCTCCAGCAGACCGCGGCCGAACTGGCCACCGCGCTGCGCGACGGCACGGATCTGCCGCTGGGCCCCGAGCCGCCGGACCTGTCCGGCAAGGCCCTCTCCCTCCAGCCGGGCGTGGTGCTGGACGCGCCGCCCGCCTTCCGGGAGTTCGGGGACGTGCTGCTGGCGCCCCGGGAGACCTACCGGGCCGGTGAACGGGCCGAGGTCGTCTTCGCGGGCGCCCACCCGGGCAACGACCTGCACCGGGGGGAGACGTATCTGGAGGTCCAGCGCCAGGAGCCGGACGGCGCCTGGCGCACCGTCGCCGACGACGGCGACTGGTCGACCCGCTTCCACTGGACACGCGACGGCATCGCCGCCTCCCGGATCACCGTCACCTGGGACATCCCCCAGGGGACGACGCCGGGTCCGCACCGGATCGTGTACCACGGCGACGCACGCGGCATCGTCGGCACCATCACCCCGTTCACCGGTACGTCACCGGCTTTCCTGGTGCGCTGACCGGGCGTACCCGGCGGCCCGGCGTCCCGGGGCCGGGCCGCCGTGCCGTGTCGGTCCGCGCGTCGGCCTGCGTGCGGGCGACTTCCGCGTACGCGCCGTTTCCCCCGCTCCCCGGTACGGACGGTCCCCGGCCGGCGCGCCCCCAAGCTCAAATGTTGCTCTGAAGGTGGCCGGGGCGTGGTTCGGGGGCGGGTTTCGGGGCCATACCCCCCTCACGTCCGGAGCGGACGTACGGGAGCCGGGGCTGCCGGGTGGAGGAGGGGACGGGGACGATGGTGCGACTGGGGACCGGGATCGGATGGCGGCCGGAGATCGCGGACGCGGTGGAGCGCATGCCGGGGATCGACTGGGTCGAGGTCGTGGCCGAGAACGTCTGTCCCGGTCATCTGCCCGAGTCGCTGCTGCGGTTGCGCGAGCGCGGCGTGACCGTCGTGCCGCACGGGGTGTCGCTGGGGCTGGGCGGTGCCGAGCGGCCCGACGAGGGACGGCTGGCCGACCTCGCCGAGCGAGCCGCCTCCCTCCGGTCACCGCTCGTCACCGAGCACATCGCGTTCGTGCGGGCGGGCGGCGCGATGACCGGCTCCCCGCGGCTCGAGGCGGGGCACCTGCTGCCCGTGCCGCGCACCCGTGACGCCCTCGACGTGCTGTGCGAGAACGTCCGTATCGCGCAGGACGCGCTGCCCGTGCCGCTCGCCGTGGAGAACATCGCCGCGCTGATCTCGTGGCCGGGCGAGGAGATGACCGAGGGTCAGTTCCTGTACGAGCTGGCCGACCGTACCGGCGTACGGCTCCTCATCGATGTCGCCAATCTGCACACCAACCACGTCAACCGGGGTGAGGACCCGGCCCGGGCGCTCGCCGAACTGCCGCTGGAGGCCATCGCGTACGTCCATGTCGCGGGCGGCTTCGAGCGGGACGGGGTGTGGCACGACAGCCATGCCCACCCCGTCCCGCGGCCCGTGCTCGACATCCTCGCCGATCTCGCGTCCCGAATCTCGCCTCCCGGCGTGCTGCTGGAGCGGGACGAGAACTTTCCCGAACCGGCGGAGCTCGAACGGGAGCTGGGGGCCGTTCGGGGTGCGCTGGAGCAGGGCGGGCGGGCGCGCCGCGCGGTGCGGGTGGCCGCGGCGGGGGCCCCGTCGCCGGGCGAGGGGTGCGGTGCGGACTCCCGGCAGCGGCTCGCGCTCGCGCAGACCGCCGTGTTGTCCGCGCTGGTCGCCGGGACGCCCGTACCCGATGGGTTCGACCGGGTGCGGATGGGGGTGCAGGCGCGGGCGCTCGCCGCCAAGCGGGCCGATGTCGTCGCCAAGGTGGCGCCCGAGTTGCCGGTGATCCTCGGCCGGGAGTACCGGGCCGCCTTCCTCGCGTACGCCCAGGTGTGGCCGATGACCGGCGGCTACCGGCTGGACGCGCTGGACTTCGTCGAGCAGTTGCTGCTGGACGGGCGGCCGAAGGACGCGCGGGCGCGGCGTGAGCTGCGGGAGTGGTGGCTGGACCGGTCGGGGCCGAAGCCCCGGTCGCGCCGGCCGGCGGTGCGGCTGGCCCGGGCCGCGCGGCGGGTGCTGTTGCGGCGGTGACCGTCATCGACCGGAGAGCACCAAACGGAACGTCACATACCGACAACACTCCGTCCGAATGGTGAACAGGTCATGGTGTTCTCATGACCGTGTCCCTTACAAACAAGTCATGTTCTGGGTCCCTCTTCTGCTCCTGGCCTGGGCCGTCGCCGGTGTGGCGTGCCTGCGGCTGTGTCTGGCCGCCGTGCGCGGCGCCGCCGCGGCCGACTCCGGCCCGGACCCCGGACGCGATCTGACGCTGTACGAGGCCGCGTTCCTGTCCGGCGGCCCCGTGCGGGTCGCCGACGTCACACTCGTCGCGATGGCGCGTCAGCGGCGGCTGCTGCTGGCGCACACCGGCTGGGCGACGGTGGTCGACCCGCGCGGGCGGGACGAGATGGAGCGGTCGGTGATAGGGGCGATAGGACCGGAGGGACAGTCCCCCATCGCGCCGGTGCGGGCCGCCGCGGCGACCGCGGACGCCGTGCGCGGGATCTCCGAGCGGCTGGTCGGCGCCGGACTGGCGGTGCCCGACGGTGCCGGCACGTCGGTCGCCGACGCGGTGCGGCAGGTGCGGCTCGCCGTGCCGGCCGTGGCCGGGCTGGGGACGGCCGCCCTGCTCATGCCGGTCCCGTCGGACCTGGCGCGCCATCTGGTCGCCCTGTGGTTCACGCTGCCGCTGATCCTCACGCTGGGCTGCCTGGCCATCGCGCGGTTCGAGGTCCACCCGTACTCGCGCTGGGCCTCCCCGGCCGGCCAGCGGTTGCTGGGCACCCTGCACCGCGATGCCGGGGACGCCGCCGACGACCGTAGGTATCTCACCTCCGTCGCGGTACGCGGCATCCGCGCGGTGGACGAACCGGAACTGCGCGCCGCCTTCGCGCACCGGGAGCGCCATCAGGAGCATTGACGCCGACACCCCGGTGAACGGTGCTTGCCTCGGACCACCCCTGAACGAAACATCCCTTGTGTCGCCACCGTGCACCGAAGGGACAGTCGATGAGAACTGCCGCCGTCCATGCGGCCGCCGGGTCCTTGCTGCTCACCGCCCTGGCCGCCGCCCCGGCCGGCGGCGCCGCTCCCGCCCCTCCCAGCGCCCCCGGCGCGGCCGAGCTGCGCGGAACCGCCGTGGCCGCCGCCCGCGCCGCGGACGAGCGCATCGACTTCGCCGAATGCCCCGAGACACAGGACCTTCCGAGCACCGTTCGGTGCGGCACCGTACGCGTACCGCTCGACTACGCCCGCCCGGACGGCCGGCAGATCGAACTGACCGTCAGCCGTGTCCGGGCCACCGGCAGGGACCCGGACAACAGCAAGCGCGCGGTGCCCCGGCAGGGCTCCCTGGTCCACAACCCGGGCGGGCCCGGCGCCACTGGCATGTACTTCCCGATGATGGGCGTGCTCCCCGAGTGGAAGCGCGTCGCGGCCGCCTACGACCTCGTCGGCTACGCCCCGCGCGGGGTGGGCCGTTCCGCACCGCTGTCCTGCACGGACCCGGGGACGTTCGCCCAGGGCCCCACGAAGGCGCCGGTCCACCCGTCGACGACGGACAAGGAGGAACGCGTCGCGCGGGCCAAGGCGTACGCGCGTGGCTGTGCCGAACGGGCCGGGGACTCGCTGAAGTACTACAACTCGCTCAACAACGCCCGTGACCTGGACGTGCTGCGCGCCGCGCTCGGCGAGAACCGGCTGACCTTCCTGGGGTCCTCCTACGGCACGTACTTCGGGGCGCTGTACGCCACGCTGTTCCCCTCCCACGTACGGCGGATGGTGTTCGACTCGGCGGTGGACCCGGACCCGCAGCAGATCTGGTACCGCAACAACCTCGACCAGTCGGCGGCGTTCGAGGACCGCTGGGCGGACTTCCGGGCATGGGTCGCCCGGCACGACGACGTGTACGGGCTGGGCGGCACCGCGCGGAAGGTGCAGGAGAGTTACGAGAGGGCGAGCGCGCGGCTGGCGAAGGAGCCGGCGGGCGGGAAGGTCGGGCCGGGACAGCTGCAGGCGGCGTTCCTGCGGGCCGGGTACTACGACGACCACTGGCCGCATCGCGCGCACGCGCTGTCGGCGTATCTGAAGGGCGATGCCGGGCCGCTGGTCGAGCAGGCGCAGGCCTATCCGGAGGCGGCGGCGGAGGCGGAGAACGCGCGGGCGGTGTATCTCGCCGTGGAGTGCAACGACGCGCCCTGGCCGACGGACTGGGCGGTGTGGGACCGGGACAACACCCGGCTCGCGCGCCGGGCGCCCTTCGAGACCTGGGCCAATGTGTGGACCAATCTGCCCTGTGCCTACTGGCGGGCGCCGCGGCGGCGGCCACTGGATGTGCGGGCCGGGCACGGTGAGCTGCCGCCGACGCTGATCCTCGCGGCCGAGCGGGACGCCGCCGCTCCGTACGACGGTGCCCTGGAGCTGCACCGGCGGCTGGCGGGTTCGGCGCTGGTGACGGAGCGGGACGCCGGCAGCCACGGCATCGCCTGGGGACCCAACGCCTGCGTGAACGGACACCTGGAGGCATACCTGCTCACCGGGCGCGTCCCGGGGCGGCGCGCTTCCTGCGCACCGCACCCGGAACCGGAGCCGCGGCCCCGGCCGGCGGACCGGCCGGCCGAAAAGACCCGGCCGGTCGCCTGATCAGGCCAGACCCGCGACCAGTTCCGCGACGTCCTTGCGACGGCCCGTGAAGAACGGGACCTCCTCGCGGACGTGCATCCGGGCCTCCGAGCCCCGCAGATGGCGCATGAGGTCGACGATGCGGTGCAGCTCGTCGGCCTCGAAGGCGAGGATCCACTCGTAGTCGCCGAGGGAGAAGGAGGCGACCGTGTTGGCGCGCACGTCCGGGTAGCCGCGGGCCATCTTGCCGTGGTCGGCGAGCATGCGGCGGCGGTCCTCGTCGGGCAGCAGGTACCAGTCGTAGGAGCGCACGAAGGGGTAGACGCTCACATAGGCGCGGGGCGTCTCGTCGGCGAGGAACGCCGGGATGTGCGAGCGGTTGAACTCGGCGGGGCGGTGCAGCGCCATGTTCGACCAGACCGGCTCCAGCGCACGGCCCAGCTTGGTGCGGCGGAAGAGGTTGTACGCCTCCTGGAGCTGGTCGGCGGTCTCGGCGTGCCACCAGATCATGAGGTCGGCGTCCGCGCGCAGGCCCGACAGGTCGTAGGTGCCGCGGATCGTGACGTCCTTGGCGGCGAGCCCGTCGAACAGCTCCTGGACCTCGTCGGCGTATCCGGCGCGGTCCTCGGGCAGGGCGTCCTTCAGCTTGAAGACGGACCAGAGGGTGTAGCGGATGACCTCGTTGAGGTCCTTGGCCAGCTTGCCCTTGTGGGGGATCCGATCGGGTGCGGGGGTGGTGGCATCGTCACTCATGTCCCTCATTCTCCCGCTCCTCCGTGGAGGCTCCGCACCGGGTTGGCGGTGAGCTGCCGCACGGCGCGCAGATCACCGTGGACCTGGTCGGCGGCGGCGTACGCGCTCGCGATGCAGGCGGGGACGCCGACACCGTCGTAGGCCGCGCCGCACACCGCCAGCCCGGCGAGGCCCGCCAGGTGCTCGCGGACGCGGGCCACGCGCGCCTGGTGGCCGACGGGGTACTGGGGCAGGCCGTCCTGCCAGCGGGTGACACGGGCGTCGACCGGGGTGGCGGCCAGGCCGGTGGCCGCCCTCAGGTCGTGCCGCGAGACCTCCACGAGGTCGGCGTCGTCGTGGCGGAGGATCTCCGTCTCGCCGTGGCGGCCCACGGAGGTGCGCAGGACGACCAGGTCCGGGTTCTCGTCGGCGATCCAGCCCCATTTACGGGAGGCGAAGGTGGACGCCTTGATGGTGTGGCCGTCGACGGGCGGCACCAGGAATCCGCTGCCCTCGGGCAGGTCGGTCTCCGCGCGGCGGTAGGCGAGGGTGACCAGCGCCATGGAGGCGTACTCGACGCCGGCGAGCTCGACGGCGGCGCCGGGGGCCTCGGCGCGCAGCAGCCGGGCGGCGGCCGGGGCGGGCACGGCGACGACGACCGCGTCGGCGTGCAGGACCCGGCCCCCGGCGGTGACCCGCCAGCCGTCCTCCGGTGCGCGGCGCAGCCCGGTGACCGGCGTGCCGGTGAGGATCTCCGCCCCGTGCGCCCGCAGCGACGCGGCGACCGCGAGCGGGAGGGTGCCCACTCCGCCCGCGATGCCCGTGAAGACGGGGCCCGTCCGGGCCGAGGCGGTGGACTGGGCCTGGATCTCGCGGACCGCCTCGGTCAGCGAGGTGTGGGTGCGGGCGGCCGCGAAGAGCTGCGGGACCGCCGAGCGCATCGAGATGCGGTACGCGTCGCCCGCGTACACGCCGCCCAGCAGGGGCTCCACCAGACGGTCGACGACTTCGCGGCCGAGGCGCGCCGCCACGTACGCGCCGACCGCCACGTCGTCGCCGACCTCGGTGCGGGGCAGGTCGGCGTCGCGCTCGATCCGGGCGAGCCCTTCGTCGGACAGCAGCCCGGCGAGTGCGGCGGCGGTGCCGGGGACGCCCATGACGTGGCCCCTGGGCATGGGGCGCAGGGCGCCGCGGGTCCACAGCGAGGCGGTCGCGGTGGCCGGCGGCTGGAGCCGGTCGGCGAGGCCCACTTCCCGGGCGAGGCCGACCGCCTCGGGGCGGCGGGCCAGCAGCGACTCCGCGCCGAGGTCCACGCGGGCGCCCGCGATCTCCCCGGGCAGCAGCTTGCCGCCGACCCGCTCCGAGGCCTCCAGCACGGTCACCCGCGCCCCGCGCCGCACCAGCCGGTGCGCGGCGGCCAGTCCGGCGATTCCGGCTCCGATGACGACGACCCGCCGGCCGTCGCCCGCATGTGATCCGCTCATGGCTCCACCCTCTCAAACGCCACCGGCGGTCCCGACGGCGCCATGTGGCCCTGCCGAGTCCCTACCGTGACCGCTTCGGGACCGTTCTGCGCCAACGAACCGCGCCCCCGCGGCGTCGAAGGAACGTCAGTCATCACCAGGCCCGGGGGGAATACCCACATGCGCACACGACGATCCGTACGACCCGCCCACGCCTTGGCCGGGGTTCTGCTGGCGGCGGCCCTCGCGGCCACCGGGTGCAGCGATGCGGGCGACGCCTCCGCCGGCTCCTCGGCCGCCGACGACAAGGCCGCCGTCGCCCCGGCGGAAGGGCAGGCGGCGGCACCGGAGGAGGGCGCGAAGCAGGGCGCCCCCGGGGGCGCGGCGGACGGTGCCCGGGCGACCGCGCCGCCGAAGGCCGGCGCGAACCACATCATCCGCACCGCCTCCCTGACCGTGCGGGTCAAGAACGTCCCGAAGGCGCTGGAGGAGGCCCGCGCGGCGACCGAGAACGCGGGCGGCTACGTCGGCGACGAGACCACCGACCGGGACGAGGAGGGCCACGAGCACACGCGCGTGGTGCTGCGCGTGCCGGTCACCGAGTACGAGGAGGTCCTCACCGAACTGGAGGGCACCGGGCGGCTCGTCGAACGCAACGCGAAGGCGCGGGACGTCACCGACCAGGTGGTCGACGTGGAGAGCCGGATCACGTCGCAGCGCGCCAGCGTGGCCCGTATCCGCGAGCTGATGGACCGGGCGACGAAGCTCGGCGACGTGGTCACCCTGGAGGGGGAACTGAGCACCCGTCAGGCCGATCTGGAGGCCCTGCTCGCCCGGCAGGCGTCGCTGAAGGACCGTACGAGCCTGGCCACCATCACCCTGTCGCTGTCCGGGACGCCGGTGAGGGAGGCGGTGCGGGAGGACGGCGATCCCGGCTTCGTGGACGCGCTCACGGGAGGCTGGGACGCGTTCGTGACGATGCTGCGCTGGCTGGCGGTGGCGGTCGGCGCGGTGCTGCCGTTCGCCGGGGCGGCCGTGCTGCTGGTGCTGCTGTGGCTGAAGGCCGTACGTCCGCGGCTGCCGCGGCGCCCGCGGACCGTGCCGGCGATGCCCACCGCCGGCCCCGTGCCCGGCGCCCGGCCGGCACCGGAGCCGGAGCGCGGCGGCGCACGGGGGAACGAGGAGAGCTGAGCGGCTCCACCGTCTCCCGTCCCCGTAGCGTGTTCGTATGAGCGTGAGCATGGGCACGAGCGGTACGCGCAGTGCGAGGGAACGCCTGGTGGTGATCGGCGGCGACGCCGCGGGGATGTCCGCGGCGTCGCAGGCCCGCCGGCTGAAGGGTCCGGACGAGCTGGAGATCGTGGCGTTCGAACGCGGCCACTTCACCTCCTACTCGGCGTGCGGCATCCCCTACTGGGTGGGCGGTGACGTCGGCGACCGGGACCTGCTGATCGCCCGCACCCCGAAGGAGCACCGCGCGCGGGACATCGATCTGCGGCTGCGTACCGAGGTCACGGAACTCGACCTCGACCGGGGGCGGGTACGCGCGCGGGACGTCGATTCCGGCGCCGAGTCCTGGACGTCGTACGACAAGCTCGTGATCGCGACCGGCGCGCGGCCGATCCGTCCGGAGCTGCCGGGTATGGACGCCCCCGGGGTGCACGGCGTGCAGACCCTGGACGACGGGCAGGCCCTGCTCGACACCCTGGCGCGCACCCGTGGTCGCCGCGCGGTGGTGGTCGGCGCCGGATACATCGGCGTGGAGATGGCCGAGGCGATGATCAACCGCGGCTACGAGGTGACGGTCGTCAACCGCGGCGAGGAGCCCATGTCCACCCTCGACCCCGACATGGGCCGCCTGGTGCACGAGGCCATGGAGGGCATGGGCATCACCATGGTGAACGGGGCCGAGGTCACGAAGCTGTCGACGGGGGACGACGGCAGGGTGCGGGCGGTGGCCACCGCGGACGCGGAGTTCCCCGCGGACGTCGTGGTCCTCGGCATCGGGGTGCGGCCCGAGACGGCCCTCGCGCGGGCGGCGGGGCTGCCCCTGGGGGAGCACGGCGGGCTGCTCACCGACCGTTCGATGCGGGTGCGCGGGCACGAGAACGTCTGGGCGGGCGGTGACTGCGTGGAGGTGCTGGACCTGGTCTCCGGGCAGCAGCGGCACATCCCGCTCGGCACGCACGCCAACAAGCACGGCCAGATCATCGGCGCCAACGTCGGCGGCGGCTATGCCACCTTCCCGGGCGTGGTCGGTACGGCGGTCAGCAAGGTGTGCGACCTGGAGATCGCGCGCACCGGTCTGCGGGAGAAGGACGCCCGCCGCGTGGGCCTGCGGTTCGAGGCGGTCACCATCGAGTCGACCAGCCGCGCGGGCTACTACCCGAGCGCCTCCCCCATGACGGTCAAGATGCTCGCCGAACTGCGCACCGGCCGGCTCCTGGGCCTCCAGATCGTCGGCCGGGAGGGGGCGGGCAAGCGCGTGGACATCGCGGCGGTCGCCCTCACCGCCGGGATGACGGTGGACCAGATGACGGTTCTGGACCTCGGCTACGCCCCGCCGTTCTCCCCGGTGTGGGACCCGGTGCTGGTGGCCGCGCGCAAGGCGGCGACGAGGATCCGGGGCGCCGGGTGAGCCACGGGCGGGGCGGGCGGGTCACGCCGTCCCGTTGATCCGGTCGATCGCCTGACGCGCCTGCTCGGCCGGGGGCCGGGCCGGCAGGGACGACACCGACGCCGCGGAAGCCACCGCCGGCGGCTGCTCCCCCGCCGGCTTCGCGTGCGCGGCGGCCCGCGCGGAGCGCAGGCGGTGGCTGACCGCCTCGTCCAGCGTCACCGGCCGCTGCGTCTGGGAGGCGAGCCGCCCCGCCTCCTGGCCGAGCCGGGCGATGTCCTCCCAGGGGAGGCGCACCACGAGCGTGAGCTCGGCCTCGCCGTCGGGCAGCGCGTGCAGCGCGGAGGTCACTCGGTCGTTCATCGGCTGTTCCTCACGTCGGCCCCGCGGCGCCTTCCCCGTGCCGCGGGCGGTTGACGAGTGGTACGCACCGCCGGACGGCGGTGTTCAGCCCCGTCGCGGATTCACCGACCGCGCCCGGGCACGAGTGGGACGCCCGGGTACAGGTGGGACGTGGTCATCCCGTTGTGCCGGTGCTCGACTCCGGAGAGCGTGCGGTCGGGCCCTGCGTGAGAACGGTCGGGCGGGGCGAGCGCGCAGACAAGCGCGTTCGCCCCGCTTCCCGAAGATGACCGGCGGCTCCACCGGCTCGTCGCGTCAGGTCCCGTCGCCTGCGGTCAGCGCGCGGTCTGCGTGTGGACGTACTCCACGAGGCGGGTCAGGGCGTCCGGGTCGGTGGACGGCATGACGCCGTGGCCGAGGTTGAAGACGTGGCCCTCCAGGCCGGCCGCCGCGTCCAGCACCTCCCGCGCCTTCGTCTCGACGGCCTCGCGGCCGGCGAACAGCACGGTCGGGTCGAGGTTGCCCTGGAGCGCCTTGCCGGGGCCGACGCGGCGGGCGGCCTCGTCCAGCGGGACGCGCCAGTCGACGCCCACGACGTCCGCGCCGGCCTCGCCCATCAGGCCGAGCAGCTCACCGGTGCCGACGCCGAAGTGGATGCGCGGGACGCCGTGGCCGGCCACCGCGCGGAACACCTTCGCCGAAGCGGGCAGCACCGAGCGCCGGTAGTCGGCCGGGGCGAGGGCGCCGGCCCAGGAGTCGAACAGCTGGACGGCGGAGGCGCCTGCCTCGATCTGCACCTTCAGGAAGGCGGCCGTGATGTCGGCGAGGCGGTCGAGCAGGTCGGCCCAGAGTTCGGGGTCGCCGTACATCATCGCCTTGGCGTTCTCGTACGTACGGGACGGGCCGCCCTCGACGAGGTAGCTCGCGAGGGTGAACGGGGCGCCCGCGAAGCCGATCAGCGGGGTGGATCCGAGCTCGCGGGTGAGCATCCCCATCGCCTCGGTGACGTAGGAGACGTCCTCGGGGGTCAGGTCGCGCAGCCGGGCCAGGTCGGCGCGGGTGCGCACCGGCTGCGCGACGACCGGGCCGACGCCGGGCTTGATGTCGAGGTCGACACCGATCGCCTTGAGCGGGACGACGATGTCGCTGAAGAAGATCGCCGCGTCCACGCGGTGGCGGCGGACCGGCTGGAGCGTGATCTCGGTGACCAGGTCGGGGCGCATGCAGGAGTCGAGCATCCCGATGCCCTCGCGCACCTTGCGGTACTCCGGCAGTGAGCGCCCGGCCTGTCGCATGAACCACACCGGGGTGTGCGGCACGGGCTCGCGCCTGCACGCCTTGAGGAAGGCCGAATCCTTGACCGTGTCGTCCTTGACGGGGCCGGAGGTCGCTGTCGGGGTGTGGCCCGTCGGGCTTGCGTTGGCACTCACGTCGGCAAGTCTCGCACGACCCGCCCGCGCCCTCGGACCTCAGGGCCCCGTGCGCGCTGCCCTCGGGGCAGGATCCGGACACCGCTGGGCGGCTCGGGTGTCCCTCCCTGCGCCCGGGGCCCGTTCCGCTTAATCTTCCCCGCATGGCTGCGGCTCAGGGACGACTGTCGGACGGCGCTGGCGATATGGACGAACCGAAGGGGACCGAGGGGGAGCTCGGGCACGGGGGTGCGCCTCCGCTGCCCTTCCGGGCCGCTGTCGACGCGCTGCGCAGCGCGCGACTGCGGCCGCAGATCGAGATGGAGCCCGCGCCCGCGCCGAAGCGGCTCGCTCCGCACGCGTACGCGCTGGAGGCGGCGGTCGTCGACGGCGACCAGGATCTGGCCGACGGCCGGCTGGTGCTGCTGCACGATCCGGCCGGGCACGAGGGCTGGCAGGGCACCTTCCGGCTGGTGACGCTGGTGCGCGCGGAGCTTGAGCAGGAGATGGCGGCGGATCCGCTGCTGCCGGACGTGTGCTGGTCCTGGCTGACCGGTGCGCTCGCGGCGCGCGGGCTGTCGTACGGGGAGCCGAGCGGCACGGTGACGCGGGCGAGCTCCCACTACTTCGGAGGGCTGTCCACGCGGCCGGCCGCCTCGCAGATCGAGATCCGCGCCTCCTGGACGCCCCGGGAGGGCCTGGGCGGGATTCCGGACACGGCCGCGCATCTGGTCGCGTGGTGCGATCTGCTGGCGCAGGTCGCGGGGCTGCCGCCGGCCGCTCCCGGTGACGCGTCGGTGGTGACGCTGCCGCAGCGGAGGGGGCCGCAGTCGCGCTGAGCCTGCCGCTCGCGACGCCCGGCCAACGTCATCACCCATCTCTTTGTCGATACGACCACTTTCGGAAGCGTTGCGACGCAGACCGAAACCGTTCGATCTTCGAATGATCGATCGTGCGTCCGAATTGTACGGATTGTTACTCACTAAATCGTGATCATTTCCTAAAGGACATCAGGTTTGATGCCGAAGACGACTGTGACCTTGAAAGCACGGTTCGTCCCGGCTTCACCCCCCACGAGCCGGCCCGCCCGCACCCCAGGAGGCCTGGTGTCCGTTCTCCTCGAGCAGCCCGCAAGCCTGGTCGCCTACCGCCCGAACAAGCCGACCGCCATGGTGGTCGTGGCCGACCCCCGCGTCCGTTCCACCGTCACCCGCCATCTGTGGGCGCTCGGTGTGCGCGACGTGATCGAGGCCTCGTCCGTCGCGGAGGCTCGTCCCCGCATCGGCAACCCCCGCGACATCTGCGTCGCCGAAGTCCATCTGCCGGACGGTTCCGGCCTCACCCTCCTGTCCGAGACCCGCGCCGCCGGCTGGCCCAACGGCCTCGCCCTGTCCGCCGCCGACGACATCGGCGCCGTGCGCAACGCCCTCGCCGGCGGAGTGAAGGGCTACGTCGTCACCGGCACCCGCACCAACCTCGGGCTCCCCACCCGACCCGGTGCCGCTCCCATCGGCGCCGCCGCCGCGCGCCTGCACCGCCGTCCCCCGGGTGCTCCGAGCCACCCGGGTGGCTACCGGGAACTGTCCGGCCGCGAGGTCGAGGTGCTGCGGCTGGTGGCGGAGGGCCAGTCGAACAAGGCGATCGGCGTCTCGATGGGCCTGTCCGCACTGACCGTCAAGAGCCACCTCGCCCGCATCGCCCGCAAGCTCGGCACGGGCGACCGGGCCGGAATGGTGGCGGTGGCCCTGCGCACCGGCATCATCCACTGACCCCTGCGCCCGCTGCCCCCTGCCCCCTAGCCACTACCCACCGGTCCGTGAACCGGATCTTTCACTGTCCTGACTGATTCACGCCCCCCGGCGCCCATCGGCGGAACGTTTCGTCGGCGGGCGCCTTCGCGGCGCGGACACCCTGGATCCATCCTGGATTCCCCCTGATGCGGGCCCGCCCAGCACGAAGAGCCGTCCGAGACCCCCGCACGCTCCCGGCAATCGGCGCGGAGGCGTGCGTCCCACGCCGGGCCCCCTGCCACGGCATCGCTCGACCCCCAGGAGCCGGCCGACCACCCGGGAGCACCGCGCGCGGCTCTCAGCCAGTGGATCCGCTGCGGCATCGGCCCGGAGGCGATCAAGGTGGGCCGTCACCGGTGCCGGACTCGAGGGGCCCATCGGGCGCTCACAGAAGAGGAGAGGCAGGACGCCGAGGAAAACGATCGCCCCGCTCGGACCGACCGAAGTCCGGGAGGGCTCGGCGGCGTGCCGAGGAACGGAGCACTTCCGCATGCCGCGCCAGGCCGAGGCTCGTTCGTCCTCGACCTGGCCGGCCAGACCGCCCGCGCCATGAGGGGCCGGAAGCGATGCGCCGCGGTCTGAAGGTGGGGCACTGATGGTCGCCGGCCCGCCGGGAGTCGGGAGGACGACCGTCGCCGTACAACTCGTCCGCGCTCGCCCGGGACTGGACGATGCGGTGCTCGGGCTCCCGGTGAAGACCGATCAGGGCCGGACGCTCCACGGCCCTGGCTGCGTCCATGGCGGTCATCGGGCTTCCACCCCGGTTCGGAGGTCCGTGGCGCCCCCGTACGCTGGAGCCCCCGTGCTCAGGTGGACTTGCCGGTGCGGGTCTCCACCCGGCCGTCGGCCCCGTCCTGGCCTTGCCCTTGGACCGTGTGCTGGGTGTTCGGGTCGGTGCTGTAGTTCCCGTAGTTCCACCCGTCCCCCCCGGTCCCAGAACCTCCCTGTCCGCCCTGAGCGTTCCCGCTGCCGCTGTCGTCGACCCGGCGGTAGCTGCCCTGGGCATCGGCACCGTCCTGGCCACGCTGGCTACCGGACTGGTTGTAGGTGACATGTGGTCCGCTCTGACCGCCTCGGCATCCGTCGCAGTTCACGACTGACGCCAACGCGTTTCCCGAGCCATACGCGGACAGCGCGGCTGCGGCCGCGGCGATACCAGCAACGGCCAGCGTACGGATGGCAGAGGTCATCGTGACACCATCTCATTCTCTTCTCTTCGGCGGATATTTCAGACTTTCTCAGCCTAAGCGGGCCTGACGGCGAGCGGGAACCACGACTACTCCCATCGCGCTCCAAGCCCAGCCGAATGCACTAGGCGACGGGACCACCGGCCGCGCTCACCGCCCGGGAAAGGGCGTCACCGGCAGCGCGGACGGACTGCGGCCGGCCATCGGTCGCACCCGACGCGGCGGATCCGCCGGCCCACCGCGCCGTCGGCACCGGTCACACACCACAACGACCCTCGAGTCCGTTCGTGACAGCGGGCCCACACATCCCAAGATCTATAA
Organism: Streptomyces griseoloalbus; assembly: GCA_014650015.1. Taxonomy (GTDB): domain Bacteria; phylum Actinomycetota; class Actinomycetes; order Streptomycetales; family Streptomycetaceae; genus Streptomyces; species Streptomyces griseoloalbus. The sequence goes on from BMUD01000009.1 coordinate 258,670, forward strand.
AGTCGGACATAATAGTCTAGACGGGCGAAAGTAATGTCACATGCCTGCTTTTCATAGAAATTCTCCTATGATTCCAACCATGTGAGGATCGCACCGATCCTCTTCGCACCAGTAGGAGAGTAAATGCGCAAGTACCAGAAGGCGTTCGTCGTGGTCGCCATGCTCGGATCGGTCGGCACCCTCGGTGCGGGCACCGCTCAGGCCGGCGGCATGTCCCACGACGGCTCGGGTGTCCCGTCCGTGTGCACGGCCGTTGGTGGCGCGGGCGGCTCGGGTTCCGGCGGCCTCGGGGTCAACCTCCTGAACATCAACGTCCTTGGCGACCAGACGAACAGCGCGGGCAACGGCGCCGGTGGCGCGGGCGGCAGCGCCACCTGCTGACCGAATCGCCACATCCGAGTGCCGCAATCGGGCAACCAGCCACCCGGCGGGCGGCCCCGGCAGTTGACCGGTGCCACCGTCAGAACCTCGTCGTCCCGGCGATGACGGGGCCGGTGACCGAGCGGTTGCGGCTCTGATGGGCTTCTTCGTCGGTTGACGCATCAAGGCAGGGCCTCTTGGTAGCTCGACACTGCGCAAGGCAGAGCGACCAGGAGGCCCTGCTTGCTGTGAACGGCCAGTTCCACACGGCAGGTACAGGGTGGACCCGTCGCGGCATGACCTGCTTCGGTTGTGGGCGTCCGCACGCGGTCGGTCGACCACCCGGTCAGGACCCTCGGCGCGGACACCGAGGCGCCACCGTCCATCGGCCGCTGACCACGATCCTCGACCCGGACACGCCCCCGGCAGCCGACCTCGCCGCGCTCTACGTCCGGCGCTGGACGCGACCACGCCTTCCAGGACTTCGGCGACCGTGAGGCCGTCCTGATGGCCGATCACCCGCCGCACCAACCGACGCCCCACTCCGGTCGGCCGCGTCCTGCACCGGTCACGCCGGCGACGACGGCGCCGACGCCAGGCCCGCATCAGCCACCGCGAACGGCGCGAACACGCCCCTGAACTGATCAGCAGTCAGCCAGAACACCGGTCCAGCACCAAGCAACCCCAGACGCCACAAGGGCGGGGCCCGAAGGGGCCCCGCCCTTTCATCACCATCACGGGAAACGGAAGGAAAACCGCATGGCGGATCAGACAATACTATCTTTCCTGCACAAATAGGTCAGGAAACCGACTTTTCTGACCCTTCATCACCTACCGACAGAACCGGTACACCGTCCACCACCGGCACGTCACCCGACTCGACCACGCCCCTCGGGGTCGCGGAACGCGCCGATGCCGGGCGGCTCCACACCACCACAACAGGCGCGTTGACCTAAATGGGTACAAACGGCGTGATGTGCTTGTTTTCGACATCAACTCTCATATGATCTTTTTTCCAACCACATGAGGATCACACCCGATCCTCATCGCACAAGTAGGAGACTTGATGCGCAAGTATCAGAAGGCGTTCGTCGTGGTCGCCATGCTCGGATCGGTCGGCACCCTCGGTGCGGGCACCGCTCAGGCCGGCGGCATGTCCACCAACCACGGCGTGGACGTGTGTCAGGCCGTCGGCGGCTCGGGCGGCTCGGCCAGCGGCGGTATCGGCATCAACGCCCTGAACATCAACCTCATCGGCGACCAGATGAACAGCGCCGGCGACGGCATGGGTGGCGCGGGCGGCAACGCGTCCTGCAGCTGACCAAGCCGCCACTTCGAGTCGCCGCATCCGTGATCACTCCGACGGGCGGCCCCGGCTAGTTGACCGGTGCCACCGTCAGCACGCCTCGCCCAGCGATGGCGGCAGAAGGTGATGCGAACGGATCGGAGCTCGGGTGAGCGCCTTGGTCGCTTATGCGTGAAGGCAGGGCCTCCTGGTGGTTCGGGGCTTATCGGATCCGATCGAGCACCGCCCGGAGGCCCTGCCGCGTACCCACGACCAGCGAGGCGACCCTCAGCATCGAGTCGTCGAAGCGACTCGGTCACCACCATCGGCTCGTGGGGAGGACGGTGTCCTGGTCGGCAGCCTGCCGACGCCTGCACCGCCGTCCGCGGGCAAGGCCGCCACTTTCCGCATCGGGGATGGCGGCCTTCGCCGTGTGTCGACTGCCGCGTCACTCCTCAGCGAGCCGGTGCGGCATCGCGCCCGGCGCGTCGCACGCCTGGTCGCCCGACCGTTCTTCGGCGGGAAACACGACCGGGGCAGCCGAAGGCCCTGGACCAGGTGATCGGTGGCGCCGCCGCTCGCCAAGGATCCCCCCTGTCCCCGGCGAACGAGGCCCCCGCAAGGGTGATCGCGCAGGCCACGCCGTCGGCGCACTCGATGTCGGTCGTGACGACCGCTTCCTCACCGGTGCGCGGTGAGGCACACGGCGGCGGGCAGCGCTGCGCGACGACAAGAATCACGGAGGCCTGTTTTCGCTGGTCAGCCCAGCTCCTGTGCGGAGGGGCAGGTCAGGCGCCCGCCCGTACGGATACCCTTGACAGGTGACCGACGCCCACGACACCGCAGCAGACAGTTCCCTGCGAACCACCGGAGGCGCCCCTCCGGACGACGGCGGATCTTCTGCTACCGAGGCGCCGATCCCCTTGCTCGAACCCCGCGAGGGCATTCCGCCCGTGATCGCGGACGAGGCCGCCCTCGCCGAGGTGATCGCGGCCTTCGCCGCGGGCACCGGACCCGTCGCCGTGGACGCCGAGCGCGCCTCCGGCTACCGCTACGGCCAGCGCGCCTACCTCGTCCAGCTGCGCCGCGAAGGAGCGGGCAGCGCGCTGATCGACCCCGTCGCCTGCCCCGACCTGTCCGGTCTGGGCGAGGCGCTGTCCGGCGTCGAGTGGGTGCTGCACGCTGCCACCCAGGACCTGCCCTGTCTGCGCGAGATAGGCATGGTGCCCACCCGTCTCTTCGACACCGAGCTCGCCGGACGCCTGGCCGGGTTCCCCCGGGTGGGCCTCGGCGCGATGGTCGAGAACGTGCTCGGTTTCGTACTGGAGAAGGGCCACTCCGCCGTCGACTGGTCCACCCGCCCGCTGCCCGAGCCCTGGCTGCGCTACGCCGCCCTCGACGTCGAACTGCTCGTCGACCTCAGGGACGCGCTGGAGAAGGAACTGGACCGGCAGGGCAAGCTGGAGTGGGCCCGGCAGGAGTTCGACGCGATCGCCTCGGCACCGCCGCCGGAGCCCCGCAAGGACCCCTGGCGGCGCACCTCCGGCATGCACAAGGTCCGCCGGCGCCGGCAGATGGCCGTCGTCCGGGAGCTGTGGCAGACCCGCGACCGGATCGCCCAGCGCCGGGACGTCTCCCCCGGCAAGGTGCTCTCGGACGCGGCCATCGTGGAGGCCGCGCTCGCCGTGCCCGCCAACGTCCACGCCCTGGCCGCGCTGAACGGGTTCGGGCAGCGCGTGGGGCGGCGCCAGCTGGAGCAGTGGCAGGCGGCCGTCGACCGGGCCAAGGCGCTGAGCGAGTCCCAGCTGCCCCAGCCCGGTCAGCCGGTGACCGGTCCCCCGCCGCCGCGCGCGTGGGCCGACAAGGACCCGGAAGCCGCGGCGCGGCTGTCCGCGGCCCGGGCGGGCGTGAGTGCGCTGGCCGAACGGCTGAACATGCCGCAGGAGAACCTGATCACGCCGGACACCGTGCGGCGCGTTTGCTGGGAGCCGCCGAAGCCGGCCGACGCGGAGTCGGTCGCCGCCGCGCTGGCCGCCTACGGGGCCCGGGCATGGCAGGTGGAGCAGGTCACGCCCGTGCTGGTCGCGGCGTTGGCATCGGCCTAGGCAGTCGCCGTACGGCGGGTGCGGGTCGTGGGTGGCCCGTCGCACCCGCGGGGCGGAGCCGCACGACTCGGCCCCGCGTCCCTGAGAGGGCTGCCCCTGGCGTTCCTTTCCGGGGGCGCTACTTCGTCGCCCCCCTCATGAAGCCGTTGTAGATGAAGCGCTGGAGGAAGAGGAAGACGATCAAGGTGGGGAGGATGACCAGGATCGCGCCCGCCGAGATCGTCTCCCAGTGCGCTCCGAAGGGGCCCTTGAAGCGGAACAGGGACGTCGAGATCACGCCAAGATCCTCGGAGGGCATGTAGAGGAAGGGGATGTAGAAGTCGTTGTAGACGTTGATCCCCTTCACGATCACCACCGTCGCGATCGCCGGCTTGAGCAGCGGGAAGATCACCTTGCGGTAGACGGCGAAGGCGTTGGCACCGTCCAGTCGCGCCGCCTCGTCCAGCGAGATGGGGATGGATCGGATGAACTGCAGGAAGATGTAGATCGACACGATGTCGGTGCCCATGTAGAGCGCGATCGGCGCCCACAGGCTGTCGAACATGCCGAAACTGTTGACGATCTGGAAGGTCGCCACCTGGGTGGTCACCCCGGGGACCAGCGCGGCGAGCAGGAACAGCGTCACGACCAGCTTCTTGAAGCGGAAGTGGAAGCGGTCGATGGCGTACGCCGTCATCGAGCCGATGAGGATCGTGCCGCCGACGGCGACGACGAGGATGATCGCCGTGTTGCCGAAGGCGGACAGCATCTGGCCGTCCCGGAACGCGGTCACGTAGTTGTCGAGGTTCAGCGGGTCGTCGGGAAGCGCCAGCGCCCCGCTGCCGTTCGCCATCTCCTTCGAGGACTTCAGCGAGGTCAGGAAGACCACGGCGAGCGGCAGCAGCACGACCAGCGTCGCGAGGATCAGCGACAGGTACACGAGGGTGCGGGCCACGGTACGGCGGGTCATACGAGGTCCACCTTCTCGTCGGGGACGATGCGCCGCTGCACCCAGGTGACCGCCAGGACGATCAGCAGCAGTACGACGGCGGCGGCCGAGGCGAGCCCCGTCTTGTTGAACTGGAAGGCCAGCTTCACCGTCTGGATCACGAAGGTCTCGGTGCCGGTGGCGCCGCCGGTCATGATGTACGGGATCTCGAAGACCGACAGCGAGCCGGAGACGGAAAGGATCACGCTCAGGCTCAGCACGGGTTTGATGCCGGGCGCGATGATGTGCCGGAACTGGTGCCAGCGGCCGGCGCCGTCGATCTCGGCCGCCTCGTACAGCTCGCCCGGGATGGACTGGATGGCGCCGAGGAACAGCACGAAGTTCAGGCCCGTGTAGCGCCAGACGGAGACGCCGGCGAGTGAGGTGTTCGCGGAGAACGGCGTGCCCAGCCAGGCGTGGTCGGTCTCGACGCCGAGGAGGCCCAGTACGGAGTCGAGGGTGCCGCCGTCCTGGAAGAAGTAGAGGAAGACGAAGCCGATCGCCACCCCGTTGATCAGGTACGGGAAGAACAGCACGCCCTTGAAGAAGTTCCGGAAGCGGACGTCGAAGCTGAGGAGCGTGGCGAAGTAGAGGGCGGCGACGATCTGCACCACGGAGGCGACGAGGTAGTAGCCGCTGACGAAGAACACCTCGAACAGCTCGGAGCGTGTGAGGAGTTCGGTGTAGTTCTCGGTGCCCGTGTAGGTCAGCTCCGGGCTGACGCCGTCCCAGTCGGTGAAGCTGTACGCCACCATGTTGGCGATCGGCGCGTAGGTGAAGGTCAGGAGCAGGGCCAGCGGGGCGATCAGGAAGAGCCAGGGAGTGAGGCGGCGCGAGAACCGGGTGCGGCGCGAGGCGCGTGCCGCGCGCTTCGGCCCGGCGGACGCGGCCGGGGGTACCGGCCGCGCCGCCTTGCGGGTGGTGTCCGCCATCAGGACCCCAGGGAAGCGCGCGCCTCGGCCCACCGCTTGCCGAGGTCGCTCAGGAAGTCGTCGAGGCTGCCCTTGCGTGCGCCGCGGGCCAGGTCGACGAGTTCCTGGCGGTAGTCGGGCTTGTAGATGCCGACCTCGGACTGGTTGTCGATGGACTTCACCTCGGCGCCCTTGGTGTCGTCGAGGTCGATCAGCTTCACGCCCTGCTCCTCGTACGGCTTCAGCACGTCGGGCAGCGGGGCGTCCTTCAGCGGGGACAGGGCGAGGTTGGCCTCCGCGTAGCCGGACCTGTCGGTGAACCAGTCGATCCAGGCGCGGGCGGCTTCCTTGTTGTCGGAGTTGACGTTGACGGCCTGCTGGTAGTCCGGGGAGGTCACCGCGCAGAAGGCGCCGTCCTGCTGCGCGGGGAAGGGCATGAAGCCGATGTCGGCGGGGTCGGTGCCGGCCTGCTTCGCCGCGTCCCGCATCTGGACGACGGCCCAGGAGCCGAGCCACATGGTGGCGATCTCGCCCTTGGCCAGCCTCGGCTTGGAGGCCTCCCAGTTGGTGGTGGTCGGGTCCTTCTCCACGAGGCCGGCGCGCACGATGTCGTGGAGGAGGGTGTCGGCCACGCGCAGGTCGGCGCCCCGCGCCCAGGGATCTCCCTCGGCGAGCTTCGTGGTGGCGTTCGTGTCGCAGCCGACGGAGCCGTTGACGTTGGTCCACTGGGTCAGGGGCCACATGTCCTTGAAGTTGGTGTAGTACGGCACCGCGTCGGTCTTCGACCTGATCGCCTTCAGGTCGGCGAGGAAGTCTGCGGGGGTGGTGGGCCAGTCGGTGACGCCGGCCTCGCTCCAGACCTTCTTGTTGTAGATGAAGCCGGGGACGACGCCGATGGGGCTCTGGCCGTAGACCTTGCCGTCGACGGTGGAGTAGTCGGTGAAGCGGTACTTGGCGCTGCGTTCCGCCTTGCTGCCCAGGGAGGCGAAGAACGTCGGGTAGTCCTTCTTCTCGATCACCGCGGGGATCATCAGGACGTCGCCGTAGTTCTCCGTGTTCATACGGATCTTGACCTCGCCCTCGTAGTCGGTGAGGGCGTCGAACTCGACCTTCACGCCGGGGTGGGTCTTGTTGAACTCGGCGGCGTACTTCTTCATCGTCCCGTCCTGCACCAGGTCGGTCCGGTGGGTGAGGACCGTGATGGACCCCTTGGCCTCGGACGGGTCGTCGGGCGCCTCGGCGTCCGCGCCCTTCGAGGAGCCTCCCGTGCCCGTGCAGGCCGAGGCCAGGAGGGCGAGGACGGCGATCGATCCGGCGAGTACCTTGCGTCGGTTCATGTGCACCAGCTCCGTTCACGGGGCGGACGAGCACGAGTGGCTTGGCTGGTTCGGCACTCTGGCAGCACCTCACTGAACCGGTAAAGTCTCTATTGCGCCAACGGTGCCAAAACGTTGCCCAGGCACGGATGAACCGGTTTAGGGAGTGTGCATGCGTCAGGTCACACCACTCACCGACGGATGGATCCTGCGACACCCGGACGGCACGGGGGACGCGCTCCCCGCTTCGGTGCCGGGGTGTGTGCACACCGATCTGCTGGCGGCCGGGCTGATCCCCGATCCGTTCCTCGGCCGGAACGAGGCGGAGGTGGAGTGGGTGGGCCGGCGGGACTGGACGTACGAGACGGATCTGACGGCCGCGTCCACCGCGCACGAGCAGACGGATCTCGTCTTCGACGGACTCGACACCGTCGCCGAGATCCTGCTCGACGGCCGGTCGCTGGGCCGGGTACGGAACATGCACCGCTCGTACCGTTTCGACGTGACCGGGCTGAGTGGCCGGCTCGCGGTGCGGTTCGCCTCCGCCTACGCCGAGGCGGAGGCGGTGCGCGGCACGCTGGGCGAGCGGCCCGGCGCCTACGCCGAGCCCTACCAGTACGTACGCAAGATGGCCTGCTCGTTCGGCTGGGACTGGGGGCCGACGCTGGTCACGGCCGGGATCTGGCGGCCGGTGCGGCTGGAGCGCTGGTCGACGGCCCGGATGTCCCGGGTGCGCCCGCTGGTCACCGTCGAGGACGGCGTGGGGCGGGTCGAGCTGGCCGTCGACGTGGAGCGCTCCCGGGTCGAGGCGCCGCTCACCGTCGAGGCGAGCGTCGGCGGCGTGCGCGCCCGCGCGAAGATCGACGGGACGCACGGGACCGTACGGCTCGAGGTGCCGGACGCACGGCTGTGGTGGCCCCGCGGGTACGGCGAACAGCCCATGTACGAGGTGGAGTTGACGCTTCTGCACGGTGAGGACCCGCTGGACGTGTGGCGGCGCCGGATCGGGTTCCGGACGCTGGAGCTGGACACCTCGGCCGACGCGCACGGAACCGGGTTCACGCTGGTGGTCAACGGCGAACGGCTGTTCGCGCGGGGCGTCAACTGGATCCCGGACGACGTCTTCCCGTCCCGGATCACCCGGGAGCGGTACCGGCGGCGGCTTGAGCAGGCGGCCGGAGCGGGTGTGGACCTCGTCCGTGTCTGGGGCGGCGGGATCTACGAGAGCGAGGACTTCTACGACGCCTGCGACGAGTTGGGGCTGCTGGTCTGGCAGGACTTCCCCTTCGCCTGCGCGGCCTACCCCGAGGAGCAGCCGCTGCGCGGGGAGGTGGAGGCGGAGGCCCGGGAGAACGTCGTACGGCTGATGCCTCATCCGTCGCTGGTGCTGTGGAACGGCAACAACGAGAACCTGTGGGGCTTCCGGGACTGGGACTGGGAGCCGGGGCTGGCCGGGGACTCCTGGGGCGAGGGCTACTACCTGGGCGTGCTGCCGCGCGTGGTGGCCGAGTTGGATCCGACCCGGCCGTACACGGCGGGCAGTCCCTGGTCCGGGTCCTGGCAGCACCACCCGAACGATCCGGCGCACGGTACGCATCACTCCTGGGAGGTGTGGAACCGCACCGACTACGCCGACTACCGGCTGAACGTCCCCCGTTTCGTGGCCGAGTTCGGCTGGCAGGCGCCGCCCGCGTACGCCACGGTGCGGCGGGCGCTGCCCGGGGAGGAGCTCGCGCCGGACTCGCCCGGCATGCTGCACCACCAGAAGGCCGACGACGGCAACGGCAAGCTGGAGCGCGGGCTGGCCCGCCACTTCGCCGTGCCGGAGGGGGACTTCGACCGCTGGCACTATCTGACGCAGGTCAACCAGGCGCGGGCGATCGCCGCCGGGATCGAGCACTGGCGCTCGCACTGGCCGGTGTGCGCGGGCACGGTGGTGTGGCAGCTCAACGACTGCTGGCCGGTGACGTCCTGGGCCGCGATCGACGGGGACGGACGGGAGAAGCCGCTCTACCACGAGCTGCGGCGGCTGTACGCGGACCGGCTGCTGACCGTGCGCGGGCGGGGTGACGGTGACGGCCTGCTGGTGGCGGCGGTCAACCAGGCCGCCGGGCGCTGGCACGGCACGCTGCGGCTGCGCCGGATGTCCGTCGAGGGCACGGTGATCGGTGAGGCGAGCCCGGCACTGGCCGCCGAGGGGCGGACGGTGGCCGAGGTGGCGGTCCCCGAGGACCTGGTCCCCGTCGGCCCCAAGGAGTTCCTCGTCGCCGACGCGGACGGTCTGCGGGCGCTGCACTTCCCCGCACCGGACCGGGACATCCCCTACCCGCAACCGGAGTTCGAGGTCGCGCTCGCGCCGGACGGGATCACGGTGACGGCCCGCACGCTGGTCCGGGATCTGCTGCTCCAGGCGGACCGGCTGGACCCGGACGCGCGGGCCGACCGGGGGCTGGTGACGCTGCTGCCCGGGGAAGAGGTGACCATCGGGGTGCGGGGCTGGAAGACTGCGGACCCGGACACCGCCCGTTCCGCCCTGTACTGCGTGGAGCCCACTCGATGACGGCGACGCCGCCCGCTCGCGTCACCATCAAGGACGTCGCCGCGCGCGCCGGTGTGTCCAAGGGGGCCGTGTCCCTCGCCTTCAACCAGAAGCCGGGCCTGTCGCAGGCCACCCGGGACCGGATCTTCCGGGCGGCGCGGGAGCTGGGGTGGGCGCCGAGCCCGACCGCGCGGACCCTGGCCGGTTCGCGGGTGGACGTGGTGGGGCTCGCCGTGTGCCGGCCCGCCCGGCTGCTCGGCCTGGAGCCCTTCTACATGGAGTTCATCTCCGGGGTGGAGAGCGTCCTGGTCGAGCGGTCCTGCTCACTGCTGCTGCGGCTGGTGCGCAGCCCGGACGAGGAGACCGGGCTGATGGAGTCCTGGTGGCGGGGGCGGCAGATCGGCGGGTCGATCCTGGTGGACTTCCGCGCCGACGACCCCCGCCCGGCCGTGGCCCAGCGGCTCGGGCTGCCGGTGGTCGCCGTCGGGCACCCGACGCTGACGGGCGGGCTGACGTCCGTATGGACGGACGACGCCACCGCGGTGACCGAGGCCGTGCGGTATCTGGCGGCGCTGGGGCACCGGCGGATCGCCCGGGTCGGCGGCGCGGCGGCACTCGGGCACACCTCGATCCGTACGACCGCGTTCGACGAGGCGGTCCGGACACTGGAGCCGGCCGGCCGGGCCTGGCAGGTGGCCACCGACTTCTCGGGGGACGCGGGCGCGCGGGCGACCCGCTCGCTGCTGACGGCCGCGCCGGCGGACCGGCCGACGGCGATCGTGTACGACAACGACATCATGGCGGTGGCCGGTCTGTCGGTGGCGGCGGAGATGGGGCTGCGGGTTCCCGACGACGTGTCGCTGCTGGCGTGGGACGACTCGCAGCTGTGCCGGCTGACCCATCCCACGCTCTCCGCGATGAGCCATGATGTGCACGGGTTCGGTGCGGAGGTGGCGCGGACGCTGTTCGGGGCGATCACCGGGGAGGGGCCGGGGTCCCACCCGGTCGCCACCCCGGTCCTGACCCCGCGGGGCTCCACCGCCCCACCGTGATGCGGGGACGGTACCCCCACCGGGCACGGCCGGACGTGTGATGTTCACCGCTCCAGCCGACGGGACTGTGCAGTCACGTTACCCACAAGTAGCATGGCCTGTAAGCAAGCGCTCAGCATCCCGCACCCTGGAGGAGAGCCATCGTGCCTCGTACCGTCAGGGACGTCGTCTTCGTCGACGGCGTCCGCACCCCGTTCGGCAAGGCGGGCCCGAAGGGCATCTACCACGAGACCCGGGCCGACGACCTCGTCGTGAAGGCGATCCGGGAGCTGCTGCGCCGCAACCCCGGCCTCGACCCGAAGAAGATCGACGAGGTCGCCATCGCCGCGACCACGCAGATCGGCGACCAGGGCCTGACCATCGGCCGCACGGCCGGCATCCTCGCGGGCCTGCCCACCTCGGTCCCGGGCTACTCCATCGACCGCATGTGCGCGGGCGCCCTGACCGCCGTCACCACGGTGGCCGGCTCCGTCGCCTTCGGCGCGTACGACGTCGCCATCGCGGGCGGTGTCGAGCACATGGGCCGCCACCCCATGGGCGAGGGCGTGGACCCCAACCCGCGGTTCGTGAGCGAGAAGCTGGTCGACGAGTCCGCCCTGTTCATGGGCATGACCGCGGAGAACCTGCACGACCGCTACCCGCAGATCACCAAGCAGCGCGCCGACGAGTACGCCGTGCGCTCGCAGGAGAAGGCCGCCAAGGCGTACGCCAACGGCAAGATCCAGGCCGACCTGGTGCCGGTCTCGGTGCGCCGCACCAACGAAGAGGCCGGCGAGACCGGCTGGGGCCTGGTCACCGCCGACGAGCCGATGCGTCCGGGCACCACGCTGGAGAACCTGGCGAACCTCAAGACGCCGTTCCGCGTGCACGGCCGGGTCACCGCCGGCAACGCGGCCGGTCTGAACGACGGCGCCACCGCCTCGGTCATCGCCTCCGAGGACTTCGCCCGCGAGAACGGGCTGCCGGTCAAGATGCGCCTGGTCTCCTACTCCTTCGCGGGTGTGGAGCCCGAGGTCATGGGCTACGGCCCGATCCCGGCCACGGAGAAGGCCCTCGCCCAGGCGGGCCTGTCCATCTCCGACATCGGCCTGTTCGAGATCAACGAGGCCTTCGCCGTCCAGGTCCTGGCCTTCCTGGAGCACTACGGCATCGCCGACGACGACGAGCGCGTCAACCAGTACGGCGGCGCCATCGCCTTCGGCCACCCGCTGGCCTCCTCCGGCGTCCGCCTGATGACGCAGCTGGCCCGCCAGTTCGAGGAGCAGCCGCACGTCCGCTACGGCCTGACCACCATGTGCGTCGGCTTCGGCATGGGCGCGACGGTCATCTGGGAGAACCCGCACTTCGAGAACGCCGGAGGCAGCAAGTGAGCACCACCGCAGAGCTGTTGAAGGGTGCGGCCGAGCTGTTCCCGGGTGAGGTCGTCACGCAGGCGCACGTACGCCACTTCGACCTGCCGCTGGGCGCGGGCCGTTTCGCCCTGATCACCCTGGACAACGGTCACGACCACACCAAGCCGACCACGCTCGGCCCGCAGTCGCTGGCGAACATCGACGCCGCGATCGACCAGGTCGAGAAGGAGGCCGCGGACGGCGAGATCATCGGCGTCGGCGTCACCGGCAAGCCGTTCATCTTCGCGGTCGGCGCCGACCTCAAGGGCGTCGAGCTGCTGAAGCGGCACGAGGACGCGCTCGCCATCGGCAAGGGCGGCCACGACGTCTTCAAGCGGCTGTCGCAGCTCGCCGTGCCGACGTTCGCGTACTACAACGGCGCCGCCATGGGCGGTGGCGTCGAGGTCGGTCTGCACTGCACCTACCGCACGGTGTCCGCGGCCCTCCCGGCGTTCTCCCTGCCCGAGGTCTTCCTCGGCCTGGTCCCCGGCTGGGGCGGCTGCACCCTGCTGCCGAACCTGATCGGCGCCGACAAGGCCGTCTCCGTGATCATCGAGAACAGCCTCAACCAGAACAAGCAGCTCAAGGGCGCGCAGGTCTACGAACTCGGCATCGCGGACGCGATCTTCGAGGGCGCGGACTTCCTGGAGCAGTCGCTGATCTGGACGGCGGCCGTCCTCAAGGGCGAGATCATCGTCGAGCGTGAGGTGATCGACCGCGGCGAGGCCTGGGACGAGGCCGTCGCCAAGGGCCGCTTCATCGCCGACTCCAAGGTGCACGGCGCCGCCCCGGCCGCCTACCGCGCCCTGGACATCATCGCCGCCGCCAAGAACGGCGACCTCCAGCAGGGCTACGACGCCGAGGACCAGGCGCTCGCCGACCTGATCATGGGCGGCGAACTGCGCTCCGGCATCTACGCCTTCAACCTGGTGCAGAAGCGCGGCAAGCGTCCCGCGGGCGCCCCGGACAAGAACCTGGCCCGTCCGGTCACCAAGGTCGGCGTCGTCGGCGCCGGTCTGATGGCCTCGCAGCTCGCGCTGCTGTTCCTGCGCCGCCTCGAGGTGCCGGTCGTGCTGACCGACATCGACCAGGAGCGCGTCGACAAGGGTGTGGGCTACGTCCACGCCGAGATCGACAAGCTGCTCGGCAAGGGCCGTATCAACCAGGACAAGGCCAACCGCCTCAAGGCGCTGGTCACCGGTGTGCTGGACAAGGCCGAGGGCTTCGCGGACGCCGACTTCGTCATCGAGGCGGTCTTCGAGGAGATGGGCGTCAAGCAGCAGGTGTTCGCCGAGGTCGAGGCGGTCGCCCCGGCGCACGCGATCCTCGCCACGAACACCTCCTCGCTCTCCGTGACGGAGATGGCGTCGAAGCTGAAGCACCCCGAGCGGGTCGTCGGCTTCCACTTCTTCAACCCCGTCGCCATCCTCCCGCTGCTCGAGATCGTCCGCGGCGAGCAGACCGACGACGCCTCCCTCGCCACGGCGTTCGGTGTCGCCAAGAAGCTGAAGAAGACCGCGGTACTGGTCAAGGACGCCCCGGCGTTCGTCGTGAACCGCATCCTGACCCGCTTCATGGGCGAGATCCAGAACGTCATCGACGAGGGCACCCCGGTCGAGGTCGCCGAGAAGGCGGTGGAGCCGCTCGGTCTGCCGATGTCCCCGCTGGTGCTGCTGGAGCTGGTCGGCCCGGCGATCGGGCTCCACGTGTCCGAGACGCTCAACAAGGCGTTCCCGGACCGGTTCACGGTCTCCCCGAACCTCAAGGCGGTCGTCGAGGCGGGCAAGCGCGGCTTCTACGTCTACGACAGCGGCAAGCCGGAGCTGGACCCGGAGGTCGCCGCGCTGCTCAAGCAGGGCGACACCGTCCTCACCGAGGAGCAGGTGCGGGCGCGGGTGCTGGACGCCGTGGCGCAGGAGATCGGGCTCATGCTCGACGAGGGCGTCGTCGCCGAGGCCCAGGACATCGACCTGTGCCTGATCACGGGCGCGGGCTGGCCGTTCCACCTGGGCGGCATCACGCCGTACCTGGACCGCGAGGGTGTCTCCGAGCGCGTCAACGGCAAGACGTTCCTGGAGCCCGGGGTGGCTTCCGTTCCGGCGTGACGGTCGTACGCGAGACGAGGAGGGCCTCCGCCTGTGGCGGGGGCTCTCCTCGTCATGCGTCCCGCACGTGGGCGGGAACGCGGGCCGCCGGTCACCGCCGTGCCGACCACGTGGCTGCCGGGACCGATGCGCACGCTCGCAGGCCGGTGCCGTCCGGGAGCGGGGCTGTCAGGTCTGCGACGGTCCCGGTGGGTCCGCGGGGAGCAGAACCACTCCGTCCTCGTCGGCGTGCAGGATGTCGCCGACAGCGAACGTGACCCCGCCGAAGGACACGGGGACGTCCACCGCGCCACGACCGGTCTTGCCGGCCCGGCGCGGATTGGTGCCCAGTGCCTGCACGCCGAGCTGTATGCCGCCGAGGGCGACGCTGTCGCGGACAGCCCCGTGCACGACCACCCCCGCCCACCCGTTGTCGCGAGCCCTGGTCGCCATGCGGTCGCCGAAGAGTGTGGTGGCGAGCGAGCCGCCTCCGTCGACGACCACGACGGCCCCACCGCCGGGCGTACGCAGCAACTCGTGCAGCAGTGCGTTGTCCTCGCGGCAGGACACCGTCCGCACGGGGCCGGCGAAGGAGCACGCGGCCCCATAGGTGGTGAACTGGAGGGCACAGACACGGAGTCTGTCGCCGTACCGGTCGGCGAGGTCGGCGGTGGGGACGGGCGTCGTCTGCATCGCTTGGATCACTACCTTTCACTGGCTTCGTGCTTCGCCGCAGGGGCCCATCGGCAACCCACTCGACACTTTGCACCAATCCACCGAGAGATACAATCTCTCGGTGAGGGAGTCCTTGCCGACTGGGTCCGCCGCGCTCCGGCTCCTAAGATGGGGCGTCCCCCGCCCCCGACCGAAGAGCGCAGCCTGATGTCGCGGCCGAACCTGACCACCTCCATCGCCACGCGCCTCGTGGACCTCCTGCGGCGCAGCGGCCTCGAAGAGGGGGCGCACGTCACCGAGCAGTGGGCGGCGGACGAGCTGGACGTCTCGCGCACACCGGCCCGTAAGGCGATGACCTTCCTCGCCGAGGTCGGCATCCTCAGGCGCGAGCCGAATCGGGGATTCTTCCTGGCCCGCGCCGCCGCCACTTTGACCAGGACGGACCTCTCGGCGGGCGCCGACGTCGAGGAGGACGCGTACTTCCGGATCGCGGACGACTACATCGGGGGCCGGTTCACCGGCCCGTTCACCGCGGCTGACGTCAGCCGCGGCTACGGCCTGACGTCCCGCCAGGCCGACCGGGTCCTGGCCCGCATGGAGTCCGAAGACCTGGTGCGCCGCAAGGCCGGTGGACGCGGCTGGGAGTTCCAGCAGGTGCTGTCGACGACGAAGGCGCACGATCAGAGCTATCGCTTCCGCATGATCATCGAGCCGAACGCCCTGCTGGAGCCCGGCTTCGCGGTCGACCCGGGGGTCGCGGCCGTGCACCGCCGGCAACAGGAGGCCCTGCTGCGCGGCGACATCCTGCTCCTGCCCCGGGCCGAGCTGTTCCACGTCAACGCCTCGTTCCACGAGATGCTCGTGAGCTTCTCGGGCAACCAGTTCCTCCTCGACGCCGCCCGCCGCCAGCACCGGCTGCGCCGCCTCATCGAATACCGCCACCAGGTCGACCGCTCCCGCCTGGCGGGCCAGGCCCGCGAGCACCTGCACCTGCTCGACCTGATCGAGGACGGCAAGCTCGAGGAAGCCGCCGCGTTCCTGCGCCGCCACCTGGACACGGTCCGCATCATCAAGACTCAGGGCTGATCACCTCCCAGGGCGCTCCTCCGTCGCCACCGGCCGCTCAAGATTTCCCCGTTCCCACAGTTGTATCAATCGACAGCTTGAGACAATATGGCTCCCGCCCGGCGCCGTGCGCCCGTGAGCTCCGCCCTCCCGTAACGACAGCAGGGACCATGAGCACGAACTCCATCGCCACCGCCGTCCTGTCCGCCGACGGTCACTCGTACCGCTATCAGCCGCTGGACGGGCTGCTGCCTGCCGAGCGGCTCGCCGAGTTGCCGTACGCGGTGCGGGTGTTGCTGGAAAACGTCGCCCGCCGCTCCCCCACCGCACTCGACGACGTACTCGCCCGCGCCCGGACGGGAGACGGTGACTGCGAGCTCCCGGTGCACCCGAACCGGATCATGCTGCACGACACAACGTGTCTGCCCGCCCTCGCCGACTTCGCCGCCCTGCGCGACAGCGTCGCCGAACTGGGTGGCGATCCGGGGCGGCTGCAGCCGGCCGTACCCGTGGACCTGACCGTCGACCACTCGGTCATCGTCGAGGAGTACGGGCACCCCGACGCCGTCGAACGCAACCTGCTCATCGACTTCCGGCGCAACAGCGAACGGTACGCGTTCGTGAAGTGGGCCGAACGAAACCTCAACGGCTTCCGGGTCGTGCCGCCGGGGACCGGCATCATCCACCAGGTCAACATGGAGGTCCTGGCCCGTGTGGTATGGCGCGAGGACGCCGCGGACGGCGGGCCGCCGTGGCTGCACCCGGACGTGCTCGTCGCCACCGACAGTCACACCCCGATGATCAACGCGCTCGGTGTGGTGGGCTGGGGCGTAGGCGGGCTGGAGGGGCAGGCCGCCATGCTGGGAGAGCCGGTCACCATCCCCTACCCGCGCGTGGTGGGCGTGCGCCTGGCCGGTCGGCTGCGGCCCGGCGTCGGGGCCACCGATCTGGCCCTCACCCTGACCGAACTGCTGCGCGCCAAGGGGGTAGTGGACCGGTTCGTGGAATTCTGTGGCCCCGGTGTCGCCACCCTCGGGTGGGCGGAGCGGGCCGCGGTCTCCAACATGGCACCCGAGTACGGGGCGACCTGCGTCTACTTCCCGTACGACGACGAAACCGCCGCCTACCTGCGGCTGACCGGCCGCGACGAGGCACACGTACGACTCGTCGACGCCTACCTGAGCGCACAGGGCCTCAAGTGCACCACCAGCAGTCCCGAGCCCGTCTACGACGACGTCATCGATCTCGACCTGGCGACAGTGGAGCCGAGCCTCGCCGGGCCCGACCTGCCCCACCAGAGGCTTCCGCTGTCCCGGGTGCCCGGCTCCTTCAGGCCCACCACCCACCGGCCCGCGACGACGACGGCCTTCGGCGAGCCGCTCCCCGAGGGGCCGGTCGCCATCGCCGCGATCACCAGCTGCACCAACACCGCCAATCCGACACTGATCGTGCAGGCCGCCCTCCTCGCCGAACGGGCACGGCAGGCCGGGATCACGGCGAAACCGTGGGTCAAGACGTCTCTGTCCCCCGGCTCACGGGTCGTCCAGGACTACCTGCGCGAGGCCGGGCTCCTGGTCCCCCTGGCGGAGACCGGCTTCCATGTCGTCGGTTTCGGCTGCATGACCTGCATCGGCAACTCGGGCCCGCTCCATCCCGAGCTGGAGCGGCTCGCCACCGACGCCCGCATCGACCCGGTGGCCGTCCTGTCCGGCAACCGCAACTTCGCCGGCCGCGTCAACCCGCGCATCAGCCAGTCCTACCTCGCGTCGCCGCCGCTGGTCGTGGCGTACGCGCTGGCCGGTTCGGTCCTGCACGACTTCGAACGCGATCCACTCGGCACCGACGCCGCCGGCACCCCCGTCTTCCTGAAGGACCTGTGGCCCACCGACGAGGAGGTCGCCGCGCGCGTCGCCACCTGCGTACGGCCCGAGTTGTTCCGGGCCAACGCGACCCGGTTGCACGAGGGAACCCAGGCGTGGCGCGACATCAAGGCTCCCGACGGCATCCGTTACCCGTGGAGTGAGGACTCGACGTACATTCGTCGCCCCCCGCACCTCACGCGTCTGCCCGGGACCCCGCCCGACAGGCTGTGCATCAAGCGCGCCAGGGTGCTGTTGGTGCTGGGAGATGACGTCACCACCGACCACATTTCTCCGGCCGGCGCCATTCCGGCGCGCAGTGCTGCCGGGCGCTGGCTGGCCGAGCGCGGTGTGGCCCGTCGTGATCTCAACCAGTACTCCACCCGCCGCAGCAACCACGAGGTCATGCTTCGTGGCGCGTTCACCAACGCCGCCGTCCGCAACCGGCTCCTCGACCCGCCGGGCGACTACAAGGGCGGTCACGCGTACACCGCCGACCGCAGCGCCGTTCTGCCCGTCCACGAAGCCGCCCCGACCTACCGCGCGGCAGGCCACGACCTGGTCGTCGTCGCGGGCCGCAACTACGGCGCCGGATCAAGCCGCGACTGGGCCGCGAAGGCGCAGGCTCTGCTGGGGGTGCGGGCGGTGATCGCCGAGTCGTACGAGCGCATCCACCGCAACAACCTGATCGGCATGGGTGTGCTGCCGCTGGAGTTCGCGGACGGAGACGGAGCCTCGGCTCACGTCTTCACCGGCGAGGAGGAACTGTCCTTCGACGGCCTCGACGCTCCGCACGTGGGCGAGAATCCCGTCGCGTTGCACATCAGCCGGCCCGACGGCTCCCGCACCACCGCCCGCCTCCGACTGCGCCTGCAGACCCGTCAGGAACTCGCCTACCTGCGTCACGGCGGAGTCCTGCCGTACGTGGTGCGTCGTGCGGTCGCGGCGTCCTAGGCCGAGAGCGCAACCACGCCGAAGCGCCGCGCGGCGCCGCATGGCCGACCGGACACGCCCGGCCGCCGCCATCGACCGCCCTCCACCACGTCTTTCGTACTCACGCTCCACCGGCGTCACCCGACCCCGCCGGTCTCTCGAAGCAGCTGACAGCGCCGTCGCGCCCCCTACGAGAAGAGCCGCCATGTCCTCCATCCCCCTCGGGCCCGCACCGGACCCGGCAACCCGCCCCTCCCGCCGTCGCCTCCTGCGGGGCGCCGCCGCCGTCGGAGGTCTCGCCGTCCTGAGCGGCCCGCTCTCCGCCTGCACCGCCGACGAGGCGAACGCCGCCGCCCCGCAAGCCCCCGCGTACTACCCCGCCTCCTACGACACGATCGTCGACGCCTCGCGGCGGGAACGGAAACTGCTGATCTACTCGAACACCTCGCAGACCAATTGGCAGCCGGTCTTCGACGCGTTCGCGCGGCGCTACCCCTGGCTGTCGGACATCCGCGCCACCAACCTCGGCGGCTCCGCCGTCTATGAGCGCTACTACAGCGAATCCGCCGCCGGCACCTGCCCCGCCGACGTGCTGGCCAACAACGCGGGTCCGCTGTGGGGCGACTACGCGACCCGGGACGCCGCCGCCGACTACCGCTCGCCGGAGAAGGACCACCTGCCCGACTGGGCCGAGCTGCTGCCCGGCGTATGGGCCATGTCGACGGACCCGGTCGCTCTCATCTACAACCGCAAGACCCTCGCCGCGGACCAGTTTCCCGACGGCCTGCGGTCGCTGGCGGCGATCGTGGAGGCACAGCCGACCCGCTTCCGTGGAAAGGTCGGCGTGTACGACCCGACCAACGCTTACGGCTACGCCAGCAACCAGGGCTACACGTCGAACGTCGCGGGCGGCTGGGACACGTTCCGGCGGCTGCTGCCGTTCGCCCACGCGGACCACTCCTCCGGCACGCTCGTGGAGAAGGTCGTCTCCGGCGAGTACGACTTCTCCATCAACCTCAGCGGCGGCGTCGCCATCCCGGCCGCCGAGCACAGCGGCGGCCTGCTGGGCTGGAGCTACTACGCGGAGGGCACCGTCGTCATGCCGCGCGGGGTGTCCATCGTGAAGACCGCCCCGCACCCGAACGCGGCCCGCCTCTTCCTGGACTTCCTGCTCTCCGCCGACGGCCAAGCGAAGGTCGCGGAAGGGGGATTGGTGCCGTACCGGCCGGACGTTCGCCAGGACGCCATGGACAGCCTGCAGGACATGCGGCGCGAGCTCGGCGCGGACCGCGTCCATCTCTACCGGCCCGTGCAGGTGCCGGAGCGCGTGCAGGAGGCGTACGTCGCGCGCTGGGAGAAGACGGCCGGCTGAGCCGCCACCGCCCCCACCGCCCCCCTGCCTTCAACCCGTTCGTACGGAGTCGCCATGGCCATCCAGACACCCCCGGCGCCACCCGCCCCGTCCCGCACCCCGCGCGCGGGCGAGCTCGGCACACCCCAGTACCGGCGCCTGTTCGGCGCCGGACGTGAAGTCACCATTCACTGGCTGACGTTCCTGGTCACCGCCGTGCTCGTCCTCTCCCCAGTCGTTCCGATCCTCTACCAGTCGGTCCGGAATCAACCGCTGTACGCGGCGGGCGGCGCCTTCACCCTCTCGAACTACACCCACCTGTTCAGCGAGGCGGGCTTCGGTTCGATCATCCTCGACACCCTGCTCTTCGCCGTCCTGACGACGGTGTTCGCGCTTGCCATCGCGGTGCCGATGGCGATCCTGCTGGAGCGCACCCGCTTCCCCGCCGCCCGCCTGTTCGGCCAGGTGCTGCGCTGGCCCATCTACATCTCTCCGCTCGTCCTGGCCTTCGGCTGGATCGTCGTCTACGGCCCGGCCGGCTTTCTGACCAGCGCGGTGCGCGAGGGCTTCGGCTGGGTTCCGTGGAACCTGTACTCCCTGCCCGGCATGGCGTTCGTCGAGGCCGTCGCGCAGGTCCCCATCGCCTATCTGTTCTGCGCCAACGCGCTGGCCGCGTCCGACACCTCACTGGAGAACGCGGCCCGCAGCGTCGGCGCGGGGCCCCTGCGCATCCTGCGCTCGGTCGTGGTGCCGATGCTGCGTCCACCGATGCTCTACGCGGGTCTGCTGATCTTCGGAACGGCGATCGAGACCCTTTCCATCCCGCTCATCCTGGGCGAGCCCGCCGGCATCACCCTCTTCTCCAACTTCCTCTACGAGCAGGGCATCGACTCGATCAACCCGGACTACGGCCTGCTGGGCGCGGCGTCCACCTTCATGCTGCTCACCACGATCGCCCTGGTCGTGTTCCAGACGCGGCTGCTGGGGCACGCCCAGCGGTTCGTGTCGGTGCGCGGCAAGGCGACCCGCTCCGACCTGCTCGACATCGGCGCCTGGAAGTGGCTGGGCTTCGCCTTCGTCGGTCTGTACGTCGTGTTCGGCGCGCTGCTGCCGATGCTCGCGCTGGTCCTGCGCGCGTTCACCTCGCTGCTCACCCCGCTGGTGAACCCGTTCGACCTGCTCACCCTGGACAACTTCCGCCTGATCTTCGACTACGCGCCCTACACCGAGTCGATCGTCAACAGCATCACCGTCGCCTTCGTGGGCGCGGTCGCCGTGACCCTGTTCGGCACGGTGGTGGTCCTCGTGGCCCGCCGCTCCGACTTCCGCTTCGCCCGGCTCCTGGAGACGACCGCACAGTCACCGCACGCGGTCCCGGGCCTGATCGTCGGCATCGGCCTGTTCTGGGCCTTCACCTGGATGCCCGGCGGCGACCTGGTACGCGGCACGCTCTTCGCGCTGATCATCGCCTTCGCCATACGGGCGCTTCCGTCCGCGTACGGCGCGATCTCCCCGGCGACCATGCAGCTCGGAGCCGAACTCGACAACGCCGCACGGGTCGCCGGCGCCGACTGGTGGCGCACGGTGTCCCGCGTCCTGATCCGCCTGCTCGTGCCCGCGATGCTCGCCTCGTTCCTGCTCATCTGGACCCAGATGATCCGCGAGTACGCCCCCGCCATGTTCCTCGCCGGAGCCGAGTCGCAGGTCATCGGCACCACCGCCATCGACCTGTGGACCCAGGGCGAGACCGGCTCCGTCGCCGCCCTCGCCACCCTCCAGATCGCCGTCACCGCCCTCGTCGCCGGCCTCGCCGGTCTCCTCATGAAGGGGAAGAAGCATGCCTGAGCTGGTCGTCGAGAACATCAAGAAGTCCTTCCACGGAACCTCCGTCCTGGAGGACATCAACTTCACCGTCGCCGACGGGGAGTTCTTCACGCTGCTCGGCCCGTCGGGCTGCGGCAAGTCCACTACGCTGTCGTGCGTCGCGGGCCTGGAGACCCCCGACTCGGGCACCATCCGCGTCGGCGACCAGGTCTTCTTCGACGGCACCCCTCACCACACGGTGCCACCGGAGGGCCGCAACCTCGGCCTGGTCTTCCAGTCGTACGCGCTCTGGCCGCACATGACCATCGCCGACAACCTCGCCCTGCCGCTCAAGCTCCGCAAGGTGACCAAGGAGGAGCGGCGGCGCCTCATCGACGACGCCCTCGCCAAGGTCGACATGGCGCACCTGCGCGACCGCTACCCCCACCAGCTCTCCGGCGGCCAGCAGCAGCGCGTCGCCCTGGCCCGGGGCATCGTCTACTCCCCCGGTGTCCTGCTCCTGGACGAGCCCCTGTCCAACCTCGACGCCAAGATGCGCGACCAGGCCCGCGTCTGGCTCAAGGACCTCCAGCGCGAGGTCGGCATCACCACCGTCTACGTCACCCACGACCAGGTCGAGGCGATGTCCCTGTCCGACCGCATCGCCGTGTTCATGCACGGCCGCCTCCAGCAGGTCGGTACCCCCACCGAGATCTACGAGACCCCCGCCACCCCCGAGGTCGCCGGTTTCATCGGCCGGTGCAACCTCCTCGAAGGCCGCGTCGGCTCCACCGAGGGTGGGACCGTACAGGTGGAACTCGGCACGACGGGCCAGCGTTTGAAGGTGGCCGGCACCGGCTCGGCGGGGGCGTCCGCCACCGTGGGCCTGCGCTCCGAACGCATCACGCTCACCGACCGTGCGGACGCCCCGCACGACGGTGCCGTCAATGTGCTGCGGGCGAGGATCGAGCAGTGCTCGTACACCGGTGCGCGATTCGAGTACGAACTGAGCGTCGGTGACCTGCGCGTCCACGCCGAGAGCCCCGTCCGCCACACCGCCGGCGAGATCAACCTGCTCATCCGCCCCGAGGACTGCCTGCTGTACCCGGCGGCGGACTGAGAAGCCGTACCCTGACGGGCGAGGCCCGCGGACTTCCCCGCCTGGGGCCGGGTCCACGCCTTCTACGAACGTCTTCCACGCACGCGATGCGGCCGACCGCTGGGCGGGCACCGTGCGGTCGTGGCCCTCGGTGTCGCAGCGCACGGCCGGGGCCGGGCCGGGGACGGCCGCGGCGACGAGGGTCACCGGTCTGCCGCCGGGGCGCCAGGCGCACAGCCCGACTCTCCCCTCACGGCGGCGTGTCCACCCTGGACGTCCGCTCCCCCGAGGTCCCGCCACGGGTCCCGGCCGCCCTTCTCGGATCGCGGGGCGAGGGCGGGGCGGCGTCGCGTGGGACCCTGGCCGTATGAACGACACCGCCCTGCTCGTGATCGTCGACGCCGCGAATGTCGTCGGGTCGGTGCCCGACGGATGGTGGCGGGACCGGCGGGGCGCCGCCGAGCGGCTGCGCGACCACCTGGCCACGCGGGGCCTGCCGGGCCGCTCCGGCCCGGTGGAGATCGTCCTGGTGGTGGAGGGGGCGGCCCGCGGGGTGGACTCGGTCCCGGGCGTCCGGGTGGCCGCGGCCCCGGGCAGCGGCGACGACGAGATGGTCGCCCTGGTGACCGGGGCCGGCGACCGCCCCGTCCTGGTCGTCACGGCCGACCGCGAACTGCGCCGCAGGGTGACCTCACTGGGCGCGGAGGTCACCGGCCCACGCACGGTGCGGCACGCCGGGCCTGCGGGCGGGAGTTCCCCGTCCCGGGCGTCCGACGAGCCGGGCATCCGGCGGCGAGTCAACGAGTAGGGCCGTCGCAGGCCCGGCGTGCCGCTCACGGAGGCGGTCGAACGGACGTGGGCGGGGTGTGGGCGGGGGTGCGGGCGGGGCTGGGCCGGGTTCCGTCGGCCGGGACGTGTCCGACGGCTGCCGGGCGATCCGCGCACGGCGCGCGGGCCGTGGGCCGTGGGCCCGAGGTCGGGCGTCGAGTGCCGGGTGCCGAATGTCGAATGTCGGGTGTCGGGCGTGGCCGGAAGGGATTCCCGTGGATCCGGGGCTGGGCGGCGCGGGGCGGGGCCCCGGGGCCGGGAGGATGTCGGCGCGTCAGCGGGAGCGTGGGACGGAGGCCTTGTCCCCCTTCGGGGACATGCGGCTGTGGGAGCGGCTGTAGAGGAAGTACACGACGATGCCGATCACCATCCAGATGCCGAAGCGGACCCAGGTCTCGGCCGGCAGGTTCAGCATCAGCCACAGGGAGGCGGCCACCGACAGGATCGGCAGGAAGGGAACCCAGGGGGTGCGGAAGGACCGGTGCAGATCGGGGCGGCTCCTGCGGAGGATGATCACACTGATCGCGACGATCACGAAGGCGAACAGCGTGCCGATGTTCACCAGCTCGGCGAGTTCCGTCAGGGGCGTGAAGCCGGCGACGATCGCGATGATGACGCCGAGCAGGATGGTCGGCCGGTGCGGGGTCCGGAAGCGGGGGTGGACCCGGGAGAAGAAGCGGGGCAGCAACCCGTCCCGGCTCATGGCGAAGAACACCCGGGTCTGGCCGAGCAGCAGGATCATGCACACGGTGGTCAGGCCGACGGCGGCACCGAAACTGATGAAGCCCGCGTACCAGGGATGCCCGGTGGCCTTGAACGCGTCCGCGAGCGGCGCGTCCACGCTCAGCTCGCTGTAGTGCTGCATTCCGGTGACGACGATCGACACGGCGACGTACAGCGCGGTGCAGATGAACAGCGAACCGAGGATGCCGCGGGGCATGTCCCGCTGCGGGTTCCTGGTCTCCTCGGCGGCCGTGGCGACGATGTCGAAGCCGATGAAGGCGAAGAAGACGACCGAGGCGGCGGTGAAGACGCCCATGACGCCGAAGTTGGCCGGCGCCCAGCCGAACATCAGCTGGATCAGCGGCGAGTGGAGGCTCTCGCCCGCCTCCACCGGCTGCGCCTTGGGCACGAACGGTTCGTAGTTGGCGCCCTTGACGAAGAACGCGCCGGCGATGATCACGACGAGCACGACGGTCACCTTGATGGCGACGACGACCGAGGTGACCCGGGCGGAGAGTTTCATGCCGAGGACGAGGATGCCGGTGAGGACCAGCACCAGGGCGGCGGAGAGGATGTCGAAGCCGAAGCCCTCGGCGCCGTCCCGGGTGCCGAGCGCGGCGGGCAGTTCCCAGCCCACGTTGTTCAGCAGCGAATGGATGTATCCGGACCAGCCGACGGCCACCACCGCCGTCCCGAGCGCGAACTCCAGGATCAGGTCCCAGCCGATGATCCAGGCGGGCAGTTCGCCCAGGGAGGCGTACGAGAACGTGTACGCGGAGCCCGCCACCGGGACGGTGGAGGCGAACTCGGCGTAGCAGAGCGCGGCGAGCGCGCACACGACACCGGCCACCGCGAAGGCCAGGGCCACGGCGGGCCCGGCGTTGTTCTTGGCGACCGTGCCGGTGAGGACGAAGATGCCGGTGCCGATGATGACACCGACGCCGAAGACGGTCAGGTCCAGCGCGGACAGGGATTTCTTGAGCGCGTGCTCGGGTTCCTCCGTGTCACGGATGGACTGCTCGACCTTCTTCGTCCGGAAGAGGGGGCTTGTCACGGGTACCTCCCACGCTTGTCGTCCTCGACATGATCGAGAGGGGGCGTAGGTCGTATGCCCCGGCGCGGGCGATTTCACGCGAAAGGGCCGCGCGCGCCACTCTTCACAGTGGCACGGGCGGCCCATCCGGGCGACGCGTGGACGGCAGGTCAGTCCCGGGCCGGCTCCACCGAGTCGACCGCCTCGGCGGCGGACCGCTCGTACCGGCCGTCGAGCTTGGCCACCAGGCCGGTGACCTGGCGGGCGATGTCGGGGGCGGTCAGCCCGATCTCGGCCATGACCTCGGCGCGGGAGGCGTGGTCGAGGAAGCGCGGCGGGATGCCGAAGTCGCGCAGCGGCACGTCGACGCCGGCATCGCGCAGGGTCTGGGCGATCGTGGAGCCGACACCGCCGACCCGGGAGTTGTCCTCGACGGTGACGACGACGCGGTGCCGCTCGGCGAGCGGGGCCATGGCCTCGTCGACGGGCTTGACCCAGCGGGGGTCGACGACGGTGGTGGAGATGCCCTGCCGGTCGAGCAGGCCGGCGATCTCCAGGCACATCGGCGCGAGCGCGCCCACGGAGACCAGCAGCACGTCCGGTGTGTCGGTGCCGGGTTGACGCAGCACGTCCATGCCCCCGACGCGGCCCACGGCGGGCACGGCGGGGCCGACGGCGCCCTTGGAGAAGCGCACCACGGTCGGGGCGTCGTCCACGGCGACGGCCTCGCGCAGCTGGGCGCGCACCTGGTCGGCGTCGCGCGGGGCGGCCAGCCGCAGCCCGGGGACGACCTGGAGGATCGACATGTCCCACATGCCGTTGTGGGAGGCGCCGTCGGTGCCGGTGATGCCGGCCCGGTCGAGCACGAACGTCACCCCGCACCGGTGCAGGGCCACGTCCATGAGGACCTGGTCGAAGGCGCGGTTGAGGAAGGTGGCGTACACGGCGAAGACCGGGTGCACGCCGGCGTGGGCGAGGCCGGCCGCGGAGACGGCGCCGTGCTGCTCGGCGATGCCGACGTCGTAGACCCGCTCGGGGAAGCGCTTGGCGAACCGGTCGAGGCCGACCGGCTGGAGCATCGCGGCGGTGATGGCGACGACGTCCTCGCGCTCCTCGCCGAGCTTGACCATCTCCTCGCCGAAGACGGAGGTCCAGTCGGCGCCGGAGCTGGCGATCGGCAGACCCGTGTCGGGGTGGATCTTGCCGACGGCGTGGAAACGGTCGGCCTCGTCCGCCAGGGCGGGCTGGTAGCCGCGGCCCTTCTCGGTGAGGCAGTGCACGATCACCGGACCGCCGAAGCGCTTGGCGCGGGCCAGGGCGGACTCCAGGGCCTCGATGTCGTGGCCGTCGATGGGGCCGACGTACTTCAGGCCGAGGTCCTCGAACATGCCCTGCGGGGCGATGAAGTCCTTCAGGCCCTTCTTCGCGCCGTGCAGGGTGTCGTAGAGGGGGCGGCCGACGACCGGGGTGCGTTCCAGGAGGTCCCTGGTGCGGGCCAGGAAACGCTCGTAGCCGTCGGTGGTGCGCAGGGTCGCCAGGTGGTTGGCGAGGCCGCCGATGGTGGGCGCGTAGGAGCGCTCGTTGTCGTTGACGACGATGACGAGCGGGCGGTCCTTGGCGTCGGCGATGTTGTTCAGCGCCTCCCAGGCCATGCCGCCGGTCAGCGCGCCGTCGCCGATGACCGCGACGACGTGGCTGTCGCGGTTCTTGATCTGGTTGGCCTTGGCGATGCCGTCGGCCCAGCCGAGGACGGTGGAGGCGTGACTGTTCTCGATGACGTCGTGCTCGGACTCTCCTTGCGAGGGGTAGCCGGACAGGCCGCCCTTCATCTTCAGTCTGGAGAAGTCCTGTCGGCCGGTCAGCAGCTTGTGCACGTAGGACTGGTGGCCGGTGTCCCACAGGACCTTGTCCTTGGGGGACTCGAAGACCCGGTGCAGGGCGATGGTGAGCTCCACCACACCGAGGTTGGGGCCGAGGTGGCCGCCGGTCTTGGAGACCGCGTCGACGAGGAAGGTCCGGATCTCTCCGGCCAGCTGGTCGAGCTCCTCCAGGCTGAGCCGGTCCAGATCGCGCGGTCCCCTGATGCGGGTCAGCAGCGGCACCCGTGCCTCCTTGCAGTAGAGCTGATCGAGCTGTTGCCGGGCGGGTCGAGTCTAATGTTCCGCTCCGGCGCACGGACTCCGGGCGGTGCGTCGTGCGTCACCCGTTCGGCAGTACCCCCGATCGGCCCGTCCTACGACACGACTGTTGCCCGGCACCTTCGAGGCACCGGGCAACAGCGACGGACTCAGCGGCGCGGGGCGCTGCGCGACAAGCCACAGCGCACCCGCACGGGACGTACTACGCCCGCCCCGCCGTCTTCTGCGTCTTACGAGTGACCGCGTCGATGACGACGGTCGCCAGCAGCACACCACCGGTGATCATGTACTGCACCGGCGACGCGATGCCCTCCAGCGCGAGCCCGTAGGTGATCGAGATGATCACCATCACACCGAGCAGCGCGTCCCACGTGCGGCCACGCCCACCGAAGAGGGACGTACCACCGATGACGGCCGCGGCGATGACGTTCATCAGGAACTCGCCGGTGCCCGCGCCCTGGTTGGCGGAGGCGATCTTCGAGGCGACGAAGAGACCGCCGATCGCGGCGAAGGTGCCGGCGATCGCGAAGACCGAGATCCGGACCAGCTCCACGTTGATACCGGCACGGCGGGACGCCTCGACGCTGCCGCCGAGCGCGAAGACCTTGCGGCCGTAGGCGGTGCGGCGCAGCACGAAGTCCGTCAGCACCAGGAACGCCAGGAAGATCACCACGGCCAGCGGCAGGCCCTTGTACTGGTTGAACACGATCGCGACGGCGAACGCCAGGATCGCGAGCAGCACGGTCCGCACGATGATCTCGTTCAGTGGCCTGGACGGCACACCCGCGGCCTCGCGGCGGCGGTTGTCGAAGAACGCGGCGAGGAAGTAGCCCACGGTCGCGACGAGGGCCAGACCGTAGGCGGCGGCCACGTCACTGAAGTAGTAGCTGGTCAGCTTGACGACCAGGCCCTCGGAGTCCAGGTTGATGGTGCCGTTGCTGCCCAGGATCTGCAGCATGAAGCCCTGCCAGAACAGCAGGCCGGCCAGCGTCACGGCGAAGGCCGGGACACCGATGCGGGCGAAGATGAAGCCGTGGACGGCGCCGGCCGCCGTGCCGGTGAGGATCGCCAGCACCAGGGCCAGCACCTCGTTCATCCCGTTCGTGACGTTCATGACCGCGAAGGCGGCGCCCGCGACACCGCTGACCGAGCCGACCGACAGGTCGATCTCGCCGAGCAGCAGGACGAAGACGATACCGACGGCGATCATGCCCGTGCCGACCATGGCGACGGACATGTCGGAGAAGTTGCCGGCGGTGAGGAAGTTCGGGTTCAGGCTGGTGAAGATGGCCCAGATGATGAGCAGGCCGACCACGACGGGGATGGAGCCGAGGTCACCGGCCTTCATCTTCCGCTTGAACTCGTTGAGGTAGCCCGCGAAACCCTGTTCGCGCACCAGCAGCCGGGGGTCGACCACGGTGACCGCCGCGGCGGCCGCCTCGGGGTTCGCCACGGCGTGGTCCCCGGTGGGGGTGGAGGTCTTTTCGGTGCTCACTTCTTGATCTCCCCATTGGTGCGCGCCGCACGACGGGTCACGGCGTTGTCCGTGGCGCCCGTGATGGCGGAGATGATCTCTTCCTGCGAGGTCGACTTGACCTCGAAGACGCCGTTGTTGCGCCCGAGGCGCAGGACGGCGACCTTGTCCGCCACTGCCTTCACATCGGCCATGTTGTGGCTGATGAGGATGACGGCGTGGCCGCGCTCGCGCAGCCGCTCGACCAGGTCGAGGACCTGCGCGGTCTGCTCGACACCGAGGGCGGCGGTGGGCTCGTCGAGGATCACCAGCTTCGGCTCGCCGAGCATCGACCGGGCGATGGCCACGACCTGGCGCTGGCCTCCGGAGAGGGAGGCGATCGGGATCCGGACGCTGGGGATGCGGATCGAGAGGGTGTCGAGGAGCTCGCGGGAGCGTCGCTCCATCTCGACCTCGTCCAGGACACCGCGCCTGCGGAGCTCCCGGCCCAGGTAGAGGTTGCCGACGACATCGATGTTGTCGCACAGCGCGAGGTCCTGGTAGACCGTCGCGATGCCCAGGTTCTGGGCGTCGTGCGGCCTGTTGATCTGGACGGTCTTGCCGTCCCATTCGATGACGCCCTCATCGATGGGATGCACGCCGGCGATCGTCTTGACCAGCGTGGACTTTCCGGCGCCGTTGTCGCCCACCAGGGCGACCACCTCACCGGCGTGGACCTCAAGCTCTACGTCGGTGAGCGCCTGGACGGCACCGAACCGCTTGGAGACCCCGCGCAACGCCAGCACGGGCGTAGCGGACACGTGAACCATCTCCTTCGCCGCCTGACCCGGCGGGAGGTTGTGCAGAAAGGTATGGGGGGTGTTCCGTCCGGCGCCCCGCGTAGCTTGCGGGGCTGATGTGTGCGGGACGCCGGCGGAGCGTGGGGCAGTCGGTCCCGTCGGGGAGTCCGGGTCACGGACTCCCCGGTGTCACGGGACGCGGGGACTGCTTACTTGAGGCCGATCTTGTCGCAGGCGGCCTTGTACTTGCCCGTGCAGATCTCCTGGACGGTGTAGATGCCGTCCTTGATCACGGTGTCGTTGATGTTCTCCTGGGTCAGCGAGACGACCGGGACGAGCACGGCGGCGACACCCTTGGTGGTCGGGCTGTCGACCTTGTCCTTGGCGATGGAGTCCAGCGACTTGCCCTGGGCCAGCAGAACGGCCATCTCGGCGGCGATGTTCGCCTCCTGCGGGTACGGCTTGTAGACGCTCATGTACTGCTCACCGGTGACGATGCGCTGCACACCCGCGAGCTCGGCGTCCTGGCCGGTGACCGGGATGTCGTCGATGCCGGCGGCCTTCAGGGCGGTGATGATGCCGCCCGCCATGCCGTCGTTGGCGGAGTAGACGCCGACGATCTTGTCCTTGCCGAGGGCGGAGATGGCGCCCTCCATGTTGGCGTTGGCGTTCTCCGGCTTCCACTCCTTGGTGTCGTACTCGCGGCCGACCTTCACCTTGCCGTCGAGGACGGAGTGCGCGCCTTCCTTGAACATGGCGGCGTTCGGGTCGGTGGAGGACCCGTTCATCATGACGATCTGGCCGTCCTTGGCCTTGTCGCCCAGCGCCTCGAGCAGGGCCTCGCCCTGGGTCTTGCCCACGGTCACGTTGTCGAACGAGGTGTAGGCGTCGATCGGTCCCTCGGCGAGACGGTCGTAGGCCACGACCGGGATGCCGGCGTCCTTGGCCTTCTTCACCGAGCCGGCGATGGCCTTGGAGTCCACCGCGTCCACGATCAGCACGTCGACCTTGTTGGTCACCATCGTGTCGACCTGCTGGTTCTGCAGGCTGGCGTCCTGCTTGGCGTTGGCGTAGACGACCTCGCCCTTGTTGTTCGTGAGCTCCTTGACCTTCTTCTCGATCAAGGGCTTGTCGAACTTCTCGTACCGCGCGGTCTGGTTCTCCGGGAGGAGCAGACCGACCTTGATGTCATCGCCCTTGGCGGCGGATTCGCCGGAGTCCTTCTTGTCACCGGACTCGGCGGCGCTGCCGCAAGCGGCGAGCGAGACGGCCATGGCGCTCGCGGCAATGGCGACGGCGGCACGACGCATACGCGTGTTCACTTCTAGAAACCTCCCTGACGAGGCCGCGTCGTTGCGGCCGAGGTGGCTGGAAGTCAACTCGGCCGCACGTGCGACGTCAAGAAGTAAATCCTTAACGAGATGGCAACGGTGCCATCCGTTCTCTAAGTGAAGGCAGGGTCGGCCACGGCCAGTGACCCCGTCGCGGTGCCGTCCAAAAGCGTCGAATCGCCCATCTCGCTGAGCGCGAGAGCGAGCGCTCCGAGCACCTCCGCACGACCCCCAAGTGCCCCGGGGAGAACGGACAGTTGGCGCGCCGCACTGGGGATCGCATAGCGGCCGACGGACTCCCGGATCGGTCCGAGCACCAGTTCACCGGCCTCGGCGAGATCACCGCCGAGCACCACCCGGCTCGGGTTCAGCAGGTTGCAGAGATTGGCGACTCCACTGCCGATGTGGCGGCCGACGTCGGCGATCACCCGACGGCAGCCCGGGTCGCCGTCCCGCGCCAGCCGCACGATGCCTTCCATCGTCAGATCGGTGCCGTGGCTGGGCTGGAGCAGCGGGAGCACATAGCGCGCCGCCGTGAAGGTCTCCAGGCAGCCACGGTTGCCGCAGCGGCAGACGGGGCCGGACTCATCGAGTGTAATATGTCCTATTTCACCTGCGGTGCCGCCGGGACCGCGGTAGATCTTCCCGCTGATCACCAGACCGGCGCCGACACCGCTGGCCACCTTGATGTACGCCAGGTCGCGCACGCCCCGGCCACTGCCCCAGACCATCTCGCCGAGGGCACCGAGGTTGGCGTCGTTGTCCACGTGCACCGGCACGCCGAGCCGCCCGCGCAGCTCCTCGGCGGGCTTGGTGCCGGTCCAGCCGGGCAGGATCGCGGTCGAGCCCAGGGTCCCGGACTCCACGTCGATCGGCCCGGGGACGCCGAGGCCCACACCGGCGATCTTGGCGCGGTCCACGCCGGTCGCTTCGATCAGGCGGCTGACCAGCTGTTCCGCCCGGTCGAAGCCCTGTGCCGCGGAGGCGTCCACGTCCAGCGGCTCGGATTCCTCGGCGAGCACCTGATGGGCGAGGTTCCCGACCGCGACCCGCAGATGGGTGTGCCCGAAGTCGACGCCGATGACGATGCCGGCGTCCCCGCTCAGCGAGACCGCGCGGGCCCGGCGTCCGCCGGCCGAGGTGGGGGTGACCTCGACGGTTCCGCCGTTCTTCAGTTCCCGGACGATGTTGGAGACCGTGGCCGCGGACAGGCCGGTCGTCCTCGCGATCTCGGCCTGGGTGAGGGAACCGGCAAGACGTACTGCCCGGACCACCCGTTCCAGGTTGGCTCGGTGCAGTGACGACTGCGACCCCGGAGTCTCCACGACGACCTCCTGCGCGCGGGGCCGCTTCGGTGAGACCCCGTTCATGTCCAACTAGTGAACTCTAAGCTGAGCCGTTCGGGTCGCCTCCCGTCAAGAGGTTGAACCGTTTCGGGGGGCTCCGTGGTGTACGGACACATACACGGACGCCGCTCCCAGCAACGGGAGCGGCGCGTGTTCGAGGGGTTCCGAAGCGTTACTTCAAAGTCGCGGAGGTGAGACCGGCCTGCACCTGGCGCTGGAAGGACAGGTAGACCACCAGCATGGGCACCATGGCGATCGTCACGCCCGCGAAGAGCACCGGAAGATCCGAGGCGTACCCCTGCTGCTGCTGGAGCTGGATGAGCCCCTGGGTCAGCACATAGCGCTCCGGATCGTCACCGCTCTGCGGCTGCATCAGCACCGTCGGCAGGATGTACTGGTTCCACTGGCCCAGCGTGTTGAAGATGCCGACGCTGAGCAGGCCGGGCTTGGCCATCGGCAGCATCACCTGGAAGAAGGTCCGGGTGTGCGAGGCGCCGTCCAGGATGGCCGCCTCGAAGACGGCCGTGGGCAGGGTCCGGAAGAACGCGTGCATGAAGAACACCGTGAACGGCATCGAGTAGGCGACGTAGACCAGCACCAGGCCCTGATAGGTGTTCAGCATGTCGAGCCGCTTGACCATGAAGAACAGCGGCACCAGGGCGAGGAACACGGGGAACATCGCGCCCGCGACGAAGAAGTAGTACACGAACCGGTTGCCCCAGAACTCGTACCGGGCCAGCACGTACGCCGCCATGGAGCCGAGCAGCATCGTCAGCGGCACGGAGAAGACCAGCACGACGACGGTGTTGAGGAAGTAGTCGCCGATGCCCTTCTCCCAGGCGCGGGAGAAGACACCGAGGTCCCAGTTCTGCGGCCACCCGAAGGCCGAGCCGCCGATCTGCGCGTCGGTCTTGAAGGAGCTGAGCACCAGCCACAGCAGCGGCAGCACGATCAGCACCGCCCACAGGACGAGGAAGCCGTGCGAGAAGACGTTCAGCACGACGCCTTCGCCGCGCTGGTCGCCGGGGCGTACGGAGCCCTTGCTCACCGGCGGCGGGGGCGGGGTGGGGTCCCCGGTGGGGGCGGTTGCCTCGAGGGGTGCGCTCATCGTCGTCTCTCCGCCTCAGAACTCGATGCGCTCGCGACGGGTGGCGCGCAGCATGACCACGGACACGATCAGGGTGAGGAGCAGCATGGTCACGCCCATGGCGCAGGCGTAGCCGCTCCTGCCGTACAGCAGGAAGTTCCGCATCATCACGGTGGACATCACCTCGCTGTGGTGGTCGGGGCCGCCGCCGTAGTCGCCGGCGGTCATGGTGGAGACCAGGATGAACATGTCCATCGCCGCGATGCCGAGATAGACCCACGCGGTCTGCACGGAGTCCCACAGCAGCGGCAGGGTGATGCGGAAGAAGGACTGGGCGCGGCCGGCGCCGTCGATGAGCGCGGCCTCGTATATGTCCCGCGGAATGGACTGCATGGCGGCGGAGAACAGCACCAGATAGAAACCGACGCCGTGCCAGACGACCACCGCCATCAACGCCCAGAGCACGACGTCGGGCTCGTTGAGCCATTCCACGGGGTTGCTCTCGTCGACCAGGCCGAGTTTGATCAGGACGCCGTTGAGCATGCCGCCGCCGTCACTGCGGTACACCGCCCCGAACAGCACCGCCATGATGGCCAGGGACAGCACCTGGGGGAAGAAGTAGATGACCCGGTAGTACTTGGATCCGGCGACTCCCGAGACGCCTCCGGAGCGTCCCCGCCCGCCCGCGTTCACCATGAAGGCGAAGAACAGGGCGAGCAGAATGGTGATCACCGGGATGAACACCAGGAACAGGATGTTGTGCCAGATGGCCCCCCTGAAGATGTCGTCCTCGAACAACGCGGTGTAGTTGTCCAGGCCGACGAACTCGAAGGTCTGCGACTGCCCCTTCCAGTCGGTCAGTGAATAACCGAACGTCTGGATGTAAGGCCAGATCACGAAGATCAGATAGAGCGCCACGGGAAAGAGGAGAAATCCCGCGACGAACCGGTGCTGCCCTTTGCGCATGGCGTTCCTGCCCCTGGGTGTGGCGGCTGCGGGCCGGGATTGCTCCCGGCCCGGATTCCGTCGGTCGAGCGAGCCGGATCAGTCGCGGCGGTTCTGCTTCGAGGCCGGGTCCTTGGCCTGCTTGTCCACCGCGGCCTGGGCGCGCTTGAGCCACTCCTTGGGCTGAATACGCTTGGCCATCAGCTCGTTGGAGGCGTTCTCGATGGCGGTGTTCATCTCGCTGTACCACTCGGTGTACAGGTAGCGGAAGGTGTTGTCGCCGGCCGCCCGGGAGGCCTCGACGGTGGACTGGGTGCCGGGGCGCAGCTGCACGTTCGGGTCGACACCGTCCTTGAGGATGGTCAGCGAGTTCGCCTCCTTGGCGAACAGGGTCGACCATTCCTTGGAGAGCATCATCCGCATGAACTCCTTGGCCGCGGGCAGGTTGTTGGCCTTGGACGGGATGATGAAGGGCTCACCGGAACCGGCCCGGATCGCCTCGAAGGGCAGCGCGCTGCCGGGCAGCAGCGGCATCGGCAGGAACTTCATGTCGAAGTCCGGCGGTGTCGTCTTGAGCTGCTCGTTCTCCAGCCAGGAGCCGCTGGTGATGAACGCGGCCTTGTACTGGTTCCAGCGGGTCTGCGACTCGTTGTGGGTCAGGCCGTTCGTACCGGGCATCAGATAGCCCTTCTCGACGACCTCGTAGACGGCCTCGATGGCCTCCGTGGCGGCGTCGGAGCCGGCGAACGCCTTGGGGTCGAGGTTGTCGATCGCCTTCATGGCGTCCAGGCCGCCCTTCTTGGCGATCAGGTCCATGATGGCGACGTTGATGTAGTAGGGGTACTTGCCCTGGTGGGCGAGGCCGCCGATGTTCTGGGACTTGGCGTCCTTGCAGATGGCGAGGAAGTCGTCCCAGGTCTGGGGCGCCTGCCAGCCCTTCTCCTCGAAGAGCTTGCCGGAGTACCACAGACCCCACACCGTGTAGATGTAGTTGAGGGCGACGACCTTGCCCTCCTGCATGCCCGTGTCGAGCGTGCCGGGGATGAGGGTGTCGCGGACCTTCTTGTCCGGGTCGTCGATCGACGGCGCGTCGAGCACCTCGGCGAGGTCGAGCAGCTGGCCGTTCTTGGCCAGGACGTCGATCGGGATCTGCTGGGCGCCGGAGTCGTCGACGATGTCCGGCGGGTTGCCGGCGTTGAAGCGGGGCTGGAGCTTGCCCGTGATCTCCTGGGTGCCGGTGTGGACGGAGGTGACGCCCCACTTCTTCTTGAAGGCGGCTTCCCACGCCTTGGCGTAGTCGTCGCCGTAGCCGCCCTTGAAGATGACGACGTCGAGTTTGCTGCCTTCCTTGACGCCGAACGGGTTGGAAGCGGACGTCTCGCCCTCGTTCTCGCCGGAGTCGTCGCTCCCGCCCCCGCTGGCACACGCGGACAGGAAGCTCATCGCCGGTACGGAAACCAGGCCGAGCGCGGCGGACCGCCTGATCAGATCGCGGCGTCCCACACCGGTCGGGGTGGGGGCACCGGTGCCGTTGTTCTCGCCGGAAGTGGATCCCATGCTCAAGTCCTCGCCTTCTCCAGGACTCAGGCGGTGAACCGGACCCTTCCCGGCACCGCGTTCGGGTCAAGCTGGGTCGTGCAGGAAGTTCGGCTGGTACATGGTCGGGTGCTGTGAAGATTCCCCGGAGTGCCGACAGGTATAGTCCACTTCACGCCGACGGAGCAAGATCGAATGCAAGGTTCGCCTCCGGTCTTTTCCGAGTTGAGACCTCGCGGAAATATCGGCCTCCGGCGCGCCCCCTGCGGCGATATCCTCGCCGCCGGACCTGAATGTCACATTCAACCCTCTTGACACCATGGGCCACTTGACCCACTACTGGTTCTTGCGCTTATCGATTGACAACGTTGTCCAGCGCAGGGAGGGTACTCACGCATGCAACACAGAGTTCGGCAGAGATGGGGGACGGCGGTCGTCGCGACGACCGCCTTCGCTTTGGCCGCGGGCTCCCAGGGCGTCGCGGTCGCCCTGCCCACGGCACCGGCCAAGGCGGACCGGGAGTTCGCTTCGTCGTTCGAGTCCGGGGAACCCGCCCCGGACTGGCTGAACACCGTTGACACGACGCCGGGCGGCGACAAGCGCGCCTCGGGTGTGGACGGCGGTTACAGCTCCGGCATTCCGGGCAATGTCACCGACCACGTCACGGACGTCCGCGCGAGCGCGGAGAACACCGGCGGCGGGGAGGTGAAGGAGAACCTCGTCGACGGCGAGCCCAGCTCCAAGTGGCTGGCCTTCGAGTCCGCCGGCTGGGTGGAGTTCGACCTGGACGCACCCGCGAAGGTGCTCCGTTACGCGCTCACCTCCGCCAACGACCACGCCGAACGCGACCCGAGGGACTGGACGCTCAAGGGATCCACCGACGGCACGGACTGGAAGACGCTCGACACCCGGTCCGGCGAGACGTTCCCGGAGCGGTACCAGACCAAGCTCTACGACATCGACGCGGCGGCCGTCGCCGAGTACCGGCACTTCCGGCTGGAGATCACCAAGAACGGCAGCGGCGGACTCATCCAGCTCGCCGACGTCCACTTCTCCACCGGCGACAGCGAGACACCGATACCGCAGGACATGCTCTCGCTGGTCGACCGCGGCCCCAGCGGCTCGCCCACGGCGAAGGCGGGCGCCGGCTTCACCGGAAAGCGTGCCCTGCGTTACGCCGGCCGGCACACCGCCGACGGGCGGGCCTACTCGTACAACAAGGTGTTCGACGTCGATGTGGCGGTCGGCCGGAACACCCAGTTGTCGTACCGCGTCTTCCCCTCGATGGCGGACGGCGACCTCGACTACGACGCCACCAACGTCTCCGTCGACCTCGCCTTCACCGACGGCACCTATCTGAGCGACCTGCGGGCCAGTGACCAGCACGGGTTCCCGCTCACCCCGCAGGGGCAGGGCGCGTCGAAGGTCCTTTACGTCAACCAGTGGAACAACGTGGTCTCCCGGATCGGCTCGGTGGCCGCCGGCAAGACCGTCGACCGGATCCTGGTGGCGTACGACTCCCCCAAGGGCGAGACCAAGTTCCGGGGCTGGCTGGACGACGTGGCGCTGAAGCAGGTGGCGCCCGAGCGGCCGAAGGCCCATCTCTCCGACTACGCGGTGACCACCCGGGGCACCAACTCCAGCGGCGGTTTCTCGCGCGGCAACAACTTCCCCGCGACGGCCGTGCCGCACGGGTTCAACTTCTGGACCCCGGTCACCAACGCCGGGTCGCTGAGCTGGCTGTACGACTACGCGCGCGGCAACAACGCGGACAACCTGCCGACGATCCAGGCGTTCAGCGCGAGCCACGAGCCGAGCCCCTGGATGGGCGACCGGCAGACCTTCCAGGTGATGCCGTCCGTCGCCGCGGGCACCCCCGACCTCGGGCGTGAGGCGCGCGAGCTGGCCTTCCGGCACGAGAACGAGACCGCGCGGCCGTACTACTACGGAGTGCGGTTCGAGAACGGCCTCAAGGCCGAGGTGACGCCGACGGACCACGCGGCGATGATGCGCTTCACCTACCCCGGTGACGACGCGAGCGTGCTGTTCGACAACGTCACCGACCAGGCGGGCCTGACCCTCGACAAGGAGAACGGCACCTTCACCGGCTACTCGGACGTGAAGTCCGGGCTGTCCACGGGCGCCACCCGGCTGTTCGTGTACGGCGAGTTCGACAAGAAGGTCACCGAGGGCGACGCGAGCGGCGTCAAGGGCCATCTGCGCTTCGACGCCGGCGACGACCGCCGGGTCACGCTGCGCCTCGCCACCTCCCTGATCAGCGTCGACCAGGCCGAGGACAACCTGCGCCAGGAGATCCCCGAGGGCCGTTCCTTCGAGGCGGTCAAGCACAGCGCCCAGCGCCAGTGGGACAAGATCCTCGGCAAGGTCGAGGTCGAGGGTGCCACCCCGGACCAGCTGACCACGCTCTACTCCAGCCTGTACCGGCTGTACCTGTACCCGAACGCGGGTCACGAGAAGGTCGACGGCGAGTACAAGTACGCCTCTCCGTTCTCGAAGATGCCGCAGCCGGACACCCCGACGCACACCGGCGCGAAGATCGTCGACGGCAAGGTGTACGTCAACAACGGCTTCTGGGACACCTACCGGACCACCTGGCCGGCGTACTCCTTCCTGACCCCGTCCAAGGCCGGTGAGCTGGTCGACGGGTTCGTGCAGCACTACAAGGACGGCGGCTGGACCTCGCGCTGGTCCTCCCCCGGCTACGCCGACCTGATGACCGGCACCTCGTCCGACGTCGCGTTCGCCGACGCCTACGTCAAGGGCGTCGACTTCGACGCGGAGGCCGCGTACGACGCGGCGGTGAAGAACGCCACCGTCGTGCCCCCGTCCTCCGGTGTGGGCCGCAAGGGCATGGCGACCTCGCCGTTCCTCGGCTACACCAGCACCGACACGCACGAGGGCCTGTCGTGGGCGCTGGAGGGCTACCTCAACGACTACGGCATCGCGAAGATGGGTGAGGCGCTCTACAAGAAGACGGGCGAGAAGCGCTACAAGGACGAGTCCGCGTACTTCCTCAACCGCGCCCAGGACTACGTCAACATGTTCGACTCCGAGGCCGGCTTCTTCCAGGGCAAGAGCGCCAAGGGCGACTGGCGGGTCGAGTCCTCGAAGTACGACCCGCGGGTGTGGGGCCACGACTACACCGAGACCAACGGCTGGGGCTACGCCTTCACCGCCCCGCAGGACAGCCGCGGTCTGGCCAACCTCTACGGCGGCCGGGACGGCCTCGGCGACAAGCTCGACGAGTACCTGTCCACCCCCGAGACGGCCTCCCCGGAATTCGTCGGCTCCTACGGCGGTGTCATCCACGAGATGACCGAGGCGCGGGACGTCCGGATGGGCATGTACGGCCACTCCAACCAGGTGGCCCACCACGCCCTGTACATGTACGACGCGGCCGGGCAGCCCTGGAAGACGCAGAAGAACGTGCGTGAGGTGCTGTCGCGGCTCTACACCGGCAGCGAGATCGGGCAGGGCTACCACGGCGACGAGGACAACGGCGAGCAGTCGGCCTGGTACCTGTTCTCCTCGCTGGGCTTCTACCCGCTGGTGATGGGCAGCGGCGAGTACGCCATCGGCTCCCCGCTGTTCAAGAAGGTCACCGTGCACCTGGAGAACGGCCGCGAGCTGGTCGTCAAGGCGCCGAAGAACAGCGCGAAGAACATCTACGTGCAGGGCCTGAAGGTCAACGGCAAGCGCTGGAACTCCACCTCGCTGCCGCACTCGCTGATCGCCAAGGGCGGGGTCCTGGAGTTCGACATGGGCTCGCGTCCGTCGTCGTGGGGTACGGGCAAGGACTCCGCGCCCGTGTCGATCACCAAGGACGACGAGGTGCCCACGCCCCGCAAGGACGTGCTGAAGGGCGAGGGCTCCCTGTTCGACGACACGTCGGCGACCGGCGCCACGGTGTCCACCGTGGAGCTGCCCGTCACCGGGGACACCAAGGCGGTGCAGTACACGCTGACGTCCTCGGACCACACCAAGGCGCCCACGGGCTGGGTGCTGCAGGGCTCGGCGGACGGCCGGACGTGGACGGACCTGGACAAGCGGGCGGACGAGTCGTTCCGCTGGGACCGGCAGACGCGGGCCTTCTCGGTGGACGAGCCGGGGGCCTACGGCCACTACCGGCTGGTGCTGACCGGTGAGGCGACGCTGACGGAGGTCGAACTGCTCGGCTGACGCACCGTCGAGGCGGGTCCGGACTTCGGTCCGGGCCCGCCTTTCGCATGGG
This sequence comes from Streptomyces griseoloalbus, assembly GCA_014650015.1. Taxonomy (GTDB): domain Bacteria; phylum Actinomycetota; class Actinomycetes; order Streptomycetales; family Streptomycetaceae; genus Streptomyces; species Streptomyces griseoloalbus. The sequence goes on from BMUD01000009.1 coordinate 298,937, forward strand.
TGCAGGGCCGCCGGCTTCCTCCGCGCCGCAGCGAGAGATCATCCATCGAAGGGGTAGGCATGGGCTCCAGCGATGACAGCGAGAGGGAACCTGTGAACGGTGAGGGCCCCATGCCGCAGTGGCACTTCCCGGAGGGCGAGGGCCTTCCGGCGCGTCAGCTTGTGGAGGGGACCTTGGCCCCCATCGTCCTTCTCGACGCGCGACCGCGTCATCTGTACGTCAATGCGGCCTGGGTTGAGGCCAGTGGCCTGCCCGCCTCCGCGTTCCTGGGACGAACGCTCGGGGAAGTGCTGCCGGACCTCCAGAGACCGGACGACGTCCTGTTCGAGGTACTGGCGGACGGACGACGTCGCGATGCTCGCCGCCCGCCGGCGCGCCGAAACCGAGTGACCCGCACTGTTCGAGCTCCATTGAGCACGACTCGACCTTCGCCGCGACCGATCACTCACCCCCCGGGATCGACTGGACGACGTCGGGCGCGACGCCCGGTCGCCGAGTCCTGGCGGAGCCGCCGGCGACGAGGGACGGTACACAGCGCGGCCACCGCGCCTTTCCTCCCGGAAAAGCGCGTGCACTGCCCTGTCATCACATCTAGCCTCAGGTGACTCAACTGTCGATCAACGATGGGGACATCAGCATGAGAGCACCTCGCACTGCGATATCCGCGGCCGTGGCTGTGGCCGCCGCCATCACGGCCCTCACGTTCGCCGCCCCCGCACTGGCCGCCGGTACGGTGCCCGCTTCCGCTTCCACGGTCAAGGACGACGAGGACGACATCAACGACCTGAGAGTCGCGATCGTTCAGCTCATGTCCCTGCCGCAAGCCGGTTCGGAGGTCAAGGACAAGGGCCGGGCGGCCCTGAACGGCACGGTCGAGGACATGCGCGCCTTCCTGGAGACCGGTTACCGCCTCGCGCAGGCCCAGGACGACCGCGTCGCCCTCGTCCAGCTCTACTCCAAGCCCGACACGAGTCCGGAGCTGAAGGCAGCCATCCGCGCAGTCCTCAGCACCGGCGACCCGGAGGAGATGCGCTGGTTCCTGGAAGTCGGCCAGTACGAGGTCGCCGGCTGAAGCCTCCTGGTCCTGGCCGCGCTCGCGCAGCCGGGCCCCGGATTGGGGGCGGTGTGAGCCCGGCCGCGCTCACGGTGCGGGCTTCGACACCGATCCGTGGCCTGTCTCGTGGCTCTTTCCGACCATCTCGCCGTACGGCCCTGGCCCTCATCGCCCACACGCGTGCACCACTTTCGTGCCAGCGCCGGGTCACCGTTTCCTCGCGAAGACGACACACCCGTCCCTGGCCGCGGGTGGGAGAGGTGCGCGCAGGGATGTGTGGACCGGGCGAGGTGGCAGTGCGCCGACGGCGGGTTCCGGTCCACCGGAGCATGGGAGCGCTCCCACCTCGCCCGTGAGGGGAAGATAGCGCCGGGCGGCCGGGATGTAAACGGTTGCCGCACAAGCGACTTGAGCCGCCGGTCAGCCGAGGGTGTCGATCAGCCTCTCGATGTCGTCGCCCGCCGGCCCTCCTTCGAGGATCCGGACCACCTCCACCAGCACCCGCTCCCCGCCCGGGACAGTGAGCGCGGCCCGCACGACGGCCACCGCGTCCTCCCTCTGCCGGACGCCCCGCACATCGACCGGGCGGCCCAGCTGCTCTCCCAGCACCACCCCGAACTGCGCGCGTCCCTGCGGCATCTCCATGCACGTCAGCTCGCACAGCGCGTCGGTGAGCAGCGACAGCAACTGCGCGGCCCGCGGCCGTCTGCCACCCCGCGGGGCCCCGTGGGAACCCGCTGGTGGCCCGTCCGGCCGGGTCCGCGAGCCGGTTCCGGCCCCCGCCGGGCGGCTGGGCGTCGGGGGGCCGTCGTACGGCTCGAGCCTGCGCCGCACCTCGGCGGCGGCCGGCTGCCCCTCGAAGATGGCGATCACCGACAGCAGCGTGCTCTCCCCGCCGTCCTGGTTCAGCGCGGTCCGTACGATCGCGACCGCGTCCTCCCTCAGCCGGACGCCCCGCAGATCGACCGGACGGGCGAGCAACTGCGCCAGCAGGCTCGCGAACCCCAGCCGGCTTCCCGCGTCCTCCATGCACGCCAGCTCGGTCATCGCCTCGGTCAGCAGGGCCAGCCGGGCCAGGGGGTCGAGGGGGCGCGCGGCCTCCCGGGGCTCGGCACGCGCCGGGACGGCGGCGGGTGCGGACGCCGGTGCGGATGCGGGTCGGGGGGCGGGCGGCGGAACCGGGAGAGCGTGCGCTTCGTCCTCACGGCTCCGTGGCAGCCTCGGCAGGACCGACCGCGCGACCACCACCCGGTGCTCCAGCTCGGCCCACATCTGCGGGCGCTGCTTGACGCGGGAGGTCTGCAGGTCCTCGTACACGTAGTCGTACAGCTCGAAGAGGCCGATCAGGCCGTCGCGGTCGCGGTCCGCCTCGCCGGTGCTCAGGCCCTTGATGAGTGCTCCGGTGAACTGCGAGGGCTCGGGGTCGAGTTCGGTGACACGGTCGCCCTCCCACGCGTACTCGGTGCGGTTGGTCGCGGTGAGCACCGCACGGCCGTGTCCCGCCAGGTCGTCCTTGACGTGGACGGTGGTGTCGCCCTTGCTGCCGGAGAGGAAGGCGCCGCTGTAGCAGCAGTCCAGGAGCAGGACGACCGACCGCGCCCGGCACAGGCGCATCTGGCGTCGCACGAACTGGGCGGGGACGGAGGTGGAGGCGAGCAGCCGCCGGTCGGTGTCGGTGGCGGCGAAGTGCAGTTCGCCGTTGTCGTTCTTCACGCCGTGGCAGGAGATGTGCAGCAGGAGCAGATCGTCCCTGCGGCGGTCCAGGAAGAAGTGCTCGATGGCTCGCGCCACTTCGTGGTGGGCGCCGTCGACGACCATGTCCACCTCGAAGTCGCCGATCCGCGGGTCCTCGAGCACCTCCGCCAGTCGCTGGGCGTCCCTCGCGGGCGAACGCAGCCGCCTCAGGGCCTCGTTGTCGTAGTGGCCCGTCGCGACGAGCAGCGCGTAGCGGCCTGCGGACACGGTCGTACGTCCCTCAGTGCCCCGGCCCGCCGCCCGGTTCCTGGGCCGGCGGCTCCTGCGCATCCGGGCCGTGCGCGGCGAGGAAGGCCTCGATGAGCCGCTGCTGGTCGGCGGCGGAGACGGCCTCCAGCTCCAGGCTGTCCTCGCCGAGGGTGAGGGCGACCGTGCGCACCGGGCGGTTCTCGATCCAGGTCCGCACCAGGTCCAGCACCGACCGCAGCGCGATGGGGGCCATGGTGACGGCGAGGGCGCCGACGGCGATGGCGTCCACCGGCTTGGCTCCGTCGGGGATGTCCCCGGAGCGGTCCGGTTCGACTTCGTCGACGTCGAGTTCGAGCAGCCGCTCGCGCAACTGGAGCGTCAGCTCGTCGAGCTCTTCCCGGTCACCGTCCTGCCGTCCGGTCAGGACGAGACGCATGCGCTGTGTACCGCGGCTCACCGCCACCCCCGTCGCTTCGTGGTGCCCCAGCGTACAACGGTGAAGACGGCAAGGGCCGCATCCCCGGCGCCGGGGATGCGGCCCTCAACTACCCTGCCGTACCGCTTACTTGCGGATCAGGCTGCGCAGCACGTACTGCATGATGCCGCCGTTGCGGTAGTAGTCCGCCTCGCCGGGGGTGTCGATGCGGACGACCGCGTCGAACTCGACGCCGGTGTCGGTGGTGACCTTCACCGTGCGCGGGGTGGTGCCGTTGTTGAGCTCGGTGACGCCGGAGATGGAGAAGGTCTCCTCGCCGGTCAGGCCGAGGGAGGCCGCGGTCCGGCCCTCCGGGAACTGCAGCGGCAGGACGCCCATGCCGATGAGGTTGGAGCGGTGGATGCGCTCGTAGGACTCGGCGATGACGGCCTTGACGCCGAGGAGCGCGGTGCCCTTGGCCGCCCAGTCGCGGGACGAGCCGGAACCGTACTCCTTGCCGGCCAGGACGACCAGCGGGATGCCGGCGGCCTGGTAGTTCTGCGAGGCGTCGTAGATGAAGGAGACCGGGCCGCCGTCCTGCGTGAAGTCGCGGGTGTAGCCGCCCTCGGTGCCCGGCGCGATCTGGTTGCGCAGGCGGATGTTGGCGAACGTGCCGCGGATCATGACCTCGTGGTTGCCGCGGCGGGAGCCGTAGCTGTTGAAGTCACGACGCTCCACACCGTGCTCGGTGAGGTACTTGCCGGCCGGGGTGTCGGCCTTGATGGCACCGGCCGGGGAGATGTGGTCGGTGGTGACCGAGTCGCCCAGCTTGGCGAGCACGCGGGCGCCGGCGATGTCCTCGACCGGCGTCGTCTCCATGGTCATGCCCTCGAAGTACGGGGGCTTGCGGACGTAGGTCGACTCCGGGTCCCACTCGAAGGTGTCGCCCGTGGGGATCGGCAGCGCCTGCCACTGGGCGTCACCGGCGAAGACGTCGCTGTAGGACTTGGCGAACATGTCCTCGCCGATGGCGTTGGCGACGACGTCGTTGACCTCGGCCTCGGACGGCCAGATGTCCTTCAGGTAGACCGGGTTGCCGTCGGTGTCGGTACCGAGGGCCTCCTTGGTGATGTCCACCTTCATCGAACCGGCGAGGGCGTACGCGACGACCAGCGGCGGGGACGCCAGGTAGTTCATCTTGACGTCGGGGTTGATCCGGCCCTCGAAGTTGCGGTTGCCGGAGAGGACCGAGGTGACGGCGAGGTCGTGGTCGTTGACGGCCTTGGAGACCTCCTCCGGCAGCGGGCCGGAGTTGCCGATGCAGGTGGTGCAGCCGTAGCCGACGAGGTTGAAGCCGACCTTGTCGAGGTAGGGGGTCAGGCCCGCCTTCTCGAAGTAGTCGGTGACGACCTTGGAGCCCGGGGCGAGGGTGGTCTTGACCCACGGCTTGCGGGTCAGGCCCTTCTCGACCGCCTTCTTGGCCACCAGGGCGGCGGCGACCATGACGTACGGGTTGGAGGTGTTGGTGCAGGAGGTGATGGCGGCGACCGTCACCGCACCGTGGTCCAGCTCGTAGGTCGTGCCGTCGGGGGCGGTGACCTGGACCGGGTTGCTGGGGGCGCCGTTGGGGGCGACGGCCGGGGCGTCGGAGGCCGGGAAGGACTCCTGGCCCGCCTCGTCCACGCTGTCCACGTAGTTGCGGACGTCCTGCTTGAACTGCTCGGCGGCGTTCGCCAGGACGATGCGGTCCTGCGGGCGCTTCGGGCCGGCGATGGACGGGACGACGGTGGACAGGTCCAGCTCGAGCTTCTCGGAGAAGTCCGGCTCGGCCTTCGGGTCCAGCCAGAGGCCCTGCGCCTTGGCGTACGCCTCGACCAGCGCGACCTGCTGGTCGCTGCGGCCGGTCAGGCGCATGTAGTTCAGGGTCTCGTCGTCCACGGGGAAGATCGCGGCGGTGGAACCGAACTCCGGCGACATGTTGCCGATGGTGGCGCGGTTGGCCAGGGAGGTGGCGGCGACGCCCTCGCCGTAGAACTCGACGAACTTGCCGACGACGCCGTGCTTGCGCAGCATCTCGGTGATGGTGAGCACCAGGTCGGTGGCGGTGGTGCCGGGCTGGAGCTCACCGGTGAGCTTGAAGCCGACGACGCGCGGGATCAGCATGGAGACCGGCTGGCCGAGCATGGCGGCCTCGGCCTCGATGCCGCCGACGCCCCAGCCGAGGACGCCGAGGCCGTTGACCATGGTGGTGTGCGAGTCGGTGCCGACGAGCGTGTCCGGGTAGGCCTTGCCGTCGCGCACCATCACCACACGGGCGAGGTGCTCGATGTTCACCTGGTGGACGATGCCGGTGCCCGGCGGGACGACCTTGAACTCGTCGAACGCGGTCTGGCCCCAGCGCAGGAACTGGTAGCGCTCCTTGTTGCGGCCGTACTCCAGGTCGACGTTCTGCTTGAAGGCGTCGTTGGTGCCGAACTTGTCGGCGATGACGGAGTGGTCGATGACCAGCTCGGCCGGGGCCAGCGGGTTGATCTTCGCCGCGTCGCCGCCGAGCTCCTTGACGGCCTCGCGCATGGTGGCGAGGTCGACGACGCAGGGCACGCCGGTGAAGTCCTGCATGATCACGCGGGCCGGCGTGAACTGGATCTCCTGCGACGGCTGGGCCTGGGAGTCCCAGCCGCCCAGGGCGCGAATGTGGTCGGCGGTGATGTTCGCACCGTCCTCGGTGCGGAGCAGGTTCTCCAGCAGCACCTTCAGGCTGTAGGGAAGGCGCGCGGAGCCCTCGACCTTGTCCAGCCGGAAGATCTCGTACGACTCGTCGCCCACCTGCAGCGTGCTGCGGGCGTCGAAGCTGTTCGCCGACACGACAGTCTCCTTCATTGATGTGCGCGTACCACCGCATCCTGCCGCCATGCCACCCTGACCGATCCGCTAAGGTAAGGCTAAGTTAGGTAGCCCTTACCGGGGTGGCGGCTGCGGTGCGCCTCGGCAGATATCTCGATGTCGAGATAACTCTAGTACACGGGGGCCGAATGGTCATGCCTGGGGCCCGGTGACCGCTCTCATTCCGTCACGGCGCTTACTCGGCGAACGCGGCCATGCGGCCTTCCGTCCCAGTGAACCCGGTCGTGCGGGTGATCGCACCGGGGGTGCCGGGTGGCCGTACCTGCCGGGGTGGATCCCGCCGGGCCGCAGGCCGGGGTGCCGGGGTGCCGGGGCGAAACGAGGACAGGTGCGCGGCCCCCTCAGTCGAGACAGAACTCGTTGCCCTCGATGTCCTGCATCGCGATGCAGGACTCGTTGGAGCCGTCGGCGGCCAGCAGTCGCACGCGCACCGCGCCGAGCGCGACCAGTCGTGCACACTCGGCCTCGAGTACGGCGAGGCGCTCTTCACCCACGAGCCCGGTGCCGACCCGCACGTCGAGATGGAGCCGATTCTTGACCACCTTGCCTTCGGGGACGCGCTGGAAGAACAGTCGCGGACCCACACCCGAGGGATCGACGCAGGCGAACGCCGAACCCTGCCGCTCAGCCGGCAGCGAGCGATCGAAATCGTCCCAGGTGGCGAACCCCTCCGGCGGCGGCGGTACGACGTACCCCAACACCTCGCACCAGAAACGCGCGACGCGCTCGGGTTCCGCGCAGTCGAAGGTGACTTGGACCTGCCTGATCGACGCCATCGGTCCACCATAGTGACGATGGCGTCGACCGAGACCCCGGATGCCATCGCCGCGTGGGCCGAGGTCTCGCGTGACATGGTTGGCGCCAACGGAACGCACACCGGCGTGCCCTGCCTCACCCGTCTCCGGCTCACATCATCACGCCCGCGCGGGGTAACCGACTGAGACGAAGTCAGTTCGAGCGCAACATTCGGGGCAGAACAGGAGGACGGCATGCCGCTCACGTTCCGCAAGAGCTTTCGGATCCTTCCGGGGGTGCGGCTGAACATCAACAAGCGCTCATGGTCCATCACCACCGGCAGCGGGAACGGCCCCCGGTACACACGCAGCAGCACGGGACGTCGTACGACATCGATGGATTTGCCCGGACCTTTCGGATGGCGCCGGACCAGTCGCACCCGTCGCGACGGGGAACACTGACGTCACGTCACCCGAATGGACCCCCCAAGAGGCGCCATCTCATATCTGAGATAGCCTCATCCCCATGGCAGACGACTACCTCGTACGCATCGGCAAGCTCATCCGTGACGCCCGGCAGCACCGCGGCTGGACGCAAACCCAGCTCGCCGAGGCGCTCGGTACCAGCCAGAGCGCAGTCAACCGCATCGAGCGCGGCAACCAGAACATCAGCCTTGAGATGATCGCCCGGATCGGCGAGGCCCTTGACAGTGAGATCGTCTCCCTGGGTTACGCGGGCCCGATGCATCTGCGCGTGGTGGGCGGCCGCCGGCTCTCCGGCGCCATCGATGTGAAGACGAGCAAGAACGCGTGCGTGGCACTGCTGTGCGGCTCGCTGCTCAACAAGGGGCGCACCGTGCTGCGCCGCGTCGCCCGCATCGAGGAGGTCTACCGCCTCCTGGAGGTACTCAACTCCATCGGCGTGCGCACCCGCTGGATCAACGAGGGTGTCGACCTGGAGATCGTGCCCCCCGCCGAGCTGAACCTCTCGGCCATCGACGCGGACGCCGCCCGCCGCACCCGCTCCATCATCATGTTCCTCGGCCCGCTGCTGCACCGCCTGGACCGCTTCATGCTGCCCTACGCCGGCGGCTGCGACCTGGGCACCCGCACCGTCGAGCCGCACATGATCGCGCTGCGCCGGTTCGGGCTGGACATCGCCGCGACCGAGGGCCAGTACCACGCGGTGGTCGACCGTTCCGTCGCTCCCGACCGCCCGATCGTGCTGACCGAACGCGGGGACACGGTCACCGAGAACGCGCTGCTCGCCGCCGCCCGGCACGACGGCATCACCGTCATCCGCAACGCCTCCTCCAACTACATGGTCCAGGACCTGTGCTTCTTCCTGGAGGCCCTCGGCGTCAAGGTCGACGGCATCGGCACCACCACGCTCACCGTGCACGGCGTACCCACCATCGACGTCGACGTGGACTACTCCCCCTCGGAGGACCCGGTCGAGGCGATGAGCCTGGTGGCCGCCGCCGTCGTCACCGAGTCGGAGCTGACGGTGCGTCGCGTCCCCATCGAGTTCCTGGAGATCGAGCTGGCGGTCCTGGAGGAGATGGGCCTCGACCACGACCGCTCCCCGGAGTACTTCGCCGACAACGGCCGTACGCGCCTGGTGGACCTCACCGTCCGGCCCTCCAAGCTGGAGGCGCCGATCGACAAGATCCACCCGATGCCGTTCCCGGGCCTGAACATCGACAACGTGCCGTTCTTCGCGGCGATCGCGGCGGTGGCCCAGGGCAAGACCCTCATCCACGACTGGGTCTACGACAACCGCGCCATCTACCTGACCGACCTCAACCGCCTCGGCGGCCGGCTCCAGTTGCTGGACCCCCACCGCGTCCTGGTCGAGGGCCCGACCCGCTGGCGCGCCGCCGAGATGATGTGCCCGCCCGCCCTGCGCCCCGCGGTGGTCGTCCTGCTGGCGATGATGGCGGCGGAGGGCACGTCGGTCCTGCGCAACGTGTACGTCATCAACCGCGGCTACGAGGACCTGGCGGAGCGGCTGAACTCGATCGGGGCGCAGATCGAGATCTTCCGGGACATCTGACCGGCACGGTGTCGTGCCCCTCGGAGGCAAGGGGCACGACACCTCAACATGCCAGCTGACCTGCGGATACTCACCTTCACCACCCTCCACTGATCACTGTTGTTTTTCAGCACCTTGTGCAACGCACGTGCAAGATGATCTTGAATGGCTGACGATACGCCAGAAGTTTCTGAGTATCCGTCAGTCATCACGGAGGGTTGTCGCCGAAGTGGCCGTGCCGGCACCTTCCGGTACGCGGGCAGCAGGGGCGTTCAGTCGGCCGCGTTACAGGAAGTGTTCACCGAATGCGCGGAACAGCTTCCCGAGGCCCGTAGGCAGATCAAGGACGGCAAGTACCGCCTGGACCTGCCGCTGGGAATGCGAACGGAGTACGACCGATGACGTCCGCCACGGCCGCGCAGGCCGTCCTGGTCTCGCAGACCATCCCCGATGACACGCCGGTCTTCGGCGGGCACCGGAACCTGATCGCGGGCGTTGAGATACCGTTGTTCGGACAGAGCCGCTTGTGGCCCGGCGACTGCCTGCGACGGCCGACCAACCGGGTGAAGAGTGCCTGGCAGGCGTCGTTCCCCACCGATCCGCTCTGGAATCTGCGGACCCGGGAAGTCGTCTTCGGGATGCTCAACTGCACCCACAAGATCCTTCGGGACGCGGGGCTGTTCTTCCAGGCCGAGACCTGGGGCATGAGCTCGGCGAAGGAGACGTGCGACAAGATGCGGCTCATCGTCAAATGGGCGGTCGAGCAGCAGATACCGCAAGACTTGGCCGACTGGGTGGCGGACGACTGGCAGGACTACCTGGACCATCAGGCCCTCACCTCCGGGACATCGACGCTGGCCAACGATGTCCGTACGATCCGCTTCCTCAGGACGTTCGCTCCGATCCTGTCCGGCGGGGGCCTGCTGGACGATCCCTGGCCGGGCAGGACCGCCGCGGACGTCGCCCAGCGCACGAGCAGGGGAGAGCTGTCCACCCCGGAAATTCCCCCTGCGATCTGGTGGCCGCTGATGAGGGCGGCCTGGTTCTACATCGACCAGTGGGCACCGCAGATCCTCGAACGCCGGGACCAACGGGCCGCGGCCACCGAGGCCGCGACGGGGCCACGACGCCAGGCCTACCGCACGCAGGACCTGGACGCCAAAATCGCCACCTGGGTGCAGGACCCCACCAGTCTGGTGCCCGTCCACGCCAGGGACTTCCGTGGCTATCGCGCAGGCAGCGTCATGTGGTCGACGCTGGGCCTGTGGATCACCGACGGCATCAGCAGCCACGTCTTCGTGGGCGGCCGAAACTCCGAACGCCATCAAACGCGCCAGGGCATGGTGGATGCCGGCCGAGTGCGTCCCATCACGGCCAAGGAGGGCCGGGCGGCCCTCGGTGATATCCCTCGGCATGTCCGGGCCCGCAACCGACGGCCCAAGGAACTGGACGCACAAGTCCGTGCCTGGCTGGCCTCTCCCAGTGTCCGCTCTCCTCACCGATCCCTCGGCCAAAGCTGCGACTGATGTCCGTGCCCCATGACAGGCTGTCGGCGTGATCATGCAGCCCCCTCACGACGCGGCCGACTTCGCCTTCAGTCCGACCGACGCCCTGGACATACCCGTCGTCATACGCGACTTCAGCTCGCTGCGGCGGCCCTCCGAGGCTCTGTGGAGGGGTGCCACCCAGCCGTGGCCGGGGGTGGCAGACATGCCTTCGTACGGGACCTACCTGGCGACCACGACCTGGCGGCAGGTCCTCCTCGCGGCCAAGGGCGTCGGGCGCGACCTGACCCCGTGGCTGAGCCGCACCCCCTGGCTCGCCGTAAACGAGCTCATCTCCCGTACCGCCCCCCTTCAGGCCTACCTCCAGCTCAAGGACGTGCCCGCACCCGCGCCCGCAGCCGGCCGCAGGCTCTTCGTGAACGCCCTCTACCAGTACGGCAGTGAGCGCAGCGCCCACTCCGCCTTCGGCTACCACTTGGGCATGACGATGGCGCACTGGCTCTGCGCCGGGATGGCTGGCCTGGGTGAGGTTCCCCCGCTGCGTGGGAGTGGCTGACTAGCAGGTCAGGGCGGTTTGACGTGGTTTCAGGTTCACTGGTTCGGTCGCTGCCTGGCTGGCGTA
>BMUD01000010.1 GCA_014650015.1 Streptomyces griseoloalbus
AGCAGGGGCAGGGGCTCGCTGCTGGTGACCAGCTCCCGCAGCGGATGCCGGGCCAGCACCGCGTCCACCTCCGGCGTCAACGCCGCCGCCAGCCGGGTGGCGCAGGGCAGGGAGTCGTCGCGCAGGGTCCGGGCCGCGGTCAGGAGCACGGCCTGGCCGTCCTCCCGCGGGACCCCGGCGGCCGCGCGCTCGTGGAGGTCGGCGCCCTCCTCCAGGACCAGCCCCGTGTCGATGCCGGCCGGCACCTTGACGGTGGCGGTCCCGCGCCAGGTGGCCACGGGGTCCCCCCAGGCCTCGACGCGGTAGGTCCACCGGCCCGGAGCGTCCGCGACGACCTCCGCGCCCCACCGGTCCGTGCCCGGCGCCAACTCCCGCATCGGAGTGAACGGCCCCGGACGCCCCTCGGGATCCTTCAGGACCACATTGGCGGCCACCGCGTCGTGCCCCTCACGGAAGAGGGTCGCGGTGACCTCGAACGTCTCACCCACTACGGCCTTCGCCGGCCGCCTCCCGCAGTCGACGGACGGCCGGACGTCCCGTACCGGGATACGACCGATGGTCCGGGTCGTCTTCATGGGTCTGTGCACCTCCGCCGTGCTCGGGCCCGGGCCGTTGCGCCGGACGTGGGACCACCTGGCGGCGGGAAGGTCCTTACCTTCCCGCCGGGGAGCGCCGCTCGATGGCGGGCGGGCCCCGTCTGGCCGTCGCGGCCGGACGGGGCCTGTCGTTCTGTTCCTGCGGACAGGTGACCAGGGGGGTGCGCAGGTACCGTTCGGCGGCGTCCGCGGCCTCCCGGGCGCAGCGCTTGCCCATCAGCACACAGAGCGTGTAGCCGGAGTCCTCGAAGGTGGCCCGTACGGTGTGATCGGTGGGGGCCGCCAGCATCACGCGCTCCCACGCCCGGTAGCGACGCAACTGCCGGGCGACTTCGGCTTTGGCGGGTAGCAGCATGGCGCCGTTCACCTTTCCGGGGCTCGATGGGGGCGCGTTGTCCCGACGGTCGGGCGGCGGCCGTGCGCGCGGAACGCACGGACCCGTAACGGCGATCGAGGTCTTCACACATGGTGCACGGGTGATGACGCATCGTCTTGTTGGATTTTCAACCACTCGGGGCGGCATCCCGGCGGGTGGAGGCGCGGCCCCGTGCTCGGTTGTCGTCACGGGCGCCTCAGTCGTGCGCTCGTGTTGCACGGATGGACCAATGCCCTCACTCTGAAGGTGACTCAGAAGCGATACCCGCTCACGTTCCGTGTCCGGGGGCTCGCCCCGCAGGGGCGAGGAGGAACGAGAGCTTCGCGGTGAGGAGCCAACGACCATGAAGAGCGCAGTGCCCTGCTACTACCACCTCGACGTGGAAGTCAGCCCGGAGAAGGTGGGACAGGTCAGCCGCATACTGGCCGCTCACCTCCGGTTCTGGGACCTGGAGAACCTGATGGAGCCCGTCTGCGGCGGCGCCGAGATGCTGCTGCGGGCCATCGACGAGCACGCCACCGACAAGAACACGTCGATCGAGATGTGGTGGAACGGCCAGCACCTCATCACGGCCATCGGGGACAACGACCGCGCCCTGCGCCCCGACCAGGAGCTGCGCGGCTGTCTCGAGCACATCGCGGCGAGCAGCGACGGCTGGGGCTGCTGCGCCACCGAGACCGGCAGCAAGGTCATCTGGTTCTCGCAGCGCGCCCGCGCCGGCGAGCGTGTCCCGCTGGTGCCGACCGCGCCCGACCCGCGCGAGAGCGAGGGCCTGGACCTGCCCCGCGAGGTGGCCGTCGCCCAGCTGACCGGACGGGTGCGAACGCCGGGCGGCCTCCTGGAGGAGGCCCGGTGACCCGGCGACGGAACCGGAAAGGGGCGCCCGCGTGGAGCGGGCGCCCCTACCCGCTGGGTGCGGCCTTCGACGGCGAGGGCACCAACTTCGCGCTGTTCAGCGAGGTCGCCGAACGCGTCGACCTCATCCTGGTGGAGGACGACGGCCGGCACAGCGCCGTACGGCTCACCGAGGTCGACGGTTTCGTCTGGCACGGCTACCTCCCCGGCGTCGGCCCCGGACAGCGCTACGGCTACCGGGTGCACGGACCGTGGGCCCCGGCGGCCGGCCACCGCTGCAACCCGGCGAAGCTGCTCCTCGACCCCTACGCCACCGCGGTGGACGGACAGATCGACAACCACCCCTCGCTCTACGAGCGCAGCCCGCACGGACCCGACCCGGCCGACAGCGCCGGACACACCATGCTCGGCGTGGTGACCGACCCGGCCTTCGACTGGGGCGACGACGCCCGGCCGGGCCGCCCCTACGCCGACACCGTGATCTACGAGGCCCACGTCAAGGGCCTCACCCGCACCCACCCCGACGTCCCCGACGGACTCCGGGGCACCTACGCCGGTCTGGCGCACCCCTCGGTGGTCGAGCACCTGACCTCCCTGGGCGTCACCGCGGTGGAGCTGATGCCGGTGCACCAGTTCGTCCAGGACGGTGTGCTGCAGGGACGTCACCTCGCCAACTACTGGGGCTACAACACCATCGGCTTCTTTGCCCCGCACAACGCCTACGCCGCCCACGGCACCCGCGGGCAGCAGGTCAACGAGTTCAAGGACATGGTGAGGACCCTGCACGCGGCCGGGCTCGAAGTGATCCTCGACGTCGTCTACAACCACACCGCCGAGGGCAACGAGAAGGGCCCCACCCTCTCCTTCCGGGGCATCGACAACTCCTCGTACTACCGCCTGGTGGACGGCGACTGGTCGCACTACTACGACACCACCGGCACCGGCAACAGCCTGCTGATGCGCCACCCGTACGTACTGCAGCTGATCATGGACTCACTCAGGTACTGGGTCACCGAGATGCATGTCGACGGCTTCCGGTTCGACCTCGCGGCCACCCTGGCCCGGCAGTTCCACGAGGTGGACCGGCTGTCGGCGTTCTTCGACCTCATCCAGCAGGACCCGGTGATCAGCCGCGTCAAACTGATCGCCGAACCCTGGGACGTGGGCGAGGGCGGCTACCAGGTGGGCAACTTCCCGCCCCTGTGGTCGGAGTGGAACGGCAAGTACCGCGACGCCGTACGGGACTTCTGGCGGGGCGAGGAGCACACCCTCGGCGAGTTCGCCTCCCGGCTGACCGGCTCCTCCGACCTGTACGCGCACAGCAGGCGCAGGCCGCGCGCCAGCGTCAACTTCGTCACCGCGCACGACGGCTTCACGCTGCGCGACCTCGTCTCGTACAACGACAAGCACAACGAGGCCAACGGCGAGGACAACCAGGACGGCGAGAGCAACAACCGGTCCTGGAACTGCGGCGCGGAGGGCGCCACCCGCGACGCGGCCGTGCTCGAGCTGCGCGCCCGCCAGCAGCGCAACTTCCTCGCCACGCTGCTGCTGTCCCAGGGCATCCCGATGCTCTCCCACGGCGACGAACTGGGCCGCACCCAGCGCGGCAACAACAACGCCTACTGCCAGGACAACGACATCAGCTGGGTCGACTGGCGGCTGACCGACGAACAGCGCGACCTGCTGCGCTTCACGCGGACGCTCATCTCCCTGCGCCTCGACCACCCCGTGCTGCGCCGCCGCCGCTTCTTCCGCGGCGAGACCGCGCGGCACGCGGACCAGCCGCTGCCCGATCTGGTGTGGCTGCTGCCGGACGCGCGGGAGATGACCGACGACGACTGGCAGCGTTCCGACGCCCACTCGGTCGGTGTGTTCCTCAACGGCGACGCCATCGCCGAACCGGACGCACGCGGCCGGCCCCTCGTCGACGACTCCTTCCTGCTGCTGCTCAACAGCCACTGGGAGCCGGTGGACTTCCGCCTGCCGGACGCGGCCTACGGCGAACGCTGGACGGTGCTGATCGACACCGCCGACCCGGACGGCACCCCCGACGAGTCGGAGCGCAAGTGGGGAACCGCCCTCACCGTCGCCGCCCGCGGCCTGGTTCTGCTGTCCCGTCCGTCCCGCACCTCACCGTGACCGGCCGGCCCCGGGCGGTGTCATCGTTCGGGGCGTGAGGTCACCGTGAACTGGGCGCCCTCGTTGTCGCGCAGCACGGCCTCGTCGGCGGCCTCGGACAGGACGCTGCCGCCGTGCCGCTCGGCGGCGCGGGCGCAGGCCGCCACGTCCTTCACGGTGAAGTGAACCTGCCAGTGCGGCCGGATCGCCGGGTCCGGAGCGGATCCCGCGGCCCCCGACTCGATCCGCGCCACCACCTGCCCGCCGCTGCGCAGCACCACTTCCTCGCCCTCGTAGCGCACCTCGCAGCAGCCGGGCTTGTCGGACGCCCAGTCGAAGACCTCGCCGTAGAAGATGGCGGCGTCGAACGCGTCACGGGTGTGCAGCCGGATGAACGCCGGCTGCGCGCGGCGCCAGGTGGGCCAGTCGGTGAACAGCTCGCCCTCCCAGATCCCGAACGTCGCCCCGTCCCGGTCGGCCAGCAGCGCCGCACGCCCGGGCGGCAGGGAGATCGGACCGACCGCCGAGGTGCCGCCGCGCTCCTGCACCCGCGCCGCTGCCTCGTCGGCGCTGCGCACCGCGAAGTACGGCGTCCACGCCACCGCCATCTGCCACATGGTGGCGACCCCGGCGATCCCGGCCACCGGCGCGCCGTCGGCCAGGGCGATGCGGAACCGGTCGCCGAGCCGGACCTGACGCCACTGCCAGCCCAGGACGGCCCCGTAGAAGTCCTCGGTCGTCTTCACGTCGCGGCTGGTCAGACTGACCCAGCAAGGTGCCCCGAACACGGAGTGCGTCGAGAAGACGTCCGTCGTCGCGGCGGTGGAGGGCATGTCGTGGTTCATGGCAGTCGCGTCCTGATCTCGTTCGGCCCGGCAGCCACCCGGATGACACCAGTGTCCGCCGGATACCGGTCCGGGCGCCTGCCGAGTACCCCGGCGGCGGCTCCGAAACGGCGACGCCGACCGCCCGGCCCACCCCGGTGGCACAGGGCGGTCCGCGTGGTGACGATGGAGGGATCGGACACTGGGTGAAGGCACTCAAGCACTATGCGAAGGCACCAGAAGAGCGGCACACCGGACCCGGAGGTGACCATGCCCACGGAAGGGGGCGCGGACCGGATCCTCCAGCTGGAGGAAGAGGTACAGCAACTGAAGGACGCGGTCGCCTCGCACGCGGTGGTGGACCAGGCGATCGGCATGATCGTCGCACTCGGGCGGGTCTCGCCCGACCAGGGCTGGACGGTGCTGAAGGAGGTCTCGCAGCGGACGAACATCAAGCTCCGCAACGTGGCCGACATGATCCTCGTCTGGGGGCGCACCGGCCTGCTGCCCGCACACGTGCGGACGGTACTGGAAGAGGTGCTGGACCGGCTCGGGCCCACCCAGATCCCGGGCGCGCCGCCGGAGTGCTGACGCGCCCGCGCCGCGCGGATCCCGTTCAGCCGGCCTCGGCCTGCAGCTCCTCGCGCAGATGGGTGAAACAGCTGCTGAGCAGCCGGGAGACATGCATCTGCGAGATGCCGAGCTGCTCGGCGATGGAGCTCTGCGTCATCCCCCCGAAGAACCGCAAATAGAGGATGAGCCGCTCGCGCTCCGGCAGCGCCTCCAGACAGGGCCGCACCGCCACCCGGTCGACGACGGCGTCGTAGGCCGGGTCCGGACCGCCGATCGCGTCCCCGAGGGCGTATCCGTCGGTGCCCGGCATCTCCGCCTCCAGCGACAGCGCGGAGAAGCACTCCAGCGCCTCCATACCGGTGCGCACCTCGCTCTCGGTCAGCCGGGCGTGCTCGGCGATCTCCGCGACCGTGGGCGCCCGGCCCGGAGTCGTCTGCGCCAGCTCCTTCGCCGCGTGCCGCACGCGGTTGCGCAGGTCCTGCACCCGGCGCGGTACGTGCAGGGTCCACATGTGGTCGCGGAAGTGGCGCTTGATCTCGCCGGTGATCGTGGGCACGGCGTACGCCTCGAAGGCGTTGCCGCGCGCCGGGTCGTAGTGGTCGACGGCCTTGACCAGACCGAGGGCCGCCACCTGGTACAGATCCTCCAGGGCCTCACCGCGTCCCCGGAACCGGACGGCGATCCGCTCCGCCATGGGCAGCCAGACCGTGACCAGTTCGTCGCGCAGCATGCTGCGCTCGGGCCCGTCGGGCAGCCCGGCCAGACGGGCGAAGTCCCCGGCCGTGTCCGGGGAGTCGTCGTGGGGGTGCGGCTTCCTGGGCCTGACGGTACGCATGGCGCGCACCTCCCTGAGCAGGTGCCGGATGGACAGTACCCGTGGGAAGCGGCGGCTCGGACCACGGAAGGCCCGCGGCCGGCGAGCGGTCCCCACGGACGTGCCTCCTGTCCGAAGCACTGGGAATCCCATTCCCCGTACGCCGTCATTTCAAAACGGTTCCCGGAATTCCGTGGGGCGCATTCGCGGATGACGTACGGTCCGGAATCAAGAGAATTCGTTCAGTGAAATGCGCGGCGGTGGGGCGGGGGGACGGCGCCCGCCCCACCCCGCCGTCGCGGACCGCTCCCCCGGCCCGCCGGTGATCACTGCGCCGGACGTGATGTGCGGCACGCCGTCGCCGTGAGCCGGACGGCCGGTCGGGGAATTCCTCCAGCGCAGCGCTTGATCACTGATCAGATGGGGCGAACCGCCTGACCACAGCGCATTCTGCTCATTTGACAGTGCGCTGAGCCCACAGATAGGAAACAGCGGACCGAAGTCGAGAGGTGCACTGTGTACGAGCCGAACGTGGTGGGCGACTGGCAGGAGTGCGACGAGCATGCCGGTCTGCGGGTCCGCGTCCACCGTCTGGAATCCGGCGAACCGCCGCGCGGCCGGGATGACGCCGCCGAGGGGCTGACGTACTTCAGTGTCCGCGTGACCGTCGAGAACCGCGGCGAGAGGCCTTTCTGTATTCATCTCGAGGACGGCCAGATCGACGTACGGACCGGGCCCGACGGCGAGAGCGCGTTCATCGACTGGCGCAACTCGCAGTTCATCGAGGGCTTCGACGTCTACCCGTTGCGCCGGGTCACCGCGGTGCTCTACGCGGCCGCTCCCGAGGCGTCCCTGAGCCATGTCGACGTCCAGGTGCAGTTGCGGGCCGACGAGGAGTGGGCCGGCCGCCGGCTGTGGGCGGGCGGCATCGGTGTGCAGGAGGTGTCCGCCGGTGCTTCCGCGGGCGCGTGCCGGGACGGCCTCGCGCAGCAGGTGAGCGTCTTCCTGCAGGAGCAGGCCGAGGAGGGCACCGCCTGAGCCGGTGTCAGTGCGGGATGCCGTCGATGATCTCGCGGGCGCCCTGACGCAGCAGGGCCACGGCGACCGATGTGCCGAGCGTCTCCGGATCGAGCCGTCCCGCCCACTCGTGCGCGTTCAGCCGGATCTTGCCGTCCGGCGTGAAGACGCAGGCCCGCAGGGACAGCTCACCGGTGCGGTGCACGCGGGCGTGGCCGGCGATCGGGCTGTTGCAGTGGCCCTGCAGCACATGCAGGAACATGCGTTCGGCGGCGGCCTCGCGGTGGGTGTCCGGGTGGCCGAGGGCGCCGACCGCCCCGATGAGATCGGCGTCGCCCTCGCGGCACTGCAGGGCGAGGATGCCCGCGCCGATGGGCGGCATCATCGCCTCGGGGGAGAGGACCTCGCTGATCACGTCACCGCGGCCGATGCGTTCCAGGCCGGAGACGGCCAGCAGCAGGGCGTCCGCCTCCCCGGCCGCGAGCTTCTCCAGCCGCCGGTTGGCGTTGCCGCGCAACGGTACGCACCGAAGGTGCGGGTGGGTGGCGGCCAGTTGGGCGACCCGGCGCACCGAGGAGGTGCCGATCCGGGTCCCGGGGGCAAGCTCGTCCAGGGTGAGGCCGTCCGGGTGCACGAGGGCGTCGCGGACGTCGTCCCGCTTCAGGAACGCGGCGAACACCGTGCCCGCCGGGAGCGGCCGGTCGGCGGGCACGTCCTTGACGCAGTGCACGGCGACGTCCGCCTCACCGGCGAGCAGCGCGGCGTCCACCTCCTTGGTGAACGCGCCCTTGCCCTCCACCTGCGACAGATCGCCCAGCCACGTGTCCCCGGTCGTCCTCACCGGCACCACCTCGGTGCGCACACCGGGATGGGCGGCGGCCAACTCCGCCCGGACACGCTCCACCTGGGCGAGCGCCATGGGCGAGTCGCGGGAGACGATCCGGATCGGTTCGGGGGTGGGCATGCCCACACGATAGACCCCGACGGCCCCGGCCGTGCCGGGACGCCGAACGGCGCCCCGGCGTCAACGGGCGTGCCGCGTTCAGGCGTTCGGGTCGAACGGAATGCCCGACGGCTTGGCCGCCGCGAGGTGGGAGGTGAAGCTGCCGTCCTTCAGACCGAAGTTGGCGCTGCCGAAGTCGTACGAGGTGAGCTTGTCGCGCAGCCCCGCCGGATAGCCGTTCCAGCCGACCAGCGCCGGGTACTGCCAACTGCCCTTGTGGTTCTCCGGCGGCTCGTCGCCCGAGCCCGCGAGGCGGAAGCAGTGGGTACTGATGCCGTCCTTGTGGTACACGATCTTCGGATGCGTGCCGTCGAAGCGGACCGCCGAGCGCGCGTGGATCGAGAACGAGCCGTGGTTGGACGTCGAGACGTACTGCACGGTGTCGTTCTGCACCCACACCACGACGTGCTCCCAGTCGTGGCGGTGGCCCCCGAGGCTGCTGCCCGGCAGGGCCTGGTCCTTCTCGAAGTACAGGCCGTAGATGATGGCGCACCAGCCGTTGTTGCACTTGGAGCGCGCATAGCCGTTGGTGCTGTCCAGGTCCGAGGCGTCACGGCAGTTGCCGTTGAGCGCGCCGGTCGGGTTGAGGCCGGTGTTGACGGCGCCGTCCGGGCCGATGGCCGGTGTGGGGTAGCAGCCGTCGGTGTCGTAGTCGTAGGCGGGCTGGTAGGTCTGTTCCAGCCCGTCCGCGTTGGCCGGCAGGGCGGGGGGCGGTGCGGCGAAGGCGGTGGCGGGAAAGGCGATGACCAGGGCGACCGCGCCGGCCAGGCCGGTCAGCCATCTCCTGCGGTGCGTTCGGGACGTGCTCGACGACACTGCGTCCTCCTTTGGTGCGGGCGCAGCCCAACCACTGTGGGGGGCAAGAGGGTTCAGCATCCCCGCTGGACGCATACATGCCAAGAGGTCGCAGGCGTACCGCTGGTGAAGCACGGCCCAACACTCGCGGTGGCGAGTCCGGATCACACCAGGTCTTCCGGAATGTCGGCCGCCGCCTCCTCGGGTGCGAGGTCCGGCCTGAGGCGCAGCCAGGACGGCTGGCGCAGCATCCCGTCCCGGGTACGGGTGCTGTAGCGCACCTCGCCGACCAGCCGGGGCACCACCCAGCGCGCGCCCGGCACGGCCGGCGCGGGGTCGAAGGGGCACACGTCGGTCGCCCCCGCCCGTAACAGCGCGGCCAGTTCCGCCCGTTCGGCCTCGCTCCAGCCGGTGCCCACGCCACCGACGTACCGCAGCCGCCCCGCCGCCCGCTGCCCGACCAGCACGGCGCCCGGCAGGCCGGTCAGCCGTCCCTTGCCGGGCAGCCAGCCGCCGACCAGGACGTCCTCGCTGCGCATGTTGCGGATCTTGATCCAGGCGCGGGAGCGCACGCCGGGTTCGTACACCGAGTCCAGCCGCTTGCAGACCAGGCCCTCGAGGCCGTGGTGAAGGGTCGCTCGCAGCGCCTGGGCACCGTGGCCGGTGATCGCGGCCGGAGTGGACCAGGCCGGCCCGTCGAGGGCGAGGTCCAGGAGCGCCTCGCGGCGCCCGGTGTAGGGCACACGGATCAGCGACCGTCCGGCCAGATGCATGACGTCGAACAGCACCAGGTGGACGGGGACCACCGCCGCCCGCCGGGCCGCCCTCTCCGGGGAGTGCGCCAGGCCCATGCGGGACTGCAGCAACTGGAAGCTCGCGCGGCCGCGCTCGTCCAGTGCGAGCACCTCGCCGTCCAGGACCGCGCGCGTGGCACCGAGGGCGGTGGCCAGCGGCCGGAGTTCGGGGTACGCGCCCGTGATGTCCTGGCCGGAGCGGGCGCGCAGCACGACGGTGCCGTCGCCGGGGAGGTAGATCACCGCCCGCTGGCCGTCCTGTTTGGTCTCATAGGCGAAGCGGGCGTCCGCCGCCGGGGGCGGCAGGGTGCCGGGGGTGGCGAGCATCGGCGGGATCAGCGGCAGGGTCACGGGTGAGATGTGGACATCCGTGCGGACCGCCACGCGCAGGCCGCCGGGGATTCGCCCGAACGGTGGGAAGGCCGGCGATTGATTGAGTTACGCAATGAGATGGTAAAGTGCGGCGCATGCCCACACCCCCGCTCTCCGACGTCCCCGCCTCCCCGGAAGTGGCCGAGATCGAGCGCGCGCTCCACCGCATCACCTACCTGAGCACGCGCGCCCGTCAGCACGAGCGGCTGATGGCCATGGCGGGTGTGCCGCTGGACCGGGCGGCCGTCGCACTGCTGCGGCAGATGGCCGACACCGAGCCGATGCGGCCGGGGGAGCTGGCCGCCCGGCTGGGCGTGGAGGCGTCGCACGTCACGCGCACGGTGCAGCAGCTGGAGAAGTCCGGACATGCCACCCGCGTCCCGGACCCCGACGACCGCCGCGCCCAGCGCATCGAGCTCACCGACGCCGGCCGGGAGGCGATCGCCCGGATCCGCGAGACCGGGGTGCGGGGCATGCAGGTGGCCCTGGCCCACTGGTCGCCCGAGGAGCTGCGGCAGCTCGCCACCCTCTTCCACCGCATGGTCGACGACTTCCTCGCCCACCCCACCGACGAGGAAACGGAACCCGCCCCCACCGCCTGACCCGGTACCTTGCCTCGTTCCCGCCCCCGGGTGCGCTCACGGACGTACGACGAGACGAAGGCGCTCGGTCGGACGAGGACGACCGACCGGCCGGCAGGCGACGGCGCCCGGCGGGCGCGGGAGCGACGGCCCGTCGTCCCGGCAGGCCGCGACCGTGCCACCCCCGCCGCTCCCGCGGGACCCCGTCGAGCGGGTGACCGCCACGCACGGCGCCGCGCCCACCACGGCGGCCGGCGGTGCCGGCAGCGCAGAGGCGTGCGGTCCGACCACGACGACCACGACGCCCATGACTCATGACGACCATGACGCCCACGACTCATGACGATCACGACGATCACGACGCCCACGACGCCCACGGCGGCGACGAGCGGCGACGAGCGGCGACGAGCGGCGACGAGCGGCGGCGCCGGCTACTTACTGTCCGGTAATATCGCGCGGCAGGTCATCAGAGGAGGAACCGTGTCCCGGTCCGAACGCTCACCCCTGCTGCTCGCCGGCCTGCTGGCCGTCGCGGGCACCGCCCACTTCGCCGCCCCGCGCCAGTTCGACCACATCGTGCCGCGTTCCCTGCCCGGCTCGCCCCGGACCTGGACCTGCGCGAGCGGCGCCGCCGAACTGGCGCTGGCCGCCGGTGTGGCGCTGCCCCGTACCCGCAAGGCCGCCGCGCTGGCCGCGGCGGCCTTCTTCGTCGGCGTGTTCCCCGCCAACGTGAAGATGGCCGTCGACTGGCGGCACCGCCCCACCCCGCAGAAGGCCGTCGCCTTCGGCCGGCTGCCCCTGCAGCTGCCGCTGGTGCTGTGGGCGCGCCGCGTCGCCAAGGGCGCGGAGGGCCGGGCGTGAGCGGGCGCCCGGAGAAGGGCGACACGGTCGAGGACTTCGCGCTGCCGGACGAGACCGGCACCGTCCGCCGGCTGTCGGATCTGCTCGCCGGGGGGCCGGTGGTGCTGTTCTTCTACCCCGCCGCCCTGAGCCCCGGCTGTACCGCGCAGGCCTGCCACTTCCGGGATCTCGCCGCCGAGTTCGCCGCGGCCGGCGCGCGACCGGTGGGCATCAGCGCGGACGCCGTCGAACGACAGGCGGAGTTCGCCGGACGGCACGGCCTCGGCATGCCGCTGCTGTCCGACGCGGACGGCGCGGTCCGCGAGCGGTTCGGTGTGAAGCGGGGGATCGCCCTGGCGCCGACCAGACGTGCCACCTTCGTCATAGGCCGGGACCGGACCGTCCTGGAAGTCGTCCGCAGTGAGCTGCGGATGAACGTCCACGCCGACCGGGCGCTCGCCGCGCTCCGTGACCACCGCACCTGACACCACCCGGACGCACGGTCGCGGTTGATACAGGCACGTAATGGGACGATCCTGGACGAATGGAGGACGCCTCCGCCGTGGTGGTCGTCGACGCCCGCGGCATTGTGACGGGGTGGAGCGAGGGCGCCCGGCGGCTGACGGGACACCCGGCCGAGGAGGCCGTGGGACGGGCCGTGCGGGAGTTCTTGGCCGCGGACGCCCCGCCCCCCGGCACGCCCCTGGCATCCGGCCGGGCCGCGCTGCGCCACCGCGACGGCCACTCCGTACCGGCCCGGCTCACGGTCCGGCCCCTGCTCGGCGCCGTGGGCACCCCGGCCGGACAGGTGATCACCGCCGGGCCGCCCGACGCGGCGGAGACCTCCCTGGCCGCGAGAGCGTTCCAGCAGGCGTCCATGCCGATGTCGATCTTCGACACCGAGCAGCATTACCTGGGGGTCAACGACGTGGCCTTCCGGATCATGGGCGGGCCGGTGCAGGACCTGCTGGGGCGGCCCTACCTGCACACCGTGGACGAGGGCGCGGACACCCTCGGCATCGCCCGGCATCTGCGCCGCGTCGCCGAGACGGGCGAGCCCCTGCGCTACGAGAGCGTCACCCGGGCACCCGCCGAAGGTCGCTCGCACGCCTGGAACATCGAGATGTGGCCGGTCCGGGACGGATCCGGCGAGGTGGTCGGCACCGTGGTCGCGGCGTTCGACAGCACCGAACAGCACCGTGCCCGGCGGCGCCTGGCGTTGCTGAACGAGGCCGCCGCCGGCATCGGCACCACCCTGGACGTCGTACGCACCGCCGAGGAGCTCGTGGAACTCCTGACGCCGGCGTTCGCCGACTTCGCCGCCGTCGACCTGCTCGACTGGGTGCTCGGGGCCGACGAACCCCCTGCCCTCCCGGAGAGCGGGATCGAGCTGCGTCGCGTGGCGCACGGCTCCGCCGCCCACGGAAGCCACGGGGCGGCCGTGCACCTCGGCCAGACGGACGTCCACCCGTCGTACTCCCCGCCCGCGCAGGCGCTGCGGGAGTGCAGAACGGTGCTCGCCCGTGCGGGCGAACCGGACTTCGACCGGTGGATCGCCGAGCGCGTCGCGCCCGCCCCGACCGTCCGCCCACGCCCCGCCGCCATCCATTCCCTGCTGGCCGTCCCGCTGCGCGCCCGCGGCACCACGCTCGGCGTCGCGGTCGCCGTGCGCAATGTCCACCCCGACGAATACGTCGCGGAAGACGCCGTTCTCGCCGAGGAACTCGCCAGTCGCGCCGCCGTCTGTGTGGACAACGCCCGCCGCTTCGCCCGCGAACGCACCACCGCGCTGATGCTCCAGCACAGCCTGCTGCCCAGGGGACTGCCCGGCCAGGCCGCCGTCGACGTCGCCCACCGCTATCTGCCCTCCGGGTCGGCGGCCGGCATCGGCGGCGACTGGTTCGACGTCATCCCGCTGGCCGGCAGCCGGGTCGCCCTGGTCGTGGGTGACGTCGTCGGCCACGGAATCCCCTCCGCGGCGACCATGGGCAGGCTGTGCATGGCCGTGCGCACCCTCGCCGACGTGGACCTCCCGCCCGACGAACTCCTCACCCACCTCGACGACCTGGTCTCCCATCTCTCCGCCGGCGACCGCGACGACATCGGCGAGCTCGGCGCCACCTGCCTGTACGCCGTCTACGACCCGGTCTCGCGCCGCCTGAGCGTGGCCGCCGCAGGGCACCCCGCGCCGGCCCTCCTGCTGCCCGACGGAACCTGCGGGCTCATCCCCGTGAACGCGGGCCCGCCGCTGGGGGTGGGAGGGCTGCCGTTCGAGGCGATGGAGCTCCAGCTGCCCGAGGGCAGCGTCGTCGCCCTCTACACCGACGGCCTCGTCGAGGACCGCGACCGCGACATCGATCGCGCCACGGACGACCTGCGCCGTGCCCTGCAGGTGCCCGCCGACTCGCTGGAGTCCCTGTGCGACGGTGTGCTCAAGCACGTACTGCCGGAGGAACCCGGTGACGACGTGGCCCTGCTGCTGGCCCGCACCCGGGCCCTCGGCGCCGACCGGGTCGCCACCAGGGACGTGCCGCCGGACCCCGAGGAGGTGGGCGCCGCCCGGCAGTGGGCCACCGACATGCTGGCCGCGTGGGGACTGGACGAGATCGCCTTCATCACCGAACTCGTCGTCAGCGAACTGGTCACCAACGCCATCCGGTACGGAGTGCCCCCCGTCAAGCTGCGGCTGATCCGCGACCGCACCCTCATCTGCGAGGTCGCCGACGCCAGCTCCACCTCACCGCATCTGCGCCGCGCCCACGCCTACGACGAGGGCGGGCGCGGACTGCTGCTGGTGGCCCAGCTCACCCAGCGCTGGGGCAGCCGGCAGACGGGCGGCGGCAAGACGATCTGGGCGGAACAGCCACTGCCCGACCCGGCGCAGGGTCTGTCCGGCGGATCGGGCCGGGGGTGACCGTCGGCGTCCTGCGACCCCGCGTCTGCGGCATGAGCCGCCGGAGGAGCCCTATGGGGGCCCCTCGCCCTCCGCGGCGACCTGGGCGAGGGTACGGCCGGACCGTGCCGACCGCGCCCGTCGCGGATCCGGGGCGCCGCGACCGCCGGCGCCCCCCTTGGCTGCCCGGACCAGGAGCCACGCCTGCTCACCGCCGTCGTCCCCGTCGCGGAAGCGGGTGAGGGCGTACTCGCCGTGCAGCTTCGACCCGCGCAGCCGGAACGTGGCATGGCCGCGCGCCAGCGACTCCGCGAAGTCGACGGGCCGGCCCCGGCGGTCGTGGCTGAGCGGCTCGTACGTGCCGTGGTCCCAGACGATCACCGTGCCGCCGCCGTACTCGCCGCGCGGGATCACCCCCTCGAACTCCTCGTACTCCAGCGGATGGTCCTCCGTGGGCACGGCGAGCCGCTTGTCGCGAGGATCGGCGGACGGGCCCTTCGGGACCGACCAGGACTTCAGCACCTCGCCCACCTGGAGCCGGAAGTCGAAGTGCATCCTGCGCGCGTCGTGGATCTGCACCACGAAGCGGGGTTCCCGGCCCGGCGCGGCCCCGGCCCCCCGGGGCTCACGCGTCCGGCCGAAGTCCCGCTTGCCGTGGTAGTCCCGCAGCCGGTCCCGTTCGCCCACCGTGCCGCTCCTTCCCGTACCCCACACCGCACGCGCGGGCCCCGGGTACCCGGTCAGAACTCCTCGTGCACCTCCGGATCCCCGCCGATCCGGCGGTGGGCCCGGTCGGCGACGGCCCGCATCTGGGCGGCGTCCAGTTCGAAGCCGAACACGTCGAGGTTCGCGCGCTGCCGCACCGGGTCGGACGACTTCGGGACGGGCAGTGCGCCCAGCTGGAGGTGCCAGCGCAGCACCGCCTGGGCCGGGGTCACCCCGTGCGCCTCGGCGACGGCGGCCACGGCCGGGTCGTCCAGGAGCCGCGAACCACGGCCCAGCGGGCTCCAGCTCTCGACGAGCACGCCCTTGTCCGCGTGGTAGGCGCGCAGCTCCTCCTGCGGGAAGAGGGGGTGCAGCTCGATCTGGTTGACCGAGGGCAGCACCCCCGTCTCCTTCTCCAGCCGCTCGATATGGGCGGGCGTGAAGTTGGAGACGCCGATCGACCGGACGAGACCGTCCTCGCGCAGCTTGATCATGGCCTTCCAGGAGTCGACGTACTTGTCCACGCGGGGGAGCGGCCAGTGGATCAGATAGAGGTCGACGTACTCCAGGCCGAGCCGGGCCCGGGACTCCTCGAAGGAGGCGAGTGTCTCCTCGTAGCCGTGGTGCCGGCCCGGGAGCTTCGTCGTCACGACGATCTCCTCGCGGGGCACGCCGGCCCCGGCCACGGCACGGCCGACACCGGTCTCGTTGCGGTAGTTGGTCGCGGTGTCGACGAGGCGGTAACCCGCCCGAAGGGCCGTGGCCACCGCCCGCTCCGCCTCGACGTCGTCCATCGGCCAGGTGCCCAGACCCAGGGCGGGGATCGTCGTGCCGTCGTTGAGGGTGTGGCTCGGGATGGTGATCACGAGGGGGCCTTCCCGTTGACAGTGTCGTCCTCCCAGCGTCGCGGACGGTGGGGGCAATGATCAACCGGGACGGGCGGGTCCGCGCGGACGAGGCCCTGTCGCCAGGCCCGCCCGACGCTGCCACGATCTTCCCGGGACCCGGTCCGTACGGGGCCGGGGGGACGAGCGACGGAGTGGGGACGCATGACGACGGACAGGGGCGGCGTGACGGACGGGGAGCGGAGCGCGGCGGTGGAGGTCCATCCGGTCGCCGGGCACATCGGGGCCGAGGTCACCGGTGTCGACCTCGCCGGTGACCTCGACGACGCCGTGATCGCCCGGATCAGGGCGGCGGTGCTGCGCTGGAAGGTGGTGTTCTTCCGCGGCCAGCGCCTCGACCACGCCGGACAGGTGGCGCTGGCCCGCCGGTTCGGCGAACCGGTCGTCCTGCCGCGGCGCGGCAAGGCCTCGCCGCCGGACTTCCCCGAGATCGAGACGACCGCGGACCGGCTGGAGCTGGGGGGCCGGTTCGGCATGGAGCACGACGAGTGGCTGCGCCGCCGGCGCCACACCCTGCTGCGCGGCTGGCACTGCGACCACGGCGCCCGCGTCGACCCGCCGGCCGCGACGATCCTGCGCGCCGAGACCGTCCCGCCCTACGGCGGCGACACCACCTGGTCGAACCTGGCCGCGGCGTACGCCGGCCTGTCCGCCCCGGTGCGCGAGTTCGCCGACCGGTTGCGCGCCGAGCACCGTCTCGGGGTCGGCTACCAGCCCCGGCCCGGCGACGACGCCTATGTGCGCCATCTGCTGGACCACCAGACCGCCTCCGAGCACCCGCTGGTGCGCGTGCACCCGGAGACCGGGGAGCGGGTGCTGTTCGTCAACGGCTACTACGTCGAGCAGATCACCGGGCTCTCCCGCCCCGAGAGCCGGGCCGTGCTGGAGATGCTGCTGGAGCAGGCGAGCCGGCCCGAGTACACCGTGCGGTTCCGGTGGGAGCCGGGCAGCGTGGCGTTCTGGGACAACCGGGCCACCATCCATCTGGCCCCGGGCGACACCGCCCACCTCGAGCACCCGCGGATCATGCACCGGGTGATGATCGCCGGTGACGTCCCGGTCGGCGTGGACGGACGGCCCTCGCGGCCCCTCACCGGCACCGCACCCGGACGCTGGTAGCGGACGCCCGGCGGGCCGGCGGCGAGGCCCTTCCGGCGGCGAGGGCCCTTCCCGGGGGGCCTCCCCGGCGCCCCGGCGCCCCCCAGGTCACTTCAGCGGGATGGTCACCTCGTCCTCGACCGGCGGGGTGACCTCCTGAGCGCGGTGGCCGGTGGCCGCGTGACAGCGCAGCCGGATCTCGTCCGGGCCGACGTCCAGACGCAGGAAGCACTTGAAGAACGGCGGGCTGTAGGTGGCCGAGCCCGGCGAGAACACCTGCGTGTAGATCTTGCGCACGGGCAGCCGGAACCGTTTGGCCCGGTCGGGCCGGCGTCCGGTGCCGAGCAGTCCGGCGACCAGCCGCATCCGGCGGGTGAGCCGGGGCGGTGCGCCCTGGACCCTGGTGGGCCCGATGCCGAGGCGTTCCGCGATCACCGTCATCGCCTCGGACTCGGTGAGGGTGAAGAAGCGCCGCATCCGCAGCCGGCGCCCGTAGAGCGCGCTGTAGAAGGCGAGCGAGTCGCCGCGCAGCGGATAGCAGCGGAAGTCCCGTTCGGTGACGCCGGCGACGTCGACCCCGGGGATGGTGTGCGTGGCGTGCATGAACGCCCCGCCGCCGCCCGCCACCACGTACTGGATGGTCCGGCCGTCGGCCAACCGCACCGGGTAGCGCTGGTAGTTGTGGATGTCGCCGCCTATCGCCGCCACATAGTGGTGGCCGGGATCGCGGACGATGTCGTCGACGGTGCCGCCGCCGTCGATGGGGCACGGGTGGTGCGAGCCGTCCACGTACAGGGGCGAGCCCGTGACCAGGATCTTGGGGCGCGGGCCCCGGGAGACCTCCCGCAGCCAGGCGCCCTGTTCGGCGTCGAGCGTGCCCAGCAGGCCGGTGTCGATGCCTATGATCCGCACCGGTCCCGCGTCGATCGCCCAGTACGGCCCCGGCTGCACGGCCTGCTGGGCGGGCCCGGACCGCAGCGTGCGTGCCTCGGCGAGGCGCCCGCCGTCCCCGGGACGCGGCCGGTGCCACAGCAGGGAGCGCAGCCAGTCCCGGGTGAGGGGACGCGGGGCGGGCCCGGGCGGCAGCGGCGGGGCGTCGTCGCAGAAGACGCGCATGAAGCCGTCCAGGTCCTCGTACCAGTCGTGGTTGCCGGGTATCGCGTAGATCGGTGCCTGATAGTCCCGGTACGGGCGGAAGAACTTGGTGAGATAGTCGTCCGCGCTGCCCACCGGGTAGATCACATCGCTGGCGAGCACGGCGAAGGCGGTGTCCCGGCCCTCCTTCAGCAGACCGGGCACCACCGCGTACTGGGGCTCGTCGCCCTCGCCCGTGTCACCGAGGACCAGGAACGAGAACCGGTCCGGGTCGTCACGCCGGATGACCTTGTCGGCGGGTGCGCCGGCCGCCGCCCGCTGGGCGACCCGCCGGGCGCGGGTACGCCCCGTGGGATCCCCGAACCAGGAGGCCAGGACCCCGTTGCGGGCGGCCCACAGCATCCTCGGGTCGAGCCAGGAGATCCTCTCGACCCGAGACGGCATCAGCCGCCGGTACGCACCGCGTTCCGCGCTGCCCCAGCCGGCACCCTCGGCGGTATCGCGTGAAGAGTCGGACACCGGTGCACGGTAACAACGGCGCGGCCGCCCGCCGGAGGGCGGGTGGCCGGTGAACCACCCCCGGCCGGCGCCCGGTTGGCGGCGGGCTTCAGAAGGTGCGGCCCAACAGGTCGAGCAGCGCCGCCCAGTGACGCTCGTCCGCCTCCTTGTCGTACGCGGCCGTGTCGGACTGGGTGTAGCCGTGCCCGGCGCCGGTGTACACCTCGCAGCGGTGCCGGACGCCGGCGTCCGTCAGGGCCCGCTCCAGGCGCTCGATCTGCTCCCCGGGCAGCGAGTGGTCCCGGTCGGCGTGGCCGAAGTACACCTCGGCGGTGATCCGGCCGGCCACCCGATGCGGACTGTCCGGCGCGTCCGTCGCCAGCCGGCCGCCGTGGAACCCGGCCGCGGCGGCCACCCGGTCCGGGTGGGTGCCGGCGGTGCGCAGGGACAGCGCCGCGCCCATGCAGTAGCCGGTCACCGCCACCGGGCCGTCGGCCGCCGCCGGGCACTCGGCGAGCCACCGCAGATACGCTCCGGCGTCACGCATCGCCCGCTCGGGCGTCAGCTCCCGCATGACCGGCCCCAGCTGCTGGAAGATCTCCGGCCGCGCCCCCGGGTCGATGAACTCGGGCAGTTCGACCACGGGAGCACGCCCGCGCCGGTAGAACAGGTTCGGCACCAGGACGGTGTAGCCGGCCTCCGCCAGCCGGTCGGCCATCGCCCGCAGCCGCGGACGCGGACCGAAGGCGTCCATGTAGAACAGCACCGCCGGCCGGGGAGCCCCGTCGACGGGATGCGTCAGATACGCGTCCGCGGTGCCGTCCTCGGTCGGGATGTCGACCTGGGTTCCCTGTACGGCGGTCATGGCGGGGCTGCCTCCCTGAGGGCTGCGGGCCGGTACGGATCACGGCCATCGTGACACGCCGGCCGGGGGCCGCAGGCGGCGCGGTGCCCTCACTCGAACCGCGACACGTCGCCCGCGCCCCGCCGTACGACCTCCGGCTCACCGCCCGAGAAGTCGATCACCGTGGTCGGTTCGGTGCCGCAGTCGCCGGAGTCGATCACCGCGTCCACCACGTGGTCGAGCCGGTCCTTGATCTCCCAGCCCTGCGTCATCGGCTCGTCCTCGCCGGGCAGCAGCAGGGTGCTGGACAGCAGGGGCTCGCCGAGCTCCGCGAGCAGCGCCTGGGTGACGACGTGGTCGGGGATGCGCACGCCGACCGTCTTCTTCTTGGGGTGCTGCAGCATGCGCGGCACCTCCTTGGTCGCGGGCAGGATGAACGTGTAGCTGCCCGGGGTCGATGCCTTGACCGCGCGGAACACGTCGTTGTCGATCCGTACGAACTGGCCGAGCTGCGCGAAGTCCCGGCACACCAGGGTGAAGTGGTGCCGGTCGTCCAGTTTGCGGATCGTGCGGATCCGGTCGATGCCGTCACGGCTGCCCAGACGGCAGCCGAGCGCGTAGCAGGAGTCCGTGGGGTATGCGATCAGGGCGTCGGAGCGGATGCCGTCGGCGACCTGCGCGATGGTGCGCGGCTGGGGGTTGTCGGGGTGCACGTCGAAGTACTTCGCCATTCACCGAGCTTATGCCGCCCGGCCGCGCTCGTGCCGCCGGGGCGGTCCGGGTGCGCCGTCGCGCCGGGATGAGCGGCGCGCGTGGGTGCGGTAACGTCCCCGACCCGAACCCGGGGGACGGCGAGCGGACGAGGGGGGCCGAGGTGACAGGCGGTAACGACGGAACACGGCGGACGCCCACGGCGGCCGGGGAGCACCGGGCGTGGGCGCGGGAGCTGCTGCAGCATCTGCGGCCGGGCGGGCGCGACGTCCGCAGGGTCGTCGACTGGCTGGCCGGCGCCGTGCACGCGGAGGTGTCCCTGCGGGACGCCGCCGGCACGCTCCTCGCCGGGACCAGGGTGCCGCTGGACGAGTCCCTCCTCGCCGGCCTCGGGTCGGGACGGATCGCCTCCGCCGCCTATGAGGGGGCGGGACACCACGTGCGCCTGGTCAAGATCGGGCACCGCGCGCAGGTCTGTGTGCTGGCAGTCTCCCGTAAGGCCCGCTTCGACCGGCACACCTCTGACGTCGTCACGCACACCGCCCAGGTGATCGAACTCCTGCTGACCGCCCGTGAGACGACCGCGGCCGGACACCGGCTGCGGCGGGCCACCGCCGATCTGCGGCTGGCCATCCTGCAACTGCTGATGGTCGAGGACACCGTCGCGGCCCGCCGGGTCGCCGCGGGTCTCTGGCCGGGCCTGCTGGACGCCGACACGGCGTGCGTCTACGTCATCGAGTCCGAGCCGGCCCGGCGCGAGCGGCTCCTGGAGGAATGCCTCGACACCACGCGGGAGGAGGCCCTCGTCGTGCGGTGCCCGGCCATGGACGGCCATGTGATCGTGGTCAGTCCCCGCGAGGCCACCGCCGACGCTCTGCGGTCCCTGGTCGAACGGCATCCGCGGACCTTCCTCGGCGGCAGCGTCCGGCAGAGCCTCGCCCGTACCGCCGCCGCGTACGGGCAGGCCGTCAGCGCCCTGGCGGTGGCCCGGTTCCGGGCGGACAAGACGGCCGTCTACGCCGAGCGCACCCACCCGGAGCGACTGATGGACCCGGCGGCCCTGCGCGGCTGGACGGCCCTGGTGCTGCGCCCGCTCGACGCGCTGCCGCACCACACCCGTGCCGAACTCCTCGCCACCACCCGCCTCGGCCTGGAGTTCACCGCCGTCAACGCCGCCAAGATCCTCGGCGTCAGCCGCAACACCGTGCGCGCTCGCATGGATCGCGTCGAGACCATGCTCGGCGTCGACTTCGGCGACGTCACCGCCCGCGCCGTCGTGCACCTGGCGCTCCACACCCAGATCAACGTGGTGGACGGCCGGGCGGGCACCGCCCCCGGCGCGCACGCCCCGCGCCTCGCCGACCTGCTGGCGGGCCCCGCCGTCGGCGCGTGGGCACAGGAGCTGCTGGGGCGACTGGACCGGGACTCCCGCAACGTGCGCCGCACGGTGCGCACCTGGATCGCCGCCGGGGGCAACGCCGAGCGGGCCGCGCGGGGTCTGGGGGTCCACCCCCAGACCGTGCGGGAGCACGTGCGCAGCGCCGAACCGGTCCTCGAACGCCGGCTGCTGACCCCCGGGACGGACCTGTACGAGGTCGTCCTGGCCCATCTGGCGGTGGGTGACCTGCGGCAGCCACTGCTCGCGGGTGAGTAAAACCGGGCCTTTCGGACTCGGTTGTGCACGGATGAGCCCTCCGGCGGCTCCAGCGGGCATCGGTGCGATACACAGGCGCGCCCCGTTCCGCATAGTTTCGGGACATGGCGGGGGCACGACCGGAACGGGGGACCGGTCGCGTCCCCGCTCCTTTGCCGCTGTGTGCCTTCGGCCAGGACGGGTACCCGGCCGCCGCTGTGGAGGCCCGCCGGCCGGAACGCACCGGTGCGGGTGGGCCCGGAACGAGCACCGCGAAGAGGAGGCCCGGATGACCAGTGAGACGGAGACCGGCGGCGTCACCGGCACGCAGGACAAGGACTACAACCTGATCTGGTACGTCGAGGCGTGCCTGAGCAACGCGCTGCGCCTGGAGAGCTACATCCAGGACGCCGAGCGCGCCAAGGACACCGAGGTCGCCGACCTGTTCCGCAAGGCCCAGGCGGACAGCCGCAAGGGCGCGGAGCTGGGCAAGGGGCTGTTGAAGGCCCGCCTGGACGGCGGCTGAACGCCGCTTCGTGAGGCCCGGTCGCCGTGGGACGCGGTGGCCGGGCCCCGCCGTGTCCCGGCAAGGTCCGGCGGCTGGGCGGGTGAGGGCCGGGAGGGTGACGTCCGGCAGGGTGACCGCTACTGCCGATCGACAACCGCGGGTGCGCCAGGAGGCGACGCTCCATGCCGAAGCCCACTGGCGACGGCGCCGACATGACGTACGGCCGGGTGATCCGCCTCGACCTGCGGACACTCACCGGCGCACTCGGCCGCCTCCTCACCCGGCCGCCGGCCCCACACGGGCGCGGTCCGCCGCTCCGAGTCGCCGCCCGCGACGATGCGCGGCAGCATGGCCCCCGTACGCACGCCATCGGGGGGATGCCGAGCAGCGCGAGGAGCCCATCATCATGACGGACGTTTCGAGCCGGGGTCCCGCTCCGGGGGACGACCGCAAGGTACTCACCAACCGACAGGGCCATCCGGTCTACGACAACCAGAACCAGCGCACCGTCGGTGCCCGAGGCCCGGCCACGCTGGAGAACTACCAGTTCCTGGAGAAGATCAGTCACTTCGACCGGGAACGCATCCCCGAGCGCGTCGTGCACGCCCGTGGCGTCACCGCCTACGGCTACTTCGAGGCGTACGGGAAGTGGGGCGACGAGCCGATCTCCCGGTACACCCGCGCCAAGCTCTTCCAGGAGGAGGGCAAGCGCACGGACCTGGCCGTCCGCTTCTCCACCGTCATCGGCGGACGCGACTCCTCCGAAGCCGCCCGCGACCCGCGCGGCTTCGCGGTGAAGTTCTACACCGAGGACGGCAACTGGGACCTCGTCGGCAACAACCTGGGCGTCTTCTTCATCCGGGACGCGATCAAGTTCCCGGACGTCATCCACGCCCTCAAGCCCGACCCGGTCACCTTCGAGCAGCAGCCGCGCCGCATCTTCGACTTCATGTCGCAGACACCGGAGTCGATGCACATGCTCGTCAACCTCTTCAGCCCGCGCGGCATCCCGGCGGACTACCGCCACATGCAGGGCTTCGGCGTGAACACCTACAAGTGGGTCAACGCCGAGGGTGAGACCAAGCTGGTCAAGTACCACTGGATGCCCAAGCAGGGCGTGCGCGGCATGACGGCCGAGGACGCGGCGAACGTCCAGGCGGAGGGGCTCGGCCACGCCACCAAGGACCTCTACGAGGCGGTGGCGCGGGGCGAGTACCCGGAGTGGGAACTGGTGGTCCAGATGATGGACGACCACGAGCACCCGGAACTGGACTTCGACCCGCTGGACGACACCAAGACCTGGCCCGAGCAGGACTTCCCGCCGAAGCCGGTGGGCCGGATGGTGCTGAACCGGATGCCGGACAACTTCTTCGCCGAGAACGAGCAGATCTCCTTCGGCACCGGCGTCCTCGTCGACGGCCTGGACTTCTCCGACGACAAGATGCTCGTCGGCCGGACCTTCTCCTACAGCGACACCCAGCGCCACCGGGTCGGCCCGAACTACCTGCAACTGCCCGTCAACCAGGCCAAGCACGCGGACGTACGCACCAACCAGCGCGACGGCCAGATGACGTACCACGTCGACGGCGCCGGCGAGAACCCGCACGTGAACTACGAGCCGTCGATCACCGGCGGTCTGCGGGAGGGTCAGTACCCGACGCACGACGAGCAGGGCCCGGAGATCCGGGGCCGGCTCACCCGCAGGCGCATCCCGCGCGCCAACGACTACCTGCAGGCCGGCCAGCGCTACCTGCTCATGGAGGACTGGGAGCGCGACGACCTGGTGAAGAACTTCGTCGACCTGATCTCCCAGTGCGACCGGGAGGTGCAGGAGCGCATGGTGTGGCACTTCCTGCTGGTCGAGAACGACCTCGGCCGCAGGGTCGGCGAAGGCCTCGGCATCATGCCGGAGGACGTCGCCCACCTCGATCCCCTCGCCGGCCAGGACCTCACGGACGAGGACCGCAAGCGGCTGGCCAACCTCGGCGACAACCCCCCGCGTGACGTGGAAGGGCTCACCATGACCCACTGCGTCCCCGACGAACGGCACGTGGTGACCCGGTGAGGGGTCACCCGGCCGCGGCCGACCGCGCCACCGCGAGCGCCTGCTCGGCGTAGCCGCGCCCGAACAGCACGGCGTGCACCAGCAGCGGAAACAGCTGGTGCACGCCGACGCGTGCCTCCCACCCGTCGGCGAGCGGCGCCACCCGCTGGTAGCCGTCCAGCACCGCGTCCAGATGCGGACAGCCGAAGAGGCGGAGCATCGCGAGGTCGGTCTCCCGGTGCCCGCCGTGGGCCGCCGGGTCGATCAGCCGGACGTGCCCGTCATCGCCCCACAGCACATTGCCGTTCCACAGGTCGCCGTGGAGCCGCGCGGGCGGCTCGGCCGGCCCCGCGAGCTCCGGCAGCCGCTCGCAGACCCGCTCCACGACGCCCGCCTCACCGGCCCGGACGGTGCCGTCGTCGACCGCCCGGCGCAGATACGGCAGGACCCGGTGCTCGGCGTACCAGCCGGGCCAGTCGTCGCCGGTGACGTTGCGCATCGGGGCGAGCCCGATGTACGCCTCCACCGGACCGCCCGGCGGCGGAGCCCCGAAGGCGGGCGCGCCGGCCGCGTGCAGGGCGGCCAGGTCACGGCCGAACCGGACGGCGGCCTCCCGCCCGGGCGGGCCCTGCGTCACCAGATCGACGACCAGCCGGCGCGCGTCGTGACCGTGCACCACCGGTACCCGCACCGTCCCCGCCCCGGCCAGCCAGCGCAGCCCCGCCGCCTCGGCGCGGGCCGCCCCCACGCCGTCGGCCCGCTTCACGACCACCACCCGGCCGTCGTCGAGGGCCACCTCGGCGAGCGAGCCGGACAGCGCGCGCACCCCGGTGACCGTCCGCTCGGTGAACCGGGCCGCAACGGCCCTGGCCCCGTCACCGTCCTGTGCCGCCGAACCGGATGGGAAGGTCATGGCGGGGCTCCTCACTCGCGCGGGCGGGTGGCAGCGGGACCGCGTCCGCACCGGCCCTGCCACGCCGGACCGGGGCACCCGGTCGTGCCCAGCGTACGAACTCCCGCCGCGCCCGCATCCGCCGCCGGCCCATCACGCGGGACGGTGAAATCCCCCCGCCCACCGATCGAACGCCGGCGTGCCGGGGGAGCACTGGGAACATGACGAGTTCATCGTTCCAGCGCACCCTCACCCTGCCCGCCTCGATCTGCGAACAAGCGGCACAGCACCTGGAGCAGGCCGCCAGGCGGACGGTCGACGGAGCCGGAATCCCGCTGAAGGCGTTCCGCGCGGCCGCCGACAGCGACTACACCCTCCCCGTCTCCGTGGTGGAACAGGCGGCGGGCTGTCTGCTGGTCCTGGCCACGGAGACCGCCCAGACCGTACGGCCCTCGGTGCTGCGCACCACCATCGGCATCGCCCTGTGCCTGCGCGACGCCGTCCAGGCCGTCCACCAGCCCGCACTCACCACCCGGTTCTGGTGAGCGCGCGCCGAATGGTCCCCACCCCGAGGGGAACCCGGCGAAGGTCCACCACCCACACCCCCAGGAGAAGGCCATGAGTCTGTTGCGCGTCCTCGGCCGTCCGATGCTCGCCTCGATGTTCGTCGCGGGCGGGCTGGATTCCGTCCGCAACCCCGAGGCCGTCGCGGCCGTCGCCGAGCCCGTCGTACGCCCCGTCACCGACCGTGTCGCCGTGCTGCCGGACCGCACCGAGGACGCGGTACGCCTCAATGGCGCCGTACAGCTCGTGGGCGGACTGCTGCTGGCCACCGGACGCATGTCCCGCCCGGCCGCGCTCGCGATCGCCGCCACGCTCGTGCCCACGACGCTGGCCGCGCACCGCTTCTGGGACGAGGAGGACCCCGAACGGCGCACCCAGCAGCGCGTCCACTTCCTGAAGAACCTCGCCATGTTCGGCGGGCTGTTGATCGCCGCCGACGACACCGGCGCCGCCCCCTCCCTGCTGTGGCGCAGCCGGCACGCCGCCCATGATCTGCGTCGCGACGCCCACCTCGTGCATCAGTCCGTGCGGGCCGGTGCCCGCCCCGCCGCCGCGGCCGGCCGCGTCCGGGCCAAGCTGCCCGGGTGACGCACACCGCGACCGCGTTAGCTCCCCGGCGGCGAGGGGACCCGGAGGCGGAGTGGACCCGGCCGGGTGCCACCACGAACCGGAGGTGAAGGACATGGGACATGGAGGCAACGTCATCGACGAACTGGTGACCGATCACCGGGAAGTCGAGGAGATCTTCGGAAAGATCGAGCAACTGCCGCCCGGCCACAAGGACCGCAAGGTGTACGCCGACCAGGCCACGATCGAACTGGTCCGGCACTCGGTGGCGGAAGAGGCGTACCTGTACCCGGCCGTGCGGGAGCACGTGCGCGGAGGGGACGCCCTCGCCGACAAGGAGCTCGAGGACCACGCCAAGGCCGAGCAGCTCATGAAGGACATCGAACGCTGTGACGCGGGCGACCCCGAGTTCGAC
Source organism: Streptomyces griseoloalbus (assembly GCA_014650015.1). Classification (GTDB taxonomy): domain Bacteria; phylum Actinomycetota; class Actinomycetes; order Streptomycetales; family Streptomycetaceae; genus Streptomyces; species Streptomyces griseoloalbus. The sequence continues at coordinate 26,934 of BMUD01000010.1, forward strand.
CGGCTCGTCGGCTCGCTGATGACCGAGATCCGCGAGCACATCGCCGACGAGGAGCAGAACCTGTTCCCGCTGCTGCGTGCCTCCTGCTCCACGGACGCGCTCGACCAGCTCGGTGACAAGATCCGCCAGGCGAAGAAGACGGCCCCGACCCGGCCGCACCCGGCCGCCCCGGACAAGCCCCCGGCGAACAAGCTGCTGGCACCGGGCGCCGGAATGGTCGACCGGCTCCGCGACGCGCTGAGCGGGCGCGGCAAGCTCGGCTGAGACGTCGGAAAGAGGGGCCCGTCGCCGGCGCGACGGGCCTCTTGCCTGCGCCCGCCCGGGCCCCGGCCGCTGTGATCAACCACACTGACCCTCCCAAGTCCCCCGTACATGGGCACATTTGGCGCGCGCCTTTTCTGCCGTGCCCCGCTCCTCGCAACGACTCGGCGGTCCCTTCTGCCACGATGGTCCGCGCCCTGTCCGGCGACGGGAGCCGCCGCGCAGCGCAGCCGGCGTTCCGCTCCCGCGCCCCTCCCGCTGAGCCCTCCGGCTCGTCTTTCGAGTAGCGCACTGTGTCTTCCTCGCCCACCCCTGCCCATCCCGTATCCCGCGCGCCCTGGCGGTCCCTGAGACACCGCAGCATGCGCTGGTGGTCCGTCGCGAACCTCGTGTCCAACGCCGGCACGTGGATGCAGCTCACCGTGCAGAACCTGCTGGTCCTGCAGATCACCGGGTCCGCCGCCGCCACAGGTCTGTCCATGTCCGTGCAGGCCGCTCCGGCCCTGCTCATGAGCGTCCTCGGCGGCGCGGCCGTCGACCGCTGGCCGCGGAAGGTGACGGCCGCCGTCAGTCAGGCCCTGCTGGCCGTGATCGCGTTCACCACGGCCGTCCTGGTGATGCTGGACCGGCTCGACATGACGTCCCTGATGGTGCTGGCCGCCGTCACCGGCATCGTCGCCACCGTCGACAACCCGGCCTGTGCCCTGCTGGGCAACGACCTCGTCCCCGCCGAGGACGTGCCCTCCGCCATCGGAGTGGGCGCGCTGGTGTTCAACGCGGGCCGGCTCGCGGGTGCCGCGTTCGCCGGGGTGACGGTCGGTTTCCTCGGTACCTCCGCGGCCTACTTCGCCAACGGGTTCTCCTTCCTCTTCGTGACCGCGGTCATCCCCTTCCTGCGCCCGGCCGCGGGGGCGGTCCGCCATGTCGCCGGGAGCGGCAAGCACCCGCGGCGCGACCTGACCGTCCGCGAGGGGCTGACCTTCTTCGCCCGCCGGCCCCGGCTCCTCGCGCTCGCCGGCGTCACCGGCATCAGCGCGGTCTTCGGCCGCAACTACGGGCTCACCCTGGCGGTCCTGGTCACCGGGCCGCTCGCGGGCGGTGCGGGCGCGTTCGGCACGGTGTCGACCGTCCTCGCCGTCGGCGGGATTGTCGGCTCGGCGCGCGGCTGCGCAGGCCGTCCGTGCGGCTCGTCGGCGCCCTCGCGGCGACGGGCGCGCTGCTGCAGGTGGTGGCGGGCATGTCGCCGTCGCTGGCCGTGCTGCTGGTGCTGGTCCTGCCCATGGCCGTCGTCGAGTCCGTCTCCGACACCGCGGGCACGGCCGTCCTGCAGACCGACCCGCCCGCCCATCTGCGCGGACGCGTGCTCGGCGTCTGGGGCGCCGTCGGCACCGTGTGGGGCCTGGGCGGCCCGCCCGCCCTCGGTCTCCTCATGGAACTGGCCGGCCCGCGTGGCGCCCTGATGAGCGGCGGTCTGATCATCGCCGGCTCGATCGGCGCGGGTCACCTCCTCCGCTCCCGCCGGACCCCGGCCCCGGTCCTCCTCCGCACACCCGACGCCGACGCGACCGGCCGCCCCGCCCTGGAGGCAGCGGCCTGACATCCCCCCTCGGCCCGTCCGGCGTGTGAGGCCGGGGCCCGCCCAGGGCCGACGGGGGTCCGGGGCGCAGCCCCGGGGGCGTCCCGCCCGTCCTCCCTCGGCCCGTCCGGCGTTCGAGGACACGGAGGGTCCGGCGCACAGCCCCGGGGACGGGGCGGGGCGGGGCGGCGGGGGCGAAGAACCCTCTCCGCCCACGGCGGCCGGTGCCGCTCCCGAGGGGCTCCCAGGACCCGGCCCGCCCGCTCCCTGCCCCGGCCGTCCCTTCCGGAAGGGGCCGTTATCCGTCCGGGGACTTCAGGGCGACCGCCGCGGCCCGTGCCGCGCGGCGGGTCAGGAGGGTCGTGGAGCGGCCGTCCAGGTAGGGCAGGACCACCGCCTGGCCGCCCCAGGTGCGCAGCACCTCCGCCTCGGGCAGGGCCTGCACGGAGTAGTCACCGCCCTTGACCCACACGTCGGGCCGCAGCCGGCCCAGCACCGCTTCCGGTGTGTCCTCCTCGAAGACCACGACCGCGTCCACGCTCCCCAGCGCGGCCAGCACCCTGGCCCGGTCCGCCGCCGGGGTGAGCGGGCGGCCCGGGCCCTTGCGTCGGGTGACGGAGGCGTCGGAGTTGAGGCACACGATCAGACAGTCGCCGATCCGCCGGGCGCTCTCCAGCAGGCCGACGTGCCCGGCGTGCACCAGGTCGAAGCAGCCGCCGGTGGCGACCACCGTCCCGCCGCGCGCCCGCACGTCCTCCGCCAGCTCGAACGCGTCGGCCGCGGGAGTGCGCGCGGGGCCCGGGACGGCCGGCGTGTGCCACAGGTCCGGGTTCCCGGCCCCGCCCGCCGCGACGAACGCGGCGGCCTCCGCGACCGCCCGCTGCAGCGCCTCCTCGGGCAGCAGCCCGTCGGCCAGCGCCGCGACGGTCGTCGCGGCGAAACAGTCCCCCGCGCCGCACGGATCGCCGTCGGCCCGGAACGGCGCCGGGATCAGCATCGGGGTGCCCCCGCCGGGCCGGGTCAGCAGCACCCCGCGGTCGCCGAGCGTCACGGCGACGCCCGCCGCCCGCCAGCGCTCCGCCAGCTCCGCCCCGCGCTCGGCGAACGCTCCCAGCGAGGAGCCGTCCGGCGATGTCCCCTGCGCACCGGCGCACAGGGCGACCGCCTCGGCGGCGTTCGGCGTGACGATGCGAGCCCCCGGCACCGGCGGGTCGCCCCTGGGGTGCGGATCCCACACCAGCGGGGTGTGGCGGGCGGCGTCCTCCAGCTGTGTGCGGACGGCCCCGGCGGTGTGCCGTCCGTAGTCGGCGACGAGGACGGCGTGCGCGTCCGCGAGCGCCTCGCGCACCGCGTCGTCCGGCTCGCCGGGTGTTCCGCCGCCCCGGTCGATGCGGACCACGGGCCGCCCGCCCGCCAGTACCCGCGTCTTCACCGGCAGCGTGCCGTGCAGCGGCAGCTCCAGCAGCCGGACCCGGCCGCTGAGCCCCCGGCGTACGGCCTCGCTGGCCGGGTCGTCACCGAGCGCGGTCACCAGGACCACGTCCCGGCCGCCGCGGGTCGCGAGCGCGGCGGCCAGCCCGGCCCCGCCCGGGTGCCGGCGGTCACCGGTGACGTCGACGACCGGGGCGGGCGCGTCCGGCGCCAGCCGGGTGGCGACCCCCTCGATGTCCTCGTCGAGCAGTACGTCCCCCACCACCACGACAGGCTTCGGTCCGGTCATGACACCCTCCCGGGTACGGCCGCCGCACGCCGCCCGAGGGGCGTGGACACGGCGGCGTCGAAACACTCGCAGAGCAGGTGCACGGCGACCAGATGCGTCTCCTGGACGGTCGCGGTGCTGCCCGCCTCCACGCACAGCGCCTCGTCGGCGGCCTCCACCAGCGGGTTCGGGCCGGGCCCGGTGAGCGCCCACACCCGCAGTCCGGCCCGCCGGGCCGCCACCGCCGCCGCGATCAGATTGGCGCTGCGGCCCGAGGTGGACAGCAGCATCAGGACGTCCCCGGGGCGCCCGTGGGCGTCCACCTGGCGGGCGTAGACGTGGTCGAAGCCGTAGTCGTTGCCGATGGCGGTGACGCTGGAGGTCTCCGCGTGCAGGGCGAGCGCCGAATAGGCGCGCCGCTCCTGGCGGTAGCGGCCGACCAGCTCGGCGGTCAGATGCTGGGCCTGGGCGGCGCTGCCGCCGTTGCCGGCGGCCAGCAGCCGTCCGCCGTCGGTGAGGACGGTGGCGAGCCGGCCGCCCCAGTCGGCGATCCGGGGCAGACCGTGCCGGCGGAAGCGGTCGAGGGCCTCCTGCAGCGACCGGCAGTGCAGATGCGCGGCGTCGAGCGCGGGGTGTTCGTTCATCCTGTTCGGGCGCACCGCCTCGGTGAGGACGGCGGCGGGACCCGCACCTCCTTCCAACTTCGGACGTCGGCGGCCGATCACGGCCGGCGGGTCAGCCGGTCCGGGTCGCGGCGGATTCCGCGTCGAGGACCTCGCAGTACGCCGCCTCGGTGGCCGCGGCGATCCGCGGCCAGCCGTAGCGGCTGAGCACCCGGCGGCGGCCGGCCACCCCGCACGCCCGGCGGGCCGCCGGATCGGCGAGCAGACCGGCCACGGCCCGGGCCAGCGCCTCGGGGTCACCGGGCGGCACCAGCCGGCCCGTGCCCGGGTCGGCGACCGTGTCGAGCTGTCCGCCGACCGCGCTGGCCACCACCGGACGGCCGCAGGCCATGGCCTCCAGCGGGACGATCCCGAAGGGCTCGTAGTCGGCCGGGCACAGCACCACGTCGGCGGAGCGCAGCAGGGGCGGCACCCGGCCGGTGCCGACCCCGCCGGTGAACCACACCCGGTCGGCGACCCCGGCGTCCCGCGCGACACCGCGCAGCCGGCGTACCTCCGGGTCGTCGTCGAGGCGGTCCCGAGGGGGTCCGCCGACCAGCACGAGCTCGGTGCCGGGCAGCCCGGCCAGCGCGGCCACCGACACCGCGGCGCCCTTGCGTGGCACCAGCCGTCCCACCTGCACCAGCCGGTGCCGGTACGGGCCGCCCGGCGCGACCGGACCCACCGGTGAGAACCGGTCCGTGTCGACACCGCACGGCACGACGCCGATCCGGTACGCCGGCACCCCCATCCGTGCCAGTTCGGCGACCTCGTCCCGGCAGGTGGCGATGACGCGGTCGCAGCCCAGCCCCACCTCGGTCTCGCAGCCGATCCGCTCCGGCGGACTGGTGTCGGCGAGTCGCTGGTGCCGCCGCTTCACCGTGCCCAGCGCGTGGAACGTGTGCAGCAGCGGCAGCCCCAGCTCCCGGGCGGCCCACAGCGAGGCCATGCCCGACATCCAGTAGTGCGAGTGCACCACGTCCGGGGTGCGCGCTCGCCACACCCGGGCCAGCCGGCGCCCGAACTCCTCCATGTACGGCAGCAGCCGGTCCTTGGGCACCGGTTCCGGGGGGCCCGCCGGCACATGGTGCACCTCGACACCCGCACGGAGCGTCACCCGGTCGGGCAGGTCGGGCGCGTCGCGGCGGGTGTGCACGGTGACGCGGTGGCCGCGGTCGGCGAGCGCCCCGGCCAGGGCGGCGACATGGACGTTCTGCCCGCCCGCGTCCACCCCGCCGAGCGCGGCGAGCGGACTCGCGTGCTCCGAGACCAGCGCGATGTCCAGCACGCCGGGGGCGAGGCCGTCGCCGCCGAACGGACCGGCGGGCAGGGAACCGGGGCTCGGCGTCATGAGCACACCTCCGTGATCAGGCGCTCCCAGTCGTCCAGGAACCGCTTGAGCCCGTACCGTTCGAGGGCCGCCTGCCGGGCCCGCGTGCCGTCCGCGGCGGCCGCCTCGGGATCCGCCAGATAGCGGCGGGCGGCCCGGACGAGGACGTCCGGCCGGGTGGACACGGTGCCCGCGCCGCTCGGCACCGCCTCCACCGCCTCCGTGGTGGCCAGCGCCAGGACGGGCATGCCCAGGTGCATCGCCTCCAGCAGGGACAGTCCGAGGGAGGTCCAGCGCACCGGGTGCAGATACATCCGCCGGTCGGCCATGGCCGCGTGCAGTGCGCGCTGCGGCAGGTCGGCCGTGCGGCACCGGTCCGGCGGCAGCCCCAGGTGCCCGGCCAGACCCTCGGTGCGCATGCCGAACACGTCCAGCGGCACCGCCTCGGCGAGCGCCGGCAGCAGGTCCGTACCGGTGTACCGGCCGCGCCGAAGCGGCTCGTTGACGACGACGGCGGCCCGGTCCAGCCGGCCGGTGTACCGGTGACCCGGGTCGACGACGCCGTGCTCGATCACCACGGTGCGGGTGGTGCCGCAGTCCCAGAACAACCGGTTGAAGTGGGTGACGTGCACGATCGTCAGATCGGGGCGGTCGGCGAACGGATGCCGGGTGTCGGGTACGTCGCCGTCCGGGGCGTTGTGCTCCAGGTACACGGCCGGCACGTCCCGGCCGGGACGACGGCCGCCGAGCAGGCGCTCGGCGAGACCCGACTCGTGGGGCCGCTGCAGGACGACCAGGTCGAACGGTGTGCGCCGCAGCTGTTCCGGCGTGGCCTCGCGCACCGACGCGGGCCAGGAGAAGGTACGGGCCCGTCCGAGGCCGTCCGGACCGCGGTCCGGGGTCACCGGGACGACGTAGGTGTGCGGACCCTGGACGAAGGCCGTCGTCCAGGAGCCGTGCACATGCCACAGCAGAATGTTCATACGGCCGCTCCTCGGTCCGTCTGCTCCCCCTGCCCCCGCCGCCGGCGCCGGGAATCCGCCGGGGAGCCCCACAGCGCCGCGACGGCGGCGAGCACATCGGCGTCGTCGATCCCGTCGAGGCAGGGACGACCCGGCACGGGGCAGCGCCGGGCCCGGGTACCGGCACAGGGCGCCGCCCGGTCGCCGAGCAGGAGGTGCGGCACGCCGTGCGGAGCCCATCGCTCGGCCGGCACCACCGGCGCGCACAGACGGACGACCGGTGTCCCGACCGCGGCGGCGAGAGGGGCGGGCCCGGTGGTGCCGGCCACCACCACCCGCGCCCGGGCCGGCACTCCGGCCGGCCGCCGCAGCTCGGTGGCACCCCCGAGGTCCGGGCCGTGCCGCCCGGCGACCCGCGCGGTCGGCTCCCGCTCCGCCGGACCGCCGGTGCCGGTCGCCGGGATCGGCGGGCGGACGGGGCGGGTCATGATTCCAGCCGTTCCCCGACCGCCGGACGGTGCTCCGGTGCCGGGCCGCCGGGCCGGTGCGAAGGATGGGGCGGGGCGGCGCGGTGGACGACGTACCCGCGCAGCCGGTGCCAGGCGGCGGCCGGCGGGATGAGCGCGCTGGTGAGGGCCATGGTGACGATCTCGTCCCGGGTGCGCGGACCCGGCAGGATCCGGGCGAGGGCGAACTGGGCGGTTCCCGCCAGCCAGCCGGCGGCTCCGACCGCCGCGACGCCCGCTCGGCCGGACAGCGCGCCGCCCACCGCCGCCAGACCGGCAGCCGTCACCGCGAGATGCACCGGCAGGCGTCCCCGGGGTGCCCCGGCCCGCCGCCACCAGCCCCGTCCGTGCAGCCGGGTCATCAGCACGTCGTCGGCGTTGCCCGCCTGGAGCCGTACGGACACCCAGCGCCCGGCCGGCCGCACCGGATGGGTGGTGGTGCGGCCGCCCTCGGACAGGGTCCAGCCGGCGTCGAGCATCCGCAGCGCCAGGTCCGCGTCCTCCCGGAAGGCCCTGCGGAACCGCTCGTCGAAGCCGCCGACGGCCTCCAGCGCCCGACGGCGGTACGCCATGTCGGCGGTGATCCAGCGGGCGGTGGCGAGACCGGCCGTGGTGCGCTCCCAGTCGGTGGGCCGGCGGTCGGCCGGCAGCGGTACCTCGATCCGGGCGGTGATCCCGGCGGTGGCGACACTGGCGCCGGCGAGGTCGAGGGCGAGGTCGTCGGCCCAGGTGGGGCCGGGGACCACGTCGTCGTCGAGGAAGACGATCCAGGGCACGTCCCCGGCGGCCCGCCACCCGGTGTTGCGTGCGGCGGCCGGTCCCCGCGCGCCGCCCGGTACGACGAGGGTGCGTGAACGCAGGGACGGCGGAACGTCGGCGGTCAGCGGTGCCCCGGCGGGATCCGGGCGGTCGTCGACCACCACGACCCTCGCCGGGCCGGGCCCGTCCGCCTCGGCCAGCGCCCGCAGGCACACTCCCAGGCCGGGCCGGCCGAGCGTCGGCACCACCACCGCGTACTCGCCGCCCGGGGCGGCGGGCCCGGTCATCGCAGACCCTCGCCGTCGTCGTCGGAGCGGAAGAGTTCGCCGCGCCGGATCGCGTACGGGCCGATGGCCAGCAGATCGACGGGGGACGAGCCGAAGCACTCCAGGGCGTCGCGTGGGTCGTCCACCATGGGCCGGCCCGCCGTGTTGAGGCTGGTGTTGACGACGACGGGCAGCCCGGTCAGCCGCTCGAACCCGGCCAGCATCCGCGCCACCAGGGGCTCCCGCGCCGGGTCGACCGTCTGGATGCGGGCGGTGCCGTCGACGTGCACCACGGCCGGGATCCGCTCCCGCCAGGCCGGGGCCACGTCGTGCACGAAGAGCATGTACGGGCTGGGCAGCGGCCCGTCGAAGATCTCGGCGGCCCGGTCGGCGAGCACCATCGGCGCGACCGGCCGGAACTGCTCGCGGCCCTTGACGTCGTTGAGCCGCTCCAGATTGCCCGCGTGTCCGGGATGCGCCAGCAGCGAGCGATGGCCGAGCGCCCGGGGACCGTACTCGCCGCGCCCCTGGAACCAGGCGACGATGCCGTTGTCCGCCAGGGCCCGGGCCACGGTGGCGGCGATGTCCGCCGGCCGCTCGAAGGGGACGGCCGCCGTCTTCAGCCACGCGCCCAGTTCCGCGTCGGACCAGTCCCGCCCGAGGTCGGCGCCGGTCATCGGCTCCGGCTCGTCACCGGCGTCGGCGGACAGCAGCAGGGCGCCGCCCAGCGCGGTCCCCGCGTCGCCGGCCGCCGGCTGCACCCACACCCGGGAGAACGGGCCCTCGCGGGCGATCCGGGAGTTGGCGACGCAGTTCAGGGCGACGCCCCCGGCGAGGGCGAGCACCCGGTCGTGGGTACGGCCGTGCAGCCAGCGCACCAGGTCCAGCAGCGTCTCCTCCAGCACGGCCTGGGCACTGGCGGCGACATCGGCGTGGTCCTGGGTCCACGGTTCGTCCGGACCGCGCGGCGCGCACAGCTCGTGCCAGGGCACCCCGGTGGCGTGGAAGCCGCCGTCGCCCGTCGGATACACGTACCGGCGCAGCTCGGGCAGCATGCGCGGGGCGCCGTGGGAGGCGAGGGCCATCACCTTGAACTCGTCGGAGGACCGCAGGAAGCCGAGGTGCCCGGTGAGTTCCTCGTAGACCAGGCCGAGCGAGTGCGGGAGGTCCTGCGCGTACAGGGGTTCGAGCCGGTCGCGGACGCGGCGGGCGGCGAGGTGGGAGGCGCGCTCGCCCCGGCCGTCCAGCACGAGGACGGAGGAGTCCTCGGCGTCGGGTGCGGCGAAGGCGCCCGAGGCGGCGTGCGCCATGTGGTGCGGTACGAAGCGGACGACGCCGGGATCCAGACCGGGCAGCGCGGTGCCCAGGAAGCCGGGGGCCTCGCGCGCGTAGGTGAGCCGGAGGTGGTCCCAGGGGTCGTCCAGGCCCATGGCGTCGGCGGGGCGGGCGAGCGCGGGGTCGAAGGAGTAGGCGACCGCGTCGAGGTCCCGGGGGCGCAGCCCGGCCCGTTTCAGGCACCAGGCGGCGGCCCGCTCGGGCAGTTCCCAGGCGGAGAACGGCACCGGCCGCTTGCCGTGCTTGCGCCGGGAGAAGCGTTCCTCCTCCGCGGCGGCGACGGTCCGCCCGTCGACCACCAGGGCGGCGGCGGGGTCGTGGAAGAGGGCGTTGATTCCGAGGATGCGCATGGGCGGACGGGCCTTTCACGGATCGGGGCGGCCGGCGGGCCGCGGTGTCCTGGGCCGGAGGGGACGGCCGCGCTCACCGGCCGGCTTCGGCGCGGAACCAGGCGATCGTGCGGCGCAGACCCTCCTCCGCGCCCACCCGTGGCTCCCAGCCGAGCTTGTCGAGGGCCAGCGTGATGTCCGGGCAGCGCACGGCCGGGTCGTCCACCGGGCGTTCGATGTAGCGGATCTCCGAGTCGGAACCGGCGAGTTCGACGACGAGCCGGGCCAGGTCCAGCATCGTGATCTCACCGGGGTTGCCGATGTTGACGGGGCCGCGCATGCCGTGGGCGGCCGCCGCGAGGATGCCGGCCACCGTGTCGTCGACGTAGCACAGCGAGCGGGTCTGGTGGCCGTCCCCGGTCACGGTGAGCGGCTCGCCCGCCAGGGCCTGCCGGACGAAGGTCGGCACGGCACGGCCGTCGTGGCCGCGCATCCGGGGGCCGTAGGTGTTGAACAGCCGCACGATGCAGGTGTCGGTGCCGTGGGTCTGCGCGTGGGCGGTGGTCAGCGCCTCGCCGAAGCGTTTGGCCTCGTCGTAGACGCTGCGCGGGCCGACCGGGTTGACGTTGCCCCAGTAGCGCTCGTCCTGCGGGTTCTGCTGCGGGTCGCCGTACACCTCCGAGGTGGAGGCCAGGACGAAGCGGGCCTCGGCGTCCTGGGCGAGCCGCAGCGCGTTGCGGGTGCCGAGGCTGCCCGTGTCCATGGTGTGCAGCGGCAGCCGCAGATAGTCCGCGGGGGAGGCGGGGGAGGCGAAGTGCAGGACGAGGTCGGGAGGCCGGCCGACCGGCAGCTCCTCGGCCACGTCGGCCTGGACGAGCGTGAATCCGGGCCGTTCGAGCAGCGGGGCGATGTTCTCCGGCCGGCCGGTGCTGAAATCGTCCACGCACGTGACGGCGGCGCCCGCGTCCAGCAGGGCGGCGCACAGATGGGAGCCGACGAATCCGGCGCCGCCGGTGACGACGGCGTGCTTCCAGTTCCGGGATATGGCGCTGGTCATGTCGCTCAGCCCTCCGTCGGAGGTGTCGGTAACCGGGCCGACACGATGCCTTCGGCGTCGGGCCGAGGCCGTCGACCCCTCGATCAGCGTGGGCCGCGCCCACCCACGTGGCACGGGCGCCTACTGCAAACCGGTGAATGACGGAGCGTGACGACTCCGTCATGTGCGCCGTTTCCGCTGGTCGCAGGCGTGAGGGGGTGACTTCTCGGTGCCGCGCTGGAACCGCCGCACAGGCCGGGCGGCGGCCCGGCCTGAGCCCGGGGCGGGCCCCGGCGGTTCGGGCGGGGGCGATGCGTGGTCAGGGGACGAGAGTGGAGTCCGGGTCCAGGCGGGCGAGGAGGGCCGAGTGGTGGAGGGTGGCCACCGGGGCGAGGAGGTCCGGGTGGCGCAGGAGGGCCGCCGCGTGGCGGTCGGAGGCGTCGGGGGTGAGGAGGCGGCGGAACTCGGCGGACGCGTTCCCGGTGAGCGCGGTCACCGCGGCGGACGCCAGCGCGGGGTCGGCGAGCAGACAGGCGGCCCAACTGGCCACGACCTCGTCGACCCACGTGCGCCAGGCCTGTGCCGCGGTGTCCTGGCCGGAGTCGGCGCCGGTGACCCAGTCGAGCCGGGCCGAACCGCCGGGGCCCGCCAGCCCCACCAGGGCCGCGTCCATCGCCGTCGGGTACCGGAGCCTGGCCGCGACCGTCACCGCCTGCCGCGCCTGCGCCTCGCACAGGGCGGAGGCCAGCGCCCCGCCGGGCGTGGGGAACGAACGCGTCAGCCACTGCGCGGTGGCCGCGATGACCGGGGAGAGATCTGTGTGCACTGCGGGCCGTCCGAGCCGATGGGGTGAGGGGACCGCACGGAACGGTAGCCCCCCGCGCCCCCGTCCCGACATGACCCGGACCTCGTTCGGCACGTGGTCTCGGCCACACCCGGACGGGTACCGCGCCCGCCCCCGGAGTGTCCCGGGACACCGCAGGGGCACCCGGCGGCCACGGACGTACTCAGCCGCCCCCCTCGTCGACCGCACCCCGAAGCGAACGGCCCGTCGGACGAGACGAGCTGATCCCTCGGGGCCGCGGCGACCCCGCCCCGGGCCACCGCTGCCCCGGCGAGGGCGTCACCGTCGGCGTGCCGGAGGCGCTCGCGGTACGGCTCGCCCGAATGGCGTACACGGTGCCCGGGCAGAACCTCACGATCCCGCTGGACCGCGTGCCGACCCGCCCGCACAGCGGAGTCCTCCTCGCCGGAATCCGCTGAGAGGGCGTCAAGGGCCGTATACCCCCGCCGGGTTCCACCGTCCGCGGCGCCGCCGCCGGCAGGGTCCTCCTCTCCCACGCACCGCCCCCGGCATGTTGAAGAAGTGACGAAAGTGGGCCACGGGAAAAGTGGCACGGTTTGTCTGATTCGGGTGATTCTGGGAGTGGACGTACTCGCTACACCTCAGGGAGATGTCATGCGTTCCGACGAAACAGTCACCCAGGAACTCACCGGTATACAGAGCACCGACATCGAGGCGGCGCTCGACCCGGTCGAGGCCGACGGTGTGTACCGCGACAGTCGGCAGTGCGCCGCCCTGGCTCTCTTCACGGGCGCGGGGAAGCTGCTGCTGTCGCCGCCGACCCCGCGTCCGAAGAAGGGCTGAACGGATCGACGGGAGTAGTCAGATGGAGCAGTCGGGCACTTCGACCCTCTTGCAGGGCGCGGTGCAGGACCTCGCTTCCGGTGTGGTCTCCGCCCTTCGGGGCGGAGACCACACGCGATCGGTCCTCCCGGCGGGGACCGACGGGGAAGCGGGAGATCTCGCGCTCGCCGCCGTCCGCGTACTGGGATCCGACGCACTGCTGCCGGCCCTGCTGCTGCGCACCCCACCGGACCCGGCGGAGGTGGCCGTGTTCCGGAAGGCCGTCGAGGCGTACCCGCCCCGCGCGGATGCCGCGCCCACCGTCCGCTGGAGCCACTGGGGCATGGCACGCACACTGCGGCGGGTCGACCCCTCCGTCACCGCCGGACCGCCGGACGAACCCGGCACCGGCTGGCTCGACGAGGCGGGCTGGCAGACCCTCACCCACCAACTCGCCGTGCTGGCCCCGCTCGCGCTGCCCGGTGAGGACTGTGCGGTGAGCCGCCTGGCCGGGTGCCACCCGGTCGACGTCGCCCGCGGATTCGTCCGCGCGGTGCGCCGCAGGGACTGGCGGCAGGCCGCCGGGGCCGGCCGCTGGCTGACCCTGCTGCCCGCAGTGCCGGACACCGTGGGCCTCGCATCGGGCCTGGACTTCGTGGAACTCATGGGCGGACAGGACCCGCTCGTCGCCCTGCACGTGCAGGCGGCGCGGCTGATGCGGTCCGGAGCACGCGTGTGACCGCGCCCGACGACACCGGGGACATCCGGCAGGTCGCCGAGGACGCGCTCGCCTGGGTGGACACGCGCCGCGCCGGCTTCGCCCTCGGCGAGGACGCCCTGGCGGTCGACGGCGAGGTCGACAGCAGCTGGAAGCCGCTGGGTGAACTGGCCCAGGTCTGCGCGACCGTGGCCCATCACACCGCTTCCTTTGACCCGCTGCACGCACGGGCCCGCGCGCTGCTGGACTTCGCCTGGCAGGAGACGGACGGAGGCGAACTGCTCCGGCGGCTGCAGCGGTTGGAGCCCTTCGCGACCTACCCCCTGGAGGTGTACGCCGCCCTGGCCTCCGCCGGGTTCCGGCACCCCGCCTTCGAGGAGGCGGCCGCCGTGGTGGCACGCACCCGGGGATGGCGGCTCACCGAACAGGACCCGACCCGGCGGCTCGGCGTCCTGCGCGCCGAGGAACGCTGCGGCATCCACCGGCCCGGGCAGGCGCCGCACATGCTGACGCGCACCTGGCTCGGCGGACTGTCCGAACCGTGGACCTTCGAGCGCGACGCCGGATACGCCCTCACCCACGTGGTCTTCCACCTCACCGACTGGGGACGTGACGCGGACGGCCTGCCACCGGACCTCGTCACCTATCTCGCCGACTGGCTGCCGCCCTGGCTCGACACCTGCCTGGAGGCCGGGATGTGGGACCTGAGCGGCGAACTGCTGGCCGTGGCCGCGATCGTCGCCCGCCGGACCGGCGATCCGGTACCGCGGGACGCCTGGCGGACGATCCGCGCCGCCCGGCGCCCCTCCGGCGAGGTCCCGCTGCAGGACCGGGACCCGGCACCGGCGGACCCCGTCGACGCCGAAGTCCCCGACGACGGGCGGTACTTCCTCCACCACTACCACTCCACCCTCATGGCCGCCTTCGCGGCGGTACTGACCAGTGCCCGCCCGGCAGGCCCACCCGCCGGCACCGGGGCGCGGCACCGGCACGGCGGACAAGGAGCGCCGGCATGACCGACACCCGCCTCATCCACACCGTCGGAGTCGGCGCCATGGAATGGCTCTGGACCCACCGCGACGGCTTCCGGCTGGAGCCCGACGCGGATCCGGAAGTCGGCTTCCTGGAACGCTTCAAACCCGTCGGTGAACTCGCCCTGGTCTGCAAGGTGCTGTTCCGCGAGGGCGTCGCGGGCTCCCGCCAGGCTCAGCTCGCCCGCCAACTGCTCGACCACGTCTGGCGCGAGACCCTGGACGGCGGCACCATGCTGGTGCGCGGACAGCGGACCGAACCGGCCTCGCCGATCCCCTTCGAGGTGTACCTGCCGTTCCGGGAGCTCGGATACAGCCGGCCCGAGGTGGAGCGCGCCGTCGTACTGAACCACCGGCTGGACAGCTGGCAGGCCTTCGAGGCGACCCCGACCCGGCGGCTCGGCCTCTCCGCGTTCCAGCGCCGCTTCGGCCTCACCCCCCGGCCCTCCGAGTCCGAGGCCCTGCGCACCACCTGGCTGGCCCGCACCCCCGAACCCTGGACCGTCGAGGGCCACATCGCCTATGACATCACCCACTGCGTGTTCCACCTGACCGACTGGGGTGAGAACCCCGAGGGCCTGACCCCGGACATCGCCGGCTACCTCGCCACCTGGCTGCCGGCGTGGATCGACGACTGGCTGGATCTGAAGCGCTGGGACCTGCTCGGCGAACTCCTCGTGGTCGACGCCTGCCTGCCCCGCCCCACCCTGGACGAGCCGGCCTGGCAGGCCTTCGCCGCCGCACAGCAGCCGGACGGCGCCATGCCCGCGATCCGGACGATGCCCGAGGGCGACCCGGAAGCGGTCTTCGACATCGTCTACCACTCGACCCTCGTCGCCGCCTTCGCCTCCGTACTGGCCACCTCCCGTGCCCTGACCGAGCTGGCCCGGGTCCGATGACGACGGCGTCCCGCACGCCCTGGCCGGGCCGGCCGCTCGACGGGGACGACGAGCCGGCGGCACGCCCGGACCCGGACTCCACGCCGGACGACGAGCCCTGGGGGGCACGGCTCGAGGACGCCGTCGCCGCGGCCGACGCCCCCGACGCCGTCTTCGCCCTCTCCCGCCACGGCCACCGCACCGTACGCACCGGCGGGACCGGCCCGCCTCCGCCGCACCCCCGCGACACCCTGCGCTACGAGATCGGCTCGGCCACCAAGACGTTCACCGGGCTGCTGCTGGCCCGGCTGACGGACAGCGGCCGGGTGTCCGGCGGGGACGCGGCCGTCACCCTCCTCGACGGCGGCCGGCCGGCCGGTACGGCACCGATCACCCTCGCCCACCTCATCACCCACACCGCCGGACTGCCCGCACTCCCGGCCGGTTTCCACGCCCGGGCCCTGCCCGCCTGGCGCACCAACCCCTACGCCCGGTACCCCGACGCGCGCGTGATCGACGCCTTCCTGCGCCACCGCCCCCGCCACCGGCCCGGCACCCGCTGGCGCTACTCCAACTTCGGTGTCGCCGTGCTCGGCCACGCCCTCGCCGCCGCCACCGGCACACGGTGGCAGGACCTGATCACCGGTCAGCTGCTCGAACCCCTCGCGCTCCACGACACGGCCCTGCGGGCGGACACCCGAGGGCGCGATGCCACCGGGCACGGCAAGGACGGCACGACAGCTGTGCCCGCCTTCGACGCGGGCGGCTTCCAGGCGGCCGGCGCCGTCCGGGCCACCCCGCTCGACCTGCTCACCTTCCTGGAAGCCCATCTCGACCCGGCCCGCTCACCACGGCTGGCCGGCGCGCTGCACGCCGTACGCACTCCCGTGCTCCGCCGCGGGCTCGGGCACCGGCACGTGCACACCGTCGCCTGGTTCCGGCACCCGACGGACGGCGGCCCGCTGTACTTCCACAGCGGGGCGACCCTCGGCCAGCAGGCCTTCCTCGGTTTCCGCCCCGACACCGGCACCGCCCTGGCCGCGGTGTGCACCCGCCGTTACCGCGCCCACGATCCGTTCCCGGCCACCGCCCACGCCCTCCTCGCGGAGCAGTGACCCGGCCCCCCGGGACGACTCGGCGCCGACCGCGGCGCCAGGCCGCCATCGGCGCCGTCCCGTTCCGGTCGGGCGGTCACAGCCGCTGCCACAGCGCAGGGGTGCCGGCGGGCGCCCACGCGCCCTGCGCCTGGTGGGTCTGCAGGCACTGGTACCGCACACCGTCGCGGGTCACCGTGGTCCCGGCCTCGTAGACCCGGCCGGACGTCCACGCCTGCGCGCCGTCGTCCTGCTGCTCCGGCGTCGTCTGCGCGGCGGCGGTGACCAGCGTGAGCCCGAGGTCGCTCAGGATCGGGTTGACGGGCTGGAAGAACGTCGTACCGCCGCTGGCGCAGTCCCCGGAACCACCGGAGGTGACGCCCTGCGCCTGGGCGCCCGCGACATACGGTCCGCCCGAGTCACCCGGCTCGGCGCACACCGTCGTCCGGGTCAGCCCGTCGACCCTGCCCTCCGCGTAGCTGACGCTCGTGTCGTGCTGCTCGATGGTCCCGCAGTGCCATCCGCTGGTCGAGCCGGAACGGCACACCGACGCCCCGACGAGCGCCTGCGCCGAACCGGTGACCTGCACCTCCTGACCGTCCCGCGCCTTGACGTCGGGCGTGGGCCTCCACTGGTCGTTGGTGGCCACCCACGCCATGTCCTTGCCGGGGAAGGCGGAGGCCTGGAAGGTGCCCTGTGCGGTGCGGTCGTACCCGGTCGTCGTCGCGCCGGGCCGTCCGCAGTGGCCGGCGGTGGCGAAGCCCGCCTGCTCGCCCTTGGTGACGGAGAAGCCGACGGAGCAGCGCGCGAAGTCGTCGATGTAGAAGGCGTCGCCGCCGGTGACGTCCTGCAGCAGACGCGGCCGTACCGTCGTCATGCGGATGCCGATGTCCTCCCCTTCGAGCCCCGCGGCCTTGACGAAGGCGCTGCCGGCGGCCTGGCTGGTCGCCTGCACCATGATCCGGTTCTTCGGTACGTCGACGTACCAGACGGGCGTGTCGAGGGTCTTGACCCGGGTGGCCGCCGCGTCGAGTTTCCGCTTGGCCGCCTGGAGGTCGGCGAGTGTCCGCTCGACCACCGCGGCCGTGGCGCCCTGGGCCTCGATGGCCGGCACGTCCTTGTCGTCGGTGGTCGCGACCGTGAGCTCATTGGAGGTCTCGCCGCGTACCCAGGCACCGGCGAACCGGTCACCCAGGGCGTTGCGCAGCCGGCCCGCGCGGGTGCCCGCCTCCGCCTCGTTGACCAGCCGTTGGGAGGCCTGCTCCGAGTTCAGGCCCAGGTCGCGCTGGAGTGCGGCGAGCAGATGCGGCGACGGCCGGTCGGCGCCGAGGGTCTGGGCGGCGGTGGGTACCGGCCCCGCCGCGGGCGTGGGGTCGGCCACCGCGGCGGAGGGGAGTCCGGCGAGGACGAGGGCGCCGAGCGCCGTGAGGGCCGACCGGCGCGCGGTCCGCGCATGGCTGGGGAGCATGCGGACGTCTCCTTCGTTCGGGGTGCCGCTGTGGGTGCAGCTGCCGCGGAGCCTTAGGCCTTGCCCGTGGCGCCCGACGCGATGTCACGACACGCGGACATTCGCCCGTTGGTGACACGAACGGGCGCCGTGTGCAGTACGCGGCCGGGGCGTCGGGCACGCGGGGCGTCGTCAGACGGGCGTCAGACCGGGCGAACCCACCTCGGTGACGAAGGAGGCGGCCGTGGAGACCGGAGCGCCGGGCGTCGTCACGGCCGGGACGATCCGGAAGTCGGCCCGCGCGTTCTCGCGGCCCAGCTCGACCCGCACATAACCGCGCCGGCCGTCGTAGAACCGCAGGTGGGGGTTGGCCCGCAGGTAGGTGTCCCAGTTGGCCGGCCGCTCGGTCCCGTTCCGGCCGCTGGTGACGGAGGTGCACGTCAGCTCCGTGCCCAGGGTGGCGGAGTCCGGGTCGTCGAAGTCGTCCTTGATGTCGAAGGCGTACCCGACATGGACGTCCCCGGTGAGGACCATCCAGTTGGCGACTCCGGCCGCCTTCGCGCCCGCGACGAGACGGCCGCGGCTCGCGCGGTAGCCGTCCCAGGCGTCCATGGACACCTTGGCCTCGGCGTTCAGGTCCATCCTGCGCTGCGAGAAGCACACCTGCTGGGCCATCACGTTCCACAGCGCCGTCGAGGTGCCCCATCCGTCGGTCAGCCAGCGCTCCTGCGCGTCCCCGGTCAGGCTGCGCGCCGGGTCGTCCGACTCGGGCCCGGGCACGTGCGGCACGTCGCCGTAGGCCTGGTCGTCGCGGTACTGCCGGGTGTCGAGGATGTCGAACTGGGCGAGTGAGCCCCAGCGCAGCCGGCGGAACAGCTGGGCGTCGGGGCCCTCGGGGAGCTGGTCGGCGCGCAGCGGCTGGTTCTCCCAGTAGGCCCGGTAGGCGGCGGCGCGGCGGATGAGGAACTGGTCCGGGTCGCTGCCGTTCTCGTCGACGGCGCCCGCGTAGTTGTTCTCGGTCTCGTGGTCGTCCCAGGTGACGACGAACGGGTGGGCGGCGTGGACGGCACGCAGGTCGGGGTCGCTCTTGTAGAGCGCGTAGCGCATCCGGTAGTCCGCCAGGGTCGTCGTCTCACGGTTGAACACGGACGGCAGCACGACGTCGGTGTAGTTGCGCGCCCCGCCCGCGGAGTTGACGGCGTACTCGTAGAGGTAGTCGCCGAGGTGGAGGACCACGTCGACGTCCTCCTGCGCGAGGTGCCCGTGCGCCGTGTAGTAGCCGTCGTGGTACGCCTGGCACGCCACCGCGGCCAGCCTCAGGCTCGCGGTGGCGGCGTCGGCGGCGGGAGCGGTGCGGGTGCGGCCGGTGGGGCTGATCCAGGCGCCCGTGCGGAACCGGTAGTAGTAGTGGCTGTCCGGATCCAGGCCCTGAACGTCGACGCGCACGCTGTGCCCGTACTCGGGGTGGGCGGCGGCGGTGCCCTGCCGCACGACCAGGGCGAAGGCCTCGTCGAGAGCGACTTCCCAGGAGACGTCGACCCGTTGCTGACCGAGACCCCCGTCCGGTTCGAAGGGAACCGGGGCGAGCCGGGTCCAGATCAGCACCGAGTCGGGCAGCGGGTCCCCGGAGGCGACGCCGAGCGTGAAGGGGTCGTCGGTGATCCGGGCGGTGTGGAGCCGCGGCGCGGCGAAGGCGCCGCGCGTGGGCAGGTTGGTGGTGAAGGCGAGGGCGGCGGCCGCGGCGGTGACGGTCAGGAAGCGACGGCGGGCCAGGTGCCGTGCAGCGGCGCGCAGTTCGGTGTCGTGCGGGGTGAGGGTGAGCTGGGACGGTGGTCCGGGACGGCCCGACAGCGCCATCTGATGTCCTCTCGTACGGGGTCGGGCGGATCGACGGGCGCAGGCCGGCGGCGGGCGTGGGCAGGCGAGCGCGGTCCGCGCCCGGGCCGGTGCGTGGCGACGTCGGCCACGGGCGCGGAGTCTGCATCTAAACAGACAAAATGCATAAAGGGGGCACGCCTTGCGGGGTGTTCACACAGGAGGCGGTACGGGCGGGGTGTCGGGCGCGGAGAAGCGCCGCCGGTGTGTACCGACGGCGCTGGGGGCTGGGGGCTGGGACGGTGACCGGCTCAGGCGGTGCTCGCCTCCGTGCCCGAGCCGGCGCTCACGCGTTCGCGCACGGGCAGGTGGTAGACGTGGAAGGCGCGGCCGATGACCGGCTGGGCGACGTTGCGCACCTTGACGCCTCCGGTGGTCATGCCGTGCTCCGTGCCGGCGTGCGCGTGCCCGTGCACGGCGAGGTCGGCGCCGGCCGTGTCGATCGCCTCGGCCAGCAGATAGCTGCCCAGGAACGGATAGATCTCCAGCGGTTCCCCGGCCAGGGTCTCCGGTACGGGGGAGTAGTGGGTGAGGGCGACGCGGACGTCGCAGCCCTCCTCCTCCAGTCGTTCCAGAGAAGTGCGCAGGCCGTCGGCGCACCGGCGGGAGAGCCGGACGAACTCCTTCATCACCGGCTCGCCGAACTCCCCGGCGCTCGCTCCGACGAACCCCCCGCCGAACCCCTTGGTGCCGGCCACGCCGACGCGTGCGTCCCCGGCCCGCACGACCGCCGCCTCCCCCTCCAGGACATGGGCGCCGGCGTCCCGCAGGACGGCCGTGACCTCGTCCGGCCGGTCGTCGTGGTGGTCGTGGTTGCCGAGCACGGCGACCACCGGAACGCCCAGGCCCCGGATCTCGTCGGCCACCACCCGGGCCTCCTCGACGGTGCCGTGCCGGGTGAGGTCCCCGGCCAGCAGCAGGAGGTCGGCGCACTCGGGCAGGGTCTCGAAGGCGGGGCGGAGCACGCCCCGCGTGTCGGGACCCATGTGGATGTCACCGACGGCAGCGATCCGGATCATGACAGCTCCTCCGCGTGATCGGGCGACGAGGGCTCGCTGACCACGATGTCGCAGTGCACTTCGAGCCCGGCGAGCTCCTCCCGTACGGTGCTCAGGACGTCCTCGCGGCACCTGGCCGAGGGGACGGTCCCGGTGACCAGTACGGTCCCGCCGCGGACCTCGGCCCGCACACCGAGTTCGCCGAGTTCCCCGGAGGCGAGGCGGTCCTGGAGGTGGGCGACGCGGTACTCCGCGCCCTGCCCGGCCGGTGGGCCGCCTGCGGATCCGGCGTCGTGGGTGTTCATGGGCGTTCCTTCCGCGGACGTTCAGATGACGTTCAGGCGTTCCAGGAGGAAGAAGAAGGCGGCGGGCATGGGCTCGTCCCCGCAGTCGCGCCGTACCCGGTCCCAGTCGACCTTCTCGCGCAGGGCGCGGGCGATGGGCAGGACCGCCCCGAAGTCGCAGTGGTGCTCCGAGAAGGCGGCGATCAGCCCGGACAGCAGATCGGTGGGTGCCAGGACTGGCATGCGCACCGATTCCACCGGGAGTTCCTGCGCCCGGTGGAGCATCTCGGCGGAGACGGGCCTGTGCGCCAGTTCGAAGATGAGGTCGACGTCCTGGCCGAAGCAGGTGGCCTTGATCAGCCAGTCCTCCGGCGGGGTGTAGACCGTCAGCCCGGCCGCGCGGAGCGTGGCGGCCACGGACTCGGCGTCCTCGGGGCGGACGCAGAAGTCGACGTCGTGCTGGAGATTCCCGCTGCCGCCATGGGCGTGGACGGCGACGCTGCCGGCGAGTGCGAAGAGGTGCCCGCCCCGTTTCAGTACCGCGCCGACCTGCTTGGCCGCCTCCAGGATGGCCTGATTGCGGTCGCGGGGCAGTTCCGGGTCGCCCTCGTGGGGCGGTGTCCCGCGGCGTACGTCCAGGGGCGGTGCCTGCCCCGGGGCGTCCGAGGCCAGACGGAGGTCCGGGTTTCCAGGGCGCCGGACGAGCGTGGCGTCCTCGCCGTTCTCCGTCATGACCACTTCCTTTCACCGACCGGACGGGTCGCACGGCCGCCGCCCGTTCCCCGCCGGGGGACGGGCCTGCGCGTGCTGCCTGCACCTAGTACCCGGCGCGTCCGTTCCGACACGGACGCGGGTGAACGGCGCGCGGCCCCCGGCTCAGCGCTCCGTCACGTTGGCGACGAGCAGGCGCAGCAGCTGTTTGGCCGTGGCGTCCTGCTCGGGGGTGAGGCCCATGGCGTCGCCGATGGCCATCGGGACCGCGCGGGCGCGGTCCCGGAGCCCGGCGCCCTCGTCGGTGAGGCGGATGGCGACGGAACGCTCGTCGTCGCTGCGTCGCTCGCGGCGCAGCAGCCCGTTCGCCTCCAGGCGCTTCAACAGCGGGGAGAGGGTGCTGGACTCCAGCTGGAGCGCGGCCCCGAGCTCCCGTACGGAGATCGAGTCCCGCTCCCAGAGCACCAGCAGGACCAGGTACTGCGGGTAGGTCAGGCCCAGCTCGTCCAGCAGCGGGCGGTAGCGGGCGGTGACCGCCCGGGACGCCGCGTACAGGGCGAAGCAGAGCTGGTCGTCCAGGAGCAGCGACCTCTCGGCCGATGTCGTGGCGCGGCTCCCGTCCGTCGTGCCGTCCATGGTGATCACCCACGTTCCCTGTTGCGGTCCTGCCCGATTCTATCGGGAGCGAACGAGTCGCCCACTAAATAGTTGCGCACGACTTAATGGTGCGCTACTTTCCTCGTGTGCCGCCGATCCCGGTGGGCTCCGCTCCAGGACCCGGCGGCGGCACCAGATCCGAGGAGTACGTCATGACCGGCACCACCGCCCACCGTCCCGTCCTCGAGCCGGCGGCCCAGGCCTTCGCCGAGGCCACCGCGAATCCGCCCTACCTCTTCGACCTGGGCCCCGTCGAAGGCCGCAAGGCCGTCGACGAGGTGCAGTCCGGCGACATCGCCCGGCCGGCCGTCGACGAGGAGTGGGTGACCGTCCAGGGCGGGCCCACCGGCAGTGTCCGCGTGCGCCTCGTCCGCCCCGCCGGCGCCACCGGACAGCTGCCCGTGATCCTCTACATCCACGGCGCCGGCTGGGTCTTCGGCAACGCCCACACCCACGACCGCCTGGTCCGCGAACTCGCCGTCGGCACCGGCGCGGCGGTGGTCTTCCCCGAGTACGACCTCTCGCCCGAGGCCCGCTACCCGGTCGCCATCGAGCAGAACTACACCGTCGCCCGCTGGATCGTCACCGACGGCGCGGGCAGGGACCTGGACGCCACCCGGATCGCCGTGGCGGGCGACTCGGTCGGCGGCAACATGACGGCCGCGCTCACCCTGATGGCCAAGGAACGCGGCGACGTCCCCCTCGTGCAGCAGGTGCTCTTCTACCCGGTCACCGACGCCAACTTCGACACCGAGTCCTACCGCCTGTTCGCCGAGGGCTACTTCCTGCGCCGCGACGCCATGCAGTGGTTCTGGGACCAGTACACGACCGACGAGGGCCGGCGCGCCGAGATCACCGCCTCCCCGCTGCGCGCCACCACCGAGCAGCTCACCGGACTGCCCCCGGCCCTGGTCGTCACCGGTGAGGCCGACGTGCTGCGCGACGAGGGCGAGGCGTACGCCGAGAAGCTCCGCCGGGCCGGGGTCCCCGTCACCGCCGTCCGCTACCAGGGCATCATCCACGACTTCGTGATGCTCAACGCCCTGCGCGAGACGCACGCCGCCGAGGCCGCCATCACCCAGGCGATCGGCGTCCTGCGCGGAGCGCTCGGCACCGCCTGACCCGGACGGGCCGGAAGACCGGCTCGGGCGTACAAGAAAAGCGCTCGGGCCGGTCAGGGCTGAATATGGGGCAAAAGGTAGGGAAGTCGATGAGTGCCCCTCAGGGATGCGCTCGTGGAGGTCGACATGGACCAGCACACGTCTCGTGCGTCGGATCTTCCGCAGCCCCTGCGGGCCGTCGTCTCGGGCCTGCGGCATCTGCCGGGCGCGGAGCAGGTGGGCAGGGTGGCCGGCGGCACCCTGGACGCGATCGGCGCGGTGTCCCCGCGCGGACGCCGGATGGCCGTCTACGCCGGAGCCGGGGTGCTCGGTGTGGCGGGCGTCGTCGAATGGCCGGTGGCACTGACCGGCGCGGCCGTCGCCTGGCTCACCCAGCCACACCCGGGACAGCGGCAGGACGGCGAGCCGGGCACACCCTCACCGGCCGGAGCGGACGGGCAGGGCGACGAGCGGGCCGAGATCGGCACGCGGAGCGACCGCGCCCCCGCCGAAACCCCCGCCGGCCCCGGCGACCGGCTCACCCCCTCCCGCCACCGGCCCGGCCAGGCCGAACACCCCGTGCACGAACAGCCCGCCAAGGTGGGCGACACCGCCACCGCCTCCGCCCTGAAACAGGTCGCCGAGGCCACCACGCACCACGGCTCACACCCCGGCCCCCACCCGGACCGGGACGGTGCACCCGGGCAGCCGCGCGACAGCCGGCCCACCCGCTGAGCCACGACCACGGGACACCCTCAGATGCTCACACGCTTCGATGTCGCCCCTCTCGCCGGGGCCGTGGCGGGAGCCGCCGCAGGCGCCGCCCGCGGCACCGCACAGGGCATGACGTCCGTCCACGACACGACACGCCGCCTGGGCCACGTCGCCCGCAACGCCCTCGGCGGCGGCCGGCACTGGCGGGCCGGACACCGCGTCCATCTCGCCCTGCGGCACCCGGACGCCGCCGTGGGGCCGCTCGCCCGCAAGGCCGCCGCCGAACTCCTCGACCATCCGGACGTACTGACGGCCTACTGGGACGAAGGGCTGTCCCGTCTCGTGGTGACCGCCGTGACGGACGCGGCCGGCGACCGCGTGGCCGAACAGGCCGTCGCGATCGCCGCCCGCCTCGGACTGACCGAGGACGCCGGCCCGGAGGACGAGACCGGGACCGCCCACCCCGGCGACCCGCGCGAGGTACGGGTCGCCGCCACCGCGCTGCTGCTGGACGCCGCCGGCACGGCCGGCGCCCTCACCGCCAGGTCACTGGGCCTGCCCCGCGGCCCCAAGGCGGTCACCGCCGCCGTCACCCTGCTGCGCGAGAACCCCCGCTTCCGGGCGCTGCTGCGGCAGCGGTTCGGCAGAAGCGGCACGGAACTCCTCCTCGCCGCCGCCAACGCCGCCGCGCACGGCGCCGCACAGTCCCCGGTGGCCCTCGTACTCGACGCACTGCTGCGCACCGGCCAGCTGACCGAGGCGGCGGCCCGCGCGGCGGCCTTCGAGGCACTGCACGACGACCTCTGCCTCGACGAACGCACCAGCATCCCCTGCCCCGCCGGCATCCGCCCGCCCCTGCGGGTGACGCCCGCCCAGGCGTACGCGGCCCACGCCGGCACCGGCAGCCTCGCGGGCGCCGCCGCCACCCTCCTCGTCACCCACGACACCGGGGAGGCGGCGGAGGCCGTCCTGGCCGGATCCCCCAAGGCCGCGCGCTACGGCCCCGGCGCCTTCGACGCGGTCCTCGGCACCCACCTCGCCCGGTCCGGCGTCCTGGTCCGCAGTGGGCAACGGCTGCGCCAACTGGAGATCGCCGACTCCCTCGTCCTGCACGCCGACGCCCTGCGCGGCCACGCCCGGCCCACCGCCGGCCACGACGACGCGCCCGCCCTGTTCGAGGACCCCGTCGACCCCTGCGCCGAAGCGGTCCTCGACGCGGCCCGCCGCGCCGGGCTGCACGTCGTGATCACCGGTGGCTCCGACCTGAAGGACATCACCCGCCTCGCCGACGAGGTCGCCCCCGCCGACCTGCCCTTCGGCGACGTCGTCAGGGCGCTGCAGAACGACGGGCACATCGTGGTGAGCGTCGCCCGGGTGGCGGAGCACGGGGACGCCGACGTGGCGGACGGACTGCCCGCCGGGGACGTGGCGGTCGCCCTCACCGACTCCCGCGCGGCGATCACCTGGGGCGCCGACGCCCTCGCCCCGGGCGGACTCGGGGACGTCTGGCGCCTGCTGACGGCGATTCCGGCGGCCCGCCGGGTCGGCCGCCGTTCGCAGACCCTGGCCCGCGCGGGCGCCGCCCTGTCGGGACTCATGGTGGCCCGCGGCGGCACACCCGGCGGCCGGCTCTGGCGGCGGCTCACCCGGCACGCCCCCGTGAACATCGCCGCGGCGGGCGCCCTGCTCACCGGCTGGACCGAGGCCGTGCGCGTGGCCCGCGCCACGCCGCCCGAGCCCCGGCTGCACGTGCCCTGGCACGCCCTGGAACCGCACCAGGCACGCGACCTGCTGCGCGACACCCGCACCGACGAAGAGCCGGGCGGACTCGCCCTGCTCGCCGAGCGTTCCCGGCAGCGGGCGGCACGGCTCACCCGTACGCCCGCGGCCGCCCCCGCCCGCTGGACCTGGCAGGCGGCGGGCGCCGTCCGCCGCGAACTCGACGACCCGCTCACGCCCGTCCTGGCCACCGGGGCGGTCGCCTCGGCGCTCCTCGGCTCGCTCGTCGACGCCCTGCTCGTCGTCGGCGCCATGGACATCAACGCGGTGGCGGGCGGCCTGCAGCGGCTGCGCGCCGAACGGGCCCTCGCCCGGCTGGCGGCCCGGCAGCAGCCCACGGCACGCCGGCAGGTCACCCGCGAGCACACCGTCACCGTCGACGCCGCCCAACTGCGGCCGGGGGACCGGATCAGCCTCGGCTCCGGCGACGTCGTACCGGCGGACGCGCGGCTGCTGGAGGTGGACGGGCTCGAGGTCGACGAGTCCGCGCTGACCGGCGAGTCCCTGCCCGTGACCAAGGCCCAGGACCCGACCCCCGGCGCGCCGGTGAGCCGGCGCACCTGCATGGTCTTCGAGGGCACCACCGTGGTGGCCGGCCGGGCCGACGCACTCGTGGTGGACACCGGCGACCGCACCGAGGCCGGCCGGGCCGTCGCCCTGGCCGCCCGCACCCCGCCGCCCGCCGGCGTCCAGGCACGGCTGCAGGAACTGACCCGCAAGGCCCTGCCGGTGACCCTCACCGGCGGGGCACTGGTCACCGGGCTGTCCCTGCTGCGCGGCAGCCCGGTACGACGGGCCGTCAGCGGCGGTGTGGCCGTGGCCGTCGCCGCCGTCCCGGAGGGCCTGCCGCTGGTCGCGACCGTCGCCCAGATGGCGGCCGCCCGCCGGCTCTCCCGGCGCGGCGTCCTGGTCCGCACCCCGCGCACCCTGGAGGCGCTCGGCCGGGTCGACACCGTCTGCTTCGACAAGACCGGCACCCTCACCGAGAACCGCCTGCGCCTGGTGCGGGTCGCCACCGCGGACGGCACCGTCCTCGCCCCGGACGCCGAACCGGCCGTGTCCGTCGTACGGCTGGCCGCGCGCGCCTGCCCGCAGGAGGAGACGGGCGAGGGACGCCGGGTCGCGCACGCCACCGACGAGGCGGTCCTCGACGTCGCCCCGCCCGACGACACCTGGACGGCCGACGGCGAACTGGCCTTCGAGGCCAGCCGCGGCTACGCGGCGGCGGTCGGCCGGGACGGCGACGCGGACGGCGGCGCGCTCCTCGTCGTCAAGGGAGCCCCCGAGACGGTGCTCCCCGCCTGCCGGGACCTCCCCGGCGACGCGACCGGCACGGCCCACACCCTCGCGGGCCAGGGGCTGCGCGTCCTCGCCGTCGCCCGGCGCCCGTGCCGGGGGACCGACGCCGGCGCCGAACTCGACGCCGACCTCGCGGACCTGGAGTTCGTCGGACTGATCGCCCTGGCGGACGTGCCGCGCGACACCTCCCAGAAGCTGCTCACGGAACTGCGCCGGGCCGGCATCCTGCCCGTCATGCTCACCGGCGACCACCCGGAGACCGCCCGGGCCATCGCCCTGCAACTGGGCTGGCCCGAGGAGACCGGTGTCGTCACCGGGGACGAACTCGTCGACATGAGCCGCAGCGACCGGGCCCGCGCCCTGCGCGGCGCCGCCGTCGTCGCCCGGGTCGCGCCCGAACAGAAACTCCACGTCGTGGAGGCCCTGCAACAGGCCGGCCGCGTCGTGGCGATGGCGGGCGACGGCGCCAACGACGCCGCCGCCATCCGCGCCGCCGACGTGGGCGTCGGCATCGAGGCCCGCGGTTCCGCCGCCGCCCGCAACGCCGCCGACCTCGTGCTCACCACCGGCGACCTGTCCGTCCTGGTGGACGCCGTCGGCGAGGGCCGCGCCCTGTGGCGCAGCGTCGCCGACGCGGTGAGCATCCTCATCGGCGGCAACGCGGGCGAGGTCGGCTTCAGCGTGCTCGGCACCCTGCTCGCCGGTTCCTCTCCGCTGTCGACCCGTCAGCTGCTTCTGGTCAACCTGCTCACCGACATGTTCCCCGCCATGGCGGTGGCGGTGACGCCGAGCGACGACCCGGCGACGGCCGCGCACGCCGCGACCGGCCCGATGGGCCTCGACGTCCTCGGCGCGCCCTTGCTGCGCTCCATCCGGCGCCGGGGCGTGACGACCTGCCTCGGCGCGGTCACGGCGTATCTGATCGGCCGTCTCACCCCTGGCACCGAACGCCGTTCCACCACGATGGCCCTGTGCGGAGTGGTCGGCGCGCAGCTCGCGCAGACCCTGTCCGGCCGCCGCCACAGCCCCCTGGTGTGGGCGACGGCCCTGGGCTCCGCGGCGGTGCTCGCCGCCCTGGTGCAGACCCCCGGCGTCAGCCACTTTTTCGGCTGCACCCCGCTCGGCCCCGTCGCCTGGCTCGGCATCGCCCTGGCCATCACCCTGTCCGCCCTCGCCCCACGCCTGGAACGCATGGAGCGGGTACGCCACCTCTACGACGCCGCCACCCGCCTCGCCGAGCACCTCGGCGACGCCGCCCGCCGGACCCGCCCCTTGCTGCACAGCGGCATCGCCCGACCGGTGGCGTGACGGCACGCCGTGGGGGTGGTCGTCACCGGCCGGCGGCTCAGCACGGCACGCCGTGGGCGGTCGTCACCGGCCGGCTCACGGGGATCGTCCGCGGCGCCACAGCAGAACCGCCGCAGTGCGCCCAGACTGGAAGAGCAGGGCGGCCCCGGCACCCACCCGGGGATCCGCCGACGCGAGGCGGGCGCGGGCGCGCCCGGCGCCGCGGCCCGCCGCACGGCGAGAAGGGTGAGGATCGGCATGAAGGGCTACGTCTTCCACGGCCCAGGGCAGTCCGCCTGGGAGGAGGTTCCCGACCCGGCAGTCAAGGAACCCGACGACGCGATCGTGCGGGTCGAGGCCGTCACCATCTGCGGGACGGACCTGCACATCCTCAAGGGCGACGTGCCCGAGGTCCGCCCGGGGACCGTCCTGGGTCACGAGGCGGTCGGTGAGATCGTCGAGACCGGCGGCGACGTGCGCACGGTCCGCCCGGGGGACCGGGTCCTGGTCTCCTGCGTCTCCGCCTGCGGTCGCTGCGGCTACTGCCGCGAGGGTATGTACGGCCAGTGCCGGGGCGGCGGGGGCTGGATCCTCGGCCACCACGTCGACGGCACCCAGGCCGAGTACGTCCGTGTCCCGTACGCCGACCTCTCGGTGTATCTGCTGCCCGGCGCGCTCGCGGACGAGGACGCCGTACTGCTGTCCGACATCTTCCCCACCGCCTACGAGGTGGGCGTGCTCAACGGGCGGGTGCGTCCCGGCGACACCGTCGTCGTGGTCGGCGCCGGGCCCGTCGGGCTGGCCGCGATCGCCACCGCCCGGCTGTTCGCGCCCGAGCGCATCGTCGCCGTGGACCTGGCCGCTTCCCGGCTCCGGGCCGCGAAGGAGTTCGGTGCCGAGGCCGTGGCCGACGCGAGCGAGGCGCCCGAACAGCTGATCGCCGACCTCACCGGCGGGCTCGGCGCGGACGTGGCCATCGAGGCGGTGGGCGTGCCGGAGACCTTCGAACTGTGCGCCCGGGTGGTGCGGCCCGGCGGACATGTCGCCAACGTCGGTGTGCACGCCGCTCCCGCCACCCTGCACCTCGAGGACCTGTGGATCAAGAACGTCACCATCACCACCGGACTCGTCGACACCCACTCCACCCCCACCCTGCTGCGGATGGCGTCCGCCGGCCGGCTGCCCACGCGCCGCATGGTCACCCA
The DNA here is from genome assembly GCA_014650015.1 of Streptomyces griseoloalbus. GTDB lineage: Bacteria > Actinomycetota > Actinomycetes > Streptomycetales > Streptomycetaceae > Streptomyces > Streptomyces griseoloalbus. The sequence goes on from BMUD01000010.1 coordinate 56,359, forward strand.
CACGTTCCCGCTCGACCTGATGCAGGAGGCGTACGACGTCTTCGGCAACGCCGCCGAGACCGGGGCGCTCAAGGTCGTCCTCGGTGTGCCGCAGCACGAGGTGGTCCCCGTCCACCCGACGGTCTGACGGGCCGTACGCCAGTCGGCACGGACCGCCGCCGGTCGTCGCCGCCCCGGACGGCCGCGCGCGGCAGAACGGGTCGTGCGGCCTGTGCGGGACGAGGGCCCAAGGGTCCACCCTGGAGGTACCCGTGCGAGGAGGTGACCTCCCATGGCCAGGACGCAGGGTCCGCGGCCCCGCAGGGTGCGGCTGTGGCGATGGCGGAGGAACCCGCTGCGTCGCCGCAGCGATCTGCTCGAGGCCTGGGTACTGCTCGCCACCCTTGTCCTCGCCCTGCTGCTCGGGGCGTTCTGCGGTCTGGTGGCGGCCGGCGCCGTGGACGGGTCGCTCGCCGAGCGCCGGGAGCGGACCCGCACCGTCCCGGCCGTGGTCGCCCAGGACGCCGCTCACGCACCGTCCACACCCGTGACGGAGAACGGGGACGGCGGCGTCTGGGCGAAGGTGCGATGGACCGCCCCGGACGGCACCCGCCGCACGGGCCGCGCGGAGGTCGAACCGGGCAGCAGGGCGGGCACCGCGGTCACCGTGTGGACGGACCCCTCGGGGCGGCTCGTCTCCGCACCGCCCGAGGGCGCCGAGGCGAGCTTCCAGATCGTCATGGCCGGTGTCACGGTCGCCGTCGCCGCCGGGGGCTCGGTCCTGCTCGGCGGATGGCTCGTCCGGGCCCGGATGCGGCGGCGGCGCCTGGCGCAGTGGGAGACCGAGTGGCGGCAGGTCGAGCCGACATGGCGCAGGCGGATGACGGGCTGAGGCGGAGCGGTGGCCGCTCCGCCTCGGTACGTGCCGGTGAACAGCCGTCCGGGCGCCCGGACGGCGCCCGGGTCAGACCTCGCCGCGCCAGGCGCCCGTCTCCAGACCGCGCTGCTCGATGAACTCCTTGAACCGCTTCAGGTCACCGCTCACCTGCCGCTTGACGAAGCCGAGCTTGTCACCCACGTTCTCGGCCGGCCCGTCGGGGTCGAAGTCCATCTGCAGCATCACCTTGGTGGTGGTGTCCCGCAGACGGTGGAAGGTGACGACACCGGCCTGCCTCGCCTCGCCGTTCACCGTGGTCCACGCGACGCGCTCGTCCGGAACCTGCTCCGTGATCTCGGCGTCGAACTCCCGCTGGACGCCGCCGATCTTCGTCACCCAGTGGGTGAGCGTGTCGGTGCGCTGCTCGATGCGCTCGACGCCGCCCATGAACTCCGGGAAGCTCTCGAACTGCGTCCACTGGTTGTAGGCGGTGCGGACGGGGACGTCGACCTCGATCGATTCCTCTACCTGCGACATGGACCAGGTACCTCGCTTTCCGATGGGGAACGCGATGCGGGTACCTGATTGCGCGCCGGACAATCATGGAGATCGCGTGAGACCGGACAGCCGGTGCCGTGGGGCGTCAGCCGCCGGGTTCCGCCTCCCCGCGCCGGCAGTGCAGGAACAGCTGCGGCTCCGGCATGGCGTCGGGGTGGGTCGGGCTGAACATCACGCTCTGCTCCGACTCCACCGTCAGGCCCGCCCCGCGCACGAGGGCGATGACGTCCTCGGCCGCGAAACTGGTCACGCGCACGGGCTGCCCCATGAACACCCCGTCGAATTCCTCGACGTCCAGCGGCACCGTGGCCAGCACGAGCAGGCCGCCCGGACGCAGCGCCCGGGCCAGCCGGCCCACGAGCTCCGACTGCTCCGTCCGGGACATCTGCAGCAGCGCGAAGTACACACAGACCGCGTCGAACGAACCGTCCTCGAGCGTCATACGGCGCACATCGGCGCACCGGAACTCGGCCTCGGGCACCTGCCGGGAGGCGATCCGCACCATCACCGGGGACACGTCGACACCCAGCACCCGGTGCCCGGCCGCGGCGAGCGCGGCGGACGTGGGCCGTCCCGTCCCGCTGCCCACGTCCAGCACCCGGCTGCCGGGCGCCAGCCGTGCGAGCAGCCGGTCCAGCGACGCGCGGTGGGCCGAGGAGGAGGCGAACGCCTTCTCGTACTCGCTGCCCAGCGCGTCGAAGACCGCCGCCGCCGGTGACCCGTGTTCCTCGTCGACCACAACGCACCCCCGTGTCCGTGTACCGATGCGGGGCATCGTGTCACTCCCGTCGCGCCCCCACAACGGGGAACGGGCCGCGGCGTGGCACCGGCCCGGCTTGCGGGCGGGGGGACCGGCAGGCAGGGTCGGTGCGTGCCGACACTGCTGATCGTCCATCACACGCCCTCGCCCAACTGTCAGGCGATGTTCGAAGCCGTCCTCTCCGGTGCCACCGCCCCGGAGATCGAGGACGTCCGGGTGGTGCGCCGCGCGGCGCTGTCCGCCACCGCCACCGACGTCCTGGACGCCGACGGCTACCTCCTCGGCACCCCGGCCAACCTGGGGTACATGTCGGGGGCGCTCAAGCACTTCTTCGACCAGGTCTACTACCCGTGCCTGGACGCCACCCGGGGCCGGCCCTTCGGGTACTACGTGCACGGCGGCAACGACGTCACGGGTGCCGTGCGGGGCATCGAGTCGATCACGACGGGGCTCGGCTGGCGCCGCGCCGCCGACACCGTGACCGTCACCGGGGAGCCGGACAGGTCCGCCGTCGAACGGTGCTGGGAACTGGGCGCCACGCTCGCCGCCGGCCTGATGGGCTGAGACCGGCCGCCGGTGCCGTCAGCCCCCGTCCATGCGCCGCCGGTCCTGCTCGTCCCACGCGCGGGTGTCGCGCGGCTGCGTGTAGGGCTCCGCCTCCGGCGGATGACCGCCGGCGATGGCCCGTTGCCGGGCGATCTCCGCGTCGAACTCCAGCCCCAGCAGAATGGCCAGGTTGGTGATCCACAGCCAGATCAGGAACACGATGACACCGGCCATCGTGCCGTAGGTCCTGTTGTAGGAACCGAAGTTGGCGACGTAGAAGGCGAACCCTCCGGAGGCGATCAGCCAGATCACCAGTGCCAGGAAGCTCCCCGGCGTGATCCACCGAAATCCCCTGACCTTGGCGTTCGGGGCCGCCCAGTACAGCAGGGCGATCAGGACGACGACCAGGACGACCAGGACCGGCCACTTGGCGATCGACCACACGGTCAGCGCGGTGTCGCCCACACCGAGCGTGTCGCCCGCACGACGGGCCAGCCCACCGGTGAAGACCACGATCAGCGCACTGACCACGGCCAGCACCATGAGCGCGACCGTCACCCCCAGCCGCACCGGCAGCACCTTCCACACCGGACGGCCCTCGGGAATGTCGTAGACCGCGTTCGCCGAGCGGATGAACGCCGCCACATAGCCCGACGCGGACCAGACGGCCAGAACCAGACCGACGATCGCCATGATCGAGCCGATGCCCGCGTTGCCCTGCAGCTGCTGCACCGCCCGGGTGATGATGTCGCGGGCCGCGCCGGGGGCGAGCTGCTGCAGGTTGTCCAGCACCTTGTCCGTGGTGGACCTGCCGGTGAGGCCCAGCAGCGACACCAGAGCCAGCAGGGCCGGGAACAGCGACAGCACGCCGTAGTACGTCAGGGCGGCGGCCCGGTCGGTGAGTTCGTCGTCCTTGAACTCGCGCAGACTGCCTTTCAGCGCGGCGCCCCACGCCCCCTTGGGCAGCTTGCCCGGCGTGTCCGGCGCCGCCCGTTCCACCTCGTCGCCCGGCCCGGGCTCATCGGCCACGCGCTCCGCCCGGTCGCCCGGACGGTGCTCGTCCGTCACGCTCTGAGGGGCTTGTCGGTCGTTTCGCCCCGGGATATGCAGCTTCATGGCCGCCGGGTAACCGGGGACCGGCCCGTCAATCCAGGGTGTCCGGGCATCGTCCCTGGTGCAAAAGGGTTGTGGGAGCGCTCCCATGGATGGAGGATGCCGCGCATGACCGAGCCCCCCAGGATTCGTCCGTACCGCCTCGAGGACCGGCCGGTCCTCGACGACATCTGCGTCCGCACCGCGCACAACGGCCAGGACAGCCGCCCCTTCTACACCGACCCCGGCGTCTTCCCGGACACCTTCGCGGCCCCCTACGCCCATCTGGAGCCGGAGCTGGCCTTCGTGCTGGACGACGGCTCGGGACGCGCGGTCGGCTACATCCTCGGCACCGCCGACACGGCCCGCTTCGCCGAGGACTTCCGCGCCGTGTGGTTGCCCCTGGTCGCCGACCGTCACCCCGAACCGTCGGGGCAGCCGCAGACCCCGGACGAGGCGATGGCCCGGCTGCTGCACCACCCCGAGCGGATGGTCGTCCCGGAGCTGGCCGCCTGGCCCGCCCATCTGCACATCGACCTGCTGCCCGAGTGGCAGGGCCGCGGGTACGGCCGGAAGCTGATGCGGACCTTCCTCGCGGCTCTGCGGGACAGGGGAGTGGCGTCCGTCCATCTCGTCATGGCGACGGCCAACAAGCCCGCCCGGGCCTTCTACGACCGTATGGGCTTCGAGGAGATCGACGCGCCGATGGACGACTCGGTCGTCTGCCTCGGGCGTACGACGGGGGATCTCGACCGGCTCTGACGAACCGGTCGGACCGGTTCGCCGGAGCCACTTCGACGAACCGGTCCGGCGAACCGGCGCCCTCGTCCATCGAACGCGTCGAACGCGCCACAACCCATGGGGAAGTGGCGTGAATCACCGTTGCCGCTCCGCTATGGGAAGCGCAGCCTGTGCACTGGGAGCGCTCCCACTGTCCCTTCGTGGGTCGCGCACCCCTATCCCCACAACCCCCACAGTGGAAAGAAGGATTCATGACTTGGCATGGTCATGACGTGTTGATCCCGCTTCGATCCCGTGTGACGCTCGCCCTCAGCGTCATCGCCGCCGCGCTGCTCTGTCTGATCCCCTGGAGCGGCACCGCCGTCGCCCACGGCTCCGTGCTCGACCCCGCGTCCCGCAACTACGGTTGCTGGCAGCGCTGGGGGAGTGACTTCCAGAACCCGGCGATGGCGCAGCAGGACCCCATGTGCTGGCAGGCATGGCAGGACAACCCCAACGCCATGTGGAACTGGAACGGCCTCTACCGCAACGGCTCCGCCGGTAACTTCCAGGCCGTCGTGCCCGACGGGCAGCTGTGCAGCGGCGGGCGCACGGAGGGCGGGCGCTACAACTCCCTGGACACGGTGGGCGCCTGGAAGACGACGAACGTGAACGACGACTTCACCATCAAGCTGTACGACCAGGCCAGCCACGGCGCGGACTACTTCCTCGTCTACGTCACCCGGCAGGGCTTCGACCCGGCCACCCAGCAACTGGGCTGGGACGACCTCCAGCTGGTGGCCCGCACCGGTGCGTACGGCCCCAGCCAGAACTACTCGATCCCGGTGAGCACGTCCGGGCTCAGTGGCCGCCATGTCGTCTACACGATCTGGCAGGCCTCGCACATGGACCAGACGTACTTCCTGTGCAGTGACGTGAACTTCGGCTGAAGCGGCGGGACTTCGTCGCTCCGTCCCGAGTCCCCGCCGGACGCGCTCCGTCCGGCGGGGACTCGGGGCTTTTCCGCGTCTGCGTCTCCTGGGATCGCGCGAAGAAGTCGTGAGGGCCTTGAACACACGGCGGTCCGCCTGCGTATGGGGCGTGGGAATCCCCTGCCGACCCCCGCGACAGAAGCGTAGGAGTACTGCCTTGGCACGCAACACACGCAGACGCCCAAGAGGTCCACAGCGCGCGACCTTTGCCGCGGTCGCGCTGATCCTGGGCGGAGGGGGGCTGATGGCGGCCAATGTCTACGCTTCCGCGACGGTGGACGACGCCCCCGTCGAGGGAACGGGTCAGGCGCGGGTGCTGGGCGGTGCCACCATCGACTGCCCGGATGTGGCGACCAGCCTCACGGCGGTCCCCGAGCAGGCGCGACCCGAGGTCGACAAGGAACTCGCCGCCCTGGACGAGCAGATCGCCCAGGCCTACCAACGCCTCGGGGAATCGGCCGGGGCCGTACGGCAGGACGCCGGCTTCGCGGACGACGAAATCGTCGGTCCTCTCGAGGAGGAGCGGTCCGCGACCCTCGAGCGCATCGCCGCCGCCATCGACAAGGTGGGAGACCGCCCCGCGGGCCTCGACGAACTCGCCGCCTGCGCCGTGCGCGACTCCGGCAACGCGTCCGGCCGGCCGACCGGCGGTCAGGACGATGGTGGCCAGGACGGCGGCGGTCAGGACGGCGGCGGTCAGGACGGTGGCGGCGGCCAGAAGGGTGAGCAGGGCCAGGGCGGCAACGGGGGCCAGGCCGGCAACGGTCCCGTCGCCGCGGACTACGCGGACATCGAAAGCGTGCGGCCCGACGTCGTCGAGCCGAAGGTGACGAAGGGCGCCTCGCGCGGAACCTTCACCAGCAGTTGCGGAGTCAACGAGAACGGCCTGTTCAACTCCGACAACGTGATCGCCGCCCCCGGCGTCAGCAACGGCGCCCACCACTTCCACGACTACATCGGCAACCAGTCCACCAACGCCTTCTCCAGCGACGAGGAACTGGCCAAGGCGGACACGAGCTGTGAGGACCGGGGAGACAGGTCGTCGTACTACTGGCCCGTCCTGCGGCTGCAGAACGGAACCCAGGAACAGGACGCCAACTCCCCGGGCGGCGGCATCGAGGGCAACGCCGGTGAGATCGTCACGCCCAAGGAGGTCACGCTGACCTTCGTGGGCAACCCGCGCGGCGAGGTCACCGCCATGCCGCGGCTGCTGCGCATCATCACCGGCGACGCCAAGTCCTTCGTCAACGGCCCCGCCAACGCCAACGCCTCCTGGAGCTGCACCGGTTTCGAGGACCGGCAGCTGAAGGACAAGTACCCGCTGTGCCCGCAGGGCAGTGACGTCGTCCGCACGTTCGACTTCCAGAGCTGCTGGGACGGCCGCAACATCGACAGTGCCAACCACCGTACGCACATGGCGTTCGCGGACGCCGACGGCACCTGCCCGTCCGGCTTCCGCCCCGTGCCGCAACTGGTCCAGCGCATCGTCTACGACGTCGACGCGCCGAGCCTGGACGACGGCGGGCGGACGACACCGCTGTTCGCGGTGGATTCCTTCCCGGAGCAGCTGCACAAGCCGGTCACGGACCACGGCGACTTCATCAACGTCTTCGACGAGGACCTGATGCAGGAGATGGTCGACTGCATCAACAGTGGCCGCACCTGCGGCGTGGGTGCCGGCGGCGGCGAGGAGCCGGGCGGCGGGGAGCCGCAGGAGCCGCAGGAGCCCCAGGAACCCACGCCCTCTCCCGGTGCCCCGGACGAGGGCGGCAACGGTGACGGCGGCGAGCAGCCCGGTGACGGTGCGGAGGGACCCGGTGACGCGGAGCAGGAGAACCCGTCGGAGCCCCCGGCCGACGCGCCGGGCACCGAGGAGCCGGGCACCGAGGAGCCGGTGGACGAGGGCGCCACGCCCGAGGGCGGCGAGCAGCCCGAGGTCTACGCCTCGCCCTCGGCCGAGGACGACACGGGCGCGGGCGGCCGGACCGGGAGCAACGACGCCGACGAGGGCGAGGACGGCGACGAGGCGGCCCAGGAGACGCCCGGCGCCGGCACGCCGGCCAGTGGCGGCGACGCCTCGGCCGTGGACGGGACCGAGCCGCAGGCCGTGACGGGCGGGCTGGCCGAGACCGGCACCCAGCTCTGGCCCGCCGCGGCGGGCGCGGTCCTGGTCATCGCCGGTTTCGTCGTACTGCGCCGCGTGCGGCGCACGTGACCTGATCCCTTCCCCTGCCACGCGCTCGGTCGGACGGCGGCGGAACCCCCGGGTCCCGCCGCCGTCCTCCGTTTCCCCGGACCGACCGGCCGTCACGGCACGTCCGCCCCCGGCTCCGTCCCTCCTCCGCCCCGGCCCGGTGCCGAGGACGCGGGCCGCCGCCGCCCCGGCAGGGGGCGGGGGCGGGGGTCGGGGCGGCGCGGTCGTACGGCCCGGCCCAGGGCGCCGGCCCGACGCCGGGCAGCACGGCGGTCCGCTTCGGGGTCCACTTCGCCCCCGTCGTCGTGGACCGATCGCGCGTCAGGGCGACGACGGCGGCCTGTCCTGCGGTTCCTCCTCCCGCTTCTTCCACGGGCCGATCCCGAGCTTCCCCGTCGTCCCGAGATCGAGTTCCGGGACGACCGTCACCCAGTCCGCGCCGGACTTCGCCCGCACCCGCACGTAGGGCGCGTTGACGGGCGTGCCCGCCTGCACGGTGTTGCGCCACACCAGGCCCGCCCAGGCGCCCTCGCCCGGCTCGAGCACGAGCGGCAGGGCGGGACCGTCCGCTCCCGTACCGCCGGCGACGGAACCGCCGTCGTGCAGGATCCGCACGCCGTCCACCGGCTCGTGCCCCTCGTCGAGGAGCTGGACGTCGGGGTAGCCGTGCAGCGAGTAGGGCCGGGTGCCGCAGTTCTCCAGATGTACCGAGACGACCCGCAGGCCCATGGCGGCATCGCCGTCGTCGGCGTACACCCGCAGGCCGGAGGCCGGGCAGGGACCCGTCGTGGACGGTGCCTCGTCCGCCGGGACGCTGCGCACCTTGGCGATCCGTACCCGGCTCACGTTCTGTGGGCCCGCCATCGACTCGCCCAGCTCGATCCTGCCGGAGACGGTCCGGCCGGGCTCGACGCCCGCGACGGTCCGCTCGGTGTTGTCCAGCACGGCCCCCGCGTCGGACAGGAGGTCGAACGTGACCGTGTAGGTGTGGGGTTCGGACCCCGTGTGGGTGACCTCGAACAGGGCGCAGCCCCGGCTTCCGCCGCCGTAGCCGGTGATCCGCACCGCCTCGCGCTCCTGTTCGGCGGCCTTCCCGGGCAGGGACGGGTGCGGTGCGTGGGAGGGCTGTCCATCGCAGGACGCACCGGACGGCGGAGGCTGGGCGCTCGGCCCGTCAGCCTGCTCGGTTTCGCACGCGGTCAGGAGCAGGACGCCGGTGAGGGCGGCGGGGAGGGAGAGGAAAGTGCTGCGCATGTGAGGAGTTGATCAGTACCGGCCGCCAGTGGCTATGACGGAAGCCATGCTTCCGGCCACCGGTGTGTGACACTGGCGCGGAGGCCGCGGTGTTGCCCGAGGGGGAGCGTCGGCCGGCCGTAGAGGGGAGTTGCCGTGGACAAGGGGACGGTGCGCGCGCACGAGGACACGGATGCGGCGGCGGCGACCGCACGCCACGCCCGCTTCGGACGTCTCCCGGAGCCGGTCCGGCCGGAGGACATGGTCGAGGAACAGCCGGCCGTCGCGCCGGACCCGGCCCGGAACGCCTACGACCCCGACGAGTGGCTGGTGCGCTACTGCCTGTGAGACCGCCCGGGGTCGGCCGGTGCGACGCGGATCTCAGCGTGCGCCGGCGCAGTCGTACGCCGTCAGCAGCAGCGCCACGTCGTCCGGCCGGTCCTCCGTCCGGCGGGCGGTCCTGATCAGCTGGTCGGCGAGCCGCTCGACCGAGTCGGTGCGCTCGCGGGCCAGACAGTCGCGGATGGCCTCGATGCCCGTCTCTATGTCGCTGCCGGGCGTCTCGACGAGCCCGTCCGTGTAGAGCGCCAAGACGCTGCCGGGGGCCAGCGTGAGTGTCGTGACGGGGTAGACGGCGTCCGGCTGCACACCGAGCAGCACGCCACCGGGCAGGTTGAGGCTCTCGGTGCGTCCGTCGGGGTGGCGCAGCAGGGGCGGGGGATGACCGGCCCGGACGGCCAGGGCGCGGCCGGTTCCCGGATCGAGCTCGATGTAGCAGCAGGTGGCGAAGACGTCGGTCTCCAGCTCGGTCAGCAGCTGGTTCGTATGGGTGATGACCTCCTGCGGTGGCCGGCCGCTGGCGGCGAAGGCGTGCACCGCGCTGCGCAGCTGCCCCATGACCGCCGCGGCGCCGACGCTGTGCCCCTCCACGTCACCGATGACCAGCGCCACCCCCCGCCCCGTCCTGATCACGTCGTACCAGTCGCCCCCGATGGCCATGCCCTGCGTGCCGGGCAGATAGCGGCCGGTGGTCACCATCCTGTCGATGGCGGGCAGCCGGTGCGGCAGCAGGCCCTCCTGCAGCCCGCGCGCCACGGCCGACTCCGCGTCGTAGAGCCGGGCCCGCTCCATCGCCTGCGCGGTGAGCCCGCCCAGCGCGGTCAGCGCACTGCGCTCCTCCGGAGTGAACCGGTGCGGGGTGCTCCAGCCGAGGATGCAGGAGCCGACCGGACGGCCGGAGGCGATCAACGGCAGGAACGACCAGGCGTTCATCGGGTCCAGCGTGAGCCCGGGATAGGCGTCGACCAGCGCTTCGGGCGACTCGAAGAACAGCGGCAGCCGGGTGGTCAGGGCGTGCACGCCGGGCAGGTCGGCGTCGAGCGGGACCCCTTCGAAACGGTCGAGGAAATGCTCCGGGTAGCCGGACTCCCAGATCAGGTACATCCGCCCGTCGCGGATCGTGTACAGGGCGATCTCCTGCGCGCCGAACCCGGGCAGCACCTGTTCGGCGACGGCCCGGCACACATCCCTGACGGTGACCGCCTCGGTCAGCACGCTGGCCATCTGCACCACGCGGTAGAGGGCCCCCGCGCGGGCCGTTCCGACCAGCTCCGACGGCGGCGCCGCGGTGGCCCCGCCGACCGGCGACAGATTCCGGCCCTGCTCCGTCCTGGCGGGAGCGTTGGTGCGGAACACGCGCACGGTCAGCCCGTGCACCCCCGGATACAGCACGAACCCCAGCCAGACGCCCTCCGGGTCGTCAACCAGATACGACACCGGCTCCTGCGACAGCATCGCCGCCCGGTAGCGGTCCTCGTACGCCGGATCGCGCAGCCAGGTGAGCACCTCCCACGGATAGTGGCCGAGCATGTGTTCCAGGTCGCACCCCAGCAGTTCCTGGCAGCGGCGGTTGGCGTAGACGATCCTTCCGTCCTGGTCCAGGGAGAACAGTCCGTCGGGCAGCCGCTCGGCGGCCTCCGCCGCGGTGACGCCACCGGCCGCGTCGACGACGGCGCCCACCAGGAGCCGGGTGGCCCCTTCCGCCCGTACGACATGTCCCCACAGCTCGACCGGCCGGTAGCGGGTGTGCCCGTCTTCCTCGATCTCGTCCAGCACCCTGAAGTGCCGCCCCCTGACCTGTCCGGTGTCCGCCGCCTCCCGTCGGCTCGCCCGCAGTTCGTACAGGTCGTCGGGGGACACCCGGTCCTCGACCTCCGCCATGGTGCCGCCGAACTCGTCCCGGGTGACACCCAGCAGGGACAGCGCGTCGTCGTCCCCGGACCACCGGTCGCCGTCCAGGTCCCACTCGATCATGCCGACCGACACGGTCCGGGCGGGCGGAGTGGGCAGCCGCACGCTCACCGGCTGGTCGTCGTAGTCGATCGCGTACGCGACGGCGTCCGGGTCCGTCCGTCCGGGCACCTGCCGGGCGAACGCGGTGAGGCTTTCCTCCATGTCCCGCACGGCGCCGTGCAGCACCGCCCGTACCGTCTGCTCGCTCACCGGCTCCCGGTTGGCCGAACGCAGGACGGTCAGGACTCCCACGCATGCGCCACCAACCCGCACGGGGTGGTAGGCGGAGGCGAACGAGTACGGCAACGCGGCGGTGAACTGCGGGAAGCGCAGCATCGTCGCCGCCTCGTTCGGCAGCCACAGGCTCTCGCCGCTGCGATACGCCTCGGACATCGGCAGCGCACCGCCCACGGGCACCCGCCACCAGGACCTCAGCAGCGACCGCGGAACACCGCACACCATGCAGAGCACCAGCGAGCGCCGGTCACGCGAACGCAGATACACCAGTCCGCCGTAGCCCTGGATGTCCCGCACCGCCGCCACCGCGGACTCCGCGAGCGCGTCCTCGATCCGCGCCGCCCCGTCCCCGCCGCGGTGCTCCGTCGCGCCCCGGTCCTCCTCCGCACCCCCGCCGAGCACGACTGCCGGCCGCTCCCCGCGCGGTGCGGCGGCTGCATCATCCATGGCGCGCCCTCCCGGTGCGGACGCATGGGACATTCGTTCGCTCCCCACCAGGATGTGCCATGCCGGGCGGTCCGGCGACCGGCCGGACCACAGCCGCAACCTTCGGGGCATCCCGATCGTCTCACCTGATATCAGAAGGATGTGAGCCCAGGGGGCCGAAAATGCTTGAAACAAGGACAATCTGTGTGACTCTGGCGCTCGTGGGCACCGCGCTGGCAACGGCGGCGGTCCCGGCCGTCGCCACCCCGACGGCGGCCGTCCGGACCACGGCCTGCCCGACCGGCTGGGGCGGCCTCGCCAAGTCCGACGCCGACACCACGACCACCCCGGTACGGAACATCAGGACCGGCCGGCACGCCTGCTACGACCGGATGGTCGTCGACCTGCCCGGCACCGCGCGCGGTGGCCTCGGCTACACCGTCCGGTACGTCGACCGCCTCCACCAGGACGGATCGGGCCGGCACATCCCCCTCGCCGGCGGCGCCGTCCTCGAGGTGCGGGTGGCCGCACCCTCGTACGACCCCGCGAACGGCGAGCCCGCCTACCCGGCGCGCGCCGGACGCCCGCTGCCGGGCGTCGACCTCACCGGGTACCGCACCTTCCGGGACACACGGTTCGCCGGCAGCTTCGAGGGCGAGACCCAGGTCGGCCTCGGCGTACGCGCACGACTGCCGTTCCGCGTCCTGCAAGTACAGGACCACATCGTGATCGACGTCGCGCACACCTGGACGGGCGGGCGCTGAGCACCTCCCGGAGCGTCCGCCGCCGCACGGCTCACTGATCCACGGCGCCCGTCTCGCAGACCCGGCGCGCCACCTCACGCAGTTTGGTGTTGGTGCGCTGGGACTGCGTGCGCAGGATCTCGAAGGCCTGGTCCTCGGTGATGTGGTGGCGGCCCATCAGGATGCCCATCGCCTCGCCGATCGTGTGCCGGGTGGCGAGGGCCTCCTGCAACTGGGAGTCGCTCAGGGCGCTGGAGAAGGCGACCGCCGCATGGGAGGCCAGCAGCCAGCCCGCCGTCTCGCTGTCCTCGGTGAACGCCCCGGGCTTGCGCGAGTACATGTTGAGGGCGCCCAGCTCCTCCTCGCGCGTGTACAGCAGGAACCCCATCATGCTGCCCACCCCGAGCTCCCGGCAGCGGGGCACGAAGGAGGTCCAGCGTTCGGGGTCCTCGGTGAAGTCGGGGATGCGGAAGACCCGTTCGGAGATCTCGGGCCGGGCCGCGTCGAAGCAGGGACCTTCGCGCAGACTCTCCTGGAGGCGGTCGCTGTCGGTCACGAGTTGTTCGGTGGGCGCCACCGAACTCACCCGGCCCCGGCGCAGGACGAGGATTCCGGAGGCGTCGCAGCCGTCGACGAGTTCCACCGCCGAACTCGTGATCTGCCCGAGCGTGGCGTCGAGGGTCTGTTCCGCCAGAAGATCACGGGCCATGGAAGCCATCTGCTGGGCGAAACCCCGCCAGTCCACCGTCCGCCTCCCTGGGTTGCCGCAGTCAGCACACACCGCATGTACCCCACGCGGATGTGCGGCACGCCGGTGAACGGTCCGAAGCCGGGCAGACGGCGTAAGTGATCTTCGGTGGTCCGCGTGACCCCGGGTGCACGTCCTGTCGGCCGCCACAGAGAGGAACCACCACGGTGACCATGCCCCAGCGCCGTACGCGTCCGATGCCCCGCGGGCGCCGCTTCGACCTGCGTGCGACGGCCATGTTCTTCGGCCTGCTCGCCACGGCCCTGATCATCGCCGGCTTCGCGGTGCGCGCGCTGGCCGGGGTGGCGCAGCGGCGCCCGGTATGGGCCGTCGTCCTGCTGTGCGTGGTCGCCGCGGCCCTTCTGGCCCACGGACGCAGACGGCGGCGGCTGTCCGCGGCGCGGATCGCCCGCCGGGCGGGCGAGGCCCTGGAGCAGGCCACCACGGAGGCACTCGACGCCCTGGACACGCCTTCACCGGCACCGGCACCGCCGACGGCCCGCGCCATCGACTACGAGGCGCTGAACCCCGAGGAGTTCGAGGAGGCGATAGCGGCCCTGTGCGTACGCGACGGCTGCTCACAGGTGCAGGTCGTCGGCGGAGCCGGCGACCTGGGGGCCGACGTGGTGGCCCTGTCCCCCGAGGGCCGCCGCCTGGTCATCCAGTGCAAGCGCTACGGCGACGACAACAAGGTCGGCTCCCAGGATCTGCAACGCTTCGGCGGCACCTGTTTCGCCGTCCACGAGGCGGACGTGGCCCTCGTCGTCACCACCAGTGACTTCACCACGCCGGCCGCGGAGTACGCCGAGCAGTGCGGCATCGTGTGCGTCGACCGCGACGCCCTGCTCGCCTGGAGCGACGGCCGGGCACCGGAGCCCTGGGCGGCGGGCACCGTTGCCCCCGACTGCTAGCGGTGTCGTTCGGATCAGGCCGACTCCAGCCAACGGCGCCTTGCGGTCGAGCCGAGCGGGGTCCGGTGTGTGCGGCTGCGAGGCGGAGGAGGCCGCCAGGGCGGAGCCCCGGCGACCGACGACGACGCGGCGGACGCGCGTGCCGCGCCCCGCGACCCCGGCATGATCCGAGCGGCACCGCCTTGGACCGATTGTCAGTGGCGGATGCCACCCTGCCGGTATGGACGAGCTGGAGTTCATGCGCGGCAGGGTCTACGGGGCGGATCACGATGATCCCGGGCCGCGCGACGGACGGTCGTACGTGGAGCTGGCCGGCGGGCCGCTGGACGGCCTGCTGCTGGACATCACCGACCGCGGTGAGACGGAACTGAGGCACGGCGTCGGTCTGCGCACCGAGATAGGACGCTACGGCGCGGGCGGACGCTCGGTCTACGTGCCCCGCGGCGAGGGCGGCCGGGTGTACGACTGGCGGGGCGACATCCCCTGAGCCGCCGGGCGGGCCGCGTGCCCGGGGGTTCCGGGCAGGGCGGCGGGGCAGACGTAGCGTAGGGCGTCCACCGGTCGTGGGGGGCACGAGGAGGGCGGAGCGAGCCATGGGACTGCTGACGGAAGGCGGCTCGGCGCTGCGCGACCGGGTCGGTCACGCGATCTTCTCCCGGGTGGCCGGACCGGACGGCCCCGACAACCGCGCGCGCATCCACGGCACGCCGGGCCCGCGCTGGTTCGGGCCCGAGCGGCCGGTCAGAAGGGTGCACGGGGACGCGTCGATGTTCATCGGCGGACTGTCGGCCCTGCTGCTCCAGTCGCTCCACCCGCTGGCCATGGCCGCGGTCGCCGGGCACTCCGGGTTCCGCGGGGACCCCTGGGGGCGGCTCCAGCGGACCAGCACCTTCCTCGCCGTCACCACCTACGGCACCGCCGACAGCGCCCAGCAGGCCGTCGACCGGGTCAGGGCGGTCCACGAGACGGTGCGCGGCACCACCGCGGACGGTGCGGAGTACTGGGCCGCCGACCCCCATCTGCTGTGCTGGGTGCACATCGCCGAGGTCGACAGCTTCCTGCGCGCCCACCAGAGCTACGGCGCCCGTCCGCTGGACGACGCGGGCTGCGACGCGTACGTCGCCGACATGGCGCGCATCGCCACCGCGCTCGGCATACCCGACCCCCCGGTGGACCGCGCCGGACTCGCCGAGCGGCTGGCCGCCTACCGCGGTGAGCTGCTCGCCACGCCCGAGGCGCGCAGCACCGCCCGCTTCCTGCTGCTCAGCCCTCCCGTACCGCTGCTCGCCCGGCTGCCGTACGGCGTCCTCGCCGCCAACGCCGTGTCCCTGCTGCCGGGCTGGGCCTCCCGCGCGCTGTGGCTGCCCCGCGTACCCCCGGCCGAGGGCGTGTGCGTACGCCCGCTCGGCACCGCCGTCACCGCGGGCATCCGCTGGGCCCTGGCCCCGGCCCGCGACGGGGTCTGACACCGGCGCACACCTTCGCTCACCCTCCGCCGGTTGACGCGTGCCTGAAGGGGCACTCAGTGCTGACTGGTGTCGCTCGCGGACCCGGGAGGAAGAAGTGGCAGTTCGCCATCGTCTGATTCGTACGAGCCCGCAGACCGTCTGGGCCGTCCTCGCGGACGGCACCCGGTACGCGGAATGGGTGGTGGGCACGTCGTCGTCGGAGCCGGTGCGCGGGCACTGGCCGCAGCTCGGCTCGGCGATCGGCTTCGAGGTGCGCTTCGGGCCCATGAGCCTGACCAACGAGACCGTGGTCCGGCGCTGCGTGCCGGGCGAGGCCCTGGAGCTCGAGGCTCTCGCCGGGCCGCTCGGCACGGCACGGATCGCCATCGACGTGCGCCCCTGGGGCGACCACAGCCTGGTGATCGTGGACGAGCATCCGCTGCGGGGAGCGGGGGGCCTGGTGCACAACGTGGCCGTGGAGGCCCTGATCCAGATCCGCCACCGCACCATGCTCGCCAGGCTGGCGAAGATCTGCGAGCGCGAGGCGGCCGAGGAGGAGCGGCGCCGTCCGCTCGGACAGGTCGTGTCACCGGAGCCCGACGGGGGAGGCGCCCGTGCCTGACGCCGTGGTGATCGGGGCCGGCCCCAACGGACTGGTCGCGGCCAATCTGCTCGCCGACGCCGGCTGGAGTGTGGAGGTCCTGGAGGAGCAGCCGGAGCCCGGTGGCGCCGTACGCCACGACCGGGGCGCCCACCCCGACTTCGTCAGCGACCTGTGCAGCTCCTTCTACCCGCTCGCCGCCGCCTCCCCGGTCCTCGCCGGGCTGCGGCTGGAGCAGCACGGGCTGCGCTGGAGTCATGCCCCGAAGGTCCTCGCCCACCCGCTGTCCGACGGCAGGTGCGCGGTGCTCGACCGTCGTGTCGACGTCACCGCCGACTCCCTGGAGGCCTTCGCGCCGGGCGACGGAGCCGCCTGGCGCCGGCTGCACGACGCGTGGCAGACCCTTCGCCCGGACCTCCTGGGCGCCCTGTTCACCCCGTTCCCACCGATCCGTTCCACGGCCCG
Source organism: Streptomyces griseoloalbus (assembly GCA_014650015.1). GTDB lineage: Bacteria > Actinomycetota > Actinomycetes > Streptomycetales > Streptomycetaceae > Streptomyces > Streptomyces griseoloalbus. The sequence continues at coordinate 73,181 of BMUD01000010.1, forward strand.
GCTGGCCGTCCGACTGCGCGGCACGGGCGGACTGCGCATGGCGCGCACCCTGATCCTGCCGGTGCGCCGTCTCGCGCAGGAGGAGTTCCTGGGTGAGGGCGGCGGGCTGCTGCTGGCCGGCAACGCGCTCCACGCCGACCTGGCGCCGGAGGCCGCGGGCAGCGGCGGCTACGGCTGGCTGATGTCGATGCTGGGACAGACGTACGGCTTCCCCGTGCCGGCCGGTGGTGCCGGAGCCCTCACCCGGGCCCTGGTGCGGCGCCTGGAGGCACGCGGCGGGGTGCTGCGCTGCGGGCAGCGCGTCGACCGGATCGTCGTACGCGGCGGCCGGGCGGCCGGTGTGCGCACGGCCGGCGGCGAGACGGTCGCGGCCGGCCGCGCCGTCCTCGCGGACGTGGCCGTGCCCTCCCTGTACGGCGAACTCCTCGACCCCGCGCACCTTCCCGCACAACTCCTGTCCGACCTGCGGCGCTTCCAGTGGGACTTCGCCACCTTCAAGGTCGACTGGGCGCTCGACGGCCCGGTGCCCTGGCGGTGCGAGCAGGCCGCGGGCGCCGGAACCGTCCATCTCGCGGACGGTCTCGACGAGCTCACCCGCTTCGCCGCCCAGCTCGCCACCGGCACCGTCCCGGACCGTCCCTTCTGCCTCTTCGGCCAGATGACGACCTCGGACCCGTCCCGCTCCCCCCGGGGCACCGAGTCCGCCTGGGCGTACACGCACGTGCCGCACGACATCTCGGGGGACGCGGGCGACGAGTCCCTCACCGGCGCCTGGGACGCCAAGGAGCAGGAGATCATGGCCGACCGTGTCGAGCGGCAGGTGGAACGCTTCGCGCCCGGGTTCCGGGCCGCCATCCGCTCCCGCCGCATCCTCGCCCCGCCCACCCTCCAGTCCCTCGACCGGAACCTGCACGGCGGCGCCATCAACGGCGGCACCGCGGCCATGCACCAGCAGCTGTTCTTCCGCCCGGCGCCCGGCACCGGGCGACCCGAGACGCCCGTCAAGGGCCTGTACCTGGCGTCCGCGGGCGCCCATCCGGGCGGCGGCGTGCACGGCGCGCCGGGCGCCAACGCCGCACGCGCCGCGCTGCGCCGCCCCCTGGCCCCGGGCCTGGCCGGGGCGCAGCGGCTGCTGACCCACCGGGACCGCACCGGCCGCAGGCAACCGGACGCGGGCCACCGGGAAGACGGCGGATGACCGGCGCGCAGACCGGGCCGGCCGCACCCACGGCCCGGCCGCACCGTCCCCGGCGCGGCGGGGCCCGGCACCACCACCTACCACCGGCGGAGGCGAGACGATGACCGGACACGACGACGGCCCCGACCACGCCCACCGGCGCCCCGAAGGCGTCAGCGACGAGACGGTGGAGGCGCTCGGATCGCTGTCGAAGGCACTGGAGACGACCGAGCGCGCCCGGGGCCACCTCTACAGCTTCCACCAGCTCACCGGCACCGCCGACCTCGAACTGGACCGGGCGGTCGAACTGCTGCACAAGGCCGGGCATCCGGACTGGGCCGAGACGGTGCGCACCCAGGTACTCGGCCGCAACGTGATTCCCGGCCACTGGACGTTCCAGATCGTCGAGGCGTACGACACCACGTACTACCAGCCGTTCAGGGAACTCGGACAGGCCGCCGTCGAGGAACTGGCCGAGGGCCGGGACCACCTCTACGAGGCCGAGATGAAGGAAGCCCGCCGCACCGTCGGCCACCCCGACCACACCGCCCGCCCCGACTCCACCCCGCGGGCTCGCCCGGGCCGGGACGGAGCCCACGAAGGGAACGGCCGATGAACGCCCACCCCCTGCGCGACCGCACGGTCGTGATCACGGGCGCCGCACGCGGGGTCGGCGCCGCCCTCGCCCACGACCTGGCCCGGCGCGGTGCCCGGCCGGCGCTGCTCGGCCACGAGAAGGCGGGACTCGAAGCGGTGGCCGCCGGCCTGACCACGAGGACACTGGTCCACGAGGTCGACATCACCGACGAGGCCGCCCTGGCCGACGCCGCCGAGCGGGTCAGGACACACCTCGGCACCCCCTCCGCCGTGGTGGCCAACGCCGGTATCGCGGAGGGCGGTCCGTTCGTCTCCTCGGATCCCGCCCGCTGGCGGCGCGTGATCGACGTCAACCTGACCGGCAACGCGGCCACGGCCCGCGCCTTCCTGCCGGACCTGCTGGCGACGAAGGGCTACTACCTGCAGGTCGCCTCGCTGGCCTCGATCGGCGCCGCACCGATGATGAGCGCCTACTGCGCCTCCAAGGCGGGGGTGGAGGCCTTCGCCCACTCCTTGCGCGCCGAAGTGGCGCACCACGGTGTCGCCGTCGGTATCGGCTACCTGAACTGGATCGACACCGACATGATCCGCGACGCGGACCGCTACCCCGTCCTGCGCGAGCTGCGCGGCCACATGCCGCCGCCGGCCCGCCGCGTCTACCCGGCGGCCCTGGCCGCCGCCCGGCTCGCGGCTGCCGTGGAGCACCGCAGTACGGCCGTCTACCTGCCCCGCTGGCTTCGCCTGGCACAGATCGCGCGGGCCGGGCTGCCGCCCGTGGTGCTGCGGGTGGCCCGCCGTGAGCTGGCCCGGCTGGAGGCCGAGGGACCCCTGCGGCACACGGGACTCCTGGGCGGCGGCGGCGCGGCCGACCTGAGCACCACCCGACCGCGACGGTGACGCGGCCGGGCCGGGGGTCGGCCGGTTCGGGAACCGCCCCGGGCGCTGTCAAAACCTGGGCATTCACTCTGCCTCAACTATTCGTACCCGGATTCTCCCACTGTCCCCTGGCCACCCCGTCCGCGTCCGGTACGACGGCGCACCAGTCGCCTACCGCCGCATCGGCCAGCATGAGGGAGAAGCCGTCCTTCGTGACCTCGCAGAGTGTGTCGGCTCCACCGGGGTAGTTACGGTGAGCCAGTTCGCCGTGCAGCAGCGGGGCCACGAAAGCGGTGAAGTCGTCTTCCAGGAGCTCCGCTCTGGGGTTCAGCTCCGGCTCGGTGGCCACACAGACCAGCGAGCGTGGCCACAGCAGCCGGGCCACTTCGGCTGTGCTCTCCGGTGTCACGCGGAACCATCTGCACCCGTGAGCGCCGTACGCCCAGCGCTCGCAGACCAGGGTCAGGCGCTCGGACGCCTCCGCCACCTTCGCCCAGAAACCGTCGTCCGCGACGGCGTCGACGGGGTCCGAGACCTCCGTGGGTTCGGGAGCCGCGTCTCGCCACCGGAACGTCACGCCCTCACCATGGAGTCCCGCCAGATCGGCGGCCACCGCCGGTGTCGTGTAGACGTGTACCGCCCCGTCCCATCCCGACTCGATCTGAAGCCGGCCCGATGCGGTGAGCTGACAGTAGGGTCCGCGCCCGGCTGCCATTGCCTCGGCGAGACCGATCGCCTGCGGCGGCCGGACCACCGCACCGTTGCGCAGGCCGCGTTGCCCCTCGGGAAGGGGCTCACTCACCAGCAGCCAGCCGACCTCCAGGAAGTCGGCACCGCTCTTCTCGATCACGGCTGCGAGCACCTGGCGAAGCTCCGCCGCGTACGGACTCCAGGCAGCCGCGTCCGCCAGCTCCTCGCGCGCGCTCTCGCTGCGAGGGCTGATGATCAGCTCCTTGCTCATTTCTTCAGCCACTTGAGGCCCCGCAGCTCTCCGTTCGGCCCGATGTCCAGGCCGTAGGTTCCGTCACGGGCCGAGTCCTTGGTCGACTGGAAGGGATTCTTGTCGTTGGAGCCCTTGAACACGGCCTCCTTATGGTGTCCGGTCCGGTCGAAGGTGATGAATGTGGGCTGGCCGCTCCCTGCCTTCTTGTTCTCCCAGATGGGGGTCTTACCCGCGGACAGCTTCTTGGTCTTCGTGTATCCCAAGAACGTCGCGATGTTGTCGGCTTGCGCGCGGGTGAGATTGTTGAGATTGCACTTGTCGCCGCTGTTGTGAACGAGGACCGGCGTATCCCCTGCCAGCACATAGTACGTATGCAGGCCATTGACGGTGAGGTCGTATGTGCGTTGCGGGCTCTGCTGGTCGCGGACCTCGGTTACGGCCACGCCGGCGCCGTTCGGGGTGCGCAGTTCATCGCCGACCCGGAGGTCACCGGCGTCCTTCCACCTCTGGTCTGCCTCCAGCCAGAACGGGTGACGGTCCGTCGCCGTGATCGTGGCCGGCCCATGGTCGGTGGTGACGGTGAGCCGGGTGAAGTCCTTGTCGCCCTCGGTGGTGAAGGTGTTGGTCACCGGCCGCGTGGCGGTCAGCCCCAGGTGCGGATCACTGGCGGCGATCCGGTCCCCGATACGTATGTCCTCGATGGCCCGGGTGGTGCCGTCCGCCAACAGCACCCGGGTGCCGGAGGGGAAGCTGTGCGGCTTGGCGCAGGCCGCGGCGTCCTGCTCGGTCTTCGCCTGGTTGGCGAGTTTCTGCGCTTCGACCTTGGCCAGGGCGCGGGCGTCGATCCAGGTGTTGGCGCGGAGGGGGTAGGTGAGCCGGACCTTGCAGCCGCACGCCCGGGCATCGGCCTCGGCCTGCGCCTGGACGCGGGCCGCGACCGAGGCGTAGAGCGGCCCGGCTCCCGGGTTGGAGCACTTCAGGGTGCCCGAGACGTTGCTGCCCCGGAGGGGGAAGGTGCGCTGTGGGCTGGTGCACTGACCGGCGGGCTTGCCGTCGATGGAGAAAGTCGCGCTCAGCACGGCGGTGACTTCGCCCTTGGTGACGCGTTCCTTCCGGGCGATGGAGGAGACATCTCCGGTGAAGTTCTGGGTGGCGGTGCAACCCGACGGGCTGCAGTCCATCTCACCCGCGCCATCGAGGGTGAAGGTGATGCCTTTGTCGGTCGCGTCCTTGAGCTGGTCGGCGTACTCGACCAGGGTGTCGAGCATCTTGTCGGCCGCGTCGGCGAGGACCGGGGTCAGGTCCATTCCCTCGCCGTCGCCGGACGCCAGCGGCCCGGTGGTCACCCTACGGGGGACTGCTGGCACCTCTCCGTTCTCGAGCTGGTCCCTCATGTCGGAGAGGTCTTCGCGGATGTCGTAGGCCTCCAGCCGCAGCACCCGGTGCGGCTTGGCCTTCGTCACCAGCAGGCGACCGGCCGATGTGTCGATGCCGAGCGCGGGCGTTCCGTTCACGCTCGGCTGCTGCCCGGACGTGCTCGATGTCTTCGACTCGTTCGCCGGCGGGGGTGTTTTCTCCAGGTCAGTCAGGGCTTTGGCCAGCACGGCCGCCAGACGTGAGGGGGCGATGGTGCGGGCCAGTGCCTCGTCCATGAGTTCGGAGCCGTCGTCCATCCCCACGGTCCACTCGCCGGGCGGCGCTTTCTCGCCCGCCGCCACGTCCTCCCTGGGGGCGGGGTCGACCTGCCAGCGCATGAAGGTCCTGCCGCCGATGCGCAGCACGTCCCGGCCGTGGTCGGTGCGTCCGGAGGAGGGGGTGCTGAACTGGCTGCCGCTGGCGGTGACGGTGATGTCGTTCTCGGTGATACCGAAGGCCGAGGTGTCCTTGTAGCGCAGGCCGGGGGCGTCGGCCAGGGAGTCGACGGCTTCCTTGAACGGTTGCAGGTTCCGTTCTGTCCCGGCCTGCTGCTCGTCGGACCCGTCATGCCCGCCCAGTGCCGGCAGTCCGGCGACCAGCGCCAGGACGAGGGCCACCACGCCGCTCAGCAGCACGAGTCGTTGGCGGCTGGTCAGCTCCTGGAGCCGGCGGAACCCGGCTCCGCGTGGCCGCCTCGGCGGATGACCGGGCCGGGGCGGTGTGGTCGGCGGTGGCCCGGGCTCCGTGCCGTCCGTGGGGGTGGGTTCGGTCATGCCATTCCCTTCGATGGGTCGGTATTCCGTGGAACCGGCGGCCCGTCGCCTACCGCTGGCACGAGGCGATGATCAGGAGCAGGAGCAGTGCGATCCCGATCACCGGGAGGCAGCCGACGGATTCGGGGTTCTTCCGGTTGATCTCGACGCTGCCGCCCGGGACGAGTTGGGGGTGGCGGTCGGCATAGTGGGCGACCGAGAGATCCTCGGCCTCGGACTCGGTGGTCCACCGTGTGGAGAAACCACATTCGCCGCACCGGTAGCGGTATGCCATGTCGGCTCCTTGATGCCGCAGGTAGGGGTGGAGGGGTGGTGTCACGCCTGCCTCGGCGTGGCACGGAGAACGGGCCGGAGGGTCGGCCGGTGGGGGTCCGTCATGAATGACCGGCCCGGCAGCGGCCGTGGTGGGGCGCCGTCTGCGCGGTGCCCGGTCATCGCAGGAGCGGGTCGGGACCTGGCCCGTTGACACCGGGAGCCAGGGGTTGAGGGGCAAGAACCGGGGCGGGGAGCGGCCCGGCCGGGCCGCTCCCCGCCCCGTGCCGTTCTGCGCGGGGCGGACGTGGAGTCAGGGGCGTTGCGCCGCGTCCTCGCACAGAGCCGTGTCCAGGAGTTCGTGCAGTTGGTCGGCCGGTTGGTTGACCTGGAACAGCGCGTTGGTCACGACGGACGCGTGCCGGCCGTTCTCGGCGACCATGGTCTGCGACATGTAGCCGGGCACCCCGCCGCTGTGGCCCCAGGCCACGATGCCGCAGGACAGCTCCTTCCTGCCGATGCCGAGGCCGAAGCTGACATGGGGTTCGGTCTCCCGCACCTTCTGCATCTCGGCCAGGCCCGCGGCCGAGACGACTCTGCCCGCGAGCAGCGCCTGGTAGAAGGCGGTGAGGTCCTCCAGCGTCGAGATCATCGCCCCCGCGCTGCTGAAGAGGGACGGGTCGTAGGTGAGGGCGGGCGTCCAGAAGTAGAAGCTCCCGACGCGTACGCCGTGGTAGCCGTTGACGGCCGGGGTGGGCAGGGCGCGGTCGCCGGGGGCGGGGAAGACGGTTCGGCTCAGGCCCAGTGGTTCGATGACGCGGCTGGTGACGGTCTCGTGCACCGGCTGCCCCGTCACCTTCTCGATGAGCATGCCGAGGACCAGGTAGTTGGTGTTGGAGTACGTGAAGCCGGTCCCGGGTGCGGAGACCGGTGCATGGCTCAGCCCCTTGCGCACCAACTCGGCCAGGTCGTACGTACCGTCCGGGTTGGATACGGGCTCATCGACGACCACCTGCGGGGTGTAGGCCGCGAGTCCGCTGGTGTGCTGGAGCAGCTGGCGCACGGTGATGCGGGTGCCGTCGTAGCCGTTGCCGGTGACTACACCGGGCAGGTAGTCCGCGATGGCCGCGTCCAGCGAGATCTTGCCCTCGTCGACCAGTTGCAGCACCACCGCCGCGGTGAAGGTCTTGGTCTGGCTGCCGATGCGGAAGTGCTCGTCCGACCGGATGGGCCGGTCGCTGTTGAAGGTGCCCGTACCGGCCGACAGCGTCCAGGATTCGCCGGCGCCCCCGGCGTGGATCGCGGCGCCCGGGCCCGCGCTCGCCTGGAACGCCTTGAGCGCCGCGAGTGTGGCGGTGTGGTCGTCCTCGGCCGTCCCGGCATGCGCCGCCGGGGCCGCCAGCGTCAGCATCGTCGCGCACACGGCGCCGACCACAACGGGGAGTTTCGTCCTGTTCCGTTTGATCACCATGGTGTCCACTCCTTCGAGAAAGGTCACTGTGACGTCAGTTCGTTGCCGCTGCCTCGAAGGCGGCCTCCAGGCGCGGGACGTAGTCCGCGAACGCGGGGGCCCAGCAGCCGTAGTTGTGGCCGCCGTCGCAACCGGGGGAGAGCGATGTCCCGTTGCCGTAGTCGACGAGCCGGCTGGGGATGCCGAGCCGGTCCAGACGGGCCTTGACGGTGGCGGCGGCGGTCGCGGTGTGGGCGTCGATCAGACCCCGGTCCCCGGTGTAGAGCGTGACCTCGGTGTCGTGGAGCTTGGACAGGTTGGCCGGAGCGGCGGGATCGTAGGCGTTCCAGAGGTGGTCGGCACCCAGGAACGGGTACGGCGAGCCGAAGACCGCGTCGCTGTCGACGTACGATCCGTAGCCGGTGCACGTGCCGGTGCCGGACGGGCTGGAGGAACTGCTCGCCGCGCACCAGGCGCCCGTGAGGTTGAGCTCTGTGGCCAGGACCGCCGCGCGGACCTCGGCCATGGCGAAGTCGATCCCGCCGGACAGCGAAGCGGTGTGGCCGAACAGGTCGGGCCGGGTCTGGGCGTAGTGCAGCGCGCCGGAGCCGCCCATGGACAGGCCGACGACTGCCCGGTGCGCGCGGTCGGGAACGGTGCGCAGGTTGGCGTCGATGTAGGGGATGACCTGCTCCAGGTGGAAGGTCTCCCACCGGGCCGCTCCCACCGCGGTGTTCTGCATCAGCCAGTCGGTGTACCAGCCCTTGAGGCCGCCGTCCGGGATGACGGTGATCATCTTGTCGGAGCGCAGGGCGGGGGCGGCCACCGCGTCGTTCACGCTGCCGCCGCCTCCGTGCAAGAAGTATGTGACGGGCCACCGCTTGTCCGGGTCGGCGGCATATCCGCGGGGCAGGAAGACGCGGATCTTGTGCGGGCCGGACACCTGCGGTGTGGTCACGGTGATCGTGAAGTCGGTGCTGGAGTGCACTTCGGTCGCATCGGCGACCTCCGTCAGGCCGAAACCGTCGGTGAAGTCGGGGACGACCGGTGTGTCCGCCCGGGCGACGGAGCCGACGAGAGCGTTCGGTACCAGGGCCGCGAGCAGTACGCCGATGGCGCGAAGGCGGCGAGGCGTCAGAGATCTCAACCTGGCGTCTCCTCTGTGTGATGGGACCGGCGAGGCCGCCGGCTCGACAACGGTGGCGTTCGCGCAGCTCGGGGAACAGGCCAGGAGACCGGCCATGTGTGACCGGTCGTCACGCTACGCTCTGGCTGGCCTTTGGTACCCGTGCGAGGTGGGAGCCCGGATTGACGGACGAATTAGGTGTGCTTCTACGCCAGTTGCGTAAGCGCGCTCGCCTCACACAGGAGCAGTTGGCGGAGCGGTCCACGGTGAGTGTGCGCACCATTCGCAGGCTGGAGACGGGCAGGTCCACCGATCACCGACTGAGGACACTGCACCTGCTGGCGGACGCCCTTGAGGTCGGGACGGAGGAGCGGCGGCAGCTCACGGACACCCTGGACAGGGCGCAGCAGGCAGCGGCCGTCGAGCCGCCGGCACCGGCACCGGCCGCACCGGCCTATCCGCCAAGACCGGCACCGACCACACCGGCCGATCCGCCGGCCGGCGGGCTCGCCGATGCCGCTGCCTTGCTGGCCCGTGAGGTCCGGCGCCGCTGGCAGCGCGAGGAGGGGCACCGCCGCGTCCACGATCCTTTTCCGCTCCCCGTGCGATGGCAGCCGGTTCCGGCCGAGTTGATGGATCGCCCGGAGAACATCCAGCGCCTGCCACCGGGAGCCACGCCCCAAAATCTGCATCTGAGCGGCGACCTGCGGAGCGTGGTCGAGACCTACCGGAGCATCGCCTCCGGGAGACTGGTGATACTCGGCCGGGCCGGCTCCGGAAAGTCGGTGCTGGCCATCAAGTTCGCCCTCGACCTCCTGGCGGCCCCCGCCGCTCCGGCCCGGGTGCCGGTGATCTTCAGCATCGGGTCGTGGGACCCGACCACCACCACGTTGCGCGACCTCCTGGTCGACCGGCTCCTCCGGGACCACCCGCACCTGGCCCGCCAGGTCCCCAGCGGCTCGACGCTGGCCGCCGCGCTGGTCGACGCCGACCTGATACTGCCGGTCCTGGACGGGTTCGACGAGATCGCAGAAGCCCTGCGCGCAGCAGCGCTCGAAACGCTCAACGCCACCTCCCTTCCGCTGGTCCTGACCAGCCGCCGGGACGAGTACGCTCGTGCGGTCCGCGCGGTGCACGCACCGTTGGTGTGGGCCGCCGGCATCGAACTCACCGACCTCACCGTCGAGGACCTCGCCGCCTATCTTCCCCGGACCGACCGGCTCGTCGCCCACGGCGGCGAGGACGGTGGCGCGGGTGTGTGGGATGCCGTCCTGGAGCGGCTGAGCGTCCGTAACGCGCCGGCGAGCACCCAGCTCGCCGAGGTGCTGCGCACCCCTTTGATGGTCATTCTGGCGCGGACGATGTACAGCGAGGCACCCGGGAAGGACCCGGCGGAGCTGCTCGACACCGCACGCTTTCCCACCGCGAGCCACCTGGAGGAACACCTGCTGGCAGGCTTCGTACCCACGGTCTACCGGCACCGCGCTCCCGAACAGGTCGACGCCGGCCGCAGGCAGCGGAACCGGGACCCGGACCAGGTCCAGCGCTGGCTCGGCTATCTGGCGCACAGTCTGACCCAGGGCGCGCACGACCAGCAGGACCTCGCCTGGTGGCGGCTCGGTCAGAACCTGCGGGTGTCCACACGCGTCCTGCACACCGTGCTGGTCTCCGCGCTGTGCATGGCCATGGCCACCTGGCTCGTGCAGCTGCTTGCCACCGCCTCCGGGCACATCGAGCCGGCAGGGCTGGGACCGTCCTTGTTGTATGGGCTGCTGGTCGGGATGTTCTCCGGTGCCGCCTTCGGCGTCACGTACTTCGCGCTGGCCGTGTTCGGCCGAACCACCGTCGTTCCGTCCCGGGTGCGGCTCAGACTGTCCGCCGCGGACCGTCGGGCCGGGCGGAGACCCGTCCGCACGTTCTTCACCCGCTTCGGATTCATGCTGCTGGGGGGCTCGGTGCTGGGAATCGGGTACTCCTGGGCGGTCGCCCTAGTGAGTGTGCTGGCCGGCGAGCTCACCCTGTCGCACACGGAACTGATGAAGATCGTGCTCATCAACACGCTGCTCTACGGGCTGATCATCGGCCTGACGGCCGGGCTGGTCTTCGGGCTCCTGGCGGCGTTCGAAGCGCCCATGGACATCACCGCCGCGGCCACGCCGATCCGGCTGCTGTCCGTCAACCGTACGACGGTGGGCCGACAGCTCCTCGTCCTCGCTCCGGCACTCGGTCTCGGAGTCGTCCTGTGCGGGTACGTCGTGGTCTACCTGTTCCAAGGGCTGCTGGGAACACTGCTCTGGCCGCTACAGGGAGCTGTTCTCCTCGGGACGGCCGGGGGGCTGGGCGGGACGACGGCCTACGTGCTCGCGTTCACCGCGTGGGGACAGTGGCTGACACTGTCCCGGGTCTGGCTGCCGATGACGCGCAGACTGCCCTGGGACACGGTCGCCTTCTTGGAGGACGCCTACCATCGGGGTGTGCTGCGCCAAGCCGGTGCCGTCTATCAGTTCCGCCACATCCGGCTGCAGCGGCACCTCGCTCAGTCCTACCGTCATCGGCACATCGACCGCGCACCGGACGACGCCGGTCAAGACCGCTGACGGGCACCGCCACGTTGGCTGACCGGGTGGGATGCTCTTCGGGTGGGTCAGGCCGGGAGGGGTTGTCCGTGGACAGCGCGCCGCCGTCTTACAAAGGGCACCGGTACCCGGTCGAGGTGATCTCCCACTGCGTGTGGCTGTGCAAACGCAACAACGTGACAACGCCCCGCCCCGGGGTGGCGGTGGCCGCCTGGAGCGGCGCCCGGCGGCGCGGGCCTTGTGCCGCGGCGTGAGTCGGCCGGAGCCGGCGTCCGGCGGTCCGGGAGCCGCCCCCCGATGTGGCGGTGCGTCCGGCATCGCCCCGGGACGTGGCGGTGACCCGGCCGCAGCGGCGCCCGGTCAGCCCGGGAACCGCCCCGTGGAGCGCAGCGACCAGCGCCGCTCGGCATAGGCCAGGTCGTCACGCCACAGCCGCCCGGCCGCGGCCCGCACGAGCGGACGCAGCAGCGGGGCCGCACCGCGCGCCAGGGCGAAACCCGGACGGCCGGAGGCCGCCACCACGGCCTCGACGACCGCCGTACGGGGCCGCCCCCGCTCGTCCGTCCCCAGCGGAGTGGCATGGGTCTCCACCACGGATCCCACGCCCTCGCCCTCGGTGATGCGCATGACGACCGTGCGCGGTCCAGGAGCGGTGAACACGGCCCGCACCGGCACCACCAGCCGCCCCGCCACCTTGAAGGACACATCCACCGTGAACCCGTCCTCGCTCCCGTGGGAGCCGTCCGGCGCGCCGGCCACGGTGAGGTCGACGAACGAATAGGGGTGGAACCAGGCCCCGTGCCAGGGGTCCAGCCGGTTGGCCACGACGTCCTCGGGCTCACAGGTCCCCACCCCGGCGTACACGGCCGTCAGGGCCCGCGCGGGAGCGGGCCGCCGCGGCACCACCGGCGCGTCCAGCGGCGGTTCGCCGCCGACCGCGTCCAGCCGGACCCACAGCAGTACGCCGTCGTCGTGCGCCGGGAACGGCTCCCAGCCCGCGAAGGGGACGCCGTCCAGGGCGAGTCCGTGCCAGTGGCACACCAGGGTGCCGCAGCGGACGGGACTGTCCCGCAGGGGCGCGCCCAGATGCGGGCAGATCCCGGGCCCGGCGACCGGACGGCCGGCGGCGTCCCGCCAGGCCACCACCTCCTGCCCCGCCACGGTCCGCGCCAGTGGACGGTCGCCGCGCACGTCACGGGAGGCGCCCACGACGTACCAGTTGCCGGACGGACGCGCCTGGGCCCGCTTCAGCGCCCCGGCGATGACGGCGGGCCGGGCCTCGCGCCAGGTGGGACGCTGCCGCTCCCACGGCACCGCGTGCCTGCGCAGGGACAGCGGCAGGCGCCGGCGCCCGCCCGCGCCGCCGGTGCTCACGCGACCCCCTCGGGAACCGGCGGGCGCACCCCGTCATACGGGCCGAGCGGACGGACGAGCGGGCGCCGGCCGGCGCCACGGGCGCGCAGCCGGGCGGCGACCACCCGGGCGACCCCGTCGGCGGCGACCACGCAGCGGCGCCGGCCGGGGACCACCGCCCGGCGGTGCACCACGGAGTAGCCGTCCCGGGCCACGGCGTCCAGGATCGCGCCGTACAGCACGAACGCCGCACGGATGCACGGCCGGGACACCGGGTCGAGCATCTCCAGACCCGGGGCCGCCTCCCGGTACACGCCCCGCGTCAGCGCCTCGAACTCCTTCAGCGCCGAGACGATCCTGAGGTCGCGGCGGCCCGTGTCCCGGCTCCACCGCAGCAGCGCCCGGTCGGCGCCGTGCGCGGCGAGCAGGTCCGCGGGCAGGTACACGCGCCCCCGGTCGAGGTCCTCGCCCACGTCGCGCAGGAAGTTGGTGAGCTGGAAGGCCACGCCGAGGGCGGCCGCGTGGGGCGCCGCCGTCTCGCGCGGGACGACCGTGCCGAGGACCGGCAGCATCTGCAGCCCGATGACCGCCGCGGAACCGTGCATGTACCGGCGCAGGTCCGCGTAACCGGCGTAGTCGGTGACCACCAGGTCGGACCGCATGGCGGCCATGAAGTCGGCGAAATGGGCGTGGTCGATGCCGTACCGGAGCGCCGTGTCCGCGACGGCCCGCACCACCGGTTCGCCGCCGGCGCCGTCCCGCAGGGCCTTGTCCAGCTCCCGCTGGAGCGCGGCGAGTTCGGCGTCCCGGCGCGCGGGGCCGGCGCCGGTGCCGAGCGCGTCGACGATGTCGTCGGCCCAGCGGGCGAAGCCGTACAGGGCGTGCACGGCGGGGCGCCGCTCCACGGGCAGGAGCCGGGTGGCGAGGAAGTACGTCCTGCCGTGCCGGGCGTTGAGCCGGCGGCAGTGGCGGTAGGCCTCGCGCAACTCCGGGTCGGTGACGCCCGCCGCGTCGAGTTCACGGTCGGTCATACGGAAGCCTCCTGCGCGGAAGTGAGGGGGAGGCGCGGCCGTCCCGGGCCGCCGGTGATCCGTGCCGCGGCCAGCTTCCCGGACAGCAGCACGGTCGGCACACCCACGCCGGGGGTGGTGCCACAGCCGGCCAGCACGGCGTTCTCGGTGCCGCGGACCAGGTTGCGGGGGCGGAAGGGGCCCGTCTGGGCGAAGGTGTGCGCCGCCGAGAACGGCGTACCGGCGGCATGCCCCCGGGCCCGCCACGTGGCGGGGGTGACCAGGCACTCGGCCTCGATCGCCGAACCGATGCCGTCCAGACCACGCCGCTCCAGCTCACGCAGCAGGGCGTCCCGGTAGCGCGGGGCGAGATCGGTCCAGGCGGCGGCGCCCGGACCGATGTCGGTGTTGGGGCACGGGGCGAGGACGTAGTGCAGATGGCGTCCCGGCGGGGCGAGGGACGGGTCGGTCGCGGTGGGCCGGGTGATGAGCAGCGACGGGTCACTCATCAGCCGGCCGGTGCGGGTCAGCTCGTCGAAGGTGGTGCGCCAGGCGGCGCCGAAGTCGAGGGTGTGGTGCGCCAGCCGCGGCCAGGTCCGGTCGGTGCCCAGGTGCAGCACGACCGCGGACGGGGAGTGCCGCAGCCGCACCGGGCGGCGCGGCCTGCGGCCGAGCAGCGCGTAGGCGACGGGCAGGTCGGGGGTGAGGACCACCGCGTCACAGGGGACGCGACCCTGGTCGGTGACGACCGCGGTGATCCGGTCGCCGGAGCGTTCCAGCCGGCTCACCTCCTGGCCGAACCGGAGTTCGGCGCCCGCGTCGGCGGCGGCGTCCGCCATGGCCCGCGGCAGCGCGTGCATCCCACCACGCGGGAAGTACACCCCGGCGACGGTGTCCATGTAGGCGATCACGGCGTACGCGGCCAGGGCCCGGGCCGGCGGGACGCCCGCGTACAGGGCCTGGAAGGAGAAGACCCTGCGCAGCCGCTCGTCCCGCAGGAACCGCCCGATGCGCGCGTCCAGCCGCCCGAAACCGCCGAGCGCCGCCAGCCTCGCGAGATCGGCGTTCAACAGGCCCAGCGGCGAGTCGAAGTTGGCGTCGATGAAGCGCCGCATCTGGACCCGGTGCAGCCGTTCCAGCCAGCCACGCAGCCGCAGATAGCCCGCGGCCTCCCGGGCACCGGCGAAGCGCTCGACCTCGGCGGCCATCGCATCGGCCCCGGTGTGCACGTCGAGGCCGCTTCCGTCGGCGAAGCGGGCCCGGTACGCCGGATGGAGCGGGACCAGCTCCACACGCTCGCGCAGACAGTCACCGACGGCGGCGAACGCCTCGTCCGCCAGGTCCGGCATGGTCAGCACGGTGGGACCGGTGTCGATCCGGAAGCCGTCGAGTTCCATCCGCCCGGCGCGCCCGCCGGGCCCCGCGTCCCGCTCGACGACGGTGACACGCCGCCCCGCGCCCAGCAGATGCAGCGCCGCCGACAACCCGGCCAGCCCGGCTCCCACGACGACGACATGATCGGTACGGCCCGGCACGGTACGCGTCATCGACCGGCCTCCGCGCCGACACCGGTGCGCAGGGGCGCCCCGGCTTTCACACGGTCGGGCCGCACCCGGATGGTGGATCCCGGCGGCCGGACGGTGGGTCCCGGCGGCCGGACCGGGCGCGGCGCGGGCGGCGGCCCCGGTGCGTCCGGATCCTTGGGCTCTGTGGGGCGCATCCCGGTCTCTCCCTTTTGTCGGCGCGGTTCGTCGGCAGCGCACTTCGCTCCGGCACGGACCGGCCATGCCTTCCCGCCCACGCCCGCGGCCTCACCTCCGAGTGACCCGGATCCGATCGGGCACACGGACTGGACCGCCGGCCGGGTGCGCGCGTGCCGCGACACAGGAAGGAGATGCCGCCGTGCTGGAGACGGACGTCGCCGTCGTCGGGGCGGGAGCCGCGGGACTCTCCCTGGCCCACCGCCTGGCCGAAGCCGCGCCCGGGGCCCGGCAGCCGTCGACGGTCCTGCTGGACGCACCGCCCGGTCCCCTGCGTCCGCCGCCCCGGACCTGGTGCTTCTGGGAGTCCGGCCCCGGCCGGTTCGACGCGGCGCTCACGGCGTCGTGGCGGCACCTGCGGGTGCGTCCCCCCTCGGGTACGGCGATCGACGGCGACATCGCACCGCTGCGCTACAAGATGATCCGCTCCGAGGACTTCGAACACCTCGTCGCGCACGACCTGGCCGCCCACCCGGCCGTACGGCGTCTGGAGGCGAGGGTCGAGACCGTGGAGGACGTACCCGGGGGAGCGCTGGTCCGGCTGCGGGACAGCGACGGCCGCCCGCGGGTCCTGCGGGCCCGCTGGGTGTTCGACTCACGCCCCCTGGGCAGCCTGCCGGCCGCCCGCACCACGCTGCTCCAGCATTTCCACGGCTGGTTCGTCCGCACCGCCCGGCCCGCCTTCGACCCCCGCACCGCGGAGCTGATGGACTTCCGCGTCCCCCAGCCCGCCGACGGCCTGTCGTTCGGCTACGTCCTGCCCGTGGGCCGCCACCAGGCACTGGTGGAGTACACCGAGTTCTCCCACCGCCCCCTCTCGGCGAGCGGCTACGAAGCGGCGGTACGACAGTACGCCGAGGAGGTCCTGCGCCTCGGTGAGCTCCGGGTCCTGTCCACCGAGACGGGCGTCATCCCGATGACCGACGCCCCGATGCCCCGGCAGGTCGGCGAGTCGGTCTTCCGCATCGGTGCGGCGGGCGGCGCCACCCGCCCCTCGACCGGCTACACCTTCGCCGGAATCCAGCGCCAGACACGGGCCGTCGCCGCCGCCCTGCGCCAGGGCCGCCGGCCGGTGCCGCCGCCCGCCCACCCGGCCCGCTCCCGGGCGATGGACGCCGTGCTGCTGCGTGCCCTGGACAGCGGCCGGGCGGACGGTCCCGCGCTCCTGTGCCGCCTCTTCGCCCACGTGCCCATGCGGCGACTCCTGCTCTTCCTCGACGGCCGCACCCGGCTGCACCAGGACCTCGCCATCGGCCTGCGCGCCCCCGTCGGGCCGATGCTCCGCTCGGCGCTGGAACTGCCCGGACTGCCCCGCCGCCCCTTCGACACCCCCTGACCCGCCCACCCGGCCCTTCGTTTCCCGGAGCCCCCATGACCCTCCTGCGCGACGAGCGGCTCGCCGCCGCCTTCGACCACGCCGCCCGCCGTTACGACGCCCTGGTCGCCGCCAACCCCGGCTACCACGCCCAGCTGCGCCGCTCCGTACGCCGCCTCGGACTGCCCCGGGGCGGCGAGGGACTGCGCGTGCTCGACCTCGGCTGCGGCACCGGCGCCTCGACCGCCGCGCTCACCGCCGTACTGCCGGGCGCGCGGATCACCGCGGTGGACGCCTCCGCGGGCATGCTGGAACGGGCCGCCGCCAAACCCTGGCCCCCCGGCGTCACCTTCACCCGGGCCCCGGTGGAAAGACTCGCGCGAGCAGGTGTGCGCGGGCCGTACGACGCGGTGTTCGCCGCCTACCTCCTGCGCAACGTCACCGATCCCGACGCCGTGCTCACCGCGGTCCGCGGGCTGCTGGCACCCGGCGGACGCCTCGGCGTGCACGAATACACCCTCGGCGGACGCCGCCTGGACCGTGCGGTGTGGACCCTGGTCTGCCGGGGCATCGTGCAGCCCGCGGCCACCGCGCTGGGGGATGGCGAGCTGTACCGCCATCTGTGGCGCAGCGTCGTGGAGTTCGACACCGCCGACCGCTTCGCGGACCGGCTGCGCACCGCCGGGTTCGACCGGGTCCGCGCCCTGCCCCTGCCCGGCTGGCAGACGGGCATCGCCCACACCTTCACCGGCCGGCGCCCCCTCCCGGAACAGGACGCCGCACGATGACCCGGCCGCCGCGCCGCCCGCCCGCCGCCCGCCACGGCCGGGACCGCCGCGCCAGGGTGCTGCCGCCCCCGCCCGGCACCGCGCGGATCGAGGGCGCCCGCCCCACCACCGCCGTGGTCGGCGGCGGCATCGCCGGACTGGCCGCCGCGACCGCCCTGGCCGAACGCGGAGTGGGCGTGACGCTGTACGAGAGCATGCCCTTCCTGGGAGGGCGGGCTGGCGGATGGCCGGTCGACCTGAACGACGGCACCAGGGCGACCATGAGCCGGGGCTTCCACGCCTTCTTCCGCCAGTACTACAACCTGCGCGGTCTGCTGCGTCGTACCGACCCCGGCCTGGAACGCCTCACGCCCCTGCCCGACTATCCGCTCCGGCACGCCGACGGGTCGGGCGACAGCTTCCGCCATGTGCCGCGCACCCCTCCCTGGAGCGCGGTCGGCTTCGTCGCGCTCAGCCCTTCCTTCCGCCTGCGTGACCTGCGCCGTATGGACCCGGTCGCGGCCCTGCCCCTGCTCGACGTCCGCGTCCCCCGGGTCTACCAACACCTCGACACCGTCAGCGCGGACGACTTCCTCGAAGCCGTCCGCTTCCCGAGCAGCGCACGTCACCTGGCGTTCGAGGTGTTCTCCCGCAGTTTCTTCGCCGACCCGCGCCGGCTGTCGGCGGCCGAGATGGCCCTGATGTTCCACATCTACTTCCTCGGGTCCTCCGAGGGCCTGCTGTTCGACGTGCCGTGCGCCCCCTTCCCGGCCGCCCTGTGGGAACCCCTCGCCGCCTACCTGCGACGACACGGTGCCGACCTGCGCACCGCCACACCCGTGGAGCACATCGCGCCCACCGCGGACGGCGGATACGACGTGGCCACGACCGGGGACGAGCGGCGCCACGACAGCGTGGTCCTCGCCCTGGACACCGCCGGGCTGCGTACGCTGATCGCCCGCTCCGGCCGGCTGGGCGACGCCCCGTGGCGCGAGCGCGTCGCCCGGCTGCGCAACGCCCCGCCGTTCCTGGTCACCCGGCTGTGGCTGGACCGGCCCGTCGCACCCGACCGGCCGGGCTTCCTGGGCACGAGTGGCTACGGCACCCTCGACAACATCAGCGTGCTGGAGCGGTATGAGGACGAAGCGGCCCGGTGGGCGGCACGCACCGGAGGATCGGTCGTCGAACTCCACGCGTACGCCATGTCGCCAAAGGCGCCTCGTGACGTCGAGCAGAAGCGGCTGATCGGGCAGCTGCACCGGGTCTTTCCGGAGACGCGCACGGCCACGGTCGTCGACGTCCGGCACGAATGGCGGGCCGACTGTCCCCTGTTTCCCGTGGGGGGTCATGCCGGCCGGCCCACGGTGCGCACCCCCGACCCCGGCGTGATGATGGCCGGTGACCTGGTGCGCACCGATCTGCCCGTGGCGCTGATGGAACGCGCGGCGACGACCGGGTTCCTGGCCGCCAACGCCCTGCTTGAACGCTGGGGCGTGCGCGGGCAGACACTGTGGACCGTGCCCGACCGGGGACGCGGTGCCGTGCTGCGGGGCCTGGCCGGGTGGGGAGCACGAACCTCGCGCTGACCACGGCGCCGCGCGAGGTGGCCGGCCCTCACGCACGGGGCCGGTCAGTGCCGGGTGGGGGTGTCCTGTGCCCCGGGCACCCGGAAACAGGCGGTGACGGTCTTGCCGTGGGGGCACGGCCGGGCCTCCCACGCGTCGGCCAGCGCGTCGACCAGGAACATGCCGCGTCCGCCGACGCGTTCGGTGCTCGGTTCCCGGGGCGCCGGAAGGGTGGCGGAGGTGTCGTGCACCGAGATGTGCAGACAACGGTCGTCCCACGTCATGGTCAACTGCGCGTTGCTGCGGGCATGGACGTGCGCGTTGGTGACCAGCTCCGAGACGGTCAGCAGCACCGAGTTCGCCGTCTCGGGAGCGGTGGTGGTCCAGCCCAGCGTGTCCAGGTGCTCGCGTGCCCAGTCCCGGGCCGCCTTCACCCCACGGTCCATTGGCAGCGAGCGCGCCCAGCCCACCGCCCGGACCGACGATTCGTTCATAATGGTCCTTTCCGGTCACGTCCGCGCGGCCCGGGCGTGTGCGTGCCGGACCGCGCGGAGACGAAGGCGGAGAGAGTCAGCGGTGGCCACCGCGGAGCCTGCCCAGCAGACGCTGGGCCTGGGCCCGGCGCCGGGGGTCGGCGGCGGACCGTCGCACCTGCTCGGTCGTACGCCGTCCCTGGGGGCTCCTCGCGAACTGCTTGATGCGCTCGATCATGCTCGGCATGGCGCTGTTCCTTTCCGTGGTGTCCGCTCACGTCCTTGATGTACTCCGCCTACCCGCTGCGGGCGGAGTCAGCCCCCGGGCGCGGGGACGGGCTCACGTCTCCTTCAGCGGCTCGTACACCTCCGCTCCCAGACCGAACGTCCACGCCACTCCCTCCCGGGCCGTCCGGGTCGTCGGCGGCACACGCAGCCAGTACGTGCGGTAGGTGCCGTCCGGTTCGGGGGTGGAGTTGAGGACCTCGACCATGACGACCGGCTCGTCGTCGGGCAGTGCGATGCGCCAGAGCGTGCCCGTTTCGTCCTGATGCAGCGGCTGCGCCCCGGAGTCGGACAGGTAGCGGTCGTACCCGTAGTACTCGAGCATGACCCGCCGCAGTTCCGCGTTGTCCTCCTCCCGGATCCGCTCCGGTGTGAGGGTGCGCAGCTCGTCCAGGAAAGCGCGCGTCACCGGCATGCCGCGCCAGGCGCACAGGGCGAAGCCGTCGGGGAACTCCAGCGCGGGGCCGTCGCCGTGGTCGAGCCGGCCGGCCTCGTCCCGGTGCAGGGCGACGGGCCGTTCGCACACCACCGCCACCTTCTCGAACGGCCACCACCAGCCGGCGCTGCGGCACACCTGGGCCGGCCCGGCGAGCGGGGACCCCGCGGAGTCCAGGGCGGCCAGCCACGGCGCGTCGTGCTGCCCGAGCAGCGCGTCCAGCAGGATCAGCCCGATCTCCGTACGGGCGGCCGGGTCGTCCTCGGCGAGGTCGTCGAGCACTCCGGCGCGGATCCGGTCGACCAGCGCCTGCGTGGCGTCCCACAGGGCACCTCCCGTCTCCGACCAGCGCCGGGACCAGCCGACCGCACCCAACTCCTCGTGCAGCCGGCGGCGTTCGGCCGCCCACGGCGCCGTGCGCACCGCCTCGCGCACGCTCGCCCCGAGATCCGTCCCCCGTCGTATCAGCGTCACGCCCTCGCGCGGCGATCCGGCCCAGATCACGCGCTCGGGCTCGGCCAGGCCGGCGCTCCGGTACGCCAGCCGGACGCCCTCCTCCGCCGCGCCACGGTCGGCGGGCACGGCGGCCACGGCCCACGCGCGCCAGCGCGCCGTCCCGTCCGCGCGGTCCCCGCCCGCCTCCTGTTCGAAGCTCCCGGTCACGGCCGCCGCCCCGCTCTCCTGCGTGATCGTCATCGTCAACGTCCCCTGCCTTGCTCGGTTGTGGTGTCTCGTCGGGTCGCCGCGTCCGTCAGTCGGCCACGAGCCGCACCGAGCCGGGCACGTACTCCCGCTGCCGGATCACGCGGAACCACCCCTTGGGCAGCGCGATCGCGGCATGCTCCTCGTGGACCACCCGGCCACCGTCGGGAAGATGCAGCAGGAACGGCCCGGACGGGCCCGGCTCACGGATGAGATCGCCCCGGCCGAGCACCGCGTGCGCGTGCCCGGTGACCTCCCCCAGCGCCAGGACGAGCCGGCCCTTGGCGTCGCGCGGCTCCTTGGGCGCGTCCGGGACATGGGACGGCACCGCCTCGTCCGCGACGGGCACGATCAGCACATCTCCCTGCCGGTACATGACTCTCCCCTCCGCTCCGGTGCACGGCGCTCCGGAGTCCATGGCGCAGACAGTACGAGCGGGCACTGACAACGGGCCGTCACGAGCCCCGCCGCGGGGCGTTGTCAGTCGTTGTTGGTAGAACTGCTGCACGCATCGCCGAACGGCTCGCACCCGGCGCCCCGTGACGGCCTCGCCCACGCGCCACCCCCTTTTCCCATGCCGCACGACAGGAGCAGCCCGGATGACCATCGGTAGCCACCTCGAGGAGCTGTACGGCCTCCCCGCCTTCACCTTCCCCGGGCGCGACGAGTCGACGAAGCTGCCCGAACCCGACGCCGTGGCCTGGTGGATCGCCGCCCGGACGTACGACGCCGAGGAGGGCTGGGCGGAGACCTTCGACCGCTTCTGCGCCGAGGTCGACACCACGCGGGTCCGCGCCCTGATCGTCGGCCTCTGGGAGGACGCGTACGATTCCGGCCCCACCGAGGTCATCGAGGCACTGGTGGCCGCGCGTGACCGGCTGCCCGCCCTGCGGGCGGTGTTCCTCGGGGACATCGTGGGCGAGGAGTGCGAGATCTCCTGGATCAACCAGACCGACGTCACACCGCTGCTGGCCGGTTTCCCCGCACTGGAGGAGTTGGGCGTGCGCGGCGGCCAGGACCTGGCGTTCCCCGCGGTGCGCCATGACGCGCTGCGCAAGCTGGTCGTGGAGACCGGAGGTCTCCCGGCGGAGGTCGTCCGCGGGGTCGCGGCCAGCGAACTGCCCGCACTGGAACACCTCGACCTGTGGCTCGGCACCTCCTGGTACGGCGCCGACAGCGAGGTCACCGACCTCGAGCCGATCCTCTCCGGCGCCCGGCTGCCCCGGCTGCGGCACCTGGCCCTGCGCAACAGCGAGATCCAGGACGAGATCGCCGCCGCCGTGGCCCCCGCCCCCGTGGTCGCCCGGCTCGAAGTGCTCGACCTGTCCATGGGCACCCTCGGCGACGACGGCGCCACCGCCCTCCTCGGCGGGCAGCCACTGACCCATCTCAAGAAGCTGGACCTGCATCACAACTACCTGAGCGAGCCCCTCCGGCAGCGCGTGCGCGAGACGCTCGACCCCGCGGGCGTCGAGGTGGACCTCGACCAGGACGACGCCGACTGGGACGAGGACGACGACGGCACCGTCCACCGCTACGTCTCCGTGGGGGAGTGAGCACGGCGTGAGCCACTACCCCTCACATCTGACGTACTTCCACGGACTGCCCGTGCACCACTTCGACGGCGCCGAGGACGAGCAGGACTGCGGTCCGGACCTCCCCGCCCCCGCCTCGGTCGCCTGGCGGCTGACGGCCGAATGGGAGGTTCCGTTCGAGGAGCGCTGGAGCGCGTTCCTGGACCGGGTGTGCACGGAGGAGGTCGTGGCCCTGGTCATCGGCACCTGGTGGCAGGAGTGGGACGAACACGGCATCGATCCGTGCCTCGACCTGCTGACGGCCGAGGCACACCGGTTCCCCAGGCTGCGCGCGGTGTTCCTCGCGGACGTCGAGTCGGAGGAATCGGAGATCTCCTGGATCAAACAGGGCGACGTCAGCCGGGTGCTGCGTGCCTGGCCCGGCCTGTACGAGCTCGGCCTGCGCGGCGCCGAGGGCCTGGTGATCGAGCCGCTGCGGCACGAGTCGCTGCGCCGGCTGCGGATCGAGTGCGGCGGTCTGCCCCCCGAGCCGGTGCGGGCCCTGGCCGCCTGCGACCTCCCCGCCCTGCACCACCTGGAGTTGTGGCTGGGCACCAACTGGTACGGCGGCGACTGCACCGCCGACGACGTCCAGGCGCTCCTGGCCTCGCTGGGCCGCCGTTCCGGGCTGCGCCACCTGGGCCTGTGCAACAGCGACATCCAGGACGAGATCGCCGCCGCGGTGGCCGCGGCGCCCGTCGTCGCGGGTCTGGACTCCCTCGACCTGAGCATGGGCACGCTCAGCGACGCAGGGGCGACCGCGCTGCTCTCGGGGCAGCCGCTGACCCATCTGCGGGCGCTCGACCTCGGGCACCACTTCATGAGCGACCGGATGGCCCACCGCGTGCGCGAGGCACTGGGACCGCACATCCCGGACCTCGGCCTCACGCCCGCCCGGCGCAGCTCCCACCGCCCGGAGGAGCGCTATGTCGCGGTCGGCGAATGACCCGGGGCGGGCCGGCCCACCGGTGCGCTTCGCCGTCGTGGGCAACCCGGAGAACCGCAGGGCGGCCCTCTTCGCCGACGCCGCCCGCGCGGCCGGACTGCCCGCCCCGCGCATGGTGCCGTGGGAGCGGGTCCTGCGCTCGGGCGGAGCCGAGTTCGCCGCCGACGAGACCGTCCGGCTCGACTCACCCGGCGAGAACCCAGAGGTCGACCGTCTGCTGCGGGGCGCCCAGGACCCCACCCGGGTGGAGGGTTCGGCCCTCTGGTACACACGGTTCATCCAGGCGTCACGCGGCCTGCGCGGCGGCGTCCGGCTCGACGACACCGACGAACTGGCCGTGCTGTTCGACAAGCGGCACTGCCACGCCGCCCTCGCCGCCGCGGACGTGCCCGTGCCCTGGTCACCGACCTCGGGCCCGGACGCCGCCCCGGTGGCCGGCTGGGACGACGTACGTGCCGCCATGCGCGACCACCGCATGCCGAGGCTCTTCGTCAAACTCGCCCACGGTTCCTCGGCCTCCGGGGTGCTCGCCGTCGAGTCGTCGGGCCGGGGCCGCATCAGAGCCACCACCTCCGTCGAACTCACCCCGGACGGCAGGCTGTTCAACTCCCTGAAGGTGTGCCGCTACGAACGGGAACGCGACATCGCCGCCATCGTGGACGCCCTGGCCCCGGACGGTCTGCACCTGGAGCGCTGGCTGCCCAAGGCCTCCCAGCGGGGCCGCGCCGCCGACCTGCGGGTCGTGGTGGTGGCCGGCCGCGCCACCCACGCGGTGGTCCGCACCAGCAACGGCCCGCTGACCAACCTCCACCTCGGCGGCAGCCGGGGCGACCTCGACGCGGTCCGCGACGGCGTCGAAGCGGCCGGCGGGCGCTGGGCGGACGTCCTCGCCGTGTGCGAGCGCGCGGCGGCCTGTTTCCCGCGCACCCTGTGCGTCGGCGTCGACCTGCTCCCGGCCGTCGGCTGGCGCCGGTTCGCGGTCGGCGAGGTCAATGCCTTCGGCGACCTGCTGCCCCGCCTCACGGGGCTGCCGGGCAGCGGAGCGGAGGGCCTCGACACGTACGCGGCCCAGATCGCGGCCGTCCTGCGCCGCGCCCACCCGAGCACCGGCACCGGCCATCAGGGCAACGAGCACCATCAGCGCCACCAGCACAGAACGGGAACCACCCATGTCAGCGCCTGAACCGGCACCCGCGCCCCCGACGCACGACCCGCACGGGGCCTCCGCGCCGGGCCACCCGGACATGAACGAGGTCGTCGGCAGCCACGACATCCTGCTCGTCACCCTGGACACCCTGCGCCACGACGTCGCCGCCGAACTCGCCGCCGCCGGCCGCATCCCGAACCTGGCCCGCCATCTGCCCGGCGGCCGCTGGGAGAAACGGCACGCCCCGGGCAGCTTCACCTACGCCTCCCACCAGGCGATCTTCGCCGGCTTCCTGCCGACACCCGCAGAACCCGGCCCGCACCCGCGCCTGTTCGCGGCCCGCTTCGCCGGCAGCGAGACGACGGCGGAGCGCACCTTCGTCCACGACACCCCCGACCTGGTGTCCGGCCTCGCCGAGGAGGGCTACCGCACGGTGTGCGTCGGCGGGGTCGGCTTCTTCAACAAGCGCGGCCCGCTCGGCTCGGTCCTGCCCGGCCTCTTCCAGGAGTCCCACTGGGAACCGGAGTTCGGGGTCGCCTCGCCCACCTCGTTCGAGGCCCAGGTGACCCGCGCCGAGCAGGTGGTACGCGAACTGCCGGACGAGCAGCGCCTGTTCCTGTTCGTCAACGTCGCCGCACTGCACCAGCCCAACTGGTTCCACCGGCCCGGGGCGACCCCCGAGGACGGCGACACCCGCGCGACCCACGCCGCGGCCCTTGAGTACGTGGACCGGCACATCAGCCGGCTGTTCGCCGCCGCGAGCAGCAGGCGCCGCTGCTTCGCCATCGTCTGCTCCGACCACGGCACCGCCTACGGGGACGACGGCTACACCGGCCACCGCATCGGCCACGAGTCCGTGTGGACCGTGCCCTACGCGCACTTCTTCCTGGACCACACACCCGCCGAGGCCGCCCGATGACCACCGTCACCCCCGCCCGGACCGGCACCGACGCCCCGTCGAGCCCGTACCGCAGCTACGTCTACGCCTACCCGCACAAGACGGCCTACCGCGCGCTCCCCGAACGCCCCCGCCTCAGCACCCTCTGGGCCACCGAGCCCAAGGACGCCCTCTCCCTCTACCTGCACATCCCGTTCTGCGAAGTCCGCTGCGGCTTCTGCAACCTGTTCACCCGCATCGGCGCCCCCGACGGCCTGACCGGCGCCTATCTGGACGCCCTGGACCGGCAGGCGGCCGCCGTGCGGGACGCGCTGGGGGAGCGGGACCCGGTACGGTTCGCGACCGCGGCCTTCGGCGGCGGCACCCCCACCTTCCTCACCGCCGCCGAACTGGAGCGGCTCTGCGACATCGCGGAGCACCGCATGGGCGCCGACCTGCGCGCGGTCCCGCTGTCCGTGGAGGCCTCGCCCGCCACGGCCACCACCGACCGCCTCGAGGTCCTGGCGGCGCGCGGCACCACCCGCCTCAGCCTGGGCGTGCAGAGCTTCGACGACACCGAGGCACGCGCCGCCGTACGGCCCCAGCGCCGCGCCGACGTCGAGGCGGCACTCGGCCGCATCCGCGACGCCCGGATCCCCGTCCTCAACATCGACCTGATCTACGGCATCGACGGGCAGACGGAACAGACCTGGCTGCGCTCCCTGGACGCGGCTCTCGCCTGGCACCCCGAGGAGCTCTACCTCTACCCCCTCTACATACGCCCCCTCACCGGTCTCGGCCGCCGCGCCGGCGAGACGGACCCGGCCTGGGACACCCAGCGGCTGCGCCTGTACCGCCTGGGCCGCGACCACCTCCTCGCGCACGGCTACGAGCAGCAGTCCATGCGGATGTTCCGCCGCGCGGACGCACCGCCCCAGGGCGCGGACGACTACGCCTGCCAGACCGACGGCATGATCGGACTCGGCTGCGGCGCCCGCTCGTACACCGCCGGACTGCACTACTCCTTCGACTACGCCGTCGGCATGCACGAGATCCGGGGCATCATCGACGACTACGTCTCCCGCCCGGCCGCCGACTTCGCCCACGCCGAGTACGGCCGCCGCATGGACACCGGCGAGGCCCGCCGCCGGCACCTCCTGCAGTCCCTGCTCCAGGCGGCGGGACTCGACATCGCCGACTACCGCGCCCGGTTCGACGGCCGCGCGCCGAAGGACGACTTCGCGGCCGAGCTGTCCCGCTTCGCCGCCCGCGGCTGGCTGGCCGACGACGGCCCGGGCGCCACGGTCCTGCGCCTGACCCCCGAGGGCCTGGCCCACTCCGACGCCATCGGCCCGGAGCTGTTCTCCCCGGCCGTACGGGACGCCATGGCCGCCTACGAGCGGAAGTGAGCCCGCCCCGATGGACCTGACCCTCCTCTACCGCGGCCCGCTGGCCAGCTGCGACTACGACTGCCCGTACTGCCCCTTCGCCAAGCGCCGCGACAGCCGTGACCAGCTCCGCGCGGATCGCGCCCGCCTGGAGAGATTCACCGACTGGGCCACCGGGCAGACCACCGACCGGCTCTCCCTGCTGTTCACACCTTGGGGCGAGGGCCTGGTCCGCTCCTGGTACCGGCGCGCCCTGACCCACCTGTCCCACCAGCCGCACATCCGCCGTGTCGCCATCCAGACCAACCTCAGCTGCCGCACCGACTGGATCGCCGGCGCCGACCTGGACACGCTCGCCCTATGGTGCACCTACCACCCGGGCCAGACCCCCTACGACCGCTTCCTGGCCAAGTGCCGGGAACTGGACCGCCTCGGCGCCCGGTTCAGCGTCGGCATCGTCGGACTGCCCGACCACCTCGACGCGGCCCGCCGGCTGCGCGCCGACCTGCCGGACCAGGTGTACCTGTGGGTCAACGCCGCCGAGGGCCGCACCTACGACGACGCCGAGGCCGACGTGTGGACCGCGCTGGACCCGTTGTTCCCCTACAGCCGCCGGCCCCACGCCAGCGCGGGCCTGCCCTGCCGCACGGGGGAGTCCGTGATCTCCGTCGACGGCGAGGGCACGGTCCGCCGCTGCCACTTCGTCCGCGCGGAGCTCGGCAACCTCTACGACGGCACCTACCGGCAGGCACTGCGCCCGCGCCCCTGCCCCCTCACCACCTGCGACTGCCACATCGGCTACGTCCACCTGGAGACGCTGCCGCTGTACGACGTGTTCGCGGGCGGTGTGCTGGAACGCATACCGGCGTCGCTCACGTAGGGAGGGTCGCGCCGGCGGGCGTGTTTGCCGCCGGAGTCAGCGGCAAGTCGGTGTCCATGAGCGAACAGAACAAGAGCACGCAACGGAAGACCACGTCCACCCGGTCCACCGCGTCCAAGGCCCAGGAGGCGACGGACAAGGCGACCGCTCCCGCCCAGCGGGCGGCCGGTCACACCGCCACCAAGGCGGGTGACGCGGCGTCAGCCGTCGCGTCGGGCGCCGAGCGCGCGGCGACAGCGGCGAACGGCGCCGTGCGGAGCGCGGCCAAGGGAGTCGAGGCGGGCCGCCGCGTCGCCGTCGCCACCTCGGGGCAGGTCGCGGCCACCGCCAAGACCGCCTGGACGGTCATCGCCAACCGCAGGCTCGTCGCCGCCGGTGCCGCCGCCGGTCTGACCGCGCTGACCGCCGCCTCCTACGCGGTGGGCCGCCGCGCGGAGCGCCACACCCAGGGGCCCCTCACCCGGATGACCGGCGGACGGATCTGACGCCGGGGTGGCCGCGCGGGCCCGGGCCCACTCGCGCGGCACCGCCCCGAAGGGGAAAGATGTGTCCGCAAGCGAAGAATCAACCCATGCCAAGGAGTGGGCACATGCAGCACGAGCGAGCGGGCGGCCCGGCCGGCCCCGAGGATCTCGTCGACGTCGCTCGGCTGGTCACGGCGTACTACGCACTGCACCCCGACCCCGAGGACCCGGGGCAGCGCGTCGCGTTCGGGACGTCCGGACACCGCGGCTCGTCCCTGGCGGCCGCGTTCAACGAGGACCACATCGCCGCGACCAGCCAGGCCATCTGCGAGTACCGCGCGGTCCAGGGCACCGACGGCCCGCTCTTCCTCGGCGCCGATACCCACGCGCTGTCCGAGCCCGCCCGGGTCACCGCCCTGGAGGTGTTCGCGGCCAACGGGGTCACGGTGCTCATCGACAGCGCCGACGGCTACACCCCGACCCCGGCCGTCTCGCACGCCATCCTCACCCACAACAAGGGCCGCGCCACGGGCCTCGCGGACGGCGTCGTCGTCACGCCCTCGCACAACCCGCCCGCCGACGGCGGTTTCAAGTACAACCCGCCGAGCGGCGGCCCCGCCGGCTCGGACGCGACCGGCTGGATCCAGGACCGGGCCAACGACATCATCCGCGGCGGTCTCAAGGACGTCCGCCGCATCCCCTACGCCCGCGCCCTGGCCGCCCCCGGCACCGGCCGCCACGACTTCCTCGGCACCTACGTCGCCGACCTGCCGAGCGTGCTGGACCTGGACGCGATCCGCGCGGCCGGCGTCCGTATCGGCGCCGACCCGTTGGGCGGGGCGTCCGTCGCCTACTGGGGCCGGATCGCCGAGCAGCACGCTCTCGACCTGACGGTGGTCAACCCGCTCACCGATCCCACCTGGCGGTTCATGACCCTGGACTGGGACGGCAAGATCCGTATGGACTGCTCGTCGCCGTACGCCATGGCGTCCCTCATCGGGCAGCGCGACCGCTTCGACATCGCCACCGGCAACGACGCCGACGCCGACCGCCACGGCATCGTCACCCCGGACGCCGGGCTGATGAACCCCAACCACTACCTCGCCACGGCCATCGGCTACCTCTACGCGCACCGCGGGCAGTGGCCGTCCGCGGCCGGGGTCGGCAAGACGCTGGTGTCCTCCGCGATGATCGACCGGGTCGCCGCCGACCTCAAGCGCGAACTGGTCGAGGTGCCCGTCGGTTTCAAGTGGTTCGTGGACGGACTGTCCGACGGCACCCTCGGCTTCGGTGGCGAGGAGTCGGCCGGTGCCTCCTTCCTGCGCCGGGACGGCTCGGTGTGGACCACCGACAAGGACGGCATCATCCTGGCGCTGCTCGCCTCCGAGATCACGGCGGTCACCGGGAAGACGCCCTCCGAGCACTACGCCGCGCTCACCGCCCGTTTCGGCGAGCCCGCCTACGAGCGGATCGACGCACCCGCGACCCGCGAGGAGAAGGCCCGCCTCGCGAAGCTCTCCCCCGCCCAGGTCACCGCGGACACCCTCGCCGGCGAGGCGGTCACCGCGGTCCTCACCGAGGCACCGGGCAACGGCGCGTCCATCGGGGGCATCAAGGTGGCCACGGACAGCGCGTGGTTCGCCGCCCGGCCCTCCGGCACCGAGGACGTCTACAAGATCTACGCCGAGTCGTTCCAGGGCCCCGACCATCTCCGCCGTGTCCAGGAGGAGGCCAAGGCCGTGGTCCTCGCGGCCCTGGGCGGCTGAGCCGCACCCCGCCCCGGCGCACCCCGGTCACCTTCCGACGAGGCCGGGGTGCGTCAACCCGCCCCGACGCAGGGACGTCGCCGTGGGCAACTTCGCGGGCCCCTCCTGAGGCCGCTGGGCAACGGTGTCGCCGGGCCCCTCGTCGAGCGGGCACCGACCTCCTTCTTTTGCCGAACCGGCAACAACCCTCGTCCCGCCCGAGCCGCCCCGTCCATGCTCGACGGACGCCCTCCGACGCCGTGCGACCGTCTCCGACGCCGTGCGCCCGAGAGGTCCGACGATCCCGGACAACCCTGGAGAACCCGATGTCACAGCACCCGGTGAACGAGCTCACGCACCGGCTGGTCCCCTCACCCGCGGGCCGCCTCCACGTGGTGGAGCAGGGCAGCGGCCCCTTGGTGCTGCTCGTCCACGGCTTTCCGGAATCCTGGTACTCCTGGCGCCACCAGCTGCCGGCCCTGGCCGCGGCCGGCTACCGCGCGGCGGCCGTCGACGTCCGCGGCTACGGCCGTTCGTCCCGGCCGGCCGCCACGGACGCCTACCGCATGCTGGAACTGGTGGAGGACAACGTCGCGGTGGTGCACGCCCTCGGCGAGCGGACCGCCGTCGTCGTCGGCCACGACTGGGGGTCGGCCATCGCCGCGAACTCCGCCCTGACCCGGCCGGACGTCTTCCGCGCGGTGGCCATGCTCAGCGTCCCGTACGCCCCGCGCGGCGGCCCGAGGCCGAGCACGATCTTCGCCTCGATGGGCGGCGACGAGGAGTTCTACGTCTCCTACTTCCAGGAGCCCGGCCGCGCCGAGGCGGAGATCGAGCCCGACGTACGCGGCTGGCTCGCCGGGTTCTACGCGGCCCTGTCCGCCGACACCATGCCCGCGGCCGGCGCACCCGACCCCCACTTCGTCGGCCCGGGCGGAACCCTGCGCGACCGCTTCCCCGCCCACCGGCTGCCCGGCTGGCTGAGCGAGGAGGATCTCGACGTCTACGCCGGGGAGTTCGAACGCACGGGCCTGACCGGGGCGCTGGCCCGCTACCGCACCATGGACCGTGACTGGGAGGACCTCGCCGACCACGACGGCGCCCCCCTCACCCAGCCGTCCCTGTTCATCGGCGGAGGCCTGGACGCGTCCACCACCTGGATGGCCGACGCCATCGGCGCCTTCCCCGTCACCCTCCCGGGCCTGTCGTCCTCCCACATCCTCGACGGCTGCGGGCACTGGCTCCAGCAGGAACGCCCCGCGGAGACCAACCGCGTCCTGACGGACTGGCTCACGGCCCTGCCCAAATCTGCATGTTAGATTCCCATTTGCAAGGCGACCGCGGACAACCGGCGCGTCCACGCACAGGGGACGGTGACAGCTCATGACGTCAGAAGGCAGCGACACACCCGGCGGCGACGTCCCCCTCCCGCGGATCCTGTACGACACGGCCGCGCCGGCCGCCCCCGACGGCCCGTCCGCGGGCGCCCTGTGGCGGCTTGCCGAGCCCGGCCGCCAACTCGACGCCAACGTCGTACGCCTCCCGCCCGGACACCGGGTCGACACCCATCGGGAGCCCGACCTCGACGTCCTTCTGCACGTCCTCGAAGGCGCCGGAACCCTCACCGGCGCCGACGGCCCCCACCCCCTCCCGGCCGGCACCCTGACCTGGCTCCCGCACGGCTCCACCCGGAGCCTCGCCGCCGGCCCCGAGGGCATGACCTACCTCACCGTCCACCGCCGCCGCCCCGGCATGCGGATCCGGCGCCGGGACCGGGCAGCCGGCGCCGGCGACTGACACCGCACCCGGGTCACCGGGCGACGGCGCCACCCGCGCCGAGCGAGTCGAGCAGCGCGCGGACCTGCTCCCCACGTGACGGGTGGACCTCGATGTCCAGGTAGATGTCCCGAGCCTGTTCCAGCACCCGTCGCGCGGCGCCCGGGTCACCAAGAGCCAGGTGGACCTGGCCGAGGTGCACCAGGGCCTCCGCCTCGTTGAAGCGGTGGCCCAGCGCGCGGTGCAGTTCCAGGCCCCGCCGGTGGCACGCGAGGGCCTGCGCGTGCTCTCCGAGCTGCTGGTAGGCGTAGCCGAGCGTGTCCAGGGTGTCGGCCTCCCCCCGCAGGTCGCCCAGCTCCTGCTGGATGGCCATGGCCTGCTCGCAGTGGGCCACCGCCGCTCGATGGTCCCCCTGCTGCGCATGGTCCCAGGCCACGGCGTTCAGGGCGCGTGCCAGCCCGGCCCGGTGGTCCAGCTGCGCGAACAGCCGTACCGCGTTCTCGTCGTGACGCAGAGCCGCGGACCGGTCGCCCGTGTACTCGTGGAGCCAGCCGAGAGTCAGGTGGGTGTGCGCCTCGGACAGCGTCTGACCGCTCTCCTGGGCCAGCGAGAGAGCCCGGGTCAGTCGGCGGTGCGCCGCGTCGTGGTCGCCCGCCTCGGCGCGCTCCCAGGAGAGCGCGCGCAGCGACTCGGCCTGGGCGGCCGCGTCACCGAGCCGTGTCGCGGCCGCCAGCGCCGTGGTGTGGACGGCCGCGACGTCGCTCCACCGTCCGCTTCGGGTCAGGAAGGTCGTCAGGGCCCAGGCCAGTTGCCAGGCGTGGGACTCGTGGCCGTGGCGCGCGGCCTGGTGCACGGCCGCGACGAGCGCCGGGTGCTCCCGGGTGAACCATTCCATGGCCTGGCCATGGGTGGTGAGTTCCTCCGGCCGCGAGCCGGGGGCGGCCGGTGACAGGGGAACGGGGTCCCGGTGCGGGTGCAGGATGCGGTCGGCCGACCAGGCGGTGTGGAGATAGTGGTCGAGGACCCGGATACGGGCGGTGCGCCCCTCCGCGCCGTCCACGGAGCCGGCCACTTCGATGGCGTACGTGCGCAGCAGGTCGTGGGAGCTGAACCGGCCGGGGGCGTGCTCCTGGAGGAGGTGGGCGGCCCGCAGCCGGTGCAGCGCCCGGCGTGTCCCGGCCGGGGGGAGGCCCGTGAGGCTGCGGACCGCCGGCCGGGCGATGTCGGGACCGGGGGCCTGCACGAGCTGGCGGAACACCCGGGCGGTGTCCGGATCGAGGGCGCGGTAGGAGGAGGCGAAGACGGTACGCACGTCGGTGGCGCTCTCACCGGTGCCCAGGGCGTCGAGGCGGGTGCTGCTCTCGCGCAGTTCCTCGGTCAGATCGCCCAGGGTGACCACCGGGTTGGTGGTGATCCGGGCGGCCACGACGCTCAGGGCGAGGGGCAGACCGGCGCACTGGTCCACCAGGGCGGTGGCGGCGTCGGGTTCGGCGGCGACCCGTTCGGCGCCGAGCCGGCCGGTCAGCAGCTCGCGCGCCGTGGTGGAGTCGAACCCGTCGACCGTCAGATGGGTGACCTGGTGCGATGCCGTCAGTCCGGTGAGCTGGTCGCGGCTGGTGATCAGGACGGTGCAGGCGGGCGTGCCCGGCAGCAGCGGCAGGGTCTGCTCGCTGTCATGGGCGTTGTCCAGGACGAGGAGCATCTGCCGGTCCGCCAGCAGGCTGCGGTACAGGGCCGCCTGGGCGTCGGGGGCGGCCGGTACCCGTCCGGGCGGGACGCCGAGGGTGTCGAGGAAGCCGCGGATCACCATGAAGGGATCCGCGGGGTCCCCTGAGGGCGTGAAACCGCGGAGGTCGGCGAAGAGCTGGCCGTCGGGGAACTGCTGATACCGGCTGTGTGCCCAGCGCAGCGCGAGCCAGGTCTTGCCGACTCCGCCGGGACCGCAGATCACCGACATGGGCATGGTGGTGCGCGGTTGGGTCTGGGGCGCGAGCAGTTTGTCCAGGACGGAGAGTTCCGCGTCGCGGCCGACGAAGCAGGCGGGCGGAGCGGGTAGTTGGCGGGGGACCGGCGGGGTTTCCGGGCCCGCGGGAGGGCGCCGCGGGGAAGCCTGGGGAGGGGACAGCGCAGGGTCGTCGGCAAGGATCTGCCGGTGCAGACCGCGCAGACGTGGTCCCGGGTCGGTGCCCAGCTCGCGCGACAGCCGCCGCCGTACGGCCTCGTAGCTGGCGAGGGCGTCGGCGGCACGGCCGGTGCGGTAGAGGGCGAGCATGAGCTGACCGGCCAGACGTTCGTCCAGGGGGTGCTCGCCGGCGCGTGCGGTGAGCTCGGGCAGCAGTTCGCCGTGGTGTCCGATGCGCAGGCGGATGTCGACGTGGTCCAGCTCGGCCGAGAGCCGTTCGCGCTCCAGGGCCTGGCGCAGGTCGGAGAACCACGGGACGTCCACGGTGGCGAAGGGGTCGCCCCGCCACAGCCCGAGCGCCTGTCGCATCAGGGCAGCCGCCCGGGTGTCGTCGGCCTCCCGGGCGCGTGCGACCAGGTCCCGGAACAGGTGGAGGTCCACGGACAGCGGATCCGCCTCCAGTACATAGCACCCGGGGCGCCGGGAGATGGCCACCTCCGGTGCCGCCTTCAGGGCCTGGCGTAATCGGGACAGGTATCCGTACAGCGTTTCCCTGACCCGCTGGGGTGCCCGGTCGCCCCACACCCGGTCGATGAGCGCGTCCACCGGAACCGCGCGGTTGACGTCCACGAGCAGCGCGGCCAGCACGCACCGCTGCCGCATGTGTCCCACGTTCGCGGGACGCCCCTCGACGCGCGCCTCGATCGTGCCGAGCAGACCGAACTCCACCACCATCCGTCCCCCTCCGTCCCGTTTACGTTAGTCACTCGGCAAGCGCTCCCACCAGGCGATTCAAGGACGTCCCAAGGTTCGTCCCCGGCCAGGGACGCACGGTTGACCCGACGGCAGGGCAGCGGGGCGGGCGCACGAGGTGCCCGGGCCCGCCGGTGCCCGGGGATACCCGCGGAGACAGGGGGAGTGTGATGCGACGTATCGGCCGGGCAGTGGGAGCCGCCGTGTTCCTCGTGTGCTGCACTGGGGGATGCAGCACGCCATCGGGGGCGGGGAACGCGGAGCCGGGGACGGGGAGCACGCGGCCGTCCCTGGCTCCGCTGCCGCCGCCGGAACCGGGGATCAGCCTTCCGCTGGACTCCTATGTGCCCTCGCCCGAGGAGCAGGGGCGGTCCGACCGGGCACAGGCGGCGCTGGAACGCGCCTGTCTGGCACGCTTCGGACTCCGCTGGGAGGGACCGGGCAGGACGGCTCTGGAGACCGGCCGGCGGATGGCCCTGTCGCGGCAGGCGGCACGCTTCGGCGTGACGGACCCGGAACACGCCGAGCGATACGGGTATCACGCGCCGCCCTGGAGCACCTACGACCCTCGGGTGGGAGAGCTGCTGGACCAGCACCAGCACGTCACTCCCGACGTGCGGAAGGTGCTGTACGGCACGGCCACGGAAGCCGGTGGCCGGCCCGTTCCCCGCAACGGGTGCCGTGCGGAGGCGGCCCGGCGGCTCGCGCGGGGCGCCCCACCGGCGGACCGGAACCTTCCGGGCCGGCTGGCGGAGCAGGCCGCCGCCGCGGCCCTTGAGGACCCCCGGTTGTCGGCCGTCGTAGGCGCGTGGCGCTCCTGCGTGACCGGTGCCGGTCTTCGCTACGCCTCGCCGCAGGACGCTGCCGGAGATCCCCGCTGGAAACGGGACCGGACCCCCACCGAGGAAGAGGTCTCGGTGGCCGTGGCGGACGTCCGGTGCCAGAACGAGGTCCGGTACCTCCCCACGCTGGTGACCGTGACGGCCGGGAAGCAGCGCGAGCTGATCAGTCGTCACGCCCTGGAACTCGGCCGACTCGAACGCCTGAAGGACGTACGGGCGGAGAACGTCGCCGAAGCGCTCGCCGCACAGCCGTCCGGGCCCGAACCCGCGCAGGAGGGCGAAGGGCACGGATCCGGGTGAGAGCGAGCCGTAAGTCAGCACGATCCGCGATCAGAGAGAGGAATTCGACATGCGACGTACGATCATCGCGGCACTGGGTGCCCTTGGCGTCAGCGCGGCATCCGTCGGTCTGTGGGCGACGCCGGCCGGCGCGAGCGACGTCACGCAGGGGAGCGACTGGGCGACCCACGCCTACGACGGGACCTGGTTCGACTACTGCGACGGCGAGGACGACAACCACTCGGTGTGGGGCGGCTACTACACCACCGCCTCCAGCGCCTACCAGACCTCCAGCCCGGTCAACGGATACTGCAGCACCGAGTTCGTGAACGGGGTCCTGACCAACCTGAGGATGGTCGAGGACAACCCCTCCAGCGGCACCAACTACTACGGCGCCTGGCACGGCTACCCGGTCGCCGGCAACTGACCGTCGCAACCACGGGGGACCGCTCCGGCGGCCGGGCCTCTTTCGGGCCCGCCGCCGGAGCGGCGGCCAGGTCCGGGCCCCCGGCCACCGCCGCACGTCCGGCCGACCGCGGGCACAAAGTGATAACAGCGGACAACTCCTGAATACCTCATGCGGTCTAGTCCGCCATGAAGATCTCTTTTCTGATTCACAACGCCTATGGGATCGGAGGCACGATCACCACCACGTTCAACCTGGCGGGCGCGCTGGCCGAGCGTCACGACGTGGAGATCGTCTCGGTGTTACGGCACCGGGAGCACCCCAACCTCACCCCGCACCCCGGGGTGCGACTGCGGGCCCTGGTGGATCTGCGGCGGGAGAAGGACCACCCCCTGCACAGCAGACCGGCGAAGGTGTTCCCCTCCGCCGAGTACCGCCACCACCAGTACAGCGAGCTGACCGACCAGCGGATCGCCGAGTGCCTGGAGGCCACCGACGCCGACGTCGTCATCGGCACCCGGCCCGGGCTCAATGTGCACCTCGCCCTCCAGGCGCCGCGGCGCGTCATACGCGTGGGCCAGGAACACCTCACTCTCGACAACCATTCGCCCGCGCTGCGCACCGCGCTGCGCCGGGCCTACCGCCGGCTCGACGTGCTCACCACCGTCACCGAGGCGGACGCCGCCTGCTACCGGCGCAAGATGCGGCTGCCCGGGGTGCGGGTGGAGGCGCTGCCGAACAGCGTCCCCGACCCCGTGCTGCCCGCCGCCGACGGCACCGCCAAGGTCGTGATCGCGGCCGGCCGGCTGGTCCCGGTCAAGCGGTACGACCTGATCATCGAGGCGTTCGCCCGGGTCGTCGCCGAGTATCCCGACTGGCAGCTGCGCATCTACGGCAAGGGCGAGGAACAGGACCGGCTGCGCGCGCGGATCGAGACGCTCGGCCTGTGGAACAACGTCTTCCTCATGGGCGCGGCGACACCCATGGAAGCCGAGTGGGTCAAGGGCTCGATCGGCGCGGCCGCCTCCAACTTCGAACCGTTCGGCATGACCATCGTCGAGGCGATGCGCTGCGGGCTGCCCGTCGTGAGCACCGACTGCCCCTACGGGCCCGGCGAGATCATCAAGGACGGCGAGGACGGCCGTCTGGTGCCGGTCGGGGACGACCGGGCCTTCGGCGCGGCCCTCCTGGACCTGGTCCGTGACGACGAGCGGCGCCGTCGTATGGGGAGGGCGGCACTCGACAACGCCCGCCGGTTCGCCCCCGGCCCGGTCGTCGCCCAGGCCGAACGCCTGCTCCAGGAGGCGATCGAGGCCAGGGACGGCGGACAGCGCCCCACTTCCGCACCCGGCGGGACACACCACACCCTGCGCACCCAGGGCTACGCCGCCCGTGACCTCGCCCACGCCGCCGCCGCCGGCGCGCTGCGCACCGTACGGAAGGGACGCCGATGAGCCCCGAACGCGCCGCGCAACTCCGCGCCGACTGCTCCGTCGACACCGACGGCCGGATCACCTTCCGTCTGCCGCCGCCGTCGGCCGCACACCCCCGGCTGCTGCTGGTGCTGCGCCCCAAGAAGGGCCGACCCGAGGAGACCACCCACACCCTCGACCTCGAACCCTTCGGCGACGACGGCGAGGTCCGCGCGGTGCTGGAACCACGGCTCCAGCTCGCCGAGGGCCGCTGGGACGCGTATCTGCTGCGCGGCCCGGACGCCGGACGCGAGCGGCTGCGCCCCGGTCTGCGGGACCTGCGCGCGCTCGTGGACGGCGGCCCGGGCGACCGGCCGTCACCGGTCGCCGTCCGGGTGCCGTACGCCACCAAGGACGGTTTCCTCGCGATGCGGACCTGGCTGCGCGCCGCCCACGCGGAGGCCGGCCCTCTCGACGTCACCGGCGCGACGATGACGGTCCGCGCCCGCCTCCACGGCGCCGGACTCTCCGAAGGGGCCGTGGTGACACTGCGGCTGAGGGGCGACACGGGCACCGTGCGCACCTTCCCGGCACAGCCCTCGGGCGGACGCGCCTTCTCCTGCGCCGTCGCCTGTGAGGAACTCGCGGTCGAGGCCGCCGGCACCCGCTTCTGGGACGCCTTCGTCCGCCCCGCCGCCGACGCACCGCTGATCAGAATCGGCCGTCTCCTCGACGACGTGGCCGACCGCAAGGGTGTGTTCGTGTACCCGCAGGTCACCGCGGGCGGGTCCGCGATCCGCCCCTACTTCACCGTCGACAACGACCTGGCCGTCGAGGTGACCGCCCTGGGCTGAACGACGGCGGCGGCCCCGGCGGTGACGCCGCGTCAGTTGGGTCACGAGGCCTGACGCGGTGCGCCCGCTCCCTCAGTACGCGGGCGTCAGCCCGCAGCAGGTGATGCTGCGCACCCTGCCGTACGTGTGGGCCGTCGCCCGCGGCGGCCTGCGCGTCACCGACGGGGTCCGGCCGGCCGGCTCCATCGCCGCGGCACGCGGCTGACGTCAGGCGCCCAGGATCTCCCCATGCCTGGCCCACCGCCGCCGTCTTCGGCCGGGACCTCGTCCCCCTGGCGTCGGTCCAGCATCCACGCGATGCCTTCCTCGCCGGAGCGGCTCCGCGGGAGCTGCGGGCGGAGCGGGCCGCCGACCGCGCGGCGTGACCGCCGTCGCCGGCCGGTCCGGCCGGGTTTCGACACCCCGCACGATCGTTATGATGCCCGTATCGTTCAAACGAACATCCAGGTGCGGGGAGGGGCCTCATGCGGGAGCCGGTCGAGCTGAGGAGGCAGCGGATCCTGGCCGCCGTCGCGGCCCGGGGTTCGGCGCGGGTGAGTGACCTCGCCGCCGAACTGCAGGTGTCGGTGGTGACGGTGCGCCGGGACGTGGAGGAGCTGGCCCGGGAGGGCAGGCTGCGGCGCGGGCACGGCATCGTCCGCTCCACGCTCGCCGCGCAGGACCTGCCGGTGACTCCGGCACCGGACGGCGACACGGTGGCCGTCGTCGTCCCGGAGCGGCACACCTACCTGTACGAGTCCCTGCACGGCGCCCGTTCGGTGCTCGAAGCCGCCGGGAAACGCATCGCGCTGCACATCGCGCCGCAGGTGGCAGGCGCCGAACGGCCGCTGGTGGAGCGGGCCCTCGCGGACGGCGCCGCGGGCGTTCTGCTGGCCCCGCGCTGGCGCACCCGGGCCGACGAGGAGGGCGACTACGCCTGGCTCGCCGCGCTGGACGTGCCCGCCGTGCTGATGGAGCGGCGGCCCCCGCCGGGCAGCGGGCTGCACGCGATGGACTCGGTCTGCTCCGACCACGGCTACGGCGCTCATCTCGCCGTGCGGCACCTGGTGGAGCTCGGCCATCGGCGGATGGTGTTCGCCACCCGGGACGACAGCCCCACCGCACGCACCCTGCGGTCCGCGTTCGCGCGGATCGCGGACGCGCATCCGCTGGTGGAGGAGTGTGCGTGGACCCTGAGCGCCCCGGAGGCCGGCCAGGACGGACCGTACACGGCTGAGGAGACGGCGGAGCTGTCCGCGCTGCTGCGCAAGGTGGGGGCCACGGCCGCGGTGCTGCACGGCGACGTGGACGCGCTGATGCTCGTGCAGCAGCTGGCGGACAACGGTGTGCGGGTGCCGCAGGACTGCTCGGTCGTGGCCTACGACGACGTGGTGGCCGGGCTCGGGACCACGCCGCTGACGGCCGTCGCCCCGCCCAAGGGGGAGGTCGGCCGGGCCGCGGCGGAGCTGCTGCTCCAGCGGCTCGACGCACCGCGCGGCGGCGGGGGCCCCGTGCGGCGGGTCGAGCTGCTGCCCGTGCTGACCGTGCGCGGGTCCACCCGGCGGTGGGACGGAGACTCGGACTGAGCGAAGTGAGCGTTTGAACGTTTTATTTTCTTCTGATCGATCTCTTGACCGTTTGTAGGTCGGGCGTTGAGGATTCCCGTGTCCCGAACAGCCGTGTCCCCGACACGCAGGAGCCGCGGGAGGCGCCATGCCCGGTCGACACCCCCGTCGATCCGTGCTCGCCGTGATGGCCGCCGTGCCGCTGACAGGAGCCCTGGGCGCCTGCAGCGGGGGCGCGGACACCCCATCACGCAGCACGACACGAGCCAGCAAGGCCACACGCATCACCTTCTGGTCCGCCCTGCGCGGCAGCCAGGAGGTGGTCGACGCCTTCAACCGCACACACGACCGCATCCAGGTCGACTTCCAGCAGATCCCCTCCGGCGCGCAGGGCGGCTACGCCAAGCTCAGCAACGCCGCCCGGGCCGGTAACGCCCCCGACGTCGCCACGATCGAGTATCCGCAGGTGCCGGGCTTCGCCATCGACGGCGTCGCCCGCGACATCACCGACCTCGTCAGCGACTCCCTGCGGGCCAAGCTGCTGCCCCAGGCCCTGGGCCTGACCACCTTCCAGGGGCGCACCTTCAGCGTCCCGCTCGACGTCGAGCCCATGGTCATGCACTACCGCACCGACCTCTTCGAGCGGTACGGCCTCGACGTACCCCGCACCTGGGAGGAGTTCGCCGCCCTCGCGCCCGTCGTGCGCCGCAAGGCGCCCGACCGGCGGCTCGTGCTGTTCCCCACCGACGGGGCCACCCAGTTCGCCGCCTACTCCTGGCAGGCCGGCGCCCAGTGGTTCGACACCCGCGACGGCGCCTGGAACGTCTCCCTCGCCGACGCGCCGACCCGGCGCGTGGCGGCGTACTGGCAGGACCTCGTCGACCGCGAGGACGTCTTCATGAACGCCGTCGAGAGCAGACAGTCCGACGCCCAGATCGGCAACGGGCTGGTCCTCACCCGGCTCAGCGGCGCCTGGGACGCGGGCGCCCAGATGAACGCCCGCCCGGGACAGAAGAACCAGTGGCGCATCGCCCCGCTGCCGCAGTGGGACACGGGCCGCCCCGCCGTCGGCACCCACGGCGGCTCCACGTTCGCCGTCACCAAGGACAGCCGCCACCCCGAGGCCGCGATGGAGTTCATCGCCTGGCAGGTCTCCCACCCCGACGCCCTGCGCGCCCGCCTCTCCAGCGGCACCAGCAGCCAGTACCCCGCGGCCTCCGCCCTCGTCGCCGTGGGCCGGGACGCCTTCGACCGGTCGTACTACGGCGGCCAGGACATCTACACCCTCTTCCAGCAGGAGGCGGAGAAGATCCGGGAAGGCTGGGTCTGGGGCCCGCGGATGACCGCCACCGGCAAGGTCATGCAGGACTCCTTCGCCCGCGTCGGTGCGGGCCGCGGCTCCCTCATCGACTCGATGCGCACCGCCCAGGACGGCACCATGCCCGACCTGAAGGCCCTCGGCCTGTCGACCAGCCAGCACAGCACCTGAGCCGCCCGAAAGGCAGGTGACACCCCTCATGACCGCGACCACCGAGCAACCCGTGCGGGCCCCCGCACCGCGCGCCGCCGCACCCGCCGACCGCGTCCGCAAGACCGCCCGGCGCCGCCGACTGGGCGCCTGCGGTGTGCTGATGACGCCCTTCTTCCTCCTGCTGGTCACCGTCTTCCTGATCCCCGTCGGCACCGCCACGTATCTCAGCTTCTTCAGCGACGACCAGCCCGGCCTCGGCTTCGGCCCCGAGCGCACCGTCTTCGTCGGACTGCGCAGCTACGCCGCCGTCCTCACCGACCCCACCTTCCTCGGCGGACTCGGCACCGTCGCCCTGTATTGCCTGATCTACATCCCGCTCATGGTCGTCGGCGCGCTCGCCCTCGCCCTGCTGCTGGACTC
Organism: Streptomyces griseoloalbus; assembly: GCA_014650015.1. Taxonomy (GTDB): domain Bacteria; phylum Actinomycetota; class Actinomycetes; order Streptomycetales; family Streptomycetaceae; genus Streptomyces; species Streptomyces griseoloalbus. The sequence continues at coordinate 114,933 of BMUD01000010.1, forward strand.
CGGAGTCGTCCGGCTGCGCGCCTGGGCCCAGCTCGGGCTCTTCCTGCCGCACGCGGTGCCCGGCATCATCGCCGCGCTGATCTGGCTGTACCTCTACACGCCCGGCATCAGCCCGGTCATCGACCTGTTCGCCCGCGCCGACATCACCATCGACTTCCTGGGCGTGCACACCGTCCTGCCGTCCATCGTGAACATCGCCCTGTGGAGCAACCTCGGCTACAACATGGTGGTCTTCTACGCCGCCCTCCAGGCCGTCCCCCGCGAGGTGATCGAGGCCGCCGTCGTCGACGGCGCCGGCCCCGTGCGCACCGCCCTGAAGGTCAAGACCCCGCTGGTGCGGGCCTCGATCGTGATGGTCGCGATGTTCACCCTGATCTGGGCGCTGCAACTGTTCACCGAGCCGATGCTGCTCAGCCAGTCCTCACCGATGATCAACTCCCGGTTCTCGCCCAGCATGTACATCTACGACGCGGCCTTCACCCGCAACAACTACAGCCTGGCCGCGGCCGCCTCGGTCGTCCTCCTGCTGTGCACCATCGCCCTGTCCTACGGCGTCACCCGCCTCACCAGCCGCAACGCCGCCGCCGAGGAGACCCGATGAGCGCCACCGACAGCACCCTGCTGCGCCCCCGGACGCTGGGCCGGGTCACCGTCAACGCCGTCGTCGGCCTGTCCGTCCTCTACACCCTGCTGCCCGTGCTCTGGCTGCTGTTCGCCGCCGCCAAGAACCGGGACGCGCTGTTCGGCAGCGACCTGCTGTCCCTGAGCGACTTCTCCTTCCTCACCAACCTGAGCGACCTGTTCGTCATGGACGGCGGTCAGTACGGGCGCTGGTACGTCAACAGCCTGTTGTACGCCGTGCTCGGCGCCGCCGTCGGCTCGCTGGTGAGCGTCGCCTGCGGCTACGCCTTCGACAAGTACCGCTTCCGCCACAAGGAGAAGCTGTTCGGCCTGGTGCTCGCCGCCGTCATGGTGCCGCAGACCGTCCTCGCCCTGCCGTTGTACCTGATGGCCTCCGAGGCCGGGGTCGTCAACACCTTCTGGGCGGTGTTCGTCCCCGTCCTGTTCAACCCCTTCGGTGTCTACCTCGGCCGCATCTTCAGCCAGGGCTATGTGCCCGACGAGGTGCTGGAGGCCGCGCGCATCGACGGCGCCGGCGAACTGACCACCTACGTCCGGGTGGCGCTGCGCATGCTCGGACCCGGCCTGGTCACCATCTTCCTGTTCCAGCTCACCGCCATCTGGAACAACTTCTTCCTGCCCATGGTGATGCTGTCCGACCAGGACCTGTACCCCGTCAGCCTCGGCCTGTACACGTGGAACAGCTCCGCGTCGGTCTCACCGGAGTACTACCCCGTGGTGATCATGGGGTCACTGCTCGCCGTCCTGCCCCTCATCCTCGCCTTCGCCCTGCTCCAGCGCTTCTGGCGCAGCGGACTGACCGCCGGCGCCGTGAAGTGACCCCGCTCGCACAAGGAGTGCCCTCAGCACCATGACCGAGTCCACGCCCGGCCCCGGCTCCCGCCCCCGCGCCGCACTGGCCATGTCCCCGGACGTCGCCTCGGCCGTCCTCGACACCGAATCCCTCACCGCCCTCGCCGCACTCTGCGACCTCGCGCCCCTCCCGGTGCTGACCGACCTGAGCACGCCCCGGGCCCGCACCGTGCTCGCCGACGTCGACCTGCTGGTCACCGGCTGGGGCTGCCCGCCCCTGGACGCGGACGTCCTGCGGGCGGCGCCACGGCTGCGGGCCGTCGTGCACACCGCGGGCAGTGTCCGCGGCCATGTCACCGACGCCTGCTGGGACCGCGGCATCGAGGTCTCCTCCGCCGCCGCGGCCAACGCCGTCCCGGTCGCGGAGTACACCCTCGCCATGATCCTGCTCACCGGCAAGCACGTGCTGGAGACCGCGCGCGACTACCGTGCCGCGCGCAGCCGGCCGGACTGGCTGCGCACCCCCCGCTCGGTCGGCAACCACCGCCGCACCGTCGGCCTCCTGTCCGCCTCCCTGATCGGCCGCCGGGTCATCGACCTGCTGCGCCCGCACGACATCGACACGCTGCTGTACGACCCGTACGTCGACGACGCCGAGGCGAGGGAACTCGGCGTGGAACGCGTCGAGTTGACGGAGCTGTTCCGGCGCAGCGACACCGTGAGCGTGCACACCCCGCTGCTGCCCGAGACCCGCGGACTCGTCAGCCGCGAGCTCATCGACTCCCTGCGCCCCGACGCCGTACTGATCAACACGGCGCGCGGCGCCGTCGTCGACCAGGACGCGCTCACCGACGCCGCGCTGGCCGGCCGCATCCGCGCCGTGCTCGACGTGACCGACCCCGAAGTCCTGCCCGCCGAGCACCCGTTGTGGCAGTGCGACAACGTGCTCCTCACCCCTCATCTCGCCGGCTCCCAGGGCAACGAGTGGCGCCGGCTGGCCGATCTCGCCCTCGCCGAGATCGCGCGCTGGGCCTCCGGCGACGGCTTCCTCCACCCCGTACGACGCGAAAGGCTGGCCTTCCTGGCATGAGCATCCCGTTCGACATGCCCGCCGACGACCACGACATGAGCCCCCGCACCGGCTACACCCGGGCCCACTGGGAAGCCGTGGCGGACGGACTCCTCACCGCTGCCTGGCGCTGGAGCACCCCCGGCTGCGCCCTGCTGGACCTGCCGGGGCGGCCCTCCCGCTCGGGCGTGCGCTCCGACGGCCTCGAAGGCTACGCCCGCACGTTCCTCGCCGCCGCCTTCCGCGTCGCGGGCTCGGGCGGCGACGACCCCCACGGCCTGCTGGAACGGTACGCGAGCGGACTGGCCGCGGGCACCCGCACCCCGGGCCGCGACGACACCGAGTCCTGGCCGCTGATCCTCGACCACGACGTGCAGGGCCAGCCGATGGTCGAGTCGGCGTCGGTCGCCCTCGGCCTGCGGCTGACCGCGCCCTGGCTGTGGAAGCACCTCGACGCCGGTGTGCAGGACCGTGCGGAGGAGTGGCTGCGGGGCGCGCTGCGGCACACCCCGGCGCCCAACAACTGGTACCTCTTCCCCTACACGGTCGCCGGGTTCCTGGAGTCCGTCGGCCGCGGGGACGCCGAGACGGCGGCGGCCCGGCAGCGGGCGCTGGAACTGCTGGAGGGCTGGTACCGGGGCGACGGCTGGTACGCCGACGGGGACGGGCGCGCCTTCGACCACTACAACGGCTGGGCGCTGCACCTGTACCCGGTGCTCGACGCCCATCTCGCGGGCGACGGGGAGGCGCTGGCCCGCCACGGCGCACGGCTGCGCACCCACCTGGAGAGTTTCGCCCTGATGTTCGGCGCGGACGGGGCGCCGCTGCACTTCGGCCGGTCGCTGACGTACCGCTTCGCCGCCTCGGCGGCCGTCGGGCTGGGCGCGGTGACCGGCCACACCCCGCTGACGCCGGGCGCCTCGCGCCGCATCGCCAGCGGCAGCCTGCGCCACTTCCTGGACCGGGGCGCGCTGACCGCCGACGGTCTGCTGAGCCTGGGCTGGTACGGCCCGCACGAGGCCGGTCTGCAGAGCTACTCCGGCCCGGCGTCACCGTACTGGGCGTCCAAGGCCTTCGTCGCCCTGCTCGCCCCCGCCGGCCACGCCCTGTGGACCGCCCCCGAGGAGCCGGCTCCGGTGGAGGAGAGCGACCGCGTGCTGGCGCTGCCCGCGCCGGGACTGCTCGTCCAGGCGACCCGGGCCGACGGCATCGTACGGCTCCACAACCACGGCAGTGACCATGTGCGCCCGCACGAGGGCGAGACGGCGGCCGAGGACGACCCGCACTACGGGCGCCAGGCCTACTCCACCCGCACCGGCCCCACGGCACCGGGCAACATCGCCGACAACCACCTGTCGGTGGAGACCGGCGGCCGGCCCAGTGTGCGCCGACGGGTCCATCCCCTGGGCGCGGGACACGGCGACGGGTGGGGCTGGGCGGCCTCGTGGCACCGGCCCGCCTTCGCCGGCGGTCGGCCGATGGTGCCGGGCCTGAGGGTGGAGAGCGTCACGGTGGCACACGGCCGGTACGAACTGCGGGCGCACCGGGTCGTGGGGGCACCGGCGGGATCCCGGCTCACCCACACCGGCTGGGCCACCGGCCCCGAGGAGTCCCTGACCTCCGCCCTGTACGGCCTGCACGGCTGGGACGATCCCTCCCCGGTCCTCGTCCGCGCCCCCCAGGGCACGGCCTGGACCCGGTGGGCCCACGTGCCGCGCCTCACCGGCGGCTGCGACGGCACCTCCGTGCACGTCGCTCTGGCATCCCTCACCGCGGAACCCGGCACCGTACCCCTGTCCGAAGCCGTCGGGGAGGTGCTGGTGCACGACGGGACGGTCGAGGTCGTCTGGGCCGACGGCACCACCCGCACCCGCATCACCTTCGACCCCGTGGAGGTGCGTCACACGCAGCGGTGATCAGGTGAGGCGGCGTCAGGACTGCGCCTCCTCGTCACCTGCCGCGCTCCCCTCGGTGCCGTCGGGCGCCGTGTAGAAGACCGACGAGCCCTGCTTGCTGCGCTGGGCCTGGTTGCGGGCGACCAGGCCCTCCAGGGTGCCGCGCACGACCGTGGTCCTGATGGTGCGCTCGGGGTGGGCCTGTCCGAGGGCGGCGGCGACCTCCGCCGCCGAGCGCGGCTCACTCTGCTCGCCCAGATGCAGGCGGACGAGTTCGACCAGCTTGGGCCCGTCCGTCCTGGCGGACTGCGCCTCGGGCCGCTCCGCCTCCGTGGACGGCTTGCGCGCGGACTTCCCCGACGCGGTGCGCGCGCCCGCCTTCTTCGCCCGCTTCGGCTTGTCCGCCCCCGACTTGGCGCCGCCCCTCCTGCGCGGCGCCGGGACGGTCGCCCGGTCGGGCGCAGTGCCGGCCCCGGGTGTGCCCACGGGCTCGGCGGGGGCGGCGGGCTCTGCGGCGGCCTTGGGCTCGGCGGGAGCCGCGGGCTCGCCGGGGGCCGCGGCGAGGCCCAGCGCCTGCCGCATGTTCACCAGAAGGGTGTGGTCGTGCTGAAGCACGGTCAACTGCTCCTGCAGCGCGGCGATCTCCGCGCCGACGCGCTCCTGCTCCTTGACGTTGCGCTCCAGGTCGTTCGCGACCTGAGCCGTGTACTGCGACGTCAGGTCGGTGGTGGCGGTCGAGTTCTCGGACACGGCAGTGCCCCTTTCTTCCTCGTGGTTCCCCTGGTGGCCAGCCATGGTACGGCCGCGCGCGGTTGACCGTTTCTTCTGAGCGGTCCCCGGTTGACGTTCCCGTGCGGCGCGAGAGGCAATGGGGTGCCCATGGACGTTGTGTGCGTGCCATTGACAAGAGGGACGCGAGCCGGAAACTTCAATCCAGGAGCCGCAAGAAACGAACGGGTCAATGCAAAACCTGTACTAGCGTCTGGTAATCCATGGCAGACGCTCTCTGGGCTGCCCTGGCCGGCCACCTCCGCCCGCTCCCGCGAGGGCTCCGTCCTGCTCCGCCGTACGTCCCGCGCACCGCCCGACCACGCCCCAGCACCCGCCGTGGAACGAGGACTTCATGAGACGGAAGCGTTTCGGCCTGCGGACGATCACCGGCCTGCTCCTGGCCGGCCTGATCGCCGTCGGTCTCCAACCCGGTACGGCCACCGCCGCGGCGAAGGCGGTCCGTGGCCCCAATCTGGCGCTCGGCAAGAGCGCCACGGCCGGCGGTTCCCACACCGGTCATCCCCCGACGCAGGTGACCGACGGAAGCCAACTGACCTACTGGGAGGGCCCGGCGGGGGCGTTCCCGCAGTGGATCAGTGTCGACCTCGGCGGCACCGTCGAAGTCGACCGGGTCGTCCTGGAGCTGCCCACCGGCTGGGAGGCCCGCACACAGACCCTCGCCGTGGAGGCCGGCACCGACGGCTCCTCCTTCACCGGCCTGTCCGGTTCAGCCGCCCACCGCTTCGACCCCGCCGACGGCAACACGGTCACCGTGGACTTCACCGCCCGCGCGGTGCGCCACATCCGCGTCCTGGTGAACGCCAACACCGGGTGGAACGCCGCCCAGCTGTCCGAGATCGAGGTCTACGGCAGCGACGACGACGGCAACCCGGAGCAGCCGCCGGTCGACGGCGGCGACCTGTCGCTCGGCAAGCCGATCGAGGCCTCGTCCACAATTCACTCGTTCGTGGCGACCCACGCCAACGACGGGAAGGTGGACACCTACTGGGAGTCCAACGGCCACCCCGCCACCCTCACGGTGGAACTGGGCGCCGACGCCGACCTCAGCGAAATCGTGGTGCGACTCAACCCCGACTCCGCCTGGGCGAAACGGACTCAGAGCATCGAAGTCCTCGGCCGGAAGCAGACGAGCGGCTCCTTCACCTCGCTCAAGGCCCGCGCCGACTACACCTTCGACCCCGGCCCCCACGACAACACGGTCGCCATCCCGGTCACCGGCCGCTACGCCGACGTGCAGCTGAGGTTCACGCACAACTCCAGTGGATACGGCGCCCAGGTGGCCGAGTTGCAGGTGAGGGGCACCGCCGCCCCCAACCCCGACCTGGTCGTCTCCGACCTCACCTGGACGCCCGCGTCCCCCACCGAGTCCGACGCCGTCACCGTCCGCGCGACCGTGCGCAACGCGGGGACGGCCGCGTCCGCCGCCGCCACCGTCGACGTCAGCCTGGAGGGCACCGTCGTGGGCAGCGCCCCCGTCGGCGCACTCGCCGCGGGCGCCTCCGCGACCGTCTCGGTGGACGCGGGCAGGCGTGCCGAGGGGAGCTACACGGTGTCCGCCGTGGTGGACCCCACGGACACCGTTCCCGAACAGGACGACACCAACAACAGCCGCACCGCCACCGGCGAACTGACCGTCGCCCGGAGCCCCGGCCCCGACCTGGAGGTCCGTGGCATCAGGACCGACCCGGCCAGCCCCGCCGCGGGCGCCGCGGTGTCCTTCACCGTCTCCGTGCACAACCGGGGCACCTCACCGGCCCCCGCGGGCTCCGTGACCCGTCTCGCCGTGGGCGACGGGACACTCGACGCAGCCGCCGGGACCATCGCGGCGGGCGCCACCGCCGAGGTCGCCGTCGGCGGCACCTGGACCGCCACCGGCGGCGCCCACGTCCTCACCGCGACCGCGGACGTCACCGACACCGTCGACGAGACCAACGAGAACAACAACATCCTCACCCGCTCGATCGTGGTCGGCCGCGGCGCCGCCGTGCCGTACACCGAGTACGAGGCGGAGGACGGCACGTACCGGGGCACGCTGCTCAGCGCCGACGCCGAGCGGACCTTCGGACACACCAACTTCGCCACCGAGTCCTCCGGACGCGAGTCGGTCCGCCTCGACTCCGGCGGTCAGTACGTCCAGTTCACCTCCACCAACCCGGCGAACTCGATCGTCGTACGCAACTCCATCCCGGACGCCCCGGGCGGGGGCGGCACCGAGGCCACGCTCAGTCTCTACGCGGACGGCAGATTCGTGCAGAAGATCGGCCTCAGCTCCAAGCACAGCTGGCTGTACGGCAACACCGACGCCCCCGAGGGACTCACCAACACCCCGCAGGCCGACGCCCGTCGTCTCTTCGACGAGTCCCACGCGCTGCTCGGAGCGACCTACCCGGCGGGCACCGTCTTCCGGCTCCAGCGCGACACCGACGACACCGCCGCGTTCTACGTCGTCGACCTGATCGACCTGGAACAGGTGGCTCCCCCCACCGCCAAGCCGGCCGGATGCGTCTCCATCACGGAATACGGAGCCGTGCCCAACGACGGGATCGACGACACCGACGCCCTCCAGCGCGCCGTGACCGCCGACCAGAAGGGTCAGATCGACTGCGTGTGGATTCCCCCGGGCCAGTGGCGCCAGGAGCAGAAGATCCTCACCGACGACCCGCTCGACCGGGGCCAGCACAACCAGGTCGGCATCCGTGACGTCACCCTCCGCGGCGCCGGCATGTGGCACTCGCAGTTCCACACGCTGACACCACCGCACCAGGCGGGCGGCATCAACCACCCCCACGAGGGCAACTTCGGCTTCGACATCGACGACAACACCAAGATCTCGGACATCGCCATCTTCGGCTCGGGCACCATCCGCGGCGGTGACGGGGGAGCCGAGGGCGGTGTCGGTCTCAACGGCCGGTTCGGCAAGAACACGACGATCAGCAATGTGTGGATCGAGCACGCCAATGTCGGAGTCTGGGTGGGCCGCGACTACAGCAACATCCCCGAGCTGTGGGGCCCGGCCGACGGACTGCGGTTCAGCGGGATGCGCATCCGCGACACCTACGCGGACGGCATCAACTTCGCCAACGGAACACGTAACTCCGTGGTGGAGGACTCGTCATTCCGCAACACCGGCGACGACGCGCTCGCGGTGTGGGCGAGCAAGTACGTCAAGGACCCCTCCGTCGACATCGGCCACGACAACCCCTTCCGCAACAACACCGTCCAACTGCCCTGGCGCGCAGGCGGCATCGCGGTCTACGGCGGCTACGGCAACACCATCGAGAACAACCTGATCCACGACACGATGAACTACCCGGGCATCATGCTGGCGACCGACCACGACCCCCTGCCCTTCTCCGGGCAGACGCTCATCGCCAACAACGGGCTGTACCGCACCGGCGGTGCCTTCTGGAACGAGGACCAGGAGTTCGGAGCCATCACCCTTTTCGCGCAGGGCCCGGACATCCCGGGGGTGGTGATCCGTGACACCGACATCCATGACTCGACCTACGACGGCATCCAGTTCAAGTCGGGCGGGGGAGCGGTGCCGGACGCCCGGATCACCGGCGTCACCATCGGCGCGTCGAACAACGGGTCCGGCATCCTCGCCATGGGCGGCGCGCGCGGCAGCGCCACCCTGACGGACGTCACCATCACCGATTCGGCCGAAGGGGACGTGGTGATCGAACCCGGCTCGCAGTTCGTGATCAACCGGTAGCGCCACCCCCGCGCGCTACTCCGTCCGGCGGGCCCGTACTCCACTCGGGGTGCGGGCCCGCCACCCGGACGGGCGCCCGGCCGCGGTCTTCCGGGTGACGGGGGGTTCCGCCCCGGGGGAGGGCAGATGGGGGACTTCCCCGGACTCGCGCGGGGAGCCGAGGCGTTTCGTGGAAGTCGAAGTCAGGCTGAGGGCATGGCTTCATCGATCCACTGCCCGCACCGCTCGTGTCACCGCGCTCCGTGGGCCGGCCGGCGGGCCGGCGTCCCCTTCCGTGCGCGCGGCCGTGCGGCGGTGTCGGCCGCCGTCCTCGTCGTGCTGGCGTTCCTGACCGGATGCGGGGCGGTCACCGGTACCCCGGCGCGGGACGTTGCGACGGACACCGCACCGACGGCGGATCCGCCCGGCACCGGGCACACCGCACCGACGGCGGGTCCGTCCGGCACCGGGCAGACCGCGCAGGGCCGGGCGGGCGCCGGGACGGAGCCCCGGCCGCCCGCCCGGATTCCCGGCCTCGGCCCCCGGACGCTGGCGTGGATTCCCGAGAACGCCCGCCAGGTCCTCGTCGTCACCGGCAGGGGCAGAAACGACAACCGCTCCGAGGCCGTGCTCCACCGGCGCACCGGCTCCGGATGGGAGGCGGGCCCGGCGTGGCCCGCGCACAACGCCCTCAAGGGCTGGACCGACGATCACCGCGCGGGCGATCTCCGCTCACCCATCGGCGTGTTCGCCCTCGGTGACGCCGGGGGACTGCTCCCCGATCCCGGTACCGAGCTGCCGTACGACCGGTCGGACGGATTCGGCGTCGGTGGCACGGGCTTCGCCGGAGAGCCACTGGCAGGGTCCTTCGACTACGTCATCGCCATCGACTACAACCGCCTGCCGGGCACGTCCCCGCTGGACCTGACGCGTCCGCTCGGCGCCGACAAGGGCGGCGGCATCTGGCTGCATGTCGACCACCAGGGGCCCACCCAGGGCTGTGTGACCCTCGGCGAGCGCCACATGAGGGAACTCCTGCGCACCCTCGACCCCGACCGGCACCCGGTGATCGTCATGGGCGACGCCCTGTCGCTGAGCCTGTGAGGGGCCGCACTCCGTGCCAGGGGACGTCGGACGCGGGGACGACCGGCGGCGACCGCCACAGGAACCGGCGCACCGCCGGCGGACCGCTACAGGAACCGGCGCAGCGGAGTGACCGCCGCCTCGCGCAGCCGCCGGGTCACCGGGCGACGAAGCCAGTGCGCGGGATCGACGGGCTCACCGGCGCGCCGGTCCTCGTCGAAGTCGCGGTCGAGCGCGGCCGTGAACTCCTCGTCGAGCACGGCCAGCATGACCTCCTCGTCGTGCTCCATCGAGCGCCGGTTGAAGTTGGTGGAGCCGATGAGCGAGGCGACGCCGTCGACCGTGACGATCTTCGTGTGGAGCATGGTCGGCTGGTACTCGCGTATCTCGACGCCCGCGTCGAGCAGGGTCCCGTAGTGCTGCTGCCCGACGATCCGGCACACCCGCTGGTCGGTGTACGGCCCGGGCAGCAGGATCTCCACCCGCACCCCCCGACGGGCGGCCTGCGCGAGCAGCTCGACGAAGTAGGTGTCGGGGGCGAAGTAGGCCGTGGACAGGCGGAATCGCTCCTCCACGGAGGTCAGCACGATGCGCATGAGCGTCTGCATGTCCTGCCAGCCGAAACCCGCCGAGCCGCGCACCACCTGCACGGTGGCCCGCCCGGGCTGCTCGTGCTCGGTGAACCGGTCGCGCTCGTCGTAGAGGGAGTCGTGGCACTCCGCCCAGTTCTGCGCGAACGCGGCGGCGATACCGTCGACGGCCGGACCCCGCACCCGTACGTGCGTGTCGCGCCACTCACCCGGGTTGCGGGCGTCGCCGCACCACTCCTCGGCGATGCCCACCCCGCCGGTGAACGCGGTGTGCTCGTCGACGACGAGGGCCTTGCGGTGGCAGCGGTGGTTCTGCTTGAACGGCGACAGGTGCAGCGGTTTGCGGAACCAGGCGACCTGTACACCGGCGGCGTCCATGGCGTCGAGCAACTCCTGCTCTATCTCCATCGCGCCGAACCCGTCGAGCAGCAGACGCACCCGCAGTCCGGCCCGGGCCCGCTCGGCCAGCGCCTGCGCGAACTCCTGCGCGATGGCTCCCTTCCAGTAGACGAACGTCATCATGTCCACGGTGTGCTCGGCCCCGCGGATCGCCTCGAGCATCGCGGGGAAGATCGCGTCGCCGTTGCGCAGCGGCACGAGCTCGTTGCCCTCGGTGGCGGCGATGCCGAGCAGCCGCTCCAGGCGTCTTCGCAGCCGCTGCTTGCGCAGTTCCGACATGCTCGCGGTGGTCACGCGGCGTCCTCGCCTTCCAGGCGCCGGGCGGCACGTCGACGCAGCCACAGGGGGAGGGCGTACCAGGACAGCACGAACCACAGCATGACCGCACCGGTGAGCAGCTCGGACAGCAGACCCGGGACGACGACGTGCAGGATGAGCAGGAGCGTGCAGCCGATCGTCAGTGCCATCAGCACCATGCCGCACATCATGAGCCGGTGCGCGACCTCCACCATCTCGTCCTTCATGCGCTGACCGGAGAGAAAGCGGTGGAGGGACACCGGCGCTATCAGGGACGCGGTGGCCGACGCCCCGAGTACCACGGTGATGACGTAGACGACGTGGGCGAAGGTCCCCAGGCTCCTGAAGTGGCTCGTGAAGGCCACGCTCAGCAGGAATCCGAAGAGGATCTGCACGCCGGTCTGCGCGACCCGCGTCTCCTGCATGATCTCGTTCCATCTGCGGTTCACGCGTTCACGCGGTGTCTCCGGTGTCTCCGGTGTCTCCGGTGGCTCCCGGCGCGCGGCGACGGCGTCGCCGTCGCCGCGGGTGCCGTCGGCCTCCTCCCCCGAACGCGACCGTCCGAGGTCGGACTGTTCCACCGGCTTCGTCGTCAAGGCCATCGAGTTCCTCCCCACCTTCGAGCACTCCTTGTGCCCCGCCCGGTCATATGCATGCCGAGCTACCGCCGCCTCCCCTCCCGACGGCGCCCCGGCTTCCTGGGACGGTCGGCCCCGGAGGCCGGAGCGCGGGAGGGAGGCCGCGGGAGGGGGCCCGTGAGTCAGGGGGCGATACCGACCCCCTCCACACGGCTCCAGGACTTCTCCTGTGCCGCCGTCATGGCGGGCCAGGTCGTCCCGCCCGGGCGCGGCCTGACGCGTGAGGCGTACGACGAGGGCCGGTAGGCCGGGTCGTAGAAGCATCCGGTGGCATACGTGCGGTCGAACGTGGCGCAGCTCGCGGCGATCGACCGCGGTGTCGGCTTGTCGCCGGTGCGCACCCAACGGTCCAGGGAGGCGATGGAGTTGGCGTATTCCGAGTCGCTCAGCGCGCTGTGCTCGTGCTCGTGCGTGAACGTCTGCACCAGGTGCGCGTCCCGGTGGGCGCCCGTGAGCGTGTCGCGGTAGGCCGCCTCGTGCTCGATGAAAGCGGTGGGGTCGTCGATGGCGTGCAGCGTGAGGACCGGGATCTTCACCTTGCCGGTGAGGTCACTGTCGTAGGACAGGTCGCGCACGGCCGTCGGATCGGCGGTGAACCGCTCCACCCCCGCGTTGAGAGCCTCGTCGTCGTGCGAACCGGAGTACCGCACACCCTCGTTGGTGAACGGGTTGCGGTCACCCAGCCGCTTGTGCACGATGTCGCGGAACGTGAAGACCGAGAAGCGCAGATGGGACTCCAGCGTGCGCTCCGGAATCCTGGTGACGGCGAGGATGTCGTCCAGGTTGCGCTGCTGCAGCGCGGTGCGCTCCTCGGGCGGCGAGGCGTATCCCGTGCACTCCTGCAGCCGGGCGCGCATCCCGGTCGTCGTCAGCGTCGAGGCGGGGCGCAGACCCTGCCACAGCGGGTACTGCGGCTCGCTCGGGCGCGGCAGGTTGGCGCAGTAGTACTGGTAGACGACGCGCAGGTCGACCCGGTAGTCGTAGCCGCGGGAGCCGCCGCCGAGGACGCCGTTGGTGAGCAGCGCGCCGTCGTAGGGGCCGCTTGCCCCGCCGTACGTCTCCACGACCTTGGCGGCCACGTTGCCGCCCCAGGACTGGCCGTGGACGTACGTCCGCTGGGGCCGGCCGAACTCCTCGGTGAACAGGCGGCGCAGGTTCTCGGTGTCGGCCGCCGCCATCCTGGTGCCGTAGCCGCCCCGGCGGTAGGACGAACCGGCCCAGGCGTACCCCTGGTCCACCATGACCTGCCACCGCTCCAGGTCACCGATGCTGCGCTCCGGGTCCGACCCGTCACCCAGATCGGGGCCACCGTGCGCGTGGACGACGAGCGACGTGTTCCAGTCCTCGGGGATCGCGATCGCGTAGTACGCGCCGTTCGTGTCCCGGCCGGTGTAGCACGTGGCCTTCTCCGCCAGAGCGGAGGGACAGGCGACGGGGGCCGGCTCCGCACCCTCGGCCCCGGTGGCCGGCGCCTGGGTGAGGGCACCGACGACGGCACCGGCGAGGCACAGAGCAGCCGCCCGCCACCGGCCTCGCCGGGAAAGGAACGATCGGGGACCACGGGTGACATGACGGGATCTGTTCAAGGCGCGACTCCTGGTTCGTGGCGCGTTCCTGCGCATGGGCCGGGATGTTAGGAAGACCGGACGCCAAGGGCCATGGGGGCGGCGGTTGCGTTCATACTGTTCGGTCGGCCCCCATCACCCTGTTCACTGACATGAACGGGGTGACCGGAGGACGTGGAGGGCTTGGCGGACCGCTGACCGGTGGAACCGGCGTGCCGATGGCCCGTGGGCCGTGCGGTGCGCCATCGGGTGCCGTGCGGTGCCGTCCGGGCGCCGTCCGCGCCGGCCGGTCACCCGTCCGCGTTCCGCCGGTGGCCGTCCTCGTCCCACTGGGGGCGGCCGGCCCCGGATTCCCCCGCCGTCAGATGCTCCAGCACCTCGACCAGTTCCTGGCAGGCACGCTCCACGGAGCGTCTGGTGTTGCGTTGTTCGGCGATCACCGCGGACAGCAGCAGGGCGGTCAGGGACACGGCGCCGTTGAAGGCCTGAAGGTTGATCATGATCTGCACGTCGGACAGGTGGACGAACGGCCCGGCGTGGTCGGTCGCCGCGACGGTGGCCATGACGGACGCGAAGAGGGCGCACACCATGCTGCCGGCGAGCTGGAACCGCAGAGCCGCCCAGATCAGCAGCGGAAAGACGGAGAACAGCACACTGGCCGGGGTGTGCGTCACCAGTGGCACGAGGCAGCCCGCGATCGCCGTCAGACCCACCGTCTCCTTCCACCTCGACCAGCGCAGCGGGGCGCGCACCTGCCGGAGCCCGAGCAGCAGCGGAGTGATGAGTAGTACGCCCATCGCGTCGCCCGCCCACCAGGCGAGCCACACCCTCCAGAAGTCCTCCCCCGGGAGATCGCCTGTGGCGACGAGGAGGCCGACACCGATGGACGAGCTGATCAGCATCGCCGAGATGGCGCAGAGGAAGACCAGGGCGAGACAGTCCCGTAATCGGGTGAGATCGGTGCGGAAGCCCACCTTGCGCAGCAGGAGGAACCCGACCACGGGCGCGGCGGTGTTGCCCGCCAGGACGCCCAGCGCGGATGCCCCCGGCGAGGTGAGGTGCGTGAGGATGGCCAGGGCGCCCAGTGCGATTCCCGCCCAGCAGCGCAGCCCGAAGATCAGCAGGCAGGCGACGGCCACTCCCGTGGGCGGCCAGATGGGCGAGACCACCGCACCGCCGACGGTCAGATCACGCAGCAGCCCCAGCCGTCCCGCCGCGTAGTAGCAGGCGGCGACCGCCAGCGTCTCGAACACGAAGACGACCGGTGTGCGCAGATCCCGGCTAGCCACCACACACGCCATCAGACACCGGGCCCGCCGGGTCGGCGAGGTGGGACGGGCACACCCGCCGCCCTATGGCTGAGTGCGCAGCCCGTCGTGCCCGATCACCAGGACGGCGGCGTCGTCCTCGTGTCCCACCCGCTCCGCGACCTTGATCACGGCGGCGGCGAGTGCGTCCGCGTCCATCCGCGCGACCGCCGCGATGCCCGCGAGCCGCACCACCTGGTCGAGTCCCTCGTCCAGCGGCATGGACGGCCCTTCCACGACCCCGTCGGTGAGCATCACGAACAGCCCGCCCGTGTCGAGCCGGTACCGGGTGACGGGGTAGACCACCCCGGGCTGGATCCCGAGCGGAGGCCCGCCCTCGTCCTCGGTCACCCCGGACCGGCCGTCCGCGGTGGCCCACACACACGGCAGATGCCCGGCCCGCGCGCTCTCCATCAGCCGGGTGGCCGGGTCGAGCCGCATGAAGGTGCAAGTGGCGAACAGGTCCGGGCTCAGTGACAACAGCAGTTCGTTGGTCCGGGCGAGAAGCGCGCCGGGTTCGCTGCCGACGGAGGCCAGCGCCCGGAGCCCCACCCGGACCTGACCCATGAAGGCGGCCGCCTCGATGTTGTGCCCCTGTACGTCGCCGATGGACAGACCCATACGGCCGTCGGGCATGGTGAAGGCGTCGTACCAGTCACCGCCCACATTGAGACCCTGATACGCGGGCGCGTACCGCACGGCCAGCCGTACGCCCTCACCGACGGGCAGCCCCCTCGGCAGCATGCCGCGCTGCAGGGCGACGGCCAGTTCGACCCGGGAGCGTTGCACCTCCGCCTGCGCACGCGCCTGAGCCGTCAGCGTCCGGAGCCTGACCAGAAGCTCGTCGCCGTCGTCCGTGGAGCCGATGCGGGACATGGATCACTCACTCGGGTGAGGACACGCACGCTCGGTGGCGCCGCCCTCGGGGACAAAGCGCTCATTCACATATGCACAGGATGATAGTCAGAAGGGGGATGACCAGGCCAGTCGCGTACCCGGCGAGACCCGGCCGACGAGGTCGCGGTGGGCACCCGTGCGCGTGGCCGAAGCCGTCTAGTCTGTGCGCATGGAGCAGCGTGAGATCATGCAGCGGAGCGTCGGCATCCTCACCGAGGCCCTCGAGATGCGGCGGCACATCAGGGAGAACCCGGACGCCGACGTGACCCGGAGCGGGGCTGTCTCCAAGCTCCTGGAAGAGATGCTGCCGCACATCCAGTTGCCGGCCGACGCGAGCGTGCGCGAGGTCGCGGACATCGTCACCGAGAAGCTGGGCCCGGCCATCGTGCAGATCACCTCCGCGCTCACCCACGCCTTCGTCCAGCTCGCCGAGATCCACGACGAGGGCCGCACCGACGTCTCCTCCGCCGATGTCCTGCGGGCCATCTCCCTGCACTACGAGGCCGGTGGGGAGCGGTAGCGCCCGCCGAAGGGGCGGGGGCGCCGGTGGTGATGCCGGGCCCGCGCTGCATCACGCGGCGCACGAACCGGCGGGGACGGCGGCCTGGACACGGCTGTGTTCACCGGCCGGCCGGCCCGCCACCTCCGCGTGCGGTTTCCGGATCGGGGGCTGGAACGGGGCTACTCGCTGCGTGAGGCCGGAGTCCGGGACAGGTGACGGGCGGGCCGCGTCAACTGCCGGGCGGCAGGGCCCCGTCCAGGAGTTCGCGGACCGCGTCCCGTGCCCTGGCGCGGTCGGCGGGGACGAGTCCGATGCGGGTGCGGCGGTCGAGTAGGTCCGCCTCGTCGAGCGCTCCCTCGTGGCGCAGGGACCACAGCAGCTCGGCGCCGGTGACCGGATACCCGGGCACCACCGGCTCGTTGAGCCGCGTGTCCCGCGCGCCGAGCGCCCGCACGGACGGTGCCTCCGTGCCGTAGCGCGCGACCAGGCGGCGTGGTGCGGCCAGGCCGGCGAGGAGGTGCGGCGGTGCGGCGCCCACGAGGGGAAGCGACGCGGTGGGGGACGGACCGGCCGGCAGGTGACGGACGCGTACGGCGGTGTCGACGGCGTCCTCGGCCATGCGCCGGTAGGTGGTGAGCTTTCCGCCGACGACGGTGACGACGCCCTCGGGGGACGTGAGGACCGCGTGACGCCGTGACAGGTCGGCGGTCCTCGGTGCCGTACCGGAGCGCGCCGGCGTCGTGTCGAGCAGGGGGCGCAGTCCGGCGAAGGCGCCGACCACGTCGGCACGGTGGACCGGGACGTGCAGGACGGAGCAGAGGACGTCGAGGAGGAAACCGATGTCCGTCTCCGGTGCCTCCGCGACGTCCGGGATGTCGCCCTCCACGGGTTCGTCGGTGAGGCCGGCGTAGACCCGGCCGTCGTCCTGGGGGAGGACGAGCACGAACCGGCTGCTCTCCCCGGGGATCGGGATGTGCAGTCCCGCGGTCGGCGGGCCGAGGCTCTCGGGACGCAGGACGATGTGGGTGCCGCGGGAGGGGCGTATGCGGACGCCGCCGACGAGACCGCCCGCCCAGACGCCGCACGCGTTGATCACCGCGCGGGCGCGGATCTCGCCCTCCTCGCCGGTGAGTTCGTCGCGGACCCTGGCGCCCGCCGGGCCGAGGTCCAGGGCCCGGACCCGGGTCAGGACCCGCGCCCCGTGCGCCGCGGCCGTACGGGCGAGGGCGGTCACCAGGCGGGCGTCGTCGGTGAGCCGGCCGTCCCAGGACAGCAGTCCGCCCCGCAGGCCGTCGCCGCGCAGGGCGGGGGCGAGACGGTGGGTCTCCACCGCGGAGAGCCGGCGCGGCGGGGGCAGGGTGGCCCGGGCCGTGCGGGCGGCCAGGCGCAGCGTGTCCCCGGCGCCGAAGCCGGCCCGGGCCAGGGCTGCCTGACCGCGGGAGACCAGCGGAGTCAGGGGCAGCACGAACGGCTGGGCCCGCACGAGGTGCGGGGCGGTGCGCTCCATCAGCACCCCCCGCTCCACCGCGCTCTCGTGGGCGACGCCGAGCTGCCCCGAGGCGAGGTAGCGCAGCCCGCCGTGGATGAGCTTGCTGCTGAAGCGGGAGGTCCCGAAGGCCAGGTCGTGGGCGTCGACGGCGACCACGCTCAGCCCGCGCGCCGCGGCGTCCAGAGCCGCCCCGGCGCCCGTGGCACCGAGACCGACCACCAGGACGTCGACGACGGGGCCGCCCACGGAATCTCTCAGTTCACGCGCCCGTCGGGCGGCGGACAGGGACGAGCCGGCGGCCGGGCCGGGGAGGGGGGTCATGGCGTGAGGGTCCTCTCCAGGATGTCGCGCAGCTCGCCGAGGAACGCCTCGGAGGCGAGTTCGGGGTCGTCCTCGTCGGTCATGGTCCGCAGGGACAGGGTGAAGGACTGCACGATCAGCAGCACCGACCGGGCCTGCCGCTCGGGATGGCCGGCACGGACCGAGCCGTCGGCGTGTCCCTCGCGCAGGGCGTCGGCCAGGAGCTCCAGCAGGGCCTCCTGGCTGGCCCCGCGACGGTCCAGGACGTAGGGCAGGAGCAGTTCGGGGTCCACGTCGAGGATCTTGCGGAAGAGCGGATGGGAGTCGAACGCCCGCACCGCGGCCACCAGTCCTTCGGTGATCACGTCGCGGCCGGCCGTCCCCGGCCGGCGCTCGGGGAGGGCGCCGGTGGCCACGGCGACCCACTCCCGGGTCATCAGGTCACCGACCAGGGACCGCACATCGGGCCAGCGCCGGTACAGCGTCATCCGGGAGAGCCCGGCGCGACGGGCCACGTCGGTGAGTGTGGTGCGGCGGACCCCGACGGCCAGGACACAGTCCCGCACCGCGTCCAGCACCGCGTCGTTGTCCGAACCTGCGGAAGAACCGTTGTGACGAATAGGCGTCATGTGTCATAGTGTAACGCCACGTGAGGCCGTCGGGCGACGGCATCGCTCCTTCGCGACCCGGTGAGGACGACAGCCATGGACATGCTGTGGAGCGGCTGGGGCGACCCGGCCAGGGCGACGCCGCTGCCGGAGACGGTGATCGGGCTGTTGCGCGACCTGCTCGGCGTCACGCCGCGCGAGGCCGGGCCCGTGGCGCTCGAGGACCTGGACGTCCCCGAGAGCCCACTCGCGCCCGCCGCGCACCGCGCCCTGATCGCGGCCCTGGGCGACGAGGCCCACGTACGCACCGACCCGGAGGCCCGCGTCCGGCACACGCGCGGCAAGTCCACCCCCGACCTGCTGCGCATCCGGGAGGGCGACATCGCCGACGTCCCCGCGGCCGTACTCCTGCCCGCCGGGCACGACGAGGTGCTCGCCGTGCTGCGGGTGTGCGCCGAACACGGCCTGCCCCTGGTGCCGTTCGGCGGCGGCACCTCCGTCGTCGGCGGCCTCGCGCCCGCACGGCGCGGCGCGTTCGTCGCCCTGGACCTGCGCCGCATGGACCGGCTGCTCGACCTCGACCCGGTGTCCCGCACCGCCACCCTGCAACCCGGCCTGCGCGCCCCGCGGGCCGAGGCGCTGCTCGCGGAACACGGCTTCACCCTCGGCCACTTCCCCCAGTCCTACGAGTGGGCCACCATCGGCGGCTTCGCCGCGACCCGCTCCAGTGGTCAGGCATCCGCCGGCTACGGCCGCTTCGACGAGATGGTGCTGTCCCTCACCCTCGCCACCCCCGAGGGCACCCTCGACACCGGACGCGCCCCGCGCTCGGCCGCCGGGCCCGACCTGCGCCAGCTCGTCCTCGGATCGGAGGGCGCGTTCGGCGTCATCACGTCGGTGACGGTGCGCGTCCGCCCCGTCCCGCGCACCCGTGTGTACGAGGGCTGGCACTTCCCCTCGTTCGGGGAGGGGACCGCCGCACTGCGCCGGCTCGCCCAGGACGGGCCGCGTCCGACCGTGCTGCGCCTGTCCGACGAGACCGAGACGCTGATCGGCCTGGCGCGGCCCGACGCGATCGGCTCCGGCGCGGCGCAGCCGGCCGGATGCACGGCCATCGCCGGTTACGAGGGCACGGACGAGGACACCGCGTACCGCAGGGAACGAGCCACGGCCGTGCTGCGCGCGTGCGGCGGTACGCTCCTGGGCGAGGAGCCGGGCCGGCGCTGGGCCGACGGCCGCTACTCGGCCCCGTATCTGCGGGACGCGCTGCTGGACGCAGGGGCCTTCGCGGAGACGCTGGAGACGGCCGCGTTCTGGTCCCGTGTGCCCGGCCTGTACGCCGCCGTCCGCGACGCGCTGACGGCCACCCTGACCGAGGCCGGCACCCCGCCCCTGGTCATGTGCCACATCTCCCACGTCTACGAGAACGGCGCCTCGCTGTACTTCACCGTCGTCTCGGCCCGGGGCGAGGACCCCGTGGCGCACTGGACCCGCGCCAAGCACGCCGCCAACGGGGCGATTCTCGCCTCGGGCGGCACGATCAGCCACCACCACGGGGTGGGCACCGACCACCGGGACTGGTACGTGCGCGAGGCCGGCCCGCTGGGCATCGACGCCCTGCGCGCCGTGAAGCGGCGACTGGACCCTGCGGGGCTGCTCAGCCCCGGCGTCCTCCTGCCCGCCGACTGACCCGGCATCCCGTCGGCTCCCCGCTCGTCCCCATCCCGTCGGCCGTCCCGGAGGCACACCGATGCGACAGTTCACCGCCGTCGTCAACCCCACGGCGGGCGCGGCCACCGCAGCGGCCGCACTGCTCGCCCTGGCCCGGCACCTCCGTCAGGAGGGAGCCGACCTGCGCACCGAGTACAGCCGCAGCCTGGCCCACGCGCGGGAACTGGCCCGCGACGCCGGGCGGCGGGGACGCGTCGTCCTCGCCGTCGGCGGGGACGGCATCGCGGGCGGCATCGGTGGCGCCCTCAGCGGAACCGGTGCGACCCTCGGCCTCGTCCCGGCGGGCCGCGGCAACGACTTCGCCCGCGCGCTGGGACTGCCCGAGGACCCGGTGGACCTGGCCCGCATCCTGCTCCACGGCGCACCACGGCCGGTCGACACCATCGAGGTCCGCTCCGCCGTCCACGACCGCACCGTCGTCCTCGGCAGCGTGTACGCCGGCGTGGACGCGCTCGCCAACCGGCACGCCAACCGGTCCCGGCTGCTGAAGGGCTCCGCGGCCTACTACGCGGGCGGCCTGCGGGCCGTCACGACCTGGCGGCCGGCCCGTTACCGGGTCACCGTCGACGGCGAGGAGCACACGCACACCGGGTACACGGTGGTCGCCGCCAACTCCGGCTTCTACGGGTCGGGACGCATCATCGCCCCCGGCGCCCGCGTGGACGACGGCCTGCTGGACGTCGTCATGATCCGGGAGGCCCCCCGACGGCTGTTCTTCGCCCTGATGAACGAGCTCGGGACCGGCGCGCACGTCCACCGGCCCCAGGTACGGATCCTGCGGGGCACCGAAGTGAGCGTCGCGGCCGACCGCGACCTCCCCTACGGCACCGACGGCGAGGTCGACGCGGCCCTCCCCGTGACGGCCAGGGTCCTGCCCGGGGCACTGCGCGTGCTGTACTGACCGCGCCGACCACCCCGTCGGAAGGCCCGTCAGGACCGTGCGCCGTGGTAGTGCTGGGCCAGCCGGGCGAGCGCCACCGCGCCGAGCAGCAGTCCGAAGTCGCGCAGCGCGATGTCGTAGTAGTCCGGGATCGTGAGCAGGTCGACGATGATGCCCGCGAGCCAGCCGGCCACCAGCCAGCCCCCGAAGCGCGGCGCGACGCCCACGACCACGCCGGCCACGATCTCGATCACGCCCACCGCGTACATGGCCGCCTGGGCGCTGCCCGGGACGATGTCGTTGATCCACGGTGCGAGGTAGGCGGGCCAGTCCACGAGGAGATTGGCGAACTTGTCCAGCCCGAACAGGATCGGCGCCACGGTGAAGCCCGTGCGCAGGATGACGAACGCCTGGTAGCCCGGGTCGGTGAGCGAGGCTCGCCGAGGTGCCGCCGAGGTGCCGCTGGTGGTTGTGGAGGCCATGGCCTTCCCCTTACGTCTGCTGAACGCGTGCCGAGTCTTCTATCGACAACTCTCATTAACGATAGAAGCCCCGTTCCTCTCTTTAGTCAATGGCTGTTGCTTTTACACTGGTGTTCGTGGACGACACGGAAGAAGTACGCGACAAGGACATCTCCGCCATCGCCGCACTCGACGAGCCCACCCGCCGGAGGCTGTACGAGTACGTGGTGGGCCGGCGGCACCCCGTCGGCCGGGACGAGGCGGCCGAGGCCCTGGGGCTGGCCCGGCAGACCGCGGCCTTCCATCTGGACCGGCTGGCCGCACAGAACCTGCTCGACGTGCTCCATGTGCGCCGCAGCGGGCGCACCGGACCGGGCGCCGGCCGGCCCGCCAAGCTCTACCGCCGCTCGGCGGCACAGATCGCCGTCAGCCTCCCGGACCGGCGCTACGAACTCGCCGGCCGGCTGCTCGCCCAGGCGGTGGAGGAGTCCGACGCCACCGGTGAACCCGTGCGCGAGGTACTGCACCGCAGGGCGCGGGAGCTGGGCGGACGACTGGGGGAGGAGGGCGAGGAGAAGGACCTGCCGCGCCTGCTGGAGCGGTACGGTTTCGAGCCGCGACGCGACGGCGAGTCCGTCGTCCTGGGCAACTGCCCCTTCCACACGCTCGCCCGCGCGCACACGCGGACGGTGTGCGGCATGAACCTCCACCTGATGCGCGGAATGCTCGAAGGACTCCACGAGAGCGGACTCGAGGCCCGCCTCGCCCCCGAACCGGGCCGCTGCTGCGTCCGCCTCGACCCGGCCGCCTGAACCGGCGACGAGGAGGCGCCCCCATGACCCCGCCCGAGCTGTCCACCTTCGGTCACGGAACGGCGGGCCGGGACGCGCTGACCGCACTGCTCCACGACGCCCGGATCGCCGCCGTCGTGGACGTCAGAATCGCCCCGGGCAGCCGCCGTGACCCCGACATGGCGCGGCGGCGACTGGCCACATGGCTGCCCGAGGAGGGCATCTCCTACCGGTGGGAACGGGACCTGGGCGGCTTCCGCAAGCCGCCGCCCGACTCGCCCGACATCATCTGGCGCAACACCTCCTTCCGCGGCTACGCCGCTCACACCCGCACCCCGGAGTTCCTCGCCGCGATGGACGTCCTGCTGGAGCGGGCGGCCCGGGAGCCGACCGCCGTGATGTGCGGGGAGGCGGTGTGGTGGCGGTGCCACCGGCGACTCATCGCCGACTTCGCCGTCCTGGCCCGCGGCGTGCCGGTACGCCATCTGATGCACGACGGACGCCATACGCGGCACAGTCCCACGCCGGGCGCACGACTGCGCGACGACGGGCTGATCGTCTACGACGACACGGCCGCCGCGTCACCCTGACGGCGGGCCGCAACCGGGAGTCACCGGCTGTTACCGGACACGCCCCAAGACTGGACTTGTTCGTTCTCTGGAATTATTCGTGTCTGGGGCTATAGGTTCGCCCCATGACCGGATCCCGGACGCCGACCACCGCGGAGGAGCTGCGCGGTGCCGGCCTGCGCGTGACCGCGGCGCGTGTCGCGCTGCTCGAAGCCGTCCGGGCCGGTGACCACCTCGGCGTCGAGGCCCTCGCCGGCGGGGTGCGTGACCGCGTGGGCCACGTCTCCCTGCAAGCCGTGTACGAGGGACTCCACGCACTCGCCGCGGCGGGACTCGTCCGCCGTATCGAACCGGCCGGCAGCCCCGCCCGGTTCGAGGGACGCGTCGGCGACAACCACCACCACGTCGTGTGCCGCTCGTGCGGTCTCGTCGTCGACGTCGACTGCGAGGCCGGCGAGGCGCCCTGCCTGACCGCGTCCGACGACCACGGCTTCGCCATCGACGAGGCCGAGGTCATCTACTGGGGCCTGTGCCCCGACTGCTCCACCCCCCGCAGTGCCCGAGCACTGTGATCCACCTAGTTCCGGAAGGTTTCCCATGGCTGAGAACCCCGATGCGATCGTCACCGACGCGAAGACCGAGGGCACCGGTGGCTGCCCCGTCGCGCACGATCGCGCCGCGCACCCCACGCAGGGCGGCGGCAACCGTCAGTGGTGGCCGGAACGGCTCAATCTGAAGATCCTCGCCAAGAACCCCGTCGTGGCGAACCCGCTCGGTGAGGAGTTCGACTACGCGGAGGCGTTCAAGGCCCTCGACCTGGACGCCGTGAAGCGGGACATCGCCGAGGTGCTGACCACCTCGCAGGACTGGTGGCCCGCCGACTTCGGCAACTACGGCCCGCTGATGATCCGCATGGCCTGGCACAGCGCGGGCACCTACCGCATCAGCGACGGCCGCGGCGGCGCCGGCGCCGGCCAGCAGCGCTTCGCCCCGCTCAACAGCTGGCCGGACAACGGCAACCTCGACAAGGCCCGCCGCCTGCTGTGGCCGGTCAAGAAGAAGTACGGCCAGAGCATCTCCTGGGCCGACCTCATGATCCTCACCGGCAACGTCGCCCTGGAGCAGATGGGCTTCGAGACCTTCGGCTTCGGCGGCGGACGCGAGGACGTCTGGGAGGCCGAGGAGGACGTCTACTGGGGCCCCGAGACCACCTGGCTGGACGACCGGCGCTACTCCGGCGACCGCGAGCTGGAGAACCCGCTCGGCGCCGTCCAGATGGGCCTGATCTACGTCAACCCGGAGGGCCCGAACGGCAACCCGGACCCGATCGCCGCGGCCCGCGACATCCGTGAGACGTTCCGCCGCATGGCGATGAACGACGAGGAGACCGTCGCCCTCATCGCCGGTGGCCACACCTTCGGCAAGACCCACGGCGCGGGCCCGGCGGACGCCGTCGGCGAGGCCCCGGAGGGTGCCCCGATGGAGCAGATGGGCCTCGGCTGGCGGAGCACGCACGGCACGGGCGCGGGCAAGGACGCCATCACCAGTGGCCTCGAGGTCACCTGGACCAGCACCCCGACCCGGTGGAGCAACGGGTTCTTCAAGAACCTCTTCGAGTTCGAGTACGAGCTCACCAAGAGCCCGGCCGGCGCCCACCAGTGGGTGGCGAAGGACGCCCCGGAGATCATCCCGGACGCGCACGACCCGTCGAAGAAGCACCGCCCGACGATGCTCACCACCGACCTGTCGCTGCGCTTCGACCCGGTCTACGAGCCGATCTCCCGCCGCTTCTACGAGAACCCGGAGGAGTTCGCGGACGCGTTCGCCCGCGCCTGGTACAAGCTGACCCACCGTGACATGGGCCCGAAGTCGCTGTACCTCGGCCCGGAGGTCCCGGAGGAGACCCTGCTGTGGCAGGACCCGCTGCCCAAGGCCGAGGGCGAGGTCATCGACGCCGCGGACGTCGCGGCGCTCAAGGCGAAGATCCTCGACTCCGGCCTGACCGTCTCCCAGCTGGTCGGCACCGCCTGGGCGTCGGCCGCCACCTTCCGCGGCAGCGACAAGCGCGGTGGCGCCAACGGCGCCCGGATCCGCCTCCAGCCGCAGAGCAGCTGGGAGGTCAACAACCCGGACGAGCTCGCGCAGGTCCTGCGCACCCTGGAGAACATCCAGGGCGAGTTCAACTCCGGCGCCAAGAAGGTCTCCCTGGCCGACCTGATCGTCCTCGGCGGCGCCGCGGCCGTGGAGAAGGCCGCCAAGGACGCCGGCGTCGAGGTCGAGGTGCCCTTCACCCCGGGCCGGGTCGACGCGACGGACGAGCACACCGACGCCGAGTCGTTCGCCGCGCTGGAGCCGACCTACGACGGCTTCCGCAACTACGTCGGCAAGGGCAACCGCCTGCCGGCCGAGTACCTGCTGCTGGACCGCGCCAACCTGCTCACGCTGAGCGCCCCCGAGACGACCGTCCTGGTCGGTGGCCTGCGGGTGCTGGGCGCCAACCACAACGGCTCCCAGCACGGCGTGTTCACCGAGACCCCGGGCCGGCTGACCAACGACTTCTTCGTCAACCTGCTCGACCTGGGCACGACCTGGAAGTCCACGTCCGAGGACCAGACCACGTTCGAGGGCCGTGACGCCTCCGGCGCGGTCAAGTGGACCGGCACGCGCGCCGACCTCGTCTTCGGCTCCAACTCCGAGCTGCGTGCCCTCGCCGAGGTCTACGCGAGCGACGACGCCAGGGAGAAGTTCGTGACCGACTTCGTCAAGGCGTGGGACAAGGTCATGAACCTCGACCGGTTCGACCTCGTCTGATCCCTCCGCCCCGCCGATCCCACAGCGTCCGGGCCGACCCGCAGGGGCCGGCCCGGACGCGTTTTCCTGCCCCGAGATGCGTGACCGCCGCCCGCGCATCAGGGTGGAAGCCAGTCGATCGTCATCCGAAGGAGGCGTCCGGGATGGGCAAGGGCAGCGACCGCGGGAAGAAAATCCACAAGGGCGACGAGGTCGCCTGGAGCAGCCACGGCAGCGAGACGACGGGCAAGGTCGAGAAGCGGATCACCGAGCGCACCGAGGCGGCCGGACGCACGGTCGACGCCTCGCAGGAGGAGCCGCAGTACGAGGTACGCAGCGACAAGTCGGGCAGGTCCGCCGTCCACAAGCCCTCCGCGCTCAAGAAGAAGAAGAAGTGAGCACCGTGGACCAGGAGGGCAAGGACGGGACCTGGGACGCGTTCCGCGAGCTGGTGAACATGAAGCCGGCCGATCTCGAGCAGTGGCTCGGGACGGAGGAGTCCCGTGACGCGGGCCAGCACAAGGACGGCGGCGAATCGACCGGGCACGCGTCCGGCCGTCGCATCGTCGGCATCCTCCGCGCCGGACGGAAGGACCTCTCCGACGACGACTACGAGCACATGCGCAAGGTCGTCGGCTACATCCGCCGCCACCTCGCCCAGCGTCCCTCCGGCGATATACGCGACACACGCTGGCGCCACTCCCTCATGAACTGGGGCCACGACCCGCTCATGGACTGAGGACCACGCTCGCGCGCCGGCACGTGCGGGCCCCGGCGGGCCGCCGCCGCTGCGGAACCGCCGGGCGGCAGCCCTGGACACGGTCAGCCCTTGCGGGGCCGCACCGTCATGATCAGCCTGCGGGGGCGCACGGTGGCCCGGGCCACGGGGGTGACGGTCTGCCCGGGGGAGAGGGTGAGCCGGACCTCGGGCAGGATCGTCGCCAGCGCGGTGACGAGCTCGGTGAGCGCGAACCGGTCACCGATGCACTTGTGCTTGCCCGCGCCGAACGGGAGGAAGCCGGCGGGCGGGGAGCCGTCCCGGTGGCGGTCGGGGTCGAACGTCAGCGGGTCGGGGAAGATGCCGGGGTCACGGTGCAGGGCGTGCTGGCAGTAGGCCAGTTCGGTCCCGGGCGGCAGCGTCCACGGGCCGAGACGCGTCTCGGTGACCGTACGGCGGGTCACCAGCCAGCCCGTGTGGTGCAGCCGCAGCGTCTCGGTGATGACACGGTTGAGGTGGGGGAGCCGGGTCAGGTGGTCGAAGGTCACCGGTTCGCCCCGGAGGACCTCGTCCAGCTCGTCCAGTACGCGGGACTCGATGTCGGGGTGGCGGGCGAGTTCGTACAGCACCCAGGACAGCACCGACGCCGTGGTCTCCGTACCGGCCACGGCCAGCGTCAGGATCTCGGAGCAGATCTGATATCCGGTAAGTGGCCGTCCCGTCTCCTCGTCCCGGGCGCGCAGCAGCAGGGAGAGCATGTCCCCGGTGTCGTGCCCCGAGGCCTGCAGTGCGGTGACCGCCCCGTCGATGGTGGCGCGCACGGCGTCGCGGGCCCGGTCGAAGCGACGGTTGGCCGGGAGCGGGAGACGTTCGACCCAGTCGGGCAGCATGACGCGCGCACCGACCCCGTTCATCACCACCGACAGATCGCGGCGCAGCCGGCGGAAGGTCTTCTCGTCGAGGCTGCCGGAGAACACGGTCTTGGCCAGCATGTCCAGCGACAGTTTCACCATCGCCTCGCGCACGTCGAGTCTCCGGCCCGGGCGCCAGCCGGCGGTGGCGGCGTTCGCCTCCTGGCGCATGATGGCGACGTACCGGGCGATCTCGGAGTGGGTGAAGGCCGGTTGCAGCTGGCGGCGTTTGCGGACGTGGCTCTGGCCGGCGGCGGTGACGACGGAGTCGCCCAGCAACTGGCCCATCTTCTCGAAGAACCGGCCCTTGTCGAGGCTCGGGCCGAGGTCGACGAGCATGGTCCGGATCAGGGCCGGGTCCTGGACGACGATCGTCCGGGTCCCCGGCAGGCCGATCTCGACGAGCGGACCGTGGTCGTCGCGGAGCGAGGCGATGAAGCCGAGGTTGTCACGCGCCAGTTGTAACGAGTGGCCCAGGACCGGAAGCGATCCCGAGGCCCTGGGTATGGGGGGAGGAGCGGCGAGCGTCATGGGGGGTGCTCCCTTCACGGCGGCACGGGCGCCGTGATCACTTCCCTTCCGCCGCGGGTGGGTAATCGGCGGCAGGGGGTGTCGTGCGCCACGCCTCCCCGTGCGGCCCGGGCGTGGGGACCCGTTCCGGGAGGAGTCCCGCGGACCCGGCCGCCGGCCAGAGGTCCTGCGGGACGGGGTGTTCGGGGAACGCCACGTTCTCGGTGACCTCGCCGGGGAGACCGCCGTGGCCACGGCGCTCGCCCGAGCGCTGTACCGACCCGCCCCCGCCGCGATGGATATTGAGGGCCGGGTGGACCGTCTCGGGGCGAGCACACCCGCGCCGAGACGGTCCGCCCGGCCCTCACGCACTACCTGGACCACCACGCCGACCGCAGGTGAACCCTACGCCCGTCCGGTGAACTCCCACTGCCCGTGCGGAACCCGGTAGACCACGAACTGCGGTTCCCTGCGCAGGAATCGTGCGCCGTCCGGCGCGGTGACCCGGGACCGGTCGGCTCCGGGGACGTGGACGTCGGCGGTCGCGCCCACGGGGACGCGCACCGCCAGCCGCAGCCGGCCGTCGATCCGCGACCAGGACACCGCGGCCGGTCCGCGCACCGTGCGTATCGAGGTGCGCGCCCAGTCCACCCCCGTACGGGCGTCGGGCCGCACCACGAAGGTGCGGTAACCGGCGTCGCCGGGCCGCAGACCGGCCACGTTCTCGTAGAGCCACTGCACGACCGTGCCCTGGAAGTAGTGGTCGCGGGAGCGGGAGTCCAGCGGCCACATCTCCCACATGGTGTCGGCACCGTGCTCGTGCCAGTGCCCCCAGCCCGGATACGTCCGCTGGGTGGCGATGGCGTGCGCCACGTCCGGGCGGCCGTGGGCGCACAGCACGCGCAGCAGCACGCTGGTGCCCAGCGCGCCCGTGTTGAGATGGTTGCCGCGCTCCTCGATGTCCTTGACCAGACTGTCGACGACGGAGGCGCGGGCGCCCGGTGGCACCAGATCGAAGGCCAGCGGCACGGCGTTGGACGTCTGCCGGTAGCCGGGATCCTTGGCCGTGCGGTAGTGGCCCTCCGGTCCCAGGAAGGCCGCGTTGAAGGCGTCGCGCAGCTTCCCGGCGGCCTCCCGGTAGCGGGCCGCGGTCTCCTGCTCACCCAGCAGGTCGCCCGTCTCCGCGGTGTGCAGCAGGGCGCGGTACAGATACGCCGTCGCCGTGAGGCGGGTGTCCTCGGGCGGGTTGCCGCCGTAGCCCGGTGGCAGGTAGTCGCCCAGCGCGGTGACCGCCAGCCCGTCGCGCAGCCGGGACAGCTCCCAGTCCAGGTAACGCACCAGCGGCGCCCAGTGCTCGCGGGCCGCCCGTTCGTCGCCGTACACGCGGTACATCTCGCGCACCACGAACGGGTACACCGTGGTCCACTCGGGCGACGGGCCGAGGTCGCCGTAACCCCAGCCGCCGCTCGGCACGATCACGGGCAACTGCCCCGCACCGGTCTGACTGTCCGCCAGGTCGCCGAGCCACTTGGACAGGAACCGGTGCACCCCGAAGGCGTACGCCATGACGGGCGCACCGAGCTGCGCGTCGCCGGTCCAGCCGTTCTTCTCGTACATCGGTGTGTCGGTCGGGATGCCGTGCAGATTGTTCAGCACCGTCCGGCGCATGGCCCCGTCCAGCCACTCGTAGAACGGTTCCGAGCAGGAGAAGTCGCTGACCTCCTCGACCCGGGTGTGCACCACCCGGCCGAGCACCTGGTCGGGGGAGGGCCGCGCGGGCAGCCCGCTGATCTGCACGTAACGGAAACCCTTGTACGAGAACGAGGGCTCCCACACCTCCTCGTCGCCCCCCGCGCACACGTACTCGTCCGTCTGGAAGCGACCCGGCACATGACCCGTCTCGGCGTGCACGCTGCCGTCGTCCTTCAGTTTCTCCCCGTGCACCAGCCGTACCACGGTGCCCGCGGAGGCGTCCCGTACGGTCAGCCGCGTCCAGCCCGCCATGGTGCGGCCCATGTCGACCACGTACACCCCGGGACGCGACTCGCGGATCTCCGTGGGCCGCACCGTCTCGATGATCTCGATCGGGTCGTGCGGCTGGGCGCGCAGCGTACCGGCGGGCGCCTGCTGCTCTCCGGCCGGGCGCCACGCGCTGTCGTCGAACCCCGGGCGGGTCCAGCCGGCGGGGAGCACACGGGCGTCGAAGGTCTCCCCGGCGTACAGGGAGTTGGTGCGGGTCGGGCCCTCGGTCAGCCGCCAGTCGCCGTCCGAGGCGACGGTGGTGCGGGAGCCGTCCGGGTGGTCGATCTCCAGCTGAGCGAGGAGACGCGGCTCGCCGTGCCAGGGCGGGCGGTGCCAGTTCCACACGTTCGGGGTGGTCATGCCGAAGAAACCGCGCCCCAGGGTGACCCCGAGGGCGTTCTCGCCGCGCTCCAGCAGACCGGTCACATCATGCACGGCGTACAGCACGGTCTCGTCGTAGTCGGTGAAACCCGGGTCGAGGACCTGCCGTCCGACACGGCGGCCGTTGAGGTGCGCCTCGTAGTAGGCGAGTCCGCTGATGTACAGCCGCGCAGCGGAGATCTCCTTGCGCACGGTGAAGGCCCTGCGCAGGAGCGGCGCGGGCTGCTCCGGCACCGCCACCGACACACCCGCGCCCCAGGGCCCCTGGCCGTACGGTGCGAGAACGGCCGCTCGCGCCCAGCCGGTGTCGTCGAAGTCCGGTCGCTGCCAGCCCTGTTGCTCCGTCTGCGAGGTGCGCCACTCGGGACCGGTGACCCGTTCGTGGCGCTGCCCGTCGGCGGTGTCCACGACCAGACGGACCAGCAGGCCGCCCGGGTTGACGGTGGCCCCGCCCCGGTTGGTGGCGAGCGCGGCCAGGACGACCTCACCCTCCCCGCCGGGTTCCCGCCCGGTCTGCGCGGCGCGGACGAGGTCCGTGATGTCCGCGAAGTTCCCGGTACGCCACCCGTCCTGCCGCTCCGGCGCGTGCAGCACCCGCTCCCCTGCGGCGTACAGCGTGAAGTCGTCGTCGGCGGTGGCGACCAGTACCGCCCGCCGGACCGCTGCGCCCGCGGGCAGTGCCAGCCGTGCCCGGAACCACCGCGGGCCCTCGGGCGCGTCGGAGGAGGTGGCGCCCGGCGACCAGATCCACGCGGCACCGTCGAACGACGGCGGCTGCGGCGGGGCGTCGGCACCGATCCAACGCGCCCGCCAGTCCTTCTCGGACAACGTTGTCTCCCACCAGCGCGGCTCGCTCCAGCGGGATGCCCGGCCCTTCGCGTCCCACACCCGGACCCGCCAGAAGTAGCGGGTGCGGGGGAGCAGTTCAGGGCCGCCGTAGACGACTCCGACCGTCCGGTCCGAGGCGACCTTTCCGGAGTCCCAGACCTTCCGGCCGCCCCAGCGGGCGTGGTCGCGGACCACCTGGATCCGGTACGCGCTCTGCCGGGCACCGTGCCCCGGCGCCGCCAACTCCCAGGACAGGCGCGGGCGTTCGACGTCCGTGCCGAGCAGTGTTCCGGCGTACTCGACACTGGTGCGCACGATGTGCAGCCCGCTCGCCCCCGGTCCGGACGACGGTGCGGCCGCCGCCGGTGCGGTGGCGGTGAATGCGCCGAGGCCCGCTCCGGCGGCCACGGTTCCCTGCAGGAAGACTCTGCGCTTCCATCCTTCAGTCATGATGCGCGTCCCTCGCTCGTTCCTGACCGACGATGCTTGAAACGTTTCACTGCCGCTCTTCAGCGATCCTATGGACGCGAAGTGAGGCCCTACAAGAGGTGTGACGGAGAGGATGTCGAGGACACGCCGACGGGAACGGCGTGTATTGCACGCACGTTGTCGGTGTGAGGTTGCACAATGATCTTAAAAGGAGATCAACTCCGGCGGCGCGCTGGGTAGACGGTCTCATGTCCCGGCTCCGGAAAGGTCCCGCTCATGCTTTCGACCGTCAACCGCACGAAGGCTCTCGCCGTCCTGCCGACCGCGCGCCGTGGGGGACCGGTGACGACCGGGCTCCGGGACGGTCTCTCCCGGTCCCGCACCCCTGCCGACACCACTCACGCCGACGTGCTGCGCATCATCGCCGATCCCCGCAGCCCCACGTACGTCACCGTGTACGCGGGCGGCCGCCGCAGATACAGCTACTGGCGCCCGCTCGACTCCGCCACCGGCGCCGGTGGCTGCTATGCCGCCCTGCCCACCGCCGCATGCGACGAGCTGCACGAGGCCGGGCGGATCACGCTGGGTGAGCCGGTCGTGGATCCCAACCGGACGACGTACCGCGTCCGTCCCGCCACCCGCGCCCAGTCGGTCACGCGCCCCCAGTCGGTCGCCCACCCCCGGCCCGAGCCGGTGCGCCCGGCGCGGGAACGCGCGCGGGAACGCGCGCGCGTGGCCTGAGCGGGGCGGGCGCCGTCGGGGTGATGCCCGGTCCGCGAGCCGTTGGCGCCTCGACGGCGCCGCACACGCTCACGTGCGCCCGCTCCTGAACCGTCACCCGCACCGGCCGGCTTGTGCGCCCGGACCGGGGCGCGGGAACCGTGGTCCCGTCTGGTCAGGCGATGGACGCCGAAATCACGGCGGACACCGCGAGGTTGCAGGAGGCGGTCACCCAGACCGCCGGGTGGGGTTCGGGATCGACCAGCGTGGCACCCAGGCGACCGGGCGTGATGAGATCCACCACCAGGAACGCCACGGCCATCATCACCAGCCCCAGCACCCCGAACGCCGCGGTCGACGCCAGCCCCTTGCCGAAGTCCTCGTACGTCGTCCAGATCGACGTGAACACGATGCCGCCGATGCCGAGCAGTGAGGAACTGAGCACCACGGAGGCGTTGCGGTTGCGCTCCTGCCAGATCTGCCGGCCGAGCTTTCCCGGCGTCAGTATGTCGACCAGGACGATGCCGAGAACCAGCAGGACCAGTCCGAGTGCGCCGTAGGCGGTGGCCCGGCCGAGTCCGTTGACGATGTCGCTCATGAGGTTGCCGGCTCCGTAGCGTGAGAGATCGTGAATGATCGCGGTCAAGGGCGAGCAAAATGTAGCGCACCCGTTCGGCCCCCTGACCTGGTGCCCCGCAGTCCGGCACGGTGCACGGCCGACCACGCCAACACAGAGCGGGGAAACACCGTTCGTGCGTGCCGGTGCCGGCGAGTCATGCCTTCGCACATCCGGGGCATCAGAAAGCCCATCGGGCGTCCGCGGGGCGCGGGCGGCGACCGGCCGCCGACACGACCCGCGACGGCACGCGAAGGAGATTCAGCCATGAGCAGGGGCAGCCGCGCTCTCACCGTCCTGTACGTCGCCGTCGCCCTCTGGCTCTCCTTCTGCACGGTACGCACCTGGGGCACGGTCCCCGCCTGGAGCTCCCTCGCCATGGCGGCCGCCGCCCTCGCCCCCGTCGTGGGTGTCGTCCGTGAGACCGTCATAGCCGACGAATGGCATGCCGTCGCCGTCCTCCGTGAACGGGAGGGCCGCCGGGCGTCGTGGCGCGACGCGGCGGCCGCGGCGCTCGCGCGGGCCGAGGTGGAGGCCGCGGCGTTTTCACGGGCCGAGGTGGAGGCCGCCTGCTGCGAACGCTGGTGGACGTCGTGCGCGACCGAACACGACCCCTGCTGCGCACATCGGACGGCGTGGGGCAGCACGGCGTGAACAAGGGGCCGGGGCCCTCCCCGGGTGCGGCGCTGTGCATTCCCGGTCTGTACCCGGGTCTTGACGCCTTCTTATCTCACACCTTGAATCAAGGGGCTGCACTTTTCCCCCCACAACCTCGGTCGGCGCACCCGTGCACACGGGTCGCCGTACGGAAGGGAGAGACATGTCCTCTCCGCGCACACGCCGCACCTGGCTGGTCGCCGCCCTGTCCGCCTCACTGATCGCGTCCGGTGCGGTCGGGTCCGCGCAGGCGGAACCGGCGGACGTCACCGCCCCCGCGGCCGTGGCGTTCTCGGACACCTTCGACGGGCCCGCCGGCGCGGCGGTCGACTCCTCGAAGTGGCAGATCGAGACCGGCGACAACGTCAACAACCATGAGCGGCAGTACTACACGGCCGGAAACAACAACGCCGCCCTGGACGGCCAGGGCCATCTCGTCATCACGGCCCGCAAGGAGAACCCGGCCAACTACCAGTGCTGGTACGGCACCTGCGAGTACACCTCGTCCCGCCTGAACACGTCCGGGAAGTTCACCGCGCAGTACGGACACATCGAGGCGCGGATGAAGATCCCGCGCGGGCAGGGCATGTGGCCGGCGTTCTGGATGCTGGGCACTCCGGTGAACTGGCCCGACTCGGGTGAGATCGACATCATGGAGAACGTCGGCTTCGAGCCCTCCACGGTGCACGGCACGATCCACGGCCCCGGCTACTCCGGCTCCGGCGGCATCGGCGCCGGCTACACCCTGCCGGGCGGCCAGGCCTTCGCGGACGACTTCCACACCTTCGCCGTCGACTGGGCGCCGGACTCGATCACCTGGTCCGTGGACGGCAACGTCTACCAGCGGCGCACCCCCGCCGACCTGGGCGGCCGCAGCTGGGTGTTCAACAAGCCGTTCTTCCTCATCCTGAACCTGGCGGTGGGCGGCTACTGGCCCGGCGACCCGGACGGCTCCACCGTCTTCCCGCAGCAACTCGTCGTGGACCACGTGACCGTGACCACCGGGTGACACGGCCCGTGGGCCTCCCCCGCTCGGCCTCGGGCTGGACCATGGCCGTGTTCGGCGTACTCGCCGCAGCTCTCGGCACGGTGGGCCTCGTCTCGCCGGCCGCGCAGCTGTCGATGCTGGGCCTCGCCACGCCCGGCGAGCGGGGGAGCGGCGACCACACGTCGGCCTTTGTGACGGCGTCGTCGATGGCGGCGGTCAACATGGGCGTGTACTACGTGCTGGCCGCACTCGCCGACTGGCGGGCCTTCTTCCGATGGACGGTCCCGTTCAGGCTGCTGACCTGCACGGTGTTCACGGTCGCCGTGATCGGCGGAAGGGCACCGGAGGCGTTCATCGGCGTCGGGGTCTGGGAGGGCCTCGGCGCCGTCGCGACGGGCGTGGCGCTGCTGCACGAACGGCGTGCCACCAGCAACGCCGCGCGGTCACGGGTCCGTACCGAGACGACGTGAGCGCGCCACCGCCCCGGACCGTCGGGTCCGGGGCGGCGGGTTCGACCCGACGCCGAAGGAGAGGGCGGCGGAAGGAGGTTCGCGACGCGGGGCGACGACGTCTCGGCGGAGCCTCGGGAGGGCGTGGGCGCCCTGTCCCTCACCGCCTGAACGCCCAGTCCGGCCTCGGTTCCACCGCCCAGCGGAAGACCCGTCGTACGGGTGCCGTGCACAGGGCCGTCACGATCACGGCGGCGGCCAGGGTGACGGTGATCGCGCCCAGCGGGCGGTACAGCCACTCGGGGTCGTACCAGCCCCCGTACTTGCTGCCCTGCGCGACGAATCCGTGCAGGAGATAGCCGTACAGCGTGGCCGAGCCCAGTGTCGTGAACCAGGTCCGCCGCTCCGGCACCCAGGCGAGGAAGCACGCGACGAGGAGCAGCGAGCAGCCGAACAGGACCAGGGTCATGGCGGGCCCGTACCAGGCCGGCGCGGACAGCTCCCGCGCGCTGTCACGGTGGTAGAGCCACGCGGACGTCACCCGGGGGGCGGCCCAGTACGCCACGGCCAGTGCGCCGGCGAAGACCGGTACGGCCAGGACGCGCACCCGGCGCCGGCGCACCGTCCGGAAGTGCTCCGGTCGCAGGAACAGGCCGAGCACGAAGTACGGCAGGAACTGCAGGGTGCGCTGTATGTCGAGGTCTTCACCGAGGGACGGGGAGAGCGTGGCGAGCATGGCGACGACGAGGGCGACGGGGACCGGCCACCGCACGAGCTGCCACAGCGGTGCGGTGAGCCGCCACACGAACAGCGCGGCCAGGAACCAGGTCAGGTACAGCGGCTCCAGCAGCGTGACCGGTCGGTCGGGCACGCCGTCCGTCCACCGGGTGAACAGGGTGTACGCCGTCTCGAACACCACATACGGCAGGACCACCCCGGTGATCAGGCGCTTGACGCGCTGCGGGCTGCCGTCGAAACCGCGCGAGTGGTACCCGGCGAGGACGATGAACGCGGGCATGTGGAACGCGTAGACGAGCATGTACAACGCGCTGACGGCCCGACTGCCGTCGCGCAACGGTTCCCATGCGTGCCCCATCGCCACCAGCACGATCGCCAGATACTTGGCGTTGTCGAAGAACGCGTCACGCCGAGGCGCCCGCCCGGACCTCTCGTCCGGTCCGGCGGGCGCCTCGTCGTGCGGTCGCGTGGGGGATGAGGCGACGGCGATGTGGGGCGACGACATCCCGGGCGCCTCACCCGTTCCGCGGGTGGCTAAACCTGCGACCGGTTCAGCCGCTGACCGAGATGCTGGAGTTGCCGCTGCTCCGGTACCCCTCGGTCGCGAGGATCATGTAGTAGTTGAAGCTGCCCAGCCGCATGCCGGCGCGCGACCAGGCGTCGAAGTGGTTCCCGGTGGTGATGGTGCCGCCCGTCCGCTTCTGCTGGCGAACGCTCCAGTACTGGTCGAAGGTCTTGGTGCCTTCCACGGACGGGGCGTTGTAGCGGGTGGTCTGGTAGATGTCGTACGTGCCGCCGTCGCTGGTCACGGTGCCCTTGTACGTGCCGGTGGGCCGGTAGGTGCCCCAGTTGTCGACGATGTAGTACTCCACGAGCGGGTTGGACGTCCACCCGTAGAGGGTCAGATAGCCGTTGCCGGACGGATTGAAGCTGCCCGAGTACCGCACGGTCCGCCGTCCGCCGTTGCTCCAGCCCTTGCCGCAGACGAAGTTGCCGCAGTTGGTCCAGGAGGTGCGGTAGCTGCCGCCGGAGGACAGCGTCATCGAGACCGATCCGCCGCCGTCGGTCCAGAACGAGTAGTAGTAGCCGTTGTTGTTGCCGGTCTGGTTGGTGGTGATGGTCGTGTCCGCGTGCGCGGTGCCGGGCAGTATCAGGCCGGATGCCGCGCCCAGCGCTAACGCGCCGGCGCCGCCGAGCACACTCCTGCGGCTGATCTGCGGGCTGTTGTTCTCGTGCATGCGTGCTCCCTTGGGTGAACCGGCGGAACGGCCGGGTTTCTTGGTGCCGCTCAGTGTTGGGTTGGGCCGCGGTGGTCGTCAATGGTTTCGACATCTGCTGCGAAAAGTTCAGCCATAGTCATGGCTGTCGTGCTGGACATAAGGCCAGTTCACGGCATCCTTGTGATGGTGTACTCAAGGACTGACGTCGGAACGCAGGATTCCAAGATCGGAATACCGGTCTCTTGGCATCGAAAGTTTCGATGTACTTCCGATCGGATTTTGCCTTGCTTTTGCCCTCCGGGAACATGGTCGCGGCCGCGTCCGTTGACCGGACGGACCGTAAAGATCCGGGACTGACACCAGGACCGGTCGGACAGCAACAGATGCCGAGGTGGCACCAAGTGGCGATGTGGGATCGGCTCAAGGACCAGGCCAGGACTCTCCAGCAGTCCCAGGGCGCAAGGGCGGGAGGCGCACAGCCGCCGCAGGCGCGGGGGCAGGGGCACGGCTCGTCCTCCGGCGGCTCCAAGGCGCAGCTGATGGGGCTGTTCAAGTCCCAGCTCGCGTCGGCCAAGGCCGAGCTCAAGAGCGGCGCCTACCGGGACGCCAGCATGGCGATGTGCGCGCTGGTCGCCGCGGCCGACGGACGGGTCGAGCCGGCGGAGCGGCAGCGGGTGGAGGAACTGATCGTCTCCAACGAGGTGTTGCAGAACTTCCCGGCGGACCAGCTCCGCAAGCGGTTCAACGAGCATGTGGACCGGCTCACGTCCAGCTTCGAGCTGGGCAAGGCGCGGGCGCTGGAGGACATCGCCAAGGCGGCGAAGAAGCCGGTCGAGGCCCGGGCGGTCGTCCAGACCGGCATCGTCGTCGCCGGTGCCGACGGCAGCTTCGAGCCGGCCGAGCAGTACGCCATTCGCGAGGCCTGCTCGGCCCTCGGACTCTCACCGACGGAGTTCGGTATCTGACGGCCTCTCCCGGCGAGCGGAGCCCGCCGCCGTGTCGAGGGTGTGGCCGAGCAGGTGCAGCGGGGCCGCCGTGATCCCGGCTCCTTCCATGGCCTCCCAGTGGGCGCGCGCCGCCGCCGCGTCCACCAGGCCGTGCACCGGCGGCAGCCGGTGACCCGCGGCGTGCAGCAGGGACTCGGTGCGGCAGGAGGCCAGGGTTCCCTCGATCCAGGGCTGGGCGAGATGGCCGGCCGCCGCAGCGGCCGGGAGGTCGGAGGCGACTTCCCGGTCGGTGCGGCCGACATGCAGCAGGCCGCCGCCCAGGACCAGCACGTCGCGCCGTTCACGCATGCGGGCCAGGGCCCGCTCGGTGTCGAAGCAGTGCGGGAAGGAATCGTCGACCACGACGGCACCGGGCCGGAGCCGGTCGACGTCGAGCACGGCGGTCGCACCGCTGACCGCCGTCACGAGCAGATCCGCGCCGTGGACCGCTTCCGGCAGCATCCCCTGTGACTCGGCGATCGCCACGTCGCCGGCCAGCCCGCGTTCGCGCAGCCGGCGTCCGAATTCCGCCAGCCGTGGTCCACTGCCCCGCACATCGCACAGCAGCAGTCGCCGCGGCGGACGAGCCGCCAGGGACAGCAGCAGTTCGAGCGAGGAGGCACCGATCGAACCCAGCCCCGCGAACGCCACATCGAGGTCCGCCAGATCCCGGCCCGTGGCCTCGAGCGCGGCGTGCACGGTCCTGACCACCGACACCACCGTCGCCGCGTGCCCCGTCGTCACCGTCGACGGGTACTGCTGGAACCGCAGCACCTCGAAGCCGTAACCGGTCAGCGACGGGATCATGCCGGCGAGGGACACACAGCGCGCGCCCAGGGAGGCGGCCAGCGACACCGCACGAGCGGTGTGGCCCACCAGACCGGCCTCCCGGCCGAGTTCGTCGGCGAAGAGCGGGACGCAGACGAAGCCCGACCGGCCCAGCGGTGTCCCCACCGTCTCCAGCAGCCGCGGGCCACCGTCGGGGAACAGCAGGTCACGCACCTCGGCCCGCGGCAGCGCCCCCTCGGGCAGTCCCGCCAGCCGCGCGAGATGGTCCGGCGCGGGCAGATAGCCGACGAGCGCCGCGTCCATCGTCTCCCGCCGCCTCCTCGGCGAGGGCAGCTGGGCTTCGTGTCCTGCCGCCGCCCGTATCAGACGGTCGCGTACCGAGCGGGCGAAGCCGTCCAGCGCGGCCGGCGAGAACGCGGCGGCCGCGCCACGGACCGTGACCCGCAGTCCGTCACCGTCGGGCCGCACCGCCATGAACAGGTCCGTCGTGGACGACGGCGGCAGAAAGGTGCTGTCGCCCCCTTCCCACGAGACCCGCAGCGCGCCGTCGCCCCGGGGCGCCAGCGCGGCGAAGTCCAGGTAGGTGAAGAAGAACTGCGAGGTCACGGGCAGCCCGTCGGCGTGCCGCGGCACCACGTCCTCGTGGGCCCGCGCCTCCTCGGCCTCCGCCGCGATGCGGCGCAGAGCCGCACCGAAGTCACCGTCCCCGAGCGGTGATGCGGCCGCACCGGCCGGCCTCACCGGCACGGCGGTGGCGAACGGCCCGAAGATTTCGTGCGCGCCGGGCAGCGCCCGGTCCCGGCCGCTCACCGCCAGGCCCACGATCAGGTCAGGCCGGCCCGTCACCGCAGCCAACTCCTGGTAGTAGGCGGTCAGCAGTGGTGCGTACAGCGTGGTCCGCGCGGCCGAGGCGACCGTGCGCAGCACGGCCGTCAGGGACGCGTCGAGCGTGAACTCCGCCGAGTCGAACCGGACGTCACCGTTCGCGGCGGCGGTACGCAAGCCCGGCGGCCGGTACGGTGCGCTCAGCCGGACGGAGCGGGCCCGGTGCTCCACCGAGGCCGGCGTGCCGGTGCCACTGTCGGTGTCGGTGTCGGTGTCGGCAGCGCGCGTCGCGGACGCCGCCTGCGCCAGGACGTGGTCGCGGAAGCCGGTCCGCGGCGCGGGCGGCCGAGGCGGGGCGCCGTCGGCCAACCGGCTGTACACCTCGGTGAGTTCCCGCATCAGCAGCGCCGCGCTGTAACCGTCGCCGATGAGGTGGTGCGCGTGCGCCAGCAGGACGTGCCGGTGCGGGTCGAGGGTGAGCAGCCGAAGGCGCAGCAGCGGCCACGCCCAGGGTTCCAGACGCCGCTCCGCCTCGGACGCGGCCCGCTCGTCCACCTCGGAGAGGTCGCCGACCGTCTCGAAGGCGACCGGCAGCCGCAGCGATCGGGGCAGCTCCTGCTGGACGGGCGGACGGGCACCGGCGGGAAAGACGGTGCGCAGCATGCCGTGCCGCTCCACCAGCACGTCCACCGCCCGCTGGAAGACATCCGGATCCAGCGGTCCCGACAGCCGGAGCCGCGCAAGCCACGTCCCGCCGCCCGGCGCGATCGCCTCGGCGAGCAGGAACCCACGCTGGCCGGGGGTGACGGGGAACGGGGCCGTGTCGTCGTCGGCGGCCGGAACGGGCGGGGCGGCCGGTCCGGCCGTGATCACGGAGTCCCGCCCTGCGGTGACGGCGTCCACGGCCTGCGCCAGCGCGGCGAGCGTGCGGTGACGGTAGATCACGGTCGGCCGGGGCAATGGGCCCGCGTGCTCCGCGAGCCGCGCGAACACCTGGAGCACGAGCAGCGAGTCGCCGCCCAGCGCGAAGAAGTCGTCCTCCCGGCACACGCCGGTCACCCGCAGGATCTCCGACCAGATCGCCGCCAGCCGCCGCTCGGTCGCCGTGGCGGGGGGAGTCCCCCCGGCACCGGACGACGTGTCCGGCCCTTCGGCAACCACCCCGGTGACCCGCGTCAACGCCGACCGGTCGACCTTGCCGGTTCCGGTCAGCGGCAGCGCGTCGACGAACGTGATCCGTGCCGGGACCATGTACGACGGCAGCAGCCCGGCCAGATGCCGGCGCACCTCACCGGCGGACGGCCGCCCGGCACCGGCCCGCGCGGTGACGAAGGCGAGCAGCCGCCCCTCGCGCGCGATCACCACGGCCCCCGCGACACCGGGACATGTCTGGAGCACGGCCTCGACCTCTCCCGGCTCCACCCGGTTCCCACGGATCTTCACCTGGTCGTCGATCCGGCCCAGGAACTCCAAGGCACCGTCCGCGGACCGGCGCACCCGGTCCCCGCTGCGGTACCAGCGCCGCCCCGCGCGCAGCGTGAACGCCCGTGCGGTCAACTCCGGTTCGCCCAGGTAGCCGGGCGTCAGGCCGACGCCGGCGATGAGGAGCTCCCCGGCCTCGCCCACCCCGCACACGGCACCGTCGGCGTCGACCACCTCCAGCTCGGCCCCGGCCGCGGGACGCCCGATCGGCAGCCGCCGTACCTCCTCGCCGGGGCGCGCGTCGACGATGTGGCACGTGGCGTTGACGGTCGTCTCGGTCGGCCCGTACAGATTCGCGATCCGCGTGCCGCTCCCCAACAGGTCGAACCACCGGCGCACATGGTCCACGGGCAGCGCCTCACCGCCCACGTGCACCCAGCGCAGCGCGGACAGGTCCACCGGCCCCGCCCCTCGCCCCGCCCGGGCCTCGGCGGCCGACAGCACCTGCTCCCACAGCGTCGGAACCGAGCTCCACACGGTCACCCGCGTCCGCTCCACGTGCTCCAGCAGCAGCTCGGGGTCCCGCAGCAGGTGCCGTGGCACGGTCACCACGGTGCCGCCGGCCAGCAGCGGCGCGAGCAACTGGCGTACCGAGGCGTCGAAGCACGGCGACGCCGTCTGCGCGAGGCGGTCCTCGGCCCCGTACCCGAAGGTGTCGACGGCCCAGTCGAGGTAGTTCTCCATCGCCCGGTGGGTGATCGGCACCGCCTTCGGGCGTCCGGTCGACCCCGAGGTGAAGATGACGTACGCGATCGCCCCGGCGTCGGAGGCGGCGACGAGACCGCCGTGGTCCGCCGGTGCCTCCCAGGGACCCTCGGTCGCCACCGTCCGTACGCCGCTCAGCGCCCCGGCGATGCCCAGGGTGGGGGAGTGGCACACCACCGTGGTGGCGCCCGTACGGGTCAGCTGATCGGCGAGCCGTGCCCGGGGATGCTCCGGATCCAGCGGGACCCAGCCGGCCCCGGCCCGCAGGATGCCCACCACACCCACCACGGTGTCCGCGCCCGGCTCGGTGAGCAGCCCGACCAGGTCACCCCGTCCGACGCCGAGCGCGCGCAGCCGCGCGGCGAGCAGGGCCGAGGCGCGGTCGAGCGCCCCGTAGGTGAGGGACACCTCGCCCGCGTCGACGGCGATCGCGCCGGGGCGCGCACGGAACCGGTCCAGCAGCCGGGCGGCCAGGGGACGGCTCCCGTCGGTCCGCTCGCGCGGCGCCGGTTTTGCGGGCGCGTCCTGCGTGCGCAGCGCCGCCGCCAGTTCCGCGCGGAACTCCCGGTCCAGACCGGCCACGGTCGCCCGCTCGAACAGCGGCGCGGGGAAGTTCCACGACATGCGCAGCACCGGACCGTCCGCCCAGCACAGCAGCGTCAGCCTGGTCGCGGCCGACCCGGTGCCGGCCGCGGTCGCCCGCACCTCCACCGGGCAGCCCGTGGCGGCCGCGGCCGGGAAGCGGGCGAAACTGAAACCCGCCGGGCTCACCGTGCGGGGACCGTCACCGGCGGCGGGCAGCAGCCGCGCAAGGTCCAGGCTGCTCAGCCCGGCGTGCCGCTCGCTGTCCAGCCACACGCGGCGCAGCCGCTGCGCCAGCGTCGTGACCTCGTCGTCGACCGCCACCTCGCACAGCAGCGGAAGGGTGTCGGCGAGCGGCCCGACGAGCCGCTCCACCCCGTCGAAGCGGTCGTCCCGGCCGGCCCTGGCCACGTTCACGGCGACGTCCCGGCGCCCCGTCCACCGTGCGAGGCAGCGCACGTAGGCGGCGAGGAGCAGATGGAACACGGACACACCGTGCGCGGCGGCCAGTCGTCCCAGCCCGGCGGTCGCGTCCGTGTCGAGCACGCCGTGGTGCTGCACGATCGGGCCTGTCGCCGGCGCCTCGGGATCGCCGTCGTAGGGCAGCCGCAGCGGTTCACCGCGCGCGGCGAGACGCTCCGCCCAGTAGGTCTGGACGGCATCCGCCACACCGGGACGCCTCGTGCTCGCCGCGTACCGGGCGAAGTCGGGCGCGGGGAGCGCCGCCGGCGCCGCGCGTTCTCCGTTCCACAGCGCGGTGTACGAGGCCCACAGCTCCTCGGCGAGGATGTTCAGGCTGTACCCGTCGGCCGCCGCATGGTGCACGACCAGCAGCAGATGGGCGAGCCCCGGCTCCTGGCGCAGCAACGTGGCGCGCACCGGGGGGCGCGCCGCCAGGTCGAAGGGCCGGTTGCACACGTCCGCCTCGATGCCGGCCACGTCGTCGGCGGCGCAGTCGAGCACCTCGTACCAATCCGCCACCGCGACCGGCGGCGTCACGCGCTGCATCGGCTCGGGGCCCGAGTCGTCCACGCGCAGCCGCAGCATGCCGTGCCGTTCGGCCAGGGCCGACAGTGCCCGGCCGAGGAGGCCGGGGTCGAGGGGGCCCCGGACCGTCAGCCGCAGATGACCGCGGGCCTGGACGTCCGGGTGGAGCCGGCTGCTGGTGTGCAGCGCGAGCTGAACGGGCGTCAGCGCGAACGGCGCCTCCTGCGGGCGGTCCGCCGTCCGATCGCCGAGGTGGGCGGCGAGTTCGCGTATCGTCCGGTGTTCGAAGAAGAGCGTGGTGGGCAGGTCCCGCCCCAGCTTCCGCTCCAGACGCTTGACGAGATCGACGGCGCCCAGCGAATCCAGTCCGAGGGTCAGGAACGGCGTGTCGTCGTCGACCGCCGATGCCGGGATCCCCAGGGACTGCGCCAGGAGTTCCCTCAGCACGACGGCCGCACCGGACGTGACCGATGGCCGAACCGACGCGCTAGCGGTCCGCTCCACAGCCGGACGTGCCACGGATACCGGATCGGATGCCGGATCGGATGTCGCATGGAGCGCCGGGCCGGATGCGGGATCGGGCGCCGGGTGGGTGGTCGAGTCGGATGCCGGAGCGAGTGCCGGGCCGGATGTCGCATGGAACGCCGCGCCGGATGTCGCATTGGGCGCCGGACCGGGCGCCTGATCGGCCAGGATCACCTGTGACACGTCCCTGCCGCACGCCGACCGCAGTGCCGCCAGTGCGGGCACCGTCGACAGCGGCCGGCCCGCGGCGCCCGCCAGAGCACCGGAGCCCCCGGCGGCGAGGCCCGTCTCGCGGAAC
This sequence comes from Streptomyces griseoloalbus, assembly GCA_014650015.1. Classification (GTDB taxonomy): domain Bacteria; phylum Actinomycetota; class Actinomycetes; order Streptomycetales; family Streptomycetaceae; genus Streptomyces; species Streptomyces griseoloalbus. The sequence goes on from BMUD01000010.1 coordinate 159,080, forward strand.
GGACCGAAGTTCACCGACAGCCAGGGGCGGCCCGCAGCGCGCTCGGCCGCGGCGAACGAGTCGAGGAACGCGTTGGCCGCCGCGTAGGCGCCCAGCGCGCCGGCCAGTCCGGGAAGCACCGACGCCACCGAGGAGAACGCGACACACACTCCGGGACGCTGCCCGTGCCGGTCCAGCGCCTCGGCGAGCAGGACGGTGCCGAGCGTCTTCGCCCCCAGGGCGTCCGTCATCTCCCGGACCTCCGTCCCGCGCAGAGTGCCGGGCCGGGCGACCCCGGCCGCGTGGAAGACGGCATCCAGCGGCGGCAGCCCGGCCACGAGCCGCTCGACGTCCTCCGGCACGGTGAGGTCGGCCACGACGTAGCGGGCGTCCGCGCCGAGAGTGGCGAGCTCCTCCAGCACGCCCTCGGGCGGGCGGGAGGAACGTCCCGCCAGCACCACAACGGGCCGTCCACGGCCCGCGAGTTCCCGGGCCAGAGCGGACCCGATGCCTCCGCCGCCGCCCGTGATCAGGTACGCCCCGTCGGCGGGCAGCCGGTCCGCGCCGGCCGGTCCCCCCTCGCCCCCCGGCACGACCGCCCGCACCCAACGCCGCCCCTCCCGCCAGGCGACCGTCCCGTCCGCCGGCGGCGCCGCGGCTTCGGCGACCAGCGCCCGCAGCCGCTGCTCCTCGTCGTCGAGGGAGGAGAGATCGACCCAGTTCGCGACCACCCCCGCCGACTCCTCGGACACGGCCAGGGAGAGTCCGCCGAGGATCGCCTGGGCCGGGTCCGGACGCTCCACGCCGAGCCCGGTGACGTGCGCGTCCCGGGTCACGACCAGAAGCCGGCGCGCACCGGTCCGGTCGAGCAGCGCGAGCGCCTCGCGCAACGCCGTGACCGCCTCGCGCTGCCCCTGTTCGAGGTCCGCGACGGTCCGGGGCCGGGACACCCCGCCGAGCAGGATCACGGTCCGCGGGGCGTCGGCGTCACCGGTCCCCGTGACCGCGCGCACGCCCCGGGCGGCCAGACCGTCCGCCAGCCGCCGCACCGCCGCCCCGGCCGCACCGCTCACCACCACGGCACCGGTCGGCTCCTCACCGGACAACGGCGCCGACCGCCACACGACGTCGTGCAGCAGCCCGTGCGGGGCGGGCTCGGGCCAGTACCTGCGCCGCCGGTACGGGTAGGGCGGCAGCGGCACCCGTCCGCCTCCCGCGTCGAGCACGGTACGGTCCACCGGCACACCCCGGACCCACAGCCGTGCCACCGTCTCCAGCAACTCCCGCGCCCCACCCCGCGCGTCCCCGGCACCGTACGGATCCACCGGCGCGGACATCACGAGGACCTCGCCGCCGGCTGCGGCCGCCCGTATCGAACCGGCGAGGTTCTCACCCGTACCGAGCTCCACGAACGTGTCGTAACCCTCCTCCACCAGACGCGCCACGGCCCGGTCGAACCGCACCGGCCGCAGCGCGTGTTCGCGCCAGTGGTCCGGATCCATCGGCGGCTGCCACGCCGCGGTGAGCGTGCTCATCACCGCCACGGAGGGCGACGCCGGCGCCAGCCCGCGCGCCGCGTCCGTCAGGGCCTGCGCGACCGGCTCCATCAGCGGGGAGTGAAAGGCGCGTGACACCCGCAGCGGGTGCACCGTCGCACCCCGCTCGCCGAGCCGCGCGGACGCCTGGCGGACCGCGTCGGGCGTTCCGGAGATCACCAGCCGACCGGGCCCGTTGTACGCCGCGACCGCCAATTCCCCGCCGCGGGCGTCCACCAGGGCGGCCACCTCGTGCTCCTGTGCACCCCGTACGGCGGCCATGGCGCCCGGTGCGGTCGACCCGCCCATGAGCCGGCCCCGTTCCGCCGCGAACGTCACCGCCTCGCGCAGCGACAGCGAGCCTCCGACACACGCGGCCGCCAGTTCTCCGACACTGTGCCCGACGACCGCGTCGGGGCGTACGCCCCATGCCATCAGCTGCCGGGCGAGGGCGACGCCGTGCGCGACGAGCAGCGGCTGCGCCACCTCCGTCGCGGCCAGGTCGTCGGCGGCCACCTCGCCGTCGACGCACCAGTCCGCCAACTCCCGCCCGCGCACTGCCCCGACCAGCGCCGACGCCTCGTCGAGCGTGTCGCGGTACACCGGTGCCGTCGCGTACAACGCCCGGCCCGGACCCGGGCGCAGAGCCCCCTGACCGGGCAGGACGAAGACGGTCCGGGGGCGGCGCGTCACCGTCCCCGTGATCACGCCCTGCCGCGCCGGCCCCTCGGCGGCGCACGCCGCCGCGAGCCGCTCACGCAGGTCGCCGTCGGCCACCAGCGCGAGGCGGTGGGGGCGGTCGTCACGTGCTGTTCCGGCGACCCGGCAGACGTCGGCTTCGTCGAGTTCCGGGTGGTCGCGCAGATGCTCCCCGAGACGCGACGCCCAGGCCGCCAGCCCTTCCGCGCTGCCCGCCGACAGGGTCAGCAGATGCGGGCCGCCGCCGCCCCGGCGCGGGGCACGCACCGGGGCGGGCGGGGCCTGCTCCAGGACGGCGTGCGCGTTGGTGCCGCCGAATCCGAACGCATTGACGCCCGCCCTGCGTGGTCCGCGGGACTCCCAGTCGGTCGGCTCGGTGACCAGGGCGAACCCGGATTCCGCCACCGCACGGGAGGGGGAGGCGTGATGCAGGGACGCGGGCAGCCGACCGTGACCGAGGGCCAGGACGACCTTCACCAGCGAGGGCAGCGCGGCGGCGTTCAGCAGATGCCCGACGTTGGTCTTCACCGAGCCGAGCAGCCGGGGCCGGCCGTCCGGGTGGGGCGGGAAGGCGTGCGCCAGGGACCGCAGTTCGATGGGGTCGCCGACGGCGGTACCCGTGCCGTGCGCCTCGACGTACGTCACCGACGCCGGGTCGACCCCGCAGTCCCGGTAGGCCCGGTCGATCACCTCGCGCTGGCGCAGCGGATTGGGCGCCAGCAGGCTCAGGGACGTGCCGTCGTTGTTGACGGCGGTGCCGCGGACGACGGCCAGCACCTCGTCCTCGTCGCGGTGGGCGTCCGTGAGCGGCCGCACCACGAGGGCCGCCCCGCCCTCGCCCGGCACGAACCCGTCCGCCGCGGAGCTGAAGGCGCGGCTGCGTCCGGTCGGCGACAGGGCCCGAGCCGCCTCCAGGGCTTCGTGCGCGGCCGGGGTGAGATGCAGGTTGACCCCGCCGACGACCGCCAGGTCGCACTCACCGTCCGCGAGGCTGCGCCGGGCCAGATGCAGCGCCACCAGGCCCGAGGAGCAGGCGGTGTCCACGGCGAGCGCCGGACCGTCCAGATCGAGGCAGTGCGCCACGCGGGCGGCGACGAGGTTGGGCAGGGTGCCGGTCAGTGCGGCCTCGGCCGGGGGCGCGGCGCCGGGCGCGGCATCGGCGAGGATTTGCCGGTAGCCGCTGTCGCCGACGGCGGCGAAGACGCCGATCCGCAGGCCCCGGCGGCGCGGTCCGGCGTATCCGGCGCGTTCCAGTGCCTCGTGGGCGAGTTCGAGGAAGACACGCGCCTGCGGGTCGAGCGCGCGGGCTTCCTCGGCCCCGATCCCGAAGTGGTCGGCGTCGAGGGCGGCGGGGTCGTCCAGGAAGGCCCCCCAGCGTCCCCCTTCCGCCGCTGGAGCACGGCCGGCCGTGCTCCAGCGGTTCGCGGGCACCGCGGTCACGGCGTCGCGGCCGGCCGCCAGCAGATCCCAGAACTCCTCCGGCGTACCGGCCCCGGGGAACCGGCACGCCAGCCCCACCACGGCGGTCACCGATCCCTGCGCCGGCGCCGCGCCGTCCGCCGCCCGGCGCTGCGACGGCCGTTGCCCCGCTGTGTCCGCGACCGCGTCCAGGAGGTGGTCGGTGAGGGTGGCGACGGTGTCGTTGCGCATCACGGCCGGGCGGAGGGTGACGCCCAGGGCCGACTCCAGTCCGGCGAGCGCCTCCATGGCCTTGAGCGAGCCGCCGCCCAGTTCGGCGAAGCGGTCCCGGTCCCCGAAGGACGGTTCCGGCACCTCCAGCACCTTCGCCCAGACCTCCCGCACCACGCGCCGCACCTCCGCGCGGGAACGGGGCACCGGCGCCGGACGCCCGGACGGCCGCCGTGATCCCCCGGACGACGGCCGCGGTTCCTCGGACAGCCGCCGAGGTCCCTCCACCGGCCCCCGGCCCGTCGTGCCCGCCCCGGCGCCGGAGGAGAACGCCGGCCGGTACGTCCCCGCCTCGAACCGTGCACGCATCCGCTGCCGCTGCACCTTGCCGCTGGTCGTGCGCGGGAACGCGGACGGCGGCAGCGCGAGCACACGTACGTCGTCGTGTCCGAGCGCCGCGCGGACCCGCCCCGCGACCCGGTCCAGCACACCGGTGGCGGTACGCGGCGGCCGCGCCCAGGCGACGAACACCACCACCCGCTCGCCGCCCGTCTCCGGGTCGGTCGACCCGATCACCACCGTCACCCCGGGCGGCACCCCGGGCGTGGCGGCCACGACCTCCTCCAGGTCCGGGGCGTGGAACGTACGGCCGTTGACGAAGAGGACGTCCTTGTGCCGGCCGCTGACACACAGCCGGCCGTCGCGGAGGAAGCCGAGGTCACCGGTGCGCAGCCAGCCGTCGGCGAAGGCGGCCGCCGTCACCTCGGGCAGACCGTGGTAACCGCGGGCCACCTGCGGACCGCGCACCTCGACATGGCCCACTCGCCGGTCCCCCAGGGGACGGCCGCCGTCGTCGGTGATGCGCACCGAACAGCCCGGCACCGGGTGCCCGACGTCCATCAACTCCACGGCGTCGCCGCCCGGTTCCCGCTCCACCACCCGGCCGCGGCTGAGCGCGGTACGGTCCAGCACCACGGGCACGGCCACCTCGCCGAGCGGCGGAAACGCCACGGCCAGCGTCGCCTCGGCCAGTCCGTACACGGGCGTCGCCGCCCGCGGGTCCAGCCCGGCCGGCCGGGTCCTCGTGGTGAAGTCCCGCCACACCGCCGCCGAGATCGGCTCGGCCCCCACCAAAATCAGCCGTACCGCGCTCAGATCGAGCCCGGCGAACACGTCCTTCGGGACCCGGCGGACCGTCAGCGCCAGGGCGAAGTTGGCCGCGGACAGAATGGTGGCCCGGTGCGCGGCGGCCACGTCGAACCAGAGCCGGGGGTTCTTCGCGAACGACAGGGGACCGATCCTCACCTGCTTGGCCCGCGCGGCCAGCGGCGCCAGATGGGTGCCGACGAGACCCATGTCGTGGAAGTACGGCATCCAGCTGACCACCACGTCGCGGTCCGTGAGCGCCGCGGCCTCGATCAGCTGCCGCAGATTGGCCACGACGGCCGCGTGCGTCACCTCCACGCCCTTGGGCGCACCGGTGCTGCCGGAGGAGAACTGCAGGAAGGCCAGGTCGTCCGGGGCGGGAGCGGCGGGCGACTCCAGGGCCCGGGACGTCCGCAGCGCCGCCGACCGCAGAACGCGGGCGCCCGGCGGCAGTTGGCCGGCCACGTCCTCGCACCCCTCGTCCACCATGACCGGGGGACGGCCGAGATGTTCCCACACGGGGCGCACGCGCCGCACGTCGGGCGCCAGCGGCACCGGCACCAGACCGGCCGCGAGCGCGCCCCAGAACATCGGCTGGAACTCCTCACCGCGTTCCGCGAGCACCGGTACGCAGGTGCCCGGTTCGACCCCCGCCTCACGGAGCCCGCCCGCGACGCGCAGGGACTCCTCCCAGAGCCGCCGGAAGGTGACGGGCACTTCACCGCCGTCTCCCCGGACGTGGACGACCACCTGGTCGGGGGCACGGCGAGCGGCGTCCAGCAGGACGTCCAACAGCGTTGCGGCGTTCATGGATCCGTTCGTTCGTGCGGGGGCGACCGGTGCTCGGTGAGCGGCGACCGGTCGCCGGTGATGAGGCGACCGACCCATTGTCAGTGGCTCCGCCTACGGTTTGATCAGTAGGACCCGGCGGAGCGGCCGCGGGTTCCGTCCCGGGAGGGGTTCGCCATGTCCACCGTGTCGACGACGACGTATCTGGAGCTGTCGCAGGAGGGTGGCGGCGCGCACAAATTCTACGAAGTGAGCGTCGACGGACCGGTGGTGACGGTGCGCTACGGCCGGATCGGTGCGCCGGGGCAGACCCAGACGACGACGTTCCCCTCGGTCGCGAAGGCGCAGGCCGCCGCCGCGAAGAAGGTGGGGGAGAAGGTCCGCAAGGGCTATGCCCCGGCGGTGCCCGGTCAGCGGGCCCCGAGAGCGGTGACGCGCCGTCAGGTGGCTTCGGCCCCGTCCACCGCGCGCGCCGTGGCTCCCGTGCTGTGGCGGTTCGGCACCGGTTCCTCGGCGTTCGGCATCCATGTGGACGACGACCGCTGCTGGGTCGGCAACCAGGCAGGTGACGTCTTCACCCTGGACCACGAGGGCGGCGTACTGGCCCGCTTCAGCCTGCCGGACGGCGTGAAGTGCCTGGTCGCCGACGACTTCTGGATCTACGCCGGCTGTGACGACGGCAGGGTCTACGATCTCTCCTCCAAGCTGCCGTTCGCCGCCTACGACATCGCCGCGGACGTCGACATCTTCTGGCTGGACATCCACGAGGGCGTGCTGAACGTCTCGGACCGCGACGGCCGCCTGACCGTCATCGACCACGAGGACGAGCACCAGTGGACGCGCCGCAGCCAGGGTGAGCACGCCTGGATGGTGCGCGCCGACGACCGGGCCGTCTACCACGGCCACCACCGGGGAGTGACGGCCTACGCACCGGACGGCGGGGGCGAGTTGTGGCACACCCCCACGCGCGGCGGTGTGCTGTTCGGCTGGCAGGAGGACGACACCGTCTACGCGGGGACGGCACATCGCGTGGTGCAGCGGCTGTCGAAGGCGACCGGCACCGTCGAGGCCACCTACGCCTGCGACAGCGCCGTGTACTCGTGCGCCACCTCGCCGGGCGGACGGTTCGTCTTCGCCGGGGACGCCGCGTCGTCGGTCTACTGCTTCGACCGGGACGGCACGCGCCTGTGGAAGCTCGGCACGGGAGGCGGCTCGGCGCTGTCGATGCAGTACCGCGACGAGCGGCTCTACCTGGTGACCACGGACGGTTCGCTGGTGTGCGTGGACGCGAGCGAGGCGGCCGTCTCCGCGGCGCAGCAGGGGACGGTGCCGGTGGTGCGGGACGTCAAGCTCGCCGCGGCCCTGCCGACCTACGCGCCGGCCACGGCGGTGGCAGCGGTGGCCACCGTCGACCGGGCTCCCTCCGGTGCCGTCGTCGTCGAATGCGTGCGGCACGACGGCCGGGTGCGCGTCCACGTGGTGTCCGAGGGCTACGACGGATCCTGGAACGTGCAGTTCCCGCGGGCGATACGGGAGCCCGGCGCGCGCTATGTCGTGGACGCGCTGCACCCGGCGGCCGGCGGCTTCTACCGGGTGCGGGGTGAGATCCGGCGGCTGCTGTGACCGGGACGTACGCCGTCTGCGCACGCGCTGGGGGGTTCCCCGGCAGGGGGCCGGGGAACCCCGCTCACGGCTGACGTGAGGTCAGATGCCGCAGGTCGGCGCGGACCAGTACTGGCCGCTGCGGTGGTCGAGGTGGGTGTGATCGTTGTGGTCCGGGTAGCCGGGGCCGAGGATGCCGGGGAAGCCGTGGTAGCGGGCCTGCTTGGCCAGCGTGCACAGGGAATGCGGCCCGGCGCCGAGGTCGGCCCCGTCCCCGTACAGGTGGCGGCTGCTGCCGGCGCCGCCCACGGCGTTGTTGCAGGCGTAGGAACGGAAGCCGCTGGTGACGGTGATGGGCTGGTCGCCGAGCGCGTGCCGCATGGCCTCCAGCTTCCACATCGTCCGCAGGGCGTTGGCCTTGGCCGCCGAGGCGCTGACCGCGCCGCCCGACCAGGTGGAGTTGCAGCGGTTCAGCTCACTGTAGGAGAAGTGGACCGGCGTGCAGTCGTCGTCCTGGAGGGCGTACAGCTTGTTGTAGGTGTTGGTGCCCGCCACACCGTCCGCGGCCAGGCCGTAGGCCGACTGGAAGCGCTTGAGCGCGGCTGTCGTGGCCGGCCCGAACGAGCCGTCGACGGCGAGCACGGAACCGTAGCCCGGGTAGCCGCCGAGCCGGATCTGAAGCTGGGTGACATCGGCGCCCGAGGCGCCCTGGGACAGGGTGCGGGTCCAGGTGTAACAGCCGTCGGCGTGTGCGGTTCCCGCGGTGGCGACGGTCCCCACCACGGCACCAGTCATGAGCATGACAATAGCGAGAAGTGATCGTACAGCGCGTCTGAACATGCGATCTCCGGTTCCGGGACGGGTGGTTCGGCTGAGTCACGAGCCATGTGACGCGCGTCAACCATGGAGCAAGCGTCCGCCGAGCGCAAGGTCCCGCCGATGGGCGCATGCGGCGAACCCGTGAGCCCTGTACGCGCCCCCGGGTCCCTGCGGACAATGCAGTGCCCGCGATCACCCCGAGTTGCCGGTGTCCCGTCAGTGTCCCCTCGTTCCGTCAAGGAAAGCAGGTCGACCGTCGTGCAGTTGCGTCTGCCCACCACCCTGTCCGAAGCACAGCGGTATCTGGCCGAGGGAGCCGTGCCCATCGGCGGAGCCACCCTCGTATGGGCCCTCTGGCAGCGGGACGGATTCCCCGAGCAGGCGATGTCACTGCGCGACCTGCCCGAGGCCAACCTGATAGGGCGTGAGGCGCTGGGTGCGGCCGTGCTGCTGCACCAGGTGGACGACCGGGTGCCGGACGTGCTGCGCCGGGCCGCCTCCACCGTGGGCACGGGCGCCGTACGCCGGACGGCCACCGTCGGCGGCAACATCGTGGGCAGCACCCTGCGCTGTCTGCTGCCCGCCGCCCTGGTCCTGAACGCGCGAGCGACCGTGCTGGACGGAGACGGCACGTATGAGACCGACCTGGCCGACGTGGTGGCCAAGCGTCACCTGCTGCTCGGCCTGCGCTGGCGCGACCCCGTGACCAGCGGCTACCACAAGGCGGCCGCCGAAGCGGGCGGGCCGCCGCCCCTGGTCGTCGCCACCGCCGTGCACGCCGGGAGCGACGGCCGGCACCGCCTCTACGTCGCCGTCCGGGACGGCTACGAGGTGATCAGCGAGAGCACCCCCTGCCACACCGGAGCCGAACAGGTGCTCCATGACCTGGACCGTACGGAGCTCGGCTCCCTCCCGCCGACGGCTCGCGACGCGATACGCCGGGAGGTGAGCGAGATCCTGGCCCGGCCCATCGGTCACTGAAGGTGACGTCGTCCGGGGACACCGGCCGGTCCGGGGGCCGTTCCCGGACCGCGCCCGTCCTGCGGGGACACGGATGACCGGGTCCGCCGCGATCGGGCGGGTGAGACCCGGTGGGGCCGGGTACTCGTCGGCACATGATCAGGCGTGCGCTGTGGCAGGGATTGATCGCCGGAAGCGCCGGAGGCCTCGTGATGACCCTCGGCGAAAAGCTAGAGCAGGCCGTTACCGGGCGCCCGGACTCGCATGTGCCCGCACGGGTCCTCCAGCGCCTGACCGGCCTCCCCGAACGCCCCGGCGAACAGCCGGTGGCGGTCAATCTGGCGATGCACTACGGCCAGGCCGCCCTGCTCGGTGTGCTGCGCTCGATCATGGCTCAGACCGGATTGCGCGGGCCGGTCGCCTCCGCGAAGTTCGCGGTTGTCCGGATCACCAACGACCAGATCCTCGAGAACGCGACCGGGGTCGGCGCCCCGCCCATGACCTGGCCGCGCGGGGAACGCGTCGTGGACGTCCTCCACAAGGCGGTCTACGCCTTCACGACCGGAGCCGTCGCAGACGCTCTCGCCGCCCGTCACGGTCCGGGGCCAGGACAACGCCATGCGTCGCTTCTCCCCGGACGCCACGCCGATGCCGGCCCGCTTCCGCGCCAGGACGCCTACGGCCGGTGAGCCACGTTCTTCGCTTCCGCGCGGCCGGGGGTCAGGGAGCGAGGTGGTCCGCCGGCGTGCCCAGTCCGCCGGCGGCGGCGAGGACGGCGGGGGCACAGACGGCGTGGCGTGTGAGCACCTCCCGCCGGAGCGCCGCGTAATGAGGTGACCCCACGCTTCCGTGACCTGGCCGCCCTCCGGACGCCTGCCTCGGTCCCCCGATCACGTTCTGTCCCTCTCGTGTCCCGGGGCATCGATCACGTCGCGTTTGCCGGCGTTCTCGCTCTCGTCCAGCTGCGCCACGGTGGGGTGGTGCAGGTCGAAGGCGGGGGACTCGGAACGGACGCGGGGCAGGGTGAGGAAGTTGTGCCGCGGCGGCGGGCAGGAGGTGGCCCATTCCAGGGAACGTCCGTAGCCCCATGGATCGTCGACCTCCACGCGTTCGCCCTCCTTGGCGGTCTTCCAGACGTTGTACAGGAACGGCAGGGTGGACAGGCCCAGCAGGAACGAACCGATGGACGAGGCGGTGTTGAGGGCGGTGAAGCCGTCGGCGGCGAGGTAGTCGGCGTACCGGCGGGGCATTCCCTCGGCGCCCAGCCAGTGCTGGACCAGGAAGGTCGTGTGGAAACCGGCGAACAGGGTCCAGAAGTGGATTTTCTCGAGGCGCTCGTCCAGCATCGTGCCCGTCATCTTCGGCCACCAGAAACTGAATCCGCCGAACATCGCGAAGACGATCGTGCCGAACAGTACGTAGTGGAAATGGGCGACCACGAAATAGCTGTCGGTGACGTGCCAGTCCAGTGGGGGCGAGCCGAGGATCACCCCGGTGAGCCCGCCGAAGAGGAAGGTGACCAGGAATCCGACGGCCCACAGCATCGGGGGTTCGAACGACAGTGATCCCTTCCACATGGTGCCGATCCAGTTGAAGAACTTCACACCGGTCGGAACGGCGATCAGGAAGGTCATGAAGGAGAAGAAGGGAAGCAGCACGGCGCCGGTGGCGAACATGTGGTGGGCCCATACCGTGGCCGACAGCCCGGTGATCGCGATGGTGGCGCCGATCAGCCCCATGTAGCCGAAGATCGGTTTGCGGGCGAAGACGGGAATGATCTCGCTGATCACGCCGAAGAAGGGCAGGGCGAGGATGTAGACCTCGGGGTGGCCGAAGAACCAGAACAGGTGCTGCCACAGGATGGGCCCCCCGTTCTCGGCGTTGAACACCTGGGCCCCGAAACGCCGGTCCGCCTCCAGCACGAGCAGGGCCGCCGCCAGGACGGGGAAGGCGAGCAGCACGAGCACCGACGTGAGCAGCACGTTCCAGGTGAAGATCGGCATGCGGAACATGGTCATGCCGGGGGCGCGCATGCAGATGATGGTGGTGATGAAGTTGACCGCGCCGAGGATGGTGCCGAACCCTGCCAGCGCGAGGCCCATGATCCACAGATCGCCGCCGGTCTGAGTGGTCCGGGTGGGTCCGCTGAGCGGGGTGTAGGCCGTCCAGCCGAAGTCGGCCGCGCCGTTCGGGGTGAGGAAGCTGCCCAGGACGATCAGTCCACCGAAGGCGAAAAGCCAGTAGGACAGCATGTTCAGCCGGGGGAAGGCGACGTCCGGGGAGCCGATCTGCAGCGGCATGATCGCGTTGGCGAAACCGGCGAATGTCGGGGTGGCGAACAGCAGCAGCATGATCGTCCCGTGCATGGTGAACGCCTGGTTGTACTGTTCGCTGGACAGCATCTGCAGACCCGGGCGGGCCAGTTCCACCCGGATCGCCATCGCCAGTGCTCCGCCGATCAGGAAGAACGTGAACGACGTGATCAAGTAGAGATGCCCGATCCTCTTGTGGTCCGTCGTGCTCAGCCAGGAAATGATCGCGCGACCCCTGCCGCGGGGCTCGGCCGCCGGAACAGGGGCAATCGGCTCGGTGTGGGTCGCCATCGGTTTCCTCAATCCCCGGCCCGGGGCACAGTTCGACATGGCGGGGGTGCTGCCCTTCGGGCGCCGCAGCGCCTCGCTCGGACAGCGCCTGACCAATTCAACGGCAAGGGGGGCCAACCACCCCGTTGTGCGGGCCGTATGTCGTCCGCCTGGTCGAATGAACCATCCGTTGGGGTAGAGGTGATGCTTTCGCGACCGGCTCGTGCGGTGGCGGCGCCGGGGTACCCGCGGTGCGCGGGAGACCGCCGTGGCCGCTCGTGGCCGCTGCCGGTCGCCGCACCCCGGGGGCAGGAGGCGGGTTGGCACCCGGGTCAGTCGACGGGCCAGGTGTGGACCGGGGCGTTGAGGTGCATGAAGTCGATGTACTGCTGCGTCATGCGCCGCAGCGCCTCGTGGCGCCCGCAGTGGGCGGCGGCGTCGATGTGATGGAACATCTCCTTCTGCCACACCGCTCCGTTGCGGCCGGTGACGCAGCGCTGCTCGATGATGCCGAGCAGCGGCTCGCGCCAGGCCTCGTCCATGCCCGAGCGCTCCAGCCCGCGGTGGGCCAGCGGCAGCAGCCGCCGCAGGACGAGTTCGGCCACGGGCACCTCGCCCATCCCGGGCCAGTACAGCCGGGCGTCGATGCCGTACCGCGCCGCCGTCCGCAGGTTGTCCTCGGCGGCCGAGAAGGACATCCGGGACCACACCGGCCGGTCCTCCTCCACCAGGGCGCGGGTGAGCCCGTAGTAGAAGGCACCGTTCGCGAGCGTGTCGGCGACGGTCGGGCCGGCGGGCAGTACCCGGTTCTCCACCCGCACGTGCGGTTTGTCGTGGGCGACGGCGTAGACCGGGCGGTTCCAGCGGTAGATGGTGCCGTTGTGCAGGGTGAGTTCGGCGAGTTCGGGGACGTCACCGCGCGTCAGCGTCTCCGCGGGGTCCTGCTCGTCGCAGAGGGGGAGCAGGGCCGGGAAGTAGCGCAGGTTCTCCTCGAAGAGATCGAAGACGCTGGTGATCCAGCGTTCGCCGAACCACACCCGGGGCCGTACCCCCTGCGCCTTGATCTCCTGCGGGCGGGTGTCGGTGGCCTGCTCGAACAGTGGGACGCGGGTCTCGTGCCACAGTTCCTTGCCGAACAGGAAGGGCGAATTGGCCGCGAGCGCGACCTGGACCCCGGCGATCGCCTGGGCGGCGTTCCAGTAGTCGGCGAACTGCTCCGGGGACACCTGGAGGTGGAACTGCGTGCTGGTGCACGCGGCTTCCGGGGTGATGGTGTCCGCGTAGGTCCGCAGCCGGTCGATGCCGGTCACCTCGATGTGCAGGTCCTCACCGCGCGCCGCGAAGATCTGGTCGTTGAGCAGCCGGTAGCGCGGGTTCTCCGACAGGGCTCCCTCGCCCACGTCCTCCTGCCGCAGGGTGGGGAGGACGCCCGTCATGATCAGATGGGTGCCGATCGACCGGGCGCGCTGCTCCGCGTGGTTCAGCGCGGCGCGGATCTCGGACTCCCAGGCGTCGGGGCCGCCCGCGGTGAGACGGCGGGGCGGGATGTTGATCTCGAGGTTGAACCGGCCCAGTTCCGTGGACCAGGCCGGGTCCGCGATCGCCTCCAGGACGTCGGAGTTGCGCATGGCGGGCTCGGCCCGGTCGTCGACCAGGTTCAGCTCGATCTCCAGACCCACCTGGGGCCGCTCGGCGTCGAAGCGTGACTCGCGCAGCATCTGGGCGAACGCATCGAGGCACTCCTGCATCTTGATCCGGTAGCGGCGGCGGTCCTCGCGGGTGAAGGTGAGCGCCGGGACGTCCCGTCCCATCGGTCTCCCTCCAAGGGCTCTGGGCCTGGAACCTTTCCACCCCAGCGTCGCACCGGCGGGCGACTCCGACCACGCGAGCCCGTCCGGTCCGTCAGTCCGTCGTGCCTTCGGCCAGGAAGGCGGTCAGATTGTCGAGCAGCATGGTGCTGCCCTGTTCGGCCATGTCGCGTTCCTCCGTCGTGTCGCACATCTGGCGGATCACGATCCGCGTCCGCGGGCCGTCCCCGTCGAGTTCCACGGTCATCGCCGAGGGCTCGGGCTTCCCGGGGACGTCCATCCCCACCACCAGCAGGCGGTCCTCGTCGACCTGGAGGTAGGACCCGGTCAGCGGGAACCGGCCGCCGTCCGGCGTGACCATGGTGGCCTTCCAGGCGCCGCCCGGCCGTACGTCCATCTCGACGGAGCCGGGAGCGGCGTACGCCCACCGGGCGTACTGGTCGGGGGTGGTCCACGCCTGCCACACCGTGCCCGTGGGGGCGTCCAGTGTGCGGGTCAGGGTGTAGGAGAAGTCGTCGGTGGCGCTCATGGTGTCGTCCCTTGTGTCGTGTCCGGTGTCCCGTTGCGGGCCTGCCGCACGGGTAGACGTGCGGGGGCGCGAGAAGTCATCGGTCCTTCCGTGGGTTTATGTTGTTGACAACAAGACGTTCATTGTCGATGCTCGTCCCATGTCCGCGATTCCCGAAGAGCCCACCGACCCCTTCACCCCGCCGAGTTCCGACGCGGCCCGCGTGCATCGGGTGCATGCGTCCCTGTTCCGCATCGCCGAGCGGCACGCGGCCACGGACGGGCAACGCCGGCGGCAGACCCATCCCGGCGTGATCAGCCCGCACGAGGCGGTCAGGCTGGTGGCGTTCCTGCTCAGCGGTGCCGCGCTGCTCGAGGACGGCGAACCCGAGGTGGACCGCGCGGACATCACCGCCGCGCTGAGCCTCGTACCGCGCGCCCGCGCCGAGATGGACGAACTGGAGGTGGGCCTCCTGCAGATGGCACGGGGACGCGGCATGACCTGGCCGGAGATCGCCTTCGGCCTAGGCCTGCGCAGCCCGCAGGCCGCCAGACAACGCTACGAGCGCCTGGCCGACCGCACCGACGCCGACCTCGACAACGGCGGCCGGTAGCGTCCCGGGAGTGCCGAAGCGGACGCAGCGCTGTCGGCGGGCGCAGTACCGGGCGGTGCGCCTGTCGCCCGGTCAGTCGTCGAGGGCCGGCTCGCCCACGGCCCGGGCCGCCCGCCGCCACGCGGCGGTGACCGCACGGTGGGCCGTCGCCGTGCCCTCCGGTATCCCGGGCGGCAGGTGTACGGGACGGCCGATGTGGACGTGGAGACGCGGTCGGCGCAACGGGGCGGTGAGAACACCGGCCAGCTGCTTCACGGCCGCCCCGGAGGCAAGGCGCCGGGCACCCGCCTGGCCCACGGGGACGACCGCGGCACCGGTGGTCGCCGAGAGCCGTGCGAGCCCGGTACGGAAGGGACGGGGCGCGGCACAGGCCGCGTCCGTGCGCAGGGGCAGTCCGCCCTCCGCGTAGAGGAGCACATGGCGTCCCGACCGCACCACCTCCGCCGCGGCCTCGAGCGCGTCCGCGGCGCGGGCGGATCTCCGGTGCACGGGGATGTGACCGCCCTTCGACAGCGCGCGCCGCAGCACGGGCACGCGCCACAGCCCGGCCGTCGCCAGGACGACCGGCGTCACCCCCACGCTGCGCAGGGCGGCCAGCACGAGGGCGGGATCGGCCACCGCGTCATGGTTGGCGACGAAGACACTGCCCGGCGCGAACGGCCCCGCGGCCTCGCGCGTGACGGTGAGCCGTCCGAACAACGGCAGCAGAACAGCGGCGGCACGGCTGAGCAAGAGACGTCCTCTCCGGCAGACGGGAACCCTGCTCGTCAGCTTCAGGGGCGGCCGGCGCCCGCGCCTGAGTACGCGTACTCGGATCGGGGGCTTCGCCTACTCGGTCCGCGTACGCGCAGGTGCTCCGAAGGCTTCGTCCGCTCGACGCGCGGCCGGGCACCGCGGCGGCGCATCACTCCCCGACGCCGTGGGTACCCGCCGGGTCCGCGCGCGGATTCGCCGCGCCGCTCCGACACGGGAGGCTGCCATGGCCGACCTCAGCCCGATCGACCTGCAGAAGGCTCTCAAGGGCGCCGACTACCCCGCCAGCCGTGACGATCTCGTCTCGGTGGCGAAGAGCAACGGCGCCGACGACACCCTCGTCGAGAAGCTGACGCAGTCCGGCAGCAAGCGGTTCGACGGCCCCAACGAGGTGCAGAAGGCGGTGTTCGGCAACGAATAGCACCCCCTGTCCGGGGCTGCCCGTGCGGCGCCGACCGGTGCCGAAGGCGCGAGGCGGCCCCGGCCCGCGAGGCGCCCGTCCGCCGCGCGACCCGAACCGAAGGACGGTATCGCGATGACCGAATACGAGCGTTCACGCACGATGCCCGCACAGCCCGAGCACGTCTTCGACCAGGCGGCGAACGTCGGCCAGATGGGTGACTGGCTGCCCGAGGCCCTGCACGTGCACGCCGAGGAGCTGCCCGCCGTCACCGTGCACGAGGACCGCTCCGACGAGGACACCTCCGCGCTGTTCCGGGCCCGGCGGGACCAGATGCGGCTCGAATGGGGCACGCGTGACCAGGGTGCCTACGCCGGCTGGCTCCAGGTCGCCGGCATCGGCAGCGGAGCCAGCGAGGTCACGGTGCACCTGTCCTTCTTCGACGACAGCCACGACCCGGGCGAGGACTCCGTGAGCGACGCCCTGGACACGAGCCTGCGGCGCCTGGAGGAACAGGTACGGCTGCGCGTCGACAACGCCGCCGGCTGACCGCCCGCCGCGCACACCCGCTCGCGGCGCCGACCCGGCCTACCAGTGAGCGGGGCGGCTGAGCGCCGGGGGCAGCCGGGTGGCCGCGTCGCCCTTGGCCGCGTTCAGCTGGGCCTGGGTGAGGAACAGGGCCCCGGTGAGGTCGGCGCCGCTCAGGTCGGCGTCGCGCAGGTCGGCCCCGATCACGTCGGCGTCGCGCAGGTCGGCACCGCCGAGATCGGCGGCGACGAGCAGGGCGCCGCGCAGGCTCGCCCCCCTGAGGTCGGCCCCGGACAGCTTCGCGCCGATCAGGTCGGCTCCGCGGTGGTTCCTCTTGCGCCCCGGAACCCGCGCCCGGGCGAGTTCGCTCGCCCGCAGCAGGAGCGTGTTGACCTCGCCGCGCAGCGCGTTCATGTCGAGCTCGGTGATCGACTCGGCGGTGCCGCGGGTCAGGCCGTCGAGGTGGGTCAGGGCCCGCCGCAGTTCCTTGTGGACGGGGCGGGCCGGTGCGAGGTCGAGGGCCTCGGTCACGTACCAGAGCAGCTCGTGCAGTTGCCGCATGACGGGGAAGACCGCGGACATGGAGCGCGACGTCTCCGGCGCCCGGCGCCAGTCCGTGCCACCGAAGGTCATTTGGGACACCTTCTGCCCGGCGCCGAAGCAGTCGAAGACGGTGCAGCCGGGGAAGCCCTTGTCGCGCAGCTGTGCGTGGATGCCGCAGCGGAAGTCCGGCCGGAGGTTCGAGCAGGGCTGCCCGGCGACCTTGTCGACCGCGAAGTCGGCGGAGCGGGCGAAGGGCAGGGCCACGCAGCACAGGCCGAAGCAGCTGGCGCAGTCGGCCCGCAGATCCTCGCGGTCCAGCAGGGCGCGGCCACTTCGGGACGGTTCGCGGTCATCCCGGTCCCCACCGTTCCGGCCCTCGCGGCGTCGGCCGCCCTGCCGGTCCGTCCCCTTGTCCCGGTCCTTGCGCTCCTGGCCGAGTGCGGTGCGCTGTTGGCCTCGGCCGGTGTCGGCGGTCCGCTTTTGCCCCTGGCCCGTGTCCGTGGCGCGCTCCCGGCCCCGGTCCGCGTCCGCGGCACGGGGGCTGTTCTGTGCCGCGGACGGCCGCCGACGCCCGCCCCCCTGGGCCGGGCGGCCCCGTCCACCGGCGGCGGAGGACCGGTCGCGCCCGCCGGCGGGGGAGGGCTGCTCGCGGCCCCCGGAGGACGAGGGGGCTTCGTGCTGTGGCGACACCGTGCGTGCTCCTGCCGGCCGATGAGTACCGCTTGCCGCGGCGCTCCGAGATCGGCGTTCATTCTCTCAGACGCCGCGCGCGGACCCGAGGCCGTCACTCGTTCCGCGGCGGCCCCGGGACCTCCGTCGCGCGATCATGGGACAACCGGCCTATGATCGAACCCATTAAAGTTGAAAGTGAAACTTTCATGGGTGGTGGAGGGACAAGCGCATGAGCAACACGGAAACGCACCCGACCGAGTCCATCTGCGGCGCGGAGGCCGACGGACCGTCCCCGCCGGGCATCGAGGTCATCACCCCGAGGGACGTACCCCTCGGCGGGCCCCGGGCCATGCGGGTGCGCCGCACCCTGCCCCAGCGGGCCCGCACGCTCATCGGAGCCTGGTGCTTCGCCGACCACTACG
This sequence comes from Streptomyces griseoloalbus, assembly GCA_014650015.1. Lineage (GTDB taxonomy): Bacteria > Actinomycetota > Actinomycetes > Streptomycetales > Streptomycetaceae > Streptomyces > Streptomyces griseoloalbus. The sequence continues at coordinate 177,067 of BMUD01000010.1, forward strand.
GGCCCGACGACGTCACCGAGTCCGGCGGCATGCGCGTACCGCCGCACCCGCACACCGGGCTGCAGACGGTCAGCTGGCTGTTCAGCGGTGAGATCGAGCACCGCGACAGCCACGGCGTCCACGCCTTCGTACGGCCCGGCGAACTGAACCTGATGACGGGCGGCCTCGGCATCAGCCACTCCGAGGTCTCCACCGACCGCACCACGACCCTGCACGGGGTGCAGCTGTGGGTCGCGCTGCCCGAGCGACACCGCGACGCGGACCGGGACTTCCAGCACCACGCACCCACAGCCCTCGCGCTCGACGGCGGCGGCGAGGCCCGCGTCTTCCTCGGCACCCTCGCCGGCGACACCTCACCGGTGCGCACCTTCACCCCGCTGCTCGGCGCGGAAATCACCCTCGACCCGGCCGCCACCGTGACCCTCGACGTCGACCCCGGCTTCGAACACGGCGTCCTCGTCGACAGTGGCGACGTCCTGCTCGCCGGTACGCCGCTGAAGCCGGCCGAACTCGGCTACGCGGCCCCCGGCCGCACCGCCCTCACCCTGACCAACCGGGCCACGGAACCGGCCCGCCTGGTGCTCCTCGGCGGGCCCCCTTTCCCGGAGGAGATCGTCATGTGGTGGAACTTCATCGGCCGCTCGCACGACGACATCGTGCGGGCCCGCGAGGACTGGATGAAGGGAACCCGCTTCGGTGAGGTGCACGGATACGACGGGGCTCCACTGCCCGCGCCGGAGCTGCCGAACGCACCCCTGAAGCCGCGAGGAAGGGTGCGCTGAACTGCGGAAGCGTCGGTCCTGAACCAAGGGTCCCGCGATCGCTGCTGCGTCTGTCCAGTGGCGTGGACATCCCACGGCGCGGGCGTTCGGCTCCTGCCTCCTTGGCCCCCTGAAGCTGTCCGCGACCCCCTGAAGCTGTCCGCGATTCCCGAGGTATGGGCATCTGCGGGCAGCTTTGGCCGAACCGTTGCTGACCTTTTGCCGACTTTCCTGATGGGGCGTCAGGTAAGGGCGGAGTGCCGTCCTCGCCACCCGCCCCCCTCATGAGGTGCCCTCGGTGCTATAGCGCTTCGCTGATGTCAGCCTCGCACGAGGCAGGGTCGCTTCGCGTCGAACTGCCAGCCGGGGAGCAGGTACTGCATGCCGATGGCGTCGTCCCGCGCCCCCAGGGCCTTCGTCCGGTAGAGCTCGTGGGCGGCGAGGAGGCGGTCCATGTCGAGCTGGACGCCGAGGCCGGGTGCGTCGGGGACGGCGATCTCGCCGCCGACGATGCGGGGCGGTTCCGTGGTGAGCCGTTCCAAGCCCTCCTGCCAGATCCAGTGCGTGTCCAAGGCGTTGTACGCGCCGGGCGCCGCGGCTCCGCAGTGGGTGACCATGGCGAGCGAGATGTCGAAGTGGTTGTTGGAGTGGCAACCCCAGGTCAGTCCCATCGCGTTGCACAACTGCGCCACGCGCACGGAGCCCTGCATGGTCCAGAAGTGCGGGTCGGCCAACGGGATGGAGACCGACTGCAGGGCGAGGGCATGGGTCAGCTGCCGCCAGTCGGTGGCGATCATGTTGGTCGCGGTGGGCAGACCGGTCGCGCGGCGGAACTCGGCGAGGACCTCCCGCCCGGAGTAGTCGCCCTCGGCTCCGCAGGGGTCCTCGGCGTAGGCGAGCGTCCCGACGAGCGGCGCGCAGAGTTCGATGGCCTCGCGCAGCGACCATGCGCCGTTGGGGTCGAGGGTGATCCGGGCCTCGGGGAAGCGGTCCTTCAGCGCGCGGACGGCCCTGACCTCCTCCGCGCCGTCCAGGACGCCGCCTTTCAGTTTGAAATCGCGGAAACCGTACAGCTCATAGGTGGCCTCGGCCTGGCGGACGATCGCCTCGGGGGTCAGGGCCTCCTCGTGCCGGATCCGGTACCAGTCGGTGTCCGCGTCGGGTTCGCGGACGTATTCGAGGTCGGTGTGGTCGGGGTTGCCGACGTAGAAGAGGTAGCCCAGCACCCGTACCGAGTCGCGCTGCTGACCGTCGCCGAGCAGTGCCGCGATCGGTACGTCCAGGTGCTGGCCCAAGAGGTCCAGCAGGGCCGACTCGACGGCGGTGACCGCGTGGACGGTGGTGCGCAGGTCGAAGGTCTGCGCACCGCGCCCGCCGGAGTCGCGGTCGGCGAAGCGGTCCGCGATCTCACGCAGGACGCGCTTGTAGTCGCCGACCTTCGCACCGACCACGAGCTGCTCGGCGTCCCGCAGGGTCTGTGTGATCTTCTCCCCGCCGGGCACTTCCCCCAGTCCGGTGCGTCCCTCGGAGTCGGTCAGGACGACGACGTTGCGGGTGAAGTAGGGGCCGTGGGCGCCGGAGAGGTTCAATTCCATGCAGTCGCGGCCCGCCACGGGGTAGACGGAGAACGCGGTGACGGTCGGCTGGCTCGTGCTCATACTCTCTTCACATTCCTTGCATGACGGGGGAGGAGGGGCAGGACAGACGGTCACAGACTGAGAACGTCGAGTACCTGCTCGGCGGCCAGGACGCCGCCCAGGCCGAGGACGGCGAGCACGGTCGTATAGCTGGTACGGACCTTGATCGCTTCGATGACGGAGAGGTTGAAGTACTCCTTGAAGAGCCAGAAGCCGGGGTCGTTGACGTGGGAGAAGGCGATGGAGCCACAGGCGACGGCGAGGACCATCACCTCCGGGTGGACCCCGCTGCCCGCCAGGAGCGGCAGCACCACGCCGGAGGCCGTGACGACGGCGACGGTCGCCGAGCCGAGGGCTATGCGGAGGATGACGGCGACGAGCCAGGCCAGGATGATCGGCGAGACGGACCAGCCGTCGGTGGCGTCCTTGATGTAGTCGGAGATCCCGCCCTCGACGAGGACGTTCTTGAACGCCCCGCCCGCGCCGATCACCAGCAGGATCATCGCCATCGCCTTGGCCGCCGAGGAGCATGAGGCGCCGACCTCCTCCAGGGTCCGGCCGATCCGCGGCCCGAACGCCCAGATCGCCAGGCACAGCGTCAGCATCAGCGCGATCGGCGCCGAACCGATGAACGCGACGAAGTGCAGGAACCCGGTCTCGGCGGAGGTGGCCATGTCGGTCACGGCGGCCGCCACAATCAGCGCCACGGGGAACAGCGCCACGAACAGCGACCAGCCGAGGCCGGGCATCTCCTCGTCGGTGAACTCGCGTTCGCTGACCAGGCCCTGGGGGATGGAGGGCGTCATGGCCTTGATGAACGGCAGGCGGGGCCAGACCAGGGCGATGAGCACGCCGGCGGGGACGGCGATGAACAGGCCGTAGAACAGGGTCAGTCCGACGGAGGCGTCGAAGGTCGCGGCGACGGCGGTGGGGCCGGGATGCGGCGGCAGGAAGCTGTGCATCGTCGACAGCGTGATGGACATCGGCAGGCCGACCCACAGCAGTGGTGCCCCCGTGACCCTGACCAGGGTGAACGCGATGGGCACGATGATGATGAAGGCGACCTCGTAGAACATGGTCACGCCGATCAGCATCGCGGTGACCACCATCGCCACCTGCACCCAGCGCGGGCCGAAGGCGTCGAGGAGCTTGCCGGCGATGCGCTGGGCCGCGCCGGAGTCACCCATGACCCGGCCGAGCATGGCACCGAGACCGATCGTGAGCATGGTGTCGCCGATCTGCCCCCCGATGCCCTCGGAGAGGACGTCCGGGATCGTCGCGACCGGAATGCCCTGTACCAGCCCGACGCCGACCGCCACGAGCAGCAGTGCCACGAAGCCGTTGAGTTTCAGCCTGGTCATGAAGATCAGCAGGACCAGGACGCTGATCCCGACTACGAGCAGGGGCATGGCAGTTCTCCTTTGAACTGTCGGGCGAGAGGAGGACGCGGGGCGGAGAAGAGGAGGACGCGGGCGAGGAGTCCGGCAGGCACGGCGGGGTGCCCACGGCTGCGGCGGGCGACTCGCCGTGCGGAGGTGTCAGGCGGGTCGCCGTACCGCGCCGACGAGGCTCAGCCCGTGGTCCAGCACCTTCTCCAGATCGGACAGATCGGCCGGGGCGGGGTCGGTGAGCGGGGCGCGCACCGGGCCGACCGGGAGGCCCCGCAGCCGGGCGGCGGCCTTCACCAGCGACACCGCGTATCCGGGGACGCGGTCGCGGAGTTCGACGAACGGGACGTAGAAGTCGCGCAGCAGCGTGTCGACGGTGCCGTGGTCGCCGTCGCGCAGCGCGGTGAAGCAGGCCTCGGCGATCTCGGGGGCGAAGGCGTGGACGGCCGAGGAGTAGGCCGGGACGCCGACGGTGGCGTACGCGCGGGCCTGGATCTCCGCGGTGGCGGCCCCGTTGAAGAAGAGGAAGTCCTCGGGGGCGGCGAGGGTGAGGCGCTGCAGCCGGTCGAGGTCGCTGTGGCCGTCCTTGAGCCCGATGACGCTCGGGATCTCCGCCACACGCCGCAAAGAGGCCGCCGTGAAGGCGACGTGTCCGCGCTGGTAGGCGATGAGCGGTAGCCGGGTGCCCCCGGCGATCCTGCGTAGTTGCTCCACCAGGCCGTCCTGCGGGGCGCTGACCAGGTAGTGGGGCAGTACCAGCGCGGCGTCGGCGCCGGCGTCCTCGGCGATGCGAGCGAAGCGGACGGCCTGGGCCCAGCCGTAGCCGATGCCCGCGATCACCGGGAGGCGCCCGTCGGTGAGCTCGACCGTGGCCTGTACGACCGCCCGGTACTCGTCCTCGTCCAGCGAGAAGAACTCGCCGGTGCCGCAGGCGGGGAAGACGGCGCCGGGGGCGGTGGCGATCCGGTCGGCCAGGTAGGCCCGGTATGCGTCCAGGTCGAGACTGCCGTCATCCCGGAAGCTGGTGAGGGGGAAGGACAGAACCCCACCCGCCATCCCGTCCCGGAGCCGCTGAGCGACCTGTGCGGCCTCGGCGCTGATCCCTGTCATGAGCCATCCCTATATACAGATGCTGTCTGCGTATGTAGATGGAGGCTAGGTCTGTGAACAGGACGGGTCAATGGGCAGGCCGTCACGAATTCGCGCGGACTTACGATGAGCTCATGCTTGAGAAGACAGGCGTCCGTGGGGTGAAGTCGGCGGCCCGAACCGTCGCACTGCTGGAACTCCTCGCGGAGCGGGGCGAGCAGCCCTCACGCCTGGACCAGCTCGCTGAGGATTTGGACGTGCCGCGCAGCAGCATGTACCAACTGCTGCAGACCCTCGTCGACTGCGGCTGGGTCCGCACCGACGCCACCGGCTCCCTCTACGGCATCGGCATCCGCGCACTGCTCACCGGCACCAGTTACCTCGACGGCGACCGCTGCATCAGGGTCGTCCGCCCCTACCTCGATGAGGCGTCGGACGCGCTCGGCGAGACGATCCACATGGCCCGGCTCGACGGACCGGACGTCGTCTACCTCGCCACTCGCGAGTCCCACGAGTACCTGCGCACCATCAGCCGCGTCGGCCGTCGCGTCCCGGCCCATGCCGGCGGGCTCGGCAAGGCCCTCCTCGCCGAGCGCCGCGACGACGACCTTCCTCTTCCGGACGGACCGTTGACCGCCCTCACGGAGAACACGCACACCACCCGTGCTTCCCTCCACGCCGACCTGGCCGGGGTCCGCGAACGCGGATACTCCGTGGACCGCGAGGAGACGGTCATCGGCATCGCCGGCTTCGGCTTCGCTCTTCGCTACACGACCCCGGCCACCGACGCCATCAGCTGCTCGGTCCCGGTGGCCCGTCTGACCCCCGAGCACGAGTCCCGCATCCTCTCCGTGATGCGGGAGACGCGAGCGAAGATCGAATCCCAGATGCCGCCTGCCTCAGGCGTACCCGACTGGCGCCAGTGAGCTCGGGCGGCAATCGTCGACGGCCGGAGGATCATGGGCCTGTCGGCGGGTGCGGTCGCCGAACTCGAGCCTGTCTCATCTGATCCAGTTCTGTCGCATCGTCAATCAGCGTGCGTGAACGTGGCGTGGACCACCAGCAAGGCGCAGGGCTCAGCCGCGATCAGTGCGCGAGTGCAGCCTTGCCGTTTGTGCGTCCATCCCGTTGAATTCTGCCTCACACAACATAACAGCCGCTGTATGTGGGGGATTTGACCATGAGCACTGGACAGCCCGAACCAGGGTCGCCTCCCACGCCCACGACACCGCCCCCGCCCGCATCCCCGCCCTCACCCGTCCCGCAGCCGGGTCGTAGAGCCGAGACGGCTGCCCTGGTGACCGCCCTCACCGGTGTCGCTGGTCTCTTCCTTGGGTTTTTCGGCGTCCCCTCGGTCATCACGCCACCTACTGCCCGGACGGTCACCGCCACGGAGACCGTTACTGCTACCGCGACGGTGACGGTCATGGCCTCCCCCTCTGCGCCTGGGGGGAGCGCCACCGGCGGTCCCTCGCCGAGTTCGAGTGCCCGTGCAGCCAAGGAGATCCCGCTCACCGATGTCGAGCCTCTGGGGGCGGGCTACGTCAACACGGAGCGCAAGGCGGTGACGATGGGCGGCAAACGCTTCGACAACGCCATTGTCGCGGAGGAACTGGGATTCTACGAATCCCTGACCTACAGCATCAACGAGCGGTACAAGAAGCTTACCCTAACCGTGGGGCTGGACGACGACAGCCCCGCGTACCCGGCCACGGTGACCTTCAGGAGCGGTGGCGAGTACGGGAAGACGTTGAAGAGCGCGACTGCAGAGATCAATCGGCCCGTGGAAGTGACCGTGGACGTGACTGGTGTAGCCATCCTGACGATCGAGGCCACGAGCGACGACGGCGGTTGCACTGTAGGCCTGGGTAACCCAGTTCTCCACCGGGACTGATGCATGGCATGGGCCACAGTGGCCATTCCCCCACGCACTTGATGCGGTCGGCGCAGGCTCCACGACCGTCTTGTCGTGCAACGCCGGCCGGCATGAAGGACGCCGACGGCCGTGAACGGCCGATGTGGCGCACCCACTGGTGGGCGCCCGACGGCCGCCACGGCGACCAGCCGCACCCGCTGTCCCGAAGGTGGTCGGGGTGGGTGAGCAGGAGGCGGGCCAATCGTCGCGGGGTGGTGACGGGCCGGTCGTCTTCGGCCCGGCCCTGGGTGATGCAGCGGTAGCGGAGGTTGAAGCTGCCGGTGCACTTTGCTGACCAGCACGCCTGCCGGACGTCGCTGACGTGCGCAAACGCGCTTCGGCCGCTGCCTCCCGGGGCATCCTGAGGCTGTCCGCGATCCGCAAGCACCGCCCGGCCGACGGACCCAGGGGGGACCACCCTTGCTGTCGGCGAGTCGGTTTCGAGTCGGTCCGGCGAGGCCGGAAATCGACGCTTGACGTTTCAACATATTCGCTGTGAACATGCAGGCGACGTCCTCGGAATGGAGCCTTTCATGCGTTTCAGGGCCATCGCCCTCGCAGCGATACCCGCAGCCTTCCTCGGTGTCATGGCCTCCGCGCCCAGCGCGTCGGCGTGGGCGCCCGGGAACTGCCAGGCAGGCACGTTCTGTGTCTGGCCCGAATGGTGGTACGGCGACACGGATGTGCCACCGTCGCTGGCGACCGACCGTGAATGGTCCGGCAGCGTTCCCGGCAACATCTTCTACAACAACACGTCGCGGGACGTCACGATGACGTACGTCGTCGCCGGGGACGAGGGGCAGGGACCTGCCTACACGACGTGCGTCAACAGCCATCAGGGCAGTTACTTCACGATGCCCATGCACGTCACGGACGTCGCTTGGCGCGAGGACGACGGCACCCCCTGCTGGTGACCGCCCCGAAACGCCGTTTCCCCCGGCGCTGAGTGCGTTGAGTGCCCAACGTCTTCGCTGAGCGGGGCCGTTGAGTCGCGGGCGGTGCGCGTACGAAGTGAAGTTCCTGGTGGACGGGTGGGTCCCGAGTCCATGCCGTCCACCAGGTCGCCGGTGCCGCCCGGCGCACGTACAGCTCGCCGGCCCCGTCGCCCGCGAGCGCGTCACCACCGTGCGCGATCAGCTACGACGGTGCCCGCCCCGGCCCCCGCCCGCCCCCACGCCGCGATACCCCGCGCAGGATCCCGGACCGCCCGACGAAGCGACCGCCCGGCCGGCGCGGTGACCGCACCACGGTGACCCCGCCCGGCCGGCGCGTTCGAGGTCCGGCGCGGCGGCGCGGGGCGTTGCCGCTCAGGGCCGTGCCCTGGCTCCATGGGGCGGGGGACGCAGATCGAGCTGGGCCCAGACGACGCGTCCGGGCCTGCCCTGCGTGCGGCTGACCGCCCAGTCGCTGCTGAGCGCGTCCACCAGGAGCAGCCCGCGCCCGTTCTGGTCGTCGGGGCCCGGCCGCCGGAGCAGGGGCAGTTCCCGACCGCGGGCCTGGTCCTCGACCTCGATGCGGATCCGGTGGGCCGTCACGTGCACCCGGCACACGATCCGGTCGCCGGCCGAGTGGGTGAGCGCGTTGGTGACGAGTTCCGAGGTCACGATGACAGCGTTGTCGCACACCTCGTCGCCGACACCCCGCGCGGTGAGTAGTTCGCGCACGCCCTCACGGGCGGTACGCACGGACGCCGGGGCCGCCCACAGGTCGAACGCGCGGGTCTCACGGGGGGCGTGGGCCACGGGGGGCCCGGAGGCGAGACGGCCGAGGCCGTCCGGCTGGGGGAGTGGAGCCGTTCGCTCGCCTCCGGGCGATCTTGGGGAGGGCTCGTTCGTGGCGTGGTGCAGCGGCCTGGGTAAGGGGAGCCGAGCCATCTCCGTGGGCCTTTCGTCTGCCTGCGCACGTGGGGGTACGTCCTGCACGGGCCATGGACAAACCGGCCGGTGCTCAACGGCCCTTCAGTGGGCCGGGGGACGGTGTGGACACTCTGGCACCCGTCAACCACAGCTCGCAACCGGCAAGTTGAAATTTGCAGTCGACTGCGTGCATGCTGCTCGGGACGACAACTGATCGCATCTGTTCGTGTGGAGTGCGCGCATGAGACGGTGAGGGCGGAACACCCGGTGCGAGGGGGCGAGGCGTGAGCGCGGAGACCGACTGGGGCGGTGCCCCTTCCGTCCTGCGCATGATCCTCGGCAGACAGCTCGAGGAGCTGCGCACCCGCGCCGGTCTGACCTACGAGGAGGCCGGGGCGGCCATCGGGGTCAGCCACTCCACGATCCGCCGGATGGAGGCCGCCAAGGTGGCCCGGCTCCGGCTGGCGGACGCCGAGAAACTGCTCCGGGTCTACGGCGTGACGGACGAGCAGGAGATCGACACCTTCCTGAAGTCCGTCCGCGAGGCCAACAAGCGGGGGTGGTGGCACACCTACCGCGACGTGATGCCGGACTGGTTCGCCGCCTATCTGAGCCTGGAACAGGCGGCACTGCAGATCCGCGCCTACGAGAGCCAGTTCGTCCACGGTCTGTTGCAGACGCAGGCCTACGCACGCGCGTTGCTGACCGCGGGCAACCCGCATGCCCCGGCCGAGGCGACCGCGCGCCGGGTGGCGCTGCGGATGCGCCGGCAGGAGTTGCTGAGACGTCGGACGCCACCGCGGGTGTGGGTGGTGATGGACGAGACGGTGCTCCGGTGGCCGGTCGGAGGCGCGGACGTGATGCGCGCCCAGATCGATCACCTCATCGAGGTCCAGCGACTGCCCCACGTGACACTGCAGATCATGCCGTTCGTCAACGGCCCGCACCCGGCCATGAGAGCCGGCGCCTTCCAGCTCTTCCGCTTCCGGGCGCGTGAACTGCCCGACGTCGTCTACCTCGACGGTCTGGTGGGCGCCGTCTACCTCGACAAGGGCGACGACGTCGTGGTGTACCGCGAGGCCCTCGACCGGGTGGGCGCCCAGGCGACGCCCACGACGAGGACCGAGGCCGTTCTCGACCGGATCCGCAAGGACCTCTGAGGCCCCCCGCCCGCCGGGCCCCGACCCGGACAGCCGACATGCGAAGGAGACACCAGGTGCCCGAGAGTGGATGGTCGGCCGACCGCATCGACACCGAGAACGCGCACTCCGCGCGGATCTACGACTACATCCTCGGCGGCAAGGACTACTATCCGGCGGACCAGGAGGCCGGCGACGCCATGGCCCGGGAGTGGCCCGCGCTTCCCGTCCACATGCGCGCCAACCGGGACTGGATGAACCGGGCGGTGCGCTGGCTCGTCGAGGAAGCGGGGATGCGCCAGTTCCTGGACATCGGCACCGGCATCCCCACCTCCCCGAACCTCCACGAGATCGCCCAGTCGGTGGCTCCCGCGTCACGCGTGGTCTACGTCGACAACGACCCCATCGTCCTCACCCTCTCCCAGGGGCTCCTGGCCAGCACGCCCGAGGGAAGGACCTCGTACATCGAGGCCGACTTCCGCGACCCGGCGAGCATCCTGGACGCCCCCGAACTGCGGGAGACCCTCGACCTGGACCGGCCGGTGGCCCTGACGGTCATCGCCATCGTCCACTTCGTCCTCGACGAGGACGACGCCGTCGGCATCGTCCGGCGTCTGCTGGAGCCGCTTCCCTCGGGCAGTTACCTGGCGATGTCCATCGGCACGGCCGAGTTCGCCCCCGAGGAGGTGGGGCGGGTGGCCCGCGAGTACGCGGCGCGCAACATGCCGATGCGGCTGCGCACCATCGACGAGGCCCACGAGTTCTTCGAGGGCCTGGACCTGGTCGAGCCGGGCATCGTCCAGGTGCACAAGTGGCACCCGGACGGCACCGGCGAACAGGGCATCCGCGACGAGGACATCGCGATGTACGGGGCGGTCGCCCGCAAGCCGTAGGACCCGGGGCGGGCGCGGCCCGGGAAGTCGCCCGGCGGGCCGCGCCCGCGCGGCTGTTCTCGCCGTCCACTCCTCGGGCGTCACCCGCCGGACCACGACAACCGTCAGCTCACCACCGTCTCCCAGGTGTCGACGGCGTAATGAACCGTCATCCCGTGGCGGTCGTACAGGCGGGGGGCTCCGGTGGTGTTCTCCGTGTCCACGCCGAGCCCGACGGTGTCCCGCCCCCGCGCGGCGAAGGCCGCGAAAGCGTGCCGCAGCAGGAAGCCGCCCAGGCCCCGTCCCCGGGCCGCGGGCAGGACACCGATGCTGCGGATCCACCCCATGGCCTCGCGGTCGTCGCGCGCGAGCAGGAAGCCGACGTCGCCCAGATCGTCGGTGGCGACGATCCACACCAGGGACCAGTCCAGTCCCTCGGCGTCGATGTCGTGCAGCCACGGGGCGTACGCGCGCGGCTGGAAGTCGAAGTGGTCGGCGAAGGACGCCTGGTACAGCTCGTGGACGCGCGACCGGTCCGCCTCGGCGGCGCAGTCGCGCACGCCGACGCCGGCGGGGACCTCCGGCAGCCGGTCCCGTACCGGATCCAGCGGGCGGCGCAGCACGTGATAGCGGCGCACGACCCGCCAGTCGCGCTCCCGCACCAGCCCGGTGTCGAGGGTGGGCGCCACATTGAGGTGCAGGTGCACCACGGCGCGCGCGGCCCCGTTCTCCCGGGCCTTCTCCAGCGCCCTGGCCTCCATCGTCTCCAGCATCCGGGCGGCGGCCCCCTGGTACTCGGGAAGGATGTACTGATCGATGTCGATGCGCTCACCGTCGGACTCGTCCCACAGCAACCCGTACGCCACCAGACGGTCCCCGTCCAGCACGAGCCACGAGTCGCGCTCCAGATCGGCACCGGGGTGCTGGAGATCGGCCTCGACGGTGTGCAGATCGGTCTCGGGCCGGCCGATCTCGATCTCGTCGACCTCGTTGAGCAGTGCGGTGATGGCGGGTGCGTCGGTGAGCGCGGCGGGACGCAGTGAGTAGGGCATGAGGACCAAGGGTCAGGGGACGGGGCCCGCGGCGCAACGGCTTTTCCCGCCCGTGGGACGCGGGGCGGGCGTCCCGGCCGAGGCCTGGGCGTAACGGCGCGCCAGGAGCGCGAAGGCGTCCCCGAGTTCCGGCGGACCGACGACTTCGATGCCGGCGTCGAACCGCCCGAAGGAGGCGGCCAGGGCAGGCCAGGACCACGAGCCCAGCGTCAGCCGGCAGCGGTCGGTGCCGAGCTCTTCGACGACGCCGTCATGGGTGAAGCGGGACACGGTGGCGGCGGGCAGGTCGAGGATCACCTCACCGCGGCAGGGCCACTCGCCGGTGCCGCCTCCACCCCGGAACCGGTCGGCGACGAAGGCGGCCACGTCACCTCCGGGCAGTTCGCGCGGTGTGAAGCGGGGCCCGGTCGGAATGCGCGGGGTGATCCGGTCCGCGCGGAAGACACGCCAGTCGGCGCGGTCGAGGTCGAAGGCGACCAGGTACCAGCGCCCGCCCCAGGTGACGAGATGGTGCGGCTGGACCCGCCGCGGCGGAAGAGCCGGGGTGCTCCCGGGCCCGGCCTCCGGCGACGAGGGGGGGTAGTCGAAGCGCAGCACTTCGCGGGCGTGCACGGCGGCGCTCAGCGTCGTGAGCAGAGTGCCCTCGACGGTTGGGTGCGGCCGGTCGGCGGGCGGCTCGACGGCGGTGACCTGAAGCATGTCGATGCGGCGCCGCAGCCGCGCGGGCATGACCTGCCGGACGGTGGCCAGCGCGCGGGCGGCGTCGTCCCGGACACCGGCACCGGTGGTCGCGGCGGTCCTGAGCGCGACGGCGAGGGCGACGGCCTGCCCGTCGTCGAAGAGCAGCGGCGGCAGTTGTGTGCCGGCGTCCAGCCGGTACCCGCCGTCGGGCCCTTTGAAGGCCACGACGGGATACCCCAGCTCGCGCAGCCTGTCGACGTCGCGGCGCACGGTCCGAGGACTGACGTCCAGCCGCTCGGCCAGCAGCGCGCCCGGCCAGTCGCGGCGTGCCTGGAGCAGGGAGAGCAGGGACAGCAGTCGCGCTGATGTCTTCGGCATGCCACCGATTCTGCCCCGGGAAGAGGACACGTCCTGACCGCTTCCCCTGCGACGGTTCTCTCGTGTCCGGCAACGACACGTCCGGCAACGGCATGTCCGGCGCAGACACGTCCGGCAACGGCATGTCCGGCAACAACATGCCTGGCGACATGCCCGGCAACGACGACGACCAGAAGGACCAGATCACTGTGAGCGCCACCACCACACCCCGGCCCGCCCTCGACGGGGAGCGGGCCGACCTGCTCGCCGAGCTCGCCACCGCCCGAGCGGCCCTGACCACCACGACGCGCGGCCTGACCGACGAACAGGCGGGTGCGCGTCCCACCGTCAGTGCCCTGTGCCTGGGCGGGCTGATCAAGCACGTCGCGTCCATCGAGGAAGCCTGGATGCGCTTCGTGACCGAGGGCCCGTCGGCGATGCGCCACGATCTGCCCGACGGTGTCACCTGGGCCGACCTCGCGGCCGGCACCGCACGCGAGGTCCCGCAGTGGGCGATCGACCATCAGAACGCCTTCCGGATGCTGCCCGGCGACACCCTGGCCGGGATCCTCGCGCGGTACGAGCAGGTCGCCGCCCGCAGCGAGGAGATCATCGCCTCCGTGCCCGACCTGTCCGCGACCCAGCCGCTGCCCGAGGCGCCGTGGCACGAACCGGGAAGCGTGCGCAGCGTGCGCCGGGTGCTGACGCACGTCATCGCCGAGACCGCGCAGCACGCCGGACACGCCGACATCCTGCGCGAGACGCTCGACGGACAGACGACCACCTGACCGCCGCCGCGCACCGCACACACTGAACCGGGACCGGACGGGCGGAGGCCTCCGGCCGTCCGGTCCTCATCCCGAAGCCGGTACTGGAGACAACCCGATGACCCTGCTCACCGCCCGGGCGCTCAACCGCGCGACGCTGGCCCGGCAGTTGCTTCTCGATCGCGCCGACCTGCCGGTCGCGGACGCCGTGCGCCACCTGTGCGGTCTGCAGGCGCAGGAACCGCAGGAGCCGTTCTTCGGGCTCTGGTCGCGACTGCGCGCGTTCGACCCGGCGGCGCTGGACGACCGGCTCACCGGCCGGCACCTGGTGCGGACCCACCTCATGCGCCGCACCGTCCACCTCGTCACCTCCGCCGACGCCCTGGCCTGGCGCGCCCGCCACGACGCCATGCTGCGCCAACGGGTTCTCGGCGTGTACCGCCGCGACTTCACCGGGGTGGACCTCGACCGACTCGCCGCCGCGGGCCGGGAGGTGATGGCCGACGGCGAGCCCCGCTCGATGAGCGAACTCGTGCGGGCGGTCGCCGAACGCCGGCCGGGGCCGACGGGGCGGGCGCTGGGGGAGATGCTGATCGGCGCGCTCCTGCCGGTGGCGCAGCTGCCGCCGCGGGGGCTGTGGCGGACCAAGGCGGGAGTGCGCAACGCGCTGCTCTCGTCCTGGCTGGGGCGCGAGATCGACCCGCTGTCCCCGGACGCCTCCGACCCCGTCGGCCAGGCGCTGGTGCGGCGCTATCTCGCCGCGTTCGGCCCGGCCGCCTCGGCCGACCTGCGCGCCTGGTGCGGGCTGGCCGGGCTGCCGGCCGCCGTCGCCGCGGTGAGGGAGGAGCTGGTCACCTTCCGCGACGAGCGGGGCCGGGAACTGCTGGACCTCCCCGGCGCGCCGCGCCCCGACCCCGGCACACCCGCCCCGGTCCGGTTCCTGCCGGCCTTCGACAACGCCATCCTCGGCTACCACGACCGCGGCCGGATCATCGACGACGCCCACCGCGGCCTGTCGGTCGCCGGTGAGCGCGTCGTCCTGGTCGACGGCCGGGTCGCCGCGACCTGGAGCGTCGACGCCGGCACCGTGAGCGTCACCCCGCTGCACCGTTTCTCCCGGGCGGACCGGGACGCGGTGGCCGAGGAGGGGCGGGCACTGGCGTCGTTCCTCTCCGACGGCGCCGGCGGGCGTGTGCGGATCGCCGTGTCCCCCCGGTGAGGGGACACCACCGCCGGCGGGTGCGGTCAGTGCGCGGTGCCCCCGTGGTGTTGCTCGGTGAGGACCGCCGCCAGGAGTTCCGGGTCGAGAACCGAGGCGTCGGCGAGGCGGGCGGAGGCGGTGAGGGAGTTCATCAGGGCCTTGGTGACGCGCAGGGCGGAGGCCGGCCGCCGCAGGACGGGCTTGGCCCAGTCCGCGACGGCGGCGTCGAGAGCGTCCTCGGGCACGACCTTCTGCAGGATCGACAGGGTGTGAGCCTCCTCGGCGTCGACGACGCGTCCGGTGAGGACGATGTCGCGTACGCGGGCGGCACCGGCCTCGCTGATGAGACGGGGGAGCAGCCCGCCCCAGGCGGTGGGCAGACCGAGGGCGAGTTCGGGCAGGCGGAAGGTGGCGGTGTCGGCGCCCACGCGCAGGTCGCAGGCGAGGGCGAGGGCGAGCCCCGCGCCGATGGCCCGCCCCTGGACGCGGGCGATGGTGACGGCGGGGTTGGCGGTGAGGGCGTCACATACGCGCCGGGCCATGGCCCCGGAGGCGCGGACGCCGCCGCCGGTGGGGTCGTGGGCGAGGTGCTCGGCGAACTCGCCGCGGTCGCCGCCGAGACAGAAGTCGTCACCGGCGGCGGCCAGCACCAGGACCCGTACCGCGGGGTCCTGGTCGTCGAGGACGGTGAGGAGGTCGCCCAGCATGGCGTCGGTGACGGCGTTGCCCTGCTCGGGGACGTTCAGCTCGACGGTGAGGAGGGGACCCTCCCGCCGGGTGCGCAGGGTCTTGAGTATCCGGTCGGCGGGGAGTCCGGTGATGTCGGCGAGCGGCAGGGCGGTCATGTCGTGACTTTCAGGGAGGTGATGCGGCGGAAGACTACCCGGGAAGTGTCGTACGCGGGGGGCGCGGTGGGCCGCAGCGTGGGGAAGCGCTCCAGCACCTGGGCGAGCAGCTCACGGGCCTCGAGCCGGGCGAGGGCCGCTCCGAGGCAGTAGTGCGCGCCGCCCCCGAAGGTGAGGTGCCCGCCGCCGCGCAGCATGTCGAAGAGATGCGGGTCGGGGTTGCGGCGGGGGTCGTGGGCGGCCGCCCCGTACAGCACGTGGACCGTGGTGTCCTTGGCCACGGGCGTGCCGGCGAGGACGGTGTCGTCGGCGGCGACACGGGAGTTGAGCCACACCGGCGGGTCGTAGCGCAGGGTCTCCTCGACCGCGTCGTCGATGTGCTGCGGGTGCGCGCGCAGCCATGCCGCGCGGGAGGGGTCCTGGGTGAGCAGCCACACGGCGTTGGTGAGCAGGACCGCCGTGGTCTCCAGCGAGGCGATGGTGATGAACATCGTCAGGTCGTAGACCACCTGGTCCGCGGTGGACCGGTCGTCGGGGTACTGGGCGTCCCAGTAGTGGATCCAGCGGGTGAGGACATCGTTGCCAGGGTGGGCCCGACGCTTCCGGATCAGCTCGGTGAAGTAGGCCCGCATCTCCAGCGTGGCCTGCGCGGATACGGCGAGCTGGCTCTTGGTGGGCAGCAGTTCCTGGGCGTAGACCTGCCGGTGGGTGAAGTCCAGGATGTGCGCGAAGTCCCCGGCGGGGATGCCGAGCCACTCACCGACGGTCCGGACGGGGAGCTGCTCGCTGACGGTGGGGACGAAATCGGCCTCTCCGCCGGTGCGCAGCCGTTCGGCGAGGTCGTCCAGCAGGGTGGCGGCCAGGGCGGCGATCCCGGGACGCATGGACTCCAGCGTGGTGCGGTCGAAGGGGTTGCCCAGGGCGCGCCGCTGGCATGCGTGCGTGGGGGCGTTGAGGCGGATGAGGGTGCGGGTCATTTCCCGGGTGGCGGGGGCCTGCCAGCGCTCGGGGTCGGGCTGGCGCTCCTGCCAGGCGAAGTCCGGCACGAGCCAGTTCCTGCCGCGCAGGACCTGGCTGCATGCCTCGAACCCGGTGACGAAATAGCCGCCCCAGGGGGCCCGTACGACGTCCCCCAGGGCGCGCAACTCCTCCCAGACCGGGAGCGGGTTGACGTGGCCTTCTTCGGAACGCAGGCGGCGGAGGAGGGAGATGACGGTTCGGCGGTCGGTGGTGGTGCCGCATATGTTGCCAACGGCGGTCACGCAGAGCTCCTTTGGTGGGGCGCTACCGATCGATACCGCCGGAACCTACCCTTCCCCCCTCCTGTGTCATGCGCCCCTGCGTGTTGCTCCCGTCACATGCCGTGCATCAGACACGGAAAATGTCCAGGAAACTGCTCCAGAATCCCTTCTTCCGTGCCGACTCCTGCCGGACCGGCGCGGACGCGGCCGCCGGGAGGGGCTGCTGCGCACCTCCCATCGCGGCCCGGTCCTGCAGCGCGGCCACCATGCGGGTGGCGGGCGTGGGACTGAACGTCACGGGCAGCGAGACCAGGGCCCGGTGGAACGGTCCGGGCCGCCACTGCAACTCCTCGCCGGGCACGGCCAGGGTGAGGTCGGGCAGCGCGTTGAGGAGCCGTTCGATCGCCGTGGTCGCGATGACCTGCGCCGGGTCCTTGGCGGGGCAGGCGTGCGGGCCGGCCCCCCACGCGAGATGGGCGCCCTTGCTGTGCGTGCGGCGGGCCTCGGCGAGCGCGGGGTCGCTGTTGGCGCCCGCGAAGGAGATCACGACCGGCGTGTTGGCCTCCACCACATAGCCGCCCAGGTCGACGTCCCGCACCGGGTAGTGGGTGGCGTAGTTGGCGATGGGCGTCTGGTTCCACAGCACGTGATCGAGCGCCTCCTCGATCAGCATGCCGCTCTGCCGGCCTCCCGCGCCGGACAGCAGCAGCACCAGGGCGTTGCCGATGAGGTTGCGCTCGGGTTCGACGCCCGCGCCCATCAGCATCACGAGCTGGTCCTTGAGCTCCTCGTCGGTCAGCCCGGCCGGGTGCTGGATCAGCCACGAGGTGACGTCGTCACCGGGCTGGCGCCGCTTGAGCGCGATCAGCTCCATGAGGCAGGCGGTGAGGTCCTCGTTCGCGCGCAGCGCGTCCTTGCCGTCGAAGATCGCCGACATGGCGGTGGTGAGGGTGTCACCGATGTCCGCCGGGCAGCCGAACAGCTTGTTGAACAGCAGCAGCGGCAGCAGCTTGGCGTAGTCGTTGAGGAGGTCGGCGCGGCCCCGCTCGCTGAACTGGTCGAGGAGGTAGTCGGCGATCGGCTCGACGTCACGCCGGATCCGGGTGATGTTGAGCTGGGCCAGACTGTCGACCACGGCCTTGCGCAGCCGCAGATGCACCGCACCGTCGGTGAACAGACAGTTGGGCCGGTACGCCATCATCGGCAGCACCGGATTGTCCATGGCGATGCGGCCCTCGTTGAGGGCCTTCCAGCGACGGGCGTCCCGCGCGAACAACTCGGTGTTCTGCAGCACGCGCAGCGCCGTCTCGTGACCGACGACCAGGGTGGCGTCCGCGCCGGGGGCGAGTTCGACGGGGCCGGCCGGGGCATGGGCACGCAACCGGTCGTAGACCCCCTGGGGGTCGGCGGCGAACGTGGCGTCATGCATGGGGCATCTGCCGACGGTGGCGGCAGATGTGGGTTGTGGATCCATGAAGTCTTCCTTAGTGATCCGGGAACCGCTGTTCCCGGGCCGGGGACGCAGAGCGGTCAGGCCGCGCGTTCGAGCAGATGTCTCACCAGTGCGATGAGCGCCTGGGCCGAGGACTGCTGGTCACGGGCGTCGCAGTAGACGACGGGAGTGTCCGGGAGCAGGTCGAGCGCCTCGCGCACCTCCGCCACGCTGTACGTGGCTGCGGGGTTGAAGCAGTTGACGGCGATGGCGTACTCCAGGCCGTAACGCTCGATGAGGTCGATAACGGGGAAGGTCTCCTCCAGCCGCCCCGGGTCGACCAGGAGCAGCGCCCCGAGCGCGCCGCGCGCCATGTCCTCCCACAGCTGCATGAAGCGCTGCTGGCCCGGGGTACCGAACAGATACAGCACCAGGTCGTCGCTGAGGGTGAGGCGGCCGAAGTCCAGGGCGACCGTGGTGGTGGTCTTGTCCGCCACACCCCTGAGGTCGTCGACATGGACGGACGCCTGGGTCATCTTCTCCTCGGTGCGCAGCGGAGTGATCTCCGACAGCGAGCCGATGAAAGTCGTCTTGCCCACGGCGAAATGCCCGACGACCAGAATCTTGGCGGCATTGGTCACCGCGCTGGAGACGTAGATGGACTTCTGGGCCGTCTCAGCCGATGAGGGATTGGAGTCCATGCAGAACCTTCTCGAGGGTCGCTCTGTCAACGTTCTGGGCCCGGGGCGGCTCGGCTCGGCGCAGCAGGTGCCCCTGTTCCGATAAATCGGTGAGCAGCAGCCGGGCCACCCCGACGGGCAGGCCGAGGTGGCCCGCCACCTCGGCGACCGACAGGTAGCCACCCGCACACAGCTCCCAGATCGCCCTGACTTCGGGACCGGCCCCGAGCGGAAGCGTCCGCTCGGGAGCCAGGGTGACCAGGGTGTGCAGCGCCAGTTCGTCCGCGGACGGCAGGCTCCGCCCGCCCGTGATGACGTACGAGCGGACGAAGTCACTGGTGACGGGTGCTTCTTCGCCGGGCGTGGTCATACGCCGACACCGTTGTCCGAGCGCGGCGCCACACTCATCGCCTTGCTCAGCGCCACCACCGTCTTCTGCATCCGGAACGACATGGCCTCCATGTCGACGTCCAGCGCCGCCGAGACGGCGAGGTAGGCGCCCTGCCCGGCGGCGATCAGGAAGATCCAGCCGCCGTCGTACTCCAGCAGCGTCTGCTTCCAGATGCCGTGCCCCGCCCCGACGAAGCCGGCGACCGCCCGGCTGAGGGACTGCATGGAACTCATCGCGGCGGCGTTCGTCTCTGCGTCGTCGCGTGAGATGTCGTCCGAACGCTGCAGCAGCAGGCCGTCACCCGAGACGAGGACCGCGTGGCGGGCACCACGCACCTCGAGCACGTCGTTCAGCACCCACGACAGGTCGGTGTTCACTGGTGTTCAGGTCCTTCCGTGGTGTTCGTGGTCCGCCCGAGATGAGTGCCGCGCGCGAACGCCCCCAGGCGCGACGCGGTCACCTCACCGGCCGACTCGGACGTCTGCTCGTCGATACCGACCGTGTCCTCCATGGCCGGTACCACCGCGATGGGCCCCTGGCGCCGGCGGCGCTTGGGCAGCCCGCCGGTGGTCGTGCCCACCACATGGGAGGGACCCACCGGGACGGGGGCCAGCCGGTGCGGCGTGGCCTCCTGCTCCTGGGCCGAGGGTTCCAGGACCGGTTCGGCGGGGGCGACGGCATCGGCCGTCAGGAGTTCTTCCGGTACACGGATCACTGCACGCACTCCGCCGTAGGGGGACACCGAACCGACGGACACGGTGAATCCGTACCGCGCGGCGAGCATGCCGCACACCGCGAACCCGAACCGGGGCGGGTCGCCGAGACCGGTGATGTCGACCGGGCCGTCCGCGGACAGCAGGGCCGCGGCCCGGTCCTTGGTCTCCTGGTCCATGCCCAGACCGGCGTCGTCGACGATGAAGCACACACCCGTCGGCACGGCCTGGATGTTGACCTCGACCGGTGTGCCCGGAGCGCTGTACGTGGTCGCGTTGTCCAGCAGCTCGGCCAGTACCACCGCCACCGGCTCGACGGCCTTGCTGGAGACGGCGACGCTGACCTGCGCGTGGATGCCCACCCGGTTGAAGTCCTTGATGCGGCCCTGCGCGCTGCGGGCCACGTCGTAGACGGTGGCCACGCCCTCACGTCGGCCCAGCCACCCGCCGCACAGCACCGAGATGCCCTTGGCCCGGCGGCTGAACTGACTGCCGGTGTGGTCCACCGACATCAGATCGGCCAGCACCTCGGTGTCGTCGCCGTACTTCTTCAACAGCCCGTCCAGCAGCAGCTGCTGCTCCTCGGCGAGCGACTGGAGCGTGCCCATGGCGGACTTCAGTACGGCCTTGGTCGCCGACTCCGCGTCCGCCCGCACATCGGCGAGGTTACCGCGGTGCTGCGTGTCCAGGACGGAGATGTGCCCCTGGAGCTGGTCGATCCTGGCCTGGGCATGACCCAGTCCCGTCTCCAAGTCCTTTTTCGTTCTTCGGAGCGCCAGATTGGTTCTCCGTGCCCGCTGCACTGCGAACACCGCAGCGACGAGCATCACTAGCAAGATCCACAGCAGTGGATCCTCGATCAATGACGTCATGAGACTCTCTTCAAGTCGCATCGCGCCGGGAGTGCGGATGGCCCCCGTGTCCGTGGACGCGTCCGGCCGTCAAGCGGCGCGGACCCTATGGGCGGACCAAGCCTCAACTCCTCAGCGATGGGGCCTTAGAGACTGTCCCCCGTACGCGTTCATGACGCGCCGCCAGCCTACTGAAAGTTCGATGATCTTAACAGCTCAGGAGTGGCAACACGTCTGCCTCAGGAGCCACTTGGCGACCCTCACGAGACCCACACACCCGGGCGTGTTACGGGCCGCCGGGGGCCCGAGCCTGACCGCCTGCGGGCCGGTGAGCGGCGTCCGTGTCGCCGTCGCGACATGTTCCGCACCGTCGAGGAGGACGGGCGTCTGGCGGTCCTTCCGTCCGGCGCGGCCGAACTCGTCACGGCCGGACGCCTGGACCGGCCTGTTCGACGTCGTCTCGCCGGCGCACAGCACCACGACGGAGCAAGGTCGCCGTCCCGGACACCGGTGCCGACGCGAGCACTCCGGTCACCTCGTTCGGAGCTCCTGCAGCATCCGCCGCTGATGGCGGTGACCGATCGTCTCGAAGCCGACCACGGTGACGAACGGGGCGAGCATCACCACGAGCAGACACACCGCGATCCCGGCCCCGGCCGCGGCCAGCAGCGCCGCCACCGCCGGCACCGCGAGCGTGAGGGAGATCAGCACCGGATGGAAGGCGTCCCCGGCGGACAGCAGCAGCGTGTGCAGCAGATGGACCATCAGCAGGTAGAGGCCGACCGGCAGGGCCAGGGACAGCACCACGGCGACCTGGCCGATCTTCGCGTGATGCTCCAGGTACAGGCCCGCCACGTGCAGTCCGGCGCCCGCGCCGGCGATTCCGATGAAGAGCGGGATGTGTCCGTAGCCGAAGAGGTACCCGCGGCGGCGACGACGGATCAGGATGTCGCCGAACGGGGTGGAGAAGTACACCCACCACATGCCGAAGGTCAGTCCCACACCGGCGACGACCGGGATCGTCGGAGGCGGACCGGACCGGACGATCCGGGGAGGGCTGGAGCCAGGTCACCTCCGGTGGCGGCGCAGCGGCCTCCGGATCGTCGGCGGGAGACGGACTCGCGGGCCCGCGAACCAGGACGGCGTGGGCGGCATCAGAGCCGAGCCCCGAAGGCAGCGGCCGGCGCTCGCGGTGCTTCAGGGCGGTGAGGCGGACGTTGGTCCCTCGGCACGTCCGCCCGGACTTGGCGGACCGTCATGTGCTGCAGACCCGCGTTCGCTGCGGCGAGAAATCGCCCGCCGCCGTCATACCTCGGAGGAACCCCGGACGCATCGCCCTCGCAGACCTCCGCCCCGGCCGGAAGAAGTCCGGCCGGGGCGGAGGTGCCCGCCGTGCCCGTGATGTCGGACAACGGCCCGACGGGTCAGTTACGGGCGATCTGCGGGGCGATGTCCTCGGTGAAGGAGGGGGTGGAGGTGGCGGAGGCGGTGCGCTTGGCGGCGGCCGTGCCGGTGCCGCAGAAGGAGGCTTCCAGGGTGGCGCCGAGTGTGGTGTTGACGGTGCCGTTGTTGGAGGTGTTCGCCAGGGACGTCATGCTGCGGGTGCCGTCGCCGGTGGTGAAGGCGTAGGTGTAGTAGCCCTGGACGGTGCCGGTGTGGCCGTAGACCGTGGTGCCGCAGGAGAGCTGCCTGCCCCGCAGGCCCAGACCGTAGGACTGCTTGCCGTCCGCGGTGACCGGGACCATGGTGGTCATGTCCTGCAACTGCCGCTCGGGCAGGAGCCGGCCGGACAGGAGCGCGGAGAAGAAGCGGTTGAGGTCCGCCGCGTTGGAGATGACCGCGCCCGCGGACTGGGCCCAGGAGACGGTCTGTTCGGTGGAGTCGACCAGCGGCAGGCTGGTGTCGTCCTGCCGCAGGTAACCGCGCGCGTAGGAGCCGGAGATGGTCGTCTGCGGGTGGACGTAGGAGGTGTTCCTCAGCCGCAGGGGCGCGAAGATGCGCTGCTGGTAGTGGGTGGCGATGGGGGTGCCGGTGATGTGTTCGATGAGCTGCCCCAGCACGACGAAGTTGGTGTTGGAGTAGCTGTAGGCGGCGCCCGGCGCGTTGTTCAGGGGGCGTGCGGTGGACAGGTCGATCAGCTCCTGATGGCTGAAGACCTTGGTGCGGACCGCCTCGAAGCCCGGGACGGTGTTGTAGAACATGTCGTTGGTGTAGTCGTACAGTCCGCTGCGGTGGCTGAGCAGATGCCGCACCGTGATGCGGTCGTCCGGCAGCGGCTCGGGCAGGTACTGGTTGGCCGGGGCGTCGAGGTCGACACGTCCCTCGGCGGCGAGCTGCAGCAGCACCACCGCGGTGAACGTCTTGCTGACGCTGCCCGCGCGGAACCGGCGGCCGGTGTCCATCGTGGTGTGGGCGCCGGTGTCGGCCTCACCGGTGGCGACGCGGTAGCTGGTGTAGCCCTCGTCGATCCGGGTGAGTGCTCCGGGAGCACCCTGCTCCAGGGCCGTCTTGTGTACGGCGCGCACGGCGGCGGTGTTCGGGGCGGGCAGGGAGGTGCTGTCCGCTAAGGCCGGAGAGGCCGCCAAGGTGACGAGCAGGGTGGAACCGGCGAGCATCATGCTCACTTCTTTGATCCGCATCCGAATCTCTCTCGAGTGGAGAACTGGAAGGCGCCCCGCGGCCCGGGATGCTCGCCCGGCTTCCCTGCGGGCAAGGGAGGTCGAGCCTCGGCTCGTTGCGTCCCGTGCGGTCGCGTGGTCGTGGGATACGGGAAACAGTCACCGGCGGCCGGGCGGCACCGCAGGCATAGTAGTGCACTGGCGGAGCCGACGTGTGATGCTTGACATCACATGTCTCACGGCACGTTTTTGACAACTGATCACACGTTTCGGGCATCATGCGACATGATCCCCGTGAAGGGTGGTCCCAACGGTTCGTTCCGGGCGCAGTCCTGTATTCCCGTCAGGGGCGCCGGGAACCGCCCTCGCTCATCGGGTCGGACAGGTCGCGCATCAGGCTCACCGGCCGATGGCTAGGAGTGCTTGGCCCGGTAGAGGCCCCGGCCGGTCCTCCGGATACGGGACGTGCCGACGAGCCGGTCGAGGGTGCTGCGGACCGCGTTGATGGCTCCACTGTCGGTGTCGCGGCCGAGAGCGGCTGCCACGTCACGGGCGCGCACATCGGCGTCTCCCACCGTGGTGAAGTACTCCAGGATCTGCTCGGTGAGCTTGCCGTACTTCCGTTGACTGCCGGTGCCGGTGTCGACGGCAGGTGTCTTCGCGCCTGGCCGGCTCCCGGACGGGCGCACCGGAGGTGAGGGTTTCGCCGCGACGTCGGCGGACGTGGAGAGCGCGCCGGACGTGGTGGAGGGCGGCTCCGTCCGTGGTGCCGTCACGGACGGAGCCGCCTGCCGTGGTGCGGTGGCATCGGCGGCGGCCGAGGCCGAGCCGGCCGGGTCACCCATCAGGGTGTGGAGGGCACCGAGGGCCCGATGGACGGAGCTCAGATGGGCCACGACGGCGGCCAGTTCCCTCTCCAGCGCCTGTTTCTGCATCTCCAGGCGGACCAGATCCTCCTGAAGGCTTTCAGCGGTGATCTCGACGTCGTGCGCCGCGCGGGTCACGGAGACCATGTGTTCCTCTTATCGTCGACCCCTCCACACGGCACACATCATATCGCCGACCGGATCACCGCCGTCTGCCACGGAGGAACAACGTTGTCGGGACGACACCTCGGCCAGGGGCCCGGGCCAGGAGCCCGGTGAGTGAGGTGTGCTCACTGCCGGCGCTGGTGGGCGGCCATCCAGTCGGCGTAGCGGGTGGGGGCGAGCCGGGCGTCCTCCTTGCCGATGAGGACGTCTCCGCGAATGACACCGAACATTCCGGCGTTGTCGTCCCTGACACCCGTGTGACGGTCGCCGCGGGCCGCCAGGGTGATCCGGCCCAGTTCGTCGAGGGGGAAGACCTCGGGGCCGGCGATGTTGCGGATTCCCCGCAGAGGGGCGCCCGCGGCCACCTCGGCCACCGCGTCGGCCACATCCTGGGCGGCGATGACCTGCACCGGGGTGCCGGGCAGACGGACGGTGTCCCCTTCGGTGGTCCAGGAGAGAATGGCGTCCACGAACTCCATGAACTGTGTGGCACGCACGATGGAGTACGGGATCGGGCAGGCGGCCAGCAGCTCCTCCTGGAGGGCCTTCGCCCGGTAGTAGTCCAGTTCCGGCACCTGGTCCACGCCGACGATGGAGAGGATGACGAAGTGGCGCACCCCGGCCCTCTCGGCGGCGGCCAGCAACTTCTCCATGGACGTGCGGAAGAAGGCCGGTGAGGCCTCGTCGAAGGTGGGGGAGTTGGTCAGGTTGACGAGGACCTCGGCGCCGTCGACGGCCTTCTGGAGTCCTTCACCGGTGAGCACGTCCACCCCGGTCGACTGCGAGTGCGGCACCGCCTGGTGACCGGCGGCGTTGAGCTTCTCGACGACCTTCGACCCGATCAGGCCGGTGCCGCCGGCGACTGCGATCTTCATGACATGCCCTTCCACGAAGGGGGAGCGGTAGCAGGACCACGCCTCATACAGCCACACAAGCACATGCACCGCAACCTTGCGGGTGCGCCGCCATGTCCAGTCCGACGACACCATGTGTCTGCCACTGTTCCGCGGAGCGGGACGGGGCCGCGCGTGTATCGCGAGGAAGGCGGGCAGCCGGACGGCGGCCCGCCTGCCGTTCGGTGTCACTCGCTGAGCCAGAGGTCGGGACCGAACACCTCGTAGCGGATGTCCTTGGGGCTGAGCCCCTGGGTGAGCAGGTCACCGCGGACGCCCTGCATGAAGGCCGGCGGGCCGCACAGGAAGGCGCTGGCGTGCTCGGGCAGGGTCAGGCGCGTGACGTCGGCCCGGCCCCGGCGTACGCGGGGCTGCACCGGCTCCTGAGGGCTCTCGTACCACAGGTGCGGGGTGGCGTGGGGAAGCCTGCCGACGAGGTCGTCCAGCTCCAGACGGTGTGCGTGGTGGGCGGGGGAGCGGTCGGCGTGGACGACGGTGACACGACGGCCGGAGGAGGCGTCGGCCAGGTGGTCCAGTATCGACAGCATGGGGGTGATGCCGATGCCGGCGGAGGCGAGGAGCAGCGGGCTGTCCCCTTCGGGGACCGCGAGGTCACCGAACGGCAGCGACACCTTCACGATGTCGCCCGGGCGGGCGTGGGCGTGCAGCCAGGACGACACCTCCCCCTCGGGGGCCCGGCCGTCGGCGGAACGCTCTCGCTTGACGGTGATCCGCCAGGTCTTGCGGCGGGAGCCTTCTACCGCCGCATGTTCGAAGAGCGCCCGGAGCTGCTGCACACCCTTTTCAACCGTGCGAACCAAGCCAACGGGAATGGGTATCCGGATACCTATTCAAAGGAGTGTGATCTGCACGACGTCGTCCGCCAGTGGCCACCGGGCTCACATGGTGTCAGGAGGACTGGGCCGTATGTCAGATGACCGCGTAGCGACGCACCGCGGCCGCCCCCCGAGGCACCGTTTCCGGCCACAGACAGTCCAGGACGGAGGCGGACGGAGCGAACAGCGCGGCCGGTACCGACGCGCGCGGGAACCACTCCCAGCGCACGATCTTGTCCGGCTCCGTCACCCGGGGCGTGCCGGCCGCTCCCTCGGCGACGGCCGCGGCCGTGACCCGGGTCAGCCCGTGAAGACCGTCGACGAGAACCGCCAGCACGCGTACGGCCGTCGCGGGCACCGACAGTCCCGTCTCCTCCGCCAGTTCCCGCGCGGCAGCCGTCTCGAAGTCCTCCCCGGGATCCACCTTGCCGCCCGGAAGCTCCCACCGGCCGTCGTGGCCGAGGCCGAGCAGGACGCGGCCCGCGGGATCGAGGACGGCGAGACCGACCCCCGTCAGGCTGTGGGAAGCGGGGTGGGTTCGTTCGGTGCGCTCCGCGCCGTGTTCACCAGTGTTCACCGGCCCATTGTGCAGGGGACGGGCACCATGCCCGCGTCGCGTCCACGCGCAGGCGCGCCGACCTCCTCCCACCCCGGGGTGCACCGCCTGATTGTCCCGTCCGTACGGCTTCCTTCCCGGCCCCGTTCACGGTGTGCCCGTCGCTTCGGGTCCGGCGTCACCCGTACGGGCGCGAACGGCCTGACCGCGGTGCCGAGTGCATGGTCAAGCGGTGCGGCACAGGGCGTGGTCGATGAGGTCGCGCAGTGCGTCTTCCTGACGGGCCGTGGTCTGCGGGTCCGCGGAGCGGCTGTGCGCGGAGACGGTGATGGTGCGCCGGCCGTCCGTGGTGGTCGCGGCACGGATGACATATCCGAAACCGCTGCCTCCGTGCCCCAGGTAACCGCCCCCGCACGACAGAGGTGTGAAGAACAGGCCCAGGCCGTCCCGAGTGCCTTCGGGGTGACCGCTGTCCTGCGGCACCGGGACCGTGGTCCGCATGGCGGCGAGCTCGGCGGGCTTCAGCAGCCGTCCGTCGGCCAGGGCGGTGAGGAAACGATTGAGGTCGCGGGCCGTGCCGGTCATCGAGCCGTCGGCCCCGCTGTCGAAGGGGCGGTAGGGGATGGTGGTGTCGACCATCGGCCCGTCCACGGTGAACTGCTGGTAGTTGGCGGTGTGCGGATGCGGCAGAAGGGGCCAGGTGCCGGGGGTGTCGGTGTCCGTCAGGCCGAGCGGGCGCAGGATTCGGTGGAGCACCTGCTGTTCCCAGGTGCGGCCCGTGACCTTCTCGATGATCATTCCGGCGAGTACGTAGTTCGTGTTGGAGTACGCCCAACGGGTGCCTGCGGGGAAGGCGGGCGCATGGCGCATGGCGAGGCCCACCAACTCCTCGGGTCGGTAGGCACGCCACCGCTGGGCGAAGTAGGTCCGGGCGCTGGGGTCGGGGAAGACGTCGTAGATGTAGTCGGCCAGGCCACTGGTGTGCCGCAGCAGGTCGCGGACGGTGATGGTGCGGCCGTCGTTTCCGGCCCCGGACACGACCCCGGGCAGCAGTTCCTCCACCGTCTGGTCAAGGGAGATCCGCTTCTCGCCCACCAACTGCAGCACGACGGTGGCGACGAAGGTCTTGGTGGTACTGCCCAGACGCAGGTAGCCGTCCCTCGAGACCGGGCGGCGGGTGACCAGATCCCCCACTCCGGAGCGGGCTGTGACCGTCCCGCGCGGTGTTTCCAGACGGACTGCCACCCCGGTGACCCCGGCATCACGCAGAGCGTCGGCGTCACGCTGCACGGACGAACGCATGCCCGGGGGATGCGGCGCGGCCGAAGCGGCAGCGGACGGCAGAGACGACACAGCCAGCGTCAGCGCCACAACCGATAACCGTGAACGACGAGAGATCATGACCTGAGGCTAGGAACCGCAAGGGCCACCAGCCATGCGGGATACGCCCCTTCTCGGACGGGCGCCAGCCGCATGGACAATCGTGCCGGGCACCTGGTACGTCCATCGGCCTCCCGCTGCCAGAACGCGTCCCTGAACAGTGCCGATCGAGCCCGAGGTGAGCGCCGTACCCTGAGACGCCGCCCGGCCCGCCGTCCCGACGCGTCGCCGGGCCTGAGCGGCACCCCCCTCGCCCGCCCGTCCGCCGCTGCCGGCCATCACATGTCACAGATCCACGCGCCACTCGGTCAGCACTGCGAAACCACCCGAGGAAGGTGCCGAACAGTGTCGGACAAGGACTCATCACACATGCACGGAGCCGGCGAGCACGACGAGAGGGCGAGCTGGATGACAGCGGCCAGGATGCTCCAGGACGCCTCGCCGCTCACCATCCCCGAGGGAGCCTCGGCGATGACCATCGAGGTCGAGTGGGAGCCCGGAGATCCCGGAACCCCTCCGCACCGTCATTCGGGCCCGGCGTTCGGCTATGTCGTCGAGGGCGCGGTCCGTTTCGAGCTCGAGGGCGAGCCCGAGCGGGTCGTCGAGGCCGGCGGGACGTTCTGGGAACCGGGCGGCGACGTGATCCACTACCAGGACGGCAACGCGCTGACCGACGCGCGGACCCGGTTCGTGGTGACCATGATGTGCGCGCCGGGCAAGCCCATGCTCGAGCTGGTCGACGAGAAGGAACTGGCGGAGCGCGCCCACCTGCGTGCCCCGCGGCCCACCGACTGACGCGTCCGCTCACCCGTCAGGACGATCGGCCCTCGTCCCGCCCGACCGGTGGACGGGGCGAGGACCGATCGCCGGCCCGGGGCGCTCACAACGCGCCGGACGCAATGCGTCTGAGCGCCCTCGGTGCCGGGGAGCACCGAGGGCGCCAGATGGTGCCCAGCCCGGTGACCGAGGGGGCCATCGGGACATCGCCGGGAGCCGGGGTCACTCCACGAAGTAGGAGTCGTGCTTGTCGAAGAACCGGGCGCGTTCCTCCTCGGAGGCGTGCGCCAGCTGCGACACCTGCTCGAAGTACTCCTCGCGCGGCGCGCCCGGCGTGAACAGCAGCAGCATGTCGGCCGGGGCGTCCGAATCGTTGCGGAAGGCGTGCAGGCCGCCCTGCGGCACGTGCAGGAAGTCACCCTTCTCGGCGTCGATCCACTGCTCGCCGTCGAAAAGACGGACCGTGCCATCGAGGATGTAGAAGGACTCCGAGATGGTCTTGTGGAAGTGGGTTTTGGGACCGCCCGCCTTCGGGCGCATCTCCACCCGGTAGAGGCCGAACTCGCCCCGTGTGGTGGCCGTGGTCGCCAAGTAGTGGATGGCGTCCTTTCCGGTACCGCTCTCACCGATGTCGGGGGCGGTGCCGACCGGGCGGTAACGCGCGCTGACCTCGCCGCTGTCGCCCCAGTAGACCTGCTCCGGGTAGTACGACATGTTCACCATTCCTTTCCTGCGGTGGCCGCGCCACCATGGAGGGACACAGGTTCATGAGCGACCATGCCCTCGCGAAGGGGACCGGTCACCAGCCGGTGCCATCAACCGCCCGGAGCTCGCCAGTGCGCCCGGGTGGCGGACCGCGGTGGTCTCCCGGAGCGTCGTGAAGCGGCCGGCGCCCGGGAGACGGCCGGCGGATGTCCGGCGAAGACGGGGTGTGTCAGCCGAACTGACCGGGCTGGTAGTCCCCGGCGGGCTGCTGGTTGATGACGTTGATGCGGTTGTAGGCGTTGATGACGGCGATCAGCGAGATGAGCGCGGCGAGCTGGTCCTCGTCGTAGTGCTTGGCCGCGTTGGCCCAGGCCTCGTCCGTGACACCACCGGCGGCGTCCGCGATGCGGGTGCCCTGCTCGGCCAGTTCCAGCGCGGCGCGTTCGGCGTCGGTGAAGACCGTGGCCTCTCGCCAGACGGCCACCAGGTTGAGGCGCTGCTGCGTCTCGCCCGCGGCAGCGGCGTCCTTGGTGTGCATGTCGGTGCAGAAGCCGCAGCCGTTGATCTGGCTGGCGCGGATCTTCACCAGTTCCTGGGTGGCGACCGGCAGCGTCGAGTCGTGCACCACCTTGTTCGCCGAGTTGATGTGCTTGAGCACCTTGCCCGCGAAAGCGTTGCCGAAGAGATTGATTCGGGCGTCCATGATGTGAGCCTCCCTGGCCGTATGGCGGTTACACCCCTGATGACCGGAGGACCCGATGAACTGTGACAGCAGGGGAGTGTGACGTACGTCTCGCTGTCGATGTCCGTCGTTGCCATTGACGCGATGGCGAACACTGTTTTTCGACGCCCACCCCGTGGCCGTCGAGATGCCGCGTCCGGTGCTGATCGGATCGGTGAGTGACCTATCGCTTTCGGACACTTGACGTGTCCGCACGTTGAAAATATCTTCCAGTCGTCAGGGCGGTGGTGAAAGAAAATTTCTACCCAGGAGGCGTGCAGCCCGTGCCTGCCGCAGAGGCTGCGCAGGGCCTCGAAGCCGCAGCCGTCTGACGCACCGGTCCCCCCTCACAGCAAGGCATGACCGCACCATGAGCGAAGAGAACAAGCACCACGCCACAGCTGCCGCCATCCTCCCCCTGGTCGGAGGCGCGGCGAACGTGACATCGGTGGCGCACTGCATGACCCGGCTGAGGCTGGGGCTGCGCGACAGAGCACTCGTACGGGACGAGCAACTCAAGGCGCTGCAGGCGGTCCTGGGCGTCGTCGAGGACGACACCTACCAGATCGTGCTCGGGCCGGGGACGGTGGCACGTGTCACCCCGGAGTTCGAGGCCCTGGTCGAAGCGGAGAACGCCAGGTCCGCGCCGGCGTCGCCCGCGCCGGCCGACCCGGACCGCGGGTCCGGAACCGGGACGGCCGAGGCCCTCGCGGCGCAGGGAGCCGCGCTCAAGGCGGAACGGAAGGCGAAGAACTCCACGCCCTTCAAGCTCTTCCTGCGCCGGATCGCCAACATCTTCGTGCCGCTGATCCCCGCGCTCATCGGCTGCGGCATCATCGCGGGTCTGAACGGCCTCCTCGTCAACCTGCACTGGCTGCCCGGAGTCACCCCCGCCCTCGCCGCCATGGCCTCCGGCTTCATGGCGCTGATCGCCGTCTTCGTCGGCTACAACACGGCGAAGGAGTTCGGCGGTACACCGATCCTGGGCGGCGCCGTCGCATCGGTCATCGTCTACGCCGGGGTGGCCGACGTCGAGGCCTTCGGCAGGCACCTCTCACCGGGGCAGGGCGGTGTGCTGGGCGCCCTGGGTGCCGCATGGCTCGGCGTGTACGTGGAGAAGTGGTGCCGCCGCCGGGTCCCCGAGTCCGTCGACGTCCTGGTGACGCCCACCGTCACCGTGCTCGTGGCCGGCCTGGCGACCCTCTTCGGACTCATGTTCCTCGCCGGTGAGGTGTCCACCCTGATCGGTGACGCCGCCGACTGGCTCCTGTCGCACGGCGGCGCGGGCGCCGGGTTCCTCCTCGGAGGCCTCTTCCTGCCGCTGGTCATGCTGGGGCTGCACCAGGCACTGATCCCCATCCACACCACGCTGATCGAGGGCGCGGGCTTCACCGTCCTGCTGCCGATCCTCGCGATGGCGGGTGCGGGACAGGTCGGCGCGGCGATCGCGATCTACTACCGGCTCTCCCGCAACACCTCGATCCGGGCCACCATCAAGTCCGCCCTGTGGCCGGGCTTCCTCGGGGTCGGAGAGCCGCTCATCTACGGTGTCTCCCTCCCCCTGGGACGTCCGTTCATCACGGCCTGCACGGGCGGAGCCTTCGGCGGGGCGTTCGTCGGTCTCTTCAACCAGCTGGGCACGGACGTGGGTTCCACCGCCATCGGCCCCTCGGGCTGGGCGCTCTTCCCGCTGCTCGACGGCAACCACGGCCTGGGCCGGACGGTCGCCGTCTACGCCGCCGGACTGCTGGTCGGTTACGTGGCGGGCTTCCTCGCCACCTACTACTTCGGTTTCACCAGGACCATGCTCACGGAACTCGACGCGGCCCCCGACTCCCCGGCGGACGGGGACGTCGCCCCTGGGGAGCGGGTCGCCGAGAAGGTCTGACAACCGCTCGGGGGACGGCCACGAGGAACGGCCCTCCCGCCCGGGCACGGCGACCACGGACACAGCACTGCCCGCCCCTGACGGAAGGGGCGGGCAGGACGGGGATGGCCCCATGGGCAAGGACAGGGGCCACCCTCCGGAGAGTTCACTTCTGCTGCGCGAGCCAGGCGGAGAAGCGGGTCTCGGTGATGTGCGCGTCGGGGCCGGGAAGGAGGGTGGTCTCCTTCAGCTCGGCGCCCCAGTACCGGGCGCCCGGGTCCGTCACGACCGTGCGGGGGTCGTTCTTGGCGGCCAGACCCTCGCGGATGAGCTCGTCCAACTGGAACGCGTCGGGGCCGGCGACCTCCACCACGCCGTCGACGGGCGCGCCCACGGCCGTACGACCCACGGCGGCGGCCACGTCGTCGGAGTGGATGGGCTGGATCATGACCGGGGCGAGACGCACGGTGTCGCCCTCGGTCGCCGAGTCCGCGATGCCCTTCATGAACTCGAAGAACTGCGTCGCGTGGACGATGGAGTACGCGATGCCGGAAGCCTTGATCAGTTCCTCCTGCGCCTGCTTGGCCCGGAAGTAGCCGCTCTCCAGGAGCCGGTCGGTGCCGACCACGGAGAGCGCGACATGGTGCGTCACACCGGCCTCCGCCTCCGCCTTGAGGAGATTGGTGGTCGAGGTGCGGAAGAACTCCATGACGGCGTCGTCCGCGAACGAGGGCGAGTTCGACACGTCGACGACGACCGAAGCGCCCTGCAGAACCTCGGCCAAGCCCTCACCGGTCAGCGTGTTGACGCCGGTGCTGGGCGCGGCCGGCACCGCCTCGTGACCCTGCGCGCTGAGCTTTTCGACCAGCTTCGAGCCGATGAGCCCGGTACCGCCGATCACTACGACCTTCATGATGGGGATCCTTTCGGAGGATGTCATGGGCGCGGCGGGCGTTTCTCGGGTGATCCGATCGCCGTGCATCGAGTGACGTCTGCACCAGGACTGACCGGATGGTGCCGCATTCTGTGACAGTCCACCGGGATGAGGCTGGAGGTTGTTCTCTCCGGGGCCGCTGAGCCCATCGGAGAATCCCCGCACCACTCCACGAGTTCGCCGTCGGTCGGGACGTCCACCATCATGAAGGCAATCTCCGCCGGGACGGGCGGAATGCTTTCGCGGTGGTCCCTCGCAGGGTCCGAGTCATCCGTCAGACCGTGTGACCGGACATCCCGTGACACGCGCGTTGTCACGACACCGCGGGGGCGTTCAGGAGCTCAGGGTCGCCACGTAGGGCAACAGCTTGTCCGGATTCATGACCCACATGATCCGGTCGATTCCCTCTGCCGACACGTCGACGGACAGCAGGGCCACAGGGCTCTCGCCGACGCGGACGAGCACGGCCGGCCGCCCGTTGGCCTCGACCCACCTCGTCCGTGCCGCCGGCCAGAACCGTGGGGCGAACGCGGCGAGGTACTTGGAGACATGCGGACGTCCGATGACCGGAATCCTCGACGCGCCCCGAATGCCTCCGCCGTCGGAGTAGCTGACGACGTCCGCGGCGAGGACGTCCTCCAGCACCGCCAGATCGCCCTGCTGCGCCGCGGCCAGGAACACCTCCAGCAGACGCCGGTGCTCAGCGGGGCCGACACGCTCCTTGCGCTCGGCGGCCAGGTGCTTGCGGGCACGGCTCACCAGCTGCCGGGTGTTGGCCTCCGTCGTCTCCAGGATCTCGGCGAGCTGCTTGTAGGGGTAGTCGAACGCCTCCTTGAGGACATAGGCCGCCCGCTCCACCGGGTTCAGCTTCTCGA
This sequence comes from Streptomyces griseoloalbus, assembly GCA_014650015.1. Classification (GTDB taxonomy): domain Bacteria; phylum Actinomycetota; class Actinomycetes; order Streptomycetales; family Streptomycetaceae; genus Streptomyces; species Streptomyces griseoloalbus. The sequence goes on from BMUD01000010.1 coordinate 211,128, forward strand.
GGAGGAGAAGCACCGCCAGTTCGACCGCCTCGGCCCGCTCGGCGCCGATCTGCGGGTCCTCAGTGGTGTCGACCGGTTCGGGAAGCCACGGTCCGACGTAGGACTCCCGCCGTACCCTGGCGGACTGCGCGTGGTTGATGGCCAGACGCGTGGTGATCGTGGTCAGGAAGGCGACGGGCTCGTGGATGCCGGTGCGGTTCGTGTTCTGCCACCGCAGCCATGTCTCCTGGAGGATGTCCTCGGCCTCCGTGGAACTGCCCAGCACGCGGTACGCGACCCCGAACAGCTGCGGGCGTGCCGCGACGAAATCCCTCGTCGCCCGGTCAAGGGACTCGGTGTCTTCCCCAGCGTGCATGGTCGTCCCTTCGACTGCGGGGCAATCATGTTACAAGCCGCTCCAGCGGCGGGCGCCTGTGCGGCATGACCGTGGCACACCGTACCGATCCGGTCGAATCACAGTGTGACGCGGTGTGTTTCAGGTGTTCCCGCCCGCCCCTGCGGAGCGCCATGGTGAGCACGGACGTCTCGTCCTGTCCGGGCACCGTACCCAGCGCGGCACGGCGTGCCCGGCGAGCTGGAACAGGTGATCGCGTTCCTCCAGGGAGAGACGCAGGCGACGGGCGATCGCGGTGAGCATCTGCTCCTGTCCCCCTCCCTGCCCATCAGCCCGTACTCCGGGCAGAGTTGGTGTCGCCGGAACCCGCGGCCCGTCGCCGGCCGATTCGACGCACTGGGTGACGGCGGGCATGACCGAGGCACTGATCGGCATCCACACGGCGGCCTGGTGCCGGCGTCCGGCAGGCGAACGACCGATGAACGGCCGGACGCTGTCGCCGTGTTCCGCCCGGGGAACGGGAATGCGCGGGTGTCTCGTGGAGCAGAATGCACTGGCGCCGGTCCACATCCACCCGACCTGGAGAAGGCATGAAGCCCAGATTCCGACGTGCTGTCCGCGGTGTCCGTGCAGCCGCCCTGCTCGCCGCCGCCCTGCTGGCCACGGCGGCACCGGCGGCAGCCGCGGGTTCCGCCGTTCCCGGGACGGAGGCCCCCGCGGTCCCGCTGCGGGTGGCGACGTACAACATCCACGCCGGCGCGGGCGAGGACCAGGTCTTCGACCTCGACCGCACCGCCGCGGCCCTACGCGATCTGCACGCCGATGTGATCGGGCTTCAGGAAGTCGACGTGCACTGGGGTGCACGCAGCGATTTCGTCGACGAGGCCCACGCGCTCGCCGAGAAGCTGCACATGCGGGTGTTCTTCGCACCGATCTACGATCTGGACCCGGCCACCCCGGACGGCGAGCGCCGGCAGTACGGCGTCGCCGTGCTGAGCCGCTACCCCGTGCTCCACGCCGAGAACCACGAGATCACCCGGCTCTCCACCCAGACCTCCGATCCGGTGCCGGCCCCGGCGCCCGGCTTCGCCGAAGTGGTGGTCAACGTGCGGGGCGCGCACGCGCACGTCTATGCGACGCACCTGGACTACCGGGCCGACCCGTCGGTCCGCGAGGCCCAGGTGGCGGACATGCTCGACGTGCTGGCCGCCGATCGCGGACCGAAGATCCTCGTCGGCGACTTCAACGCGGAAGCGACGGCTCCCGAGTTGGCGCCGCTGTGGCAGCGGCTGCGGGACACGGCACCCGACGGTGGGGGGACGTATCCGGCGCTCGACCCGGTCAAGCGGATCGACTTCGTCACCGTCTCGCCCGACGTCACCGTGGTGGGCGCCCGAACGGTGGCGAGCGAGGCCTCGGACCACCGTCCCGTGGTCACCGACCTGACGCTGCGTCGCCGCGGCCACTGAACCGCTCGGAACGCGCTGTGACACGCTGCCCGTCCACGCCGGGCGGCGTGTCAGTCCTGCTCGGCGACGCTCATCTCGCCCAGCAGGGACCAGTCGTCCTGCGCAAGCGTCGTGTTCACGATCCGCGGCGTCTCGGCGAGGTGGGGCGGCAGGGTCCGCCGCGCCGCCCCGAAGTGCTCGGACCGCACGTGGGCCGCTCCCGCCTCGTCGTCGCGGAAGGCCTCGACCAGGACGTACTCCGTCGGATCCTCGACACTGCGGGACCAGTCGAACCACAGGCAGCCCGGTTCCTCGCGGGTGGCCGCGGTGAACTCGGCGGTGATCTGCGGCCACTGGTCCGCGTACTCGGGACGGACACGGAACTTGGCGGTGATGAAGATCATCGGACTCCCTCGCTGGTTCTCTGCGCGCGGCCACGCCGCCCGCTCCGGCATCGGACGCGGCTGGGTGAGTCCGGCGAAGCACCGCCCAGCCGCGCGTCGGGTCGGACACGGCGGTGGTGATCGTAACCGACACGGACCGCACGTCGGCGGTGCCCTTCCGGCACACGGATGTCAGACCGGTACCACGCGCAGGCGCACGGGCGCGGTGGCGGCGGGTTCCGGCAGGCGCAGGGCCCGGCCACCGGGCGTGATCGACCCGAGGACGCTGGGGTGCCGGGCGCCGGTGCAGGCCGGAACCGTCCCGGCCAGCCCCTGCACGGTCAGGAAACCAAGGACGGCGAAGGCGTAGGCCTCCTTGGCCGCCGACGGCAGCCCGAGGTCGTCGGAGGTCCGCAACGGCGTGTCGCGCAGCGCGGAGCGGAGCATGGACATCAGCGTCGGGTTGCGGATGCCGCCGCCCGAGGCGATGACCTCGCCGGCGCCGGCCGAACGGACCGCGTCGGCGACCGTACGGGCGGTGAGCCGGGTGACGGTGGCGACCACGTCCTCGGCCGGGAGCCGGTCACCGTCGGTCAGGACGGCCCGCAGGTAGGGCCAGTGGAACAGTTCCTTGCCGGTCGTCTTGGGCGGCGGCTTCGCGTAGTACGGCTCGTCGAGGAGCCGTCGCAGCAGAGCCGCGTCGACGCTGCCCCGGGCGGCCAGTGACCCGTCCCGGTCGTAGTCGAGGCGGCCGTCGGTGAGGGCGTGCACCGCCGCGTCGATGAGGGCGTTGCCGGGGCCGGTGTCGAAGGCGACCGGTTCACCCGCCGCGGGGGCCACCGTGAGATTGGCGATGCCACCGAGGTTCAGGGCGGCCGGCACACCGGGCCGCCCACGCAGCCACATCACGTCGACGATGCTCACCAGGGGTGCGCCCTGGCCGCCGGCGGCGACGTCTCGGGAGCGCAGGTCGGACACCACAGGGCAGCCGGTGGCCTCGGCGATCCAGGCGGGCGAGCCGATCTGCAGCGTGCCGTGCACCCGGCCCTGCTCGACCCAGTGGTAGACGGTCTGGCCGTGCGAGACGACGAGGTCGGCACGCCCGTCGCACAGTTCCCGGACGGCTCGGTCGGCCACCGCGGCGAAGGCCTGACCGATCCGGGTGTCGAGCCGGCACACCTCCCGCATGGTCGTCGACGCCGGCGGCAGCGCTGTGGTCAAGGCGGCCCGCAGCTCCTCGGGGTAGGGGGCGCTCACCATCCCCAGGGGGGTCAGCAGCAGGCTGTCGCCCCGGAGCGCCAGGTCGGCCGCGGCGGCGTCGACCGCGTCGTGGGACGTTCCCGACATCAGCCCGATGATCCGCATCCTCACACCTCGTTTCCGGCCCGGCGGGCCGCCAGCCGGCCCGCCGGGCCCTCGGTTCGCCAGTCGGTCGGTCCGTCAGTCGCGCAACGCGCGACGGTGGTCGTCCCCGCGCAGGGTGATCAGGGCGAACGTGCTGACGGCGCAGGTCGTGACCACGTAGTACGCGGGGATGTCGATGTCGCCGGTCCGCTGGATCGCTTCGGTGATGATCAGGCCCGCACAACCGGAGAAGACCGCGTTGGACAGCGAGTACGCCAGTCCGAGACCGGTGTAGCGGACACGGGTGGGGAACATCTCGGCGAGCATCGCGGGACCGGGCCCCGCCATCAGGCCGACCACCGCGCCGGCGGCGAACACCGCGAGGCCCTTGGCGGCCGTGGAGGCAGCAGTGTCCTGCAACAGGTTCAGCAGAGGGAACGCGAGGGCGGCCACGAGCACCGCGCCGGCCACCATCACCGGGCGCCGGCCGATGCGGTCGCTCAGTGCGCCCGCCGGGACGATGGAGGCGGCGAAGCCCAGGTTGGCCAGGACCGTGGCGATCAGGGCCTGCTGGAACGTCGCGTTGAGCGTGCTCTGCAGATAGGACGGCATGACGACCAGGAAGGTGTAGCCGGCCGCGGACCAGCCCATGAGCCGGCCGGCACCGAGCGCGATCGCCCTGGCCGTCTCCCGGGCGGGGGCAGAGGCCGACGGAACCGGTCGCAAGGAGCCCTTCTCGTCCGGGGTCCGGCTCCGGGCCCGCCGGAAGGAGGGCGTCTCCTCCAGCTTCAGTCGCAGCCACAGGGCGGCGAGCCCCAGGGGCAGTGTCAGCAGGAACGGCAGCCGCCAGCCCCACCCGTTGAGCTCGGACTCGGTCAGCAGGCTCGCCAGCAGTGCCGCCATGCCCGCTCCGGCGAGCAGGCCGAGGGCCACCGTGAAGGACTGCCAGGAACCGTACAGGCCGCGCCGGCCCAGCGGGGCGAACTCCGTCATGATCGACACGGCGCCGCCGAACTCTCCTCCCGCGGAAAGGCCCTGGAGGATGCGCAGGAACGTCAGCAGCCAGGGTGCCGCGGCACCCAGGGTGGCGTACGTCGGCAGCAGGCCGATCAAGGTGGTGGCGCCGGTCATCAGACAGATGACGAGGATCAGCGTGGGGCGCCGTCCCAGCCGGTCGCCCACCCGGCCGAAGACCGCCGCGCCGACCGGGCGGAAGAAGAAGGCGAGTGCGAAGGACGCGTACGTCTTGACGAGCGCCTCGGCGTCGCTCCCGCCGTCGGGGGTGAAGAAGTTGGCGGCGATGATGGTGGCGAAGTATCCGTAGACGCCGAACTCGTACCACTCGATGAAGTTGCCCACCGACCCCGCCACCAAAGCCCTGCGTGATCGCGGCGGTTGCGCGGTGCCCTCGACCGGGTCGTGCACGGGCGTCGTCATAGGGGCCCTCCGTCGTCATGGCTACCATGCGGAGGGAAGCGTTCCCTGGTGGGAAGTTGGTTTCAGCGGATCGCCTGTCACATGTCAATAACTTTCATCGCGGCGTGGGCCCGGCGACCGCTCCGGGACCTGTCGAACGCCGGCGGACCGGACGCACGCCCGGCCGTTCCGGCTCGTCCAGGCCCATGGACCCCGGAGCCCTCGCCCTCTCGACGTCTCACCCCGGACCGAGGCCCGTGCCGCCCTGGAGGCGCTGCAGGTCGGAGGGGCGGACCTGGATGGCCACGACGGCGATCAGCGCGGCGAGCACGGCGAAGATCGCCGCCATGACGAAGGCGGCCGAGACACCGGCCGTGAGGACCTCGTCGGCCCAGGGCGGTGGCAGCTCTCCGGTGTGCTGGAAGCGTGCGCGCTCGGTGGGGGTCGCCTGCTGCAGGAAGCGCGGGATCTGTTTCTCCGCCTCGTTGCCGCTGGCCGTACCGAACATCGTGACCAGGATGGACAGGCCGAGCGATCCGCCCACCTGCTGCGTGGCGTTGAGGAGGCCGGAGGCCGCGCCGGTCTCCCGCACGGGGACGTTGGACAGCGCCATGAGGGTCAGCGATACGAACTCCATGCCCATGCCGAGACTGAAGACGAGCATGGGACCGAGGACGCTGCCCGCGTACGTGGAGTGGACATCGGTCAGGGTCAGCCAGGCCAGGCCCGCCGCCGCCAGGATGCCGCCCCCCACCATGAACGGCTTGGGCCCGTACACGGGCAGGAACCGCGAGGTCAGCCCGGCACCGATCGCGATGACCGCACTGACCGGCAGGAAGGCGAGTCCGGCCTGGAGAGGGCTGAAGTCGAGCACGTTCTGCACGAAGAGCGTCAGGAAGAAGAACATGCCGAACATCGCCGCGGCCAGACACAGCATGATGCCGTACGTGCCCGCGCGGTTGCGGTCCGCGAACATGTGCAGCGGTGTGATCGGCTGCCGGGAGCTTCTCTCGACCAGCACGAACGCCGTGAGGGCGAGGACCGCCGCACCGAACGAGGCCAGGGTGAGGGCGTCCCCCCAGCCGTCCTGCGCGGCCCTGATGAAGCCGTAGACGAGCAGGACCATGCCCACGGTGGAGAGGAGCGCGCCGGTGATGTCGAAGCGTCCCGGATGGCGTTCGGACTCCTTGATCCAGCGTGGTGTGGCGAGGGCGATGAGGATGCCGATCGGGATGTTGACGAAGAGCACCCACCGCCAGTTCAGCCACTCGACGAGGATGCCGCCGGCCAGCAGGCCGATCGCACCGCCGCCCGCCGACACCGCGGCGAAGACGCCGAAGGCCCGGTTGCGTTCCGGCCCCTCGCGGAAGGTCGTGCTGATCAGGGCGAGGGACGTCGGGGAGGCGATGGCGCCGCCCACGCCCTGGAGGGCGCGGGCGGCCAGGAGTTGGCCGGAGTTCTGCGCGAGCCCGCCGAGCAGGGAGGCCAGCACGAAGAGCAGCACGCCGAAGATGAAGACGCGCCGTCTGCCGAGGATGTCGCCGGCCCGGCCGCCGAGCAGCAGCAGACCGCCGAAGGTGAGGGTGTAGGCGTTGACCACCCACGACAGGCTGGTGGTGGAGAAGTCCAGGGAGCGCTGGATGTGCGGCAGCGCGATGTTCACGATGGTGATGTCCAGTACCACCATGAGCTGACATGCCGCGATGACCAGCAGGGCCATGGCACTTCCGTCACCGCCGGTCTTCCGGGCGGCGTTGTGGGAGGCGGGCGCCGATCGCGGACCGCTGGTCATACCGGGTCGCCCTTTCGGGAAGTCCACCGTTCGACCGTACGCTCGTGCCCCAGTGGTCACCACTCGATCGCAGGAGCGGAGTAGTGCAACCCTCGGGTTGCGTCTGAGGGGGGTACGTGCAACCGAGGAGTCGCACTCAATGGCGGGTGGAGAAGGCCGAGCCGCCGACGTACCTGGCCTACCGCTGGACGTCGGCGAGTCCGCCACCACCGGCTGCGGCCGGTCTGTCCCTCAGGCCGAAGGGCCGGCCCGGCATACCGGTAGCCGCCGGCCACCGCCACCGGGTCGCCGCCCGCTCCGCCAACACCCCGGACTCCTCCTGCGCCAACCTCGGCTTCCGCTGCGCCAACGACGCGGCGGAGGGGACGGGTCGGCCCGGCGTCACCCAACCGCCGACGCCCTCGTCCCGGACCTCGATGTCACCGTCCTCGACCCCGAGCCGGCCATCGCCCCGGTCGTCCCGGCGATCACCGGGACGACCCGGCTCGGCGAACCGAGGTGCTTCGAGGGGTACCGGTCGGGTAGCGTGCGGGCCATGTCGAGCCCCGAGTCGGACGAGGTGGGGGCTTACGGTCACGCCGTCAGCCCCCTGAACCACTGAGTTCGTAGTCCCGCCGTCCCGCCGCAGTCCGCGGCCGGACGCGTGTGCCCCGGGGTGCTGACCGCGGTGACGAGACGCCTCTGCCGTGCCTCTCCTCACCTCGGAGCCACTCGATGCCTCTTCCGCTGTACCTGCTCGCCCTGGCCGTCTTCGCCATGGGCACCTCGGAATTCATGCTCGCCGGCCTCGTCCCGGACATCGCCGCCGACCTCGACGTGACCGTCGGGACGGCGGGCACGCTCACCTCCGCCTTCGCGATCGGAATGATCGTCGGCGCCCCGCTCGTGGCCGCGTCGGCCCGCAACTGGCCGGGGCGGAGCAGTCTTCTGGGTTTCGTCGTCGTGTTCTCGGCGGCTCACGCCGTCGGCGCCACCACCACCACGTTCCCGGTCCTGTTCGTCACCCGGATCGTTGCCGCGCTCGCCAACGCCGGATTCCTCGCCGTTGCCCTGACGACCGCCGCCGCGCTGGTCTCTCCCGACCGGAAGGGACGCGCGCTGGCGGTGCTGCTGTCGGGCACGACGGTGGCGACGATCGCCGGTGTACCGGCCGGATCGGTCCTCGGCACGCTGCTCGGCTGGCGGGCCACGTTCTGGGCCGTCGCCGCTCTCTGCCTGCCCGCGGCGCTCGGCATCCTGCTGGGAATGCCGGCGCGACGCGCGACGGAGGGCACCGGCGCCCGGCCGGCCCTGCGGGCGGAGCTCGCACAGCTCACCAGCGGGCGGTTGGTCCTGGTGATGCTGCTCGGCGCGCTGGTGAACGCGGCGACCTTCGCCGGCTTCACCTTCCTCGCCCCGGTCGTGACGGACACCGCCGGGCTGGACGAACTGTGGATCCCCGTCGCCCTGGTGCTCTTCGGTGCCGGTTCCTTCGCCGGCGTCACCCTCGCCGGACGCGTGTCCGACCGGCGCCCGCGACGGGTCATCGCGATCGGCGGTCCGCTGGCGCTCGCGGGCTGGCCCGCCCTGGCAGTGCTGGCCGACCGGCCGGTCGCTCTGCTCACCCTCGCCTTCGTGCAGGGCGCACTGTCGTTCGCGCTGGGCAGCACCCTCATCACGCGGATCCTCTACGAGGCGGCCGGAGCCCCCACCATGGCCGGCTCGTACGCGACCGCGGCACTCAACGTCGGGGCCGCCGTGGGACCACTCGTCGCCGGGGCCACCCTCGGCACCACGGCCGGAAATCTCGGCCCGCTCTGGGCCAGCGCCCTCCTCGTCCTGGTCGCGCTGTCGATCGCGCTCCCCCTGCGCGGCGCGCTCTCCACCGGGACACCGGCCTGACGCAGCCCGCCGAGGGGCGGCCGGTCCGTCCCTCGGCACGTTGACAGGCGCTTGTCGACATGTTGGCATGGGGCGCTGCCCGGCCGGATGTACGTCGCACCGCTCGGCGCTCGGCCACCGCACGAAGGCCGGTCGACAAGGGCGGCGCCCACGGACCAGGAGCGAGGAACCATGCCACAGCGCGCCGCGACCGTCGTCGGCGGCGGGATCGGCGGCCTCGCGGCGGCCCTCGCCCTGCACCGCAGGGGCTGGCGCGTCGAGGTACTGGAACGAGCCCCGCGATTCACCGAGATCGGTGCCGGCATCTCCTTGTGGCCCAACGCGCTGCACGCGCTCGAGGTGCTCGGCCTGGCCGACGCCGTCCGGGCCCTCGGCGCCGTCGAGACCGCGGGAGGCGTACGCGACCGCCGGGGCCGTCAACTGTCCCGCACGGACAACGCGGAGCTGGAGCGCCGCTTCGGACATCCCCTGCTGGTCCTGCACCGCGCGGACCTGTCGCGGGTGCTCGCCGAGGCGCTGCCCGCCGACAGCCTGCTGCCGGGCAACGAGGTGTCCGCCGTCCGCGACGACGGCGAACGCCCGGTCGTCGGTCATCGCGGGCGCGAGTCCCGGCCCGACCTCCTGGTCGGCGCCGACGGACTGCGCAGCGCGGTCCGCCGCTCCCTGTGGCCCGACGCGCCCGGCCCCCGGTACGCCGGATACACCGCCTGGCGCATGGTCACCGGCCCCCTCGCCGAGCCGCCCTCCGAGGGCGCGGTGACCTGGGGCCGCGGAGAGCGCTTCGGATACACCGCGCTGCCGGGCGGGCGGATGTACTGCTTCGCCACCGCCTCGCTGCCGGCGGGAACGCCCTCCGCCTCGTCCGAATACGCCGAACTGGTGCGCCGGTTCGGGACCTGGCCGGATCCCGTCCCCGCCCTGCTGGCCGCGGTCCCCGAGGACGCGGTGCTCCGGCACGACCTGTACGACCTGCCGCCGCTGCCCTCCTTCGTCCGCGGCCGGGTCGCGCTGCTGGGCGACGCGGCCCATGCCATGACCCCCAATCTCGGCCAGGGCGCGTGCCAGGCGCTGGAGGACGCGGTCACCCTCGCCCACTGTCTCGACGGCACACCGGACGTGACCGCCGCGCTCCGCTCGTACGACCTGCTGCGCCGCCCGCGGACCCGGGCCGTCACGCGCCGCTCCGCCCGGCTCGGCACGATCGGCCAGCTGGCGTGGCCGCCCGCGGTGCTGCTGCGTGACACCGCCGCCCGGCTGACACCGACGCGGGTGACGCTCCGGGCCATGACGCCGGTGCTCGGCTGGACCCAGCCCGGCCACCGGGCCACCGCGACGAACAGCGAGAACCACTGATGCCGGACTGGACCTACCACCCACTGCGGGGCCCGGCCGCCGCCGTACTCGGGGAGCGCCGCTCGCAGCGAACCGCCTTGCGGCTGCTCGCCTCGATCGGGTCCCGTCCCGCCGGCGCGCGGCTCATCGCCCGCGCGTTCGGCCACCGCCATCCGCCGCGGCACCTCGCCGGCGACCTCGCCGGCGCGCCCGTGACCGTACGGCTCGGCATCTCCGTCCCGCCCTCACTCGCCCGTGAAGCGGTGCGCGCCATGCCCCCGCTCGGGGCCGGCGTCGTCGAGGTGGGGCCCGTCTCCGCGGCCGACGTCCGGACCGTACGGGAGGCCGCTGCCGGCCGGTCGATCCCGCTGGTCGTCCGTGCCCGCGACCCGGAGACCGAGGCCGCCCTCGAGCCGCACGTCGACGGATTCACCGGCAGCGACGACCCGCACGTGGTCCGTGTGTCCGACCCGTCGGTGACCGCCGCGGCCGCCGCGCTCGAGGTACCCGGCACCGTCGTCCTCGCCCGGCCCGGGGTGCTCGTCGAGGCCGGACCCGGCTGGTTCGCACGGGTCACCGAGGCGGCCACGCCCACCGAGCCCGCTCCCGCGCTGCGCGACGTCGGCCGTGATCCCCGCCGCTGGCCGGCCTGGTGGTGGGCGCTGCTCGTCGGCCTCGGCATGACGGGCGCCGGACTCGGCGCCGCCGCGATCACGCTCGGGCCGGTGCTGCTCTGGTACGACCGTGACTACCTCGGCCTGACGCTGCACGAACTGCACGCCGCCAACCACCAGTTGGTCCACTTCCTCCAGCACGACCGGATCACCATGGCCGGCACCATGGTGGCGATCGGCGCCCTCTACACCGGCCTCGCCGTGGGCGGGATCAGACGCGGTCGGCCCTGGGCCCGCGAGGCGTATCTGCTGTCGGGGGCGATCGGCTTCCCCACCCTGTTCTACTTCCTGGCCACCGGCTTCGTGGAACCCCTGCACACCGCCACCGCGGTCGTGCTGTTCCCGATGTTCGTGGCCGCGGTCCGCCGGACCCCGCACTCACCCCGCTGGCGCGTGGCCCCCGAAGGGCCGGAGCGGGAGCGTCGTAGGGCACTGGTCGGCCAACTGCTGCTGATCGTCACGGGAGCGGGGCTGTTCGTCGGCGGAGCGGTGATCTCGGTGGTGGGTCTGACCGGCGTCTTCGTACCGACCGACCTGGCCTTCCTCGGCACCGGCACAGGCACGCTGGAGGCCGTCAGTCCCCGCCTTGTGCCGTTCATCGCCCACGACCGCGCGGGATTCGGGGGCGCCCTGATGTCCGCCGCCGTGGCCATTTCGCTGCTCAGCGCCTGGGGCTGGCGGCGGGGCGAGAGCTGGGTGTTCTGGACCCTGGCCGCGGCGGCGGCCGCGGGCTTCCTGCCCGCCGTCGTGGTGCACGGCGCGATCCACTACACGGACTTCGTCCACCTCGCCCCGGTCCACTTCGGCATCGCCACGACCACCACCGGCCTGCTCCTGGCCCGGCCGTACCTCTGCGCCGAGGGGCCGGCGGGACCGCCTGCCCGGCCGGCCCACCCGGCGCGTTGAGTGTTACGCGGTGAAGCGGTGGCTGCCGGAGCCGACCCGGTAGACGGCGCAGCCGTCCTCCGCACGGAGGAACGTCGCGTCGGTGTGGGTGACCGCGCCCGGGGCGTCCGTGGGGATCCAGACCTCGGCGGTGGTGTTGGGCGGCACGGTGCACGACAGGGTGAAGTCGCCGGACCGCCCGCGCCACTGTGTCGTGACGGGACCGTAGGGCGAGGTGAACCTGGCGCGGGCGGAGGTGACGTCGCCGCCCGGGCGTGGGCGGATGACGATCTCGCGGTAGCCGGGCCGGGCCGCCGAGATGCCCGCGATGTTGGTGTACATCCACTCGCCCACCGAGCCGTAGGCGTAGTGGTTGAAGGAGTTCATGTCCGGTGTCTGGAAGCCGCCGTCGGGCCGGACGGAGTCCCAGCGTTCCCACATGGTGGTGGCGCCCTTGTCGATCTGGTAGCCCCAACTGGGGAAGGAACGACGGTGCAGCAGCCGGTACGCGACGTCGGTGTGGCCCGTGTCGGTGAGGACGGGCAGCAGCCGGGGAGTGCCGAGGAAACCCGTCGACAGATGCCAGTCCTTCGCCTCGATCAGGGCGACGAGCCGGTCGGCCGCCGCCTTCCGCAGGGAGTCCGGCAGCAGGTTCATCGACAGGGCGAGGACGTAGGCCGTCTGAGTGTCACCCTTCACCCTGCCGTCGGCGCCGACATAGGCGTTCCGGAACGCCGTGCGGATACGCGTGAAGAGGTCGGTGTAGGGGGCGGGGTCCTGGTCCAGCTCGCGGGCCATCCGGGCCGCGAGGTCGGCGCTGTGCGCGAAGTACGCCGTGGCGATGACGTCCTTCGGCGTCTCGTCGGAGACGTTCAGCCAGTCGCCGTATCCGGCGGCCGGCCGCAGCAGACCGTCGCTGTTCGTCTCCAGGTACCGCAGCCAGGCCCGGACCGACGGCCAGGCGTCCTCCAGCACCCGGAGGTCCCCGTAGGCCCGGTACAGGGCCCAGGGGACCGTGACACCCGCGTCGCCCCAGCCGGCGGCGCCGTTGCCGATGTTGCCCACGATCGGTGCCACGTCCGTGAAGGCGCCCTGCGGGGTCTGGGCGTCGCGCAGGTCCACCAGCCATTTGGTGAGGAAGCGCGCCGACTCCATCGTGTACGCGGCCGTCGGCGCGAAGACGTTGATGTCACCCGTCCACCCCAGCCGCTCGTCGCGGGCGGGCGTGTCCGTCGGCACGGAGAGGAAGTTGCCCCGCTGACCCCATGTGATGTTGCGGTGGAGCGTGTTCAGCATGGGGACGTCGGTCTCGAACTCGAAGGTGAAGGGCGCGTCGGTGTGCATGACCCGGCCCGTCACGGCCCGCGCCGGGGGAGTGCCGGGGAACCCGGTCACCTCGACGTAGCGGAAGCCGTGGAAGGTGAAGCGCGGCTCGTACGTCTCCTCGCCGCCGCCCTTGAGGGTGTACGTGTCGGTCGCCGCGGCGCTGCGCAGGTTCGCGGTGTAGAGGGTGCCGTCCGGGTTGAGCACCTCGGCGTGTCTGAGCCGTACGGTCGTCCCCGCCTCACCCGAGACCCGCAGGCGCACCGAGCCGACCATGTTCTGACCCAGGTCGAAGACGAAGACACCCGGCTCGGGCTCCGTCACCTTCCGGGCCGGGAGTTCCTCGGTCACCCGCACCGGGCCGTCCGACTGCGCGACGATCCGACCGGGAGCGCCCTCGCCCGCTTCGCGGACGCCGAGCCAGGTCCGGTCGTCGAAGCCGGGTGAGGTCCAGCCGGGGGTCTCCTTGCGCGCGTCGTAGGTCTCGCCGCTGAGGAGGTCGGCGGCGACGATCGGCCCCGAGGCGGCCCGCCAGTCGGTGCCCGAGGTGATGCGCTCACTCGTCCCGTCGGCGTACTCGACCTCCAACTGGGCGAGGAACGCCGGTCGTTCACCGTACTGGTGGGGGCCGAACATGCCGACGTTGCCCGCGTACCATCCGGGGGCCACATACGCCCCGATCGCGTTGCCGCCGGGCCGCAGCAACGCGGTGACGTCGTACGTCTGGTACTGCACGCGCTCGCGGTAGTCGGTCCAGCCGGGCGCTAGATGATCGCGGCCCACACGCCGGCCGTTCAGGTGCGCCTCGTACAGGCCGAGGGCCGTGGCGTGGAGCCGCGCGCGGGACACCTCCTTGCGCGGGAGCCGGAACTCGTGCCGCAGCTGGGTGACGGCGAAGGAGGCCGGGACCACCTTTCCCCAGGGGCCGGTTCCCCACGCGGCGGCCTCCTTCGCCGCCGGCCAGCCGCCGTCGTCGAAGCCGGCGTCGCGCCAGCCCTCGGCCGGTTCGCGGTCCGTCGACCTCCAGGACGCGTCGGTGACGATCCGCCGCTCGCCGGACGCCGTGCGGAGCGTGAGGACGGCGACCATACCGGCGGGTCCCTCGGCCGCGTTGGTCGCGGCGACCGCGAGGACGTTCTCACCGGAACGCACCTGCGCGAGGACGTCGATCACGGCCGGGCGGCGCCACCCCTCGTTGTCCGTGGCCAGGTCGGTGCGCGCGACCTCGGTGCCGTTGACGGACACGGTGTACACGTTGTCCGCGGTGATGGCCAGCTTCGCCGCCGTGACTGCGTCGGGAACGTCGAGGGTACGGCGGAACCAGCGGGTCGCCGCCGGGGCGCTGCTCGCCGGATCGCCCTCGGGGAACCAGATCCAGGAGCTGCCCTCCAGCGACGGCGCGTCCGTGAGCTCCGGGGGAGCGGAGACCCATCGCGCGGACCACTGCGAAGCGTCCATGAGACCGGTCTCCCACCACGACGGCGTGCTCCAGGGGGAGACACGGCCGTCGGCGTCCCACACCCGGACGGACCAGAAGTACCGTGTCCGGGGCCGTAGTCGCGGGCCGCCGTACGGGACGAGCACGGACTCGCCCGACGTGACCTTGCCGCTGTCCCAGATGTCGGGGCGTGCGAGGCCCGACGCGCGGGAGGCGACACGTACTTGGTAGGCGCTCTGGCGCACTCCCGGAGTGTCCGAGACCAGGGGCCAGCTGAGCCGGGGGCGTTGCACGTCGAGGCCCAGGGGGTGCCGCACGTACTCGACGGTCGGACGGGTGACGCGCGGGGCGCCGCGCCGCGCGGGTGTTCGGGCGGACGCGTTCACCGGCGCGGCCGTTGCCGACCCGGCGTCGACGGCGGCCGCGGCAACCGTGGCCGCCGCGGCCGCCATGATGCTTCTCCTGCTGACCACTACGACTCCTCACATGGAAATGATGAATCGATTCACGGGGAACGTAGAGAGCCCGTGAGGCGAGGGTCAATGAGCGTGCGGCTCTTTGTTGTGGTGAGGGCGGACGCGCTGGGTGGAGGCCGTGATCGCGCGGCGCCCGCCCGATTGAACGGTTTCAATCGACGCCGGCGGTGGGACGCGAGGCGCCGGTCCCACCATCGGGGTCACGAGGGCGGCCCCGGCAGCAGCCCCACCCCACTGGGGCGGGACTCTGCCGGGGCCGCGTTTCGGGCCGGACGCTCAGCCGCCGCTCGGAGCCGGCGAACGCGTCGAGCTGCGCCTCACGGGTAGTTCACCAGGTTGGCGACATTCGTGGCGGAGTTGGAGGGCCCTCCCCGGTCGTTGATGACGTGCCGGATGGTGCCCGTGCCGCCGAGGGAGACGGTCACCATGTTCTGGAAACGCACGTTCGGGTTGTTGGGGACCTCGAAGGCGTGCTCGGCGGTGACGCCGGGGTTGACGTTGAAGTAGCAGTAGCTGCCGAGCCCGTACGCCTGGTGGCTGGTCACGTGGTCCGCGACCTTGTAGGCCGCGTAGCCCTGTGTGGAGCCGTTCATCCAGGCGGCCTGGTTGGGTGGGTCGTACGGCATCTCGTTCTGGTAGAAGTACGTCCGCCCGCCGTTGCCGTTCCAGATGGTCTGGTGCTTCTGGTAGTGCTCGACGAACAGGCCGTACATCGTCACGTTGTCGCCGTTGACGACGAGACCGGTGTCGGCGGTGTTGGTGTTCCAGCCGATGCCGTCGCCGTGATCGCCGCGCCAGATCCACATGTGGTCACCGATGACGTGGTCGCTGTTGACGACGAGGCTCGTCGTGGCCTTGCCGGCGTGGGCGCCGCCGACACGGAAGTACACGTCGTGCAGCGAGGTGGGGTTCGCCGCATGGCCGGCCGAGGCGCCGGACGGGCCGACCTCCATGAGGGTCCGCGAGTTGGTGGTGCCGGCGTCGAAGAGGACACCCGCGATCTTCACCCCGTCGACGTCGGCGACCGTCATGGCCGTGACGCCGTTGTCCGGGACGAAGGTGGCGAGTCCGAGTCCGAGGACCACGGTGTCGGGCCGGGTCACCCGCAGGGTCTCGTTCAGGTGGTAGACGCCCGGAGTGACCAGCAGGTTCTTCCCCTCGGCCAGCGCGGCGTTGATCTGCGCGGCGCTCGCGCCCGGCTTGACGACGTAGAACCGGTCCATGCCGAGCGAGGTGCCGGCCGCCGTTCCGTTCGCCCACGTGGTCGCCGTGGAGTTGGTCCGCAGCGCCGGGACGAAGACCCTGTAGGCCCCTGCCGCGTCCACGTACAGGAAGGGCTTCTCCCGCACCGTCGGGGTCTGGCCCACCGTGGTGTAGGGCGGGTTGGGGAAGCTGGTGCCGGGCACGCCCTGGCTGCCGACGAAGACCATGTTCCAGTTCGAGCCGGTCCAGCTGCCCAGCTGGGAGTTGCGGGTCAGCCACTGCTGCTGGGTGCCGGAGCGGACCTGGCCGTCGATCTTGCTGTCGGCCATGAAACCGCCGCTGGACCAGCCGCCGTCACTGAGCTCCAGGTTGCCCCGCACGTGCATGCGCCGGTACGCGGACGCCTGCGACACCGCCCATCGGTCCGTGCCGCCGGTCGGGTTCACCGAGAGGTTCTCGGCGCCGCGCCAGAAGTTCTGGGTGGCGTTCTGCGGCGGGAACCAGTCCGCCTCGACGTGCACCGCACCGTTGATCGTGACCGAGTCGGGCGACTGCCCCAGGCCCAGGACCTGGGTGTAGAAACCGACATTGACGTCGTTGCTGTATGTGCCCGGCTTGAACAGGACCGCGTGGCGCTGGGAGCCGAACTGGTTCGTCTCCTGCTGCCGGAAGATCGAGTCCAGTCGGCTCTGGATGGTCGACGACGGCATCGACGGGTCGAAGACCGCCACATTGGGGCCGAGGTCGACGTCCCCGGGCGCGGTGCTCGCGGGCGTGACCTGGAAGCGCTGGGCCGCCGAGCCGTTGCAGGTGTACTGCACCAGCTGTACGCCGTCGGCCGTCGAGGCGGACGGGACGTCGAGGCACTTGCCGCTGTGCCGGTTGACGAAGTGGTAGGCGCCACCGCCCTCGTCGACGGGCAGCCACTGCTGGTTGTTGCCACCCCCGTACGTCCACAGGTGCACGGCCGCGTTGTCGGCGGTGGACACATCGCTGACGTCCACCACCTGCTGGGCGTCGTTGCGGTTGTTGATCCGTACGTAGCCGTCACCGGTCGATGTGAGACTCCACTGCTGCGCCGTGGTGTTGTTGCAGGTGTACTGCTGCACGGCCGTGCCGTTGACCGTGCCGGCCGCCCGGGCGTCCAGACACTTCCCGCTGCCGCTGTTCACCACGGTCGACCACCCCGTGGGCAGCGCGGCGGCCACGGCCGCTGAGCCCGGGGCGGCGTCGGCGGCCCGGGCCGGCTGGAGGGCGGTGAGGGCGGAGGCGGCGGTGGCGGCGGCCACGACCACAGCGGTCCAGGGGCCGCGGACACGGCTGACCGGGATACTGCCGAAGCGGCCACCGAGGCGTGGTCGCGAAGGTCTGTGCATCGTTTCTTCTCCTGTCCGCCGGGGCGGCTCGAGAGGGGCCTCTCCCGTCTCCGACCACCGGCCGATTGGCGTGTCTATGACAGCCGAGTGGAGGCATTGGTGCGGCGTTCGGTGGGGGCTGTGCGACAGGTGGGGGGTGGGGAGGAGGAGCGCTTTCTTCAATTCGTGATTTAAGGAGTGATGGAATTTCCTGTCAAGAGGTCGGTCCAGTCCGAGAGGGCGGCCGGCGCCGAGGCCGGCCGCCCGGGTTCAGGCCATCGCCGGCATGATGTGCTCGCTGATGAGGCGCAGTTGGTCGTCGGCGTCCGCCACTCCGTCCAACTCCAGGCCGGTGAAGGCCCGTACCAGCCGCCGGTCCGTGATGGCGCAGATGACGTGGTTCACGCCGCTGGGCGCGATCTGGGTACGGATCTTCTCCGCGCATTCGTCCGGGGTGCCCGCGATGGACAGTCGCTCGGCGACCTCCGGCGTGGTGAGTTCGATGCCCCTCGCCAGGTCGCCCGCGCCGATCGCTTCGACCACCGGTTTCAGCTCGGCGGGGTCGACACCGTTGCGGCGCAGTTGTTCCTCCGGCATGGAGGAGGCGTAGATGCCCACCATGCTGCGGGCCGCTTCCTTCGCCCGCCGGGAGTCGTGCCCGGTGGCGAACACCACCCAGGCGCCGATGTCGAGGGAGCGCCAGTCCTTGCCCGCCCGCTCCGCGCCCGCCTTGATGTGGCGGACGGCGTATGCGTACGCTTCCGCGGTGTAACTCAGCGCGTGGTGGCATCCGTCGGACAACTCACCGGCCGCCTCGAAGGACTTGGGGCCCCGCATGGCCCCGAGCTTGAGAGGCACGCGCTGCTGGACCGGACGGGCGAAGGTGAACAGCCCGTCGTAGGAGTAGAAATCGCCGCGGTGCGTGATGGCGCCCTCGTCCAGCAGTGTCCGTACCACGTGCAGCGCTTCCTTGACGCGGGACAGAGGCCGGGTACGGGTCCAGTCGATGCCGTACTGCGCCAGGAGGCCGAAGTTGCCGCTGGACAGCACGGCCTCGGCGCGCCCGCCGGAGAGTTCGTCGAGCGTGGCCAGCGCCTGCGCGATCAACGTGGGTTCCCGCAGGGTGACCGGGGAGACGCTGGGACCCAGGCGGATGTTCCGTGTCTGACCGGCGGCCACGGCGAACAGCAGCCACAGATCCTTGTGCCATGTCTCGTCCGCCGCGTAACAGGCGTAGAAGCCCAGTTCGTCGGCGAGTCTGATGGACGCCAGCGAATCCTGCAGCGGATAGTCGGGTAACAGCGCGTAACTGAACCTCATGAGCGTGTCCTCTCCGGCCTCGGCCAAGCGGTCACCGACCCGTCCAGTGTCCAGCGGGGCCCGGCGACTGGCCAGTGCCCGCACCGGAACCGGACACGGCCCGTCCCTGTCCGGTTCCGGTGCGGGGAAGTGCGGGTCGCCGGACCGGCGGCGCGGGTGACGTGCGTCGGTCTCCGAATCCGCTGATGCGCACGAACCGCCTCCGTGGAGGACGGGCCGTGGCTCATCGCTCAGTCTCCACCACGCCGGAAGGCTCGGTCGGGATGGCGTCACGACACCGCGGGCACTGTCCCGGGTCATGACGAAAAGACCGTCACGCCGCCCGGAAGAACGCCTTCCGCACCCTGCCGCCAGGCCTGGGTCGTAAGATCGAGTGATCTCGTGGGGGGTGGTCATGGGCAGGCAGCGTCCCGGCACACCGACGCTGGAGGAGGTGGCCGCGCTCGCCGGTGTGGGGCGGGGCACCGTCTCCCGCGTCATCAACAACGCGGCGGGCGTGAAGGATTCGACGCGTCGTCTCGTGCAGCGCGCCATCGCCGAACTCGGGTACGTGCCCAACCTGGCGGCCCGTTCGCTGGCGGGCCGGCGCGCGGACGCCGTGGCGCTGGTCATGACGGAGCCGGACTGGCGCCAGTTCGGTGAGCCGTTCTTCTCGGAGATCGTCCGCTCCGTCGGCGACGCGCTGACCGACACCAAGGTGCAACTGCTGCTCACCCTGGTCCGTACGAACGCCGAGCGGCAGCGCCTCGTGGAGTACGCGCGCGGCGGCCGGGTCGACGGCGTCATGCTGATGTCCGTGCACGCCGAGGACGCGCTGCCCGACATGCTGGCCGAGGTGGGGCTGCCCACCGTCCTGCTGGGCCGGCGCTCCGGTGACGAGAGCGTGACCTACGTCGACGCGGACAACGTCGGCGGAGCCCGCAGCGCGGTGGCGCACCTGCTGAGCCACGGCCGCCGCGCCGTCGCGACCATCACCGGCCCGCGCGACATGTACGTGGCCCAGTGCCGGTTGCGCGGTTACCGTGAGGCGCTGGAGCGGGCGGGTGCCGAGGGCAGGCCCTCCTGGATCGTCCAGGGCGACTTCTCGGAGGACAGCGGGCGCCGGGCGATGGCCGAACTCCTCGAGCGGGCACCGGAGATGGACGCGGTCTTCGCCGCGTCGGACACCATGGCCGCCGGAGCGCTGACCGCCCTGCGGGCGGCGGGCCGCCGGGTCCCCGACGACGTCGCGGTGATCGGATTCGACGACTTCCCGCTCGCCCAGCGCACGGATCCGAAGCTGACGACGGTCCGACAGCCGCTGGAGGAGATCGGCCGGGCCATGGTGCGGTTGCTCCTGGAGGAAATGGAGGACTCGGCGGTGGCCTGGCGGCACGTCATCCTCCGCACGGAACTGGTGCTCCGCGACTCCGCCTGAGCCGTCCCACCCGCTCGCCCCCTCCACCCGTCCGCATTCGCCCGCCCCCGCCGGTCACGCCGTCCCCGAAAGTTTCGGGAGCGCTCCCGTAGCGGGCCACGTTGTGGATCATCCCCACTGACCTGCGGCTTCGAAATCAATTCGACACGTGCCCGCGCACAGTCTTGTCAGGGACATGTGTAGCTTCTACGCTCCCGTCCGAACCGAGTTATGGGAGCGCTCCCATCGTTGGGGAGAAGGGAGCGCTCCCGATCGGCAGGCCCCCCGCACCCTCTTGGAGAGGTCCCCGCATGCGACGGTTACGGCACCACACCCGCCCCCTGCGCGGCCTGTTCGCGACGCTGCTCACCGCTTTCGCCGTGGTCGCGGCGCTGATGACCGCGACGGCGCCCGCCCAGGCCGACACCACGATCTGCGAACCGTACGGTTCGACCACCATCCAGGGGCGCTACGTCGTCCAGAACAACCGCTGGGGCAGCAGCGCCCCCCAGTGCGTCACCGCCACGGACACCGGCTTCCGTGTCGCACAGGCCGACGGCTCGGTGCCGACCAACGGCGCTCCGAAGTCGTACCCGTCGGTCTTCAACGGCTGCCACTACACCAACTGCTCGCCGGGCACCAACCTCCCGGCGCGGATCAACGGCATCTCCGGCGCGCCCAGCAGCATCTCCTACGGCTATGTCAGCGATGCCGTGTACAACGCCTCGTACGACATCTGGCTGGATCCGACGCCCCGGACCGACGGCGTGAACCGGACCGAGATCATGATCTGGTTCAACAAGGTCGGTCCGATCCAGCCGATCGGCTCCCAGGTCGGCACGGCCACCGTGGGCGGGCGTACCTGGCAGGTGTGGTCGGGCAGCAACGGCTCCAACGACGTGCTGTCCTTCGTCGCACCGTCCGCGATCGGCAGCTGGAGCTTCGACGTCATGGACTTCGTCCGGGAGACCGTCGCGCGCGGCATGGCGCGGGACGACTGGTACCTGACGAGCATCCAGGCCGGTTTCGAACCCTGGCAGAACGGTGCGGGGCTCGCGGTGAACTCCTTCTCCTCGACCGTCAACACCGGCGGCGGCACCCCGGGCGAGCCCGACCCCAGTGGCCCGGCGGCGTGCACGGTGTCGTACGCCACCCATGTCTGGCAGGGCGGCTTCACCGCGAACGTCACCGTGAAGAACGGCGGTTCGTCCGCCGTCGACGGCTGGAAGCTCGCCTTCTCCCTGCCCTCGGGGCAGCGCGTCACCAACGCCTGGAACGCGTCCGTCACTCCCTCCTCGGGAACGGTGACGGCGAGCGGTCTGAACAACAACACGCAGATCGCGTCCGGCGCCAGCCAGACCTTCGGGTTCCAGGGAACCTACAGCGGCACGTTCGCCCAGCCGAACGGCTTCAGCCTGAACGGCACCACCTGTACGACCGCGTGACGCGACCGGCGGGCCCCGCACCCGCCGTGTCCCCTGCCCCGGGGCCCGCTCTTCCTCCCTGCGCCGACAGGGCGGGCCCCGGGGCGACCTCACCGCCGGACCGTCCGGAAAGGCCCGTCCACATGAGCCGCACGCCGTTCTCCCACCGGCCGGCGATCACCGCCGCGCCGAGTGCCGTGGTCCTGTCCCTGACCGGGCTCACCGGCGCCGCCCCGCCCCCGGAGCCGCCCTCGACCGCAGCCGCGCCCGACCAGGACCCGTCGCTGCCGGTGGCGGACCGTGTCGAGGACCTGCTGTCCCGGATGTCCCTGGACGACAAGACCGGCCAGCCGACGCAGATCGAGAAGGACGCGCCGGTACCGCAGTCCGACGTTGGTCTGACCTACGACACGGCACCCGACCCGGATCCGGACCCCGATTCCACGCCCACGGCGTGCACCGCCCGGTTCCGGGTCACCTCCTCCTGGTCGGGCGGACACCAGGCGGAGGTCACCGTCGAGAACACCGGGGCCGAACCGCTCACCGGCTGGTCGGTCGAGCGGCCCCTGGAAGGGACGGCCGTCACCAACTACCGCAACAGCAGCCCGTCGGTGACGCGGGACGGGGCCACCGTCCGCAACACCGCCCACAACGGCACCCTCGCGCCACACGCCACCCCCTCCTGAAGCTCCCCCCGCGCGTCCGGGCGACGTCCTTCCCCGGACGGGCGGGGGGTTCCAACTCTCTGTATGCCCGCCCTGATGAGTTCACGATCGGAACAGGAGATCCCATGGCATTACGCAGCAGATTCGTCTCCCTGGCAGCGGTACTGGCCACCCTGCTCGGAGGGCTGGGCCTCAGTTTCCTCTGGCAGAACGACGCGCAGGCGCACGGCGTGGCGATGATGCCCGGCTCGCGCACCTACCTCTGCCAACTGGACGCCGTCACCGGCACCGGGGGACTGGACCCGACCAACCCGGCCTGCGAGGACGCGCTGAACAAGAGCGGCTCGTCGGCGCTGTACAACTGGTTCGCCGTCCTCGACTCCAAGGCCGCCGGGCGAGGCGCCGGCTATGTGCCGGACGGCACGCTGTGCAGCGCCGGTGACCGGTCCCCGTACGACTTCTCGGCCTACAACGCGGCCCGCGCGGACTGGCCCCGCACACATCTGACGTCCGGGGCGACGATCAAGGTGCAGTACAGCAACTGGGCCGCGCATCCGGGTGACTTCCGGGTCTATGTCACCAAGCCCGGCTGGTCGCCCACGTCCGCACTGGGCTGGAACGACCTGGAGCTCGTCCAGACCGTCACCAACCCGCCCCAGCAGGGCTCGCCCGGCACCAATGGCGGCCACTACCACTGGGACCTGAAGCTGCCCTCCGGCCGCTCCGGCGACGCTCTGATCTTCATGCAGTGGGTGCGTTCGGACAGCCAGGAGAACTTCTTCTCCTGCTCCGACGTCGTCTTCGACGGCGGCAACGGAGAGGTGACCGGCATCCGGAACTCCGGCAGTACGCCGACCCCGACGCCGACTCCGACGGATCCGCCCACGCACACCGGTTCCTGCATGGCCGTCTACAACGTGGTCAACTCCTGGGACGGCGGCTTCCAGGGCTCGGTCGAGGTGATGAACCACGGGACGTCGCCGCTCAACGGCTGGGCCGTGCAGTGGAAGCCCGGCACCGGGACCCGGGTCGGCAGTGCGTGGAACGGCTCCCTGTCCTCCGGGTCCGACGGCACGGTGACGGTCAGAAACGTCGACCACAACCGGGTGATCGATCCCGACGGGAGTGTGACGTTCGGCTTCACGGCCACCTCGTCGGGCAATGACTTCCCGGTGGGCACGATCGGCTGCGTGGCGCCCTGAGGCCGCGGATGCCCATCCCCGCCCCCGCGGCCGTGCGGCGGGGGCGGGGGTCGTCCGCCCGGCGACGACCTCGGTGACCGGTGACTGAGCGGTCACGACCACTGCCGGACGACGGCCGCATGCCGCACAGGGCGGGTCACGCCGGTGACCCACCCTTCTCCCGCGTGCGCGCGCCCGGACGGGCCGGGGCGTGGTGCCGGTGGGCCGGTCCAGCCACTCGGACAGCAGGGAGCGCTCGGCGTCGGTGGGCATCGGCAGGTCCGGTACGGCGGCCCGGAAGGCGACGGCGGCCGCGGTGGTCCTAGCCCGTACCGGCGGCGCTGGGTGGACGCCGGGCGTGTGGCGCCCGCCGGGGCCGGGAGCGCTGCCATCCTCTCCATCCATGGATGTCAGCACCTTCTACGCTCTCTTCTCCACGACCTGCTTCGCCCTGGTCGGCCTGTGGTGGAACGTCGTCCAGAGCCATGCCGACTGGATGCGCGACCCCGCCCTGCGCCGCGTAGTCGGCGGGATCTACCTGTCCTTCCTGCTGCCCGCCTTGATGGGCCTGTTCGCCCAGGTCGGGGGTACCGAGCAGCCGCGGGTATGGCGGACGGCCTTCATCGTCCTCTCCGTGATCGGCTGCGTGTGCACCCTGCGACTGCTGGCCCGGGCCCGCCGCGACCACTTCATCATCTGGCAGCAGGTCGCTGCCGCGCTGCTCTACGCCCTGATCGCCGTCGTCGGCGCCTTCCCCGAACTCGCCCGCCACGTCGAACTGCGCCCCATCCAGACCGAGGCTCTCATGCTGATCGTCCTGATCATCCTGGCTCACGCCCTGGTCTGGCGGTACATGGCGGGAGAGGGTCGCGCCGACGAGGAGGCCTGAATGCCTTACGGCTTCGCACGCCGCTCCGTGGCCACGGAGGAGCCGCACCACGGGTCGTCCGCCATACGGATCACACTCCGCCGACGTGGAACTCCACCCGGGCCGGTTCCCCGGAGGTGGCCCGTGCCGAAGCCTGCGAGAGCGTGTCATCAAGCGCGCGACACCGGACCGTGTAGACACCTTCCACCGGCACCGAGAAGGAGAAGGTGCCCTCACCGCTGGTCAGGGCGGCGATGTCCGGGAAAGGGCCGGGCCCGTCGACGAGGTGGACGGTCGCGCCCCGGACCGGCTTGCCTGCGGTGTCGAGCACGACTCCGGTGATGAGGCAGCGGCGGGTGCCCTGCGGCTGCGTCATCCGCGCCGTCCGGTCAGCCGCCCGAAAAGCCGGTGCGACCTCATGCCGACCAGGCCCTGAGGTTGTCGTACACCGCCCTCGTGATGCGGGTTCCGGAGTTCGTGGTGGGGCCGCCGTAGGCATGGACGGCGATGGCGTACCGGCCGTCGTTGTGCTCGCGGTACACGGCACTGCCGCTCTGCCCGCCGGCGGTGTCGATGTCGTAGTAGACCTTCAGGGCGTTGACGGAGCTGATGACGCGTGCGTCGTACCACTGGGTGCCCACCGGCTGGTCGCCGGGGTAACCGGAGATGTTTCCGCTGGTGCCCAACAGGTCGGCATCGGGCCAGACACCGAGTCCGAACCATCCGGTCGTGGAGCCGAGTTCGGTGGGGATGATGATCGCGCCGTAGTCGTGATTCTCGTCACCGGACTCGGTCCAGCCTTCGACGG
The DNA here is from genome assembly GCA_014650015.1 of Streptomyces griseoloalbus. Lineage (GTDB taxonomy): Bacteria > Actinomycetota > Actinomycetes > Streptomycetales > Streptomycetaceae > Streptomyces > Streptomyces griseoloalbus. The sequence continues at coordinate 236,074 of BMUD01000010.1, forward strand.
AGCGGAAATTGGTGCTCGTGACGGAGCCGTACGGCAGGAACCCCGCATTGCGGCCGGGCATGACCTGGATGCTCTTCACCCAGCCGTCACATCCGGGGACGCCGCTGTTCTTGATGTGCACCACATGTCCGGCGGTGGCCAGAGTGTGCGGGCCGATGAACCAGCCGGTGCCGATCCACTGGGAGTTGTCGGCGGCGGTGATGAGCAGGGAGGAGTGCGCACGCCACGGGTAGTTCGCCGTGTCCGTGATCTGGACCCGGTCGTCGGGCCCGTGGACTGTCTCGATGGTGGCGGCGGCGGTCCCGAACGAGGCCTCACCGATGTCGTGCAGGGGGACGGATGGCGGGATCCACACTTTGGCAGCCACGTTCTCGGCGTGGACGTGGACGTGACCCGGCACTTTCTCCAGTCCGTTCGCGGTCAGGGGGCTTTCCGCGCCCGGCTCTCCCTTCGACGGCTCATGGAAGATCGCCGGCCCCTGAGTGAGATCCTCCCTCTCACCGGGCTGGTTGGAGACAGCCGTATGAGGATTACGAGTCATCAGGACTCCCTGAGGGGACTGGAGAAGATGCGGATCATGGAAACCCGCGGCGCTGCACGTCGCGCGCCGAGCGGCGAACTGCCGTAGCATCATTGCCTTCTCCTTTCCATGGAACAGCGGAACCGGAGTGATCGCCACATGGGCGGGGGGCCCGCACGCGTTCCGGTTGTTCACCGCCTGGTCGAGCCGCACCAGCCGTGGAGCAGGAAGCCACCGCGGCCCCGCCTCGGATCGGCGAGACTCGTCGTATCAGACGATCACCGGCCCCGCTCACCGCCGGTTCGATGGGACACCGCCGGTTCAGGTCGCCATGCGCCATGCGGTGAGCACTACCTCCCTGCCCCCGACCTCAGTCCCGGCGTCTGCGTACTATGGAAGGAGAGCCCATCCGCGATTCTGCGGTGACGGTCATGGTGGACATCGCGGTTCTGACGCCGACGGAGGCCACCGGCCGGACTCGCGGCAATCCGGGGAGAGCCGCGCGAAACTGTCGCCCCACCAGGATGACTCGGTGCGGCCGATGCCGAGACATGTCCGGTACCGCGTCGGCACCGGGTGAATCTCCGGACCGCCTGGAGAAGCGCACCGCGACCATGGGTGGCCGCCTGACGGAGCCCGGCCTCTCTTCGACTTCTCCGTTCCCGCGTGCGCGTGACTGTCCCCTGTGAACACCGGGCGGGACTCGTCGCCGGCGCCACCCGGCGGGCTCGGCGCCGCGCGTGTCCTCGGCAGCCGAAAGGAGAAGGCGATGGCCAGGTACCGCGAGGCCACATGGCTCCCCATACCCGAGAACACTGCCCAACCCCGCATCACCCCGACGCAGCTCATTCTGCACAGCGCCGCCGCGCCGTGGTCGCCGGAGCGCCTACGGGATTTCTGGAACGAGAGGGGTGTCGTCACCGAGAGCCACTTCGGCGTCGGGTACGACGGGGCGGTCGGACAGTTCGTGGACACCAACGTTCGTGCCGATGCCAACGCGTCCGCCAACAGCCGCGCCATCTCGGTCGAGAGCGCGGCCAACACGGAGAACAGTGACCCCTGGACTCCCCACCAGCTCGACACCCTGGTCGGGATCATGGTGTGGGCGCACCGGACCCACGGAATTCCGGCTCGTATCTGCCGTTCCGACACCGATCCCGGATTCGGCATCCACCGCATGTTCAGGACGTGGTCCCTCGGCGGGACGGAATGCCCGGGAAACGCACGCGCCAAGCAGTTCACCGACACGCTGTTCCCCAGGTTCCTGGGAGCAGCACTCGGGAACGTTCCCGCGCCGGCCGGCCCCGCCGTGAAACTGGAACATCTGAGGTACGGAGAAACCAACGGAGACGTCGCCGATCTCCAAAGGTCCCTCATCGAGCACGGCGAGGAGATACCCGCCGGGGTGACCGGCTACTACGGGGACCAGACCAGGGCCGCCGTCGCCTCGTTCCAGAGGAAACAGGGGTGGACCGGCTCGCATGCGGACGGCATTCCGGGGATCGAGACCTGTGAACGCCTTGAACTCAAGGTAGTCATGGCCAATTCATGAGTCGGCAGCGGACGATCGAGCGGTGAACCGGTCCCTCGACCACCCCGGCGGTCGTCGGTCCGGTTGAGGGCAGGTTCGCCCCGGGAGGTCCCGGACCGGTCGGCGAACCGTTCCGTCGGCGGTCCGGGCCGGTCGTCGCGAGGGTCACGACTCACCCGGCGCCCTCGGCGACGTGGTGTCCGGGGCCGCCGGTGGAGTCGGTCGCGGTCTGCCCGGGGGCCTCCCGCGGCAGCGTGAGCAGCGTGATCGCCCACCGCTGTTCAGCCGACGAGGTGACTGCCGATGGACCGGGCGACTTCATCGTGGGCGAGGTACTCCGTGATGCTGTGGGCCCGGTCGCGGGCGTTGACGACGGCGAGGTCCGTCGGGCCGTCCGCCCAGTCGTCGGCCAGCGGGCATCCGATGGCCACCGCGTCGGTCGGGCACCACGCGTTCAGCCAGTCCGCCACCCTCTCCGGGGTTTTCGGCCCGCCGGACAGCAGCCGGCGGTACACGCTGTTCATCCCGAGAGGACTGCCCACCGTGGTCAGGTGGACGACCTCCACACCGGGCGACAGCCGAGTCAGGAGATCCATGCCGACCACCGTGCCCAGACTGTGGCTGACGAGCACCATCTCGCCCTCGTCCGGCACTGTCTCGAGTACGCAGCCCAGGACCTCCTCGCGGATCCGCTGGTCGTCGAGGTAGGCGGCCACGTCGCGGAAGACGAGGGAGATGGTCCATGCGTCGAGTTCGCTTCTGGCCGCCAGCCAGCCCAGACGCCGCCACACGGCGCCGACCGTGGGGTCCATATTCAGTCTCTCGTCGGCCTGCTGCGTCTCGGGCGGTATGTACCACTTGGCGGAGGCCTCGCCGATGATCTCCTCGTACACCGTCCGGGTGGTGGGGGACTCTGGTGTGCCGGCTGTAGGCGCCTCGGTGTCCAAGGCAACGGACTCGTGCATTCCGATGGCCTGCACCAGCCGGTCGCCGTAGAACGGGAACCAGATGTCCGCGGGATCGACTGTCGGCAGCCCGTCCCGGACGAGCCCTTGGTTGAGCCCCGCGGCCCATTGCCGCCGCAACGCGTTGGGGTCCTTGCCCTGCTGGGCGCGACCGTGCAGGAAGACGAGATGCCGCCTGCCGCCGAACGCGCTGTCCCGGGCGCGCAGCCCCGTCGCACGGGGGGCGACCGCCTCGACGGACGACCGCCCGACGGGAGCGGAGAGGGCAGTCGGCCCGGCGACGGCATCAGTGGTCGCGGGGACCGGCCCGGCGACGGCACCGGCGGCTCCGACGGCAGCAAGGGGACCGCCCAGCCCCGACTCCGGCCCCATGCCGGCCAGCAACTCCCGCTGCCCGGGGGTGAGCGGCAGCGACGCGACGTGCTTCAGGACGGAACTGATGCGCACCCCCTCGTTGGACACCCAGTCGATGGTGTCGTCGCCGTCGCCGGGCTGCCAGACCCGGCCGTCGGGGCGCAGGGTACGGCCCTGTTCATCGGTCCTGGGCACGCCGCTGTGGTGAAGGGCGATGACCTCCCACTGGTCGTTGAAGACCGGGGAGCCCGAGTTCCCGGGCTCGGTGTCCGTGCGGTAGTGGATGAAGTCGTCCAGGCGCACTTGCAGGGCGTTGTCACGTACGGCGATCTCCTTCAACCGTCCCATCGGGTGGCCGATGATGTTCACCGGCTCGCCGATCACCAGCTTGCCCATCTGGGTGCTGAGCCGGTGCCAGCCGAAGGCCTCACCCGGTGGCTTCTCGCCGGGGCCGGGGGCGACCGCGACCAGGGCGAAGTCGAGACGCTTGTCCGCCGTGAAGAAGCCGTCCGGGTCGAACTCCAGCCGGGTCGGCGGCTGCGGGGTGTTGTCGACGGTGACCTGGGCGTCGAACTCCACGAAGCAGTGCCGAGCGGCGTCCGCGTCGGGGAGGACATGATGGTTCGTCATCAGGAGGACCGGCGACACCAGGAAGCCGGTGCCGATCGGCAGCTCGCGACCGTTCTCCCGTGCCGAGATCCGGGCGATGCTGCGTGCCGCCCTGGCGCCGCGCGGCAGGAAGCTCCATGCCTGCAGTTCCTTGGACACGCCGAGGATTCGCTCGAACGCGGCGGACGGCGCCAGCGGTTCGGCGCGGACCGCCTCCATCACCATGGCGGCCGGCACGGCCTGCCGGTCGAGCAGGCGGGCCGCCCGCACCGCCAGTGCTTCCGGTGAATCGGGGAAACTGACGCCGGCCTCCTGCTGCCGCTCGACCTCTTGGCGCTGCTCGCTGGTCTCGTCGTACCGGGCGGCGGCGGCCGCCGCCTGGTGCTCCCGCTCATCGCGGGACCTGTTCATGACTTCCATGATCTTCACCGTCCTTGGAGGGGGCGAACGGCACGAGGGGGATCACCGGCCGGCAAGAGCCACCCGGCCCGTCCGACGTTCGCCCGGAGGCAGGACGCCGTGGGGGACGCGAACCGGGCTCGTAGCGGTGTTCCTCCACAAGGCCTTGAGGTGGTTCGGCGGGGCCGGAGAAGTCGTGTCGTCCCCGCGGCCGTCGGGGCGAGCCCGACTCGGTCCGTCGGCCCGCGCCGCGCGTATCGCACGGGCGAAAGGTGGCCGAGGGGCTGCGCCGACGGGCAGGACGACCGGCGAACGCCGGGTCGGCCGGGCCGCATGCCCGCTCCCTTCCATGGTGCGCCTCGTGAGGAAGCACGTCGACCCACGGCGGCCGGCCCTGAATGCCGCAGGCCGACGTGTTCTCCCCCTGCAACTCACCCGGGGGAAGGCCGCCCGCCGGCCCACGAAGCGCCTTGCGGGCTTTCGCGGGCAGGAGGATCGTGGTAAAGGAGCCGACCGAATCATCGGCGAACGCGGCATCGTGCCGCGGCACGGCAGACCCGCCGAATCGCATACCGAGCCCCGCCGTGCAACGGCGCGAGTCCGCGACCGGACAGCGCACAGAGCGGAGAAGGCAATGAACGGGCCGACCGGCGACCCCCGGGCGAACAGCCCGAGCGGGCCGAAGCTCACAGGAAACGCGAAACGGACATACACCGGCCGGTATGTGGTCCTCCTGGACCAGAGGGAGCCGAACCAGGGCCTGGAAACCCTGCGTTCCGCCGCCGGCATCACCACGGTCGAGCGGGTGTCGGGAGCCGCCCCCGACGACTCCACACAGCTCCTCGCCCGCGCCGACGCCTCGGTGCTCTTCGACAACCTCGGCGTAGCGGTGGTCGAGACCGAACCGGACCAGCGGCACGCGCTGGTGACCGCGGCCGAGGCGGACCCCACCATCATCGCGGCGGAGCCGGAACGCTACGTGTACGCCTCGGTCATCACCGAGGCCGAACGGACGACGACGCACTTCTTCCCGGCATACCGGAGCGACGACGAGGAGATCGCCCGGCAGGCCAGGGCCAGAGCTGCCGTGTTCATCGGACCCGCCTGGGACGAAATGAACACCACGTGGGGTATTCAGGCGATCCGGGCCAACTCCTCCACACTGACCGGACACGACGTCAAGATCGCCGTACTGGACACCGGCGTGGACACCGACCACCCGGACCTGACCGGGTGTGTGAAGGAAACGGCCTCGTTCGTCCCGGGCGAGACAGTCGACGACGGCAACGGCCACGGCACGCACTGCATCGGCACCGTGGCAGGCCCGGCCGACCCGGCGAACGCCATTCGTTACGGGGTCGCCGTTGGAGCCGGAGTCCTCGCCGGCAAGGTACTCAGCAATGAGGGCGAGGGAACGGACGGCCAGATCCTGGCAGGCATGTCATGGGCCGTGTCCCGCGGTGCCCGGGTGATCTCCTTGTCGCTCGGCGCGGAGGCCGAACCGGGTGAGCCCTTCCCGCAGACCTACGAGAACGTGGCCCTGCGCGCTCTCCGGCTCGGCACGGTGGTGGTCGCCGCGGCCGGGAACGAGAGCAGGCGGCCGGGCATGGTCAAGCCGGTCGGCAGGCCCGCCAACTGCCCGTCCATTCTCGCCGTCGCGGCGCTGGGCCAGGATCTGGCCACCGCGTACTTCTCGTGCGGCGCCATCAACGGCGAGGGCGGCGAGGTGAACATCGCCGCGCCCGGTGTGGGCGTGCTCTCGGCGGCCCCCGGCGGCACGTACGCGACGATGGCGGGCACCAGTATGGCCACACCCCATGTCGCGGGCGCCCTCGCGCTGTTCGCCGAGGCGCACCCCGACGACTCGGCGGACGAACTGTGCGGACGCCTGCTGTCCAGTGCCCACCCACTGCCGCAGCCTGTCGAGGACATCGGCACCGGACTGCTCCAGGCTCCGTGAGCGGGGCGGACACCTCCCCTCAGGTCGGGGTCATTCTCTCCGTCGACCCCGACCGGTTCACGCGGACGGTGGAGGCCGCCCGCCGGGCAGGGCTGCACGTGACGAGCGAACAGCCGCTGCTCGGCTCCCTGTCGGGGACCGTGGCGGAGAACCGCATCCCCGCCCTGGCCGCCGTCGACGGCGTTCTGTCGGTGGACCGCGACCGCCCGGTCTCCCTGCCGCCCCCCGACACACCGGTCCCATAACCTCGTTCGCCGGCCGGGGCGTGCAACCGAGCGGCGGCGAGGCAGGGGCCATGAACGGCACCGGTCACAGCGGCCGCGGGGGTCCCGCCGAGGACGGACTCCGGATACTCGTCGGGGACGTCGGGGACGTCGGGGACGTCGGGGACGGCTGCGGGACGGCTGCGGGACGGCTGCGGGACGGCCGCGGGGCGGCGGCGACGGCTGCCGTGCCCAAGGGCGCAGCGGCAGCCGTCGACGGGCGGATTGTGTCAACAGTCCGTCGACGGGGGCCTGTTTGGCACCATCAGCCGGAGCCCCGGGCAACGCACTTCCGGTCCAGCGGCTTTCCGCGCCTGGTCAGCGGCCCTTGCGTACCCGGGCCGCCGCGCGGGCTTCCGCGGTCCTGCGGGCCTCGGCGGTCTTGCGGGACTCCTTCGAGGCTCGGCCCGGACGGGTGCCGAGACCGCGGAAGGGGGCGTTGCCGCCGCTGTCTCTCGCTCCGGCCGGCGGGCGCTTCGCGCCGGTGATGGCGGTCAGCTTCTCCTCACCGGAGCGCACCGGGGTGACCGTCGGCCGGATCCCGGCCTCGGACATCATCCGGTTCACGTCGCTCCGCTGCCCGGGAGTGACCAGGGTGACCACGCTCCCGGACCGCCCGGCGCGCGCCGTGCGACCGCCACGGTGCAGGTAGTCCTTGGCGTCGGCCGGCGGATCGACGTTGACGACGAGGTCGAGCGCGTCGACGTGGATGCCCCGTGCCGCGACGTTGGTGGCCACCAGCACGGTGATCTCACCGTCCACGAACCGGCCGAGCGTGTGCGTGCGCTGCGGCTGCGACTTCCCGCTGTGCAGGGCCGCCGCCCGCAGGCCGCTGGCCCGCAGGTGACGGGTGAACTGGTCGACGCCGGCCTTGGTGTCCAGGAACATCAGCACCCGGCCGTCCCGTGCGGCGATCTCGGTCGCGGTGGCGTACTTGTCGGCGGGGTGAATCGTCAGGACGTGGTGTTCCATCGTGGTGACCGAGCCCGCCACCGGGTCGACCGACGCGAGAACCGGCTCACGCAGGTGGCTCCGCACCAACTGGTCGACGTCGCGGTCGAGTGTGGCGGAGAACAGCAGCCGCTGCCCGTCGGAGGGCACCTGGTCCAGGATGTCCGAGACCTGCGGCAGGAACCCCAGGTCACACATCTGGTCCGCCTCGTCCAGCACCGTGATCCGTACGCGATCCAGGTGGCATTCCCGGCGCGACACCAGGTCGGCCAGCCGTCCCGGCGTCGCGATGACCACGTCGACGCCGTTCCGCAGCAGCGCCGTCTGCCGGTTGATCGACAGCCCGCCGACCACCGTCGCCAGCCGCACGTTCAGCGCCTGCGCGTACGGCGCCAGCGCGTCGCTCACCTGCTGCGCGAGTTCTCGCGTCGACACCAGGACCAGTGCGAGCGGCCGCTTCGGCACCGCGCGCAGGCCTGCCGTCCGGACGAGCAGGGCGAGCCCGAAGGCCAGCGTCTTGCCGGAGCCGGTGCGCGCGCGGCCGAGGACGTCGCGCCCGGCCAACGCGTCGGGCAAAGCCGCTGCCTGGATCGGGAACGGCTTCGTCACGCCGAGGCCGGTCATCGTCTTCAACAGCTCCGGCGGCAGCCCGAGCGCGTCGAAGGACACGGCCGGTGGCCGGCCCGGTGATACAGCTTGCGCCGGGAACCCGTCCTGTGGCGCTGTCGCTCGCCGGGACCCGCCGGCCCGGGCGACTCCGGGGACAGACTGCTTCGCGTTGATGGGGAACCTTCCTGATCAGGCGCCCGGAACGCACCGGGCCCGTACCCCTCGGTACGGGCCCCGGTGCTTCGAAGCGTCGTCCCAGCCTACCAGTGGGCACCGGGGCGCCCGCCGGACCGCGCAGGCTGCGGACCGGCGGTCCCGCGGGCACGGATGCCCTGTTCGGCGCCCCGAGGCGGTCGCCGGTGGCGGACTGCTCCGCCCGCCCCGCGTCGGAGCCGGCGTCCCGCCCGGCGGCAGGCGCGGGGCCCGTCAGTTCCGCCCTCGTGCACCGCTGCCCCGCCCCGCCCGTGCCCAGTCCCTGGTCCCTCCGGCGCAGACGCCGGCGAGCCGCGGCCCGCCGCTGCCGCTACAGGAGGAGAACCAGCTCGAATTGGCTGACCGGAGTACTAGGACGACTCGCGCACCACCAGTTCCGTCGGCAGCGTCAGCTGCTGCCGAGGTGCACCGTGCTGGGTGATGTCGGTGAGGATCCGGGCCATCGTCCGGCCCAGTTCCTCCACCGGCTGACGTACCGTCGTCAGAGGCGGACTGGTGTGGCGGGCGAGGACGGAATCCTCGAATCCGACGACGGCGACATCGCCGGGCACCTGTCGTTTCCGACGGCGCAGTTCGGCCAGGGCACCGACCGCCATGAGGTCGGAGGCGGCGAAGACGGCGTCCAGATCGGGGGCGCGTTCAAGAAGCGAACGCATGGCGCGGCTGCCGCCCTCCTCCGTGAAGTCCCCCGTCTCGACCAGGAGTTCGTTCGCCGTCAGACCCGCCTCGTCATGGGCGGTACGCCATCCGGCGAGCCGGCTGCGGCCGACGTCCATGTCCTGGGGGCCGGTGATCGTGGCGATCCTCGTCCTGCCGCTGCGCAGCAGATGCCGGACTGCCTCGGCGGCCCCTCCGGCGTTGTCGGAGTTGACGTAGCTCAGCTGTTCGCCCGCGTCCCGGCGGCCGGCCAGTACGGTGGGCAGGCCCATCTCCTCCAGCATGCCGGGCAGCCGGTCCTCGGAGTGGACGGAGACCAGGAGGACGCCGTCCACGCGGCGCGTGGCCACCGACTCGGTCAGCTGGTCCCGCTCGGCCTGGTCGCGCACGAGCATGAGCTGCAGCTGAGTCCGGCTTTCGGCGAGGGCGCCGCTCACGCCCCGGATCAACGCGGCGAAGAACGGCTCCGAGCCGAGCCGGCTCTCCGATTCCGGGATCACCAGGGCCACGGCGTTGGTGCGGTTGGTGACCAGGCCACGGGCGACCGAGTTGGGAACGTAGTTGAGCTCCTTGATCGCCGCCAGGACTCTGCTGCGGGCGTCGGCGCTGACCAGATCGGAGCCGTTGACAACGCGGGAGACCGTGGTGCGACCGACGCCGGCACGGGCGGCGACCGTTTTGATCGTGGGCCGGCGGTTCCCAGCCATGCACTCCCCTCCCTCGGCGGCCGCGGCGGTGCCGGCCGCGGGGGTGACCAGCGGCAATTGTTGCAGATGCCGCCGTGGACGGAGCACCCCCCAAGTTGTCGAACCGGGTTCCGGGCAGCAGGGCCGGAGGAGGAGTTGGTTTCAAGTTATTGACAGATCGGCTCTCGAGCACGAGTCTTCGATGCGCCGGTGGGAACGTGCCCACCGTTGATTGGGCACGTTCCCATCCGATTGTCAGAGCCGCTGTAGTCATCGCAGAAGTCGTCACTCCGATGTGTCAGCGCCGTCGCTAGGAGGAGATCCATGGGCACTTTCGGTTCGTTGCGCACGAGGGCGGTGGCAACAGTCGCGGCCGCCGGTGCGCTGGCGCTCGTCGTCGGCTGCGGCGGCAGTGACGATTCGGTCACCGGTGGTGGCAAGAAGGACGGCAAGGTCGTCATCACCATGGGCCTGTACGGGGTGATGGGCATCAAGGAAACGGGCCTCCTCGAGCAGTACGAGAAGGAGAACCCCGATGTCGACATCAAGGCCGAGATCGCCGGTGACGAGCAGACGTACTACACCGCGCTGCAGACCAGGCTCGCCGCGGGCAACGGTCTGAAGGACATCCAGGGCATCGAGATCGGCCGGGCCAAGGAGATCACCGAGACCCAGTCGGACAAGTTCGCGGACTTCGCCGGCATGGCGGGTACCGAGCACTTCCTGCCCTGGAAGGAGTCCCAGATCAGCACCGAGGACGGCAAGGTGCTGGGCCTGGGCACCGACATCGGCCCGATGGCCGTCTGCTACCGCAAGGACTACTTCGAGAAGGCGGGCCTGCCCACCGACCGCGAGGAGGTCGCCAAGCTGTGGGAGGGCGACTGGACGAAGTACGTCGAGGTCGGCCGCACCTTCAAGAAGGACTTCAAGGGTAAGGACGTGGCCTACATGGACGCGGCCAGCGGCCTGTTCAACGCCACGGTCTACGGCTACCCCGAGCAGTACTACGACGACAAGGGCGAGCTGATCTACGACAAGAACCCGGCCGTCAAGGAGGCCTGGAACCTCGCCGCCGACGCCGCCGAGGCCGGGCTCACCGCCAAGCTGCGCCAGTTCCAGCCGGGTTGGGACCCCGGGCTCGCCAACGGCACGTTCGCGACCGCGGTGTGCCCGGCCTGGATGCTCAGCCACATCAGTGAGAAGGCCGGTGAGGCGAACAAGGGCAAGTGGGACGTCGCCAGGGCGCCCAAGGGCGCCAACTGGGGCGGCTCCTTCCTCGGCGTGATCGAGAAGAGCCCGGTGAAGGAGGAGGCCAAGAAGCTCGTCGCCTGGCTGACCGCGCCGGAACAGCAGGCCCACATCTTCAAGGAACTGGGCAACATCCCGTCCTCGCAGAAGGCGCTGGACGCCGACGACGTGAAGAACGCGACGTCGGAGTACTTCGACAACGCGCCGATCGGCCAGATCTTCGGCGCCGCCGCCCAGGAGATCCCGGACAAGCAGGTCCTCGGCCGCAAGGACGGCACGATCAAGGACACCTTCTCCCAGGGCCTGGCCCTGGTCGAGCAGGGAACCTCGCGTGACGAGGCGTGGAAGACCACCACGGAGCGCATCGAGAAGGCGGTCGGCTGACCGGTCGCCCCTGCGGCCGCCCGGGCCCGCTCGCAACCTGCCGACGGGCGGGCCCGGGGCCCGGCTCACACATCCGCTCTCAGGAAGGAAGTCCGGTGGCCACCTCCACCACCAAGGCGCCGGCCGGCGAGGAGCCGCCAGGCCCGCCCGGCAAGACGGGCGGCGAGGGAACCGCCCCACGGCGACGCGGCGCGCTGCTGCACCGCCTGGACATCAAGGGCGCTCCGTACGCGTTCGTCGCGCCGTTCTTCGTCGTCTTCGCCGCGTTCAGTTTCTACCCCCTCGTCTACACCTCGTGGATCTCCCTGCACCGGGTCGAACTCGCCACCCTCGACGTCATGGAGTGGGTCGCGTTCGACAACTACGTCGAACTCTGGGGCGATTCACGGTTCTGGAACGCACTGCAGAACACCATCACCATCGGCGTCATCTCCACCGTGCCGCAGCTGCTGATGGCGCTCGGTCTGGCGCACCTGCTCAACTACCGGATGCGGGCCTCGCTGTTCTTCCGCGTCGCCTCGCTGGTCCCGTACGCCACCTCGGTCGCCGCCGCGGCCCTGGTGTTCACCATGATCTTCGAGCGCGACTTCGGCATGATCAACTGGGCGCTCGGCTCGGTCGGCATCGACCCGGTGGACTGGGAGGCCGACAAATGGCCCGCCCAGGTCGCGATCTCCACCATCGTCATCTGGCGCTGGACCGGCTACAACGCACTGCTCTACCTGGCCGCCATGCAGGCCATCCCCGCCGACCGGTACGAGGCGGCCTCCCTCGACGGAGCCTCCCGGTGGCAGCAGTTCACCCACGTCACCGTGCCCGGGATCCGCTCCACCATCGTCTTCACCATCGTGCTCTCCACGATCGGCGCCACCCAGCTGTTCGGTGAACCGCTGATCTTCGGCCAGGGGCCCAACGGTGTCACCGGCGGCGCGGACAACCAGTACCAGACGCTGGGCCTGCTGCTGTACGAGGAGGGCTGGAAGAACTACCAGATGGGCCGCTCGGCGACCGTCGCCTGGGCGATGTTCCTGCTGCTCGTCCTCGTCTTCGTGGTGCAGCGCCTGACCAAGCGCCTGCGCCGTACGTCCTGACCTGGAGTCGTCATGACCACCCACAGCCTCCCGGCCCGGACGGACGCCCCGGCCCGGACCCCCGTCGAGAAACCGCCCGGCCGCGGCGGCCGCCGGCTGCTGCGCCAGCGTGCCGGCCGCCAGCACCACGCGGGCCCGCTCGCCTATGTCCTGCTCGTCATCATGGCGGTGCTGTCGATCTTCCCGCTGTACTGGACGATGGTGGCGGCCTCGACCGACAACACCCGCGTCAGCCAGACGCCGCCGCCGTTCCTGCCCGGCCCGAACCTGTTCAGCAACCTCGCCCGGGCCTGGGACGAGGCGGCACTGGGCAAGGCGATGATGAACAGCCTCGTCGTGGCCGGGGTGATCGCCCTGTCCACGGTGATGTTCGCGACGCTCGCCGGGTTCGCCTTCGCCAAGCTGCGGTTCAAGGGGCGCAACGCCCTGCTCATGCTGGTGATCGGCACCATGATGGTGCCGCCGCAGCTCGGCGTCGTACCGCTGTTCATGATGATGTCCGAGCTGGGCTGGTCGCAGCAGCTGCCCGCCGTCATCTTCCCCACGCTGGTGAGCGCGGTCGGGGTCTTCTTCATGCGGCAGTACCTGTCCGAGGCGCTGCCGGACGAACTCGTCGAGGCCGGACGCGTGGACGGGGCGCACTCGCTGCGGATCTTCTGGAGCATCGTGCTGCCCGTCGCACGGCCCGCCATGGCGGTCCTGTTCATGATCACGTTCGTGCACGCGTGGAACGACTTCTTCTGGCCGTTCGTGGTGCTCGACATGACCAACCCGACCGTCCCCGTCGCACTCACCCAGCTCAGCGCGGGCTATGTCCGCGACCAGTCGCTGATCATGGCGGGCGCGTTGCTCGGCACGCTGCCCCTGCTGGCGATGTTCATCGTCTTCGGCCGCCAGATCGTCAGCGGCATCATGGCGGGCGCCGTCAAGGGCTGACCCGCCGCGCCGGCCCGGCGCGGACCCGCACCCCCCTGGCCTTCGCGCGCCCGCGAACAGCCCCTCTCCAGAAAGGACCTACGTGGTCACCGCAGCACAGCAGACCGCGTCCGCCCCGGACGCCGCCCGTACCTTCCCCAAGGGCTTCCTCTGGGGCTCCGCGACCGCCTCCTACCAGATCGAGGGGGCCGCCGCCGAGGACGGCCGTACACCGTCCATCTGGGACACCTACGCCCGCACCCCCGGCCGGGTCCGCAACGGCGACACCGGTGACATCGCCACCGACCACTACCACCGCTGGCGCGAGGACGTCGCGCTCATGGCCGAACTCGGCCTGGAGGCCTACCGTTTCTCCCTCGCCTGGCCCCGGATCCAGCCCACCGGCCGCGGCCCCGCGGTCCAGAAGGGCCTGGACTTCTACCGGCGCCTCGTCGACGAACTGCTGGACAAGGGCATCCAGCCCGTCGCCACCCTCTACCACTGGGACCTGCCGCAGGAGCTGGAGGACGCCGGAGGCTGGCCCGAGCGCGCCACGGCGGAGCGGTTCGCGGAGTACGCGGCCCTCGCCGCGGACGCCCTCGGTGACCGGGTGAAGACCTGGACCACCCTCAACGAGCCCTGGTGCAGCGCCTTCCTCGGCTACGGCTCCGGCGTGCACGCACCCGGCCGCACCGACCCGGTCGCCGCGCTGCGCGCCGCCCACCACCTCAACCTGGCCCACGGCCTGGCCGTCCAGGCACTGCGCGACCGCGTTCCCGCCGACGCCCAGTGCTCGGTCACGCTCAACATCCACCACGTCCGCCCGCTCACCGGCAGTGACGCCGACGCCGACGCGGTCCGCCGGATCGACGCGCTCGCCAACCGGGTCTTCACCGGCCCGATGCTGCGGGGTGCCTACCCGGAGGACCTGCTCAAGGACACCGCCGCGCTGACCGACTGGTCCTTCGTACGCGACGGGGACCTGGAGCGGATCCGTCAGCCGCTGGACTTCCTCGGCGTCAACTACTACAGCCCCACCCTCGTGTCGGAGGGCGACGGCAGCGGCACCCACAACGCCGACGGACACGGCAGGAGCGAACACAGCCCCTGGCCGGGGTCCGACCGGGTCGCCTTCCACCAGCCGCCCGGCGAGACCACCGCCATGGGCTGGGCCGTCGACCCCACCGGCCTGTACGAGCTGCTGCGCCGACTGTCGTCGGACTTCCCGCGGCTGCCGCTGGTCATCACGGAGAACGGTGCCGCGTTCGACGACTACGCCGACCCCGCCGGCCAGGTCAACGACCCCGCCCGGATCTCCTACCTGCGCGGTCATCTGGCCGCCGTCCACCAGGCCATCGCGGACGGTGCGGATGTGCGCGGCTACTTCCTCTGGTCGCTGCTGGACAACTTCGAGTGGGCACACGGCTACAGCAAGCGCTTCGGTGCCGTCTACGTGGACTACCCGACCGGGACGCGCATCCCGAAGGCCAGCGCCCGCTGGTACTCCGAGGTCGTCCGCACCGGTGTCCTGCCCGGCGCCTGACCGGGTTCGGCAGGGCATCGGACTCCCGCCCCGCACGGTGCCGCACCACGGACGCGCCCCCGCACCTCCGCATGCCGAGGGTGCGGGGGCGGGCCGCGTTCACCGGGATCAGGCCGTGTACTGGTAGGCGGAGTAGGTCAGATAGCCCGCGTCACCGCCCTGGTAGTAGGTGGCCTCGTCCACGGGAGCGATCGGGAGTCCGGTGCGCAGTCGCTCGACCAGATCGGGGTTGGCGATGAACGCGCGACCGAAGCTGATGAGGTCGGCTCCCAGCCCGAGCCAGTGGTCGGCCTCGGTACGGCCGGTCTGCTTGGGACCCATCGGAAGCACCGGATTCATGATGAGAGTGCCCGGCCATGCGCGTCGCAGGCCGATCAGCACCTCTTCCTCGGCGGTGGCCTCGAGATGGACGTAGGCCACTTCGAGGCGGGCCAGCTCGGTCAGGAGCATGGCGTAGAGCTCGGGAACGTCGGTCTCCTCGACTCCCCAGAACGTCCCGCCGGGAGAGAGGCGGATGCCGGTCCGGTCCGCGCCGACGGCCTCGACGGTCGCGGACACCGCCTCGACCGCGAACCGGACTCGGCCCGTCAAGGACCCTCCGTAGCGGTCCGTGCGGAGGTTGGCGTTCGACGAGAGGAACTGCGAGATCAGATAGCCGTTGGCGCCGTGCAGTTCCACGCCGTCGAAACCGGCGTCGACGGCCCGGCGGGCGGCTTGGGCGTACGCCAGGGCGTGCTCGGGTACTTCCGCGGTGTCCAGGGCACGCGGAGTCGGCGCGGGCTGGGGCCCGGTCGGCGTGAACACTTCACCGACGGCAGGGACGGCCGAGGGACCGACGGGCCGCATACCCGTGGTGTCGGGATGCGAGACCCTCCCGCCGTGCATGAGCTGAGCGAAGACGCGGCCGCCGTTGGTGTGCACGGCGTCGGTCACCTGGCGCCACGAGGCGACCTGCTCATCGGTGTGCAGCCCCGGTGTTCCGGGATTCGACTGTCCGACCAGGCTCGGCTGCACCCCCTCGGTCACGATCAGCCCGGCCGTCGCACGCTGGGCGTAGTAGGC
The DNA here is from genome assembly GCA_014650015.1 of Streptomyces griseoloalbus. Classification (GTDB taxonomy): domain Bacteria; phylum Actinomycetota; class Actinomycetes; order Streptomycetales; family Streptomycetaceae; genus Streptomyces; species Streptomyces griseoloalbus. Next base: position 252,034 of record BMUD01000010.1, read on the forward strand.
CGCCATCGACGGCGTCGCCAGACCACCGGCAGCAGCCCGTACCCGCGTCATCGGGGCCATCACCACACGGTTGGGCAACCTCAGTTCACCGAGCTGATGGCTGTCGAAAAGGCTCGTCATGTCGCACTCCCTTGCGATTCCTGGTGCTTGGTCGAACACGCGACTACGCTAAAACCTCACATTGATGTCAGAGGCAAGAGATGTGCCGCAGATCATACCTAGGAGGCGTATGCGCATCGGGGAGTTCGCGTCGCGAGCGGGCGTAAGCGTCCGGTCCGTGCGCTACTACGAGGAGCAGGGGCTGCTCACCAGCACCCGCAGCGCCAGCGGGCAGCGGCACTACTCGGACGACCAGGTCGAGCGGGTCGCGTTCATCCAGCGGCTGTACGCCGCAGGTTTGTCCAGCCGGACCGTCGCCGACCTGTTGCCCTGCGTCGATGCGCCCAGCGCGGAGCATTCCGACGCCGCGCTGGAGCGGATGGCGCAGGAGCGGGACCGGCTCACCGAGCACATCGCCGCTCTCCTGCACACCCGGGACGCACTGGACGGGCTGGTGGCCACGGCCCGGGCCCACCGGGCGAGCCTGCGCCAGCCGGCGGTGCGTGCCGCGGCCGCGGTCCGCCCACCGCGCGCCGGGGAAGTGATGCCGAGCGCGTGGCGGGACGAAACATCCGGCATTCCGGGGCCGTGCGGCCGTTTGTGAGCGGCTCAGTCGACGGGGGTGAGGAAGTCGTCGACCGACAGGGGCCGCCCGACGATCCGTGTGTCGCCCATCCAGCCGTAGAAGCCCTGCCCGAAGGCTTCGTCGAACTGGGTCCCGCCCAGGACGAAGGGCTTGCCCAGGGTGGCGATGCCGGTCGATGCCTGTGCCGGGTTGCGGGCGATCTTCGAACCGTCCACGTACATCACCGTGCTGCGGGTGTCGTTGACGACGGCGATGTGCATCCAGCGCCCGACCGGCACGGCGTGGCTCCACGACGTGGGGTCGGCGTCCTGCCGGTGCGGGTAGACCACGAACTGCAGGAACCGCTCGGGCGACAGGTTGAGACTGCAGGTCGGTTCCAGCGGCGACCAGCCCGTCGTCTTGCCCGCCTCCGCGTTGCGGCCCTCCCAGCTCAGGATGCCCATCCAGCCGTGGTCGCCCTCGAACGGCTCGGGCAGCCGGACGAAGGTCTCGATGGTGTAGCCGCGGAGGAACTTCTCGCTGTTCAGGGCCGCCCGGGCGGCGGTGGTGAGGACGGCGCCGCGGTCGGGGTTCTTCCCGCCGTCGAAACGGAGGCTGGCGTGCGCGGGCTGCCCGCGGTGATGGTCCGCCGACCAGGTGAGCGCGTCGGCGCCACTGGAGTGGAGCCGGCGCACCGTCAGGTCATTGCCGTTGCCGGTCAGGTCCTTGACGACGGTGCCGTCGGCGACGGCGGCTCCGGGGGTGCCGGCCGCGTCGGTCCCGGAGGCGTCGAAGCGCCAGTAGGCGAGGGTGCCGCGGGGCATCACGGCCCGGGCGGGCCGGGGCTTGGCGGGCGTGACGGGAGCGAAGCCGGCGAACCGCGTGTCGAAGTCGACGGAGAGAGCGAACCGGTCGGTGGGACCGGTGAGTTCGATGGTCTCGGCCGCGAGCGGAGAGCGCTTCTCGGCGTCCCGGGCCAGGAACCAGGGCGAGAACGTCTCGACGTCGATGACGTTGCGCACCAGGTCGAAGCCGTAGGTACGGATCATCCCGGCGCCACCGTAGTAGCGGTCCTGGTAGTTGGTGATGTGGATGTGGACATCGTTGTCGGCGTCGTTGGTCAGTACCGTACGACCGGGCGGCCAGTAGTGCCCGCCCAGGGCCAGGAAGATCTGGTCGTTGCCTTTGATCAGGCGGTCCCAGAGGCGCTGTCCGTTGCCGGACAGCCGGGCCTCGCCGTCGTCGTCGGACCAGGCGATGTCATGCGTCGTCAGCACCGCCGGCGAAGTGGGGTGGGCATCGAGCACGCCCTGCGCCCACGCCAGTCCCCGGTCGGAGACGCGCCAGTCCAGAGCGAGGACGAGCCACTGTCGCCCGCCCGCCCGCAGGACGTGGTAGCTGTTGTAGCCGTCGGGCGAGGCACCGCCGAACGTCGGCATGGACCGGTAGCGGTCGGGCCCGAACGCGGCGAGATAGGCGGAGTCACCGCGCTGGTCGTCGGTGGACGCCTTGATGTCGTGGTTGCCCGCCAGCACGCTGTAGGGAACCCTGCCGTGCAGGACGCGGAAGGTGTCGGCGGCGAGGCCGATCTCGTCCTCGGTACCGTGCTCGGTGACGTCGCCGAGATGCGTCATGAACGCGATGTTGGCCGCCGACCGCTCGTCGGCGAGGTAGCGGAAGGTCGCCCGCAGCGGGGCGGGGTCGGCGCTGTCGGCGTCGAAGAGGTACTGGGTGTCGGGCAGCACGGCCAGAGAGAAACGCGGACTCTCGGCATCGAACCGGCCGCCGACCGTCCCGGCGTCGTCCTCGGACGCCTCGGCCGGGGCGGCGTCCAGACCGGCGGCCATGGCACCGGCGGCCGGTACGACGACCGCGGCGCGCAGCAGCGAGCGTCTGTGCAGGGGGTGGTGGTGACTGGTCTGTCTCTCTGTGCTCATCAGGGCTCCACGGACCGGTAGTGGGGTGGGGATCAGCCCGAATGCTGCTCACCCGCGCTGGCCGTCCGGTTGCGCGGAACTGAACACCGGCTGCATGGACACCGCTGCTACGGCGCGATTCCCGCCCGGACCGCCGGCCGCGTTCACCTGACCGCGGAGGGCCGTTGATCACCGCGTCGGCCCGGGGGGCCCGGTCGGTGAGGGAGCCGTGTTCCGGGGAGCAGTCCACCCAGGAACAAGGGGGGAGCGCTGCCTATCATGCGGTCATGAAGCCTTCTGAGCTCGGCGCCTACCTCAGCGCCCGGCGCGCCCGGATCACCCCGGACGAGGTGGGCCTGCCCCGTACAGGACACCGCCGGGTCCCCGGCCTGCGGCGGGAGGAGGTCGCGTTGCTCGCCGGCGTGAGCGTCGACTACTACACCCGTCTCGAGCAGGGCCGGGAACGGACGCCGTCCGGGCCCGTGATCGATGCCCTCGCGGCAGCCCTGCGCGTGGGTGAGGACGGCCGGGAGCACATGTACCGACTCACCGGACTGAGCCCGGCGGAACGCACCACCGTGGTCGACGGTCGTGTGGCCCCCGGTCTGCTGCAGCTCATGTCGGCGTGGCCGGACAACCCCGCCCTGGTGTACAACCGCGCTTTCGACGTGATCGCCTCCAACGCCATCGCCGACGCACTGTTCGTTCAGTGGCGTCATTCCCGCAACCTCATGCACATGGTGTTCGGTGAACCCGAGGCCAGGAGCTTCTACCGGGATTGGTTCGAGGTCGCGCGGAATGCGGTCGCGGGTTTCCGCCTCAATCACGGCAAGGCGCCGGGCGACCCCCGCACTCAGCAGGTGCTGACCGAACTGCTCCAGCTGAGCCCGGAGTTCAGTCAGTTGTGGGCCTCTCACGACGCGCGGGGAAAGGCCCTCGAGCAGAAGGCCTTCCAGCATCCGGAGGTCGGCCCGCTGACCCTGACCATGCAGACTTTCGACGTCCGCTCGAACCCGGGCCAGGAACTCGTCGTGTACCACGCCGAAGAAGGCTCCCCGAGCAGCGATGCACTGAGACTCCTGGGCTCGCTCGCCGCCACGACCAGGGGAGGGGAACAGCCCGCCTGAGGCCGGGGGAGGGGCACGGGCGCCCGTCGAACCGGCGCGCTCGACGTCACATCGCGCCGGAGGGAGGCCAAAGGCAACTTCCCGAAACGCGCGGCGGCGCCTCCGTGACGTCGGGTGCCCGTGTGCCGACGGTCGCCGCTGCCAAGACCGTGTCCTTGCGTGGTGAGGCGGACAAGTCGTTTGTAGCTGCCGCGTACCCCTTTTCGCAGGTCGCGGCGGTCGTAGGCGTTGTCCGCGTGCAGGCGCCGGGGCATGAAGTGGCGCGGTGGGCGTCGTGTCTCGTTCGGCGCCCCTCGATCATGTGCGTCAGCCCCTCGCTGTCGTGGGTGTTGCCGGCCGGCCGGGGCCGCCGCGCCTCGCCGGGACAGCGACGTGCGGCGGGGAAGGTCGCGATGCTCGTGCCTCGGACGCGTACCGACTCGCCGAGGCGCGGACTGCGCCGCCGGCGGCGGCCGTGTCGCTGCTCGAACGGCACACCACGCGGTGATGTCCCGCGATGCCACCGCTGCAGTGGGCCGTCCCCGCCCCGGCCGTCACGGAAGACGTAACGCTCCCGGGTGGCCGAGCCGGGCGCGGCCGCCCTGACACCCCGACTCAGAACGTGATTTTGCAGGGTCTGCATTTTTGCATACCATGCAACACGTGGAGGAGAAGACGGCGGCCACGGACAGTTGGCGAGAGCGTAAGAAGCGGGCGACGCGGGCTGCTCTGGTCGAAGCGGCGGTACGGATGGCCGTGGAGCGCGGGGTGGAGCACACCACCGTCGACGCGATCAGTGAGGCGGCGGGCGTTTCGCCACGCACCTTCTTCAACTACTTCGACTCCCGCGAAGAGGTCTTCGTCCTGGTCGGTGCGGAGTCGAGTGCCCGGGTCCGCAGTGCCTTGCTCGAGGCGCCACGCGAGCTCTCACCGCTCGAGGCGCTGCGCGACGCGATGGCGGTCGAACTGCAGGAGATCGAGCAACAACAGGAGTTGTGGCGGCTGCACGCCGAAGTGCTGCGCCGGTCTCCCGAACTCCTCGCGCGCAGTATCGGTGCTCATATGGCAGACGAGCTCGACCTGGCCGAAGCCGTTGCCGAGCGGATCGGCGCCGGCTCGCCCCTGTTCTCCGGAAATCGTGCAGGGAATACGGAGGTCGAGGCCGAGCAGCGACGACGGGCGCTGGGGCTGTACCCGCGGCTGGTGGCTGCCGTCGGCGCCTCGGCCGTCCGGATCGCGGTAGAGCACTGGTGTGTCCACCAGGAGGAGGCGGCCGTCGAGGACGTGTTCCTGGAGGTGTTCGACCACCTGGCGGCCGGACTGCCCGAGCCGCCTCCACCGGCCAGGTCAGGGCGGCGTTGACCGGATCCCTATTTCTGTGGAGACCCCTGCGTGTGACGGGGGCTCAGTGTTGACTTTCGAAAGAGACGATGTGACTACAACAGTGGCGCCTCAAGAGGCGCCTTCGACCTCCATGTCCAATCGGCAGATACTTCAGGCCATGTCGGGGCTGATGGCAGGCATGTTCGTCGCCATCCTCGCCGGGACCGTGGTCTCCAACGCGCTGCCGCGGATCATCGCCGACCTCGGAGCCAGCCAGTCCTCCTACACCTGGGTGGTCACCGCCGAACTGCTGGCGATGACGGCCACGGTGCCGCTGTGGGGCAAGCTCTCCGACCTGTACAACCAGAAACTGCTGCTCCAGCTCTCTCTCGTTATGTTCGTGGTCGGCTCGCTCCTCGCGGGCTTCTCCAACGACGTGGGGCTGCTGATCTTCAGCCGCGTCGCCCAGGGCATCGGGGCGGGCGGCCTCACCGCCCTCGCGCAGGTCGTGATGGCGGCCATCATCCCGCCGCGCAGGCTCGGCAGGTACGCGGGCGTCTTCGGTGCCGTCTTCGCCGTCGGCACGGTGGCCGGTCCGCTCATCGGCGGTGTCCTGGTGGACACTTCGTGGCTGGGCTGGCGCTGGTGCTTCTTCATCGGCGTACCGTTCGCGCTGCTCGCCATCGTGCTGCTGCAGCGCACCCTGAAGCTGCCTACCGTCCGCCGCGAGGCGAAGATCGACTTCCTGGGCGCGTTCCTGATCGTGGCGGGCGTCTGCGCGCTGCTCATCTGGGTCTCGCTCGCGGGCAACCAGTTCGACTGGGCGTCCTGGCAGACGGCCGCCCTGGTCTGCGGGGGAGTGGCGTTGCTCGTGGTCGCCGTCTACGTCGAGTCGCGGGTCGCCGAGCCGATCATTCCGCTGCGCATCTTCCGCAACCGCACCGTGTCACTGACCACGCTGGCGAGCCTGCTGGTCGGCCTGGCGATGTTCGGCGGCACTGTCTTCCTCTCGCAGTACTTCCAGGTGTCCCTCGGAAAGTCGCCGACGGTCGCGGGTCTGATGAGTCTGCCGATGATTCTCGGTCTGCTCGTCTCCTCCACGGTCGCAGGCCAGCTCATCAGCGCCACCGGCCGCTGGAAGATCTACCTGGTCATCGGTGGCGTCGCCATGACCGTGGGCCTGGGCCTGCTCTCCACGATCGGCGCGGACACGCACTTCGGTCTGCTCAGCGTCTACATGGCGGTGATGGGCATCGGCGTCGGCATGCTGATGCAGAACCTGGTCCTGGCCGCACAGAACGACGTGCCCGCCGCTGAACTGGGCGCCGCCACCTCGGTATTGTCCTTCTTCCGCAGCTTGGGCGGCACCATCGGCACCAGCGTGCTCGGCGCGATCCTCGCCAACCGTGTCGCCACCGAGATGACGAAGGGGTTGGAGCAGTCGGGTGTCCCGGCCGGTTCCGGCCAGGCCGCCGGTCACGGTGTGCCCGACATGACCACTCTGCCGGCCCCGATGCGGGAGCTCGTGGAGCACGCGTACGGGGTCGCCACGGGAGATCTGTTCCTGGTGGCCACGCCGTTCGCTGCGCTTGCGCTGATCGCGGTCCTGTTCATCAAGGAGACGCCGCTGAAGAACACGAGCGGCATGGAACGCCTCGCCCAGGAGTCCGACGCCGCCTCCGATACGCCGGCGGCGCCGGTCGGTATATAGCGGAACGTGTGCTCAAGGCGTGTGCCCGAGGGGCGACGGTGGACCGTTGCTCCTCGGGCTATGCAGATGTCTGCGGGAGGCGTGCTTTTCCGACTCCGAATGACGATTCCCGGGTCGGGAGTCGTGCACTGTTGGTGAGTTCTATTTTCGGTGGTGCCGGATCGTTGGATCCACGAGCTGAGGATGCGGAGTTTCTCTTCGCTCGGGGAGCCGGGGGCGGGTGACCAGACGGTGAGGTGCTGGTCGGGGTCTCCGCTCCAGTAGAAACTGTCCCAGTCGAAAGTGAGTGCGCCGAGCTCCGGGTGGTGGATGGTGCGAAGGCCAGCGCCGCACCCTTCACACTGCCGCGCCCGCCTCGCCATGCCCCCACGAGGAACACCGCCTCTTCACCGGTAGGGGCCCCCGGCCCCGCGCGTCAGGTCGCTACTGGCCTCACCGTCATCGGCTGGGGCGTCGCCTCCAGCCCTGTCGCGAGCGCGGCCTCGCCCTCCGCGCTCGCGACAGCACTACGGGCGTTGGCGGGCCGGACGGACGACTATCTCGTTGACGTCGACGGTGTCCGGCTGGGTGAGCGCGTACACCACGGCGTCGGCGATGGCTTCCGGCTCGATGGCGTGCGCACGGTAGGTCCGCATGGCTTCCGCGGCGTCGGAGTCGGTGATGGAGTCGGCGAGTTCCGAGGTGACCACCCCCGGTGAGACGGTGGTGACGCGTACGGACGGATCGGCCTCCTGGCGCAGACCCTCGGTGATGGCCCAGGCGGCGTACTTGGTGCCGGAGTAGACGGCACTGGTGGGCACGACCAGGTGGGCGCCGATACTCGCGATGGTGACGAAGTGTCCCCGCCCCTGCCGTTGGAAGTGCGGCAGGGCGGCGGCTATACCGTGCAACAGACCCCGGACGTTCACGTCGATCATCCGGTCCCACTCGTCGACGAGGAGCGCGTCCAGCCGCGACAGCGGCATGAGACCGGCGTTGTTGACGAAGACGTCGACGCGGCCGAAGCGGTCCGTGCCGGCGCGTACGAAGGAGACGACCTGGTCGCGGTCGGTCACGTCCAGGGACAGGGGGGTCAGGCTGCCGCCGGTGCGTTCGGCCGTCCGGGCGGTGCGCTCCGCGAGGGCTTGCAGGCGGGACAGCCGTCGGGCGCCGGCGATGACGTGATGTCCCTCCGCCACCAGCCGAACGGCGACGGCCTCGCCGATGCCGCTGCTGGCACCCGTCACGAGTACCACCTTGCGGCCGGCCTGGAGCGAACCCTTGGCTTGTTCTGTGGTTTCGTTCATGCGACCACCCTGACAAGGCCATCGCGCCGGGGGCAGGGCGCGGTTTTCCTGGGTGCGCCGCACCCAGGGACCGTACGCGCGTGCCGCTTCGACCGGATGGCCCGTCGTCCTGGTCCCGCCCACCGTCTGCGCGGAGCGGGCCGGGACGATCCTGGGAGCGCTCCGGCCTGGCCGGCCGGGCAGCGCCCTCGCAGGATGAGTGCATGCCCGGAACGAAACGAGTCCCTGTGCTCGTATCGCTGATCCTGCCGGTTCTCCTGACGCCTGCTGGCCGGCAGGAGAACGGCGAGTCCGAACGCCCGATCCGGCCGTCGTCGCAGAGCCGGACCCCCTCGACCGAGACAGGAAGCCCCACCATGAGTCACCCCTATGTCGGCATGTGGGTCACGGCCGACCACCACATCAGGCAGGAACTGCTCGCCGACGGCCGCTACGACGAAGCGCGCGGGGACCGGGAGAGTGCCTACACCGGTCGCTACTGGGTGGAGGGAGACCACATCCGGTACGCGGACGACACGGGCTTCACGGCGGACGGGACGTTCGACTCGGATGTGCTGTACCACGGCGGATACGTCTTCTACCGCGAGGGAAGCGCGGCCCACCGCGAAGCCGCCACGAGGCGGAAGTGACCTCGTCGCCGGGCGTCTCCGCCGGACGCCCGGCGTCCGGCGAGCACCGTGGCCTCATACCGCGCCGCCGAAGAAGACCTGCACCTCCCGGATGAGTCCGTCACGGACCCTGATCGCCTCCATGTTGCGGTACCGGCCGCCCGTCGTGAGTTCGTACTCGTAGAGGACGAGGACGAGTTCCTCGTCCGCCGGGGTGACGTGCAGCAACCGCTGCTCGGTCATCCGGTCGGCGGTGGGGAAGCACCGCTCGAAGAACGCCGCCTTGTCGAGGTGATCGTCCCGGGGACTGGTGAACGAGAAATCGTCGGCATAGAGATCGAGCGCCGCCTCGCGGTCCTGCGACCTGTAGTGCTGGAACGCGGCTTCGACCACGTCGGTCGCTTTCTGCGACATCATCGCTCCCCGGCCGGCCGGATCGTCCTCCTGTCACCGTAGGGCCCTTACGAGGAGAACGCGCGCTCCACTGCCCGAGTCACCCGTTCGCCCAGCATCACCGACAGCGTGAGGACAGTGCACAAGGTGAAGCGGCGCGCCGTCCATGAAGTGCCCGGCCCGGTGCACGAGCTACTGGGACCTCGAGGACCGGACCCGGGCCGACGATCCCGCCATGATGCCGGCCGTCGATCAGGTCCGCGTCGTCATCCACCCGGAGACCGTGCACCGCCACGCGTACTGACCCGCCACGCGTACTGACCCGCCGGGCCGCTGACCCGGTGGTGTTCGGCTGCGAGCCCGCCCCGTCGTTCGCCGACCGCGGTCGCTCGGCACGGGCGCGCCCCCGGCCATGGCCGGAGGGGCTCGCATCCGTACTCGCCCCGGCGAGACCTTGTGGTCCCGCCGGGGCGAGGTGGTGGCCCGTCGGGGCGGATGGGTCAGCGGGTGAAGGTGACCCGCTGCTCCTTCAGAGCCCCGCAGTTGGAGCCGTAGACCTGCACGTACACGTTGTCGATGCTGCCGCCCCAGTCGACGCAGTGGCCCTTGCCGTAGACGTAGGTCGGCCCCGCGTACGACGTGTACTGCCCGCCGTCCTGGTCGCCCTTTTCGGTGTCGGGGACGTAGACCCACGCGGACATGTCCATGGCTGTGCCCGGGGTGTTGCGGATCGTCGTGACGCAGTTCCGGCCGTTGGCCGAGTTGTACGTCAGGTAGACGGTGCCCAGCGAGGCGACGGAGGCCGAGTTCACGGTCTTGTAGCCGCTTCCGCATACCTTCTGCGGTGTGGTGTTGGGCGCAGCCGAGGCCGGCGCCGCCAAGGCGGTCATGGCCCCCACCGACAGGGCGGCCAACGTGGAGACGGACAGGACAGAACGACTGAATCTCATATTTCCCCCTTGCGACTCTTGGAGTGGTTGCTCCTGCCTGATGTGACCCGCGGGCCATGCGCATGGTTGTGCTGTGTTCGCCGCCGAATTCCGGCCCCCGACATCCCGGCCGTTCGGGCTGCCCGCTTCACGAGTCGGCGGGTTCGAGCCCCGTCGAGGACCGGGTCGTACCTGACGTGCTGGTGAGGCGCCTGGTGACTTCCCAGGGCAGGTCGTCGTGCCGGCGGCTGCCATGCCGTCGGTAGGCGCCGGGCGCGGCGCCGAGGAGAACGACGGCGGTGAGCCCCCTGCCCCGGGGAGCGTGTGCGAGCACGCGTCACCGCTGGGGAAGTGACCGCGGCGAGTCCCGGCCGTCCGGGAGCCATGGTGCGCGGCGCGGACTCCTCCTCACCGCCGGCGTACGGTGCCGGCGGTGACGAGGAGCCCCACAGCGCGACGACGGGGGCAGGGATCAGAGGCCGGAGACCTTGCTGCTCGCCGAGACCTCATAGACCAGGGTGACGGTCCGTCGGCCACCGGGCGCCAACGGGATGTTCCAGCGGACGATGCCGTCCCCGTCGATCGCGTCCGGCGCGGGAGAACAGGCGTCCTGGCGCAGGCGTACCTCCACTGCCGAGACCTCGGAGACCGGGATGCGTTCCCGCAGGACGATCGTCTCGTCGCCGTGGTCGGCGGGGGCGGAGAACCTGGAGAGGTGCAGCCGGACGGTTCGGGTGAGGACCGTCCGTTGGGTGATCCCGGCGGTGTCACGGGTTTCCTTGGTGTGCCGCAGGACCCGGTGGTCGTCCCGACTGCCGAAGGCGAGGTCCACGGGTGCGCCGGGGGCCGTGAAGTCCAGTGTGCCGCGTCCGCTGAATCCGCTGCCGCGGATGAGGTCGACAGGCCCGGCGAGCAGTGCGTGGCCGGACCGGTTGTCGCACCGCACCACCTGGCTGACCAGGGGAGACAGCTCGGGCGAGCAGGCGAACTCACTCCTCGCGGGCGAGGTGAAGGAGGACAGGGGCACGCGGTGGGCGCGGCCGTCCGCGGGCACGGAGACGGGTGCGGGGCAGTGGAGCACGCGTACCTCGCCGCCGTCGTCGACTCCCGGCAGCCCGAGCACGGGCGCGGGGCCGAGGTCGTTGATCTCCTCCTCGCGCAGGTCGACGCGGACCGTACGGCGCTCCGCGGGGGAGCGGTCCATGAGCGTCAGCCGGTCCTCGCCGAGCCGCGGCGGTGCGGTGGCCAGCGCGGAGCGGGCCGTCGACAAGGTCAGCTGTACGTTCGTCCAGTCCTCGCCGGTGCGTTGCCAGACCATCGCGTCGGTGTCCAGCGTGAGCGAATCCCCGTCGAGCACGGCCCGGTAGGCGGGCCGCCACACTGCGCACGGGGTGAGGTGGCTCAGACGCAAGCCCGCCTGCCCGGCGGCCGAGGCCTGGACGGTCAGCTCGATGTGGCCGACCAGCTCGGCGGGCTCCGTCTCGGAGGAAGCCATGGCCCGCTCGGCCTCGAAGAGCTCGGTGGCGACGGCGGCCAGCCTCGCCTCCACCGTGCGCAGTCGTTCGCCGTGGGAGTCGCGTTCGTTGTCCACCCGGTCCAGTTCCCGGGTCCAGCGGGCCGTGTCGGTCTCTCCCAAGCCGGCGCCCTCGCCGATCTCCCGCAGCAGATCGGCGGCGAGACGGCCGAGCAGATCGAGGCGGGTGTGCAGCCGGTCGCGCTGCTGCTCCAGGGAGGTCCTCTCCTCTTCCAGGGCTGTCACGTGGTGGCGCAGGGCGGAGTCGTCGGCGGTGGGCTGCGGCCCGCGCGGCGTCCAACCGCGGACCATCCGCACGTCGAGCACGCTCGCCGGGTGGTCGGCGGTCAGCTCGGCATGCAGGGTGCGGTCGACGGCCAGCGCGCTGACCGGTCCGAGACGCAGCCGCTGGGTGCCGGCCTCGAGATCGACAACGGTGGTGCGCTCGACGTGAGCGCGGTCCTCCGTACAGGTGACGGCGGTGACGGGGAGGGGGATCGGCTCCGATGACGTGGACATCAACGTGTCAGCTCCTGCGGTTGCCGCCGGTCAGGGCCTTGCCGGCCGGGATCCGGATGTCGTAGCCGCCGTCGAGGGCGGCGGTGCCGCCGGCGGGCAGCTCGAGCCGCCACACACGCGTGCCCGGCACGTGATCGTCCGGGCCCACGCCGCTCCCGGGTGCCGTCCAGTCGGCTCGCTCCTCGATCCGGACGTCCGCGTCGGAGGTGACCGGCACGCGCTCGCGCACCTCGACGGAGACGGGCACCGCAAGCCGGTTGGCGAGCTCCACGTGGACGCGGTGGTCGAGCACGGTGATGTTGTTGCGCAGTCCCGAGGTCGATTCGTGCAGGTTCGTACGGCGGGTCACCGCGATGGCCTCGGCCGGCCCGAGCCCCACCCTGCACACACCGCCCGGGGCGAGCGTGGGCAGCGAGGCGGTCAGCAGGAACGCCTCGTCCACGGTGACGTCCACCGGGCCGGCCAGCAAGGCCTGATCGGTGGCGTTGGAGAGTACGAGCGTCGCGTACACGGTCTGTTCCACGGACGGAACACAGACGTACTCGGTGCGCAGACCGACCGGGACCTCGCCGATGGTGACGGTGTGCCAGGTGCCGTCCGACGGTACGTCGGCGGGGGCGGCGGCATCGAATCGGTGGTCGAAGGAACCCGCCGACTCGCGGGGCCGCACCGCGTGTCCCGGAAGGGGCAGCGCGGTCACCTTTTCCGCGCGGCGGCGGTGCTCGGCGGTCACCGGGTCGACGGCAGAGCCGGGGAACAGCCGGCCTCGGCGGCCGTCCTGTTCGTCCGGACCGCGCAGGACGAGCGCGGTGTAGTCGAGGTCGGCGTCGTTCGGCCGGGGCGGCCCCGCTGCCGGTGCCGTCGGCGCGGACCCCGCGGGGGCCCCGAATGCCGGGGGCGGAGCCGCTGCGGCCCGGCCGTCGACTGCGGGTGCCGGGGCTGCGCCCGGAGCGGCGGGCCCGCCGCCGGTACGTGGCCTGCCGCGGGTCCGCGACCGGGTGGGCGGCACGGGGTCGCCGGTGCCGCTGCCGAACGCCTGGGGGGAGGGGCCCGGAGGGCCGCCGGGTACCGGCAGCGCGGCGGGCGGCCCGCCGTAGCCCGCCGGAGCGGCCGGCGGCGGAAGGGGAACGGACGCAGAACCGGATGACCGGGCCGTCCCGTCCGCGAAGCTGGCCCCGACTGCCACCGGTGCGGTGTCGGTGCCGGGGCGGGGGCTTGCCGCGTCGTAACCGGCGAAGAGATCGGTCAGTCCCGCCGGGTGCGCACGCCAGCCCGAAGGGGTGGGGACGGGCTGACTCCGGCCGATCCGTATCGAGCGGAGCTGTGGCAGGCCGGTGCGACGACGCAAGTCGGCGGTGGCCAGGGCGATACGCACGCCGGTCCAGTCCTCGCCCGTGCGCTGGGCGACCGAGGCGCGCAACAACAGGCTTCCACCGCTGCCTCCCTGACGGTAAGTCAGGTGGTAGGCCGGCACCCAGACGGCGCCGGGCACCCCGTACTCGACCTCCACATCGATGTCCGTGTCACCCGCGCCGTCGAGGGTCAGAGCCGCACTCAACGAGGTCTCCACGCGGGCTGACGGTGAATCGGTGGAGGCACGGGAGAGCCTGTCCACGGCGATGGCGAGCTCGTGCTCGACCCGGCGCAGCTCCTCCTCCAGCTCGCGAAGGCGGCTGTGCAGCCCGGTCAGGCGCTCGTCGGCGAAGTCGGAGAGTCCCAGCCACGCGTCCACCGGGGTGCGGCGGTGCGGGTCGTCCCGCTCGCGGGCCGGTGGCACCGGACGTAGCGCCTTGACCTCCTCGATCAGACCCAGTTGCCGGTCCCGGCGGCCCCGCGCCGCCGCACAGTCGTCGCGCAGCCGTTCCACTTCGCGCCGCAACTCGTCGGACAGGCCCGCACCGGACGGCTCGGCCTCGACCTCCACCCGGGCCTCCGTCACGCGGACCCCGGGAGCGCCCACGACGCGCGCCCGAAGCGAGCCCCGGTCCAGCGAGCGGGGCAGTCCCGTCACCCACACGCGTCCGTCCGTCGGCACACTGCCTCGGGCGAGGCGGTGGCAGAGCGCGCCCTGCGCGTACACCACTACCGAATCGAGTGTCGACGCCCACCGCGGGGCCGTCCCAGCCGTCATGTGTCCCCCACCCCAGCCGTGTCGTGCCGAGGGCAGCCTACGCGTTGGCAGGGGCCGGATCACGCGGGGAGTCGTGCGGGCCGACGACACGGTGCGGCGGCCGGTGGGGCCGCACCCGCCGTTCGTGCACCGAAGGAGTACGACGTCAATGACATCAGTCTCGAGCCCACCACGCAGCATTTCGCCGACGCGAGGTGAAGGCGGGCACCATCACAGCCTGTCGGCAGCACCGGCGTCCTGCCCGTGATCCTTTACGTGCCCGGCGGCCGGATTCTCGCGATGCCGACCCCTACGCACCTCTGGTGCGCGAGCCGGCCGTCGCGGCGAAGGCCGCCCTGGTCGAGTGGCAGGAAGGCCCAAGCGGCCCTAGCTCCGCGTGACGTCCTTGACGAACAAGATGCCGTCGCTGTCCGCCAGGTGGGCCGGGTCGAGCGGGGCGTAGCCGAACCAGGGGGATACCCGGGGTGCGGGACGCGTGCCGCCGAGGGCGGTGGCCAGCCGCCGGGCGTCGATGACCGAGCGGTCCTCCGGGAGCGCGTACAGGAGTCCTTCGACGGTGTCCGGCGGCGGCGTGTCCACTCCCTGGTGCCGGATCGTGCCGAGGGCCGTTGCCACGACGGCGTACTCCTCGCCGAGCCGGGTGCTCACCAGCGCACCGGCGCCCCACCACTCCAGCGGCATCCCGCCCATCCGCATCGTGCTCTTTCGCCTCTGCAGATGGGAGGTGTGGGCGTGGACGAGCGCCGGGCCCCGAGCTGCGAGGGCGAGGAGGTTGTCGGCCATCATCTGGTCCCGCACGCCCGCCAGCCGCGTCAGGCGGGCCGGTGAGGCATCGGCCATCCAGTGGTGGTAGCGCAGCAGCCCGGTCGCGGTGCGCCCGTACAAGCGCGCCCGGTCCCAGTCGTCCCGCGATGTCGCCCTGATCAGGTGCGGCGCCCGCTCCTCGAGCAGTGCCTCCAGGTCGTCGGCGAGCAGCCGCAGTCGACCGGCCTCGGCCGACTGTCCCACCGACCGGGCGGGGTCCCTCATCGCGGCGGGATCGCTCCACCGGTCGTCGGCGCCGAGCAGGCGATCGAGTGTTTCAGCGGTGCAGGGGAGCAGGTCCGCGTCCACCCGGGCCGAGAGGTAGCCGTGGAGCGCGGTGAGGGCCTGCCGGGGGCTCGCGGCGCCGGAGATCTCCAGCGGGCCGTCGAAACCGGCGAAGCGGAGCCGCTCGGACGCGGGCCGGCCGGCGTTGTGGGCGCGCATCCAGCGCACGAGTTCGCGGTTGGCCGCCGAGGTGCCCCAGCCGTGGCTGATGCCGCGCTCCATGACCTCGTCGAGAGTGCCCGTGCCCGAGGTGACGTAGTCGTCCACGACCAGGCCCATCATGCAGTCGCTCTCGATCGCGATCGTCCGGTAGCCCTCCTGCTCGACGAGCTCGCGGAAGAGCTCGTTGCGCAGGTCGAGCAGAGCGTCCTCGCCGTGTGTGGGCTCGCCCAGGGCGAGCAGCCGAGGCCGGACCGGGAGCAGCCGCATGACGGCGGCGGCCTCGACGGCATGGGCGGTGTCTTCAATGCCAGTAGCCATGGCCTCAACGGTATCGTTGAACCTACGGTTGAGACTTGGTTGAGACTTTCTCGCGATATCGTCGGTGTCATGGGAGGAAACCTTCAAAGCGGCGAGCGGCTCAGGCCGGTTGATCTGGCGCGCGGGCACGGTCTGTCCACGCAGGCGATCAGGAACTACGAGGAGGCCGGCATCCTTCCGGCGGCCGGTCGCACACCCCACGGCTACCGCACCTACACCCCGCTGCACGCGCGGGCCCTGCGCGCGTTCCTCGCCCTGGTGCCCGGCCACGGCCACCAGGCGGCGACGTCGATCATGCGGGCCGTGAACCAGGGCGCGGTCGATGAGGCGTTCCGCCTCGTCGACGAGAGCCACGCCCAGCTTCTCGACGACCGGCGGACCCTCCAGGCCGTGGAGAGCGCCCTCCGCGACCTGGAGCCCACCGCGTCGCCCGAGCCCGGTGTGGCTTCCGGGCCTGCCGGGGTGTCCGGACCCGGCCCCACGTTCATCGGGCCGCTGGCAGGGAAGCTCGGAATCCGGCCCGCGACGCTGCGCAAATGGGAGCGCGCCGGGCTGGTCCGCCCGCGCCGCGACCCGCGGACCGGGTACCGCGTCTACGACGAGGCCGACGTCCGGGACGCCCGGCTGGCCCACCAACTCAGGCGCGGCGGCTACCTGCTGGAGCAGATCGCCCCGTTGATCGCCCAGGTGCGGGCGGCCGGCGGACTGGAGCCGCTCGAGGCCGCACTCCGTGACTGGCACGGCCGGCTGTCCGCCCGCGGGCGGGCGATGCTGACCGGGGCCGCAGAGCTGGAGGCGTACCTCAGCGAGCGCGGATGACGCTTCGGTCACCCGGCCGAACGGAAACGGAAGCCCCTTTCATGGAGAGCGGCGTGGCGAGCGCCGAGCCACCGTGAAAGCCGCGCCCAGGGCTCCGCCCGCACCACCACCGGGCGTCGGACCGATGGCCGGCGGCCGTCACTCGGGCGGCTTCGGCCGGGTCGCCGTTCCGGTGTCGCTGCCGACCAGGGAGCTGGGCCACCAGGCCCGCGGCCCGATGTCGATCACCAGTGCGGGCACCAGGAGCGAGCGGACCACGAGGGTGTCGAGCAGAACGCCGAACGCGACGATGAACGCGATCTGCACCAGGAAGGCGAGGGGAATCACCATCAGGGCCGTGAACGTCGCGGCGAGGACGACGCCGGCCGAGGTGATCACGCCTCCGGTCGTGGTCAGCCCGCGCAACATGCCCCGGCGGCTGCCGTGTACGAGCGCTTCCTCCCGGACCCTGGACATCAGGAAGATGTTGTAGTCGACTCCCAGCGCCACGAGGAACACGAAGCCGTAGAGCGGCACCGAGGCGTCGGTCCCGCCGAACCCGAGCAGGTGCTCGAAGACGAGCACCGACACACCGAGTGTCGCCAGGAAGTTGAGTGCGACGGTCGCCACCAGCAGCACCGGTACCAGCAAGGAGCGCAGCAGCAGTACCAGGATCAGCAGGATGATGGCGAGCACGAGCGGCACGATGAGGGTGCGGTCCTGCGCGGCGGTCCGCTGGGTGTCGTATTGCTGCGCCGTGTATCCGCCGACCAGCGCGTCCGCGCCGGACACCGCGTGCACGTTGTCCCGCAGACGCTCGATGGTTTCCTTGGCGGCGTCGCTGTCGGCGGCGGACCGCAACGTGGCGTCGATGCGGACGCGGCCGTCGACGACGAGTGGTTCTCCTGCTCCCGGCCGTCCCGAGGCGGCGAGGGCGCCGGCCGCCGCCACGCCGTCGGTCTCCCGCGCGGCCGTGGTCACCTCGGCCGCGCGACCGGCATCGGCGATGATCACGGCGGGGTTCCCCGATCCGCCGGGGAAGTGCCGGCCGAGAGTCTGCTGCGCCGTCACCGAGGACGCGTCCCCCACGAAGATCTCGTCGAGTGGCACGCCCCTGGCGGTCAGCGACGGCGAGAAGGCCGCGAACGCGGTCAGCACCAGCGCGGTCAGCACCCATGTCCTGCGCGGATGCCGATCCACCGTCGCGGCGACCCGACGCCAGACGCCGTGCCCTTCCACGGAAGCGTCCGACGCCTTCGGCCGGGAGGGCCAGTACGCGGCACGGCCCAGCAGGGCCAGCACGGCCGGCAGGAAGGTGAGCGTGGAGAGCACGGCGCACACGACGCCGATCGCACCGACCGGCCCGAGGGCACGATTGTTCGTGAGGTCGCTGGCCAGCAGGACCAGCAGCCCGAGTGCCACGGTGGCGGCGCTGGCGATGATCGCGCCGAACGAGCGGCGCACCGCGGCGAGCGCCGCCGCGGCCCGGTCTCCGCGAAGGGCGAGTTCCTCGCGGAAGCGGGCTGCCACCAGCAGCGCGTAGTCAGTGGCGGCACCGATCACCAGGATGGAGAGGATCCCCTGCACCTGGCCGTCCACCCGGACGACGTCCCGGTCCGCCAAGGCGTAGACGACGGCGCACGCCAGTCCCAGGGCGAAGACGGAGCCGAGGATGATGAGGAACGGAAGCAGGACGCTGCGGTAGACGAGCAGCAGGATCAGCAGCACCGCTCCGAGCGCCACGCCCAGCAGCAGCCCGTCGATGCCGGAGAACGCGTCGGACAGGTCGGCCTGGCTCGCCGCGGGGCCGGCGATCTGTGCCGTGGCGTCCGGCACGCCGTCTGCCGCACGACGCACCTCACCCAGCACCTCGGGCAGTTCGTCGCCGAGGCCGGGTTCCAGCCGGACGACGGCCTGCAGGGCGAGACGGTCGTCGGAGACCAGCGCGGCCGACGGGCGACCGGCGATGCCCGGGTGTCCCGCGAGGGCGGCGACGGCACGGGTGGCCTCGGCCTGCTGAGCCTTGGTGACCCGGCCACCGTCGGTCGTCCAGACGACGATGGCGGGCAGGGCGTCGGACTGGGCGAACGCCTCACCGGCTTCGAGTGCCCGGGTGGACTCGGCGCTCCGCGGCAGGAACGCCGCCTGATCGTTCGTGGCCACTTCGCCCAACTTGCCCGCATACGGGCCGAGCGTGCCCCCGATGCCCAGCCAGGCGAACAACAGGACGATGGGGATGAGCCACCGGGCCGAGCGCGGTGTGATCTTCACGTGAATCCTCGGATGGTGCCAATGTGTGTCAATCATCGACTATCTCAATGATTGAGTAATCATATAATGGAGGTATGAGCGGCACCGGCAGCCCTTCGCCATCCCTTCCCGTGGACGACCCGACGGGGTTGCAGTCCTTCGCGGTCCTTCTGCGCCGAATGAACGGCGAGTTCAACCGCATCGCCCAGGAGTTCGCCCAGGCGCAGGGTCTGCACCTCACGGACGTGCTCGCCCTGATCGCACTGCTGGACGCCGATCCCGCGGACGGCCCCATGACCCCTGGCCGGCTGCGCAAGCAGCTCCACCTCACCTCCGGCGCGGTGACCGCATGCGTCGACCGGCTGGAGAAGGCGGGCCACATCCGCCGGGTCCGGGCGCTCGACGACCGCCGGGTGGTGCACCTGCACTACGCGGAGGCCGGTCGGAGCGTCGCCCGGGACTACTTCCGGCCGCTGGCCCGTGGCACCGCAGCGGCCCGTGACCGCTTCACCCAGGACGAACTGGCGGTCGTCGCGCGCTTCCTCACCGAGATGAACGAGGAACTGGGCCTCGTGGGCCGCTGAACGAGCCGCTGTCGAACGGTCAACCGCCGAGTGGTGGCGGAACGCCGACCGGGGCGCCGATGGATGGGACGTGTCTGTCGGTGCGGGCCCGGACGGCCGCCGCGTTCGGCGGTTGCGGAGGCGGCCGTGGGGTTGTCTGCGCAGGTCTCCAGGTCTGGACCGTGCCGGCTGTCGTGACGCATTATGACGACGTCATCGAGGGCATCAACTGGACCGGCATCCCCGTCGACGGGTTCGCGCACGGGCGCCCCACCCTGGAGCCCGTACGCCACCTCTCGCACACCCTCGTCGACTCGGGCAAGCTCGTCTACTCCGCCCACTTCTACGGCTACACCGGCCCGAACCACAGCGGCGCCACCGGAATCGGCGAGACCACCGACCCCCGCTACCAGGACCTGCCCCGCGCCGAACTGACCGACGTGCTGTACCGCCAGGCCTTCTTCGTCACCGACGAGCCGGACCGGCACTTCACCGCCCCCGTATGGATCAGCGAGTTCGGTGTCGGCGGTCGTGCGGAGACGGGCGTGGCAGAGCGCGCCTGGTTCGAGAACTTCGTCGACCATCTGATCCGCGCGAACGCCGACTTCGCGTACTGGCCGCTCGTCGGCTGGCACGAGAACCGCCGGGGCAACGGCTGGGCGCTGCTGCACTGGGATGCTGCGGGTCACCGCATGGGTCTGTACGACGGTGACGACTGGCGGGCCGGGGCGTGGACCCGGCTCGGGGAGGCCACCGGCCGCTCCGGACATGTGCTGCCCGGGGCCAACTGGTCGATGCTCAGTCCCGACCACACCGACTTCGTCGCCTCGCGCCGCATGCGCGCTGCCCGACTGGGACTCCGGCGCACGCAAGGCCGCCTGCCCCGCCGGACAGCGCCTCCTGGGCCTGAGCCACACCGGCAACCGGGGGCTGTGTTCCGACGTGATCGCCGGGCCCCTGGGGGACCCCTCCGGTGGACACGAAGTGGTCAGGGGCGAGCGGCATGTCACGCCGGGCGCTGACTGGGCGTCCGGCTACACCGAACTCCAGTGCCCGGACGGCCACTTTCTCAGGGGCTACAGCGTCCGCGGTGGCGCCGTGTCGGCCGCCCTGTGCGTGAGGGCCTCACACGGCGGGACCACCGCGACGAGCGGCCGTACGGTGTGGTTCGACCGGAGCGACAACCGGGGCGCCCTGCCCAAGGGTGGCGATTTCGCACACGGCCACCACAAGGGCCAGTGCGCGGACGACGAGTACGCCGCCGGAATCGCCTACACCGGCCGCATCGGCTCGTCACGGACCCCGGACGCGCTGTACTGCCGCACGCTCGACTGACGTGTCCGGGGCGTCGGTTGCCGTGCGGCCGGCGGACTCCCGAAGGCCGCCGACAGGACAGCCGGACCCTGCACGGGCCGAGGTGGCACCCGGGCCCACGGGGTGGCGCCGGCACTTTGTCTCACCTGAGGAAGAAGATGCGGGACTGCGCGCGAAAGGGGTTACGTGTTCGCGCGAGGCCCGCTAACTTCCTTGAAATGAACCGGTCATGAACCTGCTCGGAGTGACGGGCCGGTGTTCGACGGCGCGACGGCGCGCGCCTGTACTCCTTTCACGGCAGGCCCCCAGGCCTGTCGCCACCCCCCATATCCTGGAGACTTCCGTGCGTACGAGACCGCTCGGACACAGACGTATCCGCATGCTGCTGACGGCCGTGGTGTGTGCCATGGGCCTGGCGCTGCCCGTGGGCCCGGCCGCCGCAGCCCCCACTACCGCCCCGCCCCGACCGGCCGCCGCGGCCGAGGACTTCCAGCAGGTCACCCTTGCCAAGGGCGTGGCCGAAACGGGCGAGCCCATGACGCTCGCCGTCCTGCCGGACCGCTCGGTGCTGCACACCTCGCGCGACGGCACCCTGCGGCTGACCGACGCGGCGGGCACCACCAGCGTGGCGGGCAAGCTGGACGTCTACAGCCACGACGAGGAGGGCCTGCAGGGCGTCGCCGCCGACCCCGGCTTCTCCACCAACCGCTTCGTCTACCTGTACTACGCTCCCAAGCTGAGCACCCCGGCCGGCGACGCCCCCGCCGACGGAACGGCATCCGACTTCACCCCGTTCGACGGCGTCAACCGGCTGTCCCGCTTCGTCCTGCGCCCCGACGGCACCCTGGACGCGGGCAGCGAGAAGAAGATCCTCGACGTACCGGCCTCCCGGGGCCTGTGCTGTCACGTCGGCGGCGACATCGACTTCGACGCGGCGGGCAACCTGTACCTGTCGACGGGCGACGACACCAACCCCTTCGCTTCGGACGGTTACACCCCCATCGACGAGCGCGCCTCGCGCAACCCCGCCTACGACGCCCAGCGTTCCTCGGGCAACACCAACGACCTGCGCGGCAAGGTCCTTCGTATCAAGGTGAACCCGGACGCGACGTACAGCATCCCGGCGGGCAACCTCTTCGCGCCCGGCACCGCCAGGACCCGGCCCGAGATCTACGCGATGGGCTTCCGCAACCCCTTCCGGATGAGCGTCGACAAGACCACGGGCACCGTCTACGTCGGTGACTACGGCCCGGACGCGGGCACCGCCAGTGCCTCCCGCGGCCCCGGAGGGCAGGTCGAGTTCAACCGGATCACCAAGGCCGGCAACTTCGGCTGGCCCTACTGCACGGGCAAGAACAACGCCTATGTCGACTACGACTTCGGCACCGGCGCCTCGGGCGCGGCCTTCAACTGCGCGGCCCCGAAGAACACGTCGCCGCGCAACACGGGCCTGACCGATCTGCCGCCCGCCCAGCCCGCCTGGATCCCCTACGACGGCGCTTCCGTCCCCGAGTTCGGCAACGGATCCGAGTCGCCCATGGGCGGACCCGTCTACCGGTACGACGCGGGCTCCACCTCCGAGGTGAAGTTCCCCGCCGAGTACGACGGCGACTTCTTCGCCGGCGAGTTCGGCCGCCGCTGGATCAAGCGGATCGAGGCCGGCGGTGACGGGACCGTGCAATCCATCAACGCCTTCCCCTGGAGCGGCACCCAGGTGATGGACATGGCCTTCGGACCGGACGGCGCCCTCTACGTCCTCGACTACGGCACCGGCTACTTCAACGGCGACGCCAACTCGGCCCTGTACCGCATCGAGCACGTGACCGGTGGGCGTGCCCCGGTCGCCCAGGCCAAGGCGAACACCACCTCCGGCACAGCACCCCTGACCGTCGCCTTCTCCTCGGCCGGCAGCTCCGACCCAGACGGGGAAACGCTCAGCCACGCCTGGACCTTCGGCGACGGCGCCACCTCCACCGCGGCCGACCCGTCCCACACCTACACCGCCAACGGTCAGTACACCGCGACGCTGAAGGTCACCGACCCCACCGGCAAGTCCGCCACCGCCTCCGTACAGATCACCGTCGGCAACACCGCCCCGACCGTGCGGCTAGACACGCCCGCCGACGGACGGATCTACGACTTCGGCGCCGCCATCCCGTTCAAGGTGACGGTCACCGACCCGGAGGACGGCGCGATCGACTGCGCCAAGGTGAAGGTCACCTTCATCGTCGGCCACGACAGCCACGGACACCCGCAGACCTCGGCCACCGGCTGTACCGGCACCCTGCAGACCCTGGCGGACGGCGAACACGACCCCAACGCCAACATCTTCGGGGTCATCGACGCCGAGTACACCGACAAGGGCGCGGGCGGCCAACCCGCGCTCACCGCGCACGACCAGCACATCACCCAGCCCAGCCACCGGCAGGCCGAGCACTACGGCGACTCCGCCGGCGTCCAGGTCATCAACCACGCACCCGCGCACGGCGGCAAGACGGTCGGCGACATCGAGAACGGCGACTGGATATCCTTCACGCCCTACAGCCTCGACAACGCCACCGGGCTCACCGCCCGTGTCTCCTCGGCGGGCACCGGCGGCACCCTCGAGGTCCGCACCGGTTCGCCGACCGGCCCCCTGCTCGGGACGGCCACCGTGCCGGTCACCGGCGGCTGGGAGACCTTCCAGGACGTCACGGCGCCGCTGAGCGACCAGCCGGCCGGTACCACCACCCTCTACCTCGTCTTCAAGGGCGGCAGCGGAGCGCTGTTCGACGTGGACGAGTTCTCCTTCACCACGTCCACCGGCGGCACCCGCTCGGGTGAGGTGAAGGGGGTGGGTGGCAAGTGTCTGGATGTGGACAACGCGGGCACCGCGGATGGTACGGAGGTGCAGATCTGGACGTGCAACGCGACGGCTGCGCAGCGGTGGACGGTGGCTGGTGACGGTTCGTTGAGGGCGTTGGGCAAGTGTCTGGACGTGTCCGGTGGTGCGAGTGCGGACGGTACGAGGATCCAGTTGTGGACGTGCAACGGGACGGGGGCGCAGAAGTGGGCGGCCCAGTCGGACGGTACGGTCCGCAATCCGCTGTCGGGCAAGTGCCTGGACGCCTCGGGCGGTACGTGGGAGGACGGGACGCCGGTGCATCTGTGGACCTGCCACACCGGACCCAACCAGAAGTGGACCCTGCCGTAGAAAGGAGGCGACCTGCGATGCGTACCCTGCTCAAGACGGCGCTCACCCTGTGTGCCGGCGCCATGCTCTGCCTGACACCCCAGACCGCGGCCCTGCCCGGCTCCGCACCGGCCGCCCACAGCACCGCGCGAAGCGTGCACGCCGCGGACCTCACGGCGACCGCGGCGGCCGACCCGGCGTACAAGATCCTCGTCTTCTCCCGGACGGCGGGCTTCCGCCACTCCTCGATCGACGAGGGCGTCACGGCCCTGCGCGACCTGGGAGCGGCGAACAACTTCACCGTCGACGCCACCGAGGACCCGGGAACCTTCACCACCGCCAATCTCGCCCAGTACCGGGCCGTGGTCTTCCTGTCGACCACGGGCGACGTACTCGGCCCCGCCCAGCAGACCGCCTTCGAGCAGTACCTGGGCACCGGTGGCGGATACGTCGGCATCCACGCCGCCGCCGACACCGAGTACGACTGGCCCTTCTACGAAGGACTCGCCGGCGCCCTCTTCCAGTCCCACCCCGCCATCCAGCCCGCGACCGTCAAGGTCGAGGACCGGGCGCACGACGCCACCGCGCACCTGGGCCCCACCTGGCAGCGCACCGACGAGTGGTACAACTACCGCACCAACCCCCGCACCACCGCCCACGTGCTGGCCTCGCTGGACGAGTCCAGCTACTCCGGCGGCTCCATGTCCGGCGACCATCCGATCGCCTGGTGCAAGGACTACGCCGGTGGCCGGGCCTTCTACACCGGCGGCGGCCACACCGAGCAGTCCTACACGGACCCCGCCTTCCGCCGGCACCTGCTCGGAGGCATTCGCTGGGCCGCCGGGACCACCAAGGCCGACTGCCGCCCGGAGACCGGCTACACGCCCCTGTTCGACGGCACCGGCACGACCGGCTGGAAGCAGGCGGGACCCGGCGGCTTCACCCTGGCCGACGGCACCCTCACCTCGCACGGCGGACTGGGTCTGTTCTGGTACGGCGCCACGGAGTTCACCGGCGACTACTCCCTGAAGCTGGACTGGAAGGCGAGCGGTGACGACAACTCCGGTGTCTTCGTGGGCTTTCCGTCGTCCGACGACCCCTGGTCGGCGGTGAACAACGGCTACGAGATCCAGATCGACGCCACCGACGCGGCCGACCGCACGACGGGAGCCGTGTACGGATTCCAGTCCGCCGACCTTGCCGCGCGCGACGGCGCGCTGAATCCGCCGGGGGAGTGGAACACGTACGAGATCCGCGTCACCGGAGAGCGGCTGGAGCTCTTCCTCAACGGCCGGAAGATCAACGACTTCACTAACACCGACCCGGCGCGCAGCCTGAAGCAGGGCCACATCGGCCTCCAGAACCACGGTGACGGCGACGACGTGGCCTTCCGCAACATCCGGATCAAGCAGACCGCACCCCCGTCCGACACCCGCTCGGGTGAGGTGAAGGGGGTGGGTGGCAAGTGTCTGGATGTGGACAACGCGGGCACCGCGGATGGTACGGAGGTGCAGATCTGGACGTGCAACGCGACGGCTGCGCAGCGGTGGACGGTGGCTGGTGACGGTTCGTTGAGGGCGTTGGGCAAGTGTCTGGACGTGTCCGGTGGTGCGAGTGCGGACGGTACGAGGATCCAGTTGTGGACGTGCAACGGGACGGGGGCGCAGAAGTGGGCGGCCCAGTCGGACGGTACGGTCCGCAATCCGCTGTCGGGCAAGTGCCTGGACGCCTCGGGCGGTACGTGGGAGGACGGGACGCCGGTGCATCTGTGGACCTGCCACACCGGACCCAATCAGAAGTGGACCCTGCCCTGACGGCCGTCACGGGCCGGCTGCCGGGGCGGCGGCCTCCAGATCGGCGATACTGCCCGACATGATCGTCCGCACATGTTCGGTGATGTGCTCCGCGGGCCAGTCCCACCAGGCCACCGCGAGCAGCCGGGCGACGTCCTCGGCGCTGTAGCGGGTGCGGACGAGGCGGGCCGGGTTGCCGCCGACGACGCCGTAGTCGGGCACGTCGGCGGTGACCACGGCGCCGGAGGCGATGATCGCGCGGTGTCCGATCCGTACGCCGGGATCCCCGATCGGGGGAGTGACCGACGTCCTCGGTGCGGATCCCTCCCTGCCGGTGGGCCGGTCGGTACACGCAAGGCGGTGTCGACGGACCGGCCGGTCGAGATCGGTGCGCCCGCGTCGGTCAGGGGTGTCGATCCCGGCTGTCACCGGGCGGCCGGGATGTCGTCGAGGCTGGTGTAGACGGCCTTGCCCCAGGCGCGCGCTCGGGCGTTCTCAGTCGGCTTTTGATCCCTTCTGTGGGGAGGTGTCGCGGCGCCATGGAAGGGCGCATTCCACCGCCTGAGCTCCCTCAATCGTGGCAATGATCATGATGTGGCGATGTGATCATCAGCTGTAGCTTGTGCGTCTATGATCGAAACGCAGCGTCCCCCGCAGCAGCAGGATTTATCGCACGACCTGGCCGCCGCTCTGTTCGGCAGTCGCGCCGCGACATTCCACCACCCCTGGAAGCGATTGTTCAGCTCCGCACCGTTTGCCTACCAAGAGGGGCTCACCCACGAGGAGCGCATCCGGCTGTCGTACGAGCGGCTGCGTCTGGTCAATGACGCCATCGACGACCCGTCGGCCTTCGCCGATCATCCTGCCGCGCTGAGCGCGATGCACGAGTGGGCCGGCGTCGTCGACGCCGGCATGGCGACCTGCGCGAGCATCCACTACAACCTCTTTCTCGGCAGCCTGCTCGATCACGACCATGACGATCGGGATCTCAGCGAATACGTCCACATGTCGCGCATCGGGACGTTCCTGTGCACCGAACTCGCACACGGCAACGACGCCGCCCAGTTGGAAACCACCTGCACCTTCGACCGGGACACCGGCGGATTCATCCTCAACACCCCTACTCGGGGCGCCTGCAAGTGGATGCCCAACACCAGCTCGCTGGGCGGAGCGAAAAGCGCGGTCGTCGCCGCCCGCCTCCTCGTCGACGACCGGGACCTGGGCGTGTTCCTGTTCCTGACACCCCTGAGTGATGCCCACGGCACACCGCTGCCCGGCATAGAGATACGCAGACTTCCCCAGACGGCCAGCAGCCCCGTCGACCACTGCGCGACCAGCTTCCACCACGTACCCCTGCCCTACACCGCACTCCTTCAGGGCGAGCACGGACGCCTCACCCGGGACGGCCGCTTCACCAGCAACCTCGGCAGCCCCCGCAAACGGTTCCTGCGCTCCATCGGCCGCGTCACCATGGGCAAGCTCTGCATGAGCGCCTACAGCCTCGGCACCACCCGCCACGCCCTGACCGTCGCCGTCCGCCACGCCCACAACCGCCACACCTCCGGCATGACCAGCGGACACAAGGTGCCCCTGTTCGCGCACCGCAGCCACCACGCCCCCCTCTTGGAAGCCACGGCCACCGCCTACGCCGCCACTCTCCTGCAGCGCAGCGTGACCCAGCAGTGGGCCGACGCGGCAGGCAGCGACCCGGAGCAGTGCGAGCGGCTCATCGCCGTCACCAAGGGATGGATCACCTGGCAGGCCCGCACCATCATGACCGAATGCCGCGAACGCTGCGGCGCCCAGGGCCTGATCCTGGCCAACGGCATCGCCGGCCAGCTCGCCGCGAACGAAGGCACCATCACCGCCGAAGGCGACAACAAGGTGATCTGGGTCAAGGCCGCCGGCGAGATGCTCCTCGGCGGCTTCACACCTCAACCGGTCAGCGACCTCCCGCCCGGGCAGCGCATGCTCGAGGATCCGCGGTATCTGCAGGATCTGCTGGCGGACATCGAGCGGATATGGCACGAGCGGGCCCGCGCCCGCCTGCGCACCGGCCGCGCCCCCTCGCCCCTGGCGCGATGGAACGCGACCGTCACCCCCGCCCTCCAGCTCGTCGACGCGCACGCCCACCGCCTCGCCGGCCAGGCACTGTCCGACTCGGCCGACCAGGCCGGCACCGCACAGACCCGGCGCCTGCTCACCGACCTGCACCGGCTGTTCGCCCTTCGCCGGATCGCCGCGCACAGCGGTGACCTACTGGCCCAGGGACGGATGACCGCCGACCAGGTCCAGCAGCTGCCCGACGCCGTTGACAACGTAGTCGCGGCGTTGGAACCCCACGCACTGACGCTTGTCGCAGGGTTCGACGTGCCGGAGGAACTGCTGGACAGCCACCCCATGCTGCACGCCGCGCCCGCAGCGGACCTGGTGCCGGCGTAGGGGAGCGAACGCGCACGGGGGACATCGGCTGGACGCAGACCGCACCGCGAGGCTGCGTCCGGTCAACGGCGTCACCGCCGAACGGCCTCCCCAGCCCTCCCAGCCCGTCCCGGATCGGTGACCCGGTGCTCTCCTGAGCGCCGTACGGGCCGGTGCGGACCCGCTGTCCGATCGAGGATCCGGCGCTGTTGCGCGGGGCCCGCCTCCGTCGTGTTGATCACAGGCTCCACGCATCAACCACGACAGGAGAACCGTGCCCATCACGACGCCGCGGATTCCCACCCCCGACGGCCGGGCCGACGCCAGGCTCTGGACGCCGCAGGTGTCGGCTATACCTCCGAGATCCACCCCGGCACCGTCCACGGCTTCACCCTGTCCGACACCGGCGCTTTCAGCGCCTCCGGGCTGAAGCGCCACCGGGCAACTGGCCGGGACGCGCCGCGGCGGGACCGTCCTCCGCGAGAGAACGCGGGCCGGGCAACGCCTCATGGCGCGCGAGTACGGCTGCTCAGGCCCCGGCGGGACGGGCCCTCACGGAGTGTGCAGGGGGTCCTGACCCGCGGACGGTTGATTCAGCAGCCGTTCGGGGCGGTGGGGCGAGATGTCCAGCTTCGCCAGCACCCCGGGGACGGCCATACCGGGCAGGACGAGAGCGAAGAGCTCCGAGACCTCGCCCACCAGGTCCTGCTCCTGCGGCAGGGAACTGCTCACCAGCTGGACGCCGGTCCACGCCCCGACGAACAGCCGGGCGATCGTGGCAGGGTCGGCGTGCGGCTGGAGTTCCCCCCGCTCCTTCGCGGCGACGAGCAGGTCCAGACTCAGCTGGATCCAGTCGGGCCAGCGAGTACTGAACAGCGCCCGGGCCTTGGGATCGATGGAGAGCCGGATCGACGCGCTCAACAGGGGCTCGCGGGGGAGGCGGTAGGCGAGGAGCAGTGCGAGGTCGATCCACTCCTGCACCTTGTAGGTCTGGGGGGTGAATCCCTGTGTGGTCACCGCCTCGTCGAGCACGCCCTGTGCCAGCGCCTCCTTCGACGTGAAGTGGAAGTACAGCGCGCCCCGTGTGAGTTTCGCGCGTTCCAGGATCACGGAGATGGACGCGGCGTCGTAGCCGTACTCGTTGAAGACCTCGGCCGCGGCCTCCAAGAACATCCGGCGTGTCCGGACGGCCCGCTCCTGCATCGCCACGTGGCTCCTTGTTTCCCCAGGGTCTCCTTCGAGCTGAAAGGACCAACGGATCGGTATGTCAAAGGGTTCAGAATAGTGTCGCCCAATAGCCTGTGTGAATTCGGCCATCGCACGCCACACCACGGCACTCGCGCGGTCGGGAGACCCGGTGCAGCGGTGGCCGCCCGGGTAGGCGTCGCGGGCGCCCGCCGGCTTCCGGACGCACGCGTTCGCCGACTCCCGGTCCGCACGCTCGCCGCACACCCGGTCCGGCGAAGCGCTCGCGTCCGGTCACCGCTCCTCGGTACACGTGTCACACCGCGCGACCGCCAGGCGCCCCATCACGCCGCCCTCGGTCCGTACCTGCTCGTCCCAGCGGGCCACGACTTCGGAGCCTGCGGCATCGACCTTGGCCCGCGTCTCCTCCGAGGCGAGGCCGGGCAACACCATCTTCCAGAACCGCGTCACCACGCGCCGGGAGGACAGGGCGGCGTCCTTGCGTCCGAGGGACTCGAGACCCATGACGATCGCCATGATGGTGGCGCAGGCGTCGTCCGGCAGTACCCCGGCGGCCAGGTTGCCCTCGTACTCGGCGATGGTCAGCATTCCCCGTACCCAGCTGCGCCACTTGAGCCAGAGGTCGGCACCGCCGTCCCAGGCCGCGTCGTTGTCGAGGCCGAGCCCGGCGCGCAGCACCACGTTCTCCCCGAACTGGGTCGCCAGGACATGGGTGGCGTCGATCAGGGTCTGCAGGGGCGAGGGCCGTGCTTCGGTGCAGGCCGTCGTGATGTACCGCAGGCTCTCCTCGGCCGCGGCCTGTACGGTCTCGCCCAGCTCCTTCTTGCTGCTGAAGTGAAAGTTGAGTGCGCCTGTACTCACGCCGGCCCCGGTGCTGATGTCCGCGAGTGACGCGGACATGAATCCTCGTCGGTCGAAGACCTCGGCCGCCGAACAGATCAGCTCCTGCCTCGTGCGTACCGCACGGTCCTGCTTGGCCATCCTTGCAGCTCCGGGGTGATGAATGGTGAGCCCGGTGCACGCCTGCGTACACACAGGTCACGCTAACAAACCGAACGTAAGGTTTCTTCTTGGGGCCCCGGTCGACTCGATAACAATCGCGAGACCGGGGCGGGCCGGGTGGGCCGTTGCGCGGTGGATCTCAAAGGGCGGGGAGGATACCATGCCACATGCTCGCTATCCAGTTCGATTGTTTCGGTGGTCCTGAGGTTCTCACCCCCGTCGAGCTCCCTCCTCCGGTGCCGGGGCCGGAGGAGGTTCTTATCGCGGTGGAGGCGGCCGGTGTCAACTTCGCCGACACGCACCAGACCGACGGTTCCTATCCGATTGCCGGCAGTTTGCCGTTCATCCCGGGCAGTGAGGTCGTCGGGCGTACCCCCGACGGAAGACGCGTGCTGGCCCGGGTGACCGGAGGGTACGCCCAGCAAGTGGTCGCCAGACAGTCCGCGGTCGTGGAAATTCCCGAGGAGGTACCGGCGGCCGAGGCGTTGGCGCTGCTGATGCAGGGGCTCACCGCCTGGCATCTGCTGCGGACCGCGGCCCGGCTGCGGGAGGGCGAGACCGTCGTCGTGCACGCCGCGGCGGGCGGTGTCGGCAGCCTTGCCGTCCAGTTGGCCAGGGAGTTCGGCGCGGGCCGGGTCCTCGCCCAGGTGTCGTCCCGGGCCAAGGCGGAGCTGGCTCTGCGGCTCGGCGCGGACGCGGTGGTCGAGTACCCGCTGGAACAGAAGGCGGATGTGGTCCTGGACGCGGGCGGCGGGCCTCTCTTCGGCCCGGCGCTGCACTCGCTCGCCCCCTTCGGCCGGCTCGTCACCTATGGCAACGCCTCTCGTGAGGGGATCCCGCCGGTCGATCCCGCACTGCTCCACCAGCTCGGCGCGTCGGTCGTCGGCTTCCGGCTGCGGCACGCGCTGGCGTCGCCCGGCGCGACGAGCGGTCCACTGAAGGAGCTGTTCGGCCTGGTCGCCGAAGGACGCCTGAAGCCCGTCACGGGTGCCAGTTACCCGCTGACCGAGGCGCGGCGCGCGCACGAGGACCTGCTGGCGCGGCGCACGACGGGCAAGGTGGTTCTCGTTCCCTGAAACGGCGACTGCTTTTCGACACAGTTTCGGGCCGGTGATCGAGTCGGATGACCTCGTTCCGCCAGGGGACCGGCGCCTCGCGCGGACCGGCGATCCGAGCGGAGACACCGGTCCGCGCGAGGCGCCGGTCCTGGGGCGGTTACCCCGCGATGGGCGGGCGGAGCGTTCCGGTGCCTGTGGTCGTCCCATGGCTTCCGCCGTCCACGGGATGGCGGTCGACGCGTTCGGTTCGGTGTCGCCCGACCCGCGAAGGCGCACTGCTGCGTGGCGCGCGGGGCGGTCGTGCGGACACGTCCGGGTGAGCGAAGGACCGGTCGCGGCCCGGCACTCTTCCGAGTGCCGGGCCGCGACCATGAGTCGACGCGACCGGCCGGTGTGCGCGGGCCGGGACCGTGACGCCTGCGTCCCGATCTCGGCGCCGTGCGGGAGCGAGGTCCGCTCCGTCCGTCATGGCGGCGCACGGGTGGCCGTGTTCAGGAGGATACGAAGACAAAGCAGGTCGGTGAATATGTTTTACGTCGGCACCACAGGGACTCGGAGCCGGGGAATCACAGGATGGTGCCGGTGAGTTCACTGCGGAAGGCGGTGAGGCCGGACTGTGTACCGGTGATCCGGACGACCAGCGTGTCCGGGCCCTTGAACAGTGGCTCGGCCTCGACCAGGCACGCCAGGTCGAACTCGACGTAGCGCTCGAACTCGGTGTCGACCGCTGTGGGATGGAAGACGCCCGGTCGGACGGCGGCCTGGGCGGCCTGGACGGCGGCTTCGATCAGACCGAGGCCGGGCACGTGGTCCACGGGGTGGTCCAGCAGATGGGTGTTGGCGATGTCGCTGCGCAGGAGCCAGCGCAGGGGCTCACCGGTCGGGCAGAGCACGACGTCCGAGGCCGCGGCGCGGCCGACGGACACCGGGTCGAGCGGCGCGGGCAGCGGCCAGTTCCCCCAGTCGACGGTGACGCGGTCACCGCGCAGCCGACGGTACGCGGGCGGGGACACCCAGCCGAAGTCCGACTGGGAGCCGGCCACCAGGACTCCCTCGCGGAAGATCCGCATGTCCATCGGTAACGAGCGTGCCGCCCGACCGGTTTTTCCATGCCGCGGCACCGAGACCTCCACCTCGAAGAGAGGGGCCTCGCCCGGTTGCACACGGAAATCCGGGTCCACCGTGTAGTGGAACTCGCGGAGCGTCGTCTGGTGCGTGAGCGGCACCTGGTACTCGGCGTGGGCGACGGTCAGTCCGCTCTGCCGGATGGTCTGGGTGAGGAGGCGGGGGTCGTAGGGCCAGGAGCCGGTGTGGGCGGGCCACTGGGCGCGCAGTGAGAACGTGTCGGCGCCGCTGCGGCCCCAGTCGGTGATCAGTACGCGTTCCGGGTCCCTCAGGTGGACGAGCTCCTTGGGCACCCGCTCCCGTTCATGGTTGTCGGTGCCGGGCGGGGCGTCGGCATGGTGACGCCCCGCTATACGCGGGTGTGCGGTGGTATCGGACACGGAACCCCCAGATGACTCAGTGGTCTGCTTAGCCATCGTCGAACTCGCGCTCGACTCGGATGAACATACCGATCCATCGGTTCTTTTCACAAGGAATGACAAAGGCCGCGTCAAAGGCTGCTTGAGCAAACGGCCAAGAGCGGCCGGTGGCCGGGAAGGTCCAGTGGTGGAGCGGCTGCGACGACACCGAGGGCGAGCCGTCGGCGACACGAGCAAAGAAGGCAAAGGAAGTCCGGATCGGTACCGGCCCCTGTACGGCCGGAAGCGCGCAGGCATGGCACTGGGCCCCGTACCCGGCGTGGAGCAAGCCGGGTACGGGGCCCAGGGGCGGGTCCGATCGAGGACTGATCAGGGGTCGGTCGAGGACTAGAGGTAGGGCGTCCCGGGGTCGAGACCCACCAGGACCCTGCCGTGCACCTCCAGGCTCATGTTCGGGTTCATCAGGCCGTGGAGGGTCAGCGCCTCGATGTCACGGCGGAACCGCCGGAAGTGCCCCTTGCGGGCCAGGGAGGACGCGGAGCTCACCGAGTTGAGGGCCTCGACGGCCTCGTTCACCAGCTGGATGGCGTGGCCGGCCCGGCCGCGCACCGTCGCCTTCTCCGCTTCGGTCAGCGGCTCACCGACGTCGGCGCGCTCCTGCACCAGCGTCAGCTGGCCCTCGAACAGCGCCTCCGCGGCGGCGATCCGGTTCTCGGCGACGGCCACCTGGTGCTGCGTGAGCGGGTGCTCGCGCTGGTCCTCCCAGGTGGTGTAGGCGATGGGCCGGCCCAGACCCTCGACGAACGTCTCGTAGGCGCCCTTCGCGGCGCCGAGGAAGACCGCCACCGACTCGGAGATGACCATGCTCAGCAGTCCGTAGTCGCGGCCGGTGGCACCGGAGTTGGAGCGGCCCTCGGCGGTGCCGGTGAGCGCCTCGCCGACGGTGACCAGCCGGTGCGCGGGCACGAACACGTCACGCGCGGTCGTCGTCGAGCTGCCGGTGCCGATCGTGGCGGACACGTGCCAGTCGTCCGCGATCGACAGCTCCGACATCGGCACGAGGGCGTAGGCCTCGTCGATGGTGCCGTCGGGCAGTTCCACCGCGGCGGCGACCAGGTCCCATTCCGCGCCGCGGCATCCCGTGTTGAACCGCCAGGTGCCGTTGAGGAGGTAGCCGCCCTCGGTGGGAACCAGCGTGCTGCTGCCCGCGGTGAAGGCGCCGGAGACCCGGACCTGACCCGTGGCGAAGATCTCCTCCTGCGTCACGTCCGGGTACAGCGTGGCCAGCCAGGCGGTGGAGACCCAGGCCACCGCCACCCAGCCGGTCGAGGCGCATCCGCGGGCGATCTCGGAGAGAATGGCGTACTGCTGCGGCAGCGACAGGTCGAGCCCGCCGAACTTGCGCGGCACGGCGATCCGGAACACGCCTGCCTTCTCCAGCAGGTGGATGTTCTCGTCCGGGATCCAACGCCGGTCCTCGGCCTCCAGCCCGTTCTCCCGGAGCCGGGGCACGATTTCTCGCACCGCCTCCAGTACGGAGTCGAAGTCGGGTTCATGCGGGGACATGGCGCCTCCTGGCATCGATCGTGTGCATGCTCTTCACCGTCGGAACGGTGCGCGGCCGACCGTAACGGTCGTGCAGGTGCGGGCGGGTAACACGCTGTCACTGGGCGGTAATCGCATGATCTCCGCCGGTCAGGGGCGCCCCTTCGGACGGAGCGGCGTGACAGAGGGTGTTTGGGCGAGCTTTGACCGCCCGGTCCCATCATGGCGACGTCCCCGCCCCGAAGCGGTTCACGGGAACCGCCGGGGCGCCGAGTGGAGGAGCGACATGAGTGGTGAGTGGTTCCGCAGGTTCGTCCCCGACTCCCAGGGGGCTTCCGCGACCGGAGGTGCGCTGAGACTGGTCTGCTTCCCGCACGCGGGCGGCGGCGCGAGCGCGTTCCTCCGGCTGTCGCGCGAGGTCATGCCCGGGATCGAGGTCGTGGCGGTGCAGTACCCCGGCCGTCAGGACCGGCGTAACGAGGAGCCGCTGGCCGGTATCGGTCTCCTCGCGGACGCCCTCGCGGACGAGGTACGGCGGGAACTGGCCGGCCCGTACGCCTTCTTCGGACACAGCATGGGGGCGATCATCGCGCACGAGGTCGCCCTGCGGCTGGCCGAGCGGGGAGATCCGGGGCCGGAACGGCTCTTCCTGTCCGGCCGTGGCGCTCCCTCGACGACGCCGTACGCGCACGACCGTCTGCGTACCGACGCCGACGTCCTGGCCATGGTCCGCAAACTGGGCGGTACGGCCAACGCGGTCTTCGACGACCCGGATGTTCTGGCCATGGTCATGCCGACCCTCAGGGCCGACTACCGGGCGCTCGGTTCGTACGTCTGGACGCCGCGCCCCGCCCTGGACGTCCCCTTCACGGTGCTGATCGGGGACGCGGACCCGGTGGTGCCGGTCACCGCGGTGGCGGGGTGGAAGGAGTTCACCACGGCCCGCACCGACATGGAGGTGTTCGAAGGCGGTCACTTCTACCTCGACGTCAGGACGAAGGAGGTGGCCCGGGTGGTCACCTCCGCCCTGGGGCTGGACGGCAAGCGGAACCCGGCGGTCGCGGTCTGACCCGACGGTGCGGGGGCGGCAGGGTGCGCCTGCTCCCTCCGCACGCCCGGTATGCCGGCGCGCCGGCCGGTCCCCGGTCGGCGCGCCCGCCGCGCGTCCTCCCCACGAGGGGCCTCGTGGCGCTCCAGCGGCGCACGATGGACCGCCGACTCGCAGATTCGGCCGCACGACGGGGCGGTAGCCGTGGGCCTGGGGCCCGGCGGCCTTCGCGTCCCGGCCGGCCACCTCGCGCCCGTCACGTCGCCGCCCCCGCCACCTCGCCCCCGCCACCTCGCCCCCGCCACCTCGCCCCCGCCACCTCGCCCCCGACACCTCGTCACCGGCGCCGCGCCCCCGACACCTCGCCCCCGGTGCGTCGCCCGTCGCCGTGTCGCGCACAGGCGACGCGCCCTCCGGTAGGTCACCCACCTCCGACCGCCCATCGGCCGTCCCGCACACCACCGGCGCGCCGACCGGTCCTGGCCCCGTCCTCCACGACACCTCGCCCCCGGAACGCGCCCGGCCGACGGCCGTGCCGGGCGTGGTGTCGGCGGCGCGGTGGCGCTGACGCCCGCGCCTCGCTGACCAGCGGATTCACCCGCTTCAGCGACTGCACGTCTCCCTCCGCGGCGACACGGGGAACCGGCTCCGTTCAGCCCGTCACCAGCGATCGAGGGAGACGAGTGGCCCACTGTTAAAAAATCGAACGGTTGGTATGGTTACAGGGGGCGGCAAAACCCGACCCCGACGGTTATAAGCGCGTGTTGGGGTTCACCTCCCGCGAGGGTAGGTATCCGCGCATGTCGAGGTGGGCGCTGGGGTGGCGCCGACCTGGTTGCGCTGAAAAAACCGATCGATTGGTTTATTTTATGCAGTGAGCAGAGGGTGCGTCACCAGGGGGGAAGTCGGTGGAAGCAGACGTAGGACAGCGCCGGTCATCGCGGGGAGGCGGCGTCGAGTGTCCTGGCGGTCTCGTTCCGGAGGCCGAATCGGAGCTTTTCGCCTCGCTGCGCCGCAGTGGCCAGCGGCAGAAGGCGGAACATTACGTGAAGGGGTTACTCAAGACGCCCGGCCGCAAGACGTTGGGGCACATCGCGGCGCACCTCGGCGGTCCCGCGGCACAGCAGAGCATGCACCACTTCATCAGCGAATCCCTGTGGGAGTGGGCACCGGTCCGCCACGCTTTGGCCCGCCAGGCGCGGCTGGAGCTCGGACACGACGCGTGGGTCGTCCGGCCCACCGCGATCCCCAAGGCCGGAGCCCACTCGATCGGCGTCGACCTCCAGTACGTTCCGCACCTCGGACGCGCCGTCAACGGGCAGCAGGCAGTGGGGGTCTGGCTGGCCTCGGAGCGGGCCGCCGTGCCGGTCGAGTGGCAACTCGTCCTGCCGCGGCGATGGCGCGAGGAACCCCTCCGTCGCAGGGCTCGTATTCCCGCCGGCGTCCGGGCGGACTGCCTGGAGGAGTGCGTCCGCGAGGCGATGGCCCAGGCGACCCAGGCCGCCGGAGTGCCGAGCCGGCCGGTGATCGTCGATGCGGAGGGAGCGGACGCCGTGGCGATCGCCCGCCGACTGGGGGCCGGGGGGCACCAATTCGTCATCCGCACCGGTCCGGGAACCCGACTGAGCGTCGACAGGTCGGTCCTGCCGGCCTACGGCTCGCGTGAGCGCAGCGCCGGAGAGCTGGTCGCCCACCTCGGCCGGATGCGCACTCCGGTCGGCCCGGAACCGGACCGGCCCGTGGCCTCGGTGATCCCGGTGGCGGCCCCCGCCTCCCCGCACGGCGGCGCGCTGAGAGGCCTGCGCCTCATGGGGGAGTGGTCCGCGTCGGACCGGGGTGCCGACCGGTTGTGGCTGACCAACACCACCGGCATCCCCGTGTCCGCGCTGCTGCGGCTGACGCGGCTGAGCGACCTCGTCGCGCGGGACGCCGTGGACATCGGCGACCGCGTCGGGCTGAGGGACTTCGCCGGGCGCTCCTTCTCCGGCTGGCACCGCCACGTGACGCTCGCCTCGATCGCCCACTTCGCCACCGTGCTCGCCGCCGAGCCGTCCCCCTGTGCCGCGGCTGCCTGCGAGGCCGCTTGACAGGGTGCCCGGCGTGCCACCACCCCAGTCCACCCGTCGACCACGTGCTCGAACCAGGGGCTGACGTCCCCTGGCCCCCTGGCTCTTGGCCCGCTGGTCGGCGTCGCGTATCGCGGGGGGATGACCTACCCGTGACGTCAGCGGGCTGTCCACGAACGCCGCCCACCACTCCACGACCACGGTGGGCGACGCACCAACGCGAGCTCGAACGCCCGGAACAGGAGTATGCGCAGTGCGGTTGAACCTGATCGGCCCACTCCAAGTCATCACCGACGACGGCAGGGAACACGCGCCCAACGCGCCGAAGATAGGCCGGATGCTGGCGGTCCTCGCGCTCCAGCCGCGCGAGGCCGTGCCCACCGCCGTACTGATCCAGGAACTGTGGGGGCAGAACCCTCCGCGCAGCGCGGCCAAGACTCTGCAGACGCATGTGTACCATGCGCGCCGCATGTTCCAGGAGGAGAGAGTCACGGCCGCCGGCCGTAATCTGCTGGTGGCCAGAGCGCCCGGATACGAGCTCCGGGTCAACGACGACGAGGTCGACGTCAGCAGCTTCGAGCAGTACCTGAGGCAGGCGCGCTGGGAGTCCCGGAGCGGACAGTTGGAGAGGGCCGCCCACCAGGTGAACCGTGCCCTCGCCCTGTGGCGCGGCCCGGTCCTGAGCGGCGTGCCGGTCGGCACCGTGCTCGCCGGCCGGATCGCCCGCGTCGAGGAGCTGCGGATCAACGCCCTCGAACTGCGCATCGAGATCGAGAGCAGGCTGGGCAGGCAGCGCGACCTGCTGCCCGATCTGCGGGCTCTGGTCGAGGAGTTCCCGCTGCACGAGTGGTTCCACGGGCAGCTCATCTCGGCGCTGCACCAGGCGGGACGCAGGAGTGAGGCCCTGCAGGCCTACCACGCGCTCTACAGCATCCTCCAGAAGGAGCTCGGCCTGGAGCCCTCGGCGGACCTGCGGCGGCTCCAGGCCGAGATCCTCGGCTCCTCAGGGCGCGAGGAGTCGTCCGGACCGCTCCACCTGGAGGCACCGGAGACGTCGCGGCGGCACCTGTCGCCCGTCCCGTCGAAGCAGCCGCGTCCGACCGCCGTCGCCTGCTTCGGCTGACGACCCCGGACGTCACGGACGTCCGACGTGCCGGCCAGGAACGGCGGCACATCGGTGGTGGTGACGCGTACTCCCGCCGACCACACAGACGGTGAACGCCGGTACCGCCGGGCGTTTCATCACCAGTACATGAACAGGCGGTGACCTTCGTGGACCCGAATGCGGTTCCCGCCCACAACGGCGTGGCACGGGACGGCGGCATGTGCCGAGATTTGTGCGATCTTGGACCACGGCCCTGCACGATGGTGACGGATCTTGACGGATTCGGGCGGTTGCCGCGGATCGACCACTCCGCGTCCCGCCCGTGTATCCCGCCTTTACGGGGATGGAGTTGGGCGAGTCATGCAGTTCCGAATGCTGGGTCCGATAGAAGTTGTCGACCATGGTGAGCAGGTGCCCCTCGGCGGCACCAAGCAGCGCGCCACCCTCGGTTTCCTCCTGCTCCAGACGAACAAGGTAGTGGCCACCAGCCACCTCATGAACGCGCTGTGGGGCTACGACGACGTCCCCGCCACGGCACGCAAGATTCTGCAGAACGCCGTCTACGGCCTGCGCAACATCCTGTCCGCCGGGCGGGTCAAGGGTGACCCGGGCGCCGCCGCACTGCTGACCCAGCCACCCGGCTACATGATGCGGGTCGACCCCGAGCGGGTGGACCTCCAGCTGTTCCACAAGTGGGTCGTGCAGGGCAGGGAGCAACTGGCGCGCGGCGACGCGGAGTCCGCCTCCGCGCTCCTGCGCGACGCCCTCGCGCTGTGGCGCGGGCCGGCCCTCGCGGATCTGGTGGAGGGCGGCATCCAGTGGCCCGAACTGGCCACGATCGAGAACACCCGGCTCGACGTCATGGAGGACTACTTCGACGCACAGCTCGCCTGCGGCAACCACCACTCGGTCCTCGCCGAGCTGGAGCGGATGGTGCAGTCCGAACCGCTGCGCGAACGGTCGTGCGGTCAGCTCATGCTGGCCCTGTACCGCTGCGGACGACAGGTCGACGCTCTCAACGTCTACAGCCGGGTCCGGGCCGTGCTCGTCGAGAGTCTCGGTCTGGAGCCCGGCCGGGGTCTGCAGCAGCTCCAGCAGGCGATCCTCGTCCAGGACCCGGCCCTGTCCCTGGCCCGTCCCGGCACACCCGACCCCTTCACGGTCCGGGCCGAGATCCGCGTCGGCTCCACCCCGCCCCCCGCCGCCCTCCTCCCCGCCGTTTCCCCGGAACCCCGGGACACCCGCCCCCTCGAGTCTCGGACCCACCCGGCGGACGGCATCACCATGCCGGAGCAGCGCGTGTCCGAACCGGCGGCACGGGAGCGGCGCACCGACTCCACGCGCCGCAGGGTCTCCGCGATGTCCGTACGCGCCCGGCTTGCCCCGACCCGCGCCGATGTGACCCCCAAGGACGCCGACGCCCTGCTGGAAAGCGCCTGTCACCTGGTCACCGAGCAGGTGGAACGGTTCGGTGGCACCGTCACGGCGTCGATCGGCTCGATGTCGCTGGCCGTGTTCGGACTGGACGGACCCAGCGACGACGACGCCCGGCAGGCCGTCCTCGCGGCACTCGCCATCCGTGACCTCCTCGACGTCCCGGCCGGCGACGACCCCGAGGCGCCGCGGCTGGCCGTGCAGTGCGCCGTCACGACCGGAGAGGTCCTGCTGCGCCACCGCAGCCACGAGGACACCCCCGCCGTCATCGGCACCGTCCTGGACGAATCCCAGGCACAGCTCTCCGAAGTGCCGGCCGGGCAGGTGCGGGTCACCGACTCCGTCCGGCGGGCGAGCGAGCACGCCGTGCGCTACCGGCTGCCGGACCCGGCCTCCGGGAGCTGGGAGGCGCTGGGTCCCCGTGACGAGGGGCATGCCGAGGACAGCGGCGCCGAGATGTACGAACAGGACCTCCTGCGTGGGCTGGTACGGCGCACCCGGCACCGGGGCGTGCCCCACCTGGTGACGGTGCTCGGGGAGCGCGGCACCGGCAAGACGCGGCTGCTGCGCAACTTCGAACGCTGGGTGACGGCGCAACCCGACGCGCCGCGCATCCTGACCGGGCGGATTCCGGCGGCCGGCGAGGACGGCCACCGGCTCCGGCTGGCGGCCCAGATCCTCGCCGCCTACTGCGGCGCGGCTCCCGGGGAGGACGCGACGGCCGCGCTGACCCGCACGGTCCGCAAGCTCTTCCCCAGCGAACGGGCCTCCGCCCTGCTGGTCTCGCGGCTCCGCCCGCTGGTGACCACCGCCGGCATCGGTGTGGACGACCGCTTCGGAGGGCCGCCCATCACCGAGACCATGAGCGCCTGGGCCCAGCTGTTCCAGCAGGCGGCGTGCCAGGAGCCCCTCGTGCTGTGCATAGACGACCTCCATCGCGCCCCCGACGCGGTACTCGACGCCGTGGAGGAACTGGCGGAGACGGCCGGGTCGGGTCCCCTGTGCGTGGTCGTCGGAGCCGGCCCGGAACTGCTGCTGCGAAGGCCGGGCTGGGCCGGGGGGAAGAGTCACGCCACGACGGTCACCCTGGACCGTCCGGAGCGGGTCACCAACGAGCAACTCGTACGACTGCTGCTGTCGGCCAGCGGAAGCGAGGACGCCCGGACCCTCACCTGAAAATGCCACGCTCCACAACGGAACTCACCAGCGGGTAATCGGACGCCCATCATTTTCGGAATTCATGGGATGGCCGCGGCATGACCGCCCACTGGAACGCCCCGAAGAGAATATCGGCACGGTCTGCCGGTGAACGCGCATTCCGCGCTGAAAAGGAGCTGGACATGAATCCCGAATCCGCTGACGCCGAGCTCGCCGAGCCGTATCTGCGCGGCCTGTTGGCCTCGGCCGGCCTCGATGTCGAGTACGTACGGGGCGAAGGCAACACGCTCTACCGCCTCGACGCGCAGGGGCAGGAGACCCCCGTACTCGACTACGCCGGCGGATACGGTTCGCTGATCTTCGGTCACAACAACCCCGAGATCGTGGCCCGGGCCAGGGAACTGCTGGACGGGAGCGTGCCGGTGCACGCGCAGTTCTCCTCCCACCCCTACGCCAACCGGCTCGCGGCCGAGCTCAACCGGATCGTCCACCGGGAACTCGGCGTCGACGAGCCGTACTACGCCACCTTCGCCAACAGCGGCGCGGAGGCCATCGAGGCAGCGGTCAAGCACGCCGAGCTCGACCGCGTGCTGCGCCTGAGCGAGACCCTGGCGGAACTCGCGGCCGGGGTGGAGGAGGCCCGCGCCGCCGTGGGCGACGGCTCGGCGACCGTCCCCGACGCCGTGTACGCGCACCTGGCGACCGAGCGCCCGGCCGGCGATCCGCTGGCACCGGTGATCGACGAGATCACCCGCAGGAACGGGGAACGCGCCGCGAAGGCCCCGGTGTTCCTCGCCCTGGAGGGCGGCTTCCACGGGAAGCTGATGGGCAGCGTCCAGCTCACCCACAACGAGGCCTACCGCGCCCCGTTCGCGGCGCTGGGCGTCCGGGCGAGGTTCGTGCCGCGGGGCAGGCCCGAGGCCCTCGACGAGGTCCTGGCACAGGAGCGCGGCGTCCTGCTGGGCCTCGCCGTCGAGGGCGGGGAGGTCCGCGTCGTGGAGCGCGAGCACCCCGTGTTCTGCGCCTTCCTGCTGGAGCCGATCCAGGGCGAGGGCGGCATCCAGCCGCTGTCCGACGCGGACGCCCGGATCATCCAGGAGTTCGCCGACGCCACGGACTGCCCGCTCATCCTCGACGAGATCCAGAGCGGCCTCGGCCGCACCGGCACCCTCCTCGCCAGCTCGCAGATGGGCCTGCGCGGCGACTACTACACGCTGGCCAAATCCCTGGGCGGCGGCCTGGCCAAGGCGTCCGTGATGCTCGTGCGCCAGACCCGCTACCGTGCGCAGTTCGAGCTGGTGCACAGCTCGACCTTCGCCAAGGACGCCTTCTCCTGCCACATCGCGCTCAAGGTCCTCGAGATGCTGGAGCGGGACGGCGGCCAGGCCTACCGGCAGGCCTCCGAGCGCGGCGCCGCGCTGCAGGCGACGCTGGAGAAGGTCCGTACCGCCTTCCCGGACGTGGTCAAGGAGGTCCGGGGCCGCGGCCTCATGCTCGGCTTCGAGTTCCACGACCAGTCGCAGGCCGAGCACCCGGCGATCCGCGAGGCGGCCGGCGGCGGCCTCTTCGGGTACGTCATCGCCGGTCACCTGCTGCACGGGCACTCCATCCGGACGTTCCCCACCGCGAGCGCCGTCAACACGCTGCGCTTCGAGCCGTCGGTGCTGCTCACCGACGAGGAGATCGGACGGCTGGAGGAGGCCCTCACCGACGTGTGCGCCATCCTCCGGGAGCAGGCCGGGGAACGACTGGTCCTGTCCTCCTGAGCCCGACCGCCCGCACCGTTCCTCCCTCACTCCGGCGGCGGCTCCCCCACTGCCCCGGACACACTGCCCGGCCCGTGCTCGTTCACGGGCCGGGCACCGTGCTGTCCGGGGCGGTGGGTAGTACGCGGTCCCGGATCTCGGCAATTACTGAGCCGTGGCCGGGCATTGGGGAGGGAATTCCGTCCCGCACGTAGGGTCGACTTACTGGGATCGCGGCACATTCCCGCCACGACATGCGTGTTACAGCCGGGCCAGAAGAAATGCGTGACATGCGCCATGAGGCGCCGAACGGGCTCGCGCCATGGGAATTCGGTTATGGAAGGGCAGCGGAAGTTCATGATGAATGAGCATGCTCCGGCGGTCGACCGTCACATCGGGGACAACGAGCCGATCGCTGTCGTCGGACTTGCCTGCCGGCTGCCGGGAGCGGACGGCCCCGCCGCCTTCTGGGAGCTGCTCGGCGGCGGCACCAGCGCGATCACGGACGTGCCGGAGGGCCGGTGGGGGGCGGGGGAACCGTCCGCCGTCCGGCGCGGCGGATTCCTCGACGGCGTGGCCGACTTCGACGCCTCCTTCTTCGCGGTCTCCCCGCGTGAGGCCGCCGCGATGGACCCCCAGCAGCGGCTCGTCCTCGAACTGGTGTGGGAGGCGCTGGAGGACGCGGGCATCCTGCCCGCCTCCCTGCGCTCGACGCCCACCTCGGTGTTCGTCGGCACACTCCGGGAC
Organism: Streptomyces griseoloalbus; assembly: GCA_014650015.1. Taxonomy (GTDB): domain Bacteria; phylum Actinomycetota; class Actinomycetes; order Streptomycetales; family Streptomycetaceae; genus Streptomyces; species Streptomyces griseoloalbus. The sequence goes on from BMUD01000010.1 coordinate 295,611, forward strand.
GACTACACCAACCTGCTCTACCAGCGGGGCACCGACGCCATCGGCCAGCACACCATGACCGGTGTGAACCGCGGCGTCATCGCCAACCGCATCTCCTACCACCTCGGACTGCACGGCCCGAGCCTGACCGTGGACGCCGCCCAGTCCTCCTCCCTGGTCGCCGTACACCTGGCCTGCGAGAGCCTGCGCAGCGGCGAGTCCACCACCGCGATCGCCGCCGGGGTCAACCTCAACCTCCTCGCCGAGAACACCGTCACCGAGCAGCGGTTCGGCGCCCTGTCGCCCGACGGCGTCACCTACACCTTCGACGCCCGCGCCAACGGCTTCGTGCCCGGCGAGGGAGGCGGCGTCGTCCTGCTCAAGCCGCTGCGGCAGGCCGTCGCCGACGGCAACCGCGTCTACGGTGTCATCCGGGGCAGCGCGGTCAACAACGACGGAGCCACGGACGGACTCACCGTGCCGAGCCGCACGGCCCAGGAGCAGGTCCTGCGCACCGCCTACCAGCGGGCGGAGACCGCCGCCGGTGCCGTGCAGTACGTGGAACTGCACGGCACCGGCACCCCCGTCGGCGACCCCATCGAGGCCGCCGCGCTCGGCGCCGTGCTCGGCGCGGGGCGCCCCGAGCACGAGCCGCTGCGGGTCGGATCGGTCAAAACCAACATCGGCCACCTGGAAGGCGCGGCCGGCATCGCCGGGCTGATCAAGACCCTCCTCGCCCTGCACCACCGGCAGCTTCCTCCCAGCCTCAACTTCGAGACGCCGAACCCCGCCATCCCGCTGGCCGAACTCCGGCTCGACGTGCACCGCGAACTGGCGCCGTGGCCGCACCCGGACCGTCCGCTGGTGGCCGGCGTCAGCTCCTTCGGCATGGGCGGCACCAACTGCCACGTCGTGCTCGCCGAAGCCCCGGCCGCCGCGGACGCCGGGAACCCCGAGGACGTACCGCCGGCCGACACGCCCGCCGTGCTGCCCTGGGTCGTCTCCGCCGCCGGCGACGCCGCGCTGCGCGCCCAGGCCGAGCGGCTGCACGCCCACGTGGCCGCGACGGAGCCGTCCGCCCGGGACGTCGGCTGGTCCCTGGCCACGTCCCGCACTGTCTTCCGGCACCGGGCCGTGGTCCTCGCCCCCGACCTGGCGGGCCTGCTCGACGGCACCGCCGCCCTCGCCGAGGGCCGCCCCGCGGCGAACGTGGTCACCGGGACCGCCGACGGAGGCCGCACGGCCGTGCTCTTCACCGGCCAGGGCGCCCAACGGATCGGCATGGGGCAGGAGCTCTACGCAGCGTTCCCCGCCTACGCGGCCGCCTTCGACGAGGTCGCGGCGGCCCTCGATCCCCACCTGCACCGGCCCCTCGCGCAGATCATCGGCACCGGTGAGGGACTGGACGAGACGGCCCGGGCCCAGCCCGCGCTGTTCGCCGTCGAGGTCGCCCTGTACCGACTCCTCGAATCCCTCGGTGTACGGCCCGACTACGTGGCCGGGCACTCCATCGGCGAGCTCGCCGCCGCCCACGTCGCCGGCGTCCTCGACCTCGCCGACGCCGCCCAGCTGGTCGCGGCCCGGGGCCGGCTCATGCAGGAGGCCCGCGACGACGGCGCCATGATCTCCGTACAGGCGGGCGAGGAGGAGGTCGCGGCCGAACTCGCCGGACTGGAGGGGCAGGCCGCCATCGCGGCCTTCAACTCACCCACCTCGACCGTCATATCGGGCGACGCCGACGTCGTGGAGGAGGTCGCGCGGCGACTGCGCGAGCGCGGCCGCAAGACCAGGCGGCTCACCGTCAGCCACGCCTTCCACTCGCCGCACATGGACGGCGTGCTCGACGAGTTCCGTCGGGTCGCGGAGCGCCTTACCTACCACCCGGCGCGCATCCCCGTCGTCTCCAATGTCACCGGCGACCTCGCCACCGACGAGGAACTGTCCTCGCCCGACTACTGGGCCCGCCAGATCCGCCAGGCCGTCCGCTTCGCCGACTCCGTGCGCCGCCTGGAGGCCGAGGGCGTCACCACGCTGGTCGAGGCCGGTCCGGACAGCGTCCTGTCCGCCCTCGCCGAGGACACCGTGGAGGACCCCGGCGCCGTCGTGGCCGTGGGGATGCTGCGGCGCGAGCGGCCCGAGACGCAGACGCTGCTCACCGCACTCGCGACCGCCTTCACCCGGGGCGCCGACGTCGACTGGGCCGCGCTGTCCGGTGGGCCCGGGACCCGGCGCGTCGACCTTCCCACCTACGCCTTCCAGCGCAGGCGGTACTGGCTCGACGGACCGGCCCGGACGGGCGCCGCGCCCGCCGCGGGCCCGGACCTCACCGCCGCGCACGAGGACGACACGCGGCAGGAGGCCACGGCGCAGCCGCGCGGCGCCCTGGGCGCACGCCTGGCCGGACTGTCCGACACCGCCCGCCGGCAGGCCGTCGGTGAACTCGTCGACGAGCACATCGCCGCCGTCCTCGGCCACACGGACGGTGAGCGCGTCGACGCGCTCACCCCGTTCCAGGAGCTGGGCTTCAGCTCCCTCATGACCACCGAACTCCGCTCGGCGCTGGCCCGGGCGACCGGACTGCGCCTGCCCACGAGTCTCCTCTTCGACCACCCCACGCCGCGCAGGCTGGCCCGCTTCATCGAGGCCGAACTGCTCGGCGACGACGCGCAGACCACCGACACGGCCACCGCCGCCGACGACGGCGAGCCGATCGCCATCATCGGCATGGCCTGCCGCTACCCGGGAGGAGTCTCCTCACCGGAGAGCCTGTGGCGCCTGGTCGCCGAGGGCACCGACGCCGTCTCCGCCTTCCCCAACGGCCGCGGCTGGTCCGACGACCTGTACGACCCCGACCCGGACCGACAGGGGACCAGCTCCGTCCGGCACGGCGGATTCCTGCACGACGCCGGCGAGTTCGACGCCGCCTTCTTCGGCATCTCACCGCGCGAGGCCCTCGCCATGGACCCCCAGCAGCGGCTCCTGCTGGAGACGTCCTGGGAGGCCATCGAACGCGCCGGCGTGCTGCCCGCCTCGCTGCACGGCACCCGGACCGGCGTCTTCGTGGGCGCCACGTCGCTGGAATACGGGCCGCGCATGCAGGACGCGCCGCGGAACGTGCAGGGCAACGTACTGACCGGCTCCACCGCCAGCGTCATGTCGGGCCGCGTCGCCTACCAGCTCGGCCTCATCGGCCCCGCCGTCACCGTGGACACCGCCTGCTCCTCCTCCCTCACCGCCCTGCACCTGGCCATCCGCTCCCTGCGGTCGGGCGAGACCAACCTGGCCCTGGCCGGCGGCGCCGCGGTGATGTCGTCGCCCGGCATGTTCGTGGAGTTCTCCCGGCAGCGGGGCCTGGCCCCCGACGGCCGCTGCAAGTCGTTCGCCGCGGGCGCCGACGGCACGGGCTGGGGCGAGGGCGTCGGCATGCTCCTCGTGGAGCGGCTCTCCGACGCCCGCCGCAACGGCCACCGGGTCCTCGCCGTCGTCCGCGGCTCCGCGATCAACCAGGACGGCGCCAGCAACGGCCTCACCGCCCCCAGCGGCCTCGCGCAGCAGCGGGTCATCCGCCAGGCCCTCGCCGACGCGCGGCTGACCGCCGCGGACGTCGACGCGGTCGAGGCCCACGGCACCGGCACCAAGCTCGGAGACCCCATCGAGGCCGAGGCGATCCTCGCCACGTACGGCAGCGACCGCGACGGCGCGGAGCCGGTGTACCTGGGATCGCTGAAGTCCAACATCGGACACGCACAGGCCGCGGCCGGTGTCGGCGGCGTCATCAAGATGGTCCAGGCGATGCGGCACGCGACGCTGCCCCGGACCCTGCACGTCGACGAGCCCTCGCCGCACGTGGACTGGTCCACGGGCGCCGTGGAACTCCTCACCGAGCCCCGTGACTGGCCCACCGTCACCCGCCCGAGGCGCGTCGCCGTGTCGTCCTTCGGCATCAGCGGCACCAACGCCCACGTGATCCTCGAATACGACCCCACCGAGGCCACGCCGACAGCTCCCGCCGTCCCCGGCGACACGGAGGCCGACGCCGGTACCGCGGGCCTGCCCGCGCCCTGGCTGCTGTCCGGCCGGGACGAGGACGCGCTGCGCGCCCAGGCCGCCCGGCTGCGCGACAGCGTCACCGAGACCGGCGTGTCCGACGGCGCCGGCACCGCCGCGGTGGGCCACGCCCTCGCCACCCGCCGCACCTTCTTCGAGGAGCGGGCCGCCGTCTTCGGCGCCACCGTGGCCGACCGGCTCGCCGTACTGGAGGCACTGGCCGCCGGCACCCCCTACGCGGACGTCCCGGACGCCGTCACCGGCAGCGCCGCCGGCGCCGGCCGCACCGCCTTCCTCTTCACCGGGCAGGGAGCCCAGCGGCTCGGCATGGGACGGGAGCTGTACGAGGCCTCACCGGTCTACGCCGCCGCCTTCGACGCCGTGTGCGCGGCGTTCGACGGAAAGCTGGAGCGTCCGCTGCGCGAGGTCGTGTTCGCCGACCCGGACGGCCCGGACGCCGAGCTGATCCACCGGACGAGCTTCACCCAGCCCGCACTGTTCGCCACCGAGATCGCGCTGTTCCGGCTGCTGGCCCACCACGGCACCACCCCCGACCTGGTCGCCGGGCACTCCATCGGCGAACTCGCCGCCGCCCACGCCGCGGGCGTGCTCTCGCTCGACGACGCCGCGACCCTCGTCGCCGCCCGCGCCCGGCTCATGCAGTCCGCCCGCCCCGGCGGCGCCATGATCGCCGTACAGGCCCAGGAGGACGAGATCCTGCGGTCCCTCCGGGGCCACGAGCGTGCCGTGAGCATCGCCGCCGTCAACGGCCCCCGTTCGGTGGTGATCTCCGGTGACGCGGACGCCGCCGAGGAGATCGCCGAGGGCTGGCGGGCCGAGGGCCGCAAGACCAGCCGGCTGAAGGTGAGCCACGCCTTCCACTCACCGCACATGGACGACGTTCTCGACGAGTTCCGCGAGACCGCGGCGGGCCTGACCTTCCGGGCCCCGGCCGTCCCCCTGGTGTCCACGGTGACCGGTACGCTCGCCACCGCCGACGAACTGGCCTCGCCCGACTACTGGTCCGGGCAGATTCGGGCCACCGTCCGCTTCCTCGACGCCGTACGGGAACTGGACCGCCAGGGCGCCACCGTCCTCGTGGAGGTCGGCCCCGACGCCGTCCTCACCGCCCTGGCCCAGGAGGCCCTCGCCGAGACCTCCTCCGCCACGAGCGTCACGCTGCTGCGGCCGGGCCGTCCCGAGACCGACACGTTCGCCCGCGGCCTCGCCCGCGCCCACACCGCCGGCGCCCCCCTGGACGGCGCGTCCCTCCACCCGGCCGGCACCGGCACCACCGTGTTCGAACCGCCGACGTACGCCTTCCAGCGGGAGCACTACTGGCTCGCCCCCGAGGCGCCCGTCGACGCGCGCGGACTCGGCCTGGACACCGCCGACCACCCGCTGCTCGCCACCGTGGTCGAACTGGCGGAGAGCGAGGGCACGGTCCTCACCAGCCGGTTGTCACTGCGCGACCACCCCTGGCTCGCCGACCACGCCATCACGGGCACCGTCCTGCTGCCCGCCACGGCCTTCCTCGAACTGGCCGTCGCCGCGGGCGGCCACCTCGGCGCCCCGCAGGTCGACGAACTCACCCTGGAAGCACCGCTGGTGCTCCCGGAGAGCCAGGCGGTCCGCGTCCAGGTCGCCGTCGGCGCACCCGACCCCGCCGGCGCCCGGCCGTTCACCATCCACGCCGGCCCGGACACCGCCGACGACGACGCACGTCACTGGACCCGGCACGCCTCCGGCACCCTCACCCCGGCGGCCCCCGCCGCGACGAGCGGCGAGGACCTGACCGTCTGGCCGCCCGTCGGCGCCCGGCCCGAACCGCTCGCCGACGCCTACGACCGCCTCGCCGCCCTCGGCTACGACTACGGCCCCGCCTTCCAGGGCCTCACCGCGGCCTGGCGCGACGGAGACGACCTGTACGCGGAGGTACGCCTGTCCGACGCTCCCGCCGAGGCGGCGGGAAGCTACGGCCTGCACCCGGCGCTCCTCGACGCCGCCCTGCACCCGCTGGTCCTCGCGGCGGCCGACGGCACCGACCACGACAGCATCCGGCTGCCCTTCGCCTGGTCCGGGGTCACCCTGCACGCCGTGGGCGCCGCCGCCCTGCGCGTCCGGGTCAGCCCGCGCGGCACCGACGCCTACCGGATGACCCTCGCCTCCGACACCGGTGCGCCCGTGGCCGAGGTCGAGTCCCTCACCCTGCGCCCGGTCGAGCGGCGGAAGCTGGCCGTGACGGGCCGCGCCTCGGCGGCCGACACGCTGTACGACCTCCGGTGGCCGGCCCTCACCGTGCCCCCGGGGGACACCGGTGTCCCGGAACCGGTCTTCGCCGAGGCACGGGACGGTCTCGCCGACGTGGAGGCGGCCGACGTCGTCCTCGTCCGGCAGTACGGGGCGCACGGCACCACCGGGACGGACGGCCGGCACACGCCGACCCTGCGGGTGCTGCGCCTGGTCCAGGAGTTCCTGGCCGACGAGCGGTTCGCCGCGGCCCGCCTCGCCGTGCTGACGTCGGGCGCGGTCGGCGCCCTGCCCGGCGAGGACGTCACCGACCTCGACGCGGCCCCCGTATGGGGCCTGGTCCGCTCGGTGCAGTCCGAGCATCCGGACCGGCTGGTCCTGGTCGACCTCGACGCCGACGCCGCCGCGGACACCGAAACCGGCCCCGCCGGGCTGCTCGCCGCCGCCCTCGCCACCGGAGAGCCGCAGCTCGCGCTGCGCGACGGGACGCTCCACGCGCCCCGGCTGGCCACCACGGACACCGTCCGCGCCGACGGCGAGCACCCCGGGTTCGCACCCGACGGCACCGTCCTCGTCACGGGCGGCACCGGAGGGCTCGGCGCCCTCTTCGCCCGACACCTGGTGGCCGAACACGGCGCCCGGCACCTGCTGCTGGTCAGCCGTCGCGGCCCCGACGCGCCCGGTGCGGCCGACCTCGCCGCCGACCTCACCGCACAGGGCGCGACCGTCCGCGTCGAGGCGGCCGACATCGCCGACCGGGAGGCCGTCGCCGCGCTCCTCGATTCGGTGCCCGACGCCCACCCGCTGACCGCGGTGGTGCACACCGCCGGTGTCCTGGACGACGCGACCGCCCTGTCGCTGACCCCGGAACGCCTGCACACCGTGCTCGGCCCCAAGGCGGACGCGGCCCGGCACCTGCACGAACTGACCGGTGGCCTCGACCTGCGCGCGTTCGTCCTGTTCTCCTCGGTGTCCGGCCTCGTCGGCACCGCCGGCCAGGGCAACTACGCGGCGGCCAACGCCTACCTGGACGCGCTGGCGCAGCACCGCCGCGCCCAGAACCTGCCCGCCACCTCGCTCGCCTGGGGCCTGTGGGACGCCACACACGGCATGGGCGCCACGCTGACGCCCGCCGAGATCGCCCGCTGGGAGCGGGCCGGGATGCCGCCGCTCACCCCCGAACAGGGACTCGCCCTCTTCGACCAGGCCCTGAGGTCGGACGCCCCGCTGCTCGTCCCCGTGCCGCTGCGGCTGTCCCGAGCCGGTGCCGCCGAGCCGCACCCGCTCCTGAAGGGTCTCGTCCCCGCCCGCCTCCGCCGCGTCGCCCGGGCCTCCGGTCCGGACGCCGGGACGGAGTCCTCCTGGGCCCGGCAGATCGCCGCGCTCCCCGAGGACAAGCGGAAGGAGACCGTGCTCGACCTGGTGCGCACCAAGGTCGCCGCGGTCCTCGGCCACTCCGGAGCCACCGCCGTCGCCCCCGACCGTGCCTTCAACGACATGGGCTTCGACTCGATGAGCGGCGTGGAACTCCGCAACGAGCTGGCCCGGACCACCGGTCTGCGGCTGCCCACCACCCTCGTCTTCGACCACCCCGCCCCGGCCCCGCTCGCCGCCTACCTGCTCGGCCGCGCCGTCACCCAGGAGGCCCCGGCCGCGGTCACCCGGCGCACGGCCAGGGCGGACGAGCCGATCGCGATCGTGGGGATGGCGTGCCGTTATCCGGGTGGGGTGTCGTCGCCGGAGGATTTGTGGCGGCTGGTGGCCGGTGGTGTGGATGCGG
>BMUD01000011.1 GCA_014650015.1 Streptomyces griseoloalbus
AGCAGGGGCAGGGGCTCGCTGCTGGTGACCAGCTCCCGCAGCGGATGCCGGGCCAGCACCGCGTCCACCTCCGGCGTCAACGCCGCCGCCAGCCGGGACGCCGCGGGACGGCTCTCGTCGCGCAGCGCGTCCACGGCGGCGAGCAGGACGCGTCTGGCCCCGGAGTCCGGCACCGCGGCCGCCGCCCGCTCGTACAGCCGGGCGCCCTCCTCCAGGACCAGCCCCGTGTCCATGCCGGCCGGGATCTTGATCTGCGCGTGGTGCCGCCAGGTGGTGACCGGGTCGCCCCACGCCTCCACGGTGTACGTCCACCGGCCGGGCTCACCGGCGGTGACGGTGGCGCCCCACCGGTCCGTGCCCGGCGCCAGCTCCCGCATCGGCGTGAACGGCCCCGGACGCCCCTCGGGATCCTTCAGGACCACATGGGCGGCCACCGCGTCGTGCCCCTCACGGAACACGGTGGCCGAGATCTCGAACGTCTCGCCGGTCACGGCCTTGGCCGGGCGGCGCCCCTGCCGGACCATCGGCCGGACGTCCAGGACGGGTATGCGCCCCACGGCGGTCGGGGGGCTGCCGGGCCCCCGGCTGCCGGGCGTCGGGAGTGAGGACGAGTGGTGCTTGGCGGGCATGACCGCTCCTGTCCGCGTCAACGTGGGTGGGCGGATGACTGTGGGGAGGTGGGTCCTGCGTAGTGTTCCTGTGGGGTGTACCCGCAGGAGCCTTCCCACACTGTTCGGGTGGGCAATCCGGCACTTTGTTAACTACTCGCGCGTATGTCGACACACAAGACCGGCCCCGTCCGCGGGGACGGAGCCGGTCCGTGGAGGGCCCGCTGTGGGCCCGCTCCCACGCCCGCCGGTGCCGCCCCGGGCGCCCGGCACCGGGCACCCGAAGGGGCGGCCCCTACGAGCGCGGCACCTGCAGCAGCCGGTTCGGCGAACCGAGCCCGCGCCCGGTCACCTTTCCGCTCACCGCCCCCTTGACCAGCGCGTTCGCCACCTGCGCCGGAGTCGCCCGCCGGTGCCCGGCCAGATACAGCGCCGCCGCGCCCGCCGCGTGCGGGGACGCCATCGACGTACCCGAGTAGGCGACCCGCGCGGTATCGCTCGCGGCGGACGCCGAGGTGATCGACACCCCCGGGGCGAACAGATCGACGGCCGAACCGTGGTTGGAAAAGGCCGGTTTCTTGTCCTGCCGGTCGGTCGCGCCCACCGTGACGGCCTGCCGCACGCCCGCCGGCGAGTACAGCGCGGCCGGCATCCCTTCGTTGCCCGCGGCGACCGTGTAGGTGACCCCGGATGCGATGGAGGTGCGGACGGCGGCGTTCAGTTGGGCGTTGTGGAAGCCGCCCAGGCTGAGATTGGCGACCGCGGGCTTCCGCGCGTTCCGCGTCACCCAGTCGATGCCCGCGATGACCTGGGCGGTGGTGCCGGCGCCGGCGTCGTCCAGGACGCGCACGGAGACGATCCGCGCCTTCTTGGCGACCCCGTACGACGTGCCCGCGATGATGCCGGCGACATGCGTGCCGTGTCCGTTGCCGTCCTGCGCGGTCCGGTCGTTCTGGACGAAGTCCCAGCCGTGGCGCGCCCGCCCCGCGAAGTCCTGGTGCGTGGTCCGGACGCCGGTGTCGATCACATGGACCGTCACCCCCGCGCCCGCCGACTCCGGCCAGGTGTAGTGCTCGTTCAGCGGGAGACCGTGCTGGTCGATCCGGTCCAGCCCCCAGGACGGCGGGTTCTCCTGTGTGTGGTCCAGCGCGACACGTGTGTCCTGGGTGACCGAGGCGACCCGGGGGTCTGCGGCCAGGCGCCCGGCCTGTCTCGCGTCGGCACGTACGGCGTAGCCGTTCAGCACCGTGCCGTAGGTGTGGCTGATTCTCGCCCCGTACGTCGCGGCGAGGTCCTTGCCCGCCGGCGAACGGGCCGCCGTCCCCTCCTTCAGTGTCACCAGGTAACTGCCGGCCACGGAGCCGGGTGCTCCGGCGCCGAGTATCCGCCCCTGAGGTGCGGCGTGCGCGGGCAGGGTGGCGGCCGAGACCGCCGCGGTACACAGCACCGCCGTGATGACCCCCGCCCGGCGCAGACGCCGTGTTCGCGTCCGTGCCATGGTCCGAGTTCCCCTCCTCGACTCAGCTCCTGCCGCGGTCCAGGACCGAACCGCACGGCAGGACCTGGCGTACGGCGCCGTGCTCCGCCGGGTGCGCCCGGCGCGGGCCGGTACGCCAGGGTGGCAGCGTCTCGTGCGTGACGAAGCGCGACAAGGACGCCTACGGGGGCGGAATCGGCCATATCCGCCATCAGGTGAAACGTTTGGGTTGGGGTGCGGCGGCAGCCGTGTCTTCCGGCTTCCCGCGCGGAGTGTGCCCGCGCCGGTACTGTCGGCAGCGATGCCCGGACGCACACCGCGTCTCTCACGAACGCGCCGAGGTGGCTTGTGAAGGCGATCCGTCGATTCACCGTCCGACCCGTGCTCCCCGACCCCCTCCGGCCCCTGAGCGATCTGGCCCGCAATCTGCGCTGGTCCTGGCACGCCGGCACCCGCGACCTGTTCCGCTCCGTCGACCCCGAACGCTGGGCCGCCGCGGGCGGCGACCCGGTACGGCTGCTCGGCAGCGTGGCGACCGCGCGGCTCACGGAACTGGCCGGTGACCGTGCCTTCCTGGACCGTCTCGACACGGTCGCGGGCGATCTGCACGCCTACATGACCGGCGACCGCTGGTACCAGGCGCAGACCGACCGACTGCCCGCCGCCGTGGCCTACTTCTCCCCGGAGTTCGGCATCACCGCCGCCCTGCCGCAGTACTCCGGCGGACTCGGCATCCTCGCCGGTGACCATCTCAAGGCCGCCAGCGACCTCGGCGTCCCCCTCATCGGCGTCGGACTGCTCTACCGGCACGGCTACTTCCGCCAGTCGTTGTCCCGGGACGGCTGGCAGCAGGAGCACTACCCCGTCCTCGACCCCAACGAGCTGCCCCTGGACCAGCTCAAGGAGCCCGACGGCACCCCCGCCCAGGTCACCCTCGCCCTGCCCGGCGACCGCTCGCTGCGCGCACGGATCTGGCTGGCCCAGGTCGGCAGGGTCCCGCTGCTCCTGCTGGACTCCGACGTCGAGGAGAACGACCTCGGCGAACGCGGCGTCACCGACCGGCTCTACGGCGGCGGCAGCGAGCACCGGCTGCTCCAGGAGATGCTGCTCGGCATAGGAGGGGTACGGGCGGTGCGCACGTACTGCCGACTGACCGGGCAGGCCGCACCCGAGGTGTTCCACACCAACGAGGGCCACGCCGGCTTCCTCGGCCTGGAGCGCATCGCCGAACTGCGGGCGAGCGGACTGGACTTCGACGCGGCCCTGGAGGCGGTCCGCGCGGGAACCGTGTTCACCACCCACACGCCCGTCCCGGCCGGCATCGACCGCTTCGACCGCGAACTGGTCGCCCGCCACTTCGGTCCGCACGCCGAACTGCCGAACATGGAGGTCGACCGTGTCCTCCGGCTCGGCATGGAGACCTATCCCGGCGGCGAGCCCAACCTCTTCAACATGGCCGTGATGGGCCTGCGCCTGGCGCAGCGCGCGAACGGCGTCTCCCTGCTGCACGGCAACGTCAGCCGGGAGATGTTCTCCGGGCTCTGGCCGGGTTTCGACCCCGAGGAGGTGCCCATCACCTCCGTGACCAACGGGGTGCACGCACCCACCTGGGTCGCCCCGGAGGTGTTCCGGCTCGGTGCCCGGCAGATCGGCGCGCAGCGTGCCGAGGAGGCGCTGAGCGTCGGCGACTCCGACCGCTGGGACTCCGTCGCGGACATCCCCGACCAGGACATCTGGGAGCTGCGCCGGTCCCTGCGCGAGCTGCTGGTGATGGAGGTGCGCGAGCGGCTGCGGGCCTCCTGGCGGCAGCGCGGCGCCGGCACGGCCGAGCTGGGCTGGATCGACGGGGTGCTCGACCCGGACGTGCTGACCATCGGTTTCGCGCGGCGCGTCCCGTCGTACAAGCGGCTGACGCTGATGCTGCGCGACCGGGAACGGCTGATGGACCTGCTGCTGCATCCCGAACGGCCCGTCCAGATCGTGGTGGCGGGCAAGGCGCACCCGGCGGACGAGGGCGGCAAGCGGCTGATCCAGGAGCTGGTCCGGTTCGCCGACGACCCGCGCGTGCGGCACCGGATCGTGTTCCTGCCCGACTACGGCATGGCGATGGCGCAGAAGCTCTACCCCGGCTGCGACATCTGGCTGAACAACCCGCTCAGGCCGCTGGAGGCGTGCGGCACCAGCGGAATGAAGGCCGCGCTCAACGGCTGCCTGAACCTGTCCGTCCTCGACGGCTGGTGGAACGAGTGGTTCCAGCCCGACTTCGGCTGGGCCATCCCCACGGCGGACGGCGTCGGCACCGACCCGGACCGGCGCGACGCCATAGAGGCCGACGCCCTCTACGACCTGCTGGAGCAGCGGATCACGCCGCGCTTCTACGAGCGCGGGGAGAGCGGGCTGCCCGACCGCTGGATCGAGATGGTCCGCCGGACGCTGAGCCTGCTCGGCCCGAAGGTGCTGGCCGGCCGCATGGTCCGCGAGTACGTCGAGCGCCTGTACGCGCCCGCCGCCCACGCGCACCGCGCGATGGACATGGACTCCGCGCGGGCGCTGGCCGGGTGGAAGGCGAGGGTGCGCGCGGCCTGGCACGGCGTGACCGTCGACCATGTGGAGACGTCCGTGACCGCGGCCACCGCGGAGCTCGGCACCACGCTCGCGCTGCGGGTCCGGGTGGGCCTCGGCGACCTCGGCCCGGACGATGTCGAGGTGCAGGCGGTCGCCGGGCGGGTCGACGAGGAGGACCGCATCACCGACGCGACGGCCGTGCCGCTCAAACCGGTGGGAGCCCCCGACCCGGAGGGCCGCTGGGTGTACGAGGGCCCGCTCTCCCTGGACCGGACGGGCCCCTTCGGCTACACGGTCCGCATCCTGCCCGGCCACCGCCTGCTCGCCTCGGGCGCGGAACTGGGTCTGGTGGCCGTCCCGTCGGAGGACCTGGCGGAGGCGGCGGGGCTGCTGATGCGGTGACGGACCGGTCCAGAGGCCGGTCCAGGGACTGGCCCGGGGACTGGCCCAGAGGTCCCGCCCGGGGACTGGCCCAGAGGTCCCGCCCGGGGACTGGCCCAGAGGTCCCGCCCGGGGACTGGCCCAGAGGTCCCGCCCGGGGACCGGCCCAGGGTCCCGCCCAGGGACTGGCCCAGGGACCGGCCCAGGGACCGGCCCAGGGGCTGGCCCACGGGCCGGTCGCCGGGTCGGCGCGGTCCGCCGGAGCGGTCCCAGGGCCTGTCTGAACAATGCGCGTCGTCGCCCGCAGGGCGGCCTCGCGGCGTCAGGTGCGTGCTCTCGGCGTGCCGGGCGTAGAGCCTCGTACTGGATGTACTCGGCTCTGCGCCCGGTCCCTAGTCCTCCTCGATGCCCCGGGTGGCCAGGCGGCGCAGGACCTGCCCGCAGCGGCGGGCGTAGGCGTGCTGGAGTCCCCGGGTGGCGGGGCCGCCCGCGCGGGAGTACCAGCGGGCCGGCCTGCTGAACGCCGAGACGGTCAGCCACACCGTCCCGTCGCCCGTGCGGTCCACCACGAAGGACTCCTCGCCGCTCTCCGGATGGCCGGCCAGGGTGCCGTACGCCCAGCCGGCCCTGCGGCGTTCCTCCACCGTCCACACCACCCGGCAGGGTGCCTTGACGACCCCGGCGAGGGTGATGGTGACGTCGACGTCGGGGGCCGCGCGGTCGGCGGTGGTGTCGACCCCGACCCCCATCTGCCGGTGCACCTCCCAGGTGAGGAGCGCCTCCGCGGCCTGCCGGAAGACCTCCTCGCCCTCGCCGAGACGGGTGCGCACCCGCATGGGGTGGAAGCCGGGAGGGCAGAAACCCGGCTCACGGGTCGCGCCGACGTGGTCGTAGGTGAAGTCCGCCGAAGACATGGGACCCAAGAGTAGGGCGGCGCCCACGCCTGGGAAAAAGGCGGGGCGCCGCTCGCGCGATGCGCGTCCGGTCTACGGGAAGGTGAGTTTCCAGCCGTTGATGTAGCCGGTGTCCTGGGCCGCCTGGTCCTGCACCCGCAGCTTCCAGGTGCCGTTGGCGGTCTCGGACGAGGCGTTGACCGTGTAGGTCTGGTTGACGTTGTCCGCCGAGTCGGAGGAGCTGGAGCTCTTCAGACGGTAGGCGGTCCCGTCGGGCGCCAGCAGGTCGACGACGAGGTCACCGCGCCAGGTGTGCACGATGTCCACCGCGACCTGGAGGTTGGAGGGCGCGTTGCCCGCCCGCCCGGAGACCGTGACCGAGGACGTCACCGCGGCGCCGTTGTCCGGGATCGAGACGTCGGCGGTGTTCTCGAAGGACGTACCGCCCCCGCCGCCGTCACCGGAGCGGGTGCCGACGTTGATGCCCGCCCACGCGTCCTGCACCGCCTTGTACTCGGCGCTGTCCGTGCCGTACAGCTCACCGGTCGCCGCCAGGGTGCCGGTGCGGGCGCCCGCGTAGTTGGTGGTGGAGGTGAACTTGGTGGTCAGCGCGCGGAACCAGATCTTCTCCGCCTTGGCGCGGCCGATGCCGGTGACCGGGAGGCCGTCCGAGGTGGGCGAGTCGTAGGTGACACCGTTGATGGTCTTGGTGCCGCTGCCCTCGCTCAGCAGGTAGAAGAAGTGGTTCGCGGGGCCGGACGAGTAGTGCACGTCGACCGAGCCGATGCCGGAGTACCAGCTGTCCTTGGACGCGCCGTCCTTGCTCGGCTTGTCCATGTAGCGCAGCGGCGTGCCGTCGCCGTTGATGTCGATCTCCTCGCCGATGAGGTAGTCACCGACGTCGGAGGGGTTGTTGGCGTGGAACTCCACCGTCGAGGCGAAGATGTCGCTGGTGGCCTCGTTCAGGCCGCCGGACTCGCCGCTGTAGTTCAGACCCGCGGTGTTCGAGGTCAGACCGTGGGTCATCTCGTGCGCGGCCACGTCGATCGAGGTGAGCGGGTTGGCGTTGCCCGACCCGTCGCCGTAGGTCATGCAGAAGCAGCCGTCCGACCAGAAGGCGTTGACGTAGTTGTTGCCGTAGTGGACCCGGGAGTAGGCGCCCACGCCGTCGCCGCGGATGCCGCTGCGGCCGTGCACGCTCTTGTAGTAGTCCCAGGTCAGCGCGGCCCCGTAGTGGGCGTCGGCGGCGGCCGACTCCAGGTTGGACGGGGTGCCGTTGCCCCAGACGTCGTCGGAGCCGGAGAACAGCGTGCCGGTGCCGGAGGTGCCGCGGTTGAGGTTGTAGGTCTTGTGGTTGCCGCGCGCCCCGTCGGTCAGGTTGTACGACGACCCGGACTGCGTGGTGGTCAGGTCGACGGTGCCGCTGTAGACGGTGTGGCCGGTTCCGTTCTGGATGGCCTCCCACTCGTACAGCTTCTCGCCCGTGGTGGCGTCCGTGACGACGTGCAGCTCCTGCGGGGTGCCGTCGTGCTGGAGGCCGCCGACGACCGTCTCGTACGCCACGACCGGCTTGCCCTCGGCCGCCCAGATCACCTTGCGCGGGGCGCGGTCGACGTCGGCGCCCTCGGCCTTCTCGGCCTTCGCGGCGGACAGGGCCTGCTGTTCGGCCTTCGCGGCCGGCACCGTGGCCGTGGTGGTGGCGGGCTTCACGGCGGCGCGGGTGGCCTTGACGACGGACTCGGCCGCGCCGGGCTCGGCACCCTGGACGACCAGGTCGCCGCCGAGGACGGGCAGGCCGTCGTAGGTGCGCTCGTAGCGGACGTGCACGGTGCCGTCGCGGTCCTTGAGGACGTCACGGACGACGAGTTTCTCCTTCGCGCCCAGGCCGAGGTCCTTGGCGGTGTCCGCCGTGGTGGCGTTCGCCTCGCGGATCAGTGCGGCGCGCTGGGCGGGGGTGAGCCGGACCGGTTCGGAACCGGGACGGGCCTCGCTCGCGGCCGACGGTGCCTTCTCGGGGGCGGCGGTGGCGCTGCCGGACTGCACGGCCGTGGCGACCAGGGCGGCCACCCCGGCGAGGGCGACGGCGGCGGCGCGGCGGCGCGTGGTGTGGAGGGTGCGTCTGTGGGACGACCTGCTTGTCAACGCTGACTCCTTCTGCGTGGCCGCGGGTCGCGCGGCCTGGGGAGACCGGACGGCGGGTGGGCCGGCCGGGCAGAACGGGGCGGTACGCAGAACGTGCGGGCGTGCGGGAAAGCCGTGGCCGCCACGCAGCGGGTGATGACGCTGTGGGGTTGCTGTGAAGCGACCGTGGGAAGAGTGGCAGGGGATCGCGGTTGCTGTCAGGAGCGCGTCAGAACTTTGGCCGGAAACCGTTCGTTGTACGGAAGTTCACGTCCGGTATACGAACGCCCGGGCGCGCCCTACTCGGCGGCCGGCCGGTCCCCGTGCCAGGACCGCCACAGCGCCGCGTACACCCCGTCGGCCGCCACCAGGGCGTCGTGCGTGCCGAGTTCGGTCAGCCGGCCGTCCTCCATGACGGCCACCCGGTCCGCGTCGTGCGCGGTGTGCAGCCGGTGCGCGATCGCGATGACCGTGCGCCCCTGGAGGACGGCGGCCAGCGCGCGCTCGGTGTGCCGGGCGGTCGTCGGGTCGAGCAGGGCGGTGGCCTCGTCGAGGATCAGCGTGTGCGGATCGGCCAGCACCACCCGCGCCAGGGCCAGTTGCTGGGCCTGTGAACCGTCGGTGGCCCAACCCGACTCGCCGAGCCCGGTGTCCAGGCCCCGCGGCAGCTCCCGCACCCACCCCTCGGCACCGACCACGGCCAGCGCCGCCCACAACTCCTCGTCCTTCGCCGACGGTTCGGCGATCCGCAGGTTGTCGCGGACCGAACCGAGGAACACATGGTGCTCCTGGGTGACCAGCACGACCTGCCGGCGCAGCCGCTCCGGGTCCAGACCGGCCACCGGCACCCCGCCCACGGTCACCGTCCCCGCGGTCGGCGCGTCCACGCCCGCCAGCAGCCGGCTCAGCGTGGTCTTGCCCGCCCCGGACGGCCCCACCACGGCCAGCCGTTCCCCCGGCGTCACCGTCAGATCGACCCCGCGCAGCACCTCGCCGCCCCCGTCGTAGGCGTACCGCACCCCCGCCACGTCGATGCGGTCGCCGGCCGGATCCGGACTGTCGCCCCGCTCCGCCGCGCGCGGCGCCCGGGCCAGCCCTTCCACCCGGGCGAAGGAGGCGCCGCTGCTCTGCAGCTGCTCCACCCGCATCAGCACCTCGTCCAGCGGGCCGCTCAACTGCAGCAGAAACAGGGAGGCGCTCACCACCGCGCCCAGGCTCACCGTGCCCTGCTGGTGCAGCCACCCGCCGATCAGCAGCACCCCGGCCACCGGCACGGCGTACGACACGTCGACCACCGGGAAGAACACCGTGCGCAGGAACAGCGTGTGGAAGCGGGTGCGCCGGGCGTTCTCCAGCGCGTCCCGGCCGGCCCGGATCCGCCGCTCCTCGAGGCGGAACGCCTCCACCGTGCGGGCCCCCGAGGCCGTCGAGGCGACGATCTCCGCCACGTCGGAGGTGGCCGCGCCCTCCGCCAGATAGGCGTCCCTGGCCCGGCGCAGATACCAGCGCACCACGAGCCAGACCGGCGTGAGACCGAGCAGCCCGAGGGCCCCCAGCAGCGGGTCCACCAGCAGCACCGCGGCCATCACGAACAGCGACTGCACGGCGTTGACCAGCAGCGCCGGTCCCGCGTCGCGCAGCGTGGTGCCGACGGCGGTCACGTCCGCCGTGCCACGCGCGGTGAGATCACCGGTGCCCGCCCGTTCCACCACCGACGAGGGAAGCCCCAGCGCCCGGTCCACGAACCGCTCGCGTACCCGCGCCAGCGTCCGCTCCCCGAACCGGTGGCCCACGTAGCGGGCCCAGCGGGACAGCAGCAACTGGACGACCGCGCACAGCAGGATGACCGGCGCCAGCCGGTCCACCACGGCCACTCCGCCGCCCTCGCGCACCTCGTCGACGATCCGCCCCAGCAGCCAGGGCCCGGCGAGACCCGCCACGGCCGCCAGCGCGTTCAGGGCCAGTACGGCGGCGAAGACCCGCCCGTCCGCCCGCACCAGTTCCACCGCCGCCCGGCGCACATCGGCGGGCTCGGCGAGCGGGAGCCGGTCCGCGCTCATCGCACGACCTCCTCGACGGCCGTCTCGTCGGGGTCCCTGGCCACCAGTGCCCGGTAGCCCGGCTCGGTGTCGAGCAGTTCACGGTGGCGGCCGCTCGCGACGACCTTGCCGTCGACCAGGAAGTGCACCTGGTCGACGCGGTCCAGCACCAGCGGCGAGGAGGTGGCCAGCACCGTCGTACGGCCCCGGCGGGCCGCGCGCAGCCGGTCGGCGGCCCTGGCCTCGGTGTGCGCGTCGAGCGCCGAGGTCGGCTCCACCGCCAGCAGCACTTCGGGGTCGGCCAGCAACGCCCGCGCCAGCCGGACGCGTTGCCGCTGGCCGCCGGAGAGACTGCGGCCCTGCGCGGACACCGCCGAGTCCAGCCCGTCGGGCAGCCCCCGCACGATGTCGTCGGCGGCGGCCGCGTGCAGCGCGCGCAGCACTTCCTCGTCGCTCGGGTCGCCCCGGCCGGCCACCACCTCCCGCAGCGGACCGGCGAACAGGTCGGCCTCGTGCTCGGCGACCAGGATCCGCTCCCGGACCCGGGCGAGCGCGATCTCGTCCAGCCGGGTCCCGCCCCAGGTCACCGCCGACGGCGCGTACCGGCCGAGGCGGTCCACCACGGCGAGCGCGTCGGCGGGGCGCGCGGCGGCGAGCGCGGTCAGACCGCCCGGCGGCACCCGCACCCCGGACTCCGGGTCGTACAGCACCGAAGGCTCGGCCGGCGCGTCCGCGGTGGCGGCGTCGGCCGGCGGCTCCAGGCGCAGCAGCGCCGTCACCCGCCGGGCGGCCACCACTCCCCGGCTCAGGTGGTAACCGCACTCGATGAGGAACATCACCGGCCACACCAGTACGGCCACGTAGCCGTACACCGACACCAGCTCGCCCACGCTGATCCGGCCCTGCGCCGCCAGCCGCGCCGCGATCCAGGTGACTCCCGCGAGGAACAGGGCCGGCAGTCCCGCGCCGAGCGCCTGCATCCAGCTGGTCACCGCGCCGACCCGGTAGCCCTGCTCCCGCAGCCGCCCGGAGTCCCGGCGGAACGCGTCGGCGACCAGGCCCTTGCCGCCCAGCCCGCTCAGCACCCGCAGACCGCCCGCCAGATCACCGATCCGCGCGGTGAGCACACCCTGCCGCTCCCGGTACTCCGTCTCCCTGCCCTGCAACCGCCCCGCCAGCGGCCCGACGACCACGGCGATCACCGGCACCCCGAGCAGCACCACCACCGCCAGCAGCGGCGACACCGACAGCAACAGAGCGGCCACCACGACGTACGCCACGACCGCGCCGACCCCGGGGCCGACCGCCGTCAGGGAGGTGGCGATCACCTGCACGTCGCCCACGCCGATCGTGACGACCTCCCCGGCCCCGGTCCGCCGCGTCAGCGAGGCACCCAGCCGCACCGTCTGCCCGAGGACCACCTTCACCGTGCGGAAGTTGGCGTCCATCCGCACCCGGGTCATCGTGCGGTGCCGCATGATGCTCAGCCAGGAATTGAGCCCGTTCACCACGAACAGGGCGCCGGTCCAGCCGGCCAGCGCCCCCATGTCACCCGGTTCCAGACCGTCGTCCACCGCCCGGGACATCAGATACGGCGTCGCCGCCAGCAGCACCATCCACACACTGCCGAGCACCGCCCCCGCCGCACACCGCCCCGGCTGCCGCAGCACCAGCCACCACAGGTAGCGGGCCCCGCCCCGGCCGTCGGGCGTGCCGGGATCCTCGTACGCGTCGATCATCCGTCCCCCTCCGTGGGCCCCGCGGCTACGCCAGGCTGTCCCGCCAGGCCTGGTGCAGATCCGCGAACCGCCCCGTGCGCGCGATGAGCGTGGCGGGGCTGCCGTCCTCCACGATCCGGCCGTGCTCCATCACCAGGACCCGGTCCGCGATCTCCACGGTCGACAGCCGGTGGGCGATCACCACCGCCGTCCGCCCCTTCAGCACCGTCGCCATCGCCCGCTGCACCGCCCGCTCGCCGGGGATGTCCAGCGAGCTGGTCGCCTCGTCCAGGATCAGCACCGCGGGGTCCGCGAGCAACGCCCTGGCGAAGGCGACCAGTTGGCGCTGACCGGCGGAGATACGGCCGCCCCGCTTGCGGACGTCGGTGTCGTAGCCGTCGGGCAGCGCCGCGATGAAGTCGTGGGCGCCGATCTCCTTGGCGGCCTGCTCGATCTCCTCCCGGGTGGCGTCCGGCCGCCCGATCGAGATGTTCTCGGCGACCGTGCCGGAGAACAGGAATGCCTCCTGCGTCACCATCACCACCTCGCGCCGCAGATCGCGTCCCGTGAGGTCGCGCAGGTCCACCCCGTCGAGCAGCACCCGGCCCTCGGTGGGGTCGTAGAACCGGGCGAGCAACTTGGCCAGCGTCGACTTGCCCGCGCCGGTCGAGCCGACGACCGCGACGGTCTGCCCGGCCGGCAGGGTCAGGTCGAAGCGGGGCAGCACCTCGCCGCCGGTGCGGTAGGCGAACCGGACGCCGTCGAAGACGACCTCGCGGCCCGGGTGCTCCGTCCGCCGCTCCGCGAGCTCGCGGGGCTCCGCCGGCTCGGGCACCGACGGGGTCTGCGCCAGCAGCCCGGCGATCTTCTCCAGCGAGGCGGCCGCCGACTGGTAGGAGTTGAGGAACATGCCCAGCCGGTCGATCGGGTCGTACAGCCGTCGCAGATACAGCACCGCCGCCGCCAGCACACCGAGCGCCAGCGTCTCGTCCGCGACCCGGTAGGCGCCCCACAGCACGATCAGCGCGACCGTCGTGTTGGCGGTGACCCGGGAGCCGACGACATAGCGGGCCATCTCCAGCAGCGCGTCGCCGTTGGTCCGTTCGTGCCGCCGGTTCAGCACCCGGAAGTCGGCGTCGTTGGCGGCCTCCCGGCGGAAGGCGCGCACCGGCCGGATGCCGTTCATCGTCTCGACGAACTTCACGATCACGGCGGCGATGGCCGTCGACCGCTTGCGGTACACCCGCTCCGCCCGCCGCCGGTAGGACCGTACGAGCGCGTACAGCGGCACGAACGACGCCACCGCGACGGCGCCCAGCCCCAGGTCCAGCCAGAGCAGCAGCACCGAGATGTAGACGGCGGACAGGATGACCGTCACCAGTTCCTGCAGGCCCTCCTCCAGCAGCTCCCGCAGGGACTCGACATCCGTGGTGGAGCGGGAGATGAGGCGGCCCGAGGTGTACCGCTCGTGGAAGTCGACGCTGAGCGCCTGCGCATGGCGGAAGATACGGCCGCGCAGATCGAGCAGCACGTCCTGGCTGACCCGGGCGGAGGCGGTGACGAACGCGTACTGCAACGTCCCGGCCGCCGCCGCGCACAGCAGATAGCCCACCGCCACCGCGATCAGCGGCCCGTGGTCGTCGTCGCGGAACGCGGGCACCGCCCGGTCGATCGCGTACGCCACCAGCAGCGGGCCGGCCTGCACCGCGGCCTGCTGGAACAGCAGCAACAGCGCGGTGACGGCGACCCTGCCCCGCATGGGCGAGAGCAGCGAACGCAGCAGTACGCCGGTGGCGCCCGGGGGAGTGGGCAACTGGTCCCGGTCGAAGGGGTCGCCGGACTCCGGTGTCCGGTCCTCGTCCTCGTCCTCGACGGGTGCGGTGGTGGCCGCTGTCATCGCTGGTCCTCCTGTTCCCCCGCCGGGCCGCCGGACATGAGGTGGGCGTACTCGGGGTTGGTGCGCAGCAGTTCGTGATGGGTGCCGACCGCGGTGATCCGCCCGCCGGAGAGCAGGGCGACGCGGTCGGCCAGCAGGACCGTGGAGGGCCGGTGCGCCACGATGAGGGCCGTGGTGTCCGCGAGCACCCGGCGCAGCGCGGCCTCGACGGCGGCCTCCGTGTGCACGTCGAGCGCGGACAGCGGGTCGTCCAGGACCAGGAAGTCGGGCCGCCCGACCACGGCCCGGGCCAGCGCGAGACGCTGCCGCTGCCCGCCGGAGAGGCTGAGCCCCTGCTCGCCGACCTGGGTGTCCACGCCCTGCGGCAGCGCGTACGCGAAGTCGGCCTGCGCCACGCCGAGCGCGCGCTCCAGGTCCCGCTCCCCGTCCCCGCCTCCCATCAGCACGTTCTCCCCGACCGTCGCCGAGAAGAGGGTGGGCTCCTCGAAGGCGACGGCGACGCGGGACCGCAGCTCCTCGCGGGACATCTGCGTGATGTCCGCCCCGTCGAGCGTGATCCGCCCCGAGGTCACCTCGTGCAGGCGCGGCACGAGAGCGGTGAGCGTGGTCTTCCCACTGCCGGTGGCCCCGACGAGCGCGAGCGACTCACCGGGACGGATGCGCAGATCGATCCGGTCCAGAACAGGCGCAGACCCGGCAGGGGCGTCGGGATACCGGAAGGTGACGCCCTCGAAGATCAAACCCTCCACGGCGTCGGGCAGTCGTGCCGCCGGGGCGACGGGGGTCCCCGCCGCTCGAGCGGGGTCGGGGGCCCGGCGGAGGGCGGGCGCGGCGGCGCCCCGCTCCGCCGGGCCGCGCGACGCGTCCCCGCTCACCCCGGACTCCGGTTCCGCGTCCATCACCTCGAAGTACCGCTCCGTGGCCGTCGCGGCCTCCTGGCTCATCGCCAGCAGGAACCCGATCGAGTCCACCGGCCAGCGCAGCGCGAGCGCCGTCGACAAGAACGCCACCAGCGTCCCCGCCGACAACTCCCCGTCCGCCACCCGCACGGCCCCCAGCACCAACGCCGCCCCGATGGCCACCTCGGGCAGCGTCACGATGACGCCCAGAATCGTGGCCAGCAGCCGAGCCTTGTACAGCTCCGTCCCCCGCAGCTTCCCCGACAGCTCCCGGAAGGCCAGCGCCTGACTCCGGTGCCGCCCGAACCCCTTGATGATCCGGATGCCGAGCACGCTCTCCTCGACCACCGTCGTCAGATCGCCCACCTGGTCCTGCGCCCGCCGCGCCGCGCCGGAGTACCGCTTCTCGAACACGACACAGGTGATCAGCACCGGCACGGCCGGCACCAGGATGACCAGGCCCAACGTCCAGTCCTGGATCAGCATGATGATCACACCGACGATGATCGTCACCCCGTTGACCAGCAGGAAGGTCAGCGGAAAGGCGAGGAACATCCTCAGCAGCATCAGGTCCGTGGTGGCCCGGGACAGCAACTGCCCCGACGGCCACCGGTCGTGGAAGGCGACCGGCAGGCGCTGCAGACGCCGGTACAGATCCGCCCGCATCTCCGCCTCGACCCGCGACAGCGGACGGGCCACCAGCCAGCGCCGGAGCCCGAACAGCAGCGCCTCCGCCAGCCCGAGCAGCAGCAGGTACAGGGCGCCCAGCCACACCCCCGCCGGATCCCGGCCGGCGACCGGCCCGTCCACCATCCACTTCAGGACGAGCGGTATGACCAGTCCGATGCAGGAGGCGAGGATCGCGACGCAGGCGGCGCTGAACAGCCGCGTCCGCACGGGCCGCACATACGGCCACAGCCGCAGCAGCGTGCGCACGGCGGAGCGGGTTTTCGGGGGAGGAGGTGTCGTGGGCATCAGCAGCGAGCCTACGGATCGCAGCCGGCACTGCCCACCGAGTTTTGGCCGGACCGGCCTCTGCCGCTGGTCCTACGACCTGCGCGTACGCCGGACTCGTACGGATGGTCGTACCCCCGTATCAGCCGATCGGCCGATGCCGGTCCGAGCGCGTCGCCCGATGTGCCGGTGGCCCCCGCACGGCGAGGCTGGAGCCATGCCCGTCATCGACGTCACCGATCTGCGCAAGTCCTACGGAGGCCGTGCGGCCGTCGACGGTGTCTCCTTCACCGTCGAGGAGGGCGAGATCTTCGGGATCCTCGGCCCGAACGGCGCCGGCAAGAGCACCACCGTCGAGTGTGCCGAGGAACTGCGCGTCCCCGACGCCGGCCGCGTCCGCGTCACCGGCGCTGGTGTGCGGCGGGGCCGCCCTGGTCTCGGCGCTGCTCGCGCTCGCGGTCGGTCGGCTCGTCTTCGACGTGGGGCTGCCCGAACAGCCTTGGGGCCACCTCGTCGCGCTGCTGACGTGCGGACGCCGGTGACCGTGCCCCGGTCAGGTCAGCACCCGTAGCAGCAGCACCGTCCGGCCCGGCACCGTGACCGGTGATCCCGCCCGGTGCTCCACGCCGGGCGCCTCCGCCTGCGTCTCGCGTCCGGTGTCCACGACCACCTCGTACCGCTCCGCCCACGGCGGCCCCGGCAGGACGAAGTCCACCGGGCCCTCACCGGCGTGCAGGACCGCGAGGAAGCTGTCGTCGAGGATCGGCGCCCCGTGCTCGTCGCGGCCCGGGATGTCCCGCCCCGAGAGGTACATGCCGAGCGTGGCGGCCGGCGCGTACCAGTCCCCTTCCGTCATCTCCGCGCCCCGCGGGGTGAACCAGGCCAGGTCGCGCAGCCCGTCCGCGGAGTGCGCCCGGCCGGAGAAGAAGGCCCGGCGGCGCAGCACCGGGTGCCGGTGCCGCAGGGCGATCAGCCGGGACGTCAGCTCGAACAGGGGCCGCCAGTCCGGGTCGTCCAGCAGGGTCCAGTCCACCCAGCCGATCTCGTTGTCCTGGCAGTAGGCGTTGTTGTTGCCGCGCTGGGTGCGGCCCATCTCGTCGCCCGCGACCAGCATCGGCACGCCCGTCGACAGCAGCAGCGTGGTCAGCAGGTTCCGCAGCTGCCGCCGCCGCAGCGTGCGTACGTCCCCGTCCTCCGTCTCCCCTTCCGCGCCGGAGTTCCAGGACCGGTTGTCGTCCGTGCCGTCCCGGTTGCCCTCGCCGTTGGCCTCGTTGTGCTTGCGGTCGTACGACACCAGGTCCCGCAGCGTGAACCCGTCGTGCGCGGTGACGTGGTTGACCGAGGCGTACGGGCGCCGCCCGCCCCAGGCGTACAGGTCGCTCGACCCGGACAGCCGGTAACCCATCTCCCGCACGTCGGGCAGCGCGTGCCGCCAGAAGTCCCGCACCGCGTCGCGGTACCGGTCGTTCCACTCCGTCCACAGCGGCGGGAACGCGCCCACCTGGTAGCCCCCCGAGCCGACGTCCCAGGGCTCGGCGATCAGCTTCACCCGGCGCAGCACCGGGTCCTGCGCGATCACCGCGAGGAACGGCGACAGCATGTCGACGTCGTGCATCGAGCGGGCCAGTGCCGCCGCCAGGTCGAAGCGGAAGCCGTCGACGCCCATCTCCGTCACCCAGTAGCGCAGCGAGTCCGTGATCAGGCGCAGCACGTGCGGCTGGACGACGTGGAGCGTGTTGCCGCAGCCGGTGTAGTCGGCGTACCGGCGCGCGTCGGGCTGGAGGCGGTAGTAACCGCGGTTGTCGATGCCCTTCAGGGACAGGGTGGGACCCAGCTCGCCCGCCTCGGCGGTGTGGTTGTAGACCACGTCGAGTATCACCTCGACACCGGCCGCGTGCAGGGCCCGCACCATCCGCTTGAACTCGCCGACCTGCTGCCCGGTCGTCCCGCAGGCCGCGTACCCGGCGTGCGGGGCGAAGTAGCCGATGGAGTTGTAGCCCCAGTAGTTGCGCAGCCCCCGCCGCAGCAGATGGTCCTCGTGCGCGAACTGGTGCACCGGCAGCAGCTCGACCGCCGTCACCCCCAGCCGCACCAGGTGCTCGACCGCCGCCGGATGCGCCAGACCCGCGTACGTGCCCCGCAACTCCTCGGGGATCCCCGGGTGCCGCTGCGTGAAGCCCTTGACGTGCAGCTCGTAGATCACCGAGTCCGCCCACGGCGTCTTCGGCCGCCGGTCGTCGGCCCAGTCGTCGTGATCGTGGACGACCACACCCTTGGGGACGTACGGCGCGGAGTCCCGGTCGTCGCGCACGGTGTCCGCGACATGCTGCTCCGGCCAGTCGCGGACATGCCCGTACACCTGGGGTGCCAGCCCGCCGGGGGCGTAATCGCCGTCCACCGCACGCGCGTACGGATCCAGCAGCAGCTTCGCCGGATTCCAGCGGGCGCCGGTCCACGGGTCCCAGCGGCCGTGCACCCGGTAGCCGTACCGCTGCCCGGGCAGCACGCCCGGTACGAAGCCGTGCCAGATCTCGTGCGTCAGCTCGGTGAGCCGGGCCCTGCTCTCCCCGCCCCGCTCGTCGAACAGGCACAGCTCGACGCCCTCCGCGCCGCCCGCCCACAACGCGAAGTTCGTCCCCGCCACCCCGTCCGGGCCCACCCGGAACCGGGCACCCAGCGGCGTCGGCCGGCCCGGCCGCACGGGCACCGTGGGCACGGGCGTCGCCGGCCGCACGCCGTTCACGACGGCGACCGGGCGCCCGTCCCCGGTGGCCCGCTCGCCGGCCACCGCCTCCTGCTCGGCTGCGCTGGACACCTGTCAGCCTCCCGCGGCTCGTGGGGACGACGGCGGACAGGGGGTACGGCCCTGTCCCCAGGCCCTGTCGCCCCGGCTCCGGCCGCGGCTCCCCGTCGCGTCGTCCTCCCACTGTTCTGCCCAGAGCGTGCCTCGCACTCACGTTTCCCCGGGGGGCGGCATGGTCGTTTCCCGGAGGCGAGGCCGGTCGTTGGGTACCCCGTGAGGTACGTACAAGGGCGCGCACGGCGCGCGAGGGCCGTGCTGGCCGCCGTAGTGACATGGGCAGGACTGCTGACCGGAGCCGTCGGCTGTACCGCGGACGGCCCGATCGGCGGGGCGTTCGGGCCGCCGGCCGCCGGGGACGCCATCCGCGTCGCCCCCGACGACGGCAGTAAGGACGTACGCCCCGACGCCGAGCTGCGGGTGCGGGTGCCGGACGGGCGGCTGGAGTCGGTGAAGGCCGTCGTGTCCCGGGACGCGCGGGAGTCCCCGGTCCCCGGGCGGATCTCCGCCGACGGGCTGACCTGGAAGCCGGACGACGAACGGCTGGCGCTGGCCGCGAAGTACACCGTCGACGCGGTGGCCGTGGACGGCGACGGCCGCCGTTCCGCCCGGCACACCACTTTTACGACCCATGTCCCGGAGGAACGCTTCATCGGCTACGTCGCCCCGGAGGACCGTTCCACCGTC
Organism: Streptomyces griseoloalbus; assembly: GCA_014650015.1. Lineage (GTDB taxonomy): Bacteria > Actinomycetota > Actinomycetes > Streptomycetales > Streptomycetaceae > Streptomyces > Streptomyces griseoloalbus. The sequence goes on from BMUD01000011.1 coordinate 19,040, forward strand.
GGGACCGGCATGATCGTCTCCCTGGAGTTCAACCGGAAGATCGTCCACCGTGCCGCCGTCGAACGCGCCGTACGGGTCACCGCCCGCCCGGCCGTGGAGATCCGCCCGCACTGGTTCGGCGGCTCCCGCCTGGACTTCCGCCCCGAGCACTACTGGAAACCCGGCACCCGGGTCACCGTCGACCTGCGGCTGCGCGACGTCGAGGGAGCACCCGGCGTCTACGGCCTCCAGCACCGGACCTTCACCTTCACCGTCGGCCGCAGCCAGGTCTCGGTGGTCGACGCCGCCGCACACACCATGCGGGTACGACGGGACGGGGAACTGCTGGCCACCGTGCCGATCACGGCGGGGGAGCGGAAGACCCCCACGTACAACGGCAAGATGGTGATCACCGAGATGCTCGAGGTCACCCGTATGGACAGCCGCACGGTCGGCTTCGGCGGCGAGTACGACATCCCCGACGTCCCGCACGCCATCCGCCTGACCTCTTCCGGCACCTTCCTGCACGGCAACTACTGGGCCGAAACCGACGTCTTCGGCCGCTCCAACGTCAGCCACGGCTGCGTCGGCCTGCGCGATGTGAAGGGCGGCGGCGCGGACACCCCGGCGGGCTGGTTCTTCGACCGCAGCCTCGTCGGCGACGTCGTCGAGGTCGTCAACAGCAAGGACAAGAAGGTCGCCCCGGACAACGGCCTCGGCGGCTGGAACATGAACTGGAAGCGGTGGAAGGCGGGCGGCGCGGTGAACTGACCCTCGGGCGGGCCGGGGAAGTTGGAACGGAACGGTGACAAACCCGTCGCGTTCTGCGCCCCTGGCCTGTGGTTACTATGCGCCGTGCGCGCGAGGGGCGCGCGGGGGCGCGGGTCGGGCAGGCCAATTCGACGGCAGAGCCTGGGCCCGCCGAGGGGAGAACAAGTTGAACGTGGGGCCCATATCGGGGGCGGCGTCGGGTGGCGCGCGGGGGCGGGGCGGCAGGAGGCTGGCGGCGCTGGCACTCGGCGTGATGCTGGCGGTCACCGCCTGCGGCGGCGGAGGACCGGACTCGGGGTCCGGCTCGGGCGACGGCGGCGGCAAGGGCAAGGACTCCACCGCGGCGCAGAGCAAGCAGTCCGAGGCCGTGGTCGGCATCGCGCCCGAGGACGGCGCCAAGTCCGTGCGGACCAGCGGCGCGCTGAAGGTGACCGCCGACAAGGGCAAGCTGACCGAGGTCGTCGTCAAGGACCCGGACGGAGAGACGATAGACGGGAAGATATCCGGCGACGGCGCCTCCTGGACGCCGTCGACCCACCTGGCCGCCTCCACCAAGTACACGGTGCACGCGGTCGCGAAGGACTCCGAGGGCCGCACCGCGGCCGAGGACTCCAGCTTCACCACCCTGACGCCGAAGAACACCTTCGTCGGCAGCTTCACCCCGGAGGACGGCTCCGAGGTCGGCGTCGGAATGCCGTTCTCGCTCCGCTTCACCCGGGGCATCACCCACCCCGAGGACGTCGAGAAGGCCATCCGCATCACCACCGAGCCGGCCGTCGAGGTCGAGGGCCACTGGTTCGGCAACGACCGCCTCGACTTCCGTCCGGAGAAGTACTGGAAGGCCGGCACCAAGGTCACCGTCGACCTCAACCTCGACGGCGTCGAGGGCCGCGACGGCGTCTACGGCAAGCAGTCCAAGACCGTCTCCTTCACCGTCGGCCGCAGCCAGGTCTCCGTCGTCGACGCCAAGAAGCTCACGATGAAGGTCATGCGGGACGGCAAGGTCGTCAAGACCATCCCGGTCACCACCGGCGCCCCCGGCTACGAGACCTGGAACGGCAAGATGGTCATCAGCGAGAAGCTGACGGTGACCCGGATGAACGGCGAGACGGTCGGCTACGGCGGCGAGTACGACATCAAGGACGTCCCGCACGCCATGCGCCTGTCCACCTCCGGCACCTTCATCCACGGCAACTACTGGGGCGGCGACGCCTTCGGCAACCGCAACGCCAGCCACGGCTGCGTCGGGCTGCGCGACGTCCGCGGCGGCTGGGACAAGAAGGCACCGGCCGCCTGGTTCTTCGACAACTCGCTGCTCGGCGACGTCGTGGAGGTCAAGAACTCCGACGACGCCACCATCGCCCCGGACAACGGCCTCAACGGCTGGAACATGTCCTGGGAGAAGTGGAAGGCATAGCCCTGCGCGATCGGTACGGCCCCGGTGCATGTGAGGTACGGCACCGGGGCCGTAGCCGTTAGTCACCGTTAACCTGCTGGCATGACCGTACATCTCGAAGTCGCCGAGGGCGTCGGCACGCTGCGCCTGGACCGCCCGCCCATGAACGCGCTGGACATCGCCACCCAGGACCGGCTGAAGGAACTCGCCGAGGAGGCCGCCCGCCGCGACGACGTGCGCGCCGTCGTGATCCACGGCGGCGAGAAGGTGTTCGCGGCGGGCGCGGACATCAAGGAGATGCAGGCCATGGACCACGCGGCGATGGTCGCGCGCGCCCGCGCCCTGCAGGACTCCTTCACGGCCGTGGCCCGCATCCCCAAGCCGGTCGTCGCCGCCGTCACCGGCTACGCGCTCGGCGGAGGCTGCGAACTGGCGCTCTGCGCCGACTACCGCATCGCCGGGGAGAACGCCAAGCTGGGCCAGCCCGAGATCCTGCTCGGCCTCATCCCGGGCGCGGGCGGCACCCAGCGCCTGTCCCGGCTGATCGGCCCCTCCAAGGCGAAGGACCTCATCTTCACGGGCCGTCAGGTCCGGGCCGACGAGGCGCTGTCGCTCGGCCTGGTGGACCGGGTGGTCCCCGCCGCGGAGGTCTACGAGCAGGCGCACGCCTGGGCCGCGAAGCTGGCCCAGGGCCCGGCGATCGCGCTGCGCGCGGCCAAGGAGTCGATCGACGCCGGGCTGGAGACCGACATCGACACCGGTCTGACCGTGGAACGCAACTGGTTCGCGGGCCTGTTCGCCACCGAGGACCGTGAGCGGGGGATGCGCAGCTTCGTGGAGGAGGGCCCCGGCAAGGCGAAGTTCGGCTGACCCTCCGAAACTTCCTTCGAAGACTTGCAATTGACGCGGTGTCTCATCCGGGTCCCTCGATGGGGCGGTTCATGGCAGCCTTGACGCACCCTTGAGCCGTTCGTGTCGGGGGAGCCCGTCGATTGCCTGAGAGTGCTCTCTTTCCGCAGGTAGGACGGGCTGTCGGCGACTCCGACGTGTCTTTGGCATATGCCGACGGACTGGTGGCGGGTGGGGGCGCACGGGGGGCGTATTCCCCCGGAACGGCCACGGAGGGTCCCACGGGCGGCCATCATGGGGGCATGGCGGGGCTGGAGGGCATGGATCAGCCGCGGGAAGACGGACGTGCGACCACGTCGCGCTGGTCGCCGACGGTCGAGGACGAACGCGGTTGGAAAGCGCTGGAGTTGTACGGCAACCCGGCGGAGGCAGAGGTTCCGCTACCGTCCCGCCCGGAGTCCGCCGCCACCGCCCGCCGGCTCGTCCAGGTGGTCATCCTGCGGCACTGGGGCCTCACCGCCAGGACCACCGAGGACGCCGTCCTGCTCGTCTCCGAACTCGTCGGCAACGCCGTACGCCACACCGGCGCCCGTGTCTTCGGCCTCCGGATGCGCCAGCGGCGCGGGTCGATCCGCATCGAGGTCCGCGACCCGTCCCGCGGCCTGCCCTGCCTCATGCCGGTCCAGGAACTGGACGTCAGCGGCCGAGGCATCTTCCTCGTCGACCGACTGGCCGACCGCTGGGGCGTCGACCTGCTGCCCCGGGGCAAGACCACCTGGTTCGAGATGCGCGTCGCGGACCGCTGACGCAGGGCGGCGCCCGCGCTGCCCTCAGCCGTGGTCGCGGTGGAACGGCGCCTGAGCACCCGCCGGCCGGTGACCGACCACATCCGCTCCTTGAGTCTCCACCCACTGGAAGGCCCAGACTGCCGGACATGACCGATGACGGCACCGGACTTCTCACCATCGGCGAGCTCGCCCGTGCCACCGGACTGTCCGTGCGCACCATCCGCTACTGGTCCGACGAGGGCGCCCTGCCCCCGGTGGCCCGTTCCGCGGGCGGCTACCGGCTCTACGACGCCGGCTCCGTCGCCCGCCTGGAACTGGTCCGCACCCTGCGCGAGCTGGGCCTGGGGCTGGACGACGTACGCCGGGTGCTGGCCGGTGAGACGACGGTCGCGCAGGTCGCGGCGGCCCATGTGGCCGCGCTCGACGCGCAGATCCGGGCGCTGAAAATGACCCGTGCGGTGCTGTCGACCGTGGCACGACGCGGCTCGACCGCCGAGGAGACGACACTGATGAACAAACTGGCCCGATTGTCCACCGCCGAGCGACGGCGCATCATCGAGGACTTCATGGCGGAGATCTTCGAGGGCATCGACACGGCGGACCCCGACATCCGCACCCGCCTGCGCTTCGCCGCGGCCAACCTGCCCGACGACCCCAGTCCCGAACAGGTGGACGCCTGGGTGGAGCTGGCCGAACTCATCCAGGACCCGGCCTTCCGGACCACCCTGCGCGAGATGATCGAGTTCAACGCGGCGGACCGGGGACCGGACGTCCCCTCCGGCAGCTCCCTGTGGTTCATGAGCCGCCTGGTGCAGCTCGCGGGCGACGCGCTGAGGGAGGGCGTCGCGCCGGACTCGCCCCGCGCCGGCGACGTCCTGTGCGAGCTGATCGGCGACGCCGACCCGGCCGCCGTACTGGAACGCCTCGCGGCGGCGACGAACGTCCGCCTCGCCCGCTACCGCGAGCTGTCCGCCCTCGTGAACGGCCTGGAACCCCCGTCCGCACACGAGCGGGAGTTCGCGTGGGTGGTCGCCGCACTGGAGGTCCGCGTGGCCCGTTAACCTGATCACGTCAGTAGGACGGCACAGCACGAGACGAGGGGCGGACCGGTGGCGGACATCGAGGAAGCGCGCAAGCAGTTCGAGCGGATCGATACGGACGGGGACGGATTCGTCACCGCTGCCGAGTTCAAGACCGCGCTGGCCCAGGGCGGTGACTGGAACGTCACCGAGACGGTCGCGGAGGCCGTGATCAAGTCCCGCGACCTGAACGGCGACAAGCTCCTGTCGTTCGACGAGTTCTGGGCCCACCTGAACAAGTAGATCCGGAATAGCCCGCCCGTCCGGGAGGTTGGTGCCGGTCACATGGTTCCCGCGGGGAACCGCAGCGGACACCGATCCCCGGAAGGGCGAGGCGAGTCGGACATGAAGATCGGCATCATCGGAGCGGGAAACATCGGCGGAAATCTCACCCGGCGGCTCACCGCCCTCGGGCACGACGTCTCCGTCGCCAACTCCCGCGGCCCGCACACGCTGACGGATCTGGCCGAGGAGACCGGCGCGACCCCGGTGCGGGTCGAGGACGCGGCGCGCGGCGCCGAGATCGTGGTGGTCACCATCCCGCTGAAGGCCGTGGCGGGCCTGCCGTCCGGTCTGTTCGACGAGGCCGCGGAGGGCGTGGCCGTCATCGACACCGGCAACTACTACCCCCGCCAGCGGGACGGCAGGATCGCGGGCATCGAGGACGAGGGCCTCACCGAGAGCCGCTGGACCGAACGGCAGCTCGGCCACCCGGTGATCAAGGCCTTCAACGGCACGTACGCCCAGGACATCCTGGACCGCCACCGCCCGGCAGGCGCCCCCGACCGGTTGGCCCTCCCCGTCGCCGGTGACGACGAGGCGGCCAAGCGGAAGGTCCGGGCCCTGATCGAGGAACTCGGCTTCGACACGGTCGACGCGGGCGGCATCGACGACTCCTGGCGCCAGCAGCCCGACACCCCGGTCTACGGCCTCCGCGCGGGCACCGAGGCCGTCACCAAGGCCCTGTCGGAGGCCTCCCCGCACCGCACACCGGACTTCCGCGGCTAGGGTCTGTCCGACGTGGATCCGGCCGAGCCCCGAAAGCCGGCCGGATCCGAACGACGCCTAGGCGCCCCCAGCCCACTCCTTCAGCGCCGACCTGCTGGAGAAGTCGGCGACGTTCTTGTCCAGCGGGTCGTCGGTGTACTGGTGGAAACGCCACGTGGCCTTGATGCGGGGCTTGCCCGCGGTGACGTAGTCGGCTATCCAGAGTCCGTCACCGGCATAGGACGTCGTATCGACGTTGAGCCAGAAATCCCGATTGCAGTACAGAATGACTCGGTGGTTCGGGCGCAGCTCCTTCACCTTGCGAAGGAAGCGGTCCTTCTCCGCATTGCTCGCACGGGTCCCGTCACCGGTCGTCTCCCAGTCGACCGCGAGGATGTCCCCGCGTTTCTCGGGCGCCTTGCTCACGAAGTACTCGGCCTGGGCGGTGAGATGGCCCGGCCAGAGAAAGTGATAGAACCCGACGACCAGACCGGCCTCGCGGCCGGTCCCGGTCTGGGCGCCGAGCCTGGGGTTCACGTACGAACGGCCCTCCGTCGCCTTGACGAAGACGAAGGAAAGGCCGTCCGTGTCGTACGAGGAGGACTGGTGGGAACTCACGTCGATGCCACGCAGCATGCGGGTCTCCCGTGTGGTGCCGTGGGGGGACGGGAATTGTGTTATTCCCCGCTTCAACCGCTTTGACGCGAAACCCCGTTCAGCACTCGATGATGTTCACCGCGAGCCCGCCCCGCGCCGTCTCCTTGTACTTGACCGACATGTCCGCGCCGGTGTCCTTCATGGTCTTGATGACCTTGTCCAGGGACACCTTGTGGGAGCCGTCGCCGCGCATCGCCATCCGGGCCGCCGTGACCGCCTTCACCGCGGCCATGCCGTTGCGTTCGATGCACGGGATCTGGACCAGACCGCCGACCGGGTCGCAGGTCAGGCCGAGGTTGTGTTCCATGCCGATCTCGGCGGCGTTCTCGACCTGCTCGGGCGTGCCGCCCAGCACCTCCGCGAGGGCGCCCGCCGCCATCGAGCAGGCGGAGCCGACCTCGCCCTGGCAGCCGACCTCGGCGCCGGAGATCGAGGCGTTCTCCTTGAAGAGCATGCCGATCGCGCCGGCGGCGAGGAGGAAGCGGACCACGCCCTCCTCGTCGGCGCCGGGGACGAAGTTGACGTAGTAGTGCAGGACGGCCGGAATGATCCCCGCCGCGCCGTTCGTCGGCGCCGTCACGACCCGGCCGCCGGCCGCGTTCTCCTCGTTCACGGCCATCGCGTAGAGCGTGATCCACTCCATGGCCAGGGCCTGCGGGTCGCCCTCGGAGCGCAGCTTGCGGGCGGTTTTCGCGGCGCGGCGGCGCACCTTCAGGCCGCCGGGCAGGATGCCCTCGCGGGACATGCCGCGCGACACGCACGCCCGCATCACGCGCCAGATCTCCAGCAGACCCGCGCGGATCTCCTCCTCGGTCCGCCAGGCGCGCTCGTTCTCCAGCATCAGGGCGGAGATCGACAGGCCGGTCTCCTCGGTGAGGCGCAGCAGCTCGTCGCCCGTGCGGAAGGGGTACTTCAGGACCGTGTCGTCGAGCTTGATGCGGTCCGCGCCCACCGCGTCCTCGTCCACGACGAATCCGCCGCCGACCGAGTAGTACGTCTTGGACAGTACGTCCGCGCCGGCCGCGTCGTACGCCCACAGCGTCATGCCGTTGGCGTGGTACGGGAGCGCCTTGCGGCGGTGCAGCACCATGTCGTCGTCGAAGGAGAAGGGGATCTCGTGCTCGCCGAGGAGGCGGATCCGGCCGCCGTCCTTGATCTTCTCCACCCGTTCGTCGGCCGACTCCACGTCCACCGTGCGCGGCGAGTCGCCCTCCAGGCCCAGCAGCACCGCCTTGGGCGTGCCGTGGCCGTGACCGGTGGCGCCCAGGGAGCCGTACAGCTCCGCCCGGACCGAGGCGACCGAGTCGAGCCGTCCCTCGTTGCGCAGCCGCCGGGCGAACATCCGGGCCGCCCGCATCGGACCGACCGTGTGCGAGCTGGACGGGCCGATGCCGATCGAGAACAGATCGAAGACCGAGATGGCCACGGCAGGACTCCTAAGGGTTCGGCGGACGGCGCTGTCCGCCGGGGAGGGGGTGGAACGACAAGGGCGCGGGGACACGGGTGCGCGCCGCATGGGGCGGGGCACCGCGCTCACTGACCCAGTGTGCGCGATGCCCCGGATGTCCGTACGAAGGAAAGCGTACGAAATTACTTCAGACCGGGGTACAGCGGGTGCTTCTCGGCGAGAGCGGTCACCCGTGCCCGGAGGGCCTCGACGTCGTACGACGGCTTGAGCGTCTCGGCGATCACGTCCGCGACCTCGGCGAAGTCCTCGGCCGTGAAGCCGCGGGTGGCCAGCGCGGGCGTGCCGATGCGCAGGCCCGAGGTGACCATGGGCGGGCGCGGGTCGTTCGGGATCGCGTTGCGGTTCACGGTGATGCCGACCTCGTGGAGCCGGTCCTCGGCCTGCTGACCGTCCAGCTCGGAGTCGCGCAGGTCCACCAGGACCAGGTGCACGTCCGTGCCGCCGGACAGCACGTCCACGCCGACGGCCCTGACGTCGTCCCCGACCAGGCGCTCGGCCAGGATGCGGGCGCCCTCCAGGGTGCGGCGCTGGCGCTCCTTGAAGTCCTCCGAGGCACAGACCTTGAAGGCGACGGCCTTGGCGGCGATCACGTGCTCCAGCGGGCCGCCCTGCTGGCCGGGGAAGACCGCGGAGTTGATCTTCTTGGCCAGTTCGGCCGTGGAGAGGATCACACCGCCGCGGGGGCCGCCCAGCGTCTTGTGCGTGGTGGTCGTCACCACGTGGGCGTGCGGCACCGGGTTCGGGTGCAGACCCGCGGCGACCAGGCCGGCGAAGTGCGCCATGTCGACCATGAGGTACGCGCCGACCTCGTCCGCGATCCGGCGGAACGCGGCGAAGTCCAGCTGACGCGGGTACGCCGACCAGCCGGCGACGATCAGCTTCGGCTTGTTCTCCTTGGCGAGGCGCTCGACCTCGGCCATGTCGACCCGGCCGTCGTCGCCGACGTGGTACGCGACCACGTCGTAGAGCTTGCCGGAGAAGTTGATCTTCATGCCGTGGGTCAGGTGCCCGCCGTGCGCGAGGTTCAGGCCCATGATCGTGTCACCGGGCTTGAGCAGCGCGAACATCGCGGCGGCGTTGGCCTGGGCGCCCGAGTGCGGCTGCACGTTGGCGTGCTCGGCGCCGAAGAGCTCCTTGACCCGGTCGATGGCGATCTGCTCGACCACGTCGACGTGCTCGCAGCCGCCGTAGTAGCGGCGGCCGGGGTAGCCCTCGGCGTACTTGTTGGTGAGGACCGAGCCCTGGGCCTCCATGACCGCGACCGGGGCGAAGTTCTCCGAGGCGATCATCTCGAGCGTGGACTGCTGGCGGCGCAGTTCGGCGTCGACCGCGGCGGCCACCGCCGGGTCGAGCTCGTGCAGGGGCGTGTTCAGAAGCGACATGCGGCTACGACTCCTCAGCCCGCGATGTGGGCGTCGTACTCGGCGGCGGAGAGCAGGTCGGCCGGCTCGTCCGTGACCCGCACCCTGAACAGCCAGCCGCCCTCGAAGGGGGCCGAGTTCACCAGGGACGGATCGTTCACGACGTCCTCGTTGACCTCGGTGATCTCACCGCTGACCGGGGAGTACAGATCGCTGACCGACTTGGTCGACTCCAGCTCGCCGCAGGTCTCGCCCGCCGTCACACTGTCACCGACCTCGGGGAGCTGGACGAAGACCACGTCGCCGAGCGCGTTGGCCGCGTGCTCCGTGATGCCGACCGCCGACACGCCGTCCTCGGCGGCCGACAGCCACTCGTGCTCCTTGCTGTAACGCAGCTGCTGGGGGTTGCTCATGGCCTGAATTCTCCTGTACGCGGGGGACTGCTGATGACGGGGGACTTGCGCGAAGCGCACGTGAGCAGGCGCGACGCGAAAACGGCGTGGACCGGCCCAGGCGCGGGGAGGCTGCCCGGGGGCCGCTACGACGGGGTGCCGCCACGACGGTGCCGCCGTGACGACGGTGTCACTTCTGCCGCTTGTAGAACGGCAGCGCCACGACCTCGTACGGCTCGTGGCTGCCGCGGATGTCCACGCCGACGCCCTCGGTGCCCGGAGCCGCGTGCGCGGCGTCGACGTAGGCCATCGCGATCGGCTTGCCCAGCGTCGGGGAGGGGGCGCCGGAGGTGACCTCGCCGATCACCTCGCCGCCGGCGACGACCGCGTACCCGGCGCGCGGGACCCGGCGGCCCTCGGCGACCAGACCGACCAGGACGCGGGGCGGCTCGGAGGCGGCGCGCTCGGCGGCCTCGGTCAGCGCCGCGCGGCCCACGAAGTCGCCCTCCTTCTCGAACTTCACCACCCGGCCGAGACCGGCGTCGAAGGGTGTGAGGGAGGTGGTCAGCTCGTGCCCGTACAGCGGCATGCCCGCCTCCAGGCGCAGGGTGTCCCGGCAGGACAGCCCGCACGGGACCAGGCCCGTGCCCTCGCCCGCCTTGGTCAGCGCCTGCCACAGTTCGACCGCGTGCTCCGGCTTCACGAACAGCTCGAAGCCGTCCTCGCCGGTGTAGCCGGTGCGGGCGATGAGGGCCGGGACGCCGGCGACGGTGCCGGGCAGGCCGGCGTAGTACTTCAGGCCGTCCAGGTCGGCGTCGGTGAGCGACGTGAGGATGCCGGGGGACTCCGGACCCTGCACGGCGAGCAGCGCGTACGCGTCCCGGTCGTCGCGCACCTCGGCGTCGAAGCCGGCCGAGCGCTCCACCAGCGCGTCCAGCACCACCTGGGCGTTGGAGGCGTTGGCGACGACCATGTACTCGCTCTCGCCCAGCCGGTAGACGATCAGGTCGTCCAGGATGCCGCCGTCCTCGCGGCAGATCATGGTGTAGCGGGCGCGGCCGGGCCTGACGCCCCCGATGTTGCCGACGAGGGCGTGGTCGAGGAGCGCGGCGGCCCCCGGGCCGGTGACCGTGATCTCGCCCATGTGCGAGAGGTCGAAGAGGCCTGCCCGCGTGCGCACGGCGTTGTGCTCGTCGCGCTCGGAGCCGTAGCGCAGGGGCATGTCCCAGCCGGCGAAGTCGGTCATCGTCGCGCCGAGCGAACGATGCAGGGCATCGAGCGCGGTCCGGCGGGGTTCGGTACTGCTCATCGGTCGGTCTCCCAAAGGCATGACGGGCGAGGGCGTGTCCTCCCCATCTGTCATCGGAACCTGAGAGGTTCGCCATGACCGTCCGCGCAGGGGAGGGACCATGGCTTGCACCTTGGGTGGAGCCGGCGCAGCACGGCTGCGGCGGCCCGCTTTTCAGATGTGCCTCGCCCGCGCGGTAACGGGGCCTGAGAGATTCAAGGGAGGGACTTGCTCCTTCGGCGCCCCGGCGGCAAACGGTGCCGGGGACTCTCCCGCGCGGATTCAAACGGCCGGTATGCAGTTGGCGCGCACATCATTGCACGCATCGCGGGGGTCCGGCAGGGGGACCCTTTCCCTGGGACGCACAGGGCGTACGGGCACGGTCACAGCAGGCTGTGACAGGCCTGTTTCACGAAACGGACGGAAACGAGAGGCGCCCGGTATTACCTTCTCTTTACACTCAGTGGGGATTGGGACTCGTACCTGGCCCCAGGGGAGGACGATCACGGTGAACAGGACCACGGCGTGCGCCACCACCACGGGGGTCGCGCTGCCCCAGCAGCCGGCCGCTCAGGTCCGGGGGGCCCGCGGCGCGCTGCCGGCGCCCGTCGTCCGCGATCTGCGGGAGCGGGCCGGCCGCAGCCCGCGCGCCCTGCTCTTCGGGCCCCGCGACCTCGTCGTGGTCACCGGACTGCCCGGCAGCGGCAAGTCCACGCTGATGCGGCGCGCGGTACGCGGCGTCCGCATCGACTCCCAGGACACCCGGGACCGCTGGGAGCGCCGTATGCCGCGCTTCCTGCCGTACGCCGTGTACCGCCCGCTGGTCCGCCTCTCCCACTACGCCGGGCTGCGCCGCGCGCTGCGGGCCGGCGAGGGGATCGTCGTCCACGACTGCGGGACGCAGGCATGGGTGCGCCGCTGGCTGGCCCGCGAGGCCCGCCGCCGGGGCGCGGCCCTGCATCTGCTGCTGCTCGACGTCACACCGCAGGAGGCGCTGGCCGGCCAGCGCGAGCGCGGGCGCGGGGTCTCCCGGTACGCGTTCCTGCGCCACCGCGCGGCGAGCGACCGGCTGCTGCGCGCCGTGGAGCGCGCGGACGTGCCGGCCGGCTGCGGTTCGGCGGTCCTCATCGACCGGGACGCGGCGAACGCGCTGCGCCGCATCGGCTTCACGGACTGATCGAACCCGACACGGTTCGCGCGGCAGCCGTTAGCCTTTCCAGCCACAGCAGTGGTTCCAGGCAGGTGGTAGGCAGATGGACATCCCGGCGGACTTCCCGGCGGACTTCCCGGCGCAGGCGCATCCCCATCCGCACGGTGGATGGCCCGGCAACGAGCTGGAGGAGGTGCTCTCCGCCTCCCTCGGCGTCCCCTCGGCCGGGGGCAGGATCATCGAGGTGCTGGGCCGCAGCTTCGTCTGGATACCGCTGCCGAACGGCGGCGGCCCGGACAGCGGCCCGCTCGACCTGCCCACGACGGAACTCGACGGCCAGGCGTACGTCCCGGTGTTCAGCTCCGAGGAGCAGTTCCGCCAGGTCGTCGGCTCCCACATGTCGTACACCGTCGCGCCCGCCGTGGAGTTCGCCCGCGGCCTGCCGCCGCAGGCCGGCATCGCGGTGAACCCCGGCGGCGTGGTCGGCATCCCGCTGCCGCCGGCGGCCGTCGCCGAGCTGTGCCGGTCCGGACGCACCCCGCTGGACGGCTCGGCGAGCGGCGGCCGGGTCCGGCTGTTCGAGCCCGACTGGCAGGACGACCCGGTGGACTTCCTCGGTGCGGCCGCGGAGGAGTTCGCCTCCCTCGGCGTGGTGACCAGCGCCCGCCGCTGCCTCGCCGCGATCGAGACGGCCGACCCCGTGCTCTTCGTCGGCGTGGAACTCTCCGAGTGGGAGGGCGACGCGCGAGCCCTGCCGATGGACGCGCTGGGCCGTGCCCTGGGCCGCACGCCGGTGCGGTGGCCGGTCAACCTGGTCCTCCTGGACGTGGCCCAGGACCCGGTGGGCGACTGGATGCGCACCCGCGTCCGGCCCTTCTACCAACACCAGCGGTGACCCGGCCCCGGGCAGCCGCGCCGCGCACACGCAGCGGCTGCCCGGGCGCGGGCGGCTTAAGCTAGGTTCATTGGCCGGCTGGGGTTGTACGGAGGGGCGATACAAGTGAGCGCTGGCACCGCGGCGGCCGGACAGGTCGAGCACATGCTGCGCCAGGTGACGCCCGGGCGTTACGACGCCTACGAGGCGTTGCTGCGCGCACTCGCGACCCCCTCGTCCGGCCAGGTCTGGATGCTGCTGTGGCACGGTCAGGCCGGCTCCCCGGACGCCCAGTACGGGAACATGGAGGTCGACGGCTTCGGCTACGCGCCCTGCGTCACCTCCGCCCAGGAGCTGTCGGCCAGCGGCTGGAACCGGTCGTACGAGGTGGCCGACGGCCTCGAAGTGGCCCGCGCGCTCTATCCCGACCACTACGGGCTCTGGCTGAACCCGCACGCCCCCGGCGGCGGCGTCGGCATCCCCTGGCTCGACCTGCGCCGGATCGCCGGCGGCCTGGACCGCCAGCCCGCCGGGCCGCTGAGGCTGTCCGAACCGGCCATCGAGATCCCGCAGTTCTACGCCCTCCTCGCGCAGAACGCCCACCGCACCCCGGCCGTCCGCGCCCTGCGCCGCGCCTGGGTGCAGCCTGCGCTGGGCGCCCCGTACCTCGCCATCGGCCTGGACGTGTACGACGCCTCCCCGCCCGCCGTGGACGCGGTGCGCGCGATGATGCAGCAGTCCCTCGGCGCGGTCCCGGACGGACTGCCCGTGTCGACCGTCGCGATGTCCGACGAGCACGACCCGGTCGCGATGTGGCTGCGCGCCAACGCCCGCCCCTTCTACGACCGTGAGGCGCACGCGCCGGCCCCCGCGGCCGCCCCCGCGACGGGGTACGGATACCCGCCCGCGCCGGGTCGCTTCTGACGCTCACCGCCCGTCACCCCCTGCGGCCGGGGGGCCGCGTTCTTCGCGCGTAGAAGCAGGCGTAAGATCAACCTTCGCGAACGATGTCCCCGATTGCCCCCGTCCGACCACCGTTACCCGCCGTCCGCATAACGGAACCCTCCAAACAGCATCACGTTTGCGCATCCATTCACCGTCAAGTCTGGCAAGGCGGAGCCGAAGCGTTGAAGACTCCCGCACCAGGGGCGTTCGCCCTTTTGTACGACAGAGTGATGACGCCGCTACAGCGGCAAGTCAGGGCCGGTCACCGCCGGTTGAGAGGGGTCCCTGCCAGATGACGGCACCATTGCACGAGCCGACCGCCGAAACGGCCCCAAGTGCGGCTGAGGAAGCGGCGGTTGCCGGCACCGAGGCCAAGGCGGTGCAGGGGCGTTCCCTGGGCCGGATCGCCTGGGAGCGCCTGAAGCGGGACAAGCTGGCCCTCGCGGGCGGCGTGGTGGTGCTCCTCCTCATAGCCGTCGCACTGCTCGCCCCCGTGATCACCGCCCTCGTCGGGCAGGACCCCGAGTCCCACCACGAGGACCTGATCGACCCGCTCTTCGGCACCCCCATCGGTTCCTTCGGCGGCATCAGCGGTGAGCACCTGCTCGGCATCGAGCCGGTCAACGGCCGCGACATCTTCGCCCGCATCGTCTACGGCGCCCGCATCTCGCTGCTCGTCGGCTTCCTGTCGGCCATCGTGGCCGTGATCATCGGCACCGTCCTGGGCATCCTGGCGGGCTTCTTCGGCGGCTGGGTCGACGCCCTCATCAGCCGGGTGATGGACGGTCTGCTCGCCTTCCCGCAGCTGCTCTTCATCATCGCGCTGGTCTCCGTCATGCCGAACGACATGCTGGGTCTGAGCGGCACCGGCGTGCGCCTGCTCATGATGATCCTCGTCATCGGCTTCTTCGGGTGGCCCTACATCGGCCGCGTGGTCCGCGGTCAGACGCTGTCGATGCGTGAACGTGAGTACGTCGAGGCGGCCCGCTCGCTCGGCGCCGGGCGGTTCTACATCCTCTTCAAGGAACTGCTGCCCAACCTGGTCGCGCCGATCATCGTGTACACGACGATGATGATCCCCACCAACATCCTGACCGAGGCGGCCCTCAGCTTCCTGGGTGTGGGCGTCAAGCCGCCCACGGCCTCCTGGGGCCAGATGCTCTCGAGCGCGATCGATTACTACCAGTCGGATCCCATGTACATGGTGATCCCGGGTGTGGCGATCTTCATCACCGTTCTTGCCTTCAACCTCTTCGGCGACGGCGTGCGTGACGCGCTGGACCCGAAGGGCTCCCGCTGACCTGCCGCACCGGCAAGCGACCCGTGGCACCTGCACGGGGTCTCTCATCTAATCCGGAGGATCCGAGATCGTGACTACCCAACGCACCTCAGGGCGGCGCAAGCAGGCCATGGCCGCTGCCGCAGTGGTCGCCGCGCTGCTGACCACGGCGGCGTGCGGCGGCGGCGGAACGGACAACGGCAACGGCGGTGCGAAGAACGGCGCGGCCGGCTTCGACGCCGCCAACAACAAGGTCGCCCAGGCCGACCAGGCCAAGAAGGGCGGCACGCTGAAGTTCGCCAGCTCGCAGGACGCCGACTCGTGGGACACCACGCGCGGCTACTACGGCTTCATGTGGAACTTCTCGCGCTACTACAGCCGTCAGCTCGTCACGAACAAGACCGAGCCGGGTTCGGCCGGCGCCGAGGTCACCCCCGACCTCGCCTCCGGGCTCGCCAAGGTCTCCGACGACGGCAAGACCTACACGTACACCCTGCGTGACGGCATCACCTGGGAGGACGGCAAGCCGATCACCTCCAAGGACGTCAAGTACGGCATCGAGCGCGTCTGGGCGCAGGACGTGCTGTCCGGCGGCCCGACGTACCTCAAGGAGGTGCTCGACCCCAAGGGTGAGTACAAGGGCCCGTACAAGGACAAGTCCAAGGACAAGCTGGGTCTGAAGGCGGTCGAGACGCCGGACGACAAGACCATCGTCTTCCACCTGCCCAAGGCCAACTCGGACTTCGAGGAGATGCTGGCGCTCACCTCCGCCTCCCCGGTCCGCCAGGACAAGGACACCAAGTCGAAGTACGGCCTGCACCCGTTCTCCTCGGGCCCGTACAAGTTCGAGTCCTACAACCCGGGCAAGGACCTCACCCTGGTCCGCAACACCGAGTGGAAGCAGGAGTCGGACCCGGTCCGCAAGGCGTACCCGGACAAGATCACGGTCAAGTTCTTCACCAACGCCAACGAGCTGGACGCCCGTCTGATAGCCGGTGACTACGACCTGGACCTGGCCCAGACCGGTCTGTCCCCGCAGGGCCGCACCACCGCCCTGAAGGAGCACAAGGGCAACCTGGACAACCCCGTCTCCGGCTACATCCGCTACGCGACCTTCGCGCAGAACGTGAAGCCGCTGGACAACATCCACTGCCGCAAGGCGCTGATCCTCGGCGCCGACCACGTCTCGCTGCAGAACGCGCGCGGCGGCCCGATAGCCGGTGGCGACATCGGCACCAACATGCTGCCGCCGTCCGTCCCGGGCTCCGAGGGCCAGAAGTACGACCCGTACGAGATCGCCGGCGCGAACAAGAAGGGCAACGTCGCCAAGGCCAAGGAAGAGCTGAAGGCCTGCGGCAAGCCCGAGGGCTTCAAGACCACCGTCGCCGTCCGCAACAACAAGCCGGTCGAGGTGGCCACCGCCGAGTCGCTCCAGGCGTCGCTGAAGAAGATCGGCGTCAACCTGGAGATCGAGCAGTACGACGGCTCGCAGTACGCCAGCGTCGTCGGCAGCCCCTCCAACGTGGAGAAGAAGGGCTACGGCGTCATCATCATGGGCTGGGGCCCGGACTTCCCGTCCGTCCAGGGCTACGGTCTGCCGCTGTGGCACAGCGACTACATCCTCGAGAGCGCCAACAACAACTTCGCGCTGATCGACGACAAGGACATCGACGGTCTGTTCGACCGGTACGTCAAGACGCTTGACGACGCGGGCAAGACCGAGATCGCCAAGGAGATCAACCACAAGGTGATGGAGGGCGGTTACTACCTGCCCTTCGTCTTCGAGAAGTTCATCAACTGGCGCTCCAACCGACTGGCGAACGTGTACACGACCGACGGCTACAGCGGTCAGTACGACTTCGTCAACGTCGGCCTGAAGTCCACGAAGTAACCGGTACACCCGCCGTACGGCACGAAAGGCAGGTGAAGGCCGGCGCGGCGTGAGCGCGGGCCGCCGGAAGTCCCCCACTGCTCAAAAGGCGTGGGAGGTACCCCACCGGCGGCCCGCGGTCCGCAGCGGGCCGTAAGCTGTGCTCGCTTACCTCATCAGGCGGCTGTTCGCCGCCGCAGTGATGCTGGTGGTCATCATTCTGGTGGTCTTCAGCATCTTCTTCCTCTTCCCCAAGTGGGCGGGCGTCGACATCGCCCTGAGCTTCGTGGGCAAGCAGGCAGGCCCCGACGCAGTCGAGGCGGTGCGGCTGAAGCTGGGTCTGGACGACCCGGTCTTCATCCAGGCCTGGGAGTTCTTCAAGGGTCTCTTCGCGGGCCGCACCTACGCGGCCGGCGGCGACGTCACCCACTGCTCCGCGCCGTGCTTCGGCTACTCCTTCCGTACCGAGCAGTCCGTCTGGCCGGTGCTGACCGAGCGTTTCCCGGTGACCCTGGCTCTCGCGCTCGGTGCGGCCGTCCTGTGGCTGATCTTCGGCCTGGCCGCGGGTGTGCTCTCCGCGCTCAAGCGGGGCACCCTGTGGGACCGCGCCGCGATGATCGTGGCGCTGTCGGGCGTCTCCCTCCCCATCTACTTCACCGGTCTGCTCAGCCTGGCGATCTTCTCCCACGGTCTGGGCTGGATCAACGCCGAGTTCGTGCCGCTGGAGGACAGCTTCACCGGCTGGTTGGGCGGCATGATCCTGCCCTGGATCACCCTGGCGTTCCTGTACGCGGCGATGTACGCCCGGATCACCCGAGCCACCATGCTGGAGATCCTCGGCGAGGACTACATCCGTACCGCCCGCGCCAAGGGCCTGCGGGAGCAGGTCGTCATCCGCAAGCACGCCATGCGCTCGACGATGACGCCGATCCTGACCATGCTCGGCATGGACATCGGTGCCCTCATGGGCGGCGCGATCCTGACCGAGACCACGTTCAGCCTGCCCGGCCTCGGCCAGAAGGTGCTGGACGCGATCCGGACGCAGGACCTCCCCTTCATCCTGGGCGTCACCCTGATCACGTCCGTCGCGGTCCTCGTCGCCAACCTCGTGGTGGACATTCTGTACGCCGTGATCGACCCCCGAGTGAGGCTCGCATGACCGACCTGAGCAAGACCGGCGCGGCCGTGGGTGAACCCACCGACGGCTCGCCGGCCCCCACCGCCTTCCTGGAGGTCCGCGACCTCAAGGTGCACTTCCCGACCGACGACGGTCTGGTGAAGTCCGTCGACGGGCTGAGCTTCAAGCTGGAGAAGGGCAAGACCCTCGGCATCGTCGGCGAGTCCGGCTCCGGCAAGTCGGTCACCTCGCTCGGCATCATGGGCCTGCACACCGCCGGTCAGTACGGCAAGCGCAAGGCACAGATATCCGGTGAGATCTGGCTGGACGGCACCGAACTGCTGACCGCCGACCCCGACTACGTGCGCCGGCTGCGCGGGCGCGAGATGGCGATGATCTTCCAGGATCCGCTGTCCGCGCTGCACCCGTACTACACGATCGGCCAGCAGATCGTGGAGGCGTACCGCATCCACCACGACGTGGACAAGAAGACCGCCAAGCGCCGTGCCGTGGAGATGCTCGACCGCGTCGGCATCCCGCAGCCGGACAAGCGGGTGGACAGCTACCCGCACGAGTTCTCCGGCGGTATGCGCCAGCGCGCGATGATCGCGATGTCGCTGGTGAACAACCCGGAGCTGCTCATCGCCGACGAGCCGACCACCGCGCTCGACGTGACGGTGCAGGCGCAGATCCTGGACCTGATCCGCGATCTGCAGAAGGAGTTCGGCTCCGCGGTCATCGTCATCACCCACGACCTGGGCGTCGTCGCCGAGCTCGCCGACGACATCCTGGTGATGTACGGCGGCCGTTGCGTGGAGCGCGGCCCGGCGGAGAAGGTGTTCTACGAGCCCCGTCACCCCTACACCTGGGGCCTGCTCGGCTCGATGCCGCGGCTGGACCGCGAACAGCAGGACCGGCTGATCCCGGTCAAGGGCTCCCCGCCCTCGCTGATCAACGTCCCGTCCGGCTGCGCCTTCAACCCGCGCTGCCCGTACGCCGATGTCCCCAAGGACGACGTCACCCGCACCGTCCGCCCCGAGCTCACCGAGGTCGGCAGCCGGCACTGGGCCGCCTGCCACATGTCCGCGGAGCAGCGGGAGCGAATCTGGACCGAAGAGATTGCGCCGAAGCTGTGAGCGAGAAATCCAAGGACACAGCCGTGACGATGCCCGCGCAGACCGACGGCAACGCCCCCGCCGGGGACCCCGGCGGTGAGGTCCTGCTGAAGGTGACGGGGCTGCAGAAGCACTTCCCGATCAAGAAGGGCCTGCTCCAGCGGCAGGTCGGCGCGGTGCACGCGGTCGACGGCCTCGACTTCGAGGTCCGGGCCGGCGAGACCCTCGGTGTGGTGGGCGAGTCGGGCTGCGGCAAGTCCACCATGGGCCGGCTGATCACCCGGCTGCTGGAGCCGACGGGCGGCACGATCGAGTTCGAGGGCAAGGACATCACGCACCTCGGTGTGGCGGACATGCGCCCGATGCGCCGCGATGTGCAGATGATCTTCCAGGACCCGTACTCGTCGCTGAACCCGCGCCACACCATCGGCACCATCGTCGGCGCTCCCTTCAAGCTCCAGGGCGTCGTGCCCGAGGGCGGCATCAAGAAGGAAGTGCAGCGGCTGCTGTCGGTCGTGGGTCTCAACCCCGAGCACTACAACCGCTACCCGCACGAGTTCTCCGGCGGTCAGCGCCAGCGCATCGGCATCGCCCGCGCTCTCGCCCTCAACCCCAAGCTGGTCGTGGCGGACGAGCCGGTCTCCGCGCTGGACGTCTCCATCCAGGCCCAGGTCGTCAACCTGCTGGACGACCTCCAGGAGGAGCTGGGCCTGACGTACGTCATCATCGCCCACGACCTGTCGGTGGTCCGGCACGTCTCGGACCGGATCGCGGTGATGTACCTGGGCAAGATCGTCGAGCTGGCCGACCGCGACGCGCTGTACAAGGCGCCGATGCACCCGTACACCAAGGCGCTGATGTCGGCCGTGCCGATCCCGGACCCGAAGCGCCGGGGCGCCAAGAGCGAGCGCATCCTGCTCAAGGGCGACGTGCCCTCGCCGATCTCCCCGCCGAGCGGCTGCCGCTTCCACACGCGGTGCTGGAAGGCGACGGAGATCTGCAGGACGACCGAGCCGCCGCTGCTGGAGCTGAAGCCCGGCCAGCGCGTGGCCTGTCACCACCCGGAGAACTTCGAGGACCAGGCCCCGCAGGACACCGTCCTGCTGACGGCCGCGAAGGAGGCCTCGGAGCTCCTGGGCGAGGCGGCGCTGGAGAAGTCGGCGGAGACGTCGGCGGCGGTGGCGGCGGAGGTCTCGGGCGAGACTCCGGAGCCTGCCGGGACCCCGGAGATCACCAAGACCGCGAACGCCCCGGTGACTGCCGAGGCGGAGTCCGCGGAGGGCGCCGAGACCGCGGAGGCCGGCGAGACCGGTGAGGCTCCGGAGACGGACGTGACTCCGGAGGCCGACGCGGCCGAGGAGCCCGCGGCGTCCGCGGAAGCCGAAGCGGGGAAGCCCGCCGGGACCGCCGAAGCCGGGGCCGCCGAGCCGGAGGCCCCCGAGGGTACTGGGAAGGCACCTGGGAAGTCCTCGGACAAGTAAGCCCACTCAAGCCCCCGCCTTGCTTTGCAAGGTGGGGGCTTGTTGGTGGGTGAGAATGTAAGGGTGCTCCAGCAACTGTTCAGTCCGTCCGTCCTGCACACGCTCGACCTGATCGGCATCTTCGTCTTCGCGATCTCCGGCGCCCTGCTGGCCGTCCGCAAGAACTTCGACGTCTTCGGCATCGCCGTGCTCGCCGAGGTCACCGCCCTGGGTGGTGGACTCTTCCGTGACCTGGTCATCGGTGCGGTACCGCCCGCCGCCTTCACGGATCTGGGGTACTTCGTCACCCCCCTGCTCGCCACGGCCCTGGTGTTCTTCCTCCACCCACACGTGGAGCGCATCCAGGCCGGCGTCAACGTCTTCGACGCGGCGGGCCTCGGCCTCTTCTGCGTGGTCGGCACCATCAAGGCGCACGACCACGGCCTCGGTCTGACCGCCTCCGCCTGTCTGGGCCTGGCCACCGCGGTCGGCGGCGGTGTGCTGCGCGACGTGCTCGCCAACGAGGTGCCCTCGCTGCTGCGCTGGGACCGCGACCTGTACGCGGTCCCGGCCGTCGTCGGCGCCACCATGGTCGCGCTGTGCATCCGCTACGACGCGCTGAACTCCCTGACCAGCGGCGCCGCCGTGATCACGGCCTTCGTCCTGCGGCTGTTCGCGATGCGCTACCACTGGCGGGCGCCTCGCGCGTGGCATCGTCGCTCGACGGCCGTGGAGGAGTAGCGCCGGGGGCGTACCGGTTTCACATCGGCGCAGCATCCGCCCCATCGGCAAAGCTACCGCTTAGTATTATCTTCTTGTACTGTTCAGCCATGCCAGAAGCAGCCTCCGCCCAGCCCACCCGGGCCACTCTCGGCGCCGGTGAGTTCGACCGCGACACGGCGCTCACCCCGCGCGAGCCCGGCGTCTACGACATCGACCTCTCCGCCGGCTGGACGATCATCAACGCCGTCAACGGCGGTTACCTGCTGGCCGTCCTGGGGCGCGCGCTCGCGGACGCCCTGCCGCATCCCGACCCGTTCACCCTCTCCGCGCACTATCTGACCGCCTCCCAGCCGGGTCCGGCGGTCGTCCGCACCGAGACCGTGCGCACCGGGCGGACCCTGTCGACCGGTCAGGCGTCCCTGTTCCAGTTCGACGAGCAGGGCCGGGAGGTCGAGCGCATCCGCGTCCTCGCCTCCTACGGTGATCTGGACTCCCTCCCGGACGACGTCCGGACGACGGCGAAGCCACCCGCGATACCGCCGATGGAGCAGTGCTTCGGAGCCGAGGACGGAGCGGCCCCCGTCGACGGCAGCTCCGCGATCGCCGACCGCCTGATGCTCAAGCTCGACCCGTCGACCCTGGGGTGGGCCCTCGGGCAGCCCTCGGGCAAGGGGGAGATGCGGGCCTGGTTCGGTCTCGCCGACGGCCGGGAACCCGACCCGTTCTCGCTGCTCCTCGCGGTGGACGCCCTGCCGCCCACCGCCTTCGAGCTGGGGCTCTCCGGCTGGGTCCCCACGGTGGAGCTGACCGTCCACGTCCGCTCCCGCCCGGCCCCCGGCCCCCTGCGCGTCTCGATCACCACCCGCAACCTCGCCGGCGGCTTCCTGGAGGAGGACGCCGAGGTCTGGGACAGCGACGACCGCCTGGTGGCCCAGTCCCGCCAGCTGGCACGCGCCCGCCTGGCCTGACCCCGTGCCGCACCCGGCCCGACCCCGCGCCCCACGACGGCCGCCCCTTCATCGGGGCGGCCGTCGTCACGGGGTGGGCGGAGCCCCGGCCGGTCCGTGCCGGTCCAGCCAGTGCCGGCGGCCGATGCCGATCAGCCGCAGTTGCCGGGTCGCGATGCGGGACACCCGCTCCCGTTCCGCGGGGTCGGTCGCCGGTGCCTCCAGGAACAGGGAGGCCGTGATGAGCATCTGGTCGACATAGAGCTGGGCCAGCATCAGCAGGTCGTCCCCGCTCCAGTCCGTGGACTGCGGATCCTTGGCCAGCGCCTCACCGACCTCCGCCGTGAACCGGGCCAGCTGGTCGTGTATCGCCTCCCGGACCGGCCGGACCCCGCCGTGCCGCTCACGGGCGATGAAACGGACGTGTGCGGGATACACGTCCACATGACCCGCGATCAGCTCGATGGCCCGGGCGATGCGCTCCTCGCCGTCGCCGGTCGTGGACACCGTCGTCCGGATCATCGGATGGAGACTGCCCAGTGCCTCCTCGACCAGCGCCACGCCCAGATCCTCGACGGACCGGAAGTGCCGGTAGAAGGCGGTCGGGGCCACCCCCACGGCACGGGTGACCTCGCGCAGGCCCAGGCTGCTCAGACTCTGCCCCTCCAGCAGGTCCAGCGCCGCGTCGAGCAGCGCCTGCCGGGTCCTCTGCTTCCGGGCCTGCCGGACGCCCGGGGTGTGGCTCATGCCATGCAGTCAACAACTGTTCTCCGGAAATGGAAAGCAGTGAAGCGCGTTAGACTGGGTAGTCAGTGAACAGATGTACCGTTAGTGTTCGCCGAACCTGGGGGATCCGACTCATGCTGTTCCTCGTCGCCGCGCTCGCGCTGCTGGGCGTCGCCCTGGGCACCGTCGCCCACGCACCGCTCTCCTTCTCCGTCGCGTTGGGTGCCGTCATCGCCGTCTGGCTCGGCGTCTTCGCCCTGCGTGAGCGCCACGGCCGCCGGCGCGGGACCTCGGCGCGCTGACCGCCGCAGGGGCCGCCCCTCCATCCGACCGTCCCGACCGTGGGAGCCGATCACCATGCACCTCACCGCACCGGCCGGCCGCCGCACCGGAATCCATGACGCCGACGGCATGGCCGTCGCCTCCTTCGTCCTGGGCCTGCTGGGCCTGCTCGTCCTCAACGTCTTCCTCGGCCCGACGGCCGTCGTGCTGGCGGCCGTGGCGTTGTGGCGGGGCACGACCCGACGCGGACGCGCCTTCCTCGGGCTCGGGCTCGGCGTCGCCGACCTCCTCGTCCTCGCGGCGTTCACGCAGGCGGACCAGACGATCTCGTGGAGCCTGTGAGCCGGCGGCGCACCCTCACCGACCGCGATCCGTGGCCGGTGCACCGGGCCCCGTAGAATCGGCCCCACCATGGCTTACCTCGACCACGCCGCGACCACCCCGATGCTTCCCGAGGCAGTCGAGGCACTCACCGCGCACCTGGGCGTCACCGGCAACGCCTCCTCTCTCCACGCGGCCGGCCGCCGCGCCCGGCGCACCGTCGAGGAGGCCCGCGAAACCCTCGCCGAAGCCCTGGGCGCACGCCCCAGCGAGGTGGTCTTCACCTCAGGCGGCACCGAGGCCGACAACCTCGCGGTGAAGGGTCTGTACTGGGCCCGCCGGGACGCGGACCCGGCCCGCACCCGGGTCCTCGCCAGCCCCGTCGAACACCACGCCGTCCTCGACGCCGTCCACTGGCTCGGCGAGCACGAGGGGGCCACCGTCGAGTACCTGCCGGTCGACTCCCACGGCCGGGTCCACCCGGACGCCCTGCGCGAGGCCATCGCCCGCAACCCCGACGACGTCGCCCTCGCCACGGTCATGTGGGCCAACAACGAGATCGGGACCATCCTGCCGGTCCGCGAACTCGCCGAGACCGCCGCCGAGTTCGGGGTCCCGCTGCACTCCGACGCGGTCCAGGCCTTCGGCCAGATCCCGGTGGACTTCGCCGCGTCCGGACTCGCCGCGATGACCGTGTCCAGCCACAAGATCGGCGGCCCGTACGGCATCGGCGCGCTGGTCCTGGGCCGAGAGCACACCCCCGTGCCCGTGCTGCACGGCGGCGGTCAGGAGCGGCATGTGCGCTCCGGCACGCTCGACGTGCCCGCCATCGCGTCGTTCGCGGCCGCCGGGCGGCTCGCCGCGGAGCAGCAGGAGTGGTTCGCCCACGAGATCGGCAGGCTGCGCGACGACCTGGTCGCCGCGGTCCGCGACGCCGTCCCGGACGCCGTGCTCGGCGGCGACCCCGCACCCGAGGGGCGCCTTCCGGCCAACGCGCACTTCACGTTCCCCGGCTGTGAGGGCGACTCGCTGCTGCTCCTCCTCGACGCCCAGGGCATCGAGTGCTCCACCGGCTCCGCCTGCACCGCCGGCGTCGCCCAGCCCAGCCACGTCCTCCTGGCCACCGGCACCGCCCCCGACCTGGCCCGCGGCACCCTCCGTTTCTCCCTCGGCCACACCTCCACGGAGGCCGACGTGGAAGCCCTGGCCAAGGCCATCGGCCCGGCGGTGGAACGGGCCAGGGCGGCGGGTCTGACATAGGCCCTGGGTAGCCTGGCCGGAGCGGAGGTCGGTTCGAGCCGAGGGGAGCGGTCATGGAGGGCGCGCGAGGTCCCGGAGCGGGCGCGGCGACAGCGTCGTACGGGCGGGCGGTGGTGTACCGGGAGAAGCTGCCCCGGCGCTGGACGATCGCCACCGTGGCGGTCCTCGCCGCCTGGGTCGCCTATCAGGGCAGCGTCCTGCTTCCCGACGACAGCACGGTCTGGTACGTCATGCTCGGGTTCTCGGCGTTCTTCGCGCTCGTTCTCAACGCCGTGCCGATCTCCAAACGCGTCTACCACCGAATCCGCGTCCAGGACGGGCAGTTGACCGTGGGGCGGGAGACGATCGCGGTGGAGTCGCTGACGGCCGACTCGATCCGGGAGGCCCGTGAGCAGCCGGCGGACGCGGAGTTCGCCGCGGCCCTGGCCTCGCGGTCGCGCGAGGAGCTCACCCGGCTGCGACGGGCGAGCCGTGCGGCCGAGCCGCCCCGGATCGTGGGCGGCGGATGGTCCGTGCCGCTGGGCATGGACCAGATCGTGGTCGAGACCGTGCGGGGCGAGTCACTGCTGATCGCCACCCACGACCGCGAGGGCCTCCTGGACGCGCTGACACGAGCCCGCCGGATCTAGGGCCTGTCTGACCATTCGCGTTCCCGCCCGCAGGCAGGCGGGAATTGTCGGACAGGCCCAGAGCCCGTCGGCTCCGAGGCCCGGTCACGGCCTCGATACGGTGTCCGCGTGTCCGTGCTGCTTTTCCCTCGGGAAGGAGCCGACGCCGATCACCTGAAGGAGCTCCGTGACAGGCAAGCTGAACAGAGTCGTGAATCCGCAGGACCTCGAGCAGTTGGCCAAGTTGCTCGACGGGCGGGGAGGAATGGGGGACAAGCTCGACGAGGCGCTCACGCGGGCCTCGGGACTCGGGGTGTCGGACAAACTGAGCGCGATACGGCCCATCCGTTCCTGGATATCGGACACCGCGCCCGAACTCCGCAGGAAGGCGGCGTACGCTCGCCTGGAGGACGGCGATCCGCTGGCCGGACTGCTGCTGGCCGGGTTCACCCCGGAGCAGCTCAAGAACAAGGATCTGCCGCCCGACATCCTGTTGGTCGCCAACGCGGCCGCCTCCGACGACACGGTCGACGACGGCTGGCTCAAGAAGAAGGACGGCGAGAGCCTCGACGACTGGCTCGTCCGGGTGCAGGGCGACGCCGTCACCCAGCTGACCGGCAACGAGGAGCTGGGCAAGGCCGTCGCGACGTACATCGAGGGGGCCGCCAACCTGTCGGCGTTCTTCACGGCGTCGACCACGGCCGCCCTGGGCACCAAGTCGCTCATCTCGTACTTCAAGAGCTCCAAGGTGCTCAACGCGCCGGGCACCTTCACCGCCCGCCTGATCAACGGCCACTGGGACAAACTGTCCAAGATCCCTAAGGCGGGCAGCTGGCTGACCCGGGTGCCGACCGCCGCGCTCGCCGGCTCCGACGAGGCGGCGATGCTGGCCGGATACATGCGCAAGGGCGCCTTCTACCTGCCCACCGCCACCGAGGCCAACCTGCTCACCGTCGCCCAACGCGGTGGACTCGCCAACGCGGCCAGGGCCGCGGGGTGGATGCGCGGCCTTGGCATCGTCGGGTCCGCCGGCGCCACCGCGTGGGGCGTCGCCAACCTGGCGACCATGGATCACGGCAAGGCGTGGGAGGAGGACAAGGCCAAGTACCTCTCCAACTGGACCGGTACGGCCTTCAACGCCTCGCTCACCGCCGCGATGATCGCCCCCAACCCGGTCACCCTCGGCCTGGCCGTCGGCACCGGCGTCGCCTATGCCGGAACCCTGATCTGGGACCACTCGGACAAGATCGCGGCAGCCGCGGAGGACACCGCGGAGTGGGTCGGCGACAAGGCCGAGAAGGCCGGCGAGGCCATTTCCGACGGCGCGAAGAAACTCGGCAGCGCCCTCAACCCGTTCGACTGACGCCGGGTCATGGCACATCCGCGCCGAGCGGCGCGAGGGGAAGGGATCATGCAGCAGACGTACACCCTGGACCACTGGGAAGACCGTTCAGGTCACCGGCTGACCTGGACGTTCGGGTACCGGGGAACGGCAGGGGAGTTCGGGCGGATCGAGGTGGTCTACCCGGCGAAGCGGCACGGCGACCGTCACGTCACCGAGGTCAGTGGGGACACCGTCCCCGCCACCTCCTTCGGAGGCTGGGCCCACGGACGCAAGCCCTCCCTTCACCTGGGGCAGCTCAGTGTCGGTGGGGCCGGAATCCGCCTCAAGCGCAACCGCTGGGCACAGACCAGATCCGGACGGGCCCTGCGGATGCGGGTCGCCGGGCGCGAGTACCGCTATCTCGCGACCAGCCGACGGCACCGTGACCGCGCCCTGATCCGCGACGGTGTGGAGATCCGGACCCGGCGGCACGGCAGCGGCGCGCGGAAGAAGGCCACCTTCACCGTCCTCGGCCCGGCCGACGCCACCGACCTCGCGCTGGCCGCCGTGATGCTCGGGGTCAACACCCGCAACCTCACCCGGGGCGGCGCCGTGCGCGCCTTCTTCAACAGGTCGCTGGACTGGATGGAGGTCTTCCAGTGACCCCTTGAACCGCCTGAGTCATCGCCGTCCGTTCCTTCCGCCGATGAAAGCGACACGCAATGCCCTCGTACGACAGCACCCGGGGCCGGTTCCGCCTTGCCGAGAGCCATCTGGCCGTCCTCCGTCACCGCGTCGAAGGGGAGGAGGTGCCCCCGGAGCTGGCCGAGACCGACCGTGAACTGCGCGAGGCAGGTCTGACCGACCAGGAAGGAAACCTCGACCTCTTGCTGGCCCCGCTGGTCAGCACCCTGCGGGCCCCCGCCGTCGTCCTCCACGTGGAGGCGCTCGGTGAGCACGGCACCCTCCACCACGGCGTCACCATCGGCGACGGCTACGTCTACTCCCACGAGTCCTGGCCCGGCTCCCCGGAGTCGGAGTACGTACGGCTGGAGCCGACCATGCTCGTCTGGGCGCTGGCGCGCATGGTCAACCTCCAGGGAGAGGACACCGTGGAGGTGGCCACGCCCGTGGTCGAAACCACCACGGCCGTCCTCGACGCGGGACTCGGCACCCTGGACAGCCTTCACGGCCTGACGGCCGAGGAGGGGGTCGACCGGGTGGCCGAGGCGCTGAAGGGCGCCGGGCTCACCCGGAAGTCGCAGGTCAGTACGCTTGCCAAGCTGATCACCGGGCTGCGTTCCAGCTGGCGGATGACCGCCGCGTGGCAGGGGCACGACGACGGGGTCCCGGCCCCCCGGGTGCGCGGGTTCGCGGTGTGGGACTGCGGACCTCTCGGCTACTGGCATCGTGAGCTGCCCGCTGAGCCGATCCTGCCCGGTCAGGTGGACGACACCACCGCGCTCAAGCTGGTCCGGGTCGACGCCAAGGAGGTCTGGCAGCTGATCACCGATCTCCTCCCGAGCACGGAGGAGTTCGCGGCGGCCCCGCAGCCGGGCTGAGCCGGCCCTGCCCTGCCCGGCCCACGAGGCCGGGCAGGAGAGCATCCGCGGCTCCGGCCCGGGGGTGCCCGGTTCAGGCCCGCAGGGTCGTCCGGGCCCGGCGGACCAGCTTCAGATAGCGGTCCCAGTCCCAGTGCGGGCCCGGATCGGTGTGGTCCGTGCCCGGCACCTCGACGTGGCCGATGATGTGCTCCCGGTCGACGGGTATGTCGTACCGCGCGCATATCCGGGCCGTGAGCCGAGCCGACGCCTCGTACATCTCGTCCGTGAGGTCCTGCGGCCGGTCCACGAACCCCTCGTGCTCGATGCCGACACTGCGCTCGTTGTAGTCGCGGTTGCCCGCGTGGTAGGCCACGTCCAGCTCGCGGATCATCTGGGTCACGCGCCCGTCCTGGCCGACGATGTAGTGCGTGGCCGCCTTGTGCCCCGGGTCCTGGAACGCCCGCACCGCGCTGTCGAAGCTGCCCTGGGTGACATGGACGATCACCATGTCGATGCCGAAGTCGTCCGGCCGGTCCGCGCGCCGCCAGTTGGCGTCCGAGGCCGACACCCAGCGGGCGCCCGCGAAGTCGACCGCGCCCTGCTCACGGGGCTTCTCGATGCCGGGAACGCGCCACCACAGCCGCGCCAGCTCGTCCCGCGCCAGCACCGCCGTGCCCGTGGCGGCCACCGCCCCGCCCACGATCAGGGCCCGTCGCCCGATGCGCCGGCCGGTGTCCTCGGATGCTCTTCTCGCCCCCATGTGATCGTCAACGGATACCCGGCGGCCGTGGTTCCCGCGCCCCCGTACCCTGGAAGGGCTATGACTGACACCCCGCAGGGCTTCCGCCCCCTCCGCGTCCTGGCCGCCATGTCCGGCGGAGTCGACTCCGCCGTCGCCGCCGCCCGCGCGGCCGAAGCGGGCCACGACGTGACCGGCGTCCACCTCGCGCTCTCCGCGAACCCGCAGTCGTTCCGCACCGGCGCGCGGGGCTGCTGCACCATCGAGGACTCGCGCGACGCCCGCCGCGCCGCCGACGTCATCGGCATCCCGTTCTACGTGTGGGACCTCGCCGACCGCTTCCGCGAGGACGTCGTCGAGGACTTCGTCGCCGAGTACGAGGCCGGCCGCACCCCCAACCCGTGCCTGCGCTGCAACGAGAAGATCAAGTTCGCCGCGCTGCTCGACAAGGCGCTCGCGCTCGGCTTCGACGCGGTCTGCACCGGTCACTACGCCCAGGTCGTCCTGCGCGAGGACGGCACGCGCGAACTGCACCGCGCCTCCGACATGGCCAAGGACCAGAGCTACGTCCTCGGCGTGCTGGACGACCGCCAGCTCGCCCACGCGATGTTCCCGCTCGGCGACACGGTCACCACCAAGGAGGAGATCCGCGCGGAGGCCGAGCGCCGCGGACTCGCCGTCGCCAAGAAGCCGGACTCGCACGACATCTGCTTCATCGCCGACGGCGACACCCAGGGCTTCCTCGCCAACCGCCTCGGCCGGACGGAGGGCGACATCGTCGACGAGTCCGGCACCAAGGTCGGCACCCACGAGGGCGCCTACGGCTTCACCATCGGCCAGCGCAAGGGCCTGCGGATCGGCACCCCCGCCCCCGACGGCAAGCCACGCTACGTCCTCGACATCTCCCCGGTGACCAACACCGTCACCGTCGGCCCGGCGGCCTCCCTCGACGTCGACGCCCTCACCGCCGTCAAGCCCCGCTGGTGCGGCGCCGCACCGGCCGGCCCCGGCACCTACACCGCCCAGCTGCGCGCCCACGGCGGCGAGAGCGAGGTGACGGCGGAACTCGTCGACGGGGAACTCCGGGTGCGCTTCACCGAGCCCGTCCGGGGCGTCGCCCCCGGCCAGGCGATCGTGCTGTACGACGGCACGCGCGTGGTGGGCTCGGCGACCATCGCGTCGACGGCCCGGTCTACGGCTGACGTGGCCTGAGCCGCGTCGGCCCCCGACGGATCGCTCACCGCGCGAAGAAGTCCGCCAGCACCGGCGCCAGGACGTCCGGCTCGACCATGTGGGTCTGCCCCTCCAGGGTGCGGTACGCGCCCTGGGGGACCGACTCCGCGATCGCCCGCGCGGCCTCACGCATCCACGCCGGGCTCGCGTCGCCCGCGATCGACAGCACCGGCACGCGGATCGACGACAGCAGCTCGCGCGGGACGCTGCCGTCGCCCATCACGGCGTCGTCGTACGCGAGGCTCGGCGCGATCGACTCCATCCCGGCCCACATCGGGGACTGCCGGGCCCCCTCGATCATCGCCTCGCCCAGCCCGGTCAGCCGCAGGAAGAGCTCGACCGCGTCCCCGCGCCGCCCCTCGGCCAGCGCCCGGGTCAGGTTCTTCGTGTACTGGGCGCGCGCCGCCAGCTCCTCCTCGGACATCGCGTACGGCGTCTCGTACACGGCGACATGGCGCACCGGCAGCCCGCTCGCCGCCGCCCTGAGCGCCAGGGCGCCGCCCGAGGAGATGCCGTACAGCGAGGCCTCGCCGCCCACCGCCCCGATCAGCGCCGCCAGGTCCTCGACCTCGCGCTCCACCGCGTACGGCGCCGTGTCCGTGCTCCCACCGCGGCCCCGGCGGTCGTACACGACCACCCGGAACCGCTCCGAGAGGGGCGCCGCCAGCGGCGCCACCGTGGCGCCCGTCGACATCGCGCCGCTGACGAGGACGACCGCCGAGCCACGCCCGGCGCTCTCGTACGCGAGTGAGGTGCCATCGTGCGAAACGGTGTTCTTGTCCATGCCTGAGAAGACTGCCGCACGCCACCGGATTCGTCGGTGAGGCGGGCGGCGCGTCCGTCGATCGCAACCCTTCTACACGATCACCGCACTTCCACCTCGTAGAAGCAGAAGTGGTCCTTGATCTCGGAGACGTCCGGCTTCGGCTCCGGGTACGCCCAGACCAGATCCGCCGCGTCCGGCAGCGACCAGTAGGACGCGGTGCCCTTGAAGGGGCAGTGCGTGTGTGTCCCGGAGGGCGTCAGCAGGTCCAGGCGTACGTCCTCCGGCGGGATGTAGTACCGCGGGGGACAGCCCGTCTCGTGCAGCACCAGTGCCCGGTCGCTCTCCGCGAGCACCCGCTCGCCGTGCACCACGCGCACGTGCCGTTCGGTGGACTCGATGGTGATGCTGTGGCCTGTGGTCACGATCGCCCTCCTCGGGTAGCCGACTCACCCGTTACAGCGCACGCTGAAGCGGAGTTCTTCCCGAGGAGGCCCCATGGGAGCGAAGGACACCGGCAGGAACCGCGGCACCCTCGCCCACCGGGCCCGGTACGCCCTGCGCCACCCGCGACGCGTGCCCGCCCACGCGCGGCGCGCCCTGCGCGACGCCTGGCTGCGGTTGCGGCACCGCGACCACATCGCCTACTACCGCGCGGTGATGGCCTCCGACGCGGCCCGCAGCGCCGAGGCGGCGGTGGGTCACAACCCCTCGCGCGAGCAGTGGGCGCGCATCGGCCGGATGCAGTTCGACTACCTGCTGCGGCACGGTCTGCGGCCGCACCACCGGATGCTGGAGATCGGATGCGGCAACCTCCGCGCGGGGCGCCTGTTCATCGACCACCTGGAACCCGGCCACTACTACGGCGTCGACATCTCGCCGCACATCCTGCTCGCCGCCCAGGAGACCCTCGTACGCGAGGGACTCCAGGCCAAGATGCCCTATCTGACCCTCGCCGACGACCTCACCTTCGCCTTCCTGCCCGACGGGCACTTCGACGTGGTGCACGCGCACAGCGTGTTCTCCCACTCTCCCCGGCACGTCATCGAGGAGTGCTTCGCGCACGTCGGGAGGGTGCTCGCGCCCGGAGGGTTCTTCGACTTCACGTTCGACCGCACGGAGGGGGAGGAGCACCAGGTGCTGCACGAGGACTTCTACTACCGGACTCGGACGCTGGTGGAACTGGCCGCCGAGCACGGTCTGTCCGCGCGCCTCATGGACGACTGGGAGGAGCTGCCGCACCGGCAGTCGAAGATGCGGCTCACCGCGATGTCCGACCGGGCCCGTACGGTGGGTCCGTGAACATCTGTGTCTTCCTCTCCGCCGCCGACCTCGACGACCGCTACACACGCCCCGCGCGGGACTTCGCGCGGCTGCTCGGCAAGGGCGGGCACACGCTGGTGTGGGGCGGTTCGGACGTCGGTCTGATGAAGGTGGTCGCCGACGGGGTGGAGGAGTCGGGCGGCCGGCTCCTCGGCGTCTCCGTGGAGTTCCTCGCGGCCAGGGCGCGGGCCGGCGTCGACGAGATGGTGGTCGCCAAGGACCTCGCCGAGCGCAAGAAGCTGCTGCTGGAGAAGGCCGACGCCGTCGTGATCATGGTGGGTGGCACCGGCACCCTCGACGAGGCGACCGAGATCCTGGAGCTGAAGAAGCACGGGCACACCGACAAGCCGGTGGTCCTGCTCAACACCGCGGGCTTCTACGACGGGCTCAAGGAGCAGTTCCGCCGTATGGAGGACGAGGGCTTCCTGCCCCGCCCGCTGACCGACCTGGTGTTCTTCGCCGAGGAGCCGGTGGGCGCGCTGGCCTATCTGGAGGAGAGCCTGGGGGTGGAGTGAGCGCGCGATGATGCGAGCATGGCGGGCATGGCTACACATGTGATCACCGGGGCCGGCTCCGGCATCGGCGCGGCCGTCGCCCGCCGCCTGCACGCGCGCGGGGACGAGCTGGTGCTGCACGCGCGCGACGCGGGCCGGGCGAAGGAACTGGCGGCCGGATTCCCCGGCGCCCGCACCCTCGTCGGCGACCTGGCGGACCCCGAGCGGCTCAGCTGGGCCTTCTCCCACCAGTCGCTCCCCGACCAGGTGGACTCCCTGCTGCACATCGCCGGTGTCGTCGACCTCGGTCCGGTCGGCGAGCTGACGCCGAAGACCTGGCGGCACCAGCTCAACGTCAACCTGATCGCGCCCGCCGAGCTGACCCGCCACTTCCTGCCCCAGCTCCGCGTGAGCGGCGGGCACGTGATCTTCGTCAACTCCGGCGCCGGTCTGAACGCCCACGCGGACTGGTCCGCGTACGCGGCCTCCAAGCACGGCCTCAAGGCCCTCGCCGACTCCCTGCGCCACGAGGAGCACGGCAACGGCGTGCGCGTCACCTCGGTCTACCCCGGCCGCACCGCCAGCCCCATGCAGGCCAAGGTCCACCGGCAGGAGGGCAAGGACTACGACCCCGGTCGGTGGATCGACCCGGAGTCGGTCGCCACGACGATCCTCATGGCCCTGGACCTGCCCGAGGACGCGGAGGTCAACGACCTGACGGTACGCCCGGGGCGCTGACGATCAGCCCGTCCGGCGGGTGGGGACGAGGCCGGTCCAGGGCCGGACGGGGCTCCGGGGCCAGGCCCTGGGCGGGACGGGAAGGGGCGGGTGGGGGCGGAGCACCCCCGCCCGGCACCTGCGTACGCTTCCCCCGTGAACGACAACCTTCCCCTCGGCCCCGCCACCGGCATCGGCTCCCTGCCCGGCCACGACGCCCGGGAGGCCGCCAAGACCGTCACCGGCAGCTTCGAGGACTTCCCGCACCTTCCCGAACTGCCCGCCCGCGGCCCCGGCGCGGACATGATCGGCAGGACCGCGGGCATGCTCGTCGAGCTGTACGCGCGCGTGGAGCCCAGCGGCTGGCGGATCGGGGACCGGCCGGGCCGGGACACCAAGCGGGCCCGTTCCTGGCTCGGTCAGGACCTCGACGCGCTGGAGGAGTTCACGCAGGAGTACCAGGGGCCGCTGAAGGTGCAGGCGGTGGGACCCTGGACGCTCGCCGCGGGCCTGGAGCTGAGGAACGGCGAGGCCGCCCTGTCCGACCCCGGTGCCTGCCGCGACCTCGCCGCCTCCCTCGCCGAAGGGCTGCGCCTGCACCTCGCCGAGGTGCGGCGGCGCGTGCCCGGCGCGCGGCTCGTCCTCCAGCTCGACGAACCCTCCCTCACCGCCGTCCTGCGCGGACAGGTCAGGACCGCCAGTGGCTACCGCACCCACCGCGCGGTGGACCGGCAGATCGTCGAGGCCACGCTGCGGGACGTCGTCGGCGTTCACGACGGCGGGCCCGTCGTGGTCCACTCGTGCGCACCGGACGTCCCGTTCGCCCTGCTGCGCCGGACGGGCGTGGCGGCCATCTCCTTCGACTTCTCCCTGCTCACCGAGCGTGACGACGAGGCGATCGGGGAGGCGGTGGAGAGCGGCACCCGGCTGCTCGCCGGTGTCGTCCCGGGGACGGACGGCCCGTTGTCGGACCCTGCGGGTAGCGTCATGGGTGTCAGGACGCTGTGGCGCAGGCTGGGGCTGCGGCCGGGCCTTCTCCCGGAAGCGGTCACGATCACCCCGGCGTGCGGACTCGCGGGGGCCTCCCCGGAGTACGCGCGCAAGGCGTACGCCCACTGCGTCCGGGCGGCGAGATCCCTCGCGGACAACCCAGAGTAACGGGAGGACACACGGTGGCCGGCGACAAGCAAGCGGAGACGACGAGCGTGCCCGCCGAGGCACGGGAGAAGCACGCCAAGCTCGCTGAGCAGATCGAGGAGCACCGCTTCCGGTACTACGTGAACGACGCCCCCGTCATCAGCGACGCGGACTTCGACCGGCTGCTGCGCGAACTGGAGGCGCTGGAGGAGGAGCATCCGGAGCTGCGCACCCCGGACTCGCCGACCCAGAAGGTCGCCGGGGCGTACGCGACGGAGTTCACCTCCGTCGAACACCGCTCGCGCATGCTCTCCCTCGACAACACGTTCAACGACGACGACCTCGCCGCCTGGGTGGAGCGCATCCGCCGGGAGCTCGGCACGCAGAAGCACCACTTCCTGTGCGAGCTGAAGGTCGACGGCCTCGCCGTCAACCTCACCTACGAGCGGGGCCGCCTCACCCGCGCGGCGACCCGCGGCGACGGCCGCACCGGCGAGGACATCACGCCCAACGTCCGCACCATCACCGAGATCCCGGACCGGCTGCAGGGCGACGAGGTCCCCGACCTCGTGGAGATCCGCGGCGAGGTCTACTTCCCGATGGAGAAGTTCCAGGAGCTCAACGCCCGTCTGGTCGAGGCCGGCGACAAGCCGTTCGCCAACCCGCGCAACGCGGCGGCCGGTTCGCTGCGCCAGAAGGACCCGCGGGTCACGGCCACCCGTCCGCTGCACATGGTGGTGCACGGCATCGGGGCCCTGGAGGGCTTCGACGGCATGACCCGGCTCTCCGAGGCCTACGACCTGCTGGGGACCTGGGGCCTGCCGACCTCCGGGCACAACAGAGTGGTCGACGACCTGGAGGGCGTGCGGGAGTTCATCGCGTACTACGGCGAGAACCGTCACTCCGTCGCGCACGAGATCGACGGGGTCGTGGTCAAGCTCGACGAGATCCCGCTCCAGGGCCGCCTCGGCAGCACCTCGCGCGCCCCGCGCTGGGCCATCGCGTACAAGTACGCGCCCGAGGAGGTCAACACCAGGCTGGTCAACATCCGGGTGGGTGTGGGGCGTACGGGCAGGGTGACGCCGTACGCCCAGGTCGAGCCGGTGACGGTGGCCGGGTCCGAGGTCGAGTTCGCGACGCTGCACAACCAGGACGTCGTCAAGGCCAAGGGCGTCCTCATCGGGGACACGGTGGTGCTGCGCAAGGCCGGTGACGTGATCCCCGAGATCCTCAGCCCGGTCGTCGACAAACGGGACGGCAGCGAGCGGGAGTTCGTGATGCCGGCCGAGTGCCCCGAGTGCGGGACGCCGCTCAGGCCGATGAAGGAGGGCGATGTCGACCTGCGCTGTCCCAACGCCCGGACCTGCCCGGCCCAGTTGCGAGAGCGCCTGTTCTACCTGGCCGGCCGCAAGGCGCTGGACATCGAGCACTTCGGCTATGTCGCCGCGGCGGCGCTGACCAGGCCGCTGGAGCCGGAGGACCCGCCGCTGAAGGACGAGGGCGACCTCTTCGACCTCACCGTCGACCGGCTGCTGCCCATCAAGGCGTACGTCCTCGATCAGGACAGCGGTCTGCCCAAGCGGGACCCGAAGACCGGCGAGGAGAAGATCGCCACCGTCTTCGCCAACCAGGAGGGCGACCCGAAGAAGAACGCGCTCGCCATGCTGGAGAACATCGCGGCGGCCAAGGAGCGCCCGCTGGCGCGCGTGCTGACCGGTCTGTCGATCCGTCACGTCGGCCCGGTCGCGGCGGAGGCGCTGGCCCGCGAGTTCCGTTCCGTCGACCGTATCGAGCAGGCCACCGAGGAGGAACTGGCGGGCACCGAGGGGGTCGGCCCGATCATCGCCGCCTCGCTCAAGGAGTGGTTCGCCGAGGACTGGCACCGCGAGATCATCCGTAAGTGGAAAGCGGCCGGCGTCCGTATGGAGGAGGAAGGGACCGGCGGGGACGAGGGTCCGCGTCCGCTGGAGGGGCTGACCGTGGTCGTGACCGGAACTCTGGAGCATTTCACCCGCGATGGCGCAAAAGAGGCGTTGCAGAGTCAGGGAGCGAAGGTGACCGGATCGGTGTCCAAGAAGACATCGTTCGTCGTGGTGGGTGACAATCCCGGGTCAAAATATGACAAGGCGATGCAGCTCAAGGTGCCGGTTCTGAACGAAGACGGTTTCAACGTCCTTCTGGAACAAGGGCCGAAGGCCGCGGCCGACGCCGCTCTTTCGGCCGAGGAGTAGCGGTTGAAGGCCACCCGATCGGCGCATACCAGATGCATACGGGTGGCTGGGGCGCATTCGGGCAACCGTCGGCGACCGGTGCCCGTACAAGCCCTCTGCGGCCTACTGTTGAGATGTGCGCCTGCCGTGCCCAGTTGCGGTCGGGGCAACCCCGTACTCGTGAAGGGTCCGGGGAAGGGCTTTCCACCGCGGAGCCGCTGAGGGTTGTCGGGCATCGGGCCGCGTGGCGTGGGCACCGCCGGCTGTGAGAGGGACGGGAATGGAACCGACCGAGAGCGCCGCGCCGGGCTCGCGGCTGCGCCTGCGCCGTATGGCGGTCGCATGGCGGCGCGGCCGGGAGGACGGGCGGCCCGCGGGGCAGCCGGGCGCGCAGGGGCGCACCGAAGCGGACACGGCGGACGCGCGCGGTGCCGGGCAACCGGCGGCCGGGCGCGGTGTTGGGCAACCGGCCGTTGGGCGAGGCGCCGGTCAACCGGCCGTTGGGCGAGGCGCCGGTCAATCGGCCACTGGGCGAGGCGCCGGGCAGTCGACCGTCGGTCGCGGTGTCGGGCGACCGGGCGTCGGGCACGGCCCCGGGCTGTCCGAGGCGGACACGGAACGGCACCCGGCCTGGCCCGCGTTGCCCACGGCGGTCGTCGCGGCGGCCGCGTTCGTGCTGGGCGCCGGGTTCCTGCGGGCGTTCACGGGAGGGCAGGCGCTCTTCCCGTCCGGCACCGTCGGCTGGTCCCTGGCCGTGCTGACCGGGATCATCGTCGGCCATCTGGTGATGCTGGGCCGCTCCCGCTGGTGGGGCGGCACCGGTTCGGGCGCCGCCCTCACCCTCGCCGTGCTGCTGCTCTACGGCTGGGTCGCGGCCGGCATGGTCAGCCTCACCGTCGTCGTGCTGGTCGGCGTGGCCCGGCGGGGCCGCTGGCGGCAGGGCGTGCTGCACGGCGCGGTCGATCTGCTCGGCATCGGCGCGGGCGCCCTGGTGCTGGCCGCCTTCGGCTCCGTACCGTCCGTCGAGTCGCCCTCGACCCCGGACAGCTGGACCCCGTACACCGCCCCCGGGGTGGTGCTGCTCGCCGCCGTCTATCTCGCGGTCACCCGCACCCTGCTGTGGTACCTGCACACCCCGCGGGCCGGACTGCCCACCGTGGCCCGCACCGCCCTGGTCCGGCAGGGCCTGGTCGCGGTCGCCCTGCTCGGCATAGCGCCCCTGGTCTGTGTGGTCGCGGACGCCAAGCCCGTGCTGCTGCCGCTGTTCGCCATCCCGCTCATCGCCCTCGACTCCACCCTGTGGATAGCCCGCGCGCGGGCGGAGGAGCAGCTGCGTGATCCGCTCACCGGACTGCCCAACCGGCAGTGGCTGCTGGAACGCATCTGGACCGCGCTGGACGACGCCGAGCGCATCGGCGCCCGCGCCGCCCTGATGCTGATCGACCTGGACCGCTTTCGTTCGGTCAACGACACCCTCGGTCATCTCGCCGGTGACCGGCTGCTGCTGCAGATAGCCGACCGACTGAGACTGGCCCTGCCGCGCGGGGCGGAGGCCGCGCGGCTCGGCGGTGACGAGTTCGCCGTCTTACTGCCCGTCGCCGACTCCACGACCTCCGCGACCCGCGTCGCCCGCGGCCTGGTTTCCGCCCTCAGCTCCCCGCTCGACCTCGACGGGCTCACCCTCGTCCTGGAGGCGAGTGCGGGAGTCGCCGTTTTCCCGGACCACGCGGTCGACGCGGAGGGACTGCTGCGGCGGGCGGACGTGGCGATGTACCAGGCCAAGCGGGACCGTACGGGCGTCGAGGCCTACGAGTCCAAGCGCGACTCCAACACCCCCGACCGGCTCGGACTGCTGGGCGATCTGCGCCGGGCGCTGGACGCGCGCGAGGTCGAGCTGCACTACCAGCCCAAGGTCCGCTTCGACGGGCAGGTGGCGGGCCTGGAGGCCCTGGTCCGGTGGGTGCACCCGGAGCGGGGCAAGGTACCGCCGGACGAGTTCATAGCGATCGCCGAGTCCTCCGGGCTGATGCCCCACCTCACCGAGTACGTACTGGAGACCGCGCTCGGCCAGGTCGCCGAGTGGCGCGCGCAGGGCCTGTTCGTCCCGGTCGCCGTCAACGTCTCCCCGCGCGACGTCCACACACCGGGCTTCGCCGGCTCCGTCGCGGCGCGGCTGGCCCGGCACGGGGTTCCGGCCGGGGCGCTGCAGTTGGAGATCACCGAACATGTCCTGCTGGAGGACCCGCAGCGTGCCGCCGACACGCTGAACGCGCTGACCGGGCACGGCGTGAAGATGTCCCTGGACGACTTCGGCACCGGCTACTCCTCGCTGGTGCATCTGCGGCGGCTGCCGGTCAGCGAGCTGAAGATCGACCGGTCCTTCGTGGCCCGGCTGGCCGTCGACACCGAGGACGCGGAGATCGTGCGCTGCACCGTCGACCTGGCCCACTCGCTCGGACTGCTCGTCGTCGCCGAGGGTGTGGAGGACGACGAGACCTGGGAGCGCCTGCGCGACCTGCGCTGCGACGCGGTCCAGGGCTGGCTGGTCGCCGCGGCGATGCCGCCCGACGAGACCACGGCCTGGCTCCTCGCCCGCGGCTCCCGCGGCTGGCAGCGACCGGCGGCGGTCCTGCCTGCGGCGACGACGACGGCCGACGACTAGGTCCCGGCCGCTGACGGCCGTCGGGGGGATGCTTGCGGCGGGGCGTTCGGTTCGGTGGGGGTGCGGGGTGTCTGCCTGCGGTGCGGCGTTCGGTTGGGTGGGTGCAGTTGTAGCGGCTGCGGTGCGGCGTTCGGTTCGGTGGGGGCTGTTGTAGCGGCTGCGGTGCGGTGTTCGGTTCGGTGGGGGTGTGCGTTGTCTGCCTGCGGCGCATGTGCGGCTGCGGTGGGGGCCGGTGTAGCGCCTGTGGGTGGTGGGTGGGTCGGGGCCGGGTCGGGGGTGTCCGTCCTCGGACTGGCGCGGAATCGGTTACTTGAGAAGTGTGGGGTGCGGACGCGCCAGCCACTGCGGGCGGACACCCCCGCCCCGTCCCCTTCGCGCCGTACGCGGCCCCAGCCGCCCACTGCGGGCAATCACTGCCGCCCACCGCGGGCAGTCACTGCCGCCCACCGCCGGCAGCCACTGCCGCTCACTGCGGGCAGTCACTGCCGCCCACCGCCGGCAGCCACTGCCGCTCACTGCGGGCAGCCACTGTCGCCCACCGCCGGCAGCCACTGCCGCTCACTGCGGGCAGTCGTGCCGCTGGGGCGATGGGGGAGGGTGGGCGCGGCGGCACCCCGTAGGCGCCGGGCTGCGCAACCACCCCCCGGCCCGCACCGGCACCGGGCACCCCGCAAATGCCGGGATGAGCAGCCCCCGGCCCGCACCGGCACCGGGCACCCCGCATACGCCGGGGATGAGTGACCGGCCCCCCGGGCACGGGCCCCGCGCGGTCGGGTGACAGGCTCTCGGGGGACGGGGCCGGGCGGCGGGCCCGGGGAAGGGTTTCACGGGCACGGCCTCCCGCCCCATAGGATTGGGCCAAACCACACACACTCACCCAGAGGATCGCTGCATGCCTGGCATCACGCGCGAGGAGGTCGCCCACCTCGCCCGGCTGGCGCGTCTGGAGCTGAAGCCCGAAGAGCTCGACCACTTCGCAGGCCAGCTCGACGACATCATCGGCGCGGTCGCCCGCGTCAGCGAGGTCGCCGACCAAGACGTACCGCCGACCTCGCACCCGCTCCCGCTGACGAACGTCATGCGGCCGGACGAGGTCCGTCCCTCGCTCACCCCCGAGCAGGCGCT
Organism: Streptomyces griseoloalbus; assembly: GCA_014650015.1. Taxonomy (GTDB): domain Bacteria; phylum Actinomycetota; class Actinomycetes; order Streptomycetales; family Streptomycetaceae; genus Streptomyces; species Streptomyces griseoloalbus. The sequence continues at coordinate 60,003 of BMUD01000011.1, forward strand.
CTCCGGCGCCCCGGCCCAGGAGCAGCAGCGTTTCAAGGTGCCGCAGATCCTGGGGGAGGAGTAAGCAACCATGACGGACATCATCAAGCTCACGGCCGCCGAGACCGCCGCGAAGATCGCCTCCGGCGAGCTCACGGCCGTCGCGGTCACCGAGGCCCACCTCGCCAGGATCGAGGCCGTCGACGAGAAGGTGCACGCCTTCCTGCACGTCGACCGCGAGGGCGCCCTCGCCCAGGCGCGCGCCGTCGACGAGAAGCGGGAGCGGGGCGAGAAGCTCGGCCCGCTGGCCGGCGTCCCCCTCGCGCTCAAGGACATCTTCACCACCGAGGGCATCCCGACCACCGTCGGTTCCAAGATCCTCGAGGGCTGGATCCCGCCGTACGACGCGACGCTCACCCAGCGGCTGAAGGCCGCCGACGTCGTCATCCTCGGCAAGACCAACATGGACGAGTTCGCCATGGGGTCGTCGACGGAGAACAGCGCCTACGGTCCCACCGGCAACCCCTGGGACCTGACCAGGATCCCCGGCGGCTCCGGCGGCGGCTCCTCCGCCGCGCTCGCCTCCTACCAGGCCCCGCTCGCCATCGGCACCGACACCGGCGGCTCCATCCGCCAGCCCGCCGCCGTCACCGGCACCGTCGGCGTGAAGCCGACGTACGGCGCGGTGTCGCGGTACGGCATGGTCGCCTTCTCGTCCTCGCTCGACCAGGGCGGGCCCTGCGCCCGCACGGTGCTGGACGCGGCGCTGCTGCACGAGGTGATCGCCGGACACGACCCGATGGACTCCACCTCCATCGACGCACCGGTCCCGCCGGTCGTCGAGGCCGCTCGCAACGGGTCCGTGGCCGGTATGCGCGTCGGTGTCGTCAAGCAGTTCCGCGGCGAGGGCTACCAGGCCGGTGTCATCCAGCGCTTCGACGAGTCCGTCGAACTGCTGAGGGAGCTGGGCGCCGAGATCGTCGAGCTGGACTGCCCGTCCTTCGATCTCGCGCTCTCGGCGTACTACCTGATCGCCCCGTCCGAGTGCTCCTCCAACCTCGCCCGCTTCGACGGCCTGCGCTACGGCATGCGGACCGGCGACGACGGCGGCCACTCCGCCGAGGAGGTCACCTCGCTGACCCGCGAGGCGGGCTTCGGCGACGAGGTCAAGCGCCGCATCATGCTCGGCACGTACGCGCTCAGCTCCGGCTACTACGACGCGTACTACGGCAGCGCCCAGAAGGTCCGTACGCTGATCAAGCAGGACTTCGACACGGCGTTCGAGCAGGTCGACGTGATCGTCTCCCCGACGACCCCGACCACCGCCTTCCCGATCGGCGAGCGCGCCGACGACCCGATGGCGATGTACCTCGCCGACCTGTGCACCATCCCGACCAACCTGGCCGGCAACGCCGCCATGTCGCTGCCCTGCGGCCTGGCGCCCGAGGACAACCTGCCGGTCGGACTGCAGATCATCGCCCCGGTCATGAAGGACGACCGCCTCTACAAGGTGGGTGCCGCCGTCGAGGCCGCCTTCGTGGAAAAGTGGGGCCACCCGCTGCTCGAGGAGGCTCCGTCGCTGTGAGTGCACTGACCAAGGCCAAGGGCTTCAAGAAGTCCAAGTCCGGTACGTACCTGTCCATGGCCGCCACCGCGTTCGGCGCGATCGGCGTCGCCAAGCGTGTCAAGAAGGCGCGGCTGGAGAAGGACACCCTGGTCCTGATCGACGCCACCGTGTCCGCCGCCGCCATCGTCACCGGCCTCGCCATCCTCTACCGCGAGCTGAAGCGGCTGGGCGACGACGACGTCCTGCTGGGCTGAGAGGGAAGTTTCACCGTGACCACCACGACCGACCTGGAGTCGTACGAGGACGCACTCGCGGCCTACGACCCCGTCATGGGCCTCGAGGTCCATGTCGAACTCGGCACCCACACCAAGATGTTCTGCGGCTGCTCGACGACGCTCGGCGCCGACCCGAACACCCAGACCTGCCCGGTCTGCCTCGGCCTGCCCGGCGCGCTCCCGGTCGTCAACGCGACCGGCGTCGAGTCGGCGATCAAGATCGGTCTCGCGCTGAACTGCGAGATCGCCGAGTGGTGCCGCTTCGCCCGGAAGAACTACTTCTATCCGGACATGCCGAAGAACTTCCAGACCTCCCAGTACGACGAGCCGATCGCCTTCAACGGCTACCTCGACGTGCAGCTGGAGGACGGCGAGACCTTCCGCGTGGAGATCGAGCGCGCCCACATGGAGGAGGACACCGGCAAGTCCACGCATGTGGGCGGTGCCACCGGGCGGATCCACGGCGCGTCCCACTCGCTGCTGGACTACAACCGCGCCGGCATCCCGCTCATCGAGATCGTCACCAAGCCCATCGTGGGTGCCGGTGAGCGCGCTCCCGAGGTCGCCCGGGCCTACGTCCGTGAGCTGCGCGAGCTCATCCGGGCGCTCGGGGTGTCCGAGGCCCGCATGGAGATGGGCCAGATGCGCTGCGACGTGAACCTGTCGCTGATGCCGAAGGGCGCCGACAAGTTCGGTACGCGCAGCGAGACCAAGAACGTCAACTCGCTGCGGTCCGTCGAACGCGCGGCCCGCTTCGAGATCCAGCGGCACGCGGCCGTGCTGAACGGCGGCGGCACGATCATCCAGGAGACCCGGCACTTCCACGAGGACACGGGGTCCACGACCTCGGGCCGTGTGAAGGAGGAGGCCGAGGACTACCGGTACTTCCCGGAGCCCGACCTGGTCCCGGTCGCCCCGTCCCGTGAGTGGGTCGAGGAGCTGCGGGCCGGACTGCCGGAGCTGCCGCTGGTGCGGCGCAACCGGCTGCGCGAGGAGTGGGGCGTCTCCGGCACCGACATGCAGGCGATCCTCAACGCCGGTGCGCTGGACCTCATCGTCGCCACGATCGACGCCGGTGCCGACGCGGCCTCCGCCCGCAAGTGGTGGATGGGCGAGCTGGCGCGCAGCGCCAACGAGTCGGGCAAGGCGCTCGACGAGCTGGCGATCACCGCGGAGCAGGTGGCCCGGGTCACCGCGCTGGTGGCCTCCGGTGATCTGAACGACAAGCTGGCCCGTCAGGTCATCGAGGGCGTCCTCGCGGGCGAGGGGACTCCGGACGAGGTCGTCGACAAGCGCGGTCTGAAGGTCGTCTCCGACGAGGGCGCGCTCACCGCGGCCGTGGACGAGGCCATCGCCGGCAACCCGGGCGTCGCGGACAAGATCCGCGGCGGCAAGGTCGCCGCGGCCGGCGCCCTGGTCGGCGCGGTCATGAAGGCCACGCGCGGCCAGGCGGACGCGGCCCGCGTGAAGGAGCTGATCCTGCAGAAGCTGGGCGTCGGCGAGGGCTGATCCCCGGCAAGCCGCGAGAGGGGACGCATCGGGTTCGATGCGTCCCCTCTCTCATGCGCTCAGCCTCCCGCGCTCAGCGCCGGCGCCTCACGCGGGTTCGGGGCGGCGCCCCACCACGCGTGCGAAGCCCAGCGTGCGGCCCTGGTCAGCGCGGAGCATCCGCGCGCTCTCCCGGCTCGCCCGCAGGTGGAACTCCTCCGTGCTCTCCTCGGCGACGACGTCGCACCAGAGCAGCCACTCCCGCCAGCCGTCGGTCAGCCAGTCGGCCGTCTCGACCTGAACGGCGCCGCTGCGGCTCCAGTGGCGGCGCCACCAGGCGGGGGAGTGGAAGCACCAGAACCCGGGGTCCCAGAAGGGCTTCATGTGTTCCGGCGGCTCGCTGCCCTCGATCTCCTCGGGCATCGCCGGGACGACGACGCCGATCCGTCCGCCGGGCTTCAGCAGCCGTGTCAGCGTCGGCAGGTACAGATCGTCGGTACCGAAGTACTGGTACGCGTCGACGGAGACGATCGCGTCGAACGACTCCTCACCGAAGGGCAGGGCGTGCGCCTCGGCACGGACCGGCAGCACCCGGTCCGCGACGCCCGCCTCGGCGATGCGGCGCGCGTTCTCGTCCGGCTCGATCCACAGGTCGTGCGCGATGACCTGGAGGTCGTACTCCCTGGCCAGGAAGACGGACGTCATGGCGCGTCCGCAGCCCAGGTCGAGCACGCGGGCGCCGGGGCGCAGGGTGTCGAGTCCGAGGGCCGGGGCGAGCCACTCCAGCAGCCACAGGGCGTGCGGGCCCATCGCGTTGTCGATGGTCCAGCGGGCGTCGTACGCGCTGCTGCGCGGGTAGCGCGGCAGGGTGAGGCGGCTAGCGAGGTCGTCGTGCGGGGTGTGCGAGGTGATGTCCGACATCGGTGAACGGGCTCCTTGGGTCCGTGCAGAGGGAAAGGGTCACGTCGGAGATCGGGCGGACCGTCATCACAGCACCTGCTTCGGCCGGGGCGGCGGGCTGCCGCGGAACGTCGGACCGACGGACGCTAACAGGTGGCGCGCCTCCCCGCACCCGGGTTTTCCGGGTGGCCCGAGGCGCAGCGCTCCCGCGAGCCCGGCCGCGCGGGCGGAAAGGGCGCGCGGCCGTCATGGCGCTGGTGCACCGGTGCGACGGACCGGCCGTAGAAGGTCCCGGTGCGGAGGGCGATGCGAGTGAGAGGTGTCACATCCGGCGGCACGGGCGGTGTGACGGCCCTGTGAGCCGCATCGCATCGGTGTGACTAAGTACACGAAAGCGACAAACGATCACTATGGGCTGCAACAGTGGCAGTGCATTGCTCATGCGTTCTTTGCGGGTTGTTCGGTTCATACACGACTGCTCCCGGTCAAAGATCCACACTCAGTCACTCTGGGAGCACATTCGTGGCAGCCCTCGCACGCTGGTGTGTCCAACGCCGTCTGATCGCCGTTCTGCTGTGGCTCCTCGCCCTCGGCGGGGTCGCGGCGGGCGCCTTCGTCGCCGGCTCCGCCTACTCGAACGACTACAAGGTGCCCGGCACCGAGTCCGGGCGGGCCACCCAGCTGCTCAAGGAGGGCTTCCCGGATCTCGGCGGTGACAGCGACACCGTGGTCTGGCACACGTCGTCCGGCAGTGTCCGGGACACCGACGTCGAGCAGACCATGACCGGCACGCTGGACCGGATCGAGAACCTGCCCGGGGTGGCCGCCGTGAGCGGCCCGTACGACGACCAGGGCGCCGGCAGGGTCAGCGAGGACGGCCGCATCGCCTACGCCACGGTCACCTTCGACGACCAGGCCAAGGACATCGACGCGGGCGAGGCCGCCGCCGTGGTCGAGACGGCCAAGGCGGCGCAGACCGACGGACTCCAGGTCGAGCTGGGCGGCAGCGCCGTCGAGCTCAGCGCATCCTCCGGCGGACACATCGCCGAGATCGTCGGCGTGCTGGTCGCCGCCGTCGTCCTCTTCCTCGCCTTCGGCTCGCTCGCCGCCTCGCTGCTGCCCATCGCCACCGCCCTGGTCGGCGTCGGAACCGCCTACGCGGGGATCGTGCTGCTGGGGCACGTCATGACCGTCGCCGACTTCGCGCCCATGCTCGGCATGCTGATCGGGCTCGGCGTCGGCATCGACTACGCGCTGTTCATCGTCACCCGGCACCGACGCGGACTGAAGCGGGGCCTGACCGTCACCGAGGCGGCCACCAACGCCGTCGCCACCACCGGACGCGCGGTCGTCTTCGCGGGGGCCACCGTCTGCATCGCCCTGCTGGGCATGCTGATCCTCCGGCTGAACTTCCTCAACGGCGTGGCCGTCGCGGCCTCCCTCACCGTGGTGCTGACCGTCGCCGCCTCCGTCACCCTGCTGCCCGCCCTGCTGTCGTTCATCGGCATGCGCGCGCTCAGCCGACGGGAGCGGCGCCGGCTGGCCGAGCACGGGCCCCAGCCGGAACTGCCGACCGGCTTCGCCGCCCGCTGGTCGGCCTTCGTGGAGCGCCACCCCAAGCTGCTCGGCGCGCTCGCGATCGTCGTCATGGCCGTCCTCGCGCTGCCCACCCTCTCCCTCCACCTGGGCACCTCCGACCAGGGCAACGACCCGAAGACGTCCACCACCCGCCAGACCTACGACCTCCTCGCCGACGGCTTCGGCCCCGGAGTGAACGGCCCGCTCACCCTCGTCACCGAGGTCGACGGCGCCGAGGACCGGCTCGCCCTGGACAACATCGACGCCACCCTGCGCCAGACCGACGGCGTCGCGTCGGTGTCCCCGGTGGCCTACGGCACGGGCGGCGACACCGCGTACCTCACCGTCGTACCGGAGTCGTCCCCGCAGTCCCAGCAGACCAGTGACCTGGTCGACCGGCTGCGCTCCGATGTGCTGCCCCGGGCCGAGGCGGGCACCTCCCTCGACGTGCAGGTCGGCGGCGTGACGGCCGGCTACGACGACTTCGCCGACGTCATCGTGGACAAGCTGCCGGTCTTCGTCGGTGTCGTGATCGGCCTGGGCTGTCTGCTGCTCCTGCTGGCCTTCCGGTCCGTGGGCATCCCGCTGAAGGCCGCCGCGATGAACGTGGCCGCCGTCGCCGCCGCCTTCGGCGTCGTCGTGGCGATCTTCCAGTGGGGCTGGGGCAGCGAACTGCTCGGCCTGGGCCGGGCGGGCCCCATCGAACCCTTCCTGCCCGTGATCATGGTGTCGGTCCTCTTCGGGCTCTCCATGGACTACCAGGTCTTCCTGGTGAGCCGGATGTACGAGGAGTGGCTGGAGACCGGCGACAACCGGCGTGCCGTGCGCGTCGGCCTCGCCGAGACCAGCCGGGTGATCAACTCGGCGGCCGTGATCATGATCTCGGTCTTCCTGGCCTTCGTCCTCAGCGGCGACCGCGTGATCGCCATGTTCGGCATCGCGCTCGCCGCGGCCGTCGCCCTCGACGCCTTCGTCCTGCGCACCCTGCTCGTCCCCGCGCTGATGCATCTCCTCGGCGGCGCCAACTGGTGGCTGCCGCGCTCGCTGGACCGCATCCTGCCGCGGATCAGCATCGAACCGCCCGAGTACCGTGCCGCCCATGAGAGGCTGGCCGTCGCCACGGACGCCGAGGTGGCGGACGTGCTGGCGAGCGAGGAGCGGCAGCGGGATGTACGCGATACGGCTGGGTGATGACGGAGCGGAACTGCGCCCCCTGGAGCCCTGGCACGCCGAGGAGTTCCTCGCCCACCTGGACCGGGGCCGCGACTTCATCAACCAGTACGTCCCCTTCGGCTCCAAGGCCACGGACGTCACCGGCGCCCGGGAGGTGCTCCGGCGGTACGCCGACTGGCGCGCGGCCGACACGGCCTCGCTGCACGGGCTGTGGCTGGACGACAGGCTCGTCGGCGGGGTGCTCACCCTCAACTTCGACGCCGGGAACGGCACCTGCGAGGTCGGCTGCTGGCTGGAGCCCGCCGCCACGGGGCGCGGGCTCGTCACCCGCGCGATGCGGGTGCTCATCGACTGGGCCGTCGAACAGCGCGGCATCCACCGGGTCGAATGGGTCGCCGCGGCCGGCAACGCGCCGAGCATCGACGTCGCCCGCCGGCTCGGCATGACCCGGGACGGGGTGCGCCGCGCGGCCCATCTCCACCACGGGGTACGGCACGACCTGGAGGTGTGGTCCGTCCTGGCCCCGGAGTGGCGCGCGCACAACGATCATTAAGCGGACTCTCAGACAGCGTCCGTACGGTGCGGGACATGGGAACCAAGACAGTGGACGAAACCGGAGCCGAGACCGGAGCCGAGACCGAGCGCGACGAGACGGCCGCGGACACCACCGCGGCCGACGAGGGCACCGAAACGGAACCGGGAGCGCAGGACGACGCGCCCGAGACCGAGCGGGAGGCCGGGGAGGCGAGCCCGTCCGGTGTCGGACAGGGCGCCGCGGCGGTCGTCTCCGCGGCGCTCGGCGTCGTCTCGCTCACCGGCAGCTGGCTGGGCACGGTGGCCGCCGCGCGCGAGACCCTCGTGGGCCAGCTGGAGACGGCCGCGGACGCCGGCGTCGCCACCCAGGTCAAGGAGGTGTACGGCGATGCCTGGCAGACCAGTGCGCTGTGGGGCGGCCTGTTCGCGCTGACCGCGCTGATCGTGGGCGTGGTGGTGCTGGCGAGGCCCGCGTTCGGGACGCCCGGCCGGACCCCCCAGGCGCCCTGGATCAAGTCGGTCGCCTGGGCGGGTGTCTCGCTCGGCGTCATCGGACTGCTGCTCGCCGTCCTCAAGTACACCGACGTACTGCTGGGTCTGCCCGCCGCCGGCTGAGCCGGCGCACGTCACGACACGAGGGGTCTTCGGAGGTCCGAAGACCCCTCACGCGTGCGGGCGTGCGGGTCAGGAAGCGACCACGGCGCGTCCCTCGGCGATGATGGCCGCCAGTTCCTCGACCTCCTGCGCGGTCAGGGGCGCCAGCGGCGGCCGGACCGGACCGGCGTCGAGGCCCTCCAGCGTGACCCCGGCCTTCACCAGCGACACCGCGTAGCCCGGCACCCGCTGGCGCAGCCGGACCAAGGGGTGGAAGAAGGCGCGCTGAAGGGCGTCGATCCGCTTCTGGTCCCCCTCCTCCACCGCGCGGTAGAAGGCGAGGGAGACGTCGGGCGCGAAGGCGAAGGCGGCCGACGAGTACAGCTCCACACCCAGCGCGCGGTACGCCGGCTGGCTCGCCTCGGCGGTGGGCATGCCGTTGAAGAACTGGAACTGCTTGCCGGTCCCGTCGAGTGCGTCCCGTACGGCGGGGATGATCCGCGCGACGAGGTCGAGGTCGCCGGTCCCGTCCTTCAGGCCCGTGACGGTGGGCAGCTGGGCGACCTCCGCCGCCGAGCGTTCGTCGAACCGCGCGTTGGCCCGGTTGTAGACGATCACCGGCAGGTCGGTCTCCCCGGCGACTTCCCGGCTGTAGGCGACGAGCCCGGTGGCGGGTGCCTGGACCAGGTAGGGCGGCATGAGCAGCAGGCCGTCCGCACCGGCCTCGGCCGCGGCCCGTGCGAACCGCCGGGCCAGGCCGAGCGCGCCGCCGGCCCCGGCGTACACCGGGACGCGTCCCCCGGTCGCTTCGACGGCGGTCCGCACGATCGCGGAGAACTCCTCGACGTCCAGGGCATGGAACTCGCCGGTGCCGCAGGCGACGAACACTCCGCCCGGGCCGGCGTCCACCCTCGCAGCGATGTGCCGGCGCAGGGCGTCGAGGTCGACGTCACCGGTCGCGGTGAACGGGGTGACGGGGAAGAAGAGAACGCCTTCGAGCATGGGAGGTTTCCTACTCATCGTGAGGGACAGCGCGGGCGGGGGACGGGGGTGCTGTGGCGGTGCTTCCGGCTGCCGCCGGGGCGCGGACCACGTTGCCGAGCGCGTCGCCGCGCTCCAGCCGGTCGATGTTGTCGGCGATCTCTGTCGCGCGGGCGGCGAAGGTGTCGGCCGTGTGGCCCGAGTGGTGCGGGGTCATCAGCACGTTCGGCAGGTCGTGGAAGGGCAGCCGGCTCGGCGCCTCGGGAGGGCCCGACCACCACACGTCCAGCGCGGCGCCGGCGATGGTGCCCGAGCTCAGCGCCCGGTAGAGCGCCTCCTCCTGTACCACCGGCCCCCGGGCCACGTTGACCAGCAGGGCCTCGGGGCCCATGGCCGCCAGTTCGGCGGGGCCGATCAACCCTTCGGTGGCGGCGTTCAGGGGGACGGTGACCACCACGACGTCGGAGTCGGCGAGGAGTTCGGGCAGACGGTCGTTGCCGCCGATCCAGTCGGGCCGCAGATCCGCGGGGAACGGCGCGGAGGGGTCGCGCCGTACGGCACGGACCCGCATGCCGACCGCCTGGCACAGCCGGGCGACCTCGGTGCCGGTCTCGCCGAAGCCGACGACGCCCACCCGGCGGCCCCGCAGCGTGGTCCCGAAGGGCAGCGTGGGATCGACCGCCACATTGCGCCAGCGTCCGGCGCGCAGCGCGCGGTCGGCTCCCAGGACGTCCCGGGAGAGCATCAGGACCGACATGAGCACGTGCTCGGCGATGGAACGGCCGTGGTGGTGGGTGGTCGCGACCGTGACCCCGGGGTGGAGCGCGTCCATCGGGATGCCGTCGTAGCCGGCGCCCACGACATGGACGAGGCGCAGCCGTTCGGCGCGGCGCGCGTCCTCGGCCCGCAGCTTGGAGCCGACGTAGACGTCGACGTCGGCGATGGCCTCGGTGAGCCGCGCCGGGTCCCAGTCGAAGGACTCCAGCCAGTCGTGCCGTCCATGCGTGGAGGCCTTGAGCCGGTCGTGGAAGCGGCTCAGGATGCGGTGGTTGAGCATGATGCGCATCAGCCGCTCACCACCTGGGGGTCTTGGTGGAGAACGAGGGTTCGAACCGGCGCATGTAACCGGTGTCGTCGCGGTCGCGCAGCCCGCAGTCGAGGTACTGCTGGTGCAGCCGGGCGAGGGCGTCCCGGTCCAGTTCCACGCCGAGGCCCGGGGCCGTCGGGACGGCGAGGCGTCCCTCGCCGAACTTCAGGGGCGTGGGGTCGATCACGTCCTCGTCCGGCCGCTTCCAGGGCCAGTGCGTGTCACAGGCGTAGGTCAGCCGCGGGGTCGCGGCGGCGAGGTGGGTCATCGCCGCGAGGCTGATGCCCAGGTGCGAGTTGGAGTGCATCGACATGCCGAGCCTGAAGGTCTCGCAGATCGAGGCGAGCTGCCCGCAGCGCCGCAGACCGCCCCAGAAGTGGTGGTCGGACAGGACGATGCCGACGGCTCCCTTCGCCACGGCGGGGGCGAGGTCGTCGAACGACACGACGCACATGTTGGTCGCCAGGGGTGTGGGCGTCCCGCAGGCCACGGCGGCCATGCCGTCGATGCCCTCGGTGGGGTCCTCCAGGTACTGCAGGACGCCTTCCAGCTCGCGGGCGACGTGCAGCGAGGTCTCCGTGCTCCAGGCGGCGTTGGGGTCGAGACGCAGCGGGAGGTCGGGGAACGCCTTGCGCAGCGCCCTGATCGCCGCGATCTCCTCGTCCGGCGGGAAGACGCCGCCCTTGAGCTTGATCGAGGTGAAGCCGTAGGTGCCGATCATGCGGCGGGCCTGCTCGACCAGCCCCGCCGGGTCGAGCGCGGGGCCCCAGTCGTCGTCCTCCTGGCCCGGGTGTCCGGCCCACTTGTAGAAGAGGTACGCGCTGTAGGGGACCGAGTCGCGCACCGCGCCGCCCAGCAGATCGCTGACCGGGCGGCCCAGCAGCTTGCCCTGGATGTCGAGGCAGGCGACGTCGAACGGTGACATGACCCGGTCCACGGCGGAGCTGCCCGTGACCATGCCGGACATGCCGTCGCCGCCCGTGGTGTCGGAGCCCAGCGCGCGTGTGGTGCGGGCGATCAGGTCGTTGAGGCTCCACACGTCCATGCCGACCAGCTCGTCGGCGGCGCGGCGCAGCCGCTCCAGATGCACCGTGCCGCCGTAGGTCTCGCCGACGCCGCTGACACCGGCCTCCGTGGTGATCTCCACGATGGTGCGCAGTGCGTAGGGCTCGTGCACGCCGACCGTGTTCAGCAGGGGGTAGTCCCGGAACGCCACGGGAGTCACGGTGACGTCGGCGATCCGCTCGGAGGTCCGAACCATGAATGCCATCCTCATATGTAGTCGGCGTTCTCATTTGTAGACAGCTTCGGGTGGTGGTGTCAATGGGCGGCCCCCGGCACGGGGGTGAGCAGGACCCCCTCGGCCATGAAGCGCTCGACGTTGCGCAGCGCCAGGTCGCCCATGGCCTCGCGGGTCTCCCTGGTGGCGCTGGCGATGTGGGGGAGCAGGACCACCCGGTCCGATTCCAGGAGCGCCTGGGGCACGTTCGGCTCGTCGGCGAAGACATCGAGCGCCGCACCCGCGATCCGTCCCGCCTCCACCGCCGCGACCAGGGCCGATTCGTCGACGACGCTGCCGCGCGCGACGTTCACCAGATGGCCTTCGGGCCCGAGCGCCTCCAGTACCGCCGCCGAGACCAGCCCCTCGGTGCCCGCGCCGCCCGCCACGGTGACGACGAGCGCGTCGCACGCGGCGGCCAGCGCCTCGGCGGTAGGCAGGTGGCGGTAGGGCACGTCGGGCACGGGGACGCGTGAGCAGTACGCCACCTCCGTGCCGAAGCCCTCGAGCCGTCGCGCGACGGCGCGGCCGATGCGGCCCAGGCCGAGGATGCCGATCCGCTTCCCGCTCACCCGGGAGGTCAGTGGAAACGGCGCCGCGGTCCACCCGCCGGCGCGCACGTACCGATCGGCCGCCGACAGCCGGCGCATGGAGTCGATCAGCCCGCCGACGGCCAGGTCGGCCACGCAGTCGGTGAGCACGTCCGGGGTGTTGCTGACGTCGATGCCGCGCGACCGGGCGCGGACCACGTCCGTGGTCTCGTAGCCGACGCCGAAGTGGACGATGGCGCCCAGCCGCGGCAGCGCGTCCATCAGCTCGTCGCCGACCCCGAACCGTGCGCTGGTCACGGCGGCGACCACCTCGCCGCCGTGGTCGCGCAGGTAGGCGGCCGGATCGGGCAGTTCGTGCAGGCGCACCGTGCGGTAGCGCTCGGTCAGGGCCCGCTCCAGGCCGGGGAGCAGGGGTGACACCTGGAGCACGGTGGCCGGAGAAGTCGGGGCGCCGGGAGTGATTTCGGTCGTAGTGCCGGGATTGGGCATGTGATCTCCTGTCGTCGTCGAGGGACTCCGGGACGCGCGGCACGGATGGCCGGGCCGGTACGGGCCGGTACGGGCCGGTACGGGCCGGGGTGGGCAGCGAAAGCGAGAAGGTCGCGGGATGGATCCGATTCCGCGCATCTCTTGACGCTGCCACGGTGCCGGTTTAGCTTCAGCGTTCACAGATGCGGACCGGGTACGCAAGTGTAGACAGCTCCTCGCAGTCGCCCGTACATGGAACGCGACACATCAGCACTCACCGGAGACGAGCCGACAATGAAGTTCTCCGTTTCCCCCATCCCGCCCGCCGGACGACGGCGGCCCCGCGCGACGACTGCGATGCTCCTGGCGGGCACGGTGCTGTTGTCCAGCGGCTGCGCTGTGGCGGGCAGCGCCGCGGGCGACGCCGGCCGCGCGGACGGCCGCACGCTGCGGGTGGTGCTCACTCAGGAACCACCGACCCTCGAACCCTGCGAGGCCTCCCTGACCGGCACCGGCGTCGTCGTCCGGTCCAACATCACCGAACCGCTCGTCGAGCGCGACCCGGACTCCGGTGAACTGCACCCCCTGCTCGCCACGGGCTGGAAGCAGACGAACGAGCGCACCTGGACCTTCGACATGCGCTCCGGGGTGACCTTCCAGAACGGCGAGCCGTTCACCGCCGAGGACGCCGCCTTCTCCATCGACCGGGCCGTCAACTCCGACCTCGCCTGCAACGTCGAGGGCTATGTCTTCGGCAACGAGGACCTCGAGGTGAAGGCGGTGAGCGACACCCGGCTGACCGTCACCACCGAGCAGCCCGACCCGATCCTGCCGCTGCGCCTGAGCTTCGTGGAGATCGTGCCGCGCACGACCGACGCCGAGGCCAAGGTCCGTATCCCCATCGGCACCGGCCCCTACGCCGTCAGCTCCTGGCAGCCGGGGGCGGCGATCTCCCTCGAGCGCCACGACGACTACTGGGGCGACGCCCCGGCCTTCCCCCGGGCCCGCTACGTCTGGCGGAGCGACGCGAGCGTCCGGGCCGCCATGATCGACAAGGGGGAGGCGGAGATCGCGGTCGCCCTCGACCCGATCGAGGCGGAGAAGGACACGACGGCCTCCTTCCCCAACAACGAGACGACCGCGCTGCGGCTGGACGGCCGCGAGGCGCCGCTCGACGACATCCGGGTACGCCGCGCCGTCGACCTGGCCGTGGACCGCGACGGCATCATCGACGCCCTGCTCGGCGGACTCGCCGAACCGGCCGGGCAACTGGTCCCGCCCGGAGTGGTGGGCCACAACGACGAGATCGAGCCCGTCCGGCAGAACGTGGCCCGGGCCAAGGCCCTGGTCGAGGAGGCGAAGGCCGACGGCGTGCCCGTCGACCGGCAGATCACCCTGGTCGCCCGCAACGGCATGTTCGCCGGGGTGTCGGAGACCGCGGAGGCCCTCCAGTACCAGATGCAGCAGATCGGGCTGAACGTCAAGGTCCGTATGGCGGACACCGCCACCCAGCTCCAGTACCAGCTCCGGCCGCTGCCCAAGGGCGTCGGTCCCATCGCCCTGCTGATCATGCACGGCAACCAGGCCGGTGACGCGGCCTTCACCACCAGCCAGTACCTGCTGAGCGACGGACCGCAGTCCGCCTTCGGCACCGAGGAGCTCGACCGGCGGATCGCCGAGGCGGGCGCGCTCTCCGGCGCGGAACGCCAGAAGGCCTTCGCGGAGCTGCTCGCCGACCAGAACAAGACGGTCGTTCAGTACACCCATCTGGCCCACATGAGCGGACTGCTCGGCCTGTCACGGTCGATCCGGTACGAACCGAACTCCGCCACCGGCGACGAGATGCGGCTGGCAGAGGTCAGCCCGGCGAAGGCGAAGCACTGACATGGTTCCTTTTCTGCGTAAACGCATCCTCTCCAGCGCCATCCCCCTGGTGTGCGTGGTGCTGGGCGTGTTCTTCCTGGCCCGGATGACCGGCAACCCGGTCGACCTCTATCTCCCGCTGAGCGCCACCGCCGAGCAGCGCGCGGAGTTCTCCGCCGCGCAGGGCTTCGACCTCTCCGTCCCGGCACAGCTGTGGAACTACCTGGTCGACGCCGCGCACCTGGACTTCGGCACCTCCCTCAGGACCGGGCAGTCCGCGACCTCGATGGTGCTCGACGCCTTCCCCGTCACCCTGCAGCTCGCCGGCGTCACCATGCTGCTGGCCATCACCGGAGCGGTACTGATCGGCAGCCTGGCCGCCTACCGGCCCAACTCCCTGGTCGACCGGGTCGCCAGTCTGCTGTCGATGACGGCCGCCAGCATCCCCGACTTCTGGTTCGCCGTCATGGGCGTCCTGGTCTTCGGCGTGAGCCTCGCCTGGCTGCCCACCTCGGGCACCCTGGGCGGACCCGAGATCTGGGTCCTGCCCATCGCGACCCTGCTGATCCGGCCGTTCGGTGTGCTGGTCCAGGTGGTGCGCGGCAGCATGGTCTCCGCGCTCTCCGCGCCCTACGTCAAGATCGCCCGGAGCAAGGGCGCCACGCCCCGCCGGGTGATCTTCGGCCACGCCCTGCGCAACGCGGTGACGCCGGTGCTGACCGTGGCCGGTGACCTGACGGTGGGCCTGGTCAACGGCGCCGTGATCGTGGAGACGATCTTCGGCTGGCCCGGCATCGGCAAGCTCATGATCGACTCCATCCTCCAGCGCGACTTCGCGGTCCTCCAGGCAGCCGTGCTGCTCACCGCGGTGACCATCTTCGCGCTGAACATCATCGTCGACGTCTGCCATGCGCTGACCGACCCCCGAGTGCGTCAGGCGGTGCCGGCGTGAGCGAAGGAAGCACCATGACCGAAGCAGAGTCCTCCGCCGTCGACGGCACGGCACCCGTGAAGGACGCCGCCCCCGCCCGGAACCGTCCGCCGAGCTGGTGGCTGCTGCTCGGCCGGGACCGCGCCGCGGCCGTCGGAGCCGTCATCCTCACCGTGGTCGTCCTCGTCGCCCTCTTCGGCCGGCTGTTCATCGGCGACCGCGCCCGGCGCCAGGACCTGGACGCCTCCCTGCGGCCACCGTCCCTGGGCGACGGGGTGTACGGACTGCTCGGCACCGACGTCCTCGGGCGCAGCGTGCTGGCCCGTCTGATCGACGCGGCGGCGACGACCCTGTCCGTGGCCGTCCCCGCGGTCCTGTGCTCGCTGCTGATCGGATCGGCCCTCGGCCTGTGGGCCGGCTACCACGGCGGGCGCCGGGAGAGCGTGGTGATGCGCGTCGCCGACGTCATCCTCAGCTTCCCCTCCCTGCTCATCGCGGTGGTCGTCCTCTACGTCTTCTCGCCCTCCGCGCTGAACATCGTGCTGATCCTCGCCGTGGCCCGCATCCCGGTGTATCTGCGCACCTCCCGGGCCGAGGCGGCCGAACTGCGCAGCCGGCTCTTCGTCGACGCGGCCCGCACCTTCGGCACACCCAGCCGGCACATCATCTACCGGCACATCCTGCCGATCGCCCTGCCGACGCTGCTGACCGTCGCCACCCTCGACTTCTGCTTCGTGATGCTCACCGAGTCCTCGCTGAGCTTCCTGGGCATCGGAATCCAGCCCCCGGACGTCAGCTGGGGACTGATGGTCGCCCAGGGCCGGCAGTACCTCCAGACCGCCTGGTGGATCACGGTGCTGCCCGGCCTCGCCATCGTGCTCACCACCGTGTCCGCCACGGTGCTCGCCGCCTGGGCACGCATCGCCACCGACCCCGCCCAGCGCTGGCGGCTGACGCTGCCCCGCAAGCGCCGCGGTGCCTCCGCCGCCGTTCCTCCGGAGATGATCCCGTGACGACCACTTCCGCCCCCGCCCCGTCCGCCACCGAACCCGCCCTCGACGTGGAAGGGCTGTGCGTGGACCTGAACACGGCCTCCGGCACGTTGCGCGCCGTGGACGGCGTCAGCTTCAGCGTCCGCCGCGGCCGCACCCTGGCCCTGCTCGGCGAGTCCGGCTGCGGCAAGTCGATGACCGCGCTCTCGGTGGTGGGACTCCTGGACCCCGCCGCCGAGGTGACCGGCGGCGCCGTGCGGGTCAGGGGCAAGGACACCCTGCGCATGAGCGCGGCGGAACGCCGCAAGCTGGCCGGCCCCGTCCTGTCCATCGTCTTCCAGGACGCCCTGACCGCCCTCAACCCGGTGCAGCCGGTGGGCCGGCAGATCGGCGAGCCGTTCCGCATCCACCGCGGACTCTCCCGGCGGCAGGCCGAGGAGAAGGCGGTCGAGCTCATGACCCGCGTGGGCATTCCCGAGCCGAGGCAGCGGGCCAAGTCCTATCCGCACCAGTTCTCCGGCGGCATGCGCCAGCGGCTGCTGATCGCGATGGCCGTCGCCCTCGACCCCGACGTGCTCATCGCCGACGAGCCGACCACCGCGCTCGACGTCACCGTCCAGGCGCAGATCATGCGGCTGCTGCGGGACCTCCAGGACGAGCGGGACATGGCCGTCGTCCTGATCACCCACGACCTGGCCGTGGTCGCCCAGCGCGCGGACGACGTGGTCGTGATGTACGCGGGCACGGTCGTGGAGAACGGACCGGTGCACGACGTCTTCTCCTCCCCCCGCCACCCGTACACCCGCGGACTGCTCGACTCGGTCCCGGAGGACGCCGAGCGCGGGCGCCCGCTGCCCGCCGTCCCCGGCAGCCCGCCCGAGCTGAGCGCCGTACCGCCCGGCTGCGTCTTCCAGGCCCGCTGCCCCCTGGTGCGGGAGCGATGCGTCCGGGAGCGGCCGTCCCTGCGCAGCACCGGCGACGGACGTTCGGCCGCCTGCCACTTCTCCGAGGAGCTCGACCGTGCCTGAGTCCCGCACCACCACCGCCACCCCCGGCCCCCGCGCGGACGGACCCGACGCACACCCGCCGCTGCTGGAGGTCCGCGGGGTCACCAAGAGCTTCGGCAGCGGCCGGCGCCGGCTCACCGCCCTGGACGGAGTGGACATCCAGCTCGGCCGGGGGCAGACCCTCGGGCTCGTCGGCGAGTCCGGCTGCGGCAAGTCCACCCTGGCCCGCGTCCTGCTCGGGCTGGAGCGACCCGACGCCGGAACGGTGCGGTACGACGGCGTCGACCCCTTCGCCCTGCGCGGCAAGGACCTGCTGAACTGGCGTCGCCGCGTCCAGATGGTCTTCCAGGACCCCTTCGCCTCGCTCAATGCCCGCATGTCGGCCGCCGACCTGATCGGCGAGCCCTGGCGCACCCACCGCGACGTGGTCCCGGACGCCAAGGCCCGCGAGAAGCGGATCCGTGAACTGCTCTCCCTGGTCGGGCTGCGGGAGAGCGACGCCCACCGCTACCCCAACGAGTTCTCCGGCGGTCAGCGCCAGCGCATCGGCATCGCCCGCGCCCTGGCCCTGGACCCCGACCTCATCGTGTGCGACGAGCCGGTCTCCGCCCTGGACCTGTCGGTGCAGGCACAGGTCCTCAACGTGCTCTCGGAACTCCAGTCGCGCCTCGGCGTCGCGTACGTCTTCATCTCCCACGACCTGTCCGTGGTGCGGTACATCTCCGACCGGGTGACGGTGATGTACCTGGGCAAGGTCATCGAACACGGGGAGACCGAGGACGTGTTCGACCGTCCGCAGCACCCCTACACCGCGGCGCTGATGTCGGCCGCACCGGTCCTGGACACCTCCCGCGCCACCGACGACCAGGAGATCCAGCTCAAGGGCGAGATCCCCTCGCCCTTCGACATCCCGTCCGGCTGCCGCTTCCGCACCCGGTGCTGGCGCGCCGAGGACCGGTGCGCCACCGAGGCGCCGCCGGCCGTCGTCCGGGAGCGGGAGGGTGCGGGCGACGCCCACACCGCCCTGTGCCACTTCCCGCTGGAGGCGCGGTCTGCGTGGGCATGAGCGGAGGGGAGTTCGCCCTGCTCTCCCTCACGGTCGCCATCGGCGCGGTCCTCCAGGTCTCCGTCGGCTTCGGCCTGGGCATGATCGCCGCTCCGGTGTTCTCCCTGGTCGACCCGACGCTCGCACCAGCGGTGGTGCTGCTGCTCGCCGCCGGTGTGACGGCGGCGGTGCTGGCACGCGAGGGGGGCGGGGCGGATCTGCGCGGCTGCGGCTGGGCCCTCGTCGGACGGGTGCCGGGAGTGGTGGCCGGCGCGCTGCTCGTGGTGTTCCTGCCGGCCCGCTACCTCGCGCTGCTCATCGCCGGGGTGGTCCTCGCCGGCGTCGCGGCGAGCGCGGCGGGCTTCGCCCCGCGGCCGCGGCGCTCCTCGGTGCTCCTGGCCGGTATGGCGTCGGGGGTGATGGGCACGGCCACGTCCATCGGAGGCCCGCCGATGGCGATGGTGTGGCAGCGGCTGACCGGGCCACGGCTGCGGGCCACGATGAGCGCGTTCTTCCTCGCCGGCTCGCTGATGAGCCTGGCCGCGCTGGCGGCGGCCGGCGCGGTCGACGCCCACACCCTGCGACGCACCGCGCTGCTCGCGCCCGCGGCGATCGCCGGAGTACTGCTCGCCCGCCCCCTGACCCGCCGGCTGAACGCGCACCGCACGCGCACGGCGGCCATGGGGCTCGCGGTCGCCGGCGCGGTGGGACTGGTGGCGCAGCAACTGAGTGCTTAGACGAGGGCCACCGAGTGCTCGGCAGCAGGCCGCTGAGTGCCTGGCCGAGGGCTGAGGAGGGGTCCTGGTGCGCCCGGTGACCGTACCGAGCGTCTTCTGAGGCCACGGGCCCGCCGAAGATACGGAACTCTCCCGATGCGGCCGGCCCGCCTCACAGACGACGGTGGAGGCGTCGCAGAAAGCGATGCCCGACACCGCGTCCTGGGGGGGGATCACACCATGTTCGCGTACGCCTTCCACCACCTCCGCCACGACGACCTCGTCCGCCGGGCCGAGCACGAGCGCCAGGCACGCGAGGCCCGCCGCCTCCGCCGCGCCGCCCGCCGGGAAGCCGCCGCCGGAGTCACCGGACCCGAAGGCCGTACGTGGCGCCGGCACGCCCGAGCCGTGTGAACCCCGCGCGGGGGACGGTGGCCGCGCGGGGGACGGCCGCCGTCCCCGGGACCCGGGTGCGCCCGCCGCGGCCACGGGGGCGCGCAGCGGTGCCCCGTCGCCGGCGGCGCGTGCGATGCTCGGGGGCGTGGAGACCAAGTCCGTCAGTCCCGTGTTCGTCGGCCGCACCACAGAGCTCGACACGCTGAACGACGCGCTCGCCCGTGCTCGCTCAGGTGCCGGCGAGCCGCAGGCACTGCTGATCGGTGGTGAGGCAGGCGTCGGGAAGACCCGCCTCGTCGAGGAGTTCGCCACCGCGGCCCGCCGTCGCGGCGCGATCGTCGCGCTCGGCGGCTGCGTCGAGATCGGCGCCGACGGACTGCCCTTCGCCCCCTTCTCCACCGCCCTGCGTCACCTGCGCCGTGAACTGCCGGGCCGGCTCGCCGCCGCGGCCGCCGGCCAGGAGGAGGAACTCGCCCGCCTGCTGCCCGAACTCGGCACCGCCGCCGCCCGCGAGGCCCGCCGCGACGAACAGGGCATGGCCCGCCTCTTCGAACTCACCGCCCGCCTGCTGGAACGCGTCGCCGCCGACCACACCGTCGTCCTCGCCCTGGAGGACCTGCACTGGGCCGACGCCTCCACCCGGCACCTGCTCTCCTACCTGTTCCGCACCCTGCGCACCGGCCGCCTCGTCGTCCTCGCCACCTACCGCTCCGACGACATCCACCGCCGCCACCCGCTGCGCCCCCTCCTCGCCGAACTCGACCGGCTCCGCACGGTCCAGCGGATCGAACTCGGCCGCTTCAACCGCGAGGAGGTCCACCGGCAGATCGCCGGCATCATCGCCCGCGACCCCGACCCCGACCGCGTCGACGACATCTTCGAACGCTCCGACGGCAACGCCTTCTTCGTCGAGGAACTCGCCGTCGCCGCCGACGCGGGCCGCCGCACCGGCCTCACCGACTCCCTGCGCGACCTCCTCCTGGTCCGGGTCGAGGGGCTTCCGGAAAGCGCCCAGCGAGTCGCCCGGATCGTCGCCGAGGGCGGCTCCACCGTCGAGGACCGGCTGCTGGCCGCCGTCGCCCGGCTCACCGAGGACGAGCTCATCGAGGCCCTGCGGGCCGCCGTCCACGCCGGCATCCTCGCCCCCGCACCCGACCGCGACGGTTACCGCTTCCGCCACTCCCTGGTCCGCGAGGCCGTCAGCGACGACCTGCTGCCCGGCGAACGCTCCCGCCTCAACCGCCGCTACGCCGAGGCCCTGGAGGCCGACCCCACCCTCGTCCGCGCCGACGAGCGGGTGACGCGACTGGCCAGCTACTGGTACCACGCCCAGGACGCCGCCAAGGCCCTGCCCGTGGTCCTCGACGCCTCCGTCGAAGCCCGCCGACGGCACGCCTACTCCGAACAACTGCGCCTGCTGGAGCGGGCGATGGAGCTGTGGGACGCCGTCCCCGACGCCGTACGGGCCACCTTGCGCCCCATCGACTGCGTCGACGTCCACCCTGCCCCGCCACCCGGGCGGCGTGGGGGCACCCCCAGCGGCGGCGACCCCGCGACGGCCCGGCTGCGCTACCTGGACCTGATGGCCGAGGCCGCCGTCGCCGGCCGCCTCTGCGGGGAACGCGAGCGCGCGATGAAGATCACCAAGCGGGCGCTGCGCCTCCTCGACGAGGAACCGGATCCGCTGCGCGCCGCCTGGTTCTGGGTACAGCGCTCCCGGATCACCCAGTCCCTCGCCCGCGGCGACGGCTGGGCCGAACTCGGCACCGCGCAGGACCTGGTGCGCGGACTGCCCCCCTCCGAGGTGCACGCCGAGGTCCTCGCCGCCGCGGCCGGCTGGTCGATGCTGCACGAACCCGGTGCGGAGGCCATGGCCGCCGCCGAACGCGCCGTCGAGTACGCCCGCATGGTCGGCGCCCACGACATCGAGCTCAACGCCCGGCTCACCCTCGGCGGGCTCATGGTCGACGCCGGCGACATCGAGACCGGACTCGCCGAGATGTACGAGGTCAAGGACCGGGCGACCGAACTGGGCGTGGACACGGTGGTGGGCCGCGCCCAGGTGAACCTCCCGTCCGCGCTCGAAGGCGTCGGCCGCTCCGGGGAGGCCGCCGGTCTCCTCACCGAAGGCGTCCGGGTCACCCGCAGGCTCGGGCTGCTGGACTCCGAGGGCTGGGTCTGGGGCAACCTCGCCGAATCCCTCCATTCCCTGGGCCGCTGGGACGAGGCGGCCGAGGCCGCGGCCAACGCACAGCGCATCGAGCAGAGCGCCAAGCCCCGCGCCGGAGCCTCGATGCGCCTGGCCCACCTGGCCTACGACCGCGGTGACCTGACCGGTGCCGCCCGCCATCTCGCCGCCGCCCGCGCCCACTTCGGCACCCACGACCCGATGCCCCAGTACGCCCTGCCCATGACCTGGGTCGCCATCGGCGTCGCCGCCGCCGAGGGCCGCCTGGCCGATGCCCGGACCGAACTGCTCGCCGCCCTCGACACCGGCCTCCCGCCCGGCACCCAGCGCTACGGCTGGCCCCTGCTGCTCGCCGCCACCACCGCGGAGGCGGACGCCCTCGGCGACCCGGCGACCGACCCCGGCCGCCCCGAGATCCTGGAACGCGTCCGCGAGGCGGCCAGGACCCTGGCGACCGGCGTCCCCGTGTGGCAGGCCCACGACCTGTGGCTGCGCGCCGAGTTGCGGCGCGCCGAGGGCAGGCCCGCACCGGACGAATGGTCCACGGTCGTGGAGGCGGTGGAGCCACTGGGCAGGCCCTACGACCTCGCACGCGTCCGGTTCCGGCTCGCCGAGGCCCTGCTCGCCTCCGGGGCGGGCGACGACGAGCGCGCCCGTGCCACGGAACTGCTGCGGCTGGTCGACGCCGTCGCCGGCCACCTCGGCGCCGCACCGCTGGCCCGGTCCGCCACCCTGCTGGCCCAGCGCGCCCGCCTCGTACTGGCCCCCGCCGTCCGGGCGGCGGCCCCGGCCCCCGCCCATCCGGCCGACGCGCTCGGACTCACCGGCCGGGAGCGTGACGTCCTGCGCCTGGTGGCCGCGGGACACACCAACCGCCGTATCGCCGAGGAACTGTTCATCTCCCCGAAGACGGCCAGCGTCCATGTCTCCAACATCCTCGCCAAGCTCGGTGTCTCCGGCCGCGGGGAGGCGGCGGCGGTGGCCCATCGGCTCGGCCTGTTTCCGGCGGAGCCCGGGGACCGGCCGGCGGCGGGACAATCGGTGTACGAGCCCGTCGTCCCTGGGAAGGGGAGCGATGTTCAACGCCTTCGAGGAACTGTTCGCCCCCGGCCGCAAGCACACCCGTGACGAGCAGAACCGTCTGGAACTGACCCGGGAGGACGTCGGCGACGCCGACCCCGGACGCGGGCCGATAGACCTCGCGTCCGGAAAGGTCACCGTCCGGCCGCCGGCCGAACCGCAGGAGGACCCCGACGGGGACTGAGCGCCGGCTAGGGGGGCGTCCGGATCAGGCCGATTCCAGGGAGCGGTGCCGGCCCCCGCGACCCCGGCAGGATCCGAACGGCATCCCTTAGGGCCTGTCTGACGATTCCCGCCTGCCTCGCGATGCCATGCACGCACTCTCGCCGCACCGGGCGCGGAGCCGAGTACATCCCGTACGAGGCTCTACCCCCGGCACGCCGAGAGCACGCACCTGACGCCGCGAGGCCGCCCTGCGGGCGACGACGCGACTTGTCAGACAGGTCCTAGCTCACCCGGAGCTCCAGGATGCGGTCGTCGCCGTCCTGCGGGTCGCCCCGGCCGTCCGTGTTGCTGGTGACCAGCCACAGCCTGTCGTCGCCCGCCGGGACCACCGTACGCAGCCGGCCGAACTCGCCCTTGAGGAAGGCCTGCGGGTCCGCCGAGGCCTCGGTGCCCTTCAGGGGTATGCGCCACAGCCGCTCGCCGCGCAGGCCGGCCATCCAGATCGAGCCCTCGGCGTGGGCGATGCCGCTGGGGGAGGCCTCGTCGGTGCTCCACTGGTCGATCGGGTCGTGGAAACCGCCCTCGCCGGACCTGCCCTCCGCCTCCGGCCAGCCGTAGTTGTCGCCCGGCTTGATCGCGTTCAGCTCGTCCCACGTGTTCTGGCCGAACTCCGAGGCGAACAGCCGCTGTCTGCCGTCCCAGGCCAGGCCCTGCACATTGCGGTGGCCGTAGGAGTACACCGGGGAGTCGGGGAACGGGTTGCCCGGGGCCGGCTCGCCCTCCGGGGTGAGCCGCAGGATCTTGCCGCCCAGCGACTCCTTGTCCTGGGACAGGCCCGTGTCACCGCTCTCGCCCGTGCCCACGTACAGCATCCTGTCCGGGCCGAAGGCGATCCGGCCGCCGTTGTGGACCACTCCCTTGGGGATGCCCCGGAAGACCGTGTCGGGCGCGCCCAGTCGTTCGCCGGCGGGCTTCTCCTCGTCGTGGATCAGGCGGACGACGCGGTTGTCCGAGGCAGAGGTGAAGTAGGCGTAGATCATGTGGTCCGAGGCGTACTCCGGGGAGAGGGCTATGCCGAGGAGGCCGCCCTCACCGGACGGCGACACCCCCGGCACCTCGCCCAGCTCGGTCTTCTCGCCGGTCTTCGCGTCGACCCGGGTGATCGTCGCCTCGTCCCGGGAGGACACCAGGAGGTCGCCGCCCGGCAGGGGGGCCAGGCCCCAGGGGGTGCTCAGGCCCGTGGCGACCGTGCGCACCACCTTCACCGAGCCCTTCGCGGGTGGGGTCTCCTGCGCGGTTGGCCCCGGGGACGACGACCGCGCGGCCGTATCACTCGGGGAGGCGCTGCCGGACGTGTCCGGGGATCCTCCGTCGTCGGAGGAGCATCCGGCCGTCAGCAGGAGCGCGGCGGCGGCCAGCACGGCCGTCACGGCTCGATGTCGCACGATCTTGTCCCTTCGACGCGGCGGGTTCTCCCTGTCATACACCGCTCGCGCCTGCCAGGTTCCCGATCGGCCGATCTCGAACCCCGGGACCGCGGGACCGCACCCCCGCCGGACCGTGACCTCCGGGACCGCGGGACCGCGCCGCCCGTACCACCCCTCGGCGCGTGGCTCAGTCCCACGATCCCTGGGCCGTCGGCAGTTCCGCGATCTCCGTCAGATCGCGCTCCGTCAGGCGCAGGTCCACCGCCGCCGCGTTCTCCGCGACCCACCGCTCCCGCTTGGCGCCGGGGACCGGGATCACCTGGCGCCCCCGGGACAGCACCCAGGCCAGCGCCACCTGGGCCGCGGTGACATGCTCGCCGTGCCGCCGGGCGACGCGGCGCAGGCCGACCACGATCGGCTGGTTCGCGGCCATCATCTCGGCCGTGAAGCGGGGGTGCCGGGCGCGCGGGTCGTCCGCCTCGAAGCCCACGCCGGGCGTCAGCGTCCCGGTCAGGAAGCCGTTGCCCAGCGGCATCGCGGCCAGGAAACCGATCCCTCGCGTCTCGCACCACGGCAGCAGCGTCTCCAGCGCCTCCGGCGACCACACCGACAGCTCCGCCTCCACCGCGCTCACCGGAAAGACCTGCTGCACCCGCTCCAGCTGCCGGATCGTCGCGTCGTGCAGCCGGGCCCCCGGCCGCCGGGACGAGCGCGCCCCCACCGCGCACAGCCCCAAGGCCCGTACCTTCCCCGCCCGTACCAGCTCCGCCATCGCACCCCACGTCTCCTCGACCGGAATCTCCGGGTCGGCGCGGTGCAACTGGTAGAGGTCGATGACATCGGTCTGGAGCCGGCGCAGGGACGCGTCACAGGCCCTTCGCACATACCCCGGGCGGCCATTGGCCACGATGTGCTGGTCGCCCACCAGCAGACCGACCTTGGTGGACACGAAGGCGTCCGAACGCCGCTCCTTCAGCACCCGCCCGAGCAGCAACTCGTTGGTGAACGGGCCGTACATGTCGGCGGTGTCGAGGAGCGTCGAACCGGCGTCCAGTGCCCGGTGCACCGCCCTGAGCGACTCCTCGCCGCGCTGCCGGGAGGTGCTGTAGGCCCAGCTCATCGGCATGCACCCGAGTCCGACGGCCCCCACCGCGAGCGCCGCCGCGCCGATCGTCCTGCGCTCCACCTGCTCGTGACCCTCCCTCTCCGGCCCCCCAACCTAACCTCTGCCGTCCCGAGCCCTTGAACTAGCCTCCGGACCATGACTGCTGACGTATGGCTTCCGCTCCCGCCGGACGGGATCGAAGGGCTCCCCGAAGGGCCGCACTACCGTTTCTGGGACGGTGGCGAGGAGTTTCCCGCCGACCCGGCCGACTGCGTCTTCTACGTCGTGCCGTACATGAAGCCCCCCGGGATCGGGGTGCGTCCGCTGCCGCTGATGCGCTCGGTCCGGGTCGTGCAGACCCTGTCGGCCGGCACCGACCACGTGGAGCCCGGTCTGCGACACCTGCCCCCGGGCGTGCGGCTGTGCAACGCGCGCGGAGTGCACGAGGCCAGCACCGCCGAGCTCACCCTCACGCTGATCCTGGCCTCCCTGCGCGGCATCCCCGATTTCGTGCGGGCCCAGGACAAGGGGGAGTGGCGCGGCGGGTTCCGGCCCGCGCTCGCCGACAAGAACGTGCTCGTCGTGGGATACGGCTCGATCGGCGCGGCCATCGAGGACCGGCTCGTTCCGTTCGAGCCCGCGCGGGTGGCACGCGTCGCGCGCTCCGCGCGCACCACGGAGCGCGGCCCGGTGCATCCACTCACCGAACTGCCCTCCCTGCTGCCGGAGGCGGACGTCGTCGTCCTCTCCACTCCGCTCACCGAGACCACCCGGCACCTCGTGGACGCCGCTTTCCTGGCCCGTATGAAGGACGGCGCCCTGCTCGTGAACGTCGCCCGCGGTGGCGTCGTCGACACCAAGGCGCTGCTCAGCGAGCTGGAGAGCGGTCGCATCACCGCGGCGCTCGACGTCACGGATCCCGAACCGCTGCCCTCGGAACATCCCTTGTGGCGGGCACCCGGCGTCCTCATCAGCCCACACGTCGGCGGACCCACCTCCGCCTTCCTGCCCCGCGCCCAGCGGTTGCTGGTGGACCAGTTGCGCCGTTTCGTGAACCAGGAGGAGCTCGGCAACGTGATCCTGGTGACGGGAGCGGAGGGCCCCTAGTCCGCTTCGAGTACCGTACGCGACTCCTCGGGCGCGGTGGGTACTCATACATCGGGTGATCGTTACGGAGCGTAGAGAACCTATGTCCCTGAGTGACGAGACTGGTGTATCGTCCCGAC
Organism: Streptomyces griseoloalbus; assembly: GCA_014650015.1. GTDB lineage: Bacteria > Actinomycetota > Actinomycetes > Streptomycetales > Streptomycetaceae > Streptomyces > Streptomyces griseoloalbus. The sequence continues at coordinate 86,598 of BMUD01000011.1, forward strand.
AGGGGCTGCGCCGTCGACCACCGGCGCGAGGGATGGACACGCAGACTGTGAGGGGGGCGACGGGCGATGCACGGCCTATGGACGAGCGATCCGACGCGGCGGAGCCGTCGGCGACGACCCTGGCGCACGGCCGCGCGCAGCCGCGGTCACCACGGCGGCCACCACATCCGGCACGGTGGCCGGCACGGCACTCCCCGTCACCGCCACCGGCATGCCGGACGCGGGAGTCACGCCCACCCGGTCCACCGGGGGCTGAGGGATCCGGGAGCGGCGGCGCGGACCGGGAGTGACCGGTGAGCGCCCCCACCCCCACCCCCACACTCGAGGGGGCCCTGAGGTCGCGGCCCGCTCCGCGATCACTGCTGCCCTGTGCGCCGGCCGCCTGCCGCCGGCCCGGTCCGGTCGCCCAACTCGTTCTGGCCCTCGTCTGCGCGGCGTACGCCGTGGGCGCCGCATTCGGCTGGGGTTCGGAACAACTCGCCCTGATCATGGGCGACTTCGGGCTGAGCGCGGCGGCCGGGGCCGCCGCCGTGTCCTGCTTCGTCTACGCCCGCAGCCCGCGCACCCGGTTTCGACCCGCCTGGCTGCTGTTCGGCCTCTCCTCGGCCATGGCCTGTCTGGGCAACCTGGTCTGGGGGTGGTACGAGGTGGTCCTCGGGCTCCCGGTGCCCAGCCCCAGCTACGCCGACCTGTTCTTCCTGTGCTTCGCGCCGCCCGCCATCGTGGGACTGCTGGTGCTCGCCAAGCGGCCCGTGACCAGGGCCGGCTGGGTCTGTCTCGCCCTGGACGCCTGGCTGATCGGCGGCTCCCTGCTCACCCTCGCCTGGAGCCTCGCGCTCGCCCAGGCCGCGCAGGCCGAGGGCCCGGGCGTCGCGCACACCGCGCTGTCACTGGCGTATCCGCTGCTCGACATCGCCCTGGTCAGCATGGTGCTCGCGTTGCACTTCCGGCGTTCGGCGGTGAACCGGTCCGCGGTCAACACCGCGATCGGCGCGCTCGCGCTGACCGTGATGTGCGACGCCCTGTTCACCTCCCCGCTGCTGCACGACAGCTACCGCTCCGGACAACTGCTCGACGCGGGCTGGTTCGCCGGCTCGCTGCTCCTCGCGTACGCCCCCTGGACCGCTCCCCGCGGCGGCCCGCCCGAGAGAGAAGGGCACACGCGTGTGGTCCGCGAGCACCTGCCCGGGCAGCGCGGCGGGCCGGACCACCACCACCCGCCCGCGCCCGGCGGCGAGCCCGGCCGGTATCCGGCCTCCCGGCCCATCGCCGCACTCACGCCGTACCTCGCCGCGGCCGTGTGCACCCTGGGGATCCTCTACAACGTCCTCAACGGCCGCAGCGTCGACCGCGTCGTCCTGCTCACCGGGGGCACCGTGGTGCTCGCGCTCGTGGTGCGCCAGGGCATCATGCTGCTCGACAACATCACGCTCACCCAGGAACTGGCGCAGAAGGAGAACCACTTCCGCTCCCTGGTGCAGGGCTCCAGCGACGTCATCATGATCGCCGCGCCCAGCGGCATCCTCCGCTATGTCTCCCCGGCCGCCGCCGGGGTGTACGGCCGTCCCGCGGAGGAACTGGTGGGTACGGAACTGGCCGGCCTCATCCACCCGGCCGACCTGGGCTGTGTCGTGCACGAGGTGCGCCGCTTCCTCGCCGCGAACCCCGTCGAGGAGCCCACGACCCGTATCGAGTGCCGGTTCCGCTCCGGTGACGGCGGCTGGCTGAACGTCGAGTCGACCGTCAACCGGCACCACGGCGGTCTCATCTTCAACAGCCGTGACGTGACCGAGCGAGTACGCCTCCAGGCGCAGCTCCAGCACAACGCGGAGCACGACCCGCTCACCGACCTGCCCAACCGGGCCCTGTTCACCCGACGCGTCCAGCAGGCCCTGTCCGGCCGCCGCGCCTCCGACCGCGGGGCCGCCCTGAGGGGCACGGCCGTACTCTTCATCGACCTCGACGGCTTCAAGGGGGTCAACGACACGATCGGGCACCAGGCCGGGGACGAGCTGCTCGTCCAGGCCGCCCGCAGACTCCAGGACGCGGTCCGCAAGGGCGACACCGCCTCCCGGCTGGGCGGCGACGAGTTCGCGGCCCTGATCGTCGGAGACGGCGTGCGCGACCGGGACGCCCGGGAGCGGCACATCCTGGAGCTGGCCGACCGCCTCAGGGCGACGCTGTCCCAGCCCTATCTCATCGACGGCAACGATGTCCGGGTCAACGCCTCCATCGGCGTCGCCTTCGCCGAACCCGGCCTCGGCGCGGGTGAGCTGCTGCGCAACGCCGACCTCGCCATGTACCGGGCCAAGGCGGCAGGCAAGGGCCGGGTGGAGCTGTACAAGCCGCAGATGCAGCAGGACGTCGTCCGCAAGGCCGAGCTGGCCACCCGGCTGCGCGCGGCGTTGCACCACGGCGAGTTCGCCCTGCTGCACCAGCCGGTGGTGTGTCTGGCGGACGGCCGGATCACCTCCGTCTGCGCCCAGGCGCGCTGGCGCTCGTCCCAAGGGGTGCTCCTCACCCCCGCGGAGTTCCTGCGCGTGGCCGAGGACAGCGACAAGACCGCCGAGCTGGCCCGGTGGGTGCTGGAGGAGGCCGTCGAACAGGCCGCCGAACGGCACGCGACCGGTCTGCCCGTACCCGTGGCCGTCCGGCTGAGCGCGCGCCGCCTGCTGGACCGGTCGCTGCCCGTGAGCTCCATCGAGGCGCTGCTCACCCGGCACGGGCTGCCGTCCGGTTCCCTGGTCGTCGAGCTGGCCGACACCGATCCCAGGGTTTCCCTCGACGAGCTGGAGCGTCGGCTGACCGTGCTCAAGCGGATCGGCGTCCGCATCGCCCTCGACGGCTTCGGCAGCGGACTCGCCGCGATCACGGCCCTCAGGCGGCTCCCCGTCGACGTGCTGAAGCTCGATCGCAGCCTGGTCGACGGCGTGGTCGAGTCCGCGCGGCTGCACAAGATCACCAGTGGGCTGCTGCGCATCGCCTCCGACCTCGGGATGCAGTCCGTGGCCGACGGCGTGGACCTGCCCGAGCAGGCGGTGGCCCTGCGCGCGATGGGCTGCACGCACGGGCAGGGCGTGGCCTTCTCCGGACCGCTCGACGAGTACCGGCTGCGCAGGGCGCTGGCCGCCGGGCACCACCCGCTGCCGCACGGGCCGGCCGAACCGGTGTTCGTCGGCGGGGGGTCCGGCGTGTACTCCGGTGGAGTGACCGCCGTGCTCCAGGGCGGTACGGCACTACGCTCACATAATGAGACTCCCGTCCCACCCACTTGACAGTGGATGCGCGCCGGGGGGAGGGTCAGAGCCATGCGCACCCGAATTCTCGTACTTGGAAAGCGCGTCGGCTGACGCTGAGCCTCGACCGCTCAGCGACCTCCACCCGGCGCGCTCCCCTCGCTTGCCTTACGGCACGAGGGGTTTTTTGTTGCACAAGCACCTGCCGAGCAGTACGCGTAACCCGCACGAACTTCGCAAAAACCCTCAGCATCGAGAAGAGAATGCCGATGACCGAGCAGGCCACCGGGGCCCCTCACCCGCAGCCCCGGCCCCGATCCGGAGGACAGTCCGCCCCCGTCGAGCACGTCACGGGTGCGCAGGCCCTCATCCGCTCTCTCGAGGAGGTCGGCGCCGACACGGTATTCGGCATTCCCGGCGGGTGCATCCTTCCGGCGTACGACCCGCTGATGGACTCCGTCAAGGTGCGTCACGTCCTGGTCCGCCACGAGCAGGGCGCCGGCCACGCGGCCGAGGGCTATGCGCAGGCCACCGGCAAGGTGGGCGTCTGCATGGCGACCTCCGGCCCCGGCGCCACCAACCTGGTCACGCCGCTCGCCGACGCGCACATGGACTCCGTGCCGATGGTCGCGATCACCGGCCAGGTCGCCTCCAAGGCGATCGGCACGGACGCGTTCCAGGAGGCCGACATCGTCGGCATCAGCATGCCGATCACCAAGCACAACTTCCTCGTCACCAAGGCCGAGGACATCCCGCGGGTGATCGCGCAGGCCTTCCACATCGCCTCCACCGGCCGCCCCGGCCCGGTGCTGGTCGACATCGCCAAGGACGCCCTGCAGGCGAAGACCACCTTCTCCTGGCCGCCCACCATGGACCTGCCCGGCTACCGGCCCGTCACCAAGCCGCACGCCAAGCAGATCCGCGAGGCCGCCAAGCTGATCACCGCCGCCAAGCGGCCGGTGCTCTACGTCGGCGGCGGCGTCCTCAAGGCCGGCGCCACCGCCGAGCTGAAGGTCCTCGCGGAACTCACCGGAGCGCCCGTCACCACCACCCTGATGGCGCTCGGCGCGTTCCCCGACAGCCACCCGCTGCACGTGGGAATGCCGGGCATGCACGGTTCGGTCACCGCCGTCACCGCGCTGCAGAAGGCCGACCTGATCGTCGCCCTCGGAGCCCGCTTCGACGACCGCGTCACCGGCAAGCTGGACAGCTTCGCCCCGTACGCCAAGATCGTGCACGCCGACATCGACCCGGCCGAGATCGGCAAGAACCGCGCCGCCGACGTGCCGATCGTGGGTGACGCCCGCGAGGTCATCGCCGACCTCGTCCAGGCGGTCCAGAAGGAGCACGCGGAGGGCCACCAGGGCGACTGCACCGCCTGGTGGGCCGACCTCAACCGCTGGCGCGAGACGTACCCGCTCGGCTACGACCAGCCCGCGGACGGCTCGCTCTCGCCGCAGCAGGTCATCGAGCGCATCGGGCAGCTGGCGCCCGAGGGCACGATCTTCACCGCGGGCGTCGGCCAGCACCAGATGTGGGCCGCGCACTTCATCGAGTACGACAAGCCCGCCACCTGGCTGAACTCCGGCGGCGCCGGCACCATGGGCTACGCGGTCCCGGCCGCCATGGGCGCCAAGGCCGGCGCGCCCGACCGCACCGTCTGGGCGATCGACGGCGACGGCTGCTTCCAGATGACCAATCAGGAGCTGGCCACCTGCGCCCTGAACAACATCCCGATCAAGGTCGCCGTCATCAACAACGGCGCGCTCGGGATGGTCCGCCAGTGGCAGACCCTCTTCTACAACCAGCGGTACTCCAACACGGTGCTCCACTCCGGCCCCGACGACGTCAACCCGGAGGCGAAGGGCACGCGCGTTCCTGACTTCGTCAAGCTGTCGGAGGCCCTGGGGTGCTACGCGATCCGCTGCGAGGACCCCGCCGACCTCGACAAGGTCATCGAGGAGGCGAACTCCGTCAACGACCGCCCGGTCGTCGTGGACTTCATCGTCCACGAGGACGCGATGGTGTGGCCGATGGTCGCCGCCGGCACCTCCAACGACGAGATCATGGCCGCCCGGGACGTCCGCCCCGACTTCGGCGACAACGAAGACGACTGAGCGAGAGAGACCGAAGAGATCATGTCCAAGCACACGCTCTCCGTCCTGGTGGAGAACACCCCGGGCATCCTGGCCCGGATCGCCGCCCTGTTCTCCCGCCGCGGCTTCAACATCGACTCGCTCGCGGTCGGCGTCACCGAACACCCCGACATCTCCCGCATCACCATCGTGGTGAGCGTCGAGGAGTTCCCGCTGGAGCAGGTCACCAAGCAGCTCAACAAGCTCGTCAACGTGCTGAAGATCGTCGAGCTCGAACCCGGGCAGGCGGTCCAGCGTGAACTCGTTCTGGTGAAGGTGCGCGCGGACAACGAGACGCGCTCCCAGATCGTCGAGATCGTCCAGCTGTTCCGCGCCAAGACCGTGGACGTCTCCCCGGAGGCCGTGACCATCGAGGCCACCGGCAGCAGCGACAAGCTGTCCGCCATGCTCAAGATGCTGGAGCCGTTCGGTATCAAGGAGCTCGTCCAGTCCGGCACGATCGCGATCGGACGCGGTGCCCGCTCGATCACGGACCGGTCACTGCGCGCTCTGGACCGATCGGCGTAAGACACGAAAGGGTCGGCGTGAGCCCTGAACCGGGCGGCGTGCGACCCGGACCGGGCGGCCGGGAGACGACCGGCCGCCCGTATGCCGAGACCCCCGACCTTCCCCTCCCCCCACCGTCATACGGTGGGACGCGACACCTGCACTCAAGGAGAGAACCCAAAGTGGCCGAGCTGTTCTACGACGCCGACGCCGACCTGTCCATCATCCAGGGCCGCAAGGTCGCGGTCATCGGGTACGGCAGCCAGGGCCACGCCCACGCCCTGTCGCTGCGCGACTCCGGCGTCGACGTGCGCGTCGGTCTGCACGAGGGCTCCAAGTCCAAGGCCAAGGCCGAGGAGCAGGGCCTGCGCGTGGTGAGCCCGTCGGAGGCCGCCGCCGAGGCCGACGTCATCATGATCCTCGTCCCGGACCCGATCCAGGCGCAGGTCTACGAGGAGCACATCAAGGACAACCTCAACGACGGCGACGCCCTGTTCTTCGGCCACGGCCTGAACATCCGCTACGGCTTCATCAAGCCCCCGGCCGGCGTGGACGTCTGCATGGTCGCCCCCAAGGGCCCGGGCCACCTGGTGCGCCGTCAGTACGAGGAGGGCCGCGGCGTTCCCTGCATCGCGGCCGTCGAGCAGGACGCCACCGGCAGCGGCTTCGAGCTGGCCCTGTCGTACGCCAAGGGCATCGGCGGCACCCGCGCGGGCGTCATCAAGACGACCTTCACCGAGGAGACCGAGACCGACCTGTTCGGCGAGCAGGCCGTTCTCTGCGGTGGTACCGCGGCGCTGGTCAAGGCGGGCTTCGAGACGCTGACCGAGGCGGGCTACCAGCCGGAGATCGCCTACTTCGAGTGCCTGCACGAGCTGAAGCTGATCGTGGACCTCATGTACGAGGGCGGCCTGGAGAAGATGCGCTGGTCGATCTCCGAGACCGCCGAGTGGGGCGACTACGTCACCGGCCCGCGGATCATCACCGACGCCACCAAGGCCGAGATGAAGAAGGTCCTCGCCGAGATCCAGGACGGCACGTTCGCCAAGAACTGGATGGACGAGTACCACGGCGGTCTGAAGAAGTACAACGAGTACAAGCAGCAGGACTCCGAGCACCTGCTGGAGACCACCGGCAAGGAGCTGCGCAAGCTCATGAGCTGGGTCGACGAGGAGGCGTAAGCCTCATGGCCAAGGGGCCGGAGCGGACTGCTCCGGCCCCTTGGGCGAACCCGGGGTAACGTCGGTGGTACGGCGTTGTCCATCCCGTCCTTCCACGGACGGGTGATCCTTCCGAAGCGGCGTAAGACGACGCCCTCGGCGCCACTACACTGCAGCACTACATACGCGTCAGGCCCACAGCGTCGTGCGTCTTCCACGCGGCTAGCACTTCTTCACCGCCTGCGGCCGTCGGGACGGCCGTCCGCACTGGACTTGTGAGGACCCACGTGAGCTCGAAACCCGTCGTACTCATCGCTGAAGAGCTGTCGCCCGCCACCGTCGACGCACTCGGGCCGGACTTCGAGATCCGCCAGTGCAACGGAGCGGACCGCGCGGAACTGCTCCCGGCCATCGCCGACGTGGACGCGATCCTGGTCCGCTCGGCCACCAAGGTCGACGCCGAGGCGATCGCCGCCGCGAACAAGCTCAAGGTCGTCGCCCGCGCCGGTGTCGGCCTCGACAACGTCGACGTCTCCGCCGCCACCAAGGCCGGCGTGATGGTCGTCAACGCCCCGACCTCGAACATCGTGACCGCCGCCGAGCTCGCCTGCGGTCTGATCGTCGCCACCGCGCGCAACATCCCGCAGGCCAACGCCGCGCTGAAGAACGGCGAGTGGAAGCGGAGCAAGTACACGGGCGTCGAGCTCGCCGAGAAGACCCTCGGTGTCGTGGGCCTGGGGCGGATCGGCGCCCTCGTCGCGCAGCGCATGTCCGCCTTCGGCATGAAGGTCGTCGCCTACGACCCCTACGTGCAGCCCGCACGGGCCGCCCAGATGGGCGTCAAGGTGCTGTCGCTGGACGAGCTGCTCGAGGTCTCCGACTTCATCACCGTCCACCTGCCCAAGACCCCCGAGACCCTCGGCCTGATCGGCGACGAGGCGCTGCGCAAGGTCAAGCCGAGCGTGCGCGTCATCAACGCCGCGCGCGGCGGCATCGTCGACGAGGAGGCGCTGTACTCGGCGCTCAAGGAGGGCAGGGTCGCCGGCGCGGGCCTCGACGTGTACGCCAAGGAGCCGTGCACCGACTCCCCGCTGTTCGAGTTCGACCAGGTGGTCTGCACCCCGCACCTCGGCGCCTCCACCGACGAGGCGCAGGAGAAGGCCGGCATCGCCGTCGCCCGCTCGGTGCGGCTCGCGCTCGCCGGTGAGCTGGTCCCGGACGCGGTGAACGTGCAGGGCGGTGTCATCGCCGAGGACGTCAAGCCGGGTCTGCCGCTCGCCGAGCGGCTCGGCCGGATCTTCACCGCGCTCGCCGGTGAGGTCGCGGTCCGCCTGGACGTCGAGGTGTACGGCGAGATCACCCAGCACGATGTGAAGGTGCTGGAGCTGTCCGCGCTCAAGGGCGTCTTCGAGGACGTCGTCGACGAGACGGTGTCCTACGTCAACGCCCCGCTGTTCGCCCAGGAGCGCGGTGTCGAGGTCCGGCTGACCACCAGCTCGGAGTCGGCCGACCACCGCAATGTCGTCACCGTGCGCGGCACCCTCGCCGACGGCGAGGAGATCTCGGTCTCCGGCACGCTGGCCGGCCCCAAGCACGTCCAGAAGATCGTCGCGGTCGGCGAGTACGACGTGGACCTCGCGCTCGCCGACCACATGGTCGTCCTGCGTTACGAGGACCGTCCGGGCGTCGTCGGCACCGTGGGCCGCATCCTCGGTGAGGCGGGCATCAACATCGCCGGCATGCAGGTCGCCCGCGCGACGGTCGGCGGCGAGGCGCTCGCCGTGCTGACGGTCGACGACACGGTCTCCCCCGGGGTGCTGGGTGAGCTCGCCGCGGAGGTCGGGGCGACGTCGGCTCGCTCCGTCAACCTCGTCTGAGACCACTGGGGGCCGTGCCCCCGGCACCCCCGGCCCCCGTTCGTCCTGAACGGGCTCGTTCTCACCCGCCGGACGGGCTGACTCGATCAGCTCGTCCGGCGTTTTCCGTGGGTGCTTCCTCATGCGCCCCGATGCGCCGCAGACCCGTCGCCGCCAGACCCGCCGCCCCGGTCAGCAGCACCGCCCCCGCGATCGCGGCGCCCTGCATCCCGCTGGTGAACGCCTCCCGTGCCGCCGTCGCCAGGGCGTCCCCCGCACGTCCCGGCAGCTCGGCGGCGACCGCGAGGGCGCCGCCCAGGGTCTCCTGAGCGGGAGCGGGTGCGCCCGCGGGGATGTCGTGGCGGTAGACGGCCGTGCCGATGGAGCCGAGGACGGCCATGCTCAGGGCGCCGCCGAACTCGGTGCCGGTCTCCAGCAGGGAGGACGCCGCTCCCGCCTTCTCGACCGGGGCCGTGCCGAGCGCCAGGTCGGTGAGCAGCGACATCACGACGACGATGCCCGACGCCATCACCCCGCACGCGGCCAGCACCGGCCACAGCGAGTCCGTACCCGCGAGCGCCAGCAGCCCGTAGCCGCCCGCCGCGACCAGGAAGCCGCCCGTCACGACGTGCGCCCGGTCGACACCCCGCTGGACCAGCTGCGCGGCGACCGGTGCGGCGACACCGATGAGCACCGACGGCAGCAGACTCCACAGCGCCGCCTCCAGGGCGCTCTTGTCGAGCACCGACTGCAGGTACTGGGTGGTGAAGTACGCCGAGCCCATCATGCCGAAGGCCGACATCGTGGTGAGGACCACCGCCGGGGTGAACCCGTGGCCGCGGAAGAGGGCCGGAGAGATCATCGGCGAGGCCGTCGTGCGCTGCCGGTGCACGAACAGCGCCGCGAAGAGCAGTCCGACGGTGATCGAGACGACGTACCGGACGTTCCAGCCCTCGGAGGGCAGTTCCTTCAGCCCGTAGACCACGGGCAGGACCGCCGCCATCGACAGCGGTACGCCGATCAGGTCGAACCGGCCGGGGGAGGGGTTCTTCGACTCGGGCAGGAGCACCGGGCCGAGGATCAGCAGCAGGGCCATCGCGGGCAGGTTGACCAGGAAGACCGAGCCCCACCAGAAGTGCTCGACGAGCACGCCGCTCATCACCGAGCCGAGCGCGATCCCGGCCGTCATCACCCCGGACCACAGCCCGATCGCCTTCGCCCGCTGGGCGGGGTCGGTGAACATCGTGCGGACCAGCGCCATCGTCGACGGCATCAGGGTCGCGCCGCCGATGCCGAGGACCGCGCGGGCCGCGATCAGCGTCTCGGCGGTGTGCGCGTACGCCGCGAGCAGGGAGGCGGCGCCGAAGGCCCCGGCGCCGATGAGGAGCAGCCTGCGGCGGCCGATGCGGTCGCCCAGCGACCCCATCGTCATCAGCAGGCCGGCCAGGACGAAGCCGTAGATGTCGAAGATCCACAGCTGCTGGGTGCCGCTCGGCCTGAGGTCCGCGCTGATCTCCGGGACCGCGAAGTAGAGGACGGACACGTCCATCGAGACCAGCAGCAGCGGAAGCATCAGCACGGCGAGCGCGGTCCACTCACGGCGGCCCGCGCGGGGTGGGGTCATCGTCATGCCGGTGACTGTACGGGTGTCCTATACGGTTGTCTAGGACGTGCGTATAAGACGTGCGTATGGACGGATGGGTAGAGTGGCGCCATGGGACACCGTGAGGATCTGCTCGAGGGCGCCAAGCGCTGCCTGCTCGCCAAGGGGTTCGTACGCACGACGGCCCGTGACGTCGTCAAGGAGTCGGGGACCAACCTGGCGTCCATCGGCTACCACTACGGGTCGAAGGACGCGCTGCTCGCACAGGCCTACATCGCGCTGGTCGAGGGGATGGGCGACGCCTTCGACGGCGGCGGGACCGTGGACGGTACCGAGCCCGGTTCCCTGGAGCGGTTCGAGCAGGTGTGGTCCAACATCATCGGCACCATGAAGGGGCCCGGCTCGATCTGGCGCCTCAGCATGGAGGTGCTCGCCATCGGCGACCAGCTGCCCGAGGTGCGCGACCATCTGGCGGTGGCCCAGCGGGAGGCCGGACGCGGCCTGATCCCGCTGCTGATGGGCGGCCGGGAGGAGGACGTGGCCGACGAGACCGCGGACACCCTCGGCATGTTCTACGTGACCCTGATGACGGGCCTCATCGCCCAGTGGACCTTCGACCCGAAGACCGCCCCCGGCGCCGAGCAGCTGACCGCCGGCCTCCGCCGGGTCGTCGAGGCCGCCGCCCCGCGCTGACGGCCCGCGCACCGGTCACAGCCGGTGCGCCTTCAGTGTCATGTGCAACAGCAGCCGGTCCTCCCCGTCGTCCAGGTCCAGACCGGTGAGCTGCTCGATCCGGGACAGCCGGTAGTACAGCGTCTGCCGGTGGATGCCCAGCTCGGCGGCGGTGCGGCCGGCCTGGCCCGCGCAGTCCAGGTAGACCTCGGCGGTGCGGGCGAGTTCATGGTGGGCGGGGGAGAGCAGAGGGCTGACGACGGGGTCGTGGGCGGCGCCCGGGGGCAGTGCCGTCAGCAGCCGGAAGGGCCCGATCGACGCCCACTGGGCGACCGGCCCCAGCCGGGGTTCGGCCAGCGCCGCCCGCGCCGACGCCGACGCCTCCTCCCAGGCCGCGCCCAGGTCGGCGAGACCCGCGCGGGGTGCGGCGATCCCGGCGGCCACCGGGGGGCCGCCCCGGCTTCCCGGACCGCTCCCGCGCGTGCGCTCCAGAAGCCGCGCGGCCGCCGTCGTCGCCGGAGCCGGTACGTCCGCCGAGCGCAGCCGCAACAGCAGGGCCAGGGACGAAGCGGTGGCTCCCCACGGCAGGGTGCACAGCGCCGTCGCGCCCGGCACCGTACGGACCGAGGGGGCGTCGTCGGGGTCGGCGGAGGGCCAGGGGGCGACGCAGACCACCGTGTGCAGACCCTCGGCGCGGCTGCCGAGGGCGGTGCGCAGTTCGGCGACCGCCATCTCCCGCTGCCAGCCCCGCTCGGCCGTCAGCACCGCCCGCAGTTCCCGCGTGAGATCGGCGCCCTGCTGGGCCTCGTCGGCGAGCAGTGCCCCGATCCGGGCCGTCACCCCCATGGCCGCGCCGAGCTGCCGCTCGGAGGGGCCCGGGTCGTAGTCCAGCAGCCAGACGTAGCCGAGGACGACACCCCGATGGCGCACCGGAAGGCAGATCCGCCCCCGGTGCACGCCCGCCTCCGGGGTGCGCGGGATGCGGACCGGGCCGGTCGCGCGGGTGATGCCGAAGCCCTCGAACCAGGCGCGGACGGCGGCCGTCGAGCGGCGGGTCAGGATCGAGCGGGTGCGCACCGGGTCCAGCGCCGACGGATCGAGGTCGCCCTCGCTGTCGTACGCCCCGAAGGCGATCAGCTCGAAGTCCCGGTTCTCCAGGGTCGCCGGAGCGCCGAGCAGCTCCGAGATCTCGTCCACCAGCTCCTGGTAGTCATCCCTGTATTCCGACGTCACCAGGGCATTCTGCCCCAAAATCCTGATGCCTTCATACATCTGTCTGAGATCTGCCGCACGGATGCGTGACAGCTGTCGATGGCAGACGATCGGGGGGATCCTTAGGTTTCACGGTGGTTCTCCGTGCCGTACCCGAATGGTCGGGTGACGGCCTCATGCAGCTTGTGGAGGTGCCCCGTGCTGGGTCCCGTGATTCTCGCCGCGTCGCGCAGCGACCGGATGCGACGCCTGATCTCGGCGGCCCCGGTGACCAGGCAGGTCGTCGACCGCTTCATCCCCGGTGAGACCGTCGACGAGATCCTGCCGATCATCCAGGAGCTCACCGGCGACGGCCTGGAGCTGACCATGGACGTCGTCGGCGAGGACATCACCACCCCGGAGCAGGCCACCGCCGCCCGCGACGCGTACCTGGAGCTGATCGACCGGCTGAAGCCGCTGGAGCTCGGCACCCGCGCCGAGATGTCGGTGAAGCTGTCGATGTTCGGGCAGGCCCTCCCCGGCGGCCACGAACTGGCGCTCGCCAACGTCCGCCCGGTCGTCGAGGCCGCCGCCGGGATCGGCACCACGGTCACCCTGGACGCCGAGGACCACACCACCCTCGACTCGATGTTCGCCATCCACGAGGAGCTGCGGAAGGACGTCCCGGGAACCGGCTGCGTCATCCAGGCCTACCTCTTCCGCACCGAGGAGGACGCGCGCCGCCTCGCCGCGAGCGGCAGTCGCGTACGGTTGGTGAAGGGGGCCTACAAGGAACCCGCCGAGGTCGCCTACCAGCAGAAGCACGAGATCGACAAGGCGTACGTGCGCATCCTGCGGACGCTGATGGAGGGCGAGGGCTACCCGATGATCGGGTCCCACGACCCGCGTCTGATCTCCATCGCCCAGGAACTCGCCCACCGCGCCGGACGCAAGCTCGACGAGTACGAGTTCCAGATGCTCTACGGCATCCGGGGCGACGAGCACCTGCGGCTGGCCGCCGAGGGCCACCGCATGCGTGTCTACACGGCCTACGGCACCGACTGGTACGGCTACTTCATGCGCCGCCTGGCCGAGAAGCCGGCCAACCTGAGCTTCTTCCTGCGGAGCATGATCAGCCATGACTGAGACGACTCGGCTGCGCCGCAGCCCCGGCCCCGGCCGGGGGCCCGGGGGCCGTCCCCCGGGCGGGCACGGCGTGCGCCGCCCGGCGGAGGAGCCGGCCAACCCGCGCTTCTTCGCCCGCAGCATGATCACCAAGGGCTGACACCACACCGCTCAAGTCAAGGAGTTACGGAAACCATGGACGCTGTGACCCAGGTCCCCACCCCCGTCAACGAGCCGGTGCACGGCTACGCCCCCGGGACGCCCGAGCGCGCCCGGCTGGAGGCCAAGCTCAAGGAGCTGGCCGACAACCCGATCGACCTCACCTGCACCATCGGCGGTGAGCGCAGGATGGGCGGCGGCGAGGCCTTCCAGGTCGTCCAGCCGCACAACCACCGGGCCGTGCTCGGCACCTACCGCAACGCCACCCGGCAGGACGCCCAGGACGCCATCGACGCGGCCCTGGCCGCCGCTCCCGCCTGGCGCGCGATGTCCTTCGACGACCGCGCGGCGATCATCCTGCGCGCCGCCGAGCTGCTGGCCGGCCCCTGGCGCGAGACCATCGCCGCCTCCACCATGCTGGGCCAGTCCAAGACCGCCCAGCAGGCCGAGATCGACAGCCCCTGCGAGCTGGTCGACTTCTGGCGCTTCAACGTCCACTACGCGCGCGGCATCCTCGCCGAGCAGCCCCCGGCCAACTCCCCGGGCGTGTGGAACCGCCTCGACCACCGCCCGCTGGAGGGCTTCGTCTACGCGATCACGCCGTTCAACTTCAGCGCCATCGCGGCCAACCTGCCCACCGCGCCCGCGCTCATGGGCAACGTGGTCGTCTGGAAGCCGTCCCCGACCCAGACCCACGCCGCCGTGCTGCTGATGAGGCTGCTGGAGGAGGCGGGCCTGCCCAAGGGCGTCATCAACCTCGTCACCGGCGACGGCATCGAGGTCTCCGCGGTCGCCCTGGAGCACCGGGACCTCGCCGGCATCCACTTCACCGGCTCGACCAAGACCTTCCAGCACCTGTGGAAGACGGTCGGGAACAACATCGAGAAGTACCGCACCTACCCGCGCCTGGTCGGTGAGACCGGCGGCAAGGACTTCGTCGTCGCCCACCCGTCGGCCGACCCCGCGATCCTCAAGACCGCGCTGACCCGCGGTGCCTTCGAGTACCAGGGCCAGAAGTGCTCGGCGACCTCCCGCGCCTACATCCCGGCGTCGATCTGGAACTCCGGCTTCAAGGAGGAGTTCGCGGCCGAGGTCGACGGCATCAAGATGGGTGACGTCACCGACCTGTCCAACTTCATCGGCGCCGTCATCGACGAGCGGTCCTTCGCCAAGAACAAGGCCGCCATCGACCGCGCCAAGGAGGACGCCTCCTGCACCATCGTCGCGGGCGGCACCTACGACGACTCCGAGGGCTACTTCGTCCGCCCGACCGTCATCGAGTGCGCCGACCCGGAGAACGAGGTGTTCCGCACCGAGTACTTCGGTCCGATCCTCGCCGTGCACGTCTACGACGACGAGAAGTACGACGAGATGCTGACCCAGATGGAGTCGGTGTCCGACTACGCCCTGACCGGCTCGGTCATCGCGAACGACCGCGCGGCGGCGGCGTACACGATGGACAAGCTGCGCTACGCGGCCGGCAACTTCTACATCAACGACAAGTCGACCGGCGCCGTCGTCGGCCAGCAGCCCTTCGGCGGCGGCCGCGCCTCCGGCACCAACGACAAGGCCGGCGCCCCGCAGAACCTGATGCGCTGGACCCTGACCCGCGCCATCAAGGAGACCCTGGTCCCGCCGACCGACTACACCTACCCGCACATGGGCTGATCTTCCAGCACCCCCGCGAGGGCCGGGCCGTCGATGTGACGGCCCGGCCCTGGTGCGTTCTGGGGGTGAGCGTGTCAGGAGGTGAGGCTGCGGGCGAGGAAGTCCCGGATCAGGGCGGCGATCCGGGACGCGTGGGTCTCCAGGGCGAAGTGGCCGGTGGGGAGCAGATGCACCTCGGCCTCCGGCAGGTCGCGCTGGAAGGCGAGGGCGCCGGCCGGGACGAAGATCGCGTCGTGGGCGCCCCAGGTGGCGAGCAGCGGGACCTGGCTGTCGCGGAAGTACGCCTGGAAGGCCGGGTACAGCGCGATGTTGGATCCGTAGTCGGAGATCAGGTCGAGCTGGATCTCCGCCTGCCCGGGGCGTGCGAGGAGCGCGGCGTCGTGCTCGTAGGCGTCGGGGCTGACCAGGCTCGGGTCGGGAACACCGTGCAGGTACTGCCACTTGATGCCGTCCGGCGTGTAGATCTCCCGCACCGGCGGGCGTGGCCGACCGTCCGAAGCCGATGTGGTCGGGGGCGATCACCCGGTAGCGGTCGGCGAGGAGCGGGATGAGGTCGCGGAACATGTGCGAGCTGCTGGGGAAGCCGTGCAGGAGCAGCAGCACGGGGGCGTCCGCGGGACCGGCCTCGCGGTAGGCGACCTCGTGGCCGCGGAGGGTGAGGGTGCGGTGGTGGGTGGGCATGCGGGCGACCCTTCTAACCGGTGAATGCATGGTGAGTGGTTGGCTGTGAGCGCAGTCCATCATGGGTGCTCTAACCAGTCAACATGTTGAGAGCGGTTAGATTTCGGGGTGCCGTCTCAGATAGTAGGAAGTCCGAGTAATTGTGGAGACAGCTGCTCCTCGCTCCCTTACTTTTGTAGGAGCCGAACGCCTCGCTCGACCAAGCGAACGGCGGTCGTGAGCCGGGCCCGTGCAGGCAACCCCTGTGGCCGTCGCTCCCCGCCCCACTCGGCGTCTCGTACTCCCCCTTTTCCGCACTTCCGGCATGTCGAAGGAGTCGATGACCCATGGCCGAGACGACCGTCCGCCGCCGCGTCCGCCACACCTCCCGCACCAGCGAATCCGACCGCAAGAACGCGGCCGCCGCCCTCCAGCGCGCCCTCGACCGCAGGGACAACGGCGGCTCGACCGGCCACTGACACGCCGTCGGCGTCCGCATGCCGGACGTCGCATGTCATCCCGTGGGACGAGGAGTAGGGTGCCCGCATGTCTCGCAGCATCAATCTCGCAGTGATCCCCGGTGACGGCATCGGCCAGGAGGTCGTGGCCGAAGGTCTGAAGGTCCTCTCCGCCGTCCTTCCGCAGGATGTGAAGCTGGAGACCAAGGAGTACGACTTCGGCGCCACGCGCTACCACGCCACCGGTGAGACCCTCACCGACGGCGACCTCGACGAGCTGAAGCGGCACGACGCCATCCTGCTCGGCGCCATCGGCGACCCCAGTGTCCCCTCCGGCGTCCTCGAGCGCGGCTTCCTGCTCAAGCTCCGCTTCGCCTTCGACCACCACGTGAACCTGCGTCCGTCGAAGCTCCTCCCCGGCGTCGCCACCCCGCTCGCCGGGCAGCCCGAGATCGACTTCGTGGTCGTCCGCGAGGGCACCGAGGGCCCGTACACCGGCAACGGCGGCACCATCCGGAAGGGCACCGAGCACGAGGTCGCCACCGAGGTCTCCGTCAACACGGCCTTCGGTGTCGAGCGCGTGGTCCGCGACGCCTTCGCCCGCGCCCAGGCCCGCCCCCGCAAGAAGCTCACGCTGGTCCACAAGAACAACGTGCTGACCTTCGCCGGGCATCTGTGGACGAACATCTTCAACAAGGTGGCTGAGGAGTTCCCCGAGGTCACCACCGACTACATCCACGTCGACGCCGCGACGATCTACCTCGTCACCGACCCGGCCCGCTTCGACGTCATCGTCACCGACAACCTCTTCGGCGACATCATCACCGACCTCGCCGCGGCCGTCTCCGGCGGCATCGGCGTCGCCGCGAGCGGGAACATCAACCCCTCCGGTGACTACCCGTCGATGTTCGAGCCCGTGCACGGCTCGGCCCCGGACATCGCCGGCCAGGGCAAGGCCGACCCCAGCGCCACGGTCCTGTCCGTCGCCCTCCTGCTGCGCCACCTCGGCTACGAGCCCGAGGCGAGCCGCATCGAGGACGCCGTCTCCGCCGACCTCGCCGACCGCGGCGGCCTGCCCGCCCGCAGCACCTCGGAGATCGGCGACGCGCTCGCCGCACGAGTAGCCGGCTGACCCGGCGCGCTTACTCGACACCATTCGAAGCCGCCGGGTCGCATCCGCTCCCGGCGGCTTCCGCATGTCCCCGCCGGGTGCCACCATCGACCAACGGGCCGCATTCACCCTGTTTCTTCCGCCGTCGCCCCCGGGCGATAATCGGACACGGAGCCGCGGAATGAGGGAATGCTCGGACATCCTAGTACTGGCCACCGGCCGTACGGGCGTGTGCGCGGCCCGTCACTACAACCGGTGAAGGACAACCACTCATGACGACGCCCACGATCGAGCTCAAGCCCTCGGCCCACCCACTCGCGGACGCGGAGCGCGAGGCGATCCTGGCCAGCCCCGGGTTCGGCCGCCACTTCACCGATCACATGGTGACGATCAAGTGGACCGAGGGCCGTGGCTGGCACGACGGTCAGCTCGTCCCGTACGCGCCGATCTCCCTCGACCCCGCCACCACCGTCCTGCACTACGCGCAGGAGATCTTCGAGGGACTGAAGGCCTACCGTCAGCCCGACGGCTCCGTCGCCACCTTCCGCCCCGAGAAGAACGCCGAGCGTTTCCAGCGCTCCGCCCGCCGCCTCGCCATGCCCGAACTGCCCGTCGAGACCTTCATCGAGGCGTGCGACGCCCTCGTCGCGCAGGACAAGGCGTGGGTGCCGGCCCACGGCGGCGAGGAGTCCCTCTATCTGCGCCCGTTCATGATCGCGACCGAGGTCGGCCTGGGCGTGAAGCCGGCCAACGAGTACCTGTTCCTGGTGATCGCCTCCCCGGCCGGTGCCTACTTCCCGGGCGGAGTGAAGCCGGTCTCCATCTGGGTCTCCGAGGACCGCGTCCGCGCCGTCCCCGGCGGCATGGGCGACGCGAAGACGGGCGGCAACTACGCGGCCTCCCTGCTCGCCCAGGCCGAGGCCGCCACCAAGGGCTGCGACCAGGTCTGCTACCTCGACGCGGTGGAGCACACCTGGGTCGAGGAACTGGGCGGCATGAACCTGTACTTCGTGTACGGGGACAAGATCGTCACCCCCACCCTCAGCGGTTCCATCCTGGAGGGCGTCACCCGTGACTCCCTGCTGGGCGTCGCCCGCGACCTCGGCTACGAGGCCGTCGAGGAGCGGGTCTCGGTGGAGCAGTGGCAGCGCGACTCGGAGAACGGCAGCCTCACCGAGGTCTTCGCCTGCGGCACGGCGGCCGTCATCACCCCGGTCGGCACCGTCAAGCGGGCCGGTGCCGAGTGGACGCAGAGCGGTGGCGAGCCCGGCGAGGTCACCCTCCGCCTGCGCCAGGCCCTCCTCGACATCCAGCGCGGCACCGCCGAGGACAAGCACGGCTGGATGCATCCGCTCGGCTAGGGCCGTTCTGACCATTCGCGTCGTCGCCCGCAGGGCAGGCGGGAATCGTCAGAAGGCCCTAGTCCTTCACCGTCTCTCCCTCAGGGCCGCTCCCGACTCCGTGCCGGGGCCGGCCCTGAGGGCGTTTCCGCGGGACCACGACTGTCCTGGTGTTCGAGCAAGACTCAAGAGAGAGGGACGGCACCTCGACGACGCCTGGATGCGGGACATCGGGCCCCCGTTCCTCACCGACGGCCGGCGCGGCACCGACCGGCCCAAGTCCTCGGCCATGTACGGGAGTTCCTCACCGAAGCCGTCCTCGCGGACGCCTGAGCCCGCGCCCGGGTTGTACTCGAAACGGCGGATTGACCGGGTGGCCGGCGATGCGGTTGGCTCGGGGGAGCCCTCGGCGCGGGCCGGGGGAGCGGCCGTCCACGGGGGACACGGGGGACACGGGGACACGGGGAATCAGGGGAAACCATGCGCAGAGCCATGCGGGGGGCGTGCGTCGCGGTGATCGCGGGGGCGATGGTCGCGCTGTCGGCGACCCAGGCGGCACCGGCGCCGGGACCGGGGACCGAGCGGGTCACGCTGTCGGCGACGGGGGAGCAGGCCGACGGCGCCGCGTACGGCCCTCGGCTGAGCACCGACGGCCGGTTCGCGGCCTTCAGCGCGAACGCGTCGAACCTGGTGCCCGGCGACACCAACGGGCTGACGGACGTCTTCGTGCGCGACCTGCGCGAGGGGACCGTCGAGCGGGTCAGCGTCAGCTCCGACGGCGCGCAGGCCGACGGCGACTCGTCCGCGCTGGGCATCAGCGCCGACGGCCGGTACGTCCTGTTCCGCTCCCGGGCGGGGAACCTGGTGCACTGGGACGATCCGCCGGCGGACACCGGGGTCCACGACATCTACCTCCACGACCGGCGCACCGGCCGCACCGAGCGGATCAGCGTCGGCCTCGACGGGGGGTCCGCCTACGCGGGCGGCGCCGTCATGTCGGCGAACGCCCGCCACATCGCCTTCAACGCCAAGGCCGACCGCATGGAGAGCGACCCCGGTGACCTCTTCGGCGCCGTGTACGTCCTCGACCGGCGTACCGGCGCCGTGGAGCGGATCAGCAACCGCGACCGCCCGACGAACCCGGCGATCCTGGACGGCATCAGCGCCGACGGCACCTTCGTGGCGTACACCCAGTCGGTGCCGCGCAGCTCGTACGGCGCCACGTGGGTGCACGACCGCCGCACCGGCACCGAGGAGCAGGTGAACGTCAGGGCGGACGGCACCCCGGCCCAGCGGTACGCCATGCCCGCCTCGCTCTCCGCCGACGGCCGTACCGTCGCGTTCCAGTACTGGGGCGACGACCTGGTCCCGGGCGAGGAGCCCGGGGACGACATCCACCTGTACGTGCGCGATCTGCGGACCGACGTCACCCGGCGCGTCGATTCCGGCCCGGCCGGCGAGCACCGGCCCCAGGAGCCGGTGCTCAGCCCGGACGGCCGGTACGTCGCCTACCGGGCGGAGCCGCGCCTCGCGGACGGAGGGCTCGGGCCGTCCAACGTCTACCTCCGCGACCTGCGCACCGGCAGCACGCGGCTGATCAGCGAGTCCGTCACCTCGGGGCCCGTGACGGACGCCTCCGTGACGGTCTCCTGGGTGGGTGCCGGCGCCCGGCGCATCGGCCTCGGCAGCGAGTCCGCCCAGCTCGTCCCGGACGACACCAACGGCCACTACGACGGCTTCGTCCGCCGCCTGCGCTGACCACGCACCGCCCGCATCCTGAGACGGATCGTGAGCACGGGGGCGCCTTGTGCCAGAATCCCCCCGTGCTCTCGTTCGCCACGATTATTGGCAGCAGGCGCGCCGGTCCGCAGTGACCGCACGTACGACACGGTACGGGCGGACATCGTCGTCCTCGACCCGCGCGCAGACCTCTCGCACCCGCGAGGGGTTTTTCTGTTTCCTGGCCCACCCACAGCCGGGAACGGGGCGCGAGGGAACATGGGGGGACGGTGGAGCCGGTCATTCCGGTAGACCGAGATCAACTCAGGAGCCTTCACACCATGACCGCAACCAGCGAGCCCGACGACTCGTTCCACGTCTTCGACACCACCCTGCGCGACGGCGCCCAGCGCGAGGGCATCAACCTCACGGTCGCCGACAAGCTCGCCATCGCACGGCACCTGGACGAGTTCGGCGTGGGCTTCATCGAGGGCGGCTGGCCCGGCGCGAACCCCCGGGACACCGAGTTCTTCGCCCGCGCCCGGCAGGAGATCGAGTTCCGGCACGCCCAGCTGGTCGCGTTCGGCGCCACCCGCCGCGCCGGCACCACCGCCGAGAAGGACCCCCAGGTCAGGGCGCTCCTCGACTCCGGCGCCCAGGTGATCACGCTGGTCGCGAAGTCCCACGACCGCCATGTCGAGCTGGCCCTGCGCACCACCCTCGACGAGAACCTGGAGATGGTCCGCGACACCGTCTCCTTCCTCAAGGGCCAGGGCCGCCGGGTCTTCGTCGACTGCGAGCACTTCTTCGACGGCTACCGCGCCAACGCCGAGTACGCCAAGACGGTCGTCCGCGCCGCCGCCGAGGCCGGCGCCGACGTCGTCGTCCTCTGCGACACCAACGGCGGCATGCTCCCGGCGCAGATCCAGGCCGTGGTCGCCACCGTGCTCGCCGACACCGGCGCCCGGCTCGGCATCCACGCCCAGGACGACACCGGCTGCGCGGTCGCCAACACCCTCGCCGCCGTGGACGCGGGCGCCACCCACGTGCAGTGCACGGCCAACGGCTACGGCGAGCGGGTCGGCAACGCCAACCTGTTCCCGGTGGTCGCCGCCCTGGAGCTGAAGTACGGCAAGCGGGTGCTGCCCGAGGGGCACCTGCGCGAGATGACCCGTATCTCGCACGCCATCGCCGAGGTCGTCAACCTCACCCCCTCCACCCACCAGCCCTACGTCGGTGTCTCCGCCTTCGCGCACAAGGCCGGCCTGCACGCCTCCGCGATCAAGGTCGACCCGGACCTGTACCAGCACATCGACCCCGAGCAGGTCGGCAACACCATGCGGATGCTGGTCTCCGACATGGCCGGCCGCGCCTCCATCGAGCTCAAGGGCAAGGAGCTCGGCATCGATCTCGGCGGCGACCGGGAACTGGTCGGCCGGGTCGTGGAGCGGGTCAAGGAGCGCGAGCTCAAGGGCTACACCTACGAGGCCGCCGACGCCTCCTTCGAACTGCTGCTGCGCGCGGAGGCCGAGGGCAGGCCGCTGAAGTACTTCGACGTGGAGTCCTGGCGCGCGATCGTCGAGGACCGCCCCGACGGCACCCACGCCAACGAGGCCACGGTCAAGCTGTGGGCCAAGAGCGAGCGCATCGTCGCCACCGCGGAGGGCAACGGCCCGGTCAACGCCCTGGACCGCGCCCTGCGCGTCGCCCTGGAGAAGATCTACCCCCAGCTCGCCCAGCTGGAGCTGGTCGACTACAAGGTCCGCATCCTGGAGGGCAAGCACGGCACCCAGTCCACGACCAGGGTCCTGATCTCCACGTCCGACGGGGCGGGGGAGTGGTCCACGGTGGGCGTCGCGGAGAACGTCATCGCCGCGTCCTGGCAGGCCCTGGAGGACGCGTACGCCTACGGGCTGCTGCGGGCCGGCGTGGAGCCGGCGGCGTAGGAACCCGGCCCGGCAGGGGTGTCACCGGAACCCCTGCCGACCCCGATGTCCGTTTCCAGCGGAATTCGGGTAGCTTCGAACGTATGAAGGACGCGCTGACGCGTACCCTCGTACGCCTGCTGATCGTGCCGGTGGCCTCCGTACTGGCGGTCCTGATGGCCGGTGCGCCCGGGGCGCAGGCGGCCACGGATCTGTCGGTCGTCGCCCGGGAACTGCGCGAGAGCCCCGTCTACGTCGACCCCGGGGCCAGGGACATCCTGGCCCCCTCCGACGCCCAGGCCCTCGCCGACAAGATCGAGGACGCGGACAAACCCGTCTTCGTCGCGGTCCTCCCGGCGGGCTATCCGACCCAGGACCTCTTCAGGAACCTGCGCACCGAGACCGGTGTCACCGGTCTGTACGGCATCCGGCTCGGCGACGCGTTCGACGCGCGCGCCGACAGCAGTGTGCTGAGCCGCGACGGGGTGCGCAACCTCGTCACGGCCGTGCAGGGCGCCGGCGACGCGAAGGCCCAGCTGAACGACTTCGTCGACGACGCGCTGCGCAACACCGGCGGCTCGGCTCCGAGTTCCTGGAGCGAGGGGTCCGGCGGCAACGCCCCCGTCGGCGGGCTGATCACCGTCGGAGCGGTGCTGGCGGCCGGCGGCGTGGGCGCGTACACCCTGGTCCGCCGCAACCGGCGGCGCCACGAGGAGGAGCAGCGGGCCGCGCTGGAGAAGCTGCGGGTGGTGGTCGACGAGGACATCACCGCGTTCGGCGAGGAACTCGACCGCCTCGACTTCCACCCCTCCGAATCCGGCGCGGACGACGCGATGCGCGCGGACTACGAGCACGCGCTGGACGCCTACGAGCAGTCCAAGTCGTACATGGCCCAGGCGCGCAAACCGGAGGACGTCCGTGCCGTCACCCAGGCCGTGGAGGACGGCCGCTTCTCCCTCGCCCGGCTCGCCGCCCGCCGCGAGGGGCGCCCGCTGCCGGAGCGCCGGCCGCCCTGCTTCTTCGACCCCCGCCACGGGCCCTCGGTGACCGACGCCACCTGGACGCCGCCGGGCGGCGCCACACGCGAGGTCCCGGTGTGCGCGGCCGACCGGACCCGTCTCGCCGACGGTCTCGACCCCGCCGTCCGCGAGGTCGACACCGACTACGGCCGCCGCCCCTACTGGGACGCGGGTCCCGCCTACGGCCCCTGGGCGGGCGGTTACTTCGGCGGCGGCCTGCTGCCCGGCCTGCTCGTCGGCACCATGCTCGGCGGCATGATGGCCGGCCCCGGCTACGCGACCGACTACGGCGCGGGCTACGGCGACTTCGGCGGCTACGCGGGCGGCGACGTCTCCGGCGCGGACTTCGACGGCGGCGACTTCGGCGGCGGCGACTTCGGTGGCGGGGGCGGCTTCGGCGGCGGCGACTTCGGTGGCGGCGGGGGAGACTTCGGCGGCGGCTTCTGAACGGGCACGGCCCGGTTCCGCCCGGCCGCCGGCGTTCCCGGGTACGCCGAGCGCCCGCCCTCCCGTACGGGGGAGTTGGGGGGCGGGCGCGCTCAGGGGGGCGCCGGTCGGGGGCGCCGGGGGCGGTGTCAGGCGGTCTTGCGGATCGCCGAGATGTCGAAGTTCAGCTTGATCTTGTCGGAGACCAGGACGCCACCCGTCTCCAGCGCCGCGTTCCAGGTCAGGCCCCACTCGGAGCGCAGGATCTCCGCCTTGCCCTCGAAGCCGACGCGCTCGTTGCCGAAGGGGTCGGTCGCGGCACCGTTGAACTCGAGGTCGATGGTGAGCGGCTTGGTGGTGCCCAGGATGGTCAGGTCACCGGTGACGCGGTAGTCGTCGCCGCCGAGGGCCTCCGCCTTGGTCGAGCGGAACGTCATCGCCGGGAACTCGTCCGTCTTGAAGAAGTCCGCCGTCTTCAGGTGACCGTCACGGTCGGCGTTGCCCGTGTCGATGCTGTCCATCACCACGTCGAGGGTGGCCGTGGAGCTGGACGGGTCGGAGCCGTCGAGCCGCAGCGTCCCGGTGAAGTCCTTGAAGCCGCCCTTGACGTTGGTGATCATGGCGTGCCGGGCGACGAAACCGATCGTGCTGTGCGCGGGGTCGATCGTGTACTCGCCGGTCAGCGCGGCGAGGTCCGGGTTCACGGCGGAAGCGGTGGTCGCGGTGGCGGTTCCGTCGTTCTTGCGGCCGAAGATGCTCATGGTGTTCCTCCTGGGAGATCAGGTTGAATGTTCAACTAACTGAACGGAACCCACCGTAGACCTATTCCCTTCAACATTCAACATCTTTGCCGTGGGTGGCGCGATTCAGTCGCCAAAACGCGTGGTACCCGCAGGTCGTGCTCTCGGTAGCGGTGCTGGTGGAGCTGCTGCGGCGCGACACGTCGGGCGGCCATGTGAAGTGCTGGGAACACTTCGCGCGCAGCGCCGCCCGCCTTCCGGAGCGCCTGTCCCCCGACCGCGGCGGCACACCACCCGACCTGGACCTGACCGTCTACTTCCTCGGCGAACGGGAGCGCGTGGAGCCCCTGAGCCCGCACGTCCGGATCGTCGCGCTCCGGCCGGTGCTCAGCACGGCGGCGATACGGTCGGCCGACAGCGCGGAGGACGTCTGCGACCTCGCGCCCTGGCATCCGAGGCTCGCGGCCCTGCTGCCCCGGCACGACGTCTGGCACCTCACCCACAGCTTCGCCTTCGCCGCCACCGCCGTACGGCTCGACCACCACGCGGCCCGGCGATCCGCCCCCCGGCCCCGGCTCATCGGCTCCGTGCACACCGACGTACCGCTGCTCGCCTCCGTCTACGCCCGCTATCTCACCGACCGCTGGCTGCCCGGCACCCATCCGACGGTGGACGACCTTCTCGCCGACCGGGCCGAGACCCGGCTGCGCCGGCGCCGGGACCGGCTGCTGAGCCGCTGCGAACGCGTCCTGGTCCCGACCCCGGAAGGGCGCGCGGAGCTCGCCCGCACGCTCGGCCCGCACCGCGTGGCCCTGCTGCGCCGCGGCATCGACCACGACCTCTTCCGGCCCGACCCCACCGCACGCGCCCGGCTCGTGCGCGAGTACGGCGTACCGGCCGACCGCCCGCTGGTGCTGTTCGCCGGCCGGCTGGACGCCACCAAGGGCGTGCCCCTGCTGACCGAGAGCGTCCGGCTGCTGCGCGCCCGCGGCGGTGCCGCGCACCTGGTCATGGCGGGTTCGGGCGCGGAGGAGGCCGCCGTACGCCGCGCGCTCGGGCCGGACGTCACCCTGCTCGGGCCGCTCCCGCAGGACCGGCTGGCACGGGTGTACGCGGGCTGCGACGTCTTCGCCTTCCCGTCCCGCACGGAGACCAGCGGCAACGTCGTCGCGGAGGCGATGGCGTGCGGCCTGGCGGTCGTCCTGCCCGAGGGCGCGCACACCACCCGCTGGCTGAGCGCACCCGGCCGGGACGGCATCGTCGTCCCCCGGGACGACCCACGGGCCTGGGCGGACACCCTGCGCCCGCTGCTCGACCGACCCGCCGCACGCGAGGCGGTACGGCAGCGGGCGGCGGTGACGTCCAGGACCAGCCACCCCACCTGGGACCGGGTGCTCGGGGAGGACCTCCTGCCGGTCTGGTCCCGCCCCGCCCGGACACTCCGGCACACCCCGAGAGCCGGCCGCGCGTCCGGCACCCACACCTCTTGAGCGGCCGGGACCCGCTCACCCCCCGCCGTCCCGGTGCCGACCGTGCGACGCCGCGATGACCGGTGACGTGTCCAGGCTCGCGATCCCCGCCGCCACCAGGGCCAGCCCCGCCACCGTCACCGCCGAGACCGGCCAGCCCGTGCGGATCGTCTCGTCGAAGAGGAGCATGCCCACGGTCACCGCGACCACCGGTTCCGTCGCGTCCAGGACGGTCATGCTCGCGGCCAGCGGACCCTGCTGGAACGCGCTCTGGATGAGCAGCAGGCCGCCCACGCTGGCCGCGACGAGCGCGTAGGTCTGCCAGGCGGCCAGGGCCGCGAACAGCCCGTGCCGGAGCCGGTCCACCGTCGCGGCCAGCAGGACGGACTGGGTGCCCATGACCGCCCCCGCGGCGAGCGCCGTCGCCGAGGCCCGCCACGGGCCGGCCAGCACCCGCGCGGTCGCGAGGGCACCGCAGACCACGACGGCGATCACGCCGACGGCCAGCAGCCAGGGCAGCGGGCCGGCCGCCCGCGGGTCGCCGCCGTGCGGGCGGGCGGAGACCAGGGCCAGCGCCAGACCCACCGCCACCGCGAGCGTGCCGGACCACTCGCGCCGGCCCAGCCGCAGCCGGTGCAGCCGAGCCGACAGCGGGACGGCGAAGACCAGTTCGGCGACGATCAGCGGCTGCACCAGGCTCAGCGGCCCGAACGCCAGCGCCAGCGACTGGAATCCGTACGCCACCACGGCCAGAGCGATCCCGCAGAGCCACAACCGGTCGCGCGCCAGATGCCCCAGCAGCCGGGCCGTGAGCGCCTCCGCGTCCGGCCGCGCCGCCGCCGCCCACTGCTGCATGACCCCCGCGACGGCGAAACAGACACCCGCGGCGAGCGAGGCGAGGACGGCGATCCCCATGTCGGAAGAACCCCCGGTCCAAGTCAGGCGGTGTCGTTCGGAGCGTGCTGAGCCGAGCGGGGCCCGGCAGGCGTGTCCACCGCGTTGTCGTCGGCCGCCGGGGCTCCGCCCCGGCGCCCTCCTGCGCCTTGCGGCGGCACGGACCGGACCCCGCTCGGCTCGGCCGCGAGGCGCCGCTTCCCGGAAGTCGGCCTGATCCCGACGACACCGTCTAGTCCGGCGTCCGGCGCGTGTCCTGCGTCGCGTCCCGGGTGTGGACGTACAGCCTGCGCCGGTCACCGACGTCGAGGTGCCGGGGGAGCGGCAGCTCGTGACGTACCGGCCGCGCATGGTCGGCGAGTTGCCGGCGCGGGTCGTAGACCTGGTTGAACTTCCACAGCATGCGGGCGAAGTTCGTCTGCCCGTGCAGCAGATGGGTGGCGAGCACGCGCGCCGCGCCGAACGCCGTGCGCACCCCCAGATGCTTGCGGTTGATGACCGCCTGGGTGCGCACCAGCTCCTCGTAGAAGCGCTCCAGCGGCAGCGTGGTGGGCACCACCGCGTGCTGGATGTCGAAGAGCCGGTAGTCGCGGGTGGTGAGCCGGCGCGACTCGGTGTGCCAGATCTCCGTACCCGGATACGGCGTCATCACGGTGAAGTGCACGATCTCCGGCACGGCCAGCGCGAACTCCCGCACCACCCGGAAGCGTTCCTCGTCCCAGGCCGGGTCCACGATCAGGTTGACGGCGACCTTGATGCCGAGCCGACGGGCCGTCTCCAGCGCCCTGAGGTTCTCGTCGGGACTGACCCGCTTGCGGTACAGGTCGAGTCCTTCGGCGTCGATCGCCTCCATGCCGAGGAACATGTAGCGCAACCCCAGCCGCGCCCATCGCTCGAACACCTCGGGGTGGCGCAGCAGGACGTCGGAACGCGTCTCCAGGTAGTACCGCTTGCGGATGCCGCGCCGCTCGACCTCGGCGGCGATGGCGTTCCCGTGCTCGGGACGGATGAAGGCCACGTCGTCCACGATGAACACGTTCGGCTCGCGGACGCTCGCCAGCTCCTCCGCCGCCGCCTCCGGCGAGGCCTTGCGGTAGCTGCGGCCGTAGAACGTCCACGCCGAGCAGAACGAGCAGTCCCAGGGGCAGCCCCGGGTGAACTCGACGGAGGCACACGGATCGAGCTCGCCGATGAAGTAGCGGCGCCGGCTGCGCATCAGGTCACGCGCCGGCAGCGGCGCGTCGATACCGTGCAGCATCAGCGGCGCGGGGCCGCGACCGGACGCCGTGACGATGCCCGGCACACCCTCCACCCCGCCGTCGCGCACCGCCTCCAGCAGCGGCGCGACCGCCGGCTCCCCCTCCCCGCGGACCACCGCGTCGACCGCGCCCGCCGCCTGTTCGAGGACCTCCTCGGCGACGAAGGAGACACTGTGCCCGCCTAAGAACACGAAGCAGTCCGGCACCTCCCGCTTCACCCGCTCCGCGAGCCCGATCGCCTCCGGGATGTTCGCCAGGTAGTTCAGCGAGATGCCAAGGGCCTGTGGACGGAAGGACCGCACCTCGTCGCGCAGCCGGTTGTGACCGAGCACCTGGAGGTCGACGACCCGGACCTCGTGACCGGCCGCACGGGCGGCGCCCGCCACCCGCTCCAGGCCCAGCGGTTCGAGCCGAAGGAAGATCTCGGAGTACATCAGGGCACTGGGGTGGACGAGCAGCAGACGCATGGTGACCTCGCCACGGGGGCCGGACGGACCGGACAGGAAAGGGTGCCCCCTTCGTATACCGGGACATCGGGCCGCGTATCCCTCATACGCCCGCCTGGCCCCATCGTGCGGCACGCAGGAGTGGTCCTGCGGCGCGGCCCACGGCCCCCCGGCGCGCCGGGCCGCCCTGCCCGCCGACGGGGAGAACGGCGCGTCCGGACCGGGCGGCACCGGGGCCGGGCGGACGGGCTCCAGCACTGGCGCGGTGCACCGGAGTGGGGGTGTCCTGGAGGGCGAGGACCCGCAGCGACCACGAGACCTAAGCGGACCGACAGCGCAGGGAGACCGACTCGTGACCACCACCGGCTCCGGCTCCACCTACGACCCTCCGGCGGACCCCGCGCGCGGTGCCGCCGCCTCCGCCCGGGCAGCCGCGCGGGGACACGGGCCGCCGCCCCGCACGGACCGGCGGGTAGCCCTCGTCACCGGCGCCTCCTCGGGCATCGGCGCGGCCACCGCGCGGCGCTTCGCCGCCGGGGGCTGGCATCTGCTGCTCAGCGGCCGGGACCGGCGCCGGCTGGAGGAGACGGCGTCCGGTACGTCCGCGGTCCTCCTGCCCGCCGACCTCGGCGCCCCGCAGGGGGCGCGGCTCCTGGCGGAGGCGGCCCTGCGGGCGACCGGCCGGATCGACGTGCTGGTCGCCGGGGCGGGCATCGGCTGGGCGGGGCCCTTCCTGACCATGCCGCACACCGACATCGACCGGGTGCTGTTCCTGGACCTCAACGCGACGCTGCACCTCGTGCGGGAGGTGCTGCCCGCCATGGTGGAGTCCGGCCGGGGCCGGGTGGTGCTCGTCGGATCGGTGGCCGGCTGCGTGGGAGTGCGGGAGGAAGCGGTGTACTCCGCGGCCAAGGCCGGACTCGCCGCGTTCGCCGAGGCGCTCCGGCAGGAACTGCGCGGTACGGGTGTGGGGGTGACGCTCGTCGTGCCCGGCCCCGTCGCGACGGGCTTCTTCGCCCGCCGCGGCAGGCCGTACCACCGGTCCCGCCCCCGGCCCACCTCACCCGGCCGGATCGCTGCCGCCGTCTGGGACGCCGTCGCCGAGGCCCGCGACGACACCTACATCCCCGCCTGGCTCACCCTCCCGGCCCGCGTACGCGCGCTCACGCCCAGCCTCTACCGCAGACTCCTGAACCACTTCGGCTGAGGACCCGTGCGGATCGGCGGCCGGCGCCTCCCCGCCGACATCATGGCCGCCCTGTACGACGAGGCCGCCCCCGGCCGGACCGGCGCGGCCGTCGACCACGTCGTGGACGGCGTCAACGGCCGCGCCCTCGGCCTGACCGCTCACCGCCGCCTTCGGGCAGCCGGGCACCGCGGGACCGCTCACCGCCGCGTCCCCCCGCTCCGCGGCCACGGCCGTACCGCTACCCTCTGCGGCAGCGAACCGACTCGAACGGGTGAACCGGTGGAGATCGTCCGGGATCACCCGGTGCGAAGAGCACCGAGGGCCCCGGAGTCCGCTGAAATCCGGGCCACCGGCCCCCGGCCGCGGCTGCGCATCACCCTCGGGGAGGTATGCGCCACCCGTCGATGTGAGGTGGCTCTCAGCTGTCGTCTTTGTGTGACCCTTACAAGCCGGACGCCCTCTGAGCAGTTGGAACGCCTGTATGCCCCCGTGGTTCTGTTCAGTGGTACCAGGAAAACACCCCGGAGACTGTGAGGAGTCGACGGCTCGCATTCCTGGGTGGTCTTCGTAAGGTCACTACATGACCGTTTTGGATGAGGCGCCGGGTGAGCCGACCGACGCGCGCGGACGCGTGGCTGAACTGCACGAGATCCGTGCCCAGGCACTGGCCGGCCCGAGCGAGAAGGCGACCCAGGCGCAGCACGCCAAGGGCAAGCTGACCGCGCGGGAGCGCATCGAGCTGCTGCTGGATGCGGGGTCGTTCCGTGAGGTCGAGCAGTTGCGCCGGCACCGGGCGACGGGGTTCGGTCTGGAGACCAAGAAGCCGTTCACCGATGGTGTGATCACCGGCTGGGGCACGGTCGACGGCCGCACGGTCTTCGTCTACGCCCACGATTTCCGGATCTTCGGTGGTGCGCTGGGTGAGGCGCACGCCACCAAGATCCACAAGATCATGGACATGGCCATCGCGGCCGGCGCGCCGCTGGTGTCGCTGAACGACGGTGCCGGCGCGCGCATCCAGGAGGGTGTCTCGGCCCTCGCCGGGTACGGCGGCATCTTCCAGCGCAACACCAAGGCGTCCGGCGTCATCCCGCAGATCAGCGTGATGCTCGGCCCGTGCGCGGGCGGCGCGGCCTACAGCCCCGCCCTCACGGACTTCGTGTTCATGGTCCGCGAGACCTCGCAGATGTTCATCACCGGCCCGGACGTCGTCAAGGCGGTCACCGGCGAGGAGATCACCCAGAACGGTCTGGGCGGCGCCGACGTCCACGCCGAGACCTCCGGCGTCTGCCACTTCGCCTACGACGACGAGGAGACGTGCATCCACGAGGTGCGCTACCTCCTGTCGCTGCTCCCGCAGAACAACCGGGAGAACCCGCCGCGGGCGCAGAGCACGGACGCCGCGGACCGCCGCGGCGAGGTCCTGCTCGACCTGGTCCCGGCCGACGGCAACCGGCCCTACGACATGGCCAAGGTCATCGAGGAGATCGTCGACGACGGCGAGTACCTGGAGGTCCATGAGCGGTGGGCGCGCAACATCATCTGCGCGCTGGCCCGGATGGACGGTCAGGTGGTCGGTATCGTCGCCAATCAGCCGCAGTCGCTGGCGGGTGTGCTGGACATCGAGGCGTCCGAGAAGGCCGCCCGCTTCGTCCAGATGTGTGATGCCTTCAACATCCCGATCCTGACCTTCCTGGACGTGCCCGGGTTCCTGCCGGGTGTGGACCAGGAGCACGGCGGCATCATCCGGCACGGTGCGAAGCTGCTGTACGCGTACTGCAACGCGACCGTGCCGCGGATCTCGCTGATCCTGCGCAAGGCGTACGGCGGCGCGTACATCGTCATGGACTCCCAGTCCATCGGTGCCGACCTGACCTACGCCTGGCCGACGAACGAGATCGCGGTGATGGGTGCGGAGGGTGCGGCCAACGTCATCTTCCGTCGGCAGATCGCCGAGGCCGAGGACCCCGATGCCATGCGGGCCCGGATGGTCAAGGAGTACAAGTCCGAGCTGATGCACCCGTACTACGCGGCCGAGCGCGGACTGGTCGACGACGTGATCGACCCCGCCGAGACCCGCGAGGTGCTGATCCGATCGCTGGCGATGCTGCAGACCAAGCACGCCGATCTGCCGTCCCGCAAGCACGGCAACCCGCCGCAGTAACCCGGCGGACATCTCTCCCAGGGAGACTGAGAACCATGAGCACACCTGACATCCGCGTCGAGAAGGGCCACGCAGGGCCCGAGGAAGTCGCCGCCCTCACGGCGATCCTGCTGGCGCGGGCGGCCGCCCAGCCGTCCGCCACCGCGCCGGCCCACCGTGGCCGCGCACGGGCCGGCTGGCGCCGCCTGGAGCGCGAGGGCGGCTTCCGCGCCCCGCACAGCTGGCGCTGACCCCCGGCACCATGAAAGAGGCCCCTCCACGAAGGAGGGGCCTCTTCTCGTGACGCCGTCGGGGCAACGCCCCCAGATGCGCGGGGAACCGCACGACCGGCCAATGACCACCCGCACCCGGCATGCGACAGCCCCCTGCGGCCCAGTGGCCGCAGGGGGCATCGCGCTGCCCGACATCCGAGGGGTCCCGCCCGCGCCCACCCGTGCCGCCCCAGCGGCACGACTGCCCGCAGGCCGCGGCGCGACTGCCCGCGCGCGGTGGGCAGTCGCGCCGCAGGCCCTAGCGCAGGCGTGCCATCAGCGCGTGCTCCACGAGAGTGATCAGCGCCGACTTCGCGTCGGCACGATGCCGCGCGTCCGTCGTGATGATCGGCGTGTCGGGCCCGATCTGCAGAGCCTCCCGGACCTCGTCCGGGTTGTACGGCTGCTGACCGTCGAAGCCGTTGAGGGCGATGACGAAGGGGAGGCCCGAGTTCTCGAAGTAGTCGACGGCCGGGAAGCAGTCGGCGAGACGACGGGTGTCCACCAGCACGATCGCGCCGATGGCGCCGCGCACCAGGTCGTCCCACATGAACCAGAAGCGGTCCTGGCCGGGGGTGCCGAACAGGTAGAGGATCAGGTCCTGGTCCAGGGTGATGCGGCCGAAGTCCATGGCCACCGTGGTGGTGGTCTTGTCCCCGGTGTGGGTGAGGTCGTCGATGCCTGCCGAAGCAGACGTCATGACGGCCTCCGTGCGCAGCGGGTTGATCTCCGAAACGGCCCCGACGAACGTGGTCTTGCCCACGCCGAAGCCACCCGCCACCACAATCTTCGCCGAGGTGGTGGAGCGGGAAGGACCGCCGCTAGAGCTTGCGAAGTCCACTGAGCACCCTTTCGAGCAGTGTCACGTCTGGCTGGCCGCCGGCGCTCTCGTCGCCGCCGGGCTGATGGATGGCGACCAGGCCCGCCTCCGCCAAGTCGGCGACGAGGATCCTGGCCACGCCGAGAGGGATGGTCAGCAGGGCCGAGATCTCGGCCACCGACTTGATCTCCCGGCAAAGGTTGCAGATCCGCTGATGCTCGGGCAGCTGGCCCTGCATCTGGTGCGGCTGCGCGGTGGTGTGCACCAGCGCCTCGATGGCGAGCTGGTACCGGGGCCTGGTGCGACCGCCCGTCATGGCGTACGGGCGCACCAGGGGATTGTTCGACGCCCCGGCGGGCGCCGGTTCGGGTGCTCGGCGCTGCGGCTGCACGGGCTGGATGCGGGGGGCGTGCGGCTGGTCGTACGGCGAAGGGCCGGGGCCCTGCGGCGCGTACGGCTGCCGGTGGTGCGGAGCGGAGGGGTAGCCGTACCCGTTCTGGGAACCGTCGTTCTGGCCCTGGGCGGGGCCGTACGACCAGTTGCCCGCGGATGAACCGTCCTGGGGTGTTGCCACTTTCTCCTCCTCCGACTGTGCCTGGCACCCATCATGTGGAGCCGCGTCCCGAAACCTTACGGCCACGGGACGCCAAAACGCACCGTCCGTCCTTTAGTTGAGAAGGCTCCCCTGGAGCTCCGCACGAAGGTCCGGAGTCAGGACCGTACCGGCACGGTCCACCAGAAGCGCCATCTCGTACCCAATGAGGCCGATGTCCGCCTCGGGATGTGCGAGAACCGCGAGCGACGAACCGTCGGAAATGGACATGATGAACAGGAATCCCCGCTCCATCTCCACAACCGTCTGGTTCACGCTGCCGCCCTCGAAGATCCGGGACGCGCCTGCCGTCAGAGACGTCAGACCGGAGGCGACGGCCGCGAGCTGGTCGGCGCGGTCACGGGGGAAGCCTTCGGACATCGCCAGAAGGAGTCCGTCGGCGGAGACCACCACCGTGTGGGACACCCCCGGGGTGTTGTCCACGAAGTTGGTGATCAACCAGTTCAGGTTCTGTGCCGCCTGGCTCATCGGGCTCACACTAACGCTCCTGGTTGTAGGTGCTGTCAGGACCGAAGCCCTGGCCATTCGTTTCACTGCCCGCGCTGCGGCCCCGTTGGACACCACGACGCAGGTTGCTCAGCCTGCCCCGGACGTCCTCCGGGGCGCGGGAGACCTGGGGGCCTCCCTGAGGGGTGCTCTCGGCGGCTCCCTGGACCAGGTTGGCCTTGGGGACCCGCCGCGGCAGACCGGAGGAGGTCACACCGCCCGCCTTGGGCTTCCGGAGCTGCGAGGCCTGCTGCCAGCGCTCGTCGTTCGCTGAACGCCAGCCGCTGTCGCCGGCGCCGCTTTCCGCAGTGGGGGCCGGCGGCTCCTGGCTCACGCTCCGTGCGCCCGCCGTACCGTTCGCGCCGCCCGCGGTGGATCCGCGGCGGGGGAGCCCGGCCTCGGTCAGGTCGTGGACATCGCTGGGAACGGGTCCCGGACGGTCGAAGCCTACGCTGTTCGGCTCACGTACGTCAGCGGCCTGCGCAGATTCCGATTCCGGGGCCTGAGCAGGGTACTGGCCCGGGTAGTCGTTGCGGTAGCCGTCCTGCTGCGGCCAGTCGTCGTCCCGGCGACGCTCGGCGAAGGACGGGAAGGCATCGGAGGCACCCGCCGCCGCGCGGTCGTCCTGGACCGGCTCCGCGTAGGAGGGGTCCGGGTAGCCGCCGTTGGGCGAGAAGGGGTCGTTCTGGCCGTTCGGCGCGTAGTAGCCCTCGCCGTACGACGGCTGCTGCTGCTCGTACGGCGAGGGCTGCCCGTTGTCGTACGCCTGCTGGTCGTACCCGGCGGTCTGCTGCTCCTGGTAGCCGCCGTCGAAGCCCTGGCCCTCGGTGTATCCCTGGCCGTTGCCCTCGTATCCCTGGCCGTTGTCGTAGCCCTGCGGGGCGGCGAACCCGTCGGGGTAGGCGCTCGCCTCGGGGGTCTCCTGGGCGTTCGCGGCGGTCGCCTCGGGCTCCGGCTGGGCCTCCAGAGCGGCCCGGCGCTCCTCGCGCAACAGGGAACGGCCGACCGGGTCCAGCTCGCGGATGTCGTCGGGGACCTCCGAGTAGCGGGTGTCGTCGAAGCCCAGCTCCGCGGCGGTGCGCAGCGGCTGCTGGTTGAAGTTCTCACCCTGGAACTGCTGCTCCGGGATGATCTGCGACACCGTGAATTCGCTGCGGTCCACCTGCTGATCGCCGCCACCACCGTGGGTGATCGCGTCCGGGAGCATGACCAGCGAAGTGGTGCCGGCCTGCTCGCCCGAGGGGCGCAGCTGGACCCGGATGCCGTGCCGGTCGGACAGCCGGCCGACCACGAACAGGCCCATGCGCTGGGAGATCGCGACGTCCACGGTGGGCGGGTTGGCCAGCTTGTGGTTGATGTCCGCGAAGTCCTCGGCCGTCAGGCCGATGCCCTTGTCGTGGATCTCGATCATCACGCGGCCGTCGGGGAGACGGGTCGCGGTGACGCGGACCTTGGTCTGCGGGGAGGAGAACGTGGTGGCGTTCTCGAGGAGCTCGGCGAGCAGGTGCACGAGGTCGGTCACCGCGCGGCCGTGGATCTCGGCCTCGGGGACGCCGGACAGCTCGATGCGCTCGTACTGCTCCACCTCGGAGGAGGCGGCGCGCAGCACGTCGACCAGCGGCACCGGCTGGTCCCAGCGGCGGCCGGGCTCCTCGCCGGCGAGGACCAGGAGGTTCTCGCCGTTGCGGCGCATACGGGTGGCCAGGTGGTCCAGGCGGAAGAGGTTCTCCAGCTGGTCCGGGTCGGCCTCGTTGTTCTCCAGGTCGGTGATCAGAGTCAGCTGGCCCTCGATCAGCGACTGGTTGCGACGCGACAGGTTGGTGAAGATCGCGTTGATGTTGCCCCGCAGCAGCGCCTGCTCGGCGGCGAGCCGGACCGCCTCGCGGTGGACCTGGTCGAAGGCGCGGGCGACCTCGCCGATCTCGTCGGTCGAGGAGACCGGGATCGGCGCGACCTTGGTGTCGACCCGGCCGGGGTCGGTACGCGAGAGCTGGTCGACCAGCATCGGCAGGCGCTGCTCGGCGATGCCGAAGGCGGCGTTGCGCAGCCGGCGCATGGAGCGGCTCATCTGGCGGGCCACCATGCCGGCCAGGACGAAGGCGGCGAGCAGGGCGACCACGACGGCGGCACCGGTGATGAAGGCGTCGCGCTGGGCGTCGTCGGCGATCTGCGCGGCCTCACCCACCGCGGAGTCGGCCAGGTCCGACTCGATCTGACGGTAGCCGTCGTACTTGAGGGTGTTCACGGCCCACCAGTTGGCGGGGGTGATGCCCTGATCCGCGAGTTCGGCGCGCGCGGCGGCGTCCGTGGAGGGGAGGCGGCCGAGCTCGGAGATCATCGTCTCCGGCTTGGCGGGCGGCGGAACGTAGTCCGGGTCCTTCTGCGCGGCCTCCTTGGCCATGGCCGCACCCTCGGCCTGGATCTTCTCCTTGGCACGGTCCAGCTTGGCCGCGTCGGCCTCGGTGCCACCGCCGAGGTACTCCTCGACGGCGATGCCCTCGAGGTAGGCGTAGGAGGTGAGGGCGACGCGCTGGCTGGCGAGCTGGCTGTCGGTGGGGCCGGGCTTCACCAACATGTGCATGCCGATGGAGCGCTCCAGCGACAGCGCCGCCTTGGTGAGCGAGATCGCGTAGACCGTACGTCCGTAGCTGGTGATGTTGCCGGTGCCGAGACCGAGCTCGTTGGCGAACTCCATCAGGGGATGGGCGACGGCGACGTAGCCCTCCTCCGTCTGTACGCCCTTGAGCTTGGAGGTGTACGCGGCGGCGCGCAGCCCGGTCAGCTGGGGCTCGGCCTCGCGGAACAGCTTCAGGCGGCGCTCGAGGCCGGGCTTGTCCGGCATGCTCCGCGCGGCCTCGTCGAAGCCGTCGGCGGCCTTGTCGGTCGCGGCGCGTGCCTGGGCCACGGTCGGGTCGTCCTGGCCCTTGCCCTGCAGCAGCGGGGCGGCGGTGATGTCGCGCTCGTAGTAGAGGGCGTTGGCGTAGGTGAGGGAGGCCTGCACCAGACGGGCGGTGTTCTCCGCGTCCTCGGCCTCCTGCCAGGTGTCGATCGAGCTCTTCACCTGGAAGCCGCCCATGACGAGACCGACGAGCACGGGTATGAGCAGGATCGCGTTGAGTCTCGTCGCCACGCGCCAGTTGCGCGGGGACAGGCGTCCTCCGCTCGGGGCGGGCGCGGCCGTCGGCTTCGGACCGGGCGCGGGCGCCGCGGTGCGCGGCGGCGGCGTGAAGTTGCCCCGGGCCGACGGCTCGGGACTGCTCGTGCTTCGCCTCACTCGACCAACAACCTCTCGGCGGTCGGCACCTTCGTCGTGCCGCTTCGTCTCAGTGCCCGGTGTGCCAGCGACTACTGAGTACGTCTTTGACCCATGGGCAGTTCAGGCATTCCAGCATGCCGACCAGCGCTCTTCCAAACAGTGGAAGGGGAGGATTCCGAGTGATGTAAGTCCCAGATAAAACGGTCATAAGGAACGAGCTCCGCCCAAAAGGCGAGCCCTTCGTACGCGCAGCGATACCGCTCGACCGCGTCGCGTGTCGGTATCACCCGATTCCTCTGCCGAAACGTTATGAACACCGGGGCCGGCGGTGTCGAAGGACACAGCCGGCTCCGGTACATCTACGAACAACTGCCATATGTCGCTTCTGTTTTGGCCCTACCTGAGACGTGCCATGAGGGCATGCTCGACCAGTGTGATCAGCGCACTCTTCGCATCCGCGCGGTGCCGTGCGTCGGTGGTGATGATCGGGGTGTCGGGTCCGATCTGCAGCGCCTCGCGCACCTCCTCGGGTGCGTACGGCTGCTGACCGTCGAAGCCGTTGAGGGCGACCACGAACGGCAGTCCGCTGTTCTCGAAGTAGTCGACGGCCGGGAAGCAGTCGGCGAGACGGCGGGTGTCGACGAGGACGACGGCGCCGATGGCGCCGCGCACCAGGTCGTCCCACATGAACCAGAAGCGGTCCTGGCCGGGGGTGCCGAACAGGTAGAGGATCAGGTCCTGGTCCAGGGTGATGCGGCCGAAGTCCATGGCCACCGTGGTGGTGGTCTTGTCCCCGGTGTGGGTGAGGTCGTCGATGCCCGCCGAAGCAGACGTCATGACGGCCTCCGTGCGCAGCGGGTTGATCTCCGAGACGGCGCCGACGAACGTGGTCTTGCCCACGCCGAAGCCGCCCGCCACCACGATCTTCGCGGACGTGGTGGACCGGCTGTCGGAGACCGTCCCGCCGCTAGAGCTTGCGAAGTCCACTGAGCACCCTTTCGAGCAGTGTCACATCGGGGGCGCCGGTCGTCTCGTCGCCGCCCGGCTGGTGCACGGCGACGAGACCCGCCTCCGCCAAGTCGGCCACCAGGATCCGGGCAACACCCAGTGGCATGTTGAGCAGCGCCGAGACCTCGGCGACCGACTTCACCTCACGGCACAGATGGCAGATGCGCTGGTGCTCCGGGAGGAGCCCCATGAGCGCTGCCGGGTCGGCCGTCGTACTGATCAGTGCCTCGATGGCCAGCTGATAGCGCGGCCTGGTCCGGCCACCGGTCATCGCATAGGGACGGACCAGTGGCTGGTCGCCCTCGTCCTCGTACGGCTCCGCGTACGGATCATGAGAGGCGGTGGGCGGGGTCATGGATCCTCCGGGCGGGGACAGCAAGTCGGTCAGTCAAGCCGTCTGAAGAGGCCGGTGGGGGGAATGTGGCGGCCGGACGGTGA
The DNA here is from genome assembly GCA_014650015.1 of Streptomyces griseoloalbus. Taxonomy (GTDB): domain Bacteria; phylum Actinomycetota; class Actinomycetes; order Streptomycetales; family Streptomycetaceae; genus Streptomyces; species Streptomyces griseoloalbus. Next base: position 125,601 of record BMUD01000011.1, read on the forward strand.
TTTGGTGTGACGGGTGGTGCCGGGGCCGATCAGTGGAGCAGACTTCCTTGTAGCTCAGCGCGCAGGTCCGGGGTGAGGACCGCCCCCGCGCGGTCGACCAGCAGCGCCATTTCGTAGCCGACGAGGCCGATGTCGCACTCGGGATGCGCGAGAACCGCCAGGGACGAACCGTCGGACACGGACATGAGGAACAGGAACCCTCGTTCCATCTCCACGACCGTCTGGGCGACGTTGCCGCCTTCGAAGATCCGGGAGGCACCGGCCGTCAGGGAGGTCAGTCCCGAGGCGACGGCCGCGAGCTGGTCCGCGCGGTCGCGCGGGAAGCCCTCGGAGAGCGCCAGAAGGAGACCGTCGGCGGACACGACGACGGTGTGGGACACCCCGGGGGTGTTGTCCACGAAGTTGGTGATCAACCAGTTGAGGTTCTGTGCCGCCTGGCTCATCGGGCTCAACTAACGCTCCTGCTGGTGAGTGGGGTTCGGGAAGCTGCCGGTCTGGGTGGTACCGGCCTGACGACCCTGTGCGATACCCCGACGGAGATTGGTCAGCCGGCCGCGCACGTCATCGGGTGCGCGCGAGACCTGAGGACCGCTCTGTTGCGATTGCTGCTGAGCCGTACCCGGGACGAGGTTCGCCCTGGGTACCCGGCGCGGCAGGCCGGAGGTGGTGACGCCGCCCGCGGCCGGCTGCCGGACGCGTTCGGCCTGCCGGACCAGCTCGTCGTTGGGCGAGCTGCGCCAGGTGGTGGAAGCGGACCGCTGCGGGCCGGTGGGGGCCTGCGGCTCCTGCTGTTGCGGCTGCTGGGATGCCGGAGCCGAGCCGTTGTCCTGCTCCTGCCCGCGGAACCAGTTGGTCTCCAGCGTGTCGTACAGCGGTGTACGGCCGTCGCCCGGGCCGGAGGCCGGCGGCAGCGCCCAGGCGTCGGACGCACCCCGCCCGTCGTCGGGCCGCTGAGCGGCACCGCCGTTGCCCGGATCCTGGCGGACCGGCCGCTGCTGCGGGGCCGGCGGACGCGGGGCGCCGAAGTCGAAGCCGTGTGCGCCGTTCGTCTGCGGACGCTCGAACTGGCCGGTGACAGCCGGGTCGGCGGGGTTCGCACGCTGCGGGAGGGAGTGCCGGCCCGTGGAGCCGTTGTCCTGCGCCGGGTACTGGCCGGTGGAGCCGTTGTCGTAGCCCTGCGGGGCGGGGAACTGGCCCGTCGCGGACGGATTCTGCCCGCCCGGCCGGGCCTGCGGCGGACCGAAGATGTCGCCGCGGACGAACTGGCCCGTGTTCTGGACACCGTTCGCACCGGGCTGGGTGTACTCGCCCGTGTTCTGGACACCGTTCGCACCGGGCTGGGTGTACTCGCCCGTGTTCTGGACACCGTTCGCGCCCGGCTGGGCGTACTGGCCCGTGTTCTGCGAGGCGTCGGCGCCGAAGGCGTCGTACGAGGCCGGGCCGGTGTTCTGCCGCTCGTCGAAGCGGGGGATCTCCGCCGTCGAGCCGGGACCCTGCCGGTCGTCGAACCGGGGCATGGCGGCCGTCCGGGAGACGTCCGGCTCCTCGTGCTCGCGCGGGGTGTCCAGCGAGGCGCGGGGCACCGGCGGCTGGGCGTTCTCGTCGCTCCAGCTGGGCACGCGCGGCTGCTGCTGATCACCGCCGGGCAGCTCGGCGCGCGCACCACCGCGCGGCGGGAGCTGCGGACGACGTCCGCGCTCGGCGTTCCGGTTGCCCCGCTGCGGCGGCACCTGGCCCCGGCCGCCACCGAAGACGTCCTGGTCCTGCGTCCCGCCCGGACCCGCGGCCTGAAGCCCCTGCGGGGCACCGGGCGCACCGGGGGCACCGGGCGCCTGGGCGCCGAAACCGGAACCCGCGCCGGCGGGGGCGGGACGGCCCTGCGGCGGACCGGAGGGGGCGCCCTGGTCGAACAGCGAGGGCGTCTGGTTGCCCGACGGACCCTGCGGTCCCCGCGCCCCCGGCCGGCCGTCCCGTCCGGGCAGTGCGGCCCGCGGGCCCTGACCGGCACCGAGCCGGCTGCCGGGCGCACCGGCGCCGAGAGCACCGCCACCGGACTGGCCGGCACCGGCGGCACGCCGTGCGGCGGCGGCACCCGCGGCCGCCTGCGCGGCGGCCGGGCCACCCCCACCCGGGCCGGGCTGACCCGGCTTGCCCTGGGGCTTCTTGCCGCCCTGGGCGACGTCGACGGGCAGCATGACCAGCGCGGTCGTGCCACCGGAGTCGGACGGGCGGAGCTGGATGCGGATGCCGTGGCGCTGCGACAGACGGCCGACCACGAACAGACCCATGCGGCGGGAGACGGAGACGTCCACGGTGGGCGGCGAGGCGAGCCGCTCGTTGATCGCCGCCAGGTCCTCCGGCGACAGACCGATACCGGTGTCGTGGATCTCGATCAGCACACGGCCGTCGGGCAGCGCGTGACCGGTGACCTTGACCTTGGTCTGCGGGGAGGAGAACGAGGTCGCGTTCTCCAGCAGCTCGGCGAGCAGGTGCACGAGGTCGTTGACGACCCGGCCGGCCACTTCGGTGCTCGGCACCGAGGCCAGCTCGATGCGCTCGTACTGCTCCACCTCGGACGCGGCTGCACGCAGCACGTCGACCAGCGGAACCGGGCGGGTCCACCGGCGGCCGGGCTCCTCACCCGCGAGAACCAGCAGGTTCTCACCGTTACGGCGCATACGCGTGGCGAGGTGGTCCAGCTTGAACAGCGAGGACAGCTGGTCCGGGTCGGCCTCGCGGGACTCCAGCTCGGAGATCAGCGACAGCTGGCGCTGGATCAGACCCTGGGAGCGACGCGAGAGGTTGGTGAACATCGCGTTGACGTTGCCCCGCAGCAGGGCCTGCTCGGCGGCGAGGCGGACCGCCTCGCGGTGCACGTCGTCGAAGGCCGCGGCCACTCGGCCGATCTCGTCCCGGGAGTGCACACCGACCGACTGCACGGACGTGTCGACGTCCTGCGGGTCGGCCTCGGACAGCTGCTTGACCAGCTCGGGCAGCCGCTCCTGGGCGACCTTGGTCGCGGTCTCCTCCAGCCGGCGCAGCGAGCGGATCATGGAGCGGGCCACCACGAAGGCACCGACCAGCGACACACCGAGCACGATCAGGATCAGCGCACCGGAGATGATCGCGTCGCGCTCGGTGGCGCTGCGCAGCTCACGGGCCTTCTGTTCCATCTCCTCGAGCAGCGTGAGCTCGATGTTCTTCATCTGCTGGATCTTGGTGGAGCTGTCGTCCAGCCAGTCGCGGTAGGACCGCTTGCCGACCGACCTGAGGCCGAACTCCGAGGCCAGTGCCCGTCCGGCGTACTCGTCGGTGGCCCTGATCGTGGTGTTGCCGTCCTCGATCGGCAGGAGCAGCTCGGTGGCGGCGACATCGCCGTAGATGCTCTTGAAGCTGCGGATCTCGGACTTCTGGCTCGCCAGCGCCGACTCGGCGTAGAGCCGGTCGTTCTCGGAGAGGTCGCCGACGGTGGTGTTGCTGGCGGGCAGCGCCGCGGCGAGGACCGCGCGCTGGATCGACGCGTACTCCTTCGCGGAGGAGAAGGACGCCAGGGCGCGCGTGCGCTCGATCATGTCGGGGTTGCTGCTCGCCTCCGCCATGTCCTGCGAGAGGTCGATCAGGTTCTCGATCAGGCGGTGGTAGCCCTCGACGGTCTGCGTGGAGTTCTTCTCCGAGGCGAAGGCCGTGTTGCGGATCTTCTCGAGCTCGCCCAGCTCGCCGGCGAGCTGCACCAGGTTGTCGCGGACGCCCTTGAGGTTGCCGTCCTTGCTCGCGGCGTCGATGGCCTCCGAGCTGTCGATGAAGTTGTTCCGCGCCCGGTCGGTCTTGTCGCGGTAGCCCTTGACCGAGAAGTCGGTGGCCTTGCCGCCGTGCGCCAGCGGGCCGGCCGACTGGTCGCGCTCCTCCTGGAGCGCCGCCGCCAGCTCGGTGGCCTGCTTGGTCATGTCCGTCAGCAGCTTCATGTTGTCGAGCTGCTGGATGTCGTCCATCGACTGGTTGATACGCAGGGCGCCCAGCGAGGTGGCCGCGACCACCGGGAGGGCGAGCAGCGACACCAGACGGGTGGAGATCCGCCAGTTGCGCAGCGCTATTCGAGGGCCGGGGCCGGTCGGACCCTTCGGGGCGGCCGGTGCCGGGCTCGCCGCGGGCGCGCCGGCGCCAGGGCGTTCGCCACCGTTTCCGGGCGCGGCCGTGCCCTGGTTCTGGGCGTGCTGGGGCGAAGAGCTGACGGCCTTGGGGCCGGTCCCGCCCTGCGGCTCCGCCGAAGCGCTGCCATCCCTCTTGAAACGTCCCTGCACTAGCGTCGCAACCTCTGAACCAGGCACCCCTCCGCGTGAACGGCGAGGCACGGTGTCGGCGTCGTAGGGGCGCCCTGAATACGCCCCCGTGGTGGTCGTGAGTGACCGGCGCGGGTTCCCCCTTCTCGCCGCCACTCGGCGCGTCGGTGCGCCCCCTGTGCGCCGGCTCGATCCTGCGGCGGTCCGTGGAATTCCAGCACAGTGCCGGATCTGCAACAAGGCCCATGGGCTTACCCGTGAGATAGGTGACACGGCGTGAGTGGGGCATGACCGGCGGTAGAAAGTGATCCCACGCATAACGGGCGTAAGTCCGCGAGTCGGCCGGACGGAGCGGGTGTCCCAGTCGACATGATCAGGAGCGGAATGAGGGCTTCAGGGGGCGAATGTCCGTTTCCGTCGACTGGAAAGTCGGTGCGGATTGCCCCGTATGTCCGTCATTACGTGAGCAAACTCACACCGAGATCACGGCCTTCCAGCGCCGTCGGCCGGGAATGGCATGTTTAGCCTGACGCTTTACAGGGATGGCAAAACCGACAACCCGCGCCCGCCCCGGGGCTTTTGGCCCCTTTCGGGCGCCCGTGAACAGGACAGGGTCAAGTAAACAGTGAAGACGACGACGATGTTCCACAAGATCGCCAACCCCCGGCGCACCACGCTGGCACACCTCGACGGCGCCGAAGAACTGCAGACGCCGGTCCAGCAGGAGCACCCCGTCGAACTGCCGGCTCAGACCGCCAACCCCAAGCGCACCGTCCTCATGGAACTCCCGGTCGCGGCCGGCGCCGCGAAGTAACACCGATCCATACGCGCACGGGCCGCGAAACGCTCACGGCCACCGCGCCCGGACGGCGACACCCGTCCGTCGCACCCGCACGAGGGGCGCCCCACGGCCACGGGGCGCCCTTCGTCATGAGTGAGGCGGGAGCCCGTGCCGTGCTCGTCATCCCTGAGGCGGAACCCCTCGCCGTGCTCGTCATGGGCGAGGCGGGACCCTCGCCGTGCTCCTCACGCGCGAGGCGGCCCCCCTGTAATGCGCGAGGCGGGGACCCCCTTCCGCGTTAGCCTGGAGCGTCAGACTCCAGCCGCTCAGTCAAGGGGACAAGCATCCCGTGCGCATCGCCAGATTCTCCATCGACGGGAACGTCGCCTTCGGCGCGGTCGAGGGCGACCGGCAGGACGAACTCGTCCTCGACATCATCAAGGGCATCCCGTTCGCGGACTTCGAGCTCTCCGGCACCAAGGTCCCGGTGAGCAAGGTCAGGCTGCTGCCCCCGGTGCTCCCCAACAAGGTGGTCGCCTTCGGCCGCAACTACGCCGAACACGCCAGGGAACTCGGCAACGAGGTGCCCGACGCCCCGTTCGCCTTCTTCAAGCCCTCCACCTCCGTGATCGGCCCGGGAGACGAGATCCAGTACCCCTCCTTCTCCCAGGAGGTGCACCACGAGGCCGAGCTCGCCGTGGTGATCGGCCGGATGTGCCGCGAGGTCCCGCGCGAGCGCGTCAAGGACGTGATCTTCGGCTACACCTGCGCCAACGACATCACGGCGCGCGACGTCCAGAAGCGCGAGAAGCAGTGGGCCCGGGCCAAGGGCTTCGACACCTCCTGCCCGCTCGGCCCCTGGGTGGAGACGGACATGGACCTCGCCGCCGCCGGTGACCTCACCATCCAGCTCACGGTCAACGGCGCCCAGCGCCAGCTCGGCCGCACCAGCGAGATGACCCACTCCATCGAGGACCTGATCGTCAACATCACCGAGGCCATGACCCTGCTCCCCGGCGATGTCATCCTCACGGGCACCCCGGCTGGGGTCGGCCCCCTCAACGTCGGCGACGAGGTCGCCGTCACCATCGAAGGCATCGGCACTCTCACCAACAAGGTTGTCAAGCGTGGCTAGCGCACCCGGCTCCCCCGTACGCGTCCGTTTCTGTCCGTCGCCCACCGGTAACCCCCATGTGGGCCTGGTCCGCACCGCCCTGTTCAACTGGGCGTTCGCCAAGCACCACCAGGGCACGCTGGTCTTCCGCATCGAGGACACCGACGCGGCCCGCGACTCCGAGGAGTCCTACGCCCAGCTGCTCGACTCGATGCGCTGGCTCGGCTTCGACTGGGACGAGGGCCCCGAGATCGGCGGCCCCCACGCGCCGTACCGCCAGTCGCAGCGCATGGACATCTACAAGGACGTCGCGCGAAAGCTCCTCGACGGCGGCCACGCCTACCACTGCTACTGCTCCCAGGAGGAGCTGGACTCCCGCCGCGAGGCCGCCCGCGCCGCCGGCCGGCCCTCCGGCTACGACGGCCACTGCCGCGACCTGAGCGAGGCGCGGGTCGCGGAGTACAAGGCCCAGGGCCGCGAGCCGATCGTCCGCTTCCGGATGCCCGACGAGACGATCACCTTCACGGACCTGGTCCGCGGCGAGCTGACCTTCACCCCCGAGAACGTCCCGGACTACGGCATCGTGCGCGCCAACGGCGCCCCGCTGTACACGCTGGTCAACCCGGTCGACGACGCCCTGATGGAGATCACCCACGTCCTGCGCGGCGAGGACCTGCTCTCCTCCACCCCGCGGCAGATCGCCCTGTACAAGGCGCTGATCGAGCTGGGCCTGGCCAAGGAGATCCCGGCCTTCGGCCACCTGCCGTACGTGATGGGCGAGGGCAACAAGAAGCTCTCCAAGCGCGACCCGCAGTCCTCGCTCAACCTCTACCGCGAGCGCGGCTTCCTGCCCGAGGGCCTGCTCAACTACCTCTCCCTGCTCGGCTGGTCGCTCTCCGCCGACCAGGACGTCTTCTCCACCGACGAGATGGTCGCGGCCTTCGACGTCGCCGACGTGCAGCCGAACCCGGCCCGCTTCGACCTGAAGAAGTGCGAGGCGATCAACGGCGACCACATCCGGATGCTCGACGTGAAGGACTTCACGGAGCGCTGCGCGCCCTGGCTCAAGGCCCCCTTCGCGCCCTGGGCCCCGGAGGCCTTCGACGAGGCCAAGTGGCAGGCCATCGCCCCGCACGCGCAGACCCGCCTCAAGGTCCTCTCCGAGATCACGGACAACGTCGACTTCCTGTTCCTGCCGGAGCCGGTCTTCGACGAGGCGTCCTGGAGCAAGGCCATGAAGGAGGGCAGCGACGCCCTGCTGCGCACCGCCCGCGAGAAGCTGGACGCGGCGGACTGGACGTCCCCCGAGTCCCTGAAGGAGGCCGTCCTGGCCGCCGGCGAGGCCCACGGCCTCAAGCTCGGCAAGGCCCAGGCCCCGGTCCGCGTCGCCGTCACCGGCCGCACGGTCGGCCTGCCGCTCTTCGAGTCCCTGGAGGTCCTGGGCAAGGAGAAGACGCTGGCCAGGATCGACGCGGCCCTGGCGAAGCTCGCCGTGTGAGTCACCGGCCCCGAACAGGCCGTGAAGGGGCGGCGCCCGGCAGCATCGTCCGGGCGCCGCCCCTTCACCGTCGCCGGGTACCGTCGAGGCCATGCCGATCCGAGCCGTCGTCTGGGACGTCGACGACACCCTCTTCGATTACACCTCCGCCGACCGCGAGGGCATGCGGGCCCATCTGCTGGCCGAGGGGCTGCTCTCCCGGTACGCCTCCGTCGATGAGGCGCTGGTGCGCTGGCGAGAGATCACCGATCTGCAGTGGGCGCGGTTCGCCGCGGGCGAGGTGGACTTCGAGACGCAGCGGCGCGACCGCACCCGGGCTTTCCTGGACCGCGAGCTGACCGACGACGAGGCGGACCACTGGTTCCGTCGCTATCTGGTCCACTACGAGTCCGCCTGGGCCCTCTTCCCGGACGTGCTGCCCGTCCTCGACGCCCTCGCCACCGGCCACCGCCACGCGGTGCTCTCCAACTCCAGCCTGCACGTCCAGGACCGCAAGCTGCGCATTCTCGGTGTGCACGACCGCTTCGAGGCCATCCTGTGCGCCGCCGAACTGGGCGTCTCCAAGCCCGCGGCCGGCGCGTTCCTCGCCGCCTGCGAGGCCCTGGCACTGCCCCCGGACCAGGTGGCGTACGTCGGTGACCACCCGGAGATCGACGGCCGGGGCGCCGCGGAGGCCGGGCTGCTCTCGGTGTGGATCGACCGAGGGAACACGTGGGCGGCCGTCGAGCCGCCCGTGGGGCCGCGCCGCATCGCCTCCCTCGCCGAACTCCCCTCGCTGCTGCGCGGCGATACTCGTTTTGGAGCCCCGTCCACCTTCAGGTAATGTTCTTCCTGCGCCGCGGGGAGCGGGCCGGAAGGCCGGAGCCCCCAAGCGTCAAGCTAGAACAAAAACCCCTCAGGGGCTTGCGTTCCAGTGGCCTATGGTGTAATTGGCAGCACGACTGATTCTGGTTCAGTTAGTCTTGGTTCGAGTCCAGGTAGGCCAGCTCGCAGAGCTCATCTGCAACCCGCGGATCACATCCGCAAGCCCCCGTTGTGTAGCGGCCTAGCACGCTGCCCTCTCAAGGCAGTAGCGCCGGTTCGAATCCGGTCGGGGGTACAGATCCTTCCCGCGAGGACAGCAAGGGTAGATCCCGCTGGCCTCGATGCAGGATCGCTAGGGCCCCCGTTGTGTAGCGGCCTAGCACGCCGCCCTCTCAAGGCGGTAGCGCCGGTTCGAATCCGGTCGGGGGTACTGACTGGTCTAAACCATCATTGGTCTATGGTGTAATTGGCAGCACGACTGATTCTGGTTCAGTTAGTCTTGGTTCGAGTCCAGGTAGACCAGCAGGATCTGCGGAAACGCATGATCCAGGCCCCCGTTGTGTAGCGGCCTAGCACGCCGCCCTCTCAAGGCGGTAGCGCCGGTTCGAATCCGGTCGGGGGTACAGAAGCGAAAGCCCTCCACTTCGGTGGAGGGCTTTCGGCGTTCCGGAAGTGCCTCGTGGAACCCTGGACGGGCCTGCCGCGGCGTTGAGGCGGGCCCGTTCCCACGGACGGTACGGAGGGGTGAATCAGGAGCGGCGCAGCGCCTCGGAGAGGCGGGCGGCGGCGTCGATGACGGCCTGGGCGTGCATACGGCCTGGGTGGCGGCTCAGGCGCTCGATGGGGCCGGAGACCGAGACGGCGGCCACCACGCGGTTCGAGGGACCGCGCACCGGCGCCGAGACGGACGCCACACCCGGCTCGCGCTCGCCGATCGACTGGGCCCAGCCGCGACGCCGTACGCCCGACAGGGCCGTCGCCGTGAAACGGGCACCCTGCAGACCGCGGTGCAGCCGCTCCGGCTCCTCCCAGGCCATTAGGATCTGCGCCGAGGAACCGGCCTTCATCGTGAGCGTGGAGCCCACCGGCACCGTGTCGCGCAGACCCGACAGACGCTCCGCCGCGGCGACGCAGATGCGCATGTCGCCCTGGCGGCGGTAGAGCTGGGCGCTCTCACCGGTGACGTCCCGGAGGTGGGTGAGCACCGGGCCCGCCGTGGCGAGCAGACGGTCCTCGCCCGCCGCCGCGGCCAGTTCGGCCAGGCGGGGGCCGAGAATGAAACGGCCCTGCATGTCCCGAGCCACCATGCGGTGGTGCTCCAGTGCCACGGCCAGGCGGTGGGCCGTGGGTCGTGCCAGTCCGGTGGCTCCGACCAACCCCGCGAGGGTGGCCGGACCGGACTCCAGAGCGCTCAGGACGAGGGCCGCCTTGTCCAGAACGCCGACGCCGCTACTGTTGTCCATGAAACGATACTTGCGTCTCACTCTGTGAAACGCAAGTTCAATTTTCCGTGGAACACGCCACTCTGGAAGCACGGAAGCAATGCGGCCCGTGGACCACCGGGCCTGGCGGCGGGCGCCCGGAAACAGGGGTGCGGGCGCCGTCTTCGCACAGATCTCTAGTTGGGCCGGAGCCGTTGTGCCGGCCGAAGGGAAAGCGATGGGTAGGACACTCGCGGAGAAGGTCTGGGACGACCACGTCGTCCGGCGCGCCGAGGGCGAGCCCGACCTCCTCTTCATCGATCTGCACCTGCTGCACGAGGTGACCAGCCCGCAGGCCTTCGACGGCCTCCGCAAGAACGGCCGCCCCGTGCGCCGTCTCGACCTCACCATCGCGACCGAGGACCACAACACCCCGACCCTCGACATCGACAAGCCCATCGCCGACCCGGTCTCCCGGGTCCAGCTGGAGACGCTGCGGGCGAACTGCGCCGAGTTCGGCGTCCGGCTGCACCCGCTGGGCGACGTCGAGCAGGGCGTCGTGCACGTCGTCGGCCCGCAGCTGGGTCTGACCCAGCCCGGCATGACCGTCGTCTGCGGCGACTCGCACACCTCCACGCACGGCGCCTTCGGCGGACTGGCCTTCGGCATCGGCACCTCCCAGGTCGAGCACGTCCTGGCCACCCAGACCCTGCCGATGGCCCGCCCCAAGACCATGGCGATCACCGTCGACGGCGAACTGCCCGACGGCGTCACGGCCAAGGACCTGATCCTCGCGATCATCGCGAAGATCGGCACGGGTGGCGGTCAGGGCTACGTCCTGGAGTACCGCGGCCCCGCCATCGAGAAGCTCTCGATGGAGGCCCGGATGACCATCTGCAACATGTCGATCGAGGCCGGCGCCCGCGCGGGCATGATCGCCCCCGACGAGACCACCTTCGCGTACCTCGAGGGCCGTCCGCACGCCCCGCGGGGCGAGGACTGGGACGCGGCCGTCGCCTACTGGAAGACGCTCAAGTCCGACGCGGACGCCGAGTTCGACGCCGAGGTCGTCATCGACGCCTCCGAACTGTCGCCGTTCGTCACCTGGGGCACCAACCCGGGCCAGGGCGCTCCGCTTTCGGCGTCCGTCCCCGACCCGGCTTCGTACGAAGACGCCTCGGAGCGGTTCGCCGCCGAAAAGGCCCTGGAGTACATGGGGTTGGAGGCCGGCCAGGAGCTGCGCTCCATCAACGTGGACACCGTCTTCGTAGGTTCCTGCACCAACGGCCGCATCGAGGACCTGCGGGCCGCCGCGGACATCATCAAGGGCCGCAAAGTCGCCGACGGCGTACGGATGCTGGTCGTCCCGGGCTCCGCGCGGGTGGGTCTGCAGGCCGTCTCCGAGGGCCTGGACGTGGTCTTCAAGGAGGCCGGCGCCGAGTGGCGGCACGCGGGCTGTTCCATGTGCCTGGGCATGAACCCCGACCAGCTCGCCCCCGGTGAGCGCTCCGCCTCCACCTCCAACCGCAACTTCGAGGGCCGGCAGGGCAAGGGCGGCCGCACCCACCTGGTGTCTCCGCAGGTCGCCGCCGCCACCGCGGTCCTCGGTCACCTGGCCTCCCCGGCCGACCTCGCCGACGCCGACGCCCGTACGCCCGCTGGAGTCTGATCAGTCATGGAAGCTTTCACCACCCACACCGGCCGGGCCGTCCCGCTGCGCCGCAGCAACGTCGACACCGACCAGATCATCCCGGCCCACTGGCTCAAGAAGGTGACGCGGGACGGGTTCGAGGACGGACTGTTCGAGGCCTGGCGCAAGGACCCCGAGTTCGTGCTCAACCGGCCCGAGCGCAAGGGCGCCACGGTGCTGGTCGCCGGCCCCGACTTCGGCACCGGCTCCTCTCGTGAGCACGCCGTCTGGGCGCTGCAGAACTACGGCTTCAAGGCCGTGATCTCCTCCCGCTTCGCCGACATCTTCCGCGGCAACTCGCTGAAGAACGGGCTGCTCACGGTGGTCCTCGACCAGAAGATCGTGGACGCGCTGTGGGCGCTCGCGGAAGCGGACCCCACCGCCGAGATCACCGTCGACCTCGAGGCCCGCGAGGTGCGCGCCGAGGGTGTCACCGCCTCCTTCGAGCTCGACGAGAACTCCCGCTGGCGGCTGCTGAACGGGCTCGACGACATCTCCATCACCCTGCAGAACGAGGCGGACATCGCCGCGTACGAGGCGAAGCGCCCGTCGTTCAAGCCGAGGACGCTCACGGCCTGACCCCCGCCGCGGTCGAAGTCCTCACCCGAGGTCGACTTTCGGCCACCGCATCACCCCTCCCGTACCCCCGATCGGCCCGATCGGGGGTACGGCCGTGTCTGCACCCGTTCGGCCCCGCGCGTCCCCTTGAGTGCCATCAACTTGCCACGTTATGAAGGTGGTTGCTGGGGTACACGTGTCACGTGAGCGTGCCCCCCGCGAGTGCACGGACGGCTGTCCGGGGCGGCAGTTACCCCCTGCGCAGGCGACAACTCGCCCCAGATGGCACAATCTGTGCATGGAACACGACGGCCAACTCGAGCTCTATACGGCGGTCGCGGTCCAGCTGAAAGAAGCGCATGCAAAGGTGCGCGCACTGCAAGTCCCGGAGGGCGTACGGATGGCGCTGACCCGGAAGCTGCTGGTCATTACGGCCGCGGCCAAACATGATCTCGCCGATGCGGCAAGGCGTCTGGAGCGGTTCATCACGGACCTCGACGAGGGTCGATTCCCCGAAGAGGAACGCTGAACCAGTCGAGACAGTCGAGTTCGTTGCGGCACAAGGGTGATTAGCCCGTTTCGTGTTTGATTTGCGGTATATATCTGCCTAACGTGCGAAAAAGCTTGAACACTTTCGTTCTGGCGATGTCTCCGAAGGGGAAGACGTGAACAAGGCGCAGCTCGTAGAAGCGATTGCCGACAAGGTGGGCGGCCGCCAGCAGGCGGCCGATGCCGTCGATCATGTACTGGACGCCATCGTCCGCGCGGTCGTCTCGGGAGAGCGGGTCTCGGTCACCGGCTTCGGTTCGTTCGAGAAGGTCGACCGCCCGGCCCGCTACGCCCGCAACCCCCAGACGGGCGAGCGGGTTCGGGTCAAGAAGACCTCCGTTCCGCGCTTCCGCGCGGGCCAGGGATTCAAGGACCTGGTGAGCGGCTCCAAGAAGCTGCCGCGCGGCGGTGAGGTCTCGGTCAAGAAGGCGCCCAAGGGCAGCCTGACCGGCGGTGCCGCGGCGACGGTGAAGAAGGCCGCCGCGAAGAAGACGACGGCGAAGAAGGCCGCCACCGGGAAGAAGGCCGCCGCCAAGAAGGCCCCGGCGAAGAAGGCCACCACCAAGACGGCGGCCGCGAAGAAGGCCCCGGCGAAGAAGGCGCCCGCGAAGACCGCGGCGACCACCACGGCGAAGAAGACGACCGCCAAGAAGGCCCCGGCGAAGAAGGCCACGGCCAAGAAGGCGCCCGCCAAGAAGTCGACCGCCCGCACGACCACCGCGAAGAAGACCACCGCCCGCAAGAAGTAGCGGCGGGCGAACGGTTCTCACACGCCGGGCCGGACTCCGTCAGGGAGTCCGGCCCGCGGTGTGTCCGCACGGGCCGGCGTCCGGGTGGTCAGAACGTGTGGAGCGTCACCAGGGTGATCCGGCGGGCCTCGCCCTCGCCCTCGGTCTCGATGCGCACCCGCTGCCCGGGACGCAGCAGCCTCAGGCCCCCCGCGTCGAACGCCGGAGCGTCGAAGGACACCGGGGTGCCGTCGTCCAGGAGCACCTGGCCGCTGCGGCTGACGGGGTCGTACGTGTACGCGGTGGCCTGCATGGCGGCAGCCTACTGCTCCGTTGTCAGCAGCCGCGCGGCGACCGCGGCCGTGTGGGGGCCCACTCCCAGCGCCAGCGCCGCCCGCAGGTCGTCGCCGGTGTCCACGTCCTGTCGTACCGAATCCACCGTCTCCAGGCACAGTTCCACGGCTCCGGACGCCCGGTGGCGGGCCCGGGAATCGGGACCGAAGAGCGGGCGCAATTCCCGGCCCCGGGTCGCGGCCAGCATTGTCGTGCCGAACGCGGCGGCATCGGCGAGAAATGCGCGGGGGAATTCGGCGGCCGTATCGAGAACACGGGCCAGTTCCGCCGGGCGAAGGGCCGGAAGGTCGGCGTTGAGGGCGGCCAGACAAGCCTCGCCCCGGGAGGCGTGCACCACCGTCGCGGCATGCGCGTAAGCCGCGTTCAGGCCGCCGCGCGGCTCGTCGGGGACGATTCCGGCGCCCAACGCGGCCAGCTCGCGGGCGGCCAGGGCGTCGTTCGTGACGACCACCACATCCCGTACCGCCGGGCATTCCAGCGCGGCCGCCACCGTGTCCTGGGCGAAGGCGAGCGCGAGGCCCGGGCGCAGGCCGTCGTCCGCGGTGTCCGAGAGCCTGCTCTTGGCCTGGGCCAGTGGCTTCAGGGGTACCACCAAGGTCCACTGCACGGGTGTTACGTCCCTCCCTTGTCGCGGCCATTGTCACCCGGAGCACCGGGCGGCAGGGGGGCCTGGGCGTACGGTGTTCTCGACAGACCGGTGGCCCGGGGCGACACTTGTGCGGCCCGTCCGGCCTCCGGGTCCGGGCCCTGGGCCTGTCGTTCGGAAGAGGAAGGTGTACTTGTGCCGCGCCGCAGAATCGGCTTCTGGTACCGCTTCGCCGCGGTGATCTGCAAACCGCCGCTGGTGGTTCTGCTCAAGCGGGACTGGCGCGGAATGGAGAACATTCCGGCCGAGGGTGGATTTATCACCGCGGTCAACCACAATTCGCACATCGATCCCTTCGCCTATGCGCACTTTCAGTACAACACCGGACGTGTGCCGCGATTCCTGGCGAAAAGCGGGCTTTTCAACAAGGGATTGGTCGGCGCCGCGATGCGCGGTACCGGGCAGATCCCCGTCTACCGCGAGAGCACGGACGCGCTCAGCGCCTTCCGGGCCGCGATCGACGCCGTGGAGCGCGGCGAATGCGTCGCCTTCTATCCCGAGGGCACCCTCACCCGCGACCCGGACGGCTGGCCCATGACCGGCAAGACCGGCGCCGCGCGGGTCGCCCTGCAGACCAAGTGCCCCGTGATCCCGGTCGCCCAGTGGGGCGCCAACGAGCTGCTGCCGCCGTACGCCAAGAAGCCCAGCCTCCTTCCGCGCAAGACCCACCGGGTGCTGGCGGGGCCGCCGGTCGACCTCGACCGCTTCTACGACCGGGAGATGACCCCGGAACTGCTCAAGGAGGCGACCGAGGCCATCATGGCGGCCGTCACCCGCCAGCTGGAGCACATCCGCGGCGAGAGGGCCCCCGAGACGCCCTACGACCCGCGCCAGGAGCGGATCGAGCAGCGCCGCAGGACGCACGCGCAGCGGCGGCAGGACCGACCGCGGCAGGATCGGACGCGGGGCGGCAGGTCCACCGCGCGGGAAGAGGGGCTGGGCACGTGAGCAAGCCGGTCAAGGCGGCCGTATTCGGTACCGGATCGTGGGGCACGGCGTTCGGCATGGTCCTCGCCGACGCGGGCTGCGACGTCGTGCTGTGGGGACGGCGCCCCGAAGTCGCCGAGGCGGTCAACTCCACCCGCATCAACCCGGAGTATCTGCCCGGCGTCGAACTCCCCGGGAACCTGCGGGCCACCGCGGACGCCGCCGAGGCCGCGCGGGACGCCGACTTCACCGTGCTCGCCGTCCCCTCGCAGACGCTGCGCGGCAACCTCGCCGACTGGGCGCCGCTGCTCGCGCCCGGCACGGTCCTCGTATCGCTGATGAAGGGCGTCGAACTCGGCTCCGCGATGCGGATGAGCGAGGTGATCGAGGACGTCGCCAAGGTGAGCGCCGACCGCGTCGCGGTGGTCACCGGGCCCAACCTGGCCCGTGAGATCGCCGCCCGCATGCCCGCCGCGGCCGTGGTGGCCTGCACCGACGAGTCCGTCGCCCAGCGGCTCCAGACCGCCTGCCACACCCCGTACTTCCGGCCGTACACCAACACCGACGTCGTCGGCTGCGAACTGGGCGGCGCCGTGAAGAACGTGATCGGGCTGGCCGTGGGCATCGCGGACGGCATGGGGCTCGGCGACAACGCCAAGGGCTCGCTCATCACCCGCGGCCTCGCCGAGACCACCCGGCTCGGAGTCGCGCTCGGCGCCGACCCGCTGACCTTCTCCGGACTCGCGGGCCTGGGCGACCTGGTGGCCACCTGCTCCTCGCCGCTGTCACGCAACCACACCTTCGGCACCAACCTCGGCAAGGGCCTGACCCTGGAGGAGACCATCGCGGTCACCAAGCAGACCGCCGAGGGCGTCAAGTCCTGTCAGTCGGTGCTGGATCTGGCCCGCCGGTACGGCGTCGACATGCCGCTGACCGAGACGGTCGTCGCCATCGTGCACGAGGGCAAGCCTCCTGTGGTCGCCGTCGAGGAGCTGATGTCGCGCAGCGCGAAGCCCGAACGACGCTGAGCGACGACCCCCTCCATCCGGCGCACGCGCGGCGTTGCGGGCGCTGTCTCCCGGCCCTACCAACGGGTACTCTCATCGCGATATGAGCACCGAGAACCTCCCCCGAAGCCCCGAGCAGCCGCCTCGCAAGCCGCGTGTGGCCGTCGTGTTCGGCGGGCGCAGCTCCGAACACGGGATCTCCGTGGTCACCGCCGGCGCCGTCCTCAAGGCCATCGACCGGACCAAGTACGACGTCCTGCCGATCGGCATCACCCAGGACGGCCGCTGGGCGCTCACCGCCGACGAGCCGGACCGCATGGCGATCAGCGACCGCCGTACGCCCAGCGTCGATCAGCTCGCCGAGTCGGCGGAGGGCGGTGTGGTGCTCCCCGTCGACCCCGCCAGCCGTGAAGTCGTCTACAGCGAGCCCGGTTCGGTGCCCAAGGCGCTCGGCGAGGTCGACGTGGTCTTCCCGGTGCTGCACGGCCCCTACGGCGAGGACGGCACCCTCCAGGGTCTCCTGGAGCTCTCCGGCGTCCCGTACGTGGGCTCGGGCGTGCTCGCCTCGGCCGTCGGCCAGGACAAGGAGTACATGAAGCGGGTGTTCACCTCCTTCGGGCTCAAGGTCGGCCCGTACGTGGTGATCCGGCCGCGTGAGTGGGAACAGGACGAGGCCGCCGCCCGCAAGAGGATCGTCGACTTCGCCGGCGAGCACGGCTGGCCGCTGTTCGTGAAGCCCGCGCGCGCGGGCTCGTCGATCGGCATCACCAAGGTCGACGACCTCTCCGGTCTGGACGAGGCGATCGCCGAGGCTCAGCGCCACGATCCGAAGATCCTCGTGGAGGCGGCGCTGACGGGCCGCGAGATCGAGTGCGGCGTGCTCGAGTTCGAGGACGGCCCGCGCGCTTCGCTGCCGGCCGAGATCCCGCCGCCCGACACGCACGCGTACTACGACTTCGAGGCCAAGTACATCGACTCCACGCCCGGTATCGTGCCCGCGCCGCTGACCGGCGAGGAGACGGAAGAGGTGCGCAGGCTCGCGGTGGAGGCGTTCGACGCGGCCTCCTGCGAGGGACTGGTCCGCGCGGACTTCTTCCTCACCGAGGACGGGGAGTTCGTGATCAACGAGATCAACACCATGCCCGGCTTCACGCCCATCTCGATGTACCCGCAGATGTGGCAGGCCACCGGGGTGAGCTACCCGGAGCTGGTGGACCGGCTGGTGCAGGCGGCGCTGCGGCGGCCGACCGGGCTGCGCTGAGCCGCGCACCGGCCGTCCCGGGCTTTCAGAAGGCGATCCCTTCGGGGATCGCCTTCTTGACGGCCGGGGCGAGATCGATCAGCACGCCCGTGCTGTCCCGTTGGTCGGTCACCTCGACCTCGACATACGCCTCGCGATTGGCGGTGGTGAAGCGGTACGTGCCGTGGTCCCGCTTCTCCATCAGCCAGTCGACGCCGTTCACCCCGCCCGGCACCGCGTCGGCGTCGCGGCCGTTGGCCACCTTGGGGTCGGCCATCTTCGGGGGTCGCTCGACACCGCACCGCAGTATGATCGCCACGCCGCCCCAGCCCGCGGTCAGTTCGGACGCGGGTGCGGGATCGTCGCGACTCTCACCGTCCACCGTCGCCGGCAGGGCCTTGTCCAGGTTCTGACACAGCTTGGTGACCTTCGCGTCCGGGCTGGGAACCGCCGCGGACGCGCTGTCGTCTGCTGAGGAGCAGCCCGCGGCGGTGATCAGCACCGCGAGTGCGGGCGCAACGGTGTGCCGGTGACGGAAGGAGTTCACCGGCACAGGGTAGACGGGGGCTACAGATGGACGACCGGGCAGGTCAGAGTACGGGTGATGCCGTCCACCTGCTGCACTTTGGCGACCACCATCCGGCCCAGGTCGTCGACGGTGTCGGCCTGGGCGCGCACGATCACGTCGTACGGTCCGGTCACGTCCTCGGCCTGGATGACTCCAGGGATCTTGCCGATCAGCTCGGCGACGGTCGACGCCTTGCCGACCTCCGTCTGGATCAGGATGTACGCCTGTACCACGGAACCTCCAGGGCGGCCACGAGGATCATGTGGGGAAAAGGAACGCCACGGTATCGCGTCGCCGCTCCTCGCGGGGAGACCTGCGGGAACCGGGCCTTGCGCGCCGGGGTACAGGCACGAGAGAAGTTGACGGTCAAGACGACCGTAGCGAGGTCTCGGACGACTCGCGACCGGGCACGGACAGGGACAGAAGGGGCGAAAGGCCGATGAAGGGCACTGTTGGTGAGCTCGGGGAGTTCGGGCTCATCAGGGAGCTCACCTCCCGTCTCACCACCACCCCGGCGGTCCGGGTGGGCCCCGGCGACGACGCCGCGGTGGTCTCCGCGCCCGACCGCAGGGTGGTGGCCAGCACCGACATCCTGCTGGAAGGGCGGCACTTCCGCCGCGACTGGTCCACGGCCTACGACGTCGGCCGCAAGGCCGCCGCGCAGAACCTCGCCGACATCGCCGCCATGGGTGCCGTACCGACCGCGCTGCTGCTCGGTCTCGTCGTCCCCGCGGAACTGCCGGTGACCTGGCCCAGCGAGCTGATGGACGGCCTGCGCGACGAGTGCCAGGTGGCGGGTGCCGCCGTGGTCGGCGGTGACGTCGTACGCGGCGACACGATCATGGTGTCGATCACCGCGCTCGGTGATCTGCGCAACCAGGAGCCCGTCACCCGGGCCGGCGCACAGCCCGGCGACCTCGTCGCGGTGACCGGCTGGCTGGGCTGGTCCGCGGCCGGGCACGCGGTGCTCTCCCGCGGCTTCCGCTCGCCGCGCGCCTTCGTCGAGGCGCACCGGCGCCCCGAGCCGCCGTACCACGCGGGACCGGCCGCCGCCGGGCTGGGCGCGACCGCGATGTGCGACGTGAGCGACGGGCTGATCGCCGACCTCGGGCACATCGCCGAGGCCAGCAAGGTGCGGATCGACGTCCGCTCCGGGGCGATCGACATCCCCTCGCAGATGAACGACATCGGTCAGGCCGTCGGCGTCGACCCCATGCAGTGGGTGCTGACCGGGGGAGAGGACCACGCGATCGTGGCGACCTTCCCGCCGGACGTGAAGCTGCCCGCCCGCTGGAAGGTGATCGGCGAGGTGCTCAACCCCTCGGCGCTGCCCCAGGTGACGGTCGACGGTGCCCCGTGGACGGCCCAGGGCGGCTGGGACCACTTCGCGGACATCGAGTCATGAGCGACCGGGCCGCCCCGCCCAGGGTGCTCACCGTGGCCGGGTCCGACTCGGGCGGCGGCGCGGGCATCCAGGCCGATCTGAAGACAATGCTGGCGCTCGGTGTGCACGGCATGAGCGTGCTCACCGCGGTGACCGCGCAGAACTCCCTGGGTGTGCAGGGTGCCTGGGAGCTGCCCGTGGAGGCGGTGCGGGCCCAGTACCGCAGTGTCGTCGACGACATCGGCGTGCAGGCGGTCAAGACCGGCATGCTGTCCTCCGCCGAACTGGTCGAGACGGTGGCCGACTTGATCGCCGGCACGGACGCGCCGGCGGTCGTCGACCCGGTGGGCGTCTCCAAACACGGGGACCCGCTGCTCGCGGCCTCCGCACTGGACTCCGTACGGACGAGGCTGCTGCCGGTGGCGACCGTGGCCACCCCGAACCTGGACGAGGTGGCACAACTCACGGACATACGGGTCGAATCAGAACGTGATCTGCGCCGGGCGGCTGAGGCGGTGCTGGCGTTCGGACCGCGCTGGGTGGTGATCAAGGGCGGCCATCTCGCGCCGGAGACGGGTCGGGCCGTCGACCTGTTGACGGACGGCACGCGGGAACACTGGCTGCGCGCCCCCAGGTACGACAACCGGCACACGCACGGCACGGGCTGCACGCTCGCGTCGGCGATCGCGTCGGAGCTGGCGAAGGGGCGGTCCGTGCCGGAGGCGGTGACGGCGGCCAAGGAGTACGTCACCGGGGCACTCGCGTCCGGCTTCGCGCTGGGCGCGGGCATCGGCCCGGTGGACCACGGCTGGAACCTCGGCCGGAGGAGCGGCTGAGGCTGCCGACCGCCGTACCCGCGGGCAGTCGTGTCGCGGGGCACATGGGCGGGCGGCGGGGGTACCTCCCGCTCGAGCGGGGCCGAGAGCGGGGGGAGGTGGTCCCGCGAACGCCGGGCCGCGCACCCCACCCCGGACCCGCACGGCAGCCGACGGCTGCCCGGGCACAGCAAAAAGCCGGTCCACACGAGGTGGACCGGCTGGTTGCGGCGAAACCGGCTGTGGCCGCGCGCTCAGCGAAAGCGTCAGCGCGAGACCTTGCCGGCCTTGATGCACGAGGTGCAGGCGTTCACGCGCTTCGGCGTCCCGCCGACCACGGTACGTACACGCTGGATGTTCGGGTTCCAGCGGCGGGACGTACGGCGGTGCGAGTGCGAGATGTTGTTGCCGAAGCCCGGCCCCTTGCCGCAGACGTCGCAGTTGGCAGCCACGGGTCACTCCAAAGACTTCAGATGCACTTACGGTTGACCCCGGCAGGCCGGGATCGGAATTCCGGACTCGGGTGAGCCCTGTGGAATCTGAGTGGCGTTGCCAGGGGGAGAGGCCCGATCGGATCGGGCAACCGGAGCAGCATACAACGGCTGCACCCGTAGAACGAAACTACCATGGCAGCTCAGGGGCCTGCCTCCGGCCCTCTTCCGGTGGGCGGTGCCCCACGGTCTACGCTGCGTGCCACGTCCAGCAGCTCAGGGAGGCGCAGGTGGCGCAGGTGCCGCAGACATTCTTCGATGCTCTCGCGGTGCGTGCCTGGTGCGGTCTCGCGCTCGATGCGCTGGGACGGGCCCGTGAGGAGATCGACGCGATCAACGTCTATCCCGTGGCGGACGGGGACACCGGGACCAATCTCTACCTGACCGTCGAGTCGGCGACCGCGGCGGTGGAGGCGGTGTTCGCGGGGCACGAGGCCGGCGGGGACCAGGGGCCGACGCTGGCCGACGCCGTGCGGGCGATGGCGCACGGGGCGCTGATCGGGGCCCGCGGGAACTCCGGGACGATTCTGGCGCAGCTGTTGCGGGGGATGGCCCAGGTGCTGGCCGGGGACGAGGCCCCGGCCCACGCCGACGGTTCCGGGCTGCGGCTCGCGCTGCGGCACGCGGCCGACTCCGCGCGCCAGGCCGTGGCACACCCCGTCGAGGGCACGGTCCTCACCGTCGCCTCGGCCGCCGCCGACGCGGCCGACGGTGTGCGGGGCGACTGCGGGGCGGTGGCGCGGGCGGCCTACGAGGGGGCCCGCGCGGCCCTCGCCGAGACACCGGCCCTGCTGGCCGTCCTCCGGCGCGCGGGGGTGGTGGACGCGGGCGGCAGGGGACTGGTGGTGGTGCTCGCGGCACTGCTGGAGACGTTCACGGGGGAGGCGCCGCGGGGCCTGCCGGCGGTGGGAGGACCGGGGAGCGGTGCCGTACGTGCCGCCGGTGCGGGGCTCCGTACGCGCGAGGAACAGGTCGGGAGCACGGCCGGGGCGGCGGACGCGGGGGAGGGGCACGCGCGCGTGCGGCCTTGCGCCGGCACCGCGGAGTGGGCGGACGCCGGCGCCGTACCGGTGCCCGCAGGGCCCGCCTTCGAGGTGATCTACCTGCTGGAGGCCGGGGACGCGGACGTCGCGCGGCTGCGGGAGCGGCTCGACGGGCTGGGCGACTCGCTCGTGGTGGTCGGCGGGGACGGGCTGTGGAACGTCCATGTGCACGTCGACGACGCGGGCGCCGCCGTGGAGGCCGGCGTCGAGGCCGGACGGCCGTACCGGATCCGGATCACCCACTTCGGCGCCGGGGACGTCCACACGACGGGGGCCGGGCGGGTGCGGCAGGAACGCGCCGAGCGGGCCGTCGTGGCCGTGGTGCCCGGCGAGGGCCTGGCGGGGCTGTACGCCGAGGCCGGCGCGACCACCGTGCTCGCCCGCCCCGGGGAGTCGCCCGCGAGCGGGGAACTCGTCCAGGCCGTACGGCGTGCGCACGCGCGCGAGGTGGTGCTGCTGCCCAACGACGCGGAGCTGCGCCACACCGCCGCGGCGGCGGCCGAGCAGGCCCGTGCCGAGGGGATCCGGGTCGCCCTCATCCCGACCCGCTCCGCTGTTCAGGGCATCGCGGCGCTCGCGGTGCACGAGCCGGAGCGCCGTTTCGACGAGGACGTGGTGTCGATGACGTCGGCGGCGGGCGCGACGCGCTACGCCGAGGTCACCCTCGCCGAGCGCCAGTCCTGGACCATGGCGGGCATCTGCCAGGCAGGGGACGTCCTCGGCCTGGTCGACGGGGACGTGGCCGTGATCGGTCAGGACCTCACGGCCACCGCCGAGGCCGTCCTCGACCGCATGCTCGCGGCCGGCGGCGAACTGGTCACCCTGGTCCTGGGCGACGGCGCCCCGGAATCCATAGCCGCCCACCTGGAGACCCGGGTGCGTGAGGGTTACCTCGCCGTGGACACGGTGATCTACCACGGCGGCAGACAGGGTGCCCTCCTCCTCATCGGCGTCGAGTGACCCACGGCCCGGGAGGCGGCCGCGTGGCGGGCTCCCGGAATAGCCGCCCATCTGGGAACCCGGGGTGCGTGAGGGCTACCTCGCCGTGGACACGGTGATCTACCACGGCGGCAGACAGGGTGCCCTCCTCCTCATCGGCGTCGAGTGACCCACGGCCCGGGAGGCGGCCGCGTGGCGGGCTCCCGGAGCCGTCCGCGCGGCCGCCTGCCCGCGGGGCTCAGCCCTCGGCGCTCTCCCGCTCCGCCATCAGCCCCAGCAGGTGTTCCGCCTCAGCGCGCCGGGTCCGGGCGGTCTCGTCCTCCTCGGGCGCGTCCTCGTACGCCGCCAGTACGCCACGCGCGCGTGCCGCCGCCGCGGTGGGCCGGTCCAGGTCGGCCTCCAGCCAGGCCGCGGCGAGCTCCGCCTGGACGCGGTCGTGCAGCGCGTCCGGGCCGAGGACGCCGAACGCGTCGATCGCGCGGTCCAGCACGGACACCGCCTCCTCGGCCGCCTCGCCGCCCCGGCCGGACCCGCCCGCCGACCGGACCAGCAGGTCCGCGAGCTGGCGGAGCGTGTCGCCGAGCTCGGCGACGAGCCGCACGCGTGTCTCGTCGTCCGCGGCCGCCTCGCGCGCCGCCTGGCACTCCTCGACCGCGTTCGTCATCAGCGCGCGTGCCGCGTCCAGGCCGTCCCGCTCGCGCAGCGCGAGCCACGCGCGGGCGCGCAGCGAGCGGACCAGCCCCGGCACGTCGCCGACCGTGCGCCACAACTCGCTCGCGCGCGCGTACGCCCGTGCCGCCTCGTCGGGAAGGTCCGCCCTCTCGAGGCTGGACGCGGCCATGTGGGCCAGCACGGCGTGGTCCCGCTGCTCGGGCCAGTGCCGGGCGATCTCCGCGGCCTGCAACCGCCGCTCGGCCGCCGCACGGTGCTCCGCCAGCTCACCGAGGCAGTCCCCGAGCCACCACAGGGTCTGGACGACCGCCCCGTCGCCGTGCGTCTCGGCGGTGATGTCCGCCAGCGCGGACTCCAGCACCTCCGCCGCCTCGGCCCACCGCCCCTGCCGCAGCAGATACCCGCCGAGCCGATGCCGCGCCCAGGCGCCCAGCGCGGGGCCCTCGCCCGCCTCGTCGGCCCAGTGCGCCGCCTCCAGGGCGTGCTCGGCCGCCTCCCGCACGCGTTCGTGCCCCTCCGCGATCTCGGCGAGCTGGAGATGCAGCTGCGCCCGTCCGGCGGGCTCCAGATACGGTCCGCCGTGCTCCAGGGCCGCCCGCAGTGCCCGTTCCGCTCCGGTCACGTCGCCGAGATGGTGGGCGAGCTGGGCCAGCCGGACCTCGTACTCCACCGCGAACCACGGCAGTCCCGCCGCGACGAACTCCTCGGCGGCCCGCGCGAACAGCTCCGCCGCCCGCTCCACGTCGCCGTAGCCCGCCAGCTCCCCGGACAGGGCGTGTGCCTCGGCGGCCCGCGCGGCGAGCCGTACGTCCTCGCCGGTGTGCTCCTCGACGAGCGCCAGCACCGCGCGTACGGCGGTCTCGGCGTCGGCGAGGACCGCCTCCCCGGGCGCCTCCTCGGCCGCGTGCACCCGCCGCATCAGGATCCGCGCCCGCGCCATCAGCACCGACGCCGTCTGCCGTATCCCCGTGCCGCCCCCGGCGTACAGCGCGAGGACCTCCTCGTACGGTCCGGCGACCGCCGCGAGCGCCTCGTCCACCTCGCCCGCCAGCGCACGGACGTACGCCCCACGCGCGCGTGCCGCCAGGGCCTCCCCGGGGTCGCCCGCCTCCGTGTACAGCTCGGCGGCCCGCTCGAAGAGGTCCGCGCCCCCGGGGCCCAGGCCCATCGCCTCGTGGTCGGCGATCTCCGCGCGGTCGCGGGCCTCGAGCGCGAAGCCCTCCGTGGCCCCGGCCGCCCGCGCCACCGCCGCCCACGCCTCGACGGCGTGCGGCTGCAGGGTGTCCGACAGCCGCCGCGCCTCGGCGAGCAGCTCGGACATGCCCGGCTCGCCGGCCGCCGTACCCGCTGCCCGCGGCGGCCCGCCGACCCGCACCGCGGGCCGCCGCGCCGGGACCGCGCCCGCCGTCCGCACACCCAGCGGCAGCCGCTCCACCAGCGGACGCCGCGCCATGCGGGCGCGTGCCCGCTCGCTGACGTGTGGGGTCTTGTTGCGCGCGTCGAAGCGTGCCGCCAGGGTGAGCGCCTCGGTGCGCGCGTGCGCTCCGAGTTCCGTCGCGGTCCATGTCCGGCCGGCCGGACCGGGCACCTGCTGTCCGCCAAGCCCGAGTTCGGCCAGCCGGTCCATCAGCAGCGTCACCACACTCAGGAAGTCCAGCTTGCTGCGCGGATGCCCCTCGTCCGTGAAGTACGCCGGACGCTCCGCGAGCAGCTCCAGGGCGCGCGCCTCGTTCCCGGTCAGCGCGCAGAACTCCACGTGGTCCGCGTACGCGCCCCGCATGCTCTCCATGGGCCGAACCAGCCGGAAGCCGCGCAGATGGTACGCGCGCGCCTCGTCCGCGCGGCCCAGCCGCAGCAGCGGCACCAGGGAGGACGCGAGCACCGTGTGCGGCTCGTGGGCGCAGGTGAACTCGCCCTCCAGAACCGGCCGCCACAGCTCGAGAGCCTCCTCGTCCCGGCCGCGCTCCGCCTGCCACCGGCCCTGCCCGTGCAGCTCGCACGCGTGGCAGTCGGCCATGGAGTCCCGGTCGGCGGCCAGCCAGGCGGCGTACGCCCGCTCGGCCCGTCCGGCGTCCCCGATGTGCGCCGCCACGCTGAACTCGGCGCTGCGCACCGCACGTTCGGAGTGACCGGCGAGCCGGTAACGGTGCTCCATCTCGCCGAGCCACTTCTCGATCGAGGCGAGCGGGATGTGCGGCTGGTCCAGCATGCCGGCCGACATCCACTTGAACACCCAGTGCAGCGAGTGCGTCTCGTACTCGTCGAAGTCCTCGGGCCGCTCGTCCCACATGCGCAGCAGCCGCGCGAAGGGGACGAACATCTTCGCCTTCTCGGAGCTGTAGTTGTAGACCTTCAACTGGTGCCCCAGCGCCTCGATCACGGCGAGCGGGATGTCCAGCTTCTCCGCCTCCAGCAGCAGGTGCTCCGCGCGGGCGTTGCGGGCCGGACCCTCCGGCTGCTCGGAGTTCTCCGCCATCGCCTGGCGCAAGGTGTCGAAATCCGTGATCCCGCTCATCGGTGACCGCCCCCCGCGGTGTCGTCGTCGGCGTGGGTGGCCCACTCCAGCAGGCCCATGAACGCCCGGTTCAGCAGCGCCGAGTCGGCCGGCCGGAGCGGCCGGTGCGCCATGAGCAGCGCCTGCCCGTACAGGGACTCCGTGGCGGTGCCGATCAGCTCGCGGTCGCCCAGCGAGCTGATCCGCCGGACCAGCGGGTTGAGATGGTTGAGCACCAGACGCGCGCGGGGGGCACTGCCGCGCAGCGAGCCGAGGATCCCGGCCCACAGGTCGTCGGCCTGCTCCTCGGCCTCGGCCCGGGCCTGCTCGTGCCGGGCCTCCCGGTCGTCCAGATGCAGCGCGGGCACCGACAGCGGGTGGAAGGAACGCAGGACGACGTCACAGCCCAGCGGGTCCAGCTTGGCCCGCGCGGCGGCCAGGAAGCCGGACAGGGCCAGTTCCTCCGCCGCGTCGACCGCGTCCAGGTGGGCGGTCACGGTGTCCGCGTCCAGTTCGGCGACCGCCGTGCCCGGCCGCACCGTGGGCAACGCCTCGACCAGCTCGCTGTCGTAGGTGTAACCGCCGTTGACCACACCGATGCCCTGCGCGGACGCGATCGGCGCGACCTGCCGGTACTCCTCGACCGTCCGCGTGAAGTGCACCACCGGGTGCCGCTGCGCGAACTCCTCCAGGGACAGCCGCCCGTCGGTGGTCTCGAACGGCAGCCACGGCAGCATGGTGCGCAGCATCTCCCGGTCGTGCCGCGCCAGCGACTTCACGCCCAGGTAGTGCACGGACAGGAACGCGGCCAGCCGCTCCGGATCACCGGCGGCCAGAGCCGTCAGCCAGCCGCGGATCCGCTCGCCCAGCGCCTCCCGCACCCCGGCCAGCGTCTCGTCCTCGTACAGCGACTCGCGCGACGCCGTGGGCCGCAGACTGTCGGTGTCCAGGACACAGCGCACGAAGAACGCCCAGTCGGGCAGCAGCTGCTCCGCCCGCTCGGTCAGCAGCATGCCCTTCAGATGCACCCGGTGGCCCGCGCGCTGCGCCGGACTGACCGCCGACGGCAGCACGTACGCCACCCCGCGGATCCCGGCCAGCGGCACGTCCAGGTCGATCGTGTCCAGCGGAGTGAATCCGAACAGGTCGTGACAGTGCCGCGCCAGCGCCACCCTGCGCGCCGCCGGGCTCGGATACGGCCTGTCCCACGGCGCGGGCAGTTCGGTGACCGCCACCTCACCCACCCGCACGTCGTACGGCAGCAGCGAGCCGAAGTCCCGGGCCAGCGACAGCACCCGGTCCTCGGCCAGCCACTCGGCCGCCCCCGCCCGCGCCACCAGGTGCACCGTGGTGCCCGGTGCGGGCCGCGCCTCGTCCGGCAGCGTCCGCACGGTGTACGAACCGTCGTCGCGGGCCGTCCACTCCACGGGCGGCGCGTCGGGCGTACGGGCGCTGCGGCTGACGACGCGGATCCGCTCGGCGACCACGAAACAGGCCAGCAGGCCGATGCCGAACTGCCCGAGGAAGTCCGAACGGGCCTCCTGCAGCCCCTCCGCGCGCTTGGAACTGCGCCCGATGGTCGCGAGCAGGCTGTGCACGTCCGTCTCGGTGAGCCCCACGCCGGTGTCCTCCACCCGCAGGGAGCCCGCGTCCACGGACAACCGCACCCGGGCCGGGGCGTCCGGCTCCTCGGCACGTCGGGCGGTGATGGCGTCCACGGCGTTCTGCAGCAGCTCGCGCAGATAGACCCTGGGACTGGAGTAGAGGTGATGGGAGAGCAGGTCGACCAGACCACGCAGGTCGACCTGGAACGTATGAGGTGACTGGGATGACTGAGGTGCCTGGGAGGCCTCGGAAGCCTCTGAGCTCTGAGAGGTGTGGGAGTCCATCGTCACGGCGCCGGTGGGGGGACTCGCGACGGCGCGGGGTCGGGCGGTCCCGGTGAGGCGGTGACCGCGAAAGGAGCCGGAGCGCGTCATCCTAGAACCCGGACCCCCGCCTGACCAGGGGTTTCCCGAGACTTGACCGAAGCCGCCGCCCCGCGCCCCACCCATTGTCGGTGCCGTGGTGTGCAATGGATCTCGTGCCCGCACTGGAAGAACCACTGAAAAAGGTGCTCGGCCCCGCCACCGCCAAGGTGATGGCCGAGCACCTCGGCCTGCACACCGTCGGCGACCTCCTCCACCACTATCCGCGCAGATACGAGGAGCGAGGACAGCTCACCCACCTCGCCGACCTGCCCATGGACGAGCACGTCACGGTGGTCGCCCAGGTCGCCGACGCCCGCCTGCACACCTTCGCCTCCGCCAAGGCCCCGCGCGGCAAGGGCCAGCGCCTGGAGGTGACCATCACGGACGGCAGTGGCCGACTGCAACTGGTCTTCTTCGGCGCCGGCGTCCACAAACCGCACAAGGAACTCCTGCCGGGCACCCGGGCGCTGTTCGCCGGCAAGGTCTCCGTCTTCAACCGCCGTCTCCAACTCGCCCACCCCGCTTACGAATTGCTGCGCGGAGACACCGAGGAGACGGTCGAGACCTGGGCCGGCGCCCTCATCCCGATCTACCCCGCCACGGCCAAACTGGAGTCCTGGAAGATCGGCAAGGCGCTCCAGACGGTCCTGCCCAGCGCCCAGGAGGCCGCCGACCCGCTCCCGGAGTCCCTGCGCGACGGCCGCGGACTGGTCCCGCTCCCCGAGGCCCTGCTGAAGATCCACCGACCGCACACCAAGGCGGACATCGAGGAGGCCCGCGCGCGCCTCAAATGGGACGAGGCCTTCGTCCTCCAGGTCGCCCTGGCCCGCCGCCGCCACGCCGACGCCCAGCTCCCGGCCGTCGCCCGCCGGCCGAAGCCGGACGGCCTGCTCACCGCCTTCGACGACCGCCTCCCCTTCACCCTCACCGACGGCCAGCAGAAGGTCTCCGGCGAGATCTTCGACGACCTCGCGACCGAACACCCCATGCACCGGCTGCTCCAGGGCGAGGTCGGCAGCGGTAAGACCATGGTCGCCCTGCGCGCCATGCTCGCCGTCGTCGACGCGGGCGGGCAGGCGGCGATGCTCGCGCCCACCGAGGTGCTCGCCCAGCAACACCACAGGTCGGTCACCGAGATGATGGGGGAGCTGGCCGAGGGAGGGATGCTCGGGGGAGTGGACGACGCCACCAAGGTGGTCCTGCTCACCGGGTCCATGGGCGCGGCGGCGCGGCGCCGGGCCCTGCTCGACCTGGCCACCGGCGAGGCCGGCATCGTCATCGGCACCCACGCGCTGATCGAGGACAAGGTGCGGTTCCACGACCTGGGCCTGGTCGTGGTCGACGAACAGCACCGCTTCGGCGTGGAGCAGCGCGACGCCCTGCGCGGCAAGGGCAAGCAGCCCCCGCACCTGCTGGTCATGACCGCCACGCCCATCCCGCGCACGGTCGCCATGACCGTCTTCGGAGACCTGGAGACCTCTGTCCTCGATCAGCTCCCGGCCGGCCGCTCACCCATCGCCAGCCATGTCGTCCCGGCCGCCGACAAACCCCACTTCCTCGCCCGCGCCTGGGAGCGGGTGCGCGAGGAGGTGGCCAACGGCCACCAGGCCTATGTGGTCTGTCCGCGCATCGGCGACGAGGAGGAGGCCCCGAAGGGGGCGGCGAAGAAGAAGTCCCCCGAGGACGAGGCCGAGAAGCGGCCCCCGCTCGCCGTCCTCGACATCGCCGACCAGCTCGCGCAAGGGCCGCTGCGAGGGCTCCGGGTGGAGGTCCTGCACGGGCGTATGCAGCCCGACGACAAGGACGCCGTCATGCGCCGTTTCGCCGCCGGCGACGCCGACGTCCTGGTCGCCACGACCGTCATCGAGGTCGGCGTCAACGTCCCCAACGCCACCGCGATGGTGATCATGGACGCCGACCGCTTCGGCGTCTCCCAGCTCCACCAGCTGCGCGGCCGCGTCGGTCGCGGCTCCGCCCCCGGACTATGTCTGCTGGTCACCGAGATGCCCGAGGCGAGCGCGGCCCGGCAGCGGCTCAATGCCGTCGCCTCCACCCTCGACGGCTTCGAACTCTCCCGCATCGACCTGGAGCAGCGCCGCGAGGGCGACGTGCTGGGCCAGGCCCAGTCCGGCACCCGTTCCAGCCTGCGCATGCTCGCCGTCATCGAGGACGAGGAGATCATCGCCGAGGCCCGCGAGGAGGCCGCGAGGATCGTCGCCGCCGACCCGGACCTGACGCACCTGCCCGCCCTGCGCACGGCCCTGGACGCGCTGCTGGACGAGGAGCGGGAGCAGTACCTGGAGAAGGGCTGACAGACTGGTGAGGCCACCTACCGGGCACCGACCGAGCCCACCGACCGAGCACACACCGACAAGGACGAGGACATGACTCGCGTGATCGCCGGCGCGGCCGGTGGACGCCGCCTGGCCGTACCGCCGGGGCAGGGGACCCGCCCCACCTCCGACCGCGCGCGCGAAGGCCTCTTCTCCACCTGGCAGTCCCTGCTCGGCGGCCCGCTCGCGGGCGAACGCGTCCTCGACCTGTACGCCGGTTCCGGCGCCGTCGGCCTGGAGGCCCTGTCCCGGGGCGCCGGGCACGTCCTGCTGGTCGAGGCCGACGCCCGCGCCGTCCGCACGGTCCGCGAGAACGTGACGTCGCTCCAACTCCCCGGCGCCGAGGTCAGATCCGGCAAAGCGGAACAGATCATCCGCACGGCGCCCCCGCAGGAGCCGTACGACCTGGTCTTCCTCGACCCGCCCTACGCCGTCCCGGACGGCGATCTTCGCGAGATCCTGCTCACACTCCGCTCACAGGGCTGGCTCACGGAAGAAGCCCTCGTCACCGTGGAGCGCAGTACCAGAGGCGGAGAATTCGGCTGGCCGCCCGGATTCGAGGCGATCCGGGCCCGCCGCTACGGCGAGGGAACGTTTTGGTACGGTCGCGCCGCCTCTATGTGCGAAGACGCACGATGACCGGACCGGAGAGCGAGGGATCACAAGTGCGCCGCGCCGTATGCCCCGGGTCGTTCGACCCGATCACCAACGGACACCTCGACATCATCGCCCGGGCCTCCCGGCTGTACGACGAGGTCTACGTCGCGGTGATGATCAACCAGTCCAAGAAGGGCCTGTTCGAGATCGAGGAGCGGATCGACCTGATCCGCCGGGTCACCGCCGAGTACGGCAACGTCCGCGTCGAGGCCTTCCACGGCCTGCTCGTCGACTTCTGCAAACAGCGCGAGATCCCCGCCATCGTCAAGGGCCTGCGCGCGGTCAGCGACTTCGACTACGAGCTGCAGATGGCCCAGATGAACAACGGCCTCTCCGGCGTCGAGACCCTCTTCGTCCCCACCAACCCCACCTACAGCTTCCTGTCCTCCTCGCTCGTCAAGGAAGTCGCGGCCTGGGGCGGAGACGTCTCCCACCTGGTGCCGCCGGAGGTCCTGACGGCCCTCGCCGAACGCCTGCGCAGGGACTGACGCCGCCGTACGGCCGTCCGGTGTCCACCGGGCGCCCGAGGGCCGTACAGTCGTCCCGTCCGTCTCCAACACAGCTGTAGAGAGTGGCGAGCACACGGTGGACGTGCAGAAGAAGCTCGACGAGATCGTCGCCGCGGTCTCCAGTGCCCGGTCGATGCCCATGTCGGCCTCGTGCGTGGTCAACCGCGCCGAACTGCTCTCGATGCTCGACGAGGTGCGCGCGGCGCTGCCCGACTCCCTCGCCCAGGCGGAGGAGTTGATCGGCGGTCGGGAGCAGATGGTCGAGCAGGCCCGTCAGGAGGCCGAGCGGATCATCGAGAGCGCCCACGCCCAGCGCGGCTCCCTGATCTCCGACACCGAGATCGCCCGCCGCTCCCAGTCCGAGGCCGACCGGATCCTCGCCGAGGCCCGCAAGGAGGCCGAGGAGATCCGCGCGGAGGCCGACGACTACGTCGACTCCAAGCTCGCCAACTTCGAGGTCGTCCTCACCAAGACCCTCGGCTCCGTCGGCCGCGGCCGCGAGAAGCTGCTCGGCACCGGACCCGGCCTCGACGAGCAGGGCTACGCGGACGAGGACGCCCCCGAGCGCAGCCACGACCCCGAGACCCTGCGCCGCAGCGCCGACGAATACGTCGACATCAAGCTCGGCGCCTTCGAGGCGGTCCTCGCCAAGACCCTGGAGGCGGTCGGCCGCGGCCGCCAGAAGCTGCACGGCCGGATCGCCTCCGACGACCTCGGCGCCCTCGCCGACGACCTCACGACCCTCCAGCACTCCAGCGACGCCGACTACCTCGCCGACCTCGCGACGGTCACGGAGCAGGCCGCCCCGGCCAGGCAGCCCGAACCGCAGCGGCAGACGTACGCCCAGCCGGAGCCCGCGTTCGGCTACCAGGAGCAGCCGGACCCCTACGCCGGCTACCAGCAGCAGTACGGCGGCCCGCAGGACCCCGACCCCTACGGCTACCAGCAGGCCGACCCGTACGCCGCCTACCAGGGCTACGACGCCCAGCAGCAGGCGTACGACCCGAACCAGGCGCAGCAGCCCCCGCAGGACCAGCAGGCGCACCAGACCCAGCAGGCCCAGCAGGGCTACGCCCTGGACGAGACCAGCCTCTTCGACACCAGCATGATCACGCCCGAACAGCTGCGGGCCTACGAGCGCGAGCGGGGCCTGTAGGGGCGGATTGGGCCGAGAGCGAAAGGTCCAGTATCCTGGCTCTTCGGTCGCGCGTATGTCCGCGATCAAAGCTGCCCGGGAACATCGTGCGGCAGCGCATCCTCTGAGCTCGAAGACCGAAAGCAGGAATGGCCCTGAACGCCCGCCTCGACCACCGGAACCCCCTCGTGTTCGACACGCACGAGCTGGGGCGGCGGCCCGGTGCGCTGCAGCGCCTGACCCGCACGGTCGACGCTCCCAGGGACCTCGGTATCAAGGAGGTCGTCGGAGTGCCGGAAGGCACCCCGGTGGAGCTCGACCTCCGGCTCGAGTCGGTCATGGAAGGTGTGCTCGTCACAGGCACCGCCCGTGCGAAGGCCGAGGGGGAGTGCGTAAGGTGTCTGGAGCCGCTGGAGCTGGAGCTCGAAGCGGACTTCCAGGAGATGTTCTCGTACCCTGACGCCGACGACCGGGGCCGCGTGATCGCGGAACCGGGCGACGACGCCGAGGACGACGAGGACAGGCTCTTCATCGAGGACGGTCTGTTCGACCTCGAGCCTGTGCTGCGTGATGCGGTGGTGCTCGCACTGCCGATGCAGCCGGTGTGCCAGGAAGACTGCCCGGGTCTGTGCTCCGAGTGCGGAGCACGGCTCGCTGACGACCCGGACCACCACCATGACGCCGTCGACATCCGTTGGGCGGCATTGCAGGGACTCGCCGGCACCATGAAGGACGGCGAGAAGGACGAGATGAGCGGCGCCGAACCGGGCGTCGACGAGAAGCAGGAGAAGTAGCCGTGGCTGTTCCGAAGCGGAAGATGTCGCGCAGCAACACGCGCCACCGCCGGTCGCAGTGGAAGGCTGCGGTCCCCACCCTGGTTGCGTGCGAGCGCTGCCACGAGCCCAAGCTGCAGCACATCGCGTGCCCGTCTTGCGGCACCTACAACAAGCGCCAGGTCCTCGAGGTCTGAGCGGCTGGTGAGAGGCACTGTGTCCACGCCGAAGAAAAACTCTGCGGACAACCAGGCCTCGTCCCACACGCTTCTGGAAGGGCGGCTCGGCTATCAGGTCGAGTCCGCCCTTCTGGTGCGCGCGCTGACCCACCGTTCCTACGCGTACGAGAACGGCGGTCTGCCGACGAACGAGCGGCTGGAGTTCCTCGGGGACTCCGTGCTCGGCCTCGTCGTCACGGACACGCTGTACCGCACCCATCCCGACCTGCCCGAAGGCCAGCTGGCCAAGTTGCGGGCCGCGGTGGTCAACTCGCGTGCGCTGGCGGAAGTGGGCCGTGGGCTCGAACTGGGCTCCTTCATCCGGCTCGGCCGGGGTGAAGAGGGCACGGGCGGCCGGGACAAGGCATCCATCCTCGCCGACACCCTCGAAGCGGTGATCGGCGCGGTCTATCTCGACCAGGGCCTGGACTCGGCGGCGGAGCTGGTGCACCGCCTGTTCGACCCGCTGATCGAGAAGTCCTCGAATCTCGGTGCCGGCCTGGACTGGAAGACCAGTCTCCAGGAACTCACCGCGACCGAAGGGCTCGGCGTGCCCGAGTACCTGGTCACGGAGACCGGCCCCGACCATGAGAAGACCTTCACTGCTGCCGCCCGCGTCGGAGGCGTCTCGTACGGCACCGGCACCGGCCGCAGCAAGAAGGAGGCGGAGCAGCAGGCCGCCGAGTCCGCCTGGCGGTCCATCAAGGCCGCGGCGGACGAGCGCGCCAAGGCGGCGGCGGAGGCCGAGGAGGTCGTCCACGCCGCCGAAGCCGAAGCCTCCGGGAAGAGTGCCGACGCCCCGTCGGCCTCCGCCTGACGAACAGCACGACCCCGAGCGCCCGCCCCGACCCGGGGCGGGCGCTCGGCGCTCGTCCACCGGTTTCTTGGAGGGGAACATGCCCGAGCTGCCCGAGGTCGAGGTCGTACGGCGCGGACTCGAGCGGTGGGTCGCCCACCGGACCGTCGCCGAGGCCGAGGTGCTGCATCCGCGCGCGGTGCGCCGCCACCTCGCCGGTGCCGACGACTTCACGCACCGGCTGGAGGGCCACCGCATCGGCGTTCCCCGCCGCCGCGGGAAGTACCTCTGGCTGCCGCTGGAGGACACCGGCCAGTCGGTGCTGGCCCACCTCGGCATGAGCGGTCAGCTGCTGGTCCAGCCGCACACGGCGCCGGACGAGAAGCACCTGCGCATCCGCGTCCGCTTCACCGACGATCTCGCCACGGAACTGCGCTTCGTCGACCAGCGCACCTTCGGCGGGCTGTCATTGCACGACAACACCCCCGACGGCCTGCCCGACGTCATCGCGCACATCGCCCGGGACCCCCTCGACCCGCTCTTCGACGACGAGGCCTTCCACCGCGCGCTGCGCCGCAAGCGGACCACCGTCAAGCGCGCCCTGCTCGACCAGTCACTGATCAGCGGCGTCGGCAACATCTACGCGGACGAGGCGCTGTGGCGGGCGCGCATCCACTACGAGCGCCCGACGGCCGGCTTCACCCGCCCGCGCACCCTGCTGCTGCTGGGCCATGTCCGGGACGTCATGAACGCCGCCCTCGCGGTGGGCGGGACCAGCTTCGACAGCCTCTACGTCAACGTCAACGGCGAGTCCGGCTACTTCGACCGGTCCCTGGACGCCTACGGCCGCGAGGGCCTGCCCTGCCGCCGCTGCGGCACACCGATGCGCCGGAGGGCGTGGATGAACCGCTCCAGTTACTTCTGCCCGAGGTGTCAGCGGGCGCCGCGCGTCCCGTCGTAGCGCTCACGCGCCTGGAGTACGGCCTCCATGCTGCCCTCCACGTAATGGATGAGGGACAGCAGACGCCCGGCGACCTCGCGGCCCAGCGGGGTCAGTTCGTAGTCCACGCGGGGCGGGTTGGTCGGCTGTGCCTCGCGGTGCACCAGCCCGTCGCGCTCCAGCGCGTGCAGCGTCTGGGACAGCATCTTCTCGCTCACGCCGTCGACCCGGCGGCGCAACTCGTTGAACCGGAGCGAGCCCTCGTGCAGCGCGCCCAGGGTGAGCGCGCCCCAGCGTCCCGTCACATGCTCCAGCGTGCCGCGGGAGGGGCACGCCTTGGCGAACACGTTGAAGGGGAGCTCCTGCCCCTCCGGGCGTCGCTGCATGGTCGTCATACCTCAAGCCTACGTCAGAACAGCGCTAACCAACAGGTTGCACTAACTAGAAGTTAGTGCTTTCGCAGTGCAGACGGCCTGCTGCTTCGCCCGCCCCCGTGTCGTGTGAGCCCTTCCGAGGAGCGCCTTCCGTGACCACCCCTGTCGTATCCATCGCCCATCACTCCGGCTTCGGCCACACCGCCGTCCTCGCCGAGGCGGTGCGCGCGGGTGCCGCCGACACCGGCGCCGAAATGCACCTGAGCCTCGGCGTCTTCACCGGCGCCGCCGCCCAGACCAACGTCGACGAGGGCCCGGACGCCGTCCACCAGGCCGGCATCGCCACGGCGGAACACCTGGGCCGCAGGGTGGCCCGGACCGCCGAGGTCTTCCTCCGGGGCCGGTCCGCCGTCGCCGCGTGAAGACCGCGAGAACCGCGAGAACCGCGAAGACCGCGAAGACCGCGAAGACGGCGACGGGCGGGCCGGGATGTCCCCGGCCCGCCCGCCCCCGGTGCACCGCGTACCGCTAGTAGCCGAAGTTCTGGGTCCACCACGGGCCGCCCGGACCCATGCGGACCCCCACGCCCAGCGTCGTGAAGTCGCAGTTCAGTATGTTCGCCTTGTGGCCGGGGCTGTCCATCCAGGCCTGCATGACGGCCTCGGCGTCGGCCTGGCCGCGGGCGATGTTCTCGCCGCCGAGGTTGCTTATGCCGGCCGTCTTGGCCCTGTCCCACGGGGTGTCGCCGTCGGGGTCCGTGTGGTCGAAGAAGCCCCGCTGGGCCATGTCGTCGCTGAACGCCGTGGCCAGGTCGGTCAGCGCGCTGTTCGCGGCGACCGGGCTGCAGCCCACCTTGGCCCGCTCCTGGTTGACCAGCCTGAGCACCTCGGCCCCGGCGGCGGACTCCGCCGGTACGGTCACCGGGCTGCTCGTCTTCTCCTCCGGCTCCGGCGAGGCCTTGCGGGACGGCGCCTTCTCCGCCGCCTCGCTCGGGGGCGCCGCGGGCTTCTTCTCCGGCTTCTTCTCCGGGGTCTTCGTCGGCTCGGCGGAGGCGGAGGTCGGCGCGGACGGCTCGGGCGAGGCGGAGCGCTCGGAGCCGCTCTTCGCCGGGGTGCCGGTGTCCCGGCCCTCGGTCTCCACGCTGCCGGACGCGCCGCCCTGCTCGCTGGGCAGGTTGGTCGGCGTGTCCCCGGCCTGCACCGTGTCACTGGAGGTGCTGTCGCCGCCGAGCTGGTAGTTCTCCAAGCCGGGCACCGCGCCTGTGGCCACCGCGACCGCGCCGAGGGCCATCGCGGCGGAGACCCCGAGCAGGCCGGTGCGGACCGGCGCGGCCTTCTTCTTCCGGCGCCGGTGTCCACCGGCGCCGGGGGCGCCCTCGCCGGGTGCGAAGCCGTCGTCGGGGAGGCCGCCACCGGCGAAGGCGTGACCGGACCGGTCCCGGCCCGTGGAGAAGTCGCTGCCCGGGAAGCCGCCCCGGGCGAAGTCGTTCTCGGCTGAGTGCCCGGCGCCGTCGTCCGGCGCGAAGAGGTACGCCTCGCTCTTCGCGTACGTCTCGGCGTAGGCCTCGTAGGCCTCAGGGTTCAGATACGGGGCTATGCCCATCGTGGGCGGGCCGTCCGCCCGGCCGTTCAGCGGGGCGGGGCCGCCGTCGTGGGGGCCGTCGGTGTGAGTGTCCCCGGTGGCGCGGCCCGTGGCGGCGCGGCCGGCGGCGGAGCGTCGGTGGCGTCCCATGTCCTGGCCTTCCTCGTCCTTGCGGTCGACTCGTCCTCGCGACCAAGCGAAACTCGATGATCACGAAACTCACACGAATGAGTGAGTTTCATTGAGATTCTTGGGTGGGGACGGTACCGCATGGCGCCAGGGGGGCGAGTGCCCCGAGTGACATTGTCCGGTTAGGTTGCAGCCATGAGTGAGGAAGTGCGACTGGTCGCCTGGGTGCGAGGGCGCGTCCAAGGTGTGGGTTTCCGCTGGTTCACGCGGGCCAAGGCGCTGGAGATCGGCGGCCTGAGTGGTTTTGCTCTCAATCTGGGCGACGGCCGGGTCCAGGTGGTCGCCGAGGGCTCCCGCGAACGCTGCGAGGGGCTGCTCGGGTGGCTCCAGGCCGGCGACACGCCCGGGCGCGTGGACGGAGTCACCGAGATCTGGGACACACCGCGCGGCGGCTACGACGGCTTCGCCGTCCGCTGATCACGCCTCCCGCGGCGGGCCCGCGCCAGGGGGCGGGATCAGTGCGACGGGCCCTCTTCGACGAAAACGTCCTGGTGATTGCCGACAACCGCTTGCCGTGGGCGGCTCCAGCCGCCAAGATGATCGCCACGCCCCGAGGACCCGCAAGTGTCGCGGCGCCGCCGTTTCCCGGCCGTGCGCGCCCGGTTGTCCGCCGATACGGGGCGTGATCGTGTTGACCCTCAAACTTTTTGGTGAGACGCTGAAAGCCCCGCGCACCTTAGCTGTTTGGCATGGCTGAACGGCAACACAACTGCAGGCCTGCCAAGCATCGCGGGTGCGAAATCCCTCACGACCCGCACCGCATCGGTCGGTCACTCATTGTGGAGGACCATCCATCATGGCAAAGGCGCTTCTCGGTTACGTCGGCGGCTCCGACCCGCGACTCCTCGCCGAGATGCGACGGCTCCAGCAGCGCGTACAGGACCTGGAATCCGAGCTCGGCAGGATCCAGGCGGAAAACGACGCGCTGACGGCTGCCGCTTCTCACGACAGGATCATGGAGAGCGTTGACGCACACCAGGCGGAGCCTGCGCTCACCTGATCACTGCACCGCTCCACGAACAGCACAGCAGTGGTCGGGCCGCCCGTCACAACCGCCAAGCAGTCAGAAGTGCAAGGGACGCCCCACGGCGTCCCTTCTTTCTTTCTCCTCCGCGTCCTCGCCCCCGCTGCCCCGTACCCCTCCCTGTCCCGCGCATCCTTTCACCTTCTTCAACGTCTGGTGTGCCCTGCGCGTTCACCCGCGAAACCGTGCGTTCATGGAGTGGCACTTTCCCGGCGGGTAGAGTCCGGCGGCGTGCACCTCAAGGCCCTGACCCTCCGCGGCTTCAAGTCGTTCGCCTCGGCGACCACGCTCCGGTTCGAGCCGGGCATCACGTGCGTCGTCGGCCCGAACGGCTCGGGCAAGTCCAATGTCGTGGACGCGCTCAGCTGGGTCATGGGCGAGCAGGGCGCCAAGTCGCTGCGCGGCGGCAAGATGGAGGACGTCATCTTCGCCGGCACCACCGGCCGCCCGCCGCTGGGCCGTGCCGAGGTGTCGCTGACCATCGACAACTCCGACGGCGCCCTGCCCATCGAGTACTCCGAGGTCACCATCACGCGGATCATGTTCCGCAACGGCGGCAGCGAATACCAGATCAACGGCGACACCTGCCGACTCCTCGACATCCAGGAACTGCTCTCCGACTCCGGCATCGGCCGCGAGATGCACGTCATCGTCGGCCAGGGCCGGCTCGACTCCGTCCTGCACGCCGACCCCATGGGCCGCCGCGCCTTCATCGAGGAGGCCGCCGGCGTCCTCAAGCACCGCAAGCGCAAGGAGAAGGCGCTGCGC
Source organism: Streptomyces griseoloalbus (assembly GCA_014650015.1). Taxonomy (GTDB): domain Bacteria; phylum Actinomycetota; class Actinomycetes; order Streptomycetales; family Streptomycetaceae; genus Streptomyces; species Streptomyces griseoloalbus. Next base: position 164,868 of record BMUD01000011.1, read on the forward strand.
AAGCTGGACGCGATGCAGGCCAACCTCGCACGCGTGCAGGACCTGACGGACGAGCTCCGGCGACAGCTCAAGCCCCTCGGCCGCCAGGCCGCGGTCGCCCGCAGGGCCGCCGTCATCCAGGCCGACCTGCGCGACGCCCGGCTGCGCCTGCTCGCCGACGACCTCGTGCGGCTGCGCGAGGCGCTCCGGGCCGAGATCGCCGACGAGGCCGCCCTCAAGGAACGCAAGGAGGCGGCCGAGACCGAGCTGAAGAAGGCCCTCCAGCGCGAGGCACTCCTGGAGGACGAGGTACGCCGGCTCACCCCGCGGCTGCGGAAGGCCCAGCAGACCTGGTACGAGCTGTCCCAGCTCGCCGAGCGGGTGCGCGGCACCATCTCGCTGGCCGACGCGCGCGTGAAGAGCGCGACCTCCGCGCCCCCCGAGGAGCGGCGCGGCCGTGACCCCGAGGACATGGAGCGCGAGGCCGCCCGTATCCGCGAGCAGGAGGCCGAACTGGAGGCCGCCCTGGAGGCGGCCGAGCGCGCCCTGGAGGACACGGTCGCCCACCGCGCGGAGCTGGAACGCGAACTCGCCCAGGAGGAACGGCGCCTGAAGGACGCCGCGCGGGCCATCGCCGACCGGCGCGAGGGACTGGCCCGGCTCAGGGGACAGGTCGGCGCGGCCCGTTCGCGTGCCGCCGCCGCGCAGGCCGAGATCGAGCGTCTGGCCGACGCCCGCGACGAGGCCCAGGAGCGGGCCGTCGCCGCCCAGGAGGAGTACGAGGCACTGCGGACCGAGGTCGACGGCCTCGACGCCGGGGACGCCGAACTCGCCGAGCGGCACGAGACGGCCAAGCAGCGGCTCGGCGAGGCCGAGGCCGCCCTCACCGCCGCCCGCGAGGCGGCCACCGCCGCGGAACGAAAGCGGGCCGCGACCCAGGCCCGCCATGAGGCGCTGGCGCTCGGCCTGCGCCGCAAGGACGGCACCGGGGCCCTGCTGGGCGCGAAGGACCGCCTCACGGGGTTGCTGGGCCCGGCCGCGGAACTGCTGACGGTGACGGCCGGCTACGAGGTGCCGCTCGCGGCCGCGCTCGGCGCGGCGGCGGACGCCCTCGCGGTCACCTCACCGTCCGCCGCGGCCGATGCGATCCGGCTGCTGCGCAAGCAGGACGCGGGCCGGGCCACCCTGCTCGTGTCGGGGGCGCCGCGGTCGCCGGGACCCGGCACGGACGACGGGACAACCGCCCCGAGGGCCGCGGGGAACCGCACGACCGGCCCCGACGAACCCGCGGCCGCCCTGCCCGCCGAGCGCCTCGTGAGTGGACCCGCGGAACTCATGCCGGCCGTACGACGGCTGCTGGGCGGGACCGTCGTCGTCGGCACCCTGGAGGACGCCGAGGAACTCGTCCGCGCCCACCCCGACCTCACCGCCGTCACCGCGGAAGGAGATCTGCTCGGCGCCCACTTCGCGACGGGCGGTTCGGCAGGCGCCCCCAGCCTGCTGGAAGTGCAGGCGTCCGTGGACGAGGCCGCCGCCGAGCTGGACGAGCTGGCCGTGCGGTGCGAGGAGCTGGCCGGGGCACAGACCGCGGCGGCCGGACGCCGCCAGGAGTGCGCGGCGCTCGTCGAGGAGCTGGGGGAGCGGCGCCGGGCCGCCGACCGGGAGAAGTCGTCCGTCGCCCAGCAGCTCGGCCGGCTCGCCGGGCAGGCGCGCGGCGCCGCCGGCGAGGCCGAGCGGGCCGGTGCCGCGGCGGCCCGGGCGCAGGAGGCCCTCGACAAGGCGCTCACCGAGGTCGAGGAACTCGCCGAACGGCTCGCGGTCGCGGAGGAGACGCCGTTCGAGGAGGAGCCCGACACCTCCGTGCGCGACCGGCTCGCCGCCGACGGGGCCAACGCCCGCCAGACGGAGATGGAGGCCCGCCTTCAGGTCCGTACGCACGAGGAGCGGGTCAAGGGGCTCGCCGGACGGGCCGACTCACTGGACCGGGCGGCCCGCGCGGAACGCGAGGCACGCGCGCGTGCCGAGCAGCGCCGGGCCCGGCTGCGGCACGAGGCGGCCGTCGCCGGTGCCGTCGCCTCCGGCGCCCGGCAGTTGCTCGCGCACGTCGAGGTCTCCTTGGCCCGCGCCGACGAGGAACGCGCTGCCGCCGAGGCGGCCAAGGCCCGCCGCGAGCAGGAACTCGCCCGTGCCCGCACCGAGGGGCGCGATCTCAAGGCGGAACTCGACAAGTTGACGGATTCAGTTCACCGGGGCGAGGTACTCGGCGCCGAGAAACGGCTGCGGATGGAGCAGCTGGAGACCAGGGCGCTGGAGGAACTGGGTGTCGAACCGGCCGGGCTGGTGTCGGAGTACGGCCCGCACCAGCTCGTGCCGCCCTCGCCCCCCGCCGAGGGCGAACAGCTGCCGGAGGACCCGGAGCACCCGCGCAACAGGCCCCGCCCCTTCGTGCGGGCCGAGCAGGAGAAGCGCCTGAAGGCCGCCGAGCGCGCCTACCAGCAGCTCGGCAAGGTGAACCCGCTCGCCCTGGAGGAGTTCGCGGCGCTGGAGGAACGCCACCAGTTCCTCAGCGAGCAGCTGGAGGACCTGAAGAAGACCCGCGCGGATCTGCTCCAGGTCGTCAAGGAGGTCGACGAACGCGTCGAACAGGTCTTCACCGAGGCCTACCGGGACACCGCCCGCGAGTTCGAGGGCGTCTTCTCCCGGCTGTTCCCCGGCGGTGAGGGGCGCCTGGTGCTGACGGACCCCGACAACATGCTCACCACGGGAGTGGACGTCGAGGCGCGTCCGCCCGGCAAGAAGGTCAAGCGGCTGTCGCTGCTCTCGGGCGGCGAGCGGTCGCTGACCGCCGTGGCGATGCTCGTGTCGATCTTCAAGGCGCGGCCCAGCCCGTTCTACGTCATGGACGAGGTCGAGGCCGCCCTCGACGACACCAACCTCCAGCGGCTGATCCGGATCATGCAGGAGCTGCAGGAGGCCTCGCAGCTGATCGTGATCACGCACCAGAAGCGCACCATGGAGGTCGCCGACGCGCTGTACGGCGTCTCCATGCAGGGCGACGGTGTGTCCAAGGTCATCAGCCAGCGTCTGCGGTAGAGCGACACAAAGCCTTCAAGTTCTGAACACCTTCTCTTCAGGTGCGTCTTCTAACTCACAGCAGGACCTCTATTGACTTCAATAGTTGAAGGCATAGTCTCTGAAACGTTGTGTTCACCTTCAGGTACCTTCAGCTGGACCTCGAAGGGCTGACCCCCATCCGGCGATGTTGCCGGTGGCCCGAGGAGTACACGTGACCAGCACCGCGCAGGCACAAAAGTCAGGAGCCAGGACGGCTCACCCCGAACATCTCGGGCATGTCATCTTCATCGCGGCGGCGGCCGCCATGGGCGGTTTCCTCTTCGGCTACGACAGCTCCGTGATCAACGGTGCCGTCGAGGCCATCCGAGGCCGCTACGACATCGGCTCCGCCGCGCTCGCGCAGGTCATCGCCGTCGCCCTGATCGGCTGTGCCATCGGCGCCGCGACCGCCGGGCGCATAGCCGACCGCATCGGCCGCATCCGGTGCATGCAGATCGCCGCGGTCCTGTTCACCATCAGCGCCGTCGGCTCCGCGCTGCCCTTCGCGCTGTACGACCTCGCCTTCTGGCGGATCGTCGGCGGCTTCGCCATCGGCATGGCCTCCGTCATCGGCCCGGCCTACATCGCCGAGGTCGCCCCGCCCGCCTACCGCGGCCGGCTCGGCTCCTTCCAGCAGGCCGCGATCGTGGTCGGCATCGCCGTGTCCCAGCTGGTCAACTGGGGCATCCTGAACGCCGCCGACGGCGACCAGCGCGGTGAGCTCCTGGGCCTGGAGGCCTGGCAGCTGATGCTCGGCGTCATGGTCGTCCCCGCCGTCCTCTACGGCCTGCTCTCCTTCGCCATCCCCGAGTCCCCGCGCTACCTGATCTCCGTCGGCAAGCACGAGCGCGCCCGGAAGATCCTCGAAGAGGTCGAGGGCAAGGGCATCGACCTCGACGCGCGTGTCACCGAGATCGAGTCGGCGATGCACCGCGAGGAGAAGTCCAGCTTCAAGGACCTGCTCGGCGGCAGCTTCTTCTTCAAGCCGATCGTCTGGATCGGTATCGGCCTGTCGGTGTTCCAGCAGTTCGTCGGCATCAACGTCGCGTTCTACTACTCCTCGACGCTGTGGCAGTCGGTCGGCGTCGACCCGACGGACTCGTTCCTCTACTCCTTCACCACGTCGATCATCAACATCGTCGGCACCGTCATCGCGATGATCTTCGTCGACCGCATCGGCCGCAGGCCGCTCGCGATCATCGGTTCGGTCGGCATGGTGATCGGCCTCGCCCTGGAGGCCTGGGCCTTCTCCTTCGACCTCGTCGACGGCAAGCTGCCCGCCACCCAGGGCTGGGTGGCCCTGGTCGCCGCCCACATCTTCGTCCTCTTCTTCGCCCTGTCGTGGGGTGTGGTCGTCTGGGTCATGCTCGGCGAGATGTTCCCCAACCGGATCCGCGCCGCCGCGCTGGGTGTCGCCGCCGCCGCGCAGTGGGTCGCCAACTGGGCCATCACCGCGAGCTTCCCCTCGCTGGCCGACTGGAACCTGTCGGTCACCTACGTGATCTACACGGCCTTCGCCGCGCTCTCCATCCCGTTCGTCCTGAAGTTCGTGAAGGAGACGAAGGGCAAGGCACTGGAGGAGATGGGTTAGGTCCTGCGCCAGTAGTTGATCGTTAGTAGTTGCGTGACTTTCTGCTGCTGGTGCGTCAGTCCCTCGTCGGGGCCCGAAGCCGGAAGGGTGGCGGCGCGCAATCCCGGACGGGCGAGTCCGGGCTCGCGCGGCTGGCCGGTCGGGGGTGTGTTTCCCCGGGCCGGCCGCCCGGGGCTGCCCGCCAGGCCCGGCGGCGGTGGACGGCGGCCGGTCCCCGAGCCCGCCCTCCCGCGGTCAGGGGCGGCGGCGCGCATGTCCCGGGTCCGCCGTCCGGCGCGCCCGCGGTGACCGGGCGGCTGTACGGCCGACACCGGCCGACGGTGCGTCAGGTCGGCGGGGGCGACCGCGCCGTGCGGCACGGACCGTGCGGCACGGGCCGGCATCGGGGCCACCGGGGAGCCCATGGCCGATACTGGACGCGTTATGGACATCGTCATCCTTGCTGTAGTCATCGCCGTGGTCGTGCTCGGCGCGCTCGGCGGGCTCATCGTCGGCAGCCGGCGCAAGAAGTCGCTGCCCCCGCCGCCGCCCGCCGCGCCCGACATCACCGCCCCTCCGGCCGAGCCGCATGTCGGCGACGAGGCCGAGACGCCGCGGGAGGAACCGCGGCGCACCATAGAGGAGGTTGATCTTCCGACGGGCGCCGGTCCCGTCGTCATCGAGGAGCCGTCCGCCGCCGAGGCTCCCGTGATCGAGATCCCGGAGCCCACCGCCGGCCGTCTGGTCCGGCTGCGCGCCCGTCTCTCCCGATCGCAGAACGCCCTGGGCCAGGGCCTGCTCACCCTGCTGTCCCGCGAGCACCTCGACGAGGACACCTGGGAGGAGATCGAGGACACCCTCCTCACCGCCGACGTCGGCGTGCAGCCCACCCAGGAACTGGTCGAGCGGCTGCGCGAGCGCGTGAAGGTGCTCGGCACCCGCACCCCCGCGGAGCTGCGCGGACTGCTCCGCGAGGAGCTGGTCACGCTGGTCGATCCCACGATGGACCGCACCGTGCACACCGAGAACGCCGCCGGCGGCCCCGGCATCGTGATGGTCGTCGGCGTCAACGGCACCGGCAAGACCACCACCACCGGCAAGCTCGCCCGGGTCCTGGTGGCCGACGGCAACACCGTCGTCCTCGGCGCCGCCGACACCTTCCGTGCCGCCGCCGCCGACCAGCTGCAGACCTGGGGCGAGCGGGTCGGCGCCCACACGGTGCGCGGTCCCGAGGCCGGTGACCCGGCCTCCGTCGCGTTCGACGCGGTCAAGGAGGGGAAGGAGATCGCCGCCGACGCCGTGCTCATCGACACCGCCGGCCGGCTGCACACCAAGACCGGCCTCATGGACGAGCTCGGCAAGGTCAAGCGGGTCGTGGAGAAGCAGGCCCCGCTGGACGAGGTGCTGCTCGTGCTCGACGCCACCACCGGCCAGAACGGTCTCGTCCAGGCCCGGGTCTTCGCCGAGGTCGTCGACATCACCGGCATCGTGCTCACCAAGCTGGACGGCACCGCCAAGGGCGGCATCGTGATCGCCGTGCAGCGGGAGCTGGGCGTGCCGGTCAAGCTGATCGGGCTCGGCGAGGGCGCCGACGACCTGGCACCCTTCGAGCCGGAGGCGTTCGTGGACGCCCTCATCGGGGAGTGACGTCCGGCGCCCCGGAAGGATCCGGCAGACGCGAAGAAGCGCCCGCCCCCGAGTCGGTCGGGGGACGGGCGCTTCGCCGTGTCCGAGGCGCGGAACTGCGGGATCTGAGGGAGCTGCGGGCTATGCCCCCGAACGGTGGGCCACATACGCCAGCGTGCCCAGCAGCAGCCGGGCCTCGGGCGGCCGGGACGCCGAGTCCAGGGCGGGGAAACGCAGCCAGCGCACCGGGCCGAGACCGCCCCGGTCGGACGGCGGGGCGGTGATGTGCGTACCGGGGCCGAGGCCCCTCAGATCCAGGGCGCCCGGATCGTCCCAGCCCATCCGGTAGAGCAGCTCGGGCAGGCCGGCGGCGGCGCCGGGGGCGACGAAGAACTGGGCGCGGCCGTCCGGGGTGGCGGCGACCGGGCCGACCGGCAGGCCCATCCGCTCCAGGCGGGCCAGGGCGTGGCGCCCGGCCGGTTCGGCGACTTCGAGCACATCGAACGCCCGCCCGACGGGCAGCATCACCGAGGCCCCGGGGAACTCCGACCAGATCCCGGTCACCTCGTCCAGCGGTGCCCCGGCGCGGATCACCGGCGCGAGGTCCAGCGGATGCGCGCCCGGCGCCTCGCAGTCGGCGCGGCCGCAGGAGCAGGTGCCCGCGGCGGCCCGGACACCCGGCACCACGTCCCAGCCCCACAGCCCCGTGTACTCCGCCACGGCGGTGCCGTCCGACGAGCGGCGGCGGCGCGAGCCGGACCGGATGTCGCGGATGCCCCGGCTGATACCGATCGTGAAGCCCATGCCCCCTCCAACGGGTCCGGCGTACCGGTGGTTACGTAACGGACGCATGCCGTGACTCTCTGTTTTCGACTTCCCTGTGCCGCTTCGCTCAATCGGCGCTTCGGGGTGTCCAAGGTGGTGCGTCCGGCGTTGCGCGCCCCTGTGGGCATCGCTGCGTCCACTCTTGGCTGTCCTGTGTCAAGTGAATCGTGACTCGGCGACGGTGAGTTCATTCGAAGGGGTGGCGAATGGTGGCGATTGCGATTCCGCCGTGGTGAGACGGGTGATCGTAGGGTTACTTTGTGTGCACGGCTTCTTGGGGCACTTGCACACGTGGGTATGCCGGGGGCAACTCGGGTGTCCGTTCGAAGGGTGACAACCGCCGGACGGGCGGCCTCGACGACCGGCATTCTGATAGGGCTTGGCGCACTCGGCGGCAAGTGGTCTTCAGGGATGGGGGCGTTCCAGTGAGCGGCAACGGCGGTGGCGGGACGAACGCGGCGAGCGCGGAGAAACGTCCGAACGAGCTGCTCGCCTCGTGGTTCGTCCGCAGCGGCTGGTCCAAGGGCGAGCTCGCCCGTCAGGTCAACCGCAGAGCACGCCAGTTGGGCGCCAACCACATCTCCACCGACACCTCCCGGGTGCGTCGCTGGCTGGACGGCGAGAACCCGCGCGAGCCGATCCCCAGAATCCTGTCCGAGCTGTTCTCCGAACGCTTCGGTGTCGTCGTCTCCGTCGAGGACCTGGGCCTGCGCACCACCCGCCCGGCACCTTCGGCGACCGGCGTCGACCTGCCCTGGACGGGCCCGCAGACCGTGGCCCTGCTCAGCGAGTTCTCGCGCAGCGACCTGATGCTGGCGCGGCGCGGCTTCCTCGGGAGCTCGCTGGCCCTCTCCGCGGGCCCGTCCCTCATCGAACCCATGCAGCGCTGGCTCGTCCCCACCCCGTCCGCCCCGCAGTCCCGGCCCGATCCGGACCCGGGTTCCTCCTCCGCGCGTGCCCGGGGCCGGCTGTCCAGGCCGGAGCTGGACCTGCTGGAGACCACCACCGTGATGTTCCGGCAGTGGGACGCCCAGTGCGGCGGCGGCCTGCGCCGCAAGGCGGTCGTCGGGCAGCTGCACGAGGTGACCGACCTGCTCCAGGAACCCCAGCCCGAGGCCATCGCCCGGCGGCTGTTCAAGGTCGCCGCCGAACTCGCCGAACTGGCCGGCTGGATGTCGTACGACGTCGGGCTCCAGCCCACCGCGCAGAAGTACTTCGTGCTCGCGCTGCACGCCGCCAAGGAGGCCGGTGACCGGCCGCTCGGCTCCTACGTCCTGTCCAGCATGAGCCGCCAGATGATCCACCTCGGCCGGCCCGAGGACGCCCTGGAGCTCATCCACCTCGCGCAGTACGGCAGCCGGGACTGCGCGAGCCCGCGCACCCAGTCGATGCTGTATGCGATGGAGGCCCGCGCCTACGCCAACATGGGCCAGCCCGGCCGGTGCAAGCGGGCGGTCCGCATGGCCGAGGACACCTTCGCCGAGGCCGACGAGTGGGACGAGCCGGACCCCGGCTGGATCCGCTTCTTCTCCGAGGCCGAGCTGTACGCGGAGAACTCCCACTCCTACCGCGACCTCGCCTACGTCGCCGGCCGCAGTCCCACCTACGCCTCCCTCGCCGAGCCGCTGATGAAGCGGGCCGTGGAGCTGTTCGGCCAGGAAGGCGGCGAGCACCAGCGGTCCTACGCCCTCAACCTCATCGGCCTGGCCACGGTCCATCTGCTCCAGCGCGAGCCCGAGCAGAGCACGGTTCTCGCCACCGAGGCCATCACGGCGGCCAAGAAGGTCCGTTCCGAGCGCCTCAACACGCGTATCCGAAAGACGGTCGACACGGCCGTACGCGACTTCGGGGACCTCGCCGAAGTCGTCCAGCTCACCGAGCGGCTCGCGATCGAGCTGCCCGAGACCGCCGAAGCGGTCTGACACCCGAGGCACCGCCAGGCCCCGGCCGCGGCCGGCCCTCCCGAACTGCCCGACTCGGCTCCCCCCTGCCAGGTCATTCGGAGGCCGACCGCGGCCGGTTTCGCGTCTCCCCGGCCACGGCTCACCGCCGTACACCGAAGGTTGCGTCACGATAACGATCGACGCGCTCCGGATCCGGCAGTTCATCGATCCGTAACACGCCGGGTGCCTTCGTCACGGCGGCGAAACAACGAGGGGCTCCCACCGAAACGGCGCTGCGCGAATCTCATGGCGCACAACCGGCCCACCCCTCAATCCGCTCGAGGCTTCGCCCGCACGGGGCCGTACCAACGACGAGGAGACGCCGATGGCACCAGCCATCACCCTGGCCGCAGACGCGCCCACGCTGTCTGCCGCCAACACAGGGTTCATGCTCATCTGTTCCGCCCTGGTGATGCTCATGACCCCGGGCCTGGCCTTCTTCTACGGAGGCATGGTCCGCGTCAAGAGCACCCTGAACATGCTGATGATGAGCTTCATCAGCCTGGGGATCGTCACCATCCTGTGGGTGCTGTACGGCTTCTCCATGGCGTTCGGCACCGACTCCGGCGGCATCATCGGCTGGAACTCCGACTGGGTCGGCCTGAGCAACATCGGCCTGACCGAGCTGTGGGACGGCTACACCATCCCGGTCTTCGTCTTCCTGGTCTTCCAGCTGATGTTCGCCGTCCTGACGCCCGCCCTGATCAGCGGCGCGCTCGCGGACCGCGTGAAGTTCACCGCGTGGGCGCTGTTCATCACCCTGTGGGCCACGATCGTCTACTTCCCGGTCGCGCACTGGGTATGGGGCGCCGGCGGCTGGGCCTTCGAGCTGGGCGTCATCGACTTCGCGGGTGGTACGGCGGTCCACATCAACGCGGGTGCCGCCGCCCTCGGCGTGATCCTGGTCATCGGCAAGCGGATCGGCTTCAAGAAGGACCCGATGCGCCCGCACAGCCTCCCGCTGGTCATGCTCGGCGCCGGTCTGCTGTGGTTCGGCTGGTTCGGCTTCAACGCCGGTTCCTGGCTCGGCAACGACGACGGCGTCGGCGCGCTGATGTTCGTCAACACCCAGGTCGCCACCGCCGCCGCGGTCCTCGGCTGGCTCGCCTACGAGAAGATCCGCCACGGCGCGTTCACCACGCTGGGCGCCGCCTCCGGCGCGGTCGCCGGTCTGGTCGCCATCACCCCGGCCGGCGGCGCGGTCTCCCCGCTCGGCGCGATCGCCGTCGGCGTCATCGCCGGTGTGCTGTGCGCCATGGCCGTCGGCCTGAAGTACAAGTTCGGCTACGACGACTCCCTCGACGTCATCGGCGTCCACCTCGTCGGCGGCATCCTCGGCTCCCTGCTCATCGGCTTCTTCGCCACCGGCAAGGGCCAGTCCGACGTCGCGGGCCTCTTCTACGGCGGCGGCCTGGACCAGTTCTGGAAGCAGTGCGCCGGTGTCTTCGGTGTCCTCGCCTACTCCCTGGTCGCCTCCGCGGTCCTGGCCTTCCTCCTCGACAGGACCATCGGTATGCGAGTCTCCGAGGACGACGAGGTGGCCGGCATCGACCAGGCCGAGCACGCCGAGACCGCATACGACTTCAGCGGCGCCGGCGGCGGCGCGGCCCGCACCGCCGCCACCGCCCCCGTCGCCCCGGCCGAGAGCAAGAAGGTGGACGCATGAAGCTCATCACCGCCGTCGTGAAGCCGCACCGGCTCGACGAGATCAAGGAGGCCCTGCAGGCCTTCGGAGTACACGGCCTGACGGTCACCGAGGCCAGCGGCTACGGCCGCCAGCGCGGCCACACCGAGGTCTACCGCGGTGCCGAGTACACCGTCGACCTGGTGCCCAAGATCCGCATCGAGGTGCTGGTCGAGGACGACGACGCCGAGCAGCTGATCGACGTGGTCGTCAAGGCGGCCCGCACCGGCAAGATCGGCGACGGCAAGGTCTGGTCGATCCCGGTCGACACGGCCGTACGGGTGCGGACCGGCGAGCGCGGTCCGGACGCGCTCTGAGGCGGGCGGACAGAACAGGAGTCGCCGGGTGACGGGTACGGACATGCACAACGAGGCAGAGGACTCGGGACCCAGCGGCTACGCGGCGGCCCGACTGCGCCTCCTCACCGAGGAGGCGCGGTCCGGGCCGCCGCGCCGTACCGCCCTCGCGGACCTCACGGACGACTGGCTCACCGGGCTGTTCACCGCCGGTACCGAGGGGACGCGCGGGGTCTCCCTGGTCGCCGTGGGCGGCTACGGGCGTGCGGAACTGTCCCCGCGCAGCGACCTCGACCTGCTCCTGCTGCACGACGGCAGCGATCCCCAGGCGGTCGCCACCCTCGCGGACCGCCTCTGGTACCCCGTCTGGGACCTGGGGCTCGCCCTCGACCACTCCGTCCGCACCCCGGCGGAGGCCCGCAGGACCGCGGGCGAGGACCTCAAGGTGCAGCTCGGACTGCTGGACGCCCGGCACCTCGCCGGTGACCTCGGCCTCACCGCCTCACTGCGCACGGCGGTGCTCGCCGACTGGCGCAACCAGGCACCGAAACGACTCCCCGCCCTCCAGGAACTGTGCGCCGAACGCGCCGACCGCCAGGGCGAGCTCCAGTACCTCCTGGAACCCGACCTCAAGGAGGCCCGCGGCGGACTGCGCGACGCCACCGCCCTGCGCGCCGTCGCCGCCTCCTGGCTCGCCGACGCCCCGCGCGAGGGCCTCGCCGAGGCCCGCCGGAGGCTGCTCGACGTACGCGACGCACTGCATCTGACGACCGGCCGCGCCACCGACCGGCTCGCGCTCCAGGAACAGGACCAGGTCGCGGCCGAGCTGGGCGTGCTCGACGCGGACGCGCTGCTGCGGCAGGTCTACGAGGCCGCGCGCGTCATCGCCTACGCCGGTGACGTCACCTGGCGCGAGGTGGGCCGCGTCCTGCGCTCCCGCGCGGTGCGGCCCAGGCTGCGCGCCATGCTCGGCGGCGGGAAACCGTCCGCCGAGCGCTCCCCGCTGGCCGAAGGGGTCGTGGAACAGGACGGCGAAGTGGTGCTCGCCCGAGCCGCGCGCCCCGAACGCGACCCCGTGCTCCCGCTGCGCGCCGCGGCCGCCGCGGCACAGGCCGGGCTTCCGCTCTCGCTGCACGCCGTACGGCGCATGGCGGCCACCGTGCGTCCCCTGCCCACGCCCTGGCCCGCCGAGGCGCGGGAACAGCTGGTGACCCTGCTGGGCTCCGGCCGGCCCACGGTGCAGGTCTGGGAGGCACTGGAGGCGGAAGGCCTGGTCAACAGCCTGCTCCCGGACTGGGAGCGGGTCCGCTGCCGTCCCCAGCGCAACGCCGTGCACCTGTGGACCGTCGACCGGCACCTCATCGAGACGGCCGTCCGCGCCTCCGCGTTCACCCGGCGCGTGCACCGGCCCGACCTGCTGCTGGTCGCCGCGCTGCTGCACGACATCGGCAAGGGCTGGCCCGGCGACCACTCGGTGGCCGGTGAGGTCATCGCCAAGGACGTGGCCGCCCGCATCGGCTTCGACCACCACGACGTCACGGTGATCGCCGCCCTCGTACGCCACCATCTGCTGCTCGTCGAGACCGCCACCCGGCGCGACCTGGAGGACCCCGCCACCGTGCGCGCGGTCGCCGAGGCCGTCGGCTCCCAGGGCACCCTCGAACTGCTGCACGCCCTCACCGAGGCGGACGCCCTCGCCACCGGTCCGGCCGCCTGGTCGTCCTGGCGCGCCTCGCTCGTCTCCGACCTGGTCAAACGAGTCTCCGCCGTGCTGTCCGGAGATGCCCCGGCCGACCCCGAGGAGGCCGCGCCCACCGCGGAACAGGAGCGCCTCGCCATCGAGGTGGTCGCCACGGGCGCGCCGGTGCTGTCCCTGCGGGCCCAGGCCGAGCCGCCCGCCGAACCCTCGGACGACCCCGAGCCACTGGGCGTGGAACTGCTCATCGCCGTGCCGGACCAGCCGGGTGTGCTGCCCGCGGTGGCCGGGGTGATCGCCCTGCACCGGCTGACGGTGCGCACCGCCGAGCTGCGGGCGCTGGACCTCCCGGACGGCGTCGAGGGCTCCGTGCTGCTGCTGGACTGGCGGGTCGCCGCCGAGTACGGCTCCCTGCCCCAGGCCACCCGGCTCCGCGCGGACCTCGTACGCGCCCTGGACGGCACCCTGGACATCGCCGGCCGCCTCGCCGAACGGGACGCCGCCTACCCCCGCCGCCGCGGCGTGGTCGCCCCGCCGCCGCGCGTGACGGTCGCCCCGGCCGCCTCCCGGCACGCCACCGTGATCGAGGTCCGGGCGCAGGACGCGCCGGGGCTGCTGTTCCGCATCGGGCGGGCGCTGGAGGACGCGGGCGTGCGGGTGCGCAGCGCGCACGCGAGCACCCTGGGCGCGAACGCCGTGGACGCCTTCTACGTCACTGGCCCCGAGGGCGCGCCGCTGCCCGGTGAGGAGGCCGTGGCGGTGGCGCGGAAGCTGGAGGAGACATTGCGTGGGTGAGGACACTCCGGTGTCCTCCCGCGCCGGGATACCCTGGAGGGCGATTCCCCAGCCTGTCTCCGACTCGAGGACCGACGCCGCCGTGTTCGATACTCTTTCCGATCGCCTCTCAGCGACCTTCAAGAACTTGCGCGGCAAGGGGCGCTTGAGCGAAGCGGACATCGACGCCACGGCGCGTGAGATCCGCATCGCTCTCCTCGAAGCGGACGTGGCCCTGCCGGTCGTCCGCACGTTCATCAAGAACGTCAAGGAGCGCGCGCTCGGTGCCGAGGTCTCCAAGGCGCTGAACCCCGCCCAGCAGGTGCTGAGGATCGTGAACGACGAGCTCGTCACGATCCTGGGCGGCGAGACCCGCCGGCTGCGCTTCGCCAAGCAGCCGCCGACCGTCATCATGCTGGCCGGTCTGCAGGGTGCCGGTAAGACCACCCTCGCGGGCAAGCTCGCCCGGTGGCTGAAGGAGCAGGGGCACTCGCCGGTGCTGGTCGCCGCCGACCTCCAGCGCCCCAACGCGGTCAACCAGCTGAGCGTCGTCGCCGAGCGCGCCGGCGTGGCCGTCTACGCGCCCGAGCCGGGCAACGGCGTGGGCGACCCGGTGAAGGTCGCCAAGGACTCCATCGACTTCGCGAAGACCAAGGTCCACGACATCGTGATCGTGGACACCGCCGGCCGCCTGGGCATCGACCAGGAGATGATGCAGCAGGCCGCGGACATCCGGGACGCGGTCTCGCCCGACGAGATCCTCTTCGTCGTCGACGCGATGATCGGTCAGGACGCCGTCAACACGGCCGAGGCCTTCCGCGACGGCGTCGGCTTCGACGGCGTGGTGCTCTCCAAGCTCGACGGTGACGCGCGCGGTGGTGCCGCCCTGTCGATCCGGCAGATCACCGGCAAGCCGATCATGTTCGCGTCCAACGGTGAGAAGCTCGACGACTTCGACGCCTTCCACCCGGACCGGATGGCCTCCCGCATCCTCGACATGGGTGACCTGCTCACCCTGATCGAGCAGGCGGAGAAGACGTTCAGTCAGGAAGAGGCCGAGAAAATGGCCTCCAAGCTGGCGTCGAAGAAGGGCCAGGACTTCACCCTGGACGACTTCCTGGCCCAGATGGAGCAGGTCCGCAAGATGGGCTCCATCTCCAAGCTGCTCGGCATGCTCCCGGGCATGGGCCAGATCAAGGACCAGATCAACAACCTCGACGAGCGCGACGTCGACCGCACCGCCGCGATCATCAAGTCGATGACCCCGGCCGAGCGCCAGGAGCCGACGATCATCAACGGCTCGCGCCGTGCCCGTATCGCCAAGGGCTCCGGTGTCGAGGTCAGCGCGGTGAAGAACCTGGTCGAGCGGTTCTTCGAGGCCCGCAAGATGATGTCCCGCATGGCCCAGGGCGGTGGCATGCCGGGGATGCCCGGGATGCCGGGCATGGGCGGCGGTCCCGGCCGGACGAAGAAGAAGCAGAAGCAGGCCAAGGGCAAGCAGCGTTCCGGCAACCCGATGAAGCGCAAGCAGCAGGAGCAGGAGGAGGCCGCGCGCCGCGCCGCCGCCGCGGAGGGCGGCAACGCCCTCGGTCTGCCGCAGCAGGGCGGCCAGGACTTCGAGCTGCCCGACGAGTTCAAGAAGTTCATGGGCTGAGGCCCCCGCCGGTCACGCCGCTGGGGCGCGTCCCCTCCCCGGGGGACGCCCCAGCGGCGTGTCTCACGGCGTGCGCGCGATGACGTACCGGAAGACGTTCGGCATCCACACGGTCCCGTCCTGCCGCTGGTACGGATGCAGGGCCTCCGCCAGTTCCTTGTCGACCTGCACCTGGTCGGTGGCCGCGATCGCCGGGTCGAAGAGCCCGGTCGACGTGAGGCCGCGTACCGCGCTGTCCACGTCGGCGTAGCCGAACGGGCAGGCCACCCGCCCGGAGCCGTCCGGCCTCAGCCCCGCCCGCGCGGCGACCCGCTCCAGGTCGTCGCGGTCCGTGGGGCGCCAGGTGCCTTCGGTGCTCAGTGGTTCGGCCAGCTTGGTGGCCACCCGGAGCACGGACGCCGTGGCGCACCGCTCCGGCGGCCCCCAGCCGGCCAGCACCACGGCCGCTCCGCGCGCGGCGAGCGGCGTCGCCTCGGCGAGCAGCTCACCCAGTCCCTCCGCGTCCCCCGCGAGACAGCCGATCGGCTCGAAGGCGGTCACCACGGTGTACGCGGGCGCGTCCGCGCGGGCCGCTGCGCCGGGCGAGCCGTGCACGATCCGGGGGCCCGTACCGGCACCGCCCTCCCGCTCCCCGCGCGGCGGCCGCACGTCCCGCTCGCCGGGCAGCAGCCGCTCCCGCGCGAGGGCCAGCCGGTCGGCCGAGGTGTCCACACCGGTGACCGTGGCACCGCGCGAGGCCGCCATCAGCAGCGCCAGCCCGGAACCGCAGCCGAGGCCGAGCAGTCGTGTCGCGGGACCCACGTCGAGTCGCTCGTACACGGCCTCGTAGAGCGGTACGAGCATCCGCTCCTGGATCTCGGACCAGTCACGCGCGCGTGCCCGCGGGTCCACGGGGAGGACGGCCCCCGTACGAGGCAGGTGCTGTCGCACGAGCGTAGGTGTCATAGGTAAGCGCCCCAATCAGCCGAGAGTTGCCGCCGTGCCCGATGTCCTGGCCCCCGTGCAGTGCGCCCGCGCACCCCCCCGTATGCCAGGAAACTCCGCTCTCGACGTGTCGTCCAGTGGAAAGCGGCGGCGGCTTGGTAGTCGCTCGTGCCAGTGGCAAGAATTCACATTCCGGTGATCCCGGGCCGTGCGATCCGCCACGGCGAAGGCGCCAGGACGCCGGTTCCGCGCCGGTTCCGGCCAAGGTCCACGGGGCCGGGCGGGGCGGGGAACGCGCCGGAGAGGGGCGGTGCGGGGCGCCGGTGACGGACCCGGTAACGTCGCGGTCGTGGCGCGTCCGGTGGGTCGGACGCCGGGTCGCCGTGAGAGCGACCGAAACGCCTCTTGCGCAACCGCGGACCCCACCCGCACCGGCGCGTGAAGGCCGCTTACACGTGGGGGCGTACGTCAGCCTACGCACCACCTTGAGGTGAGCTGCGAGGCTTCTCCGCAGATCAGCGCACCCGCCCTCGTCAGGACGCATCAGCGGCAACTGACGGGTACGTGCAAATTATTTGGGATGCCCCGGAATCGGAACACTGAGGCACCCCGCCTCGTTCTCATTACGTGAGCACGACACAGACACCACCTGTTCTCGCCGCAGAGCTGGCACAGGCGTGGGCCGACATTCAGCGGTACCACCCCGAGTTGCCCGATCTCGCCGCGCCCGAGTCACTGATCGGGGAGTCGTCGTCCGCGTGCGGTCACGAACTCTCCTTCGAACGACTGCTGCACGAGGCAGTCCACGGCGTCGCCGCCGCGCGCGGCGTACGCGACACATCCCGCGCCGGCCGCTACCACAACCGCAGATTCCTCGCGATCGCCGAGGAACTGGGCCTGGACCACCCCGAGGAACCGCATCCCAGCAGCGGATTCTCACTGGTCACGCTCACTCCCGAGGCGAAGCGCCGCTACCGTCCCACGACGGAGCGTCTCCAGCGGGCCCTGAAGGCCCACTCCGCGGCGACCGCGGGTGACACCGCGCGCAGCTTCCGGGGGCCGGCCGCACGGCACGGGTCCTCGGGTGGCGGCGTGCGGGTCAAGGCCGTCTGCGACTGCGGCCGCAATGTGCGCGTGGTCCCGTCGGTCCTGGCCCAGGCCCCCATCGTCTGCGGCGGCTGCGGCAAGCCGTTCCGTATCCCGGACGTCGTGGCGGCCGCGAGCTGATCGACTCCGGCATCTCGTGGATGCCGGAGCGGGGTGCCGTTGCTCGCCGCCGCTGCGGGAAGTCGTGCCGCTGGGTGGCACGGGTGGGCGCAGCGGCACCCCCGAACGCCGGGCTGCGCAGCCCGGCGTACGGTCACCGGAACGCCGGCTGCCGCTCGAGCGCGCCCCCACAGTGAAACCCGCCCCGCAGGGTGTGGCAGAATGGCCAGCTGTACTCGACAGTCGCACAGGACCCCTCTCTCCTCCGGCTGACGCGTCCATCGGGCACTCGGGTACCGCAACCCCACGCGGCTCATCTCGCCGTGCCCACCCACGTCAAAACCAGGAGAACCCACTCCCGTGGCAGTCAAGATCAAGCTGAAGCGTCTGGGCAAGATCCGTTCGCCTCACTACCGCATCGTCGTCGCCGACTCCCGTACCCGCCGTGACGGCCGGGCCATCGAGGAGATCGGCAAGTACCACCCGACGTACAACCCGTCGGTGATCGAGGTCGACGCCGATCGCGTGGCGTACTGGCTCGGTGTCGGCGCCCAGCCGACCGAGCCCGTGCTCGCCATCCTCAAGAAGACCGGCGACTGGCAGAAGTTCAAGGGCGAGCCCGCCCCGGCTCCGCTGCTGCAGCAGGCCGAGAAGCCTGCCCGCCCGTCGTTCGAGGCGCTCGGCGGTGACGACGAGGGCAAGGGTGAGGCCATCACCCAGAAGAAGAAGGCTGAGAAGAAGGACGAGGCTGCTGCCGAGTCCGCGTCGACCGAGGCCTGAGCATGCTCGAGGAGGCTCTCGAGCACCTCGTGAAGGGCATCGTCGACAACCCTGACGATGTGCAGGTCGCCTCGCGCAACCTGCGCCGCGGACGTGTGCTCGAGGTCCGGGTCCACCCGGACGACCTCGGCAAGGTGATCGGCCGCAACGGCCGCACCGCACGCGCTCTGCGCACCGTCGTGGGCGCCATCGGCGGCCGTGGTGTCCGTGTCGACCTCGTCGACGTGGACCACGTCCGCTGACGTCAAACGCAGCACCGGCTCGGGCCGGGGAGGGCCACTGGGCCGTCCCCGGCCCGCAGTCGTATGACAGGAGATCAAGCACAGTGCAGCTGGTAGTCGCTCGTATCGGCCGCGCCCATGGCATCAAGGGCGAGGTCACCGTGGAGGTCCGCACCGACGAACCGGAGCGGAGGCTCGGGCCCGGCGCCGTCCTGACCACCGACCCCGCCTCCGTCGGGCCGCTCACCATCGAGACCGGCCGCGTCCACAGCGGCCGCCTCCTGCTGCGCTTCGCGGGCGTACGCGACCGCACCGCCGCAGAGGCCCTGCGCAACACCCTCCTCATCGCCGAGATCGACCCGGAGGAGCTGCCCGAGGGCGAGGACGAGTACTACGACCACCAGCTGATCGACCTCGACGTCATCACCAAGGACGGCGAGGAGGTCGGCCGGATCACCGAGATCTCGCACCTGCCCACCCAGGACCTCTTCGTCGTCGAGCGCCCCGACGGCAGCGAGGTGTACGTGCCGTTCGTCGAGGAGATCGTCACCGAGATCGACCTGGAGGAGCAGCGGGCCGTCATCGACCCGCCGCCCGGCCTGATCGACGACCGGGCCGAGATCGCCTCCGCGCGGGACGCCGCCGGGGGAGAGGCGTGATGCGGCTCGACGTCGTCACGATCTTCCCCGAGTACCTCGAGCCGCTGAACGTCTCCCTCGTCGGCAAGGCACGCGCCCGCGGACAGCTCGACGTGCACGTGCACGACCTGCGCGCCTGGACCTACGACCGGCACAACACCGTCGACGACACCCCCTACGGCGGCGGGCCGGGCATGGTCATGAAGACCGAGCCCTGGGGAGACGCGCTGGACTCCGTCCTGGCGGACGGTTACGAGACCGGCTCCCACGAGCCCGCCCTGATCGTGCCCACGCCCAGCGGCCGCCCCTTCACTCAGGAACTCGCCGTCCAGCTCTCCGAGCGCCCCTGGCTGATCTTCACCCCGGCCCGCTACGAGGGCATCGACCGCCGGGTCATCGACGAGTACGCGACCCGGATACCCGTCTACGAGGTGTCCATCGGCGACTACGTCCTGGCCGGCGGCGAGGCGGCCGTCCTCGTCGTCACCGAGGCCGTGGCCCGGCTGCTCCCCGGCGTTCTGGGCAACGCCGAATCACACCGCGACGACTCCTTCGCACCCGGCGCCATGGCCAACCTCCTGGAGGGCCCCGTCTACACCAAGCCGCCCGCCTGGCGTGACCGGGAGATCCCCGAGGTGCTGCTCAGCGGCCACCACGGCAGGATCGCCCGCTGGCGGCGCGACGAGGCGCTGCGGCGCACCACCGCCAACCGCCCCGACCTCATCGAACGCTGCGACCCCGAGGCCTTCGACAAGAAGGACCGCGAGATGCTGTCCATCCTGGGCTGGGAACCGGACCCCGCGGGGGAGCAGTACGGCCGATTTTGGCGCAGGACCGACGGCGTGGAACAATAGGGCGCTGTTGTGCGTCGTCCGGCGCGCGCCCCTGCCGCAGGGGGACACGACGCCCGCCCGAACCGCACACCCGGATCCCGAAACTCTAGTTGCCGTTGATGACCTGCGGCATCAGCGAAGAAAGCAGACGAAATGTCTCACCTGCTCGACTCCGTCGACTCCGCGTCGCTGCGCAGCGACGTCCCGGCCTTCCGCCCCGGCGACACCGTCAACGTCCACGTGCGCGTCATCGAGGGCAACCGCTCCCGTGTGCAGCAGTTCAAGGGCGTGGTGATCCGCCGCCAGGGTGCCGGCGTCCGCGAGACCTTCACGGTCCGCAAGGTCTCCTTCTCCGTCGGCGTCGAGCGCACCTTCCCGGTGCACACCCCGATCGTGGAGAAGATCGAGCTCGTCACCAGGGGTGACGTCCGCCGCGCCAAGCTGTACTACCTGCGCGAGCTGCGCGGCAAGGCGGCGAAGATCAAGGAGAAGCGCGAGAACTGAGCGCTTTACCGGCGTCATATCGCGGCCGGATAGCATCTGGCCCCGATGGACACCGAAGCACAGCCGACGGAGCGCGACCGCTCCTTCCACCCGGACGGACCCGAGGACACCTCGGGCAGCCCGGGTCCGGAGGGACGGTCGCGTTCCGCGTTGGTGTCGCGCCTCGCGCAATGGCTTCCCGGCGGGCGCGTCACGCTGACGCTGCTGCTCTGCCTGCTGTTCCTGCTGGCGGTCAACACCTTCGTGGCACGGCCGTACCAGATCCCCAGTGGATCGATGGAACAGGGATTGAGGGTCGGGGACCGGGTTCTCGTCAACAAGCTGGCATACCGCTTCGGCGCCGGGCCTCGCCGCGGCGACGTGATTGTGTTCGACGGCACCGGGTATTTCGGTGAGGCCGACTACATCAAACGGGTCGTCGGGGTGGGCGGAGACCACCTGGTCTGCTGTGACGCGGAGGGGAGGATCCGGGTGAACGGCCGGTCGGTCGACGAGTCGGGTTTCCTGTACCCCGGTGACAGCCCCTCCACGGTGCGGTTCGACGTCGTCGTGCCCGACGGACGGCTGTTCGTCCTCGGGGACCACCGCAGCGACTCCAGCGACTCCCGCGACCACCTCGGCTCGCCCGGTGGTGGCATGATCCCCGTGGACGATGTGCTCGGCCGCGCCGACGGCATCGTCTGGCCCTTCGGCCACGCCACCCGGCTGCACCGGCCCGACGCCTACGCGCGCGTGCCCGCCCCGCAGGCGGACGCGGCGCACCCGGCGGAGGACGCTGCCGCGCACCCGGCGGAGGACGCTGCCGCGCACCCGGCGGAGGACGCTGCCGCGCACCGGGCGGAGGACGCTGCCGCGCACCCGGCGGAGGACGCCCATGGGTAACCGCGGCAAGCCCCGCGGCGCCCCGGAGAGCGCCGCGGAGAATCTGCTGCCGACCGGCTCCCGCCGCGCGGCCGGCCCGGCCTCCGGGCGCACCCGGGCCGAGCGGCGCAAGCTCCAGCGCAAGGTCAAGCGGCGCCGCAGGCGCAGCGCGGTCAAGGAGATCCCCCTCCTCATCGGCGTCGCCGTGCTGATAGCGCTGGTGCTGAAGACCTTCCTGGTCCAGGCCTTCGTCATCCCGTCCGGCTCCATGGAGCAGACGATCCGGATCGGCGACCGGGTGCTGGTCGACAAGCTCACCCCGTGGTTCGGCTCCAAGCCGCAGCGGGGGGACGTGGTCGTCTTCAAGGACCCCGGTGGCTGGCTCCGGGACGAGCAGACCACACCGAAACAGGACGACCCGGTCGGGATCAAGCAGGTCAAGGAAGGGCTCACCTTCATCGGACTGCTGCCGTCCGAGAACGAGAAGGACCTCATCAAGCGGGTCGTCGGCGTCGGCGGCGACCGGGTCCGGTGCTGCGACACCCGGGGCCGGGTCACCGTCAACGGTGTGCCCCTGAACGAGGACTACCTGTACCCGGGCAACGCCCCGTCGGTGACGCCGTTCGACATCACCGTCCCCGCGGGGCGGCTGTGGGTGATGGGCGACCACCGGGAGAACTCCGCCGACTCCCGATCCCACCAGGACACCGACTACGGCGGTACCGTCTCCGAGGACGAGGTGGTGGGCCGGGCCATGGTCATCGCCTGGCCGCTCGGTCACTGGAGCACGCTGGAGGAACCCACGACCTACGCGTCCGTGTCGGACGCGACGCCCGGGTCGACCGCTGTTGCCCCGCTGTCGCATAGGGTTGCCCCGGACGATCCGAACGGAATGGTCCAGCTCCCGAGCCCTGCGGAACTCCCGCTCGTTATGGGAGTGGTGGGCCTGCGTCGGGCTTGGCGCGGGCGGCGGCAGAGAGTGAGGAGTTGGCGTGGGGGATGTGGCGGTTGGCGCACGGTCCGGTCAGGGCGGCGAGGAACACCGTGGACGTCCCGCGGAGTCGGCCGACCGGGCCGCGGACCGCGCCGTACCCTCCGGGAGTGACGCGCGGGCGGCCGAGGGCGGCGGAATGAGCGATGACCGGACGAAGGCCGGGGACCAGGGGCCGGGCGACCCTCCGGCCCAGCCGAAGCAGCCCCGCTCCTTCTGGAAGGAGCTGCCGATCCTGATCGGTATCGCGCTGGTGCTGGCGCTGCTGATCAAGACGTTCCTGGTGCAGGCGTTCTCCATCCCCTCCGACTCGATGCAGAACACCCTCCAGCAGGGCGACCGGGTCCTGGTCGACAAGCTCACCCCCTGGTTCGGTTCCGAGCCCGAGCGTGGCGAGGTCGTCGTCTTCCACGACCCCGACAACTGGCTCGCCGGCGAGCCGACGCCCGACCCCAATCCCCTGCAGAAGGTCCTCAGCTGGATCGGTCTGATGCCGTCCGCGGAGGAGAAGGACCTGATCAAGCGGGTCGTCGGCCTGGGCGGTGACACGGTCGAGTGCAAGGGCACCGGCCCGCTCACGGTCAACGGCATGGCGCTGAACGAGCCGTATGTGTACCCCGGCAACACCCCCTGCAGCCAGGACGACCAGGGCGGCCAGTTCAAGGTCAAGGTGCCCGAGGGCCACATCTGGGTCATGGGCGACCACCGGCAGAACTCCCGGGACTCCCGTTACAACCAGGCCGACAAGAACCACGGCATGGTCCCCGTGGACAAGGTCGTCGGCCGCGCCGTCGTCATCGCCTGGCCGATCAACCGCTGGAACAACCTGCCCGTCCCGGACACCTTCGACCAGCCCGGTCTGGGCACCTCGTCGTCCGCCGCGGCCGTGTCGGTCGCGCCCCAGGGCCTCGCGCTCGTGGGCGCGGTGCCGCTGGTGCTCCGGCTGCGTCGGCGCAACGGCGCCGGAGAGGGCTGACCGGGTGTAGTACTGCCGGGTAGGGTGCGGCCCATGAGTGGTCAGAGCACGACACGTACGGTCCCCGGCGACGGCGGCTCGGGCACCGCCCGGGCGGTCAGCCGGACCGGGCAGCGGCTGTCCGGCCTGGCCGTGGCCTTGGGGCTGCTGCTGTTCCTCGGCGGATTCGCCTGGGGAGCGGTGGTGTACCGGCCGTACACCGTGCCCACCCCGTCGATGGCGCCGACGATCGGTGCCGGCGACCGCGTGCTGGCCCAGCGCATCGACGGTGACGACGTCCGCCGCGGTGACGTCGTCGTCTTCGAGGACGCGACGTGGGCGAACGTCCCCGTGGCTAAGCGGGTGGTAGCCGTCGGCGGCGACAAGGTCTCCTGCTGCCAGGACGGCAAGCTGAAGGTCAACGGCCAGGAGATCGAGGAACCGTATCTCTCCGAGGGCGTGGCCGAGTTCGGCGGCTTCCCCGAGGTGACCGTGCCGAAGGGACGACTGTTCCTGCTCGGTGACGAGCGCTCCGGGTCGGTCGACTCCACGGCCCATCTGACCGACGCCGCCAGCGGCACCGTCTCCCGCGGCGCGGTCCGGGCCCGGGTCGACGCCGTGGTCTGGCCGATGGACGGCATGCTGACGGCACCCACCGGCTTCGAGCAGCTCGGCGCCCTCTCCTCGCCCGGCCCGCTGAGGACCGTCGTCGCGATGGTGATCGCCGGTACCGTGCTCGTGCTGGGCGGGGCCGCGTACGGGCCACTGGCCCAGCGGGCGGGCGCGTCGCGGGACCGGGCGAACGCGGAGTCTCCCGGTGGCCGCTGAGCCGGTGCCTGCCGAGCCGCTGCCCGCCGAGCCGGTCCGGGCGGCCGAGGACTCCTACGAGGGCGGGCTGCGCAGAGTCGCCCGGGTCGTCCTGCTCGACCCGCGGGACCGCATCCTGCTGCTGCACGGCCATGAACCGGACGACCCGGCCGACGACTGGTGGTTCACGCCCGGCGGCGGCGTGGAGGGCGACGAGACCCGTGAACAGGCCGCCCTGCGGGAACTCGCGGAGGAGACCGGTATCACGCAGGTCGAACTGGGGCCGGTGCTGTGGCGGCGGAGGTGTTCCTTCCCGTTCGCCGGGCGCCGCTGGGACCAGGACGAGTGGTACTACCTCGCCCGGACCGCCCAGACGGCGACCGCGGCCACGGCACTGACCGAGCTGGAGCGGCGCAGTGTCGCAGGAGCGCGCTGGTGGACGTGCCCGGAACTCGCCCGGGCGCATGAGACGGTGTATCCGACCAGACTCGCCGAGCTGGTGCGCACTCTGCTCGACGAAGGTCCCCCGGCCGGACCCGTGACCCTGGACACCGAAATCGTCCAGTGACTCCCGGGGCTGGCGCACAATGGTGGGATCGCACGGCTGAAGGGGAACATGCCATGAGCGCCGAGGACCTCGAGAAGTACGAGACCGAGATGGAGCTCAAGCTCTACCGGGAGTACCGCGATGTCGTCGGTCTGTTCAAATACGTGATCGAAACCGAGCGGCGCTTCTATCTGACCAACGACTACGAGATGCAGGTGCACTCGGTCCAGGGTGAGGTGTTCTTCGAGGTGTCCATGGCGGACGCCTGGGTCTGGGACATGTACCGGCCGGCCCGGTTCGTGAAGCAGGTGCGCGTGCTCACGTTCAAGGACGTGAACATCGAGGAGCTCAACAAGAGCGACCTGGAGCTCCCGGGTGGGTGACCGGAGCCCACGTGTGGGTGACGGAGTTGTCCACAACCGCTGAGTTCCCCACCAAGATCCACTCCGCGGGGCGGGATGCGTGACGGTTGGCGCCGGAGGTGGTGCCGACATGAACACACATCGGGCACGCAGCGCACTCGGCAGGTACGGCGAGACACTGGCCGCACGGCGGCTCGCCGACGCCGGAATGACGGTGCTGGAGCGCAACTGGCGCTGCGGCAGGACCGGCGAGATCGACATCGTGGCCAGGGACGGGGACGCCCTGGTCGTCTGCGAGGTGAAGACGCGCAGGGCGGGGCCCTACCAGCACCCCATGGCGGCGGTCACGCCGGCCAAGGCCGACCGCCTGCGGAGCCTCGCGGAACGCTGGCTCCAGGAACACGGGGGAGCGCCACCCGGCGGTGTCCGCATCGACCTGGTCGGCGTGCTGCTGCCCGCCCGCGGCGCACCCGTCGTCGAGCATGTCCGAGGGGTGGCCTGACATGGGGTTCGCCCGTACGTGCTCGGTGGCGCTGGTGGGCGTCGAGGGCGTGGTCGTGGAGGTCCAGGCCGACCTCGAACCGGGGGTCGCGGCATTCACGCTGGTGGGGCTGCCGGACAAGAGCCTGACGGAGAGCAGGGACCGGGTCAGGGCTGCCGTGGTCAATTCCGGCGGGGAGTGGCCGCAGAAGAAACTCACCGTGGGGCTCAGCCCGGCCTCGGTGCCGAAGGCGGGCAGCGGATTCGACCTGGCGGTCGCCTGTGCGGTGCTCGGCGCCGCCGAGCGGATCGATCCGCGGGTGCTCGCCGACATCGTCATGATCGGAGAACTGGGGCTGGACGGCCGGGTGCGGCCGGTGCGCGGCATCCTGCCGGCGGTGCTGGCCGCGGCCGACGCGGGCTACGAGCAGGTGGTGGTGCCGGAGTGCGCCGCCGCAGAGGCGTCACTGGTGCCGGGCGTGTCCGTACTCGGCGTCCGGAGCCTGCGCCAGCTGATCGCGGTGCTCACCGACGAGCCCGTGCCCGAGGAGGAGGCCGAGGAGCAGGCGCGGCCCGACCCGCTGCTGGCCGGGCTGCGCGTCCCCGGCACCCAGGCGGCGACCGGGATGCACGGCGCCGGCGCGACACAGCACGACCAGGGCCATGACCTCGCCGACGTCGTGGGCCAGCTCTCGGCGCGGACGGCGGTGGAGGTGGCCGCGGCGGGCGGACACCACCTCTTCCTGGAGGGCCCGCCCGGAGCGGGCAAAACCATGCTCGCGGAGCGGCTGCCGTCGATCCTGCCGCCGCTGGACCGGCAGGCGTCGCTGGAGGTGACGGCCGTGCATTCGGTGGCGGGGCTGCTGCCGCCGGGCAAACCCCTGATCGACGTGGCTCCCTACTGTGCCCCGCACCACTCGGCCACGATGCAGGCACTCGTCGGTGGCGGCCCCGGGACGGCCCGGCCGGGAGCGGTGTCCCTCGCCCATCGGGGTGTCCTCTTTTTGGATGAAACGCCCGAGTTCAGCAGTCGGGCTCTGGACGCCCTGCGCCAGCCGCTGGAAGCCGGGCACGTGATCATCGCGCGCAGCGCCGGCGTCGTGCGCTTCCCGGCGCGATTCCTGATGGTGCTCGCCGCCAACCCCTGCCCGTGCGGGCGCTTCTCCCGGACGAACGACCAGTGCGAGTGCCCGCCCTCGGTGATCCGCCGGTACCAGGCGAGGCTGTCCGGTCCGCTGCTCGACCGGGTCGACCTGCGGGTCGAGGTCGACCGCGTCACCCGCACCGCACTCACGGCGAGCGGCGCCCGGGGCGAGGCCACCGCCACGGTCGCCCACCGGGTGCGGACGGCCCGGGAACGCGCCGCGGCCCGCCTCACCGGCACGCCGTGGCGCACCAACAGCGAGATCCCCGGACGGGAACTGCGCAGCCGCTGGCACGCCGCCCCCGGCGCCATGGACGACGCCGAACGGAACCTGGAGCGGGGAGTGCTCAGCGCACGGGGGCTCGACCGGGTGCTGCGGGTGGCCTGGACCGTCGCCGACCTGACCGGCCACGACCGGCCCGACGCCGGGGACGTCGCCCTCGCCCTGCAGTTGCGCACCGGCGTCCCGCGCGGTGTGCCGATGGCCATCGGAGCGATGGCATGAGCGCCGCGGCCGGACCCGAGGACGAGCTGCTGGGCCGGATCTTCCTCACCCGGGTCGTCGAGCCCGGTGACGAGGCCTGCGGGCGCTGGATCCGGGAGCTGGGCGTGGGCGCGGTGGTGCGGCGGTTACGGGAACGGGGCGAGCCGTTGCCGGGGGTGAGCGGCAAGCGGTGGGCCGGGCTGATCGCCCGGGCCGCCTCGGCCGAGCCGCGCAGGGATCTCGCCGTGGCGCGCGACGCCGGGGTGCGGTTCGTGTGTCCCGGAGCCGCCGAATGGCCCCGGCAGCTCGACGACCTGGGTGACGCGCGGCCCGTCGGGCTGTGGGTGCGCGGTCGTGCGGACCTGCGGATGTGGGCGCTGCGCTCGGTCGCCGTCGTCGGCGCCCGCGCCTGCACGGAGTACGGCGCGCACATGGCCGCCACCCTCGCGGCGGGCCTCGCCGAACGCGGCTGGATCGTGGTGTCCGGTGGTGCCTACGGGGTCGACGGCGCCGCCCACCGCGGCGCGCTCGGCTCGGGCGGCGCCACCGTAGCGGTCCTCGCCTGCGGGGTCGACCGGCCCTATCCGCGCGGACACACCGCGCTCATCGGCAGAATCGCGGAGCAGGGGCTGGTCGTCGGAGAGTTGCCGCCGGGCGACCACCCGACACCGAGCAGATTCATCCTCCGCAACCGGGTGATCGCCGCGCTCACCTGGGGCACCGTGGTCGTCGAGGCCGCCCACCGCAGCGGCTCCCTGGTGACCGCCAGGGCGGCCCGGCGTCTGGGGCGCCACACGATGGGAGTGCCGGGGCCGGCCACCAGTGGGCTCTCCGCCGGGGTGCACGAACTGCTGCGCCAGGACGCGGTCCTGGTCACCGATGCCGCCGAGGTCGTCGAACTGGTCGGCGACATGGGCGAGCTCGCGCCGGAACGCCGGGGGCCGGTGCTGCCCCGGGACCTGCTGGACCCGGCCGGCCGTCAGGTCCTCGCCGCGCTGCCGGCACGGGGGACGGTCCGGCCGGAGGAGGTCGCGCGCGCCGCGCAGACCACCGCGGACGACGCCGTCGCGAGACTGTACGAACTCCGAGCACTTGGTTACGTCGAACGACACGGCGACGGCTGGAAGTTGACGCGCCAGGCGATGATCTCGGTCCGCGACGGCTCCGGTCCTCGCTGACGGAGTGTGTTCGGCCGTCCGGGGGAACCCCGACACGCCCTGGAAAATACGCCAGTTGGGGTGTCCGGGTGATGACACAGAGCGACGGGTGTGTCCCGCCGGGACGGCGTCCGGAACGCATCCGCGCAGGGCCCCACCTCCCTTCTTCGCACACCGCGACGCCACAGTCACGCTACGCTCACGAGGATCCCGACACGGACAGGCAACTCGACATCGGACAGACAGCCATTCAGGCAGCACCAGTCCACGGCAGAACGGCACAAGGCGACGAATGCCCCAGCACACCTCCGGGTCCGACCGGGCGGCCACCCCCCCAGCCGCCCGCGACGGTGGCAGCGTGCGGCCGCCCGCTCCCTCGACGCTCGACGAGCTGTGGCGGTCGTACAAGGCGACGGGGGACGAACGGCTGCGGGAGCAGCTGATCCTGCACTACTCGCCGCTGGTCAAATACGTCGCCGGCCGGGTCAGCGTGGGGCTGCCGCCCAATGTCGACCAGGCGGACTTCGTCTCCTCCGGCGTCTTCGGGCTGATCGACGCGATCGAGAAGTTCGACGTCGACCGGGAGATCAAGTTCGAGACGTACGCGATCACCCGCATCCGGGGCGCGATGATCGACGAGCTGCGGGCGCTGGACTGGATCCCGCGCTCGGTACGGCAGAAGGCGCGCAACGTGGAGCGCGCCTACGCCACGCTGGAGGCGCGGCTGCGGCGCACGCCGTCGGAGAGCGAGGTCGCCCGCGAGATGGGCATCGCCGTGGACGAGCTGCACGCGGTTTTCAGCCAGTTGTCGCTGGCGAACGTCGTCGCCCTCGAGGAGCTGCTGCACGCCGGGGGGGAGGGCGGCGACCGGCTGAGCCTCATGGACACCCTGGAGGACACCGCCGCCGACAATCCGGTGGAGGTGGCCGAGGACCGGGAGCTGCGGCGGTTCCTGGCGCGGGCGATCAACACGCTGCCCGAGCGGGAGAAGACCGTCGTCACGCTCTACTACTACGAAGGGCTCACCCTCGCCGAGATCGGCAACGTGCTGGGCGTCACCGAGAGCCGGGTCAGCCAGATCCACACCAAGTCGGTGCTCCAGCTGCGCGGGAAACTGGCGAGTTTCGGCCGCTGAGCCCGGACGGCGGAGACCCGGTCGATCCCCTGGCCGCGGTGGGTGGGGCGTCCGTACAGTGGTCGGGTGCCAAGGATTCGAGCGGCCTCCGTGGCCGAGCACCGGTCGATGCAGCGAGCCGCCCTGCTGGACGCGGCACGCTCCCTGCTGTCCGAGGGCGGTACGGAGGCGCTGACCTTCCCGGCCCTCGCCGAGCGCACCGGCCTGGCGCGCTCGTCCGTGTACGAGTACTTCCGCTCGCGGGCGGCCGTGGTCGAGGAGCTGTGCGAGGCCGACTTCCCGGTCTGGGCGGCCGAGGTCGAGGCGGCGATGGCGGTCGCCGACGGGGGCGAGGCCAAGGTCGAGGCATATGTGCGCAAGCAGCTGGAACTGGTGGGGGACCGGCGGCACCGCGCCGTGGTCGCGATCTCCGCGAGTGAGCTCGATGCCGGTGCCCGGGAGAAGATCCGCGCGGCGCACGGCGGACTCGTCGCGTTGATCGTCGAGGCCCTGGGCGACCTCGGTCATGCCCAGCCCCGCCTCGCGGCCATGCTGCTCCAGGGTGTGGTCGACGCGGCCGTGCGCCGCATCGAGCTGGGAGCGGCGGAACATCCGGACGCCATCACCGAAGCGGCGGTCTCGATGGCCATCAGGGGCGTGAGGGGCTGACGGCCGGGGGCCGACAACCGCGGGCCCACCGGCCCGAGGCGACCCGGGCCCACCGGCCGGAGGCCGACCGCTCCAGCCGCGCCACGGTGTGCGCCCGCACGGGGTCGGGTCCGCGTGTGCCGCGGTGGGGGCGGGCCGGCGTGCGGGGCGCGCAGTGCTCATCGTGGCAGCAGGGCTCATCGTGGCAGCGGGACCCCCAGCACCGGGAGCAGTCTCGACGGACCGCGGTGCAGCAGCCAGGGAGGCAGCAGGGTGAGCGGGTCCAGGTAGACGTCGCCCTGCAGCAGACCCCAGTGCACGCACGGAATCGTGCAGTGGGAGCCCGTGGGTTCCACCGTGCCGACCACCTCGCCCGCCGTCACCTCCGCCCCCTCGGTGACCGACGCGCGGACCGGCTCGTAGGTCGTGCGCAACGGGGGATCACCCGTGCCCGTCAGCTCCACCGAGACGACGCCCCTTCCGGCCACCCGGCCCGCGAACGAGACACGACCGGCCGCCACCGCGCGTACCGGCGTCCCCGGTGCCGCGGTCAGGTCCACGCCCCGGTGCCCGCGCCCGTACGCCGTCTTCGGTGGTTCCCAGCCGCGCAGCACCCGCGGCCGTACTCCCACCGGCCACGCCCGCCCCACGGCCGGCGTCGCGCCGTCCTCGCCCGCCGGGGACACCGCCAGTAACCGCGCCGGCGGCGGGGCCAGCAGTGCCGCCAGGGTCAGGATCACCAGAAGGATCAGCCGGGCACAGGCCCTCACACATCGACTCACTCGCATGGCGAAAGCGTTCCGCAACGCCGTGACCACCGCCTGGGCCTGTGGACCACCACCCAGGTTGTGGACAACGGCGTCACCCGGCACCCCTCGGGTCCCGTACACTTCTGGTGGCGACCCGGGCCACCGGGTCGACTTCGCACGCCCCGACATCAGGCCCGGTCACGGCCGGAACCGGATGTCAGCGCCCCTCGGTCCTTCGTGGCAACGGCGCGTCGTGGGCGTCAGGCGCGGGAGCCGTCCGGCATCCGCGGCACAACCGAGAAATTCAAGGAGATACGGCCATGGCCGTCGTCACGATGCGGGAGCTGCTGGAGAGCGGCGTCCACTTCGGTCACCAGACCCGTCGTTGGAACCCGAAGATGAAGCGCTTCATCTTCACGGAGCGCAACGGCATCTACATCATCGACCTGCTCCAGTCGCTGTCGTACATCGACCGCGCCTACGAGTTCGTCAAGGAGACCGTCGCCCACGGCGGCACGGTCATGTTCGTCGGCACGAAGAAGCAGGCGCAGGAGGCCATCGCCGAGCAGGCCACCCGCGTCGGCATGCCCTACGTGAACCAGCGCTGGCTGGGCGGCATGCTCACCAACTTCTCGACCGTCTACAAGCGTCTGCAGCGCCTCAAGGAGCTCGAGCAGATCGACTTCGAGGACGTGGCCGCCTCCGGCCTCACCAAGAAGGAGCTGCTGGTCCTCTCCCGCGAGAAGGCCAAGCTGGAGAAGACCCTCGGCGGTATCCGCGAGATGCAGAAGGTGCCCAGCGCCGTCTGGATCGTGGACACCAAGAAGGAGCACATCGCGGTCGGCGAGGCCCGGAAGCTCAACATCCCGGTCGTCGCCATCCTCGACACCAACTGCGACCCCGACGAGGTCGACTACAAGATCCCGGGCAACGACGACGCGATCCGCTCCGTCACCCTGCTCACCCGCGTGATCGCCGACGCCGTCGCCGAGGGCCTCATCTCCCGCTCCGGTGTCGCCACCGAGGGCAAGGGCGAGAAGGCCGCGGGTGAGCCGCTGGCCGAGTGGGAGCGCGACCTGCTCGAGGGCGAGAAGAAGGCCGAGGAGGCTGCTCCGGCCGCCGCCGAGGGCGAGAAGCCGGCCGAGGCCCCCGCCGAGGAAGCCCCCGCCGAGGAGGCCCCCGCCGCCGAGGCCGAGAAGCCGGCCGAGGCTGCCCCGGCCGCCGAGGCCGAGCAGGCCTGACCCGTCAGAGCCGTTGACGGCGGGAGCGGTGACATGATCCCCATTGCCTGAAAGGCATGGGAGGTACCCCCATCGCTCCCGCCGTTCACCCGTAGGTCAGCGACGAGTCGGACACCTGCCCTCAGGTAGGTCCTGATCCGCAGACTCCGAACCTCCAGACTTCGAGAAAGATTCACAGACTCATGGCGAACTACACCGCCGCCGACGTCAAGAAGCTCCGGGAGCTCACCGGCGCCGGCATGATGGACTGCAAGAAGGCGCTGGACGAGGCCGAGGGCAACGTCGACAAGGCAGTCGAGGCGCTCCGCATCAAGGGCCAGAAGGGCGTCGCCAAGCGCGAGGGCCGCTCCGCCGAGAACGGCGCCGTGGTCTCGATCATCGCCGACGACAACTCCTCCGGTGTCCTCGTCGAGCTGAAGTGCGAGACGGACTTCGTCGCCAAGGGCGAGAAGTTCCAGGCCGTCGCCACGGCCATCGCCGAGCACGTCACCAAGACCTCCCCGGCCGACATCGAGGCCCTGCTCGCCTCCGAGATCGAGGCCGGCAAGACGGTCCAGGCGTTCGTGGACGAGGCCAACGCCAACCTGGGCGAGAAGATCGTCCTCGACCGCTTCGCGCAGTTCGGCGACGGTTACGTGACGGCGTACATGCACCGCACGATGCCCGACCTGCCCCCGCAGATCGGTGTGCTCGTCGAGCTCGACAAGCCGAACGCCGAGGTCGCCAAGGGCGTCGCCCAGCACATCGCCGCCTTCGCGCCGAAGTACCTCTCCAAGGAGGACGTGCCGGCCGAGGTCGTCGAGTCCGAGCGCCGTGTCGCCGAGGAGACCACCCGCGCCGAGGGCAAGCCCGAGGCCGCCCTGCCGAAGATCGTCGAGGGTCGCCTCAACGGCTTCTTCAAGGACGCCACGCTGCTCGGCCAGCCCTACGCGCTGGACAACAAGAAGTCCGTCCAGAAGGTCCTGGACGAGGCCGGTGTCACCCTGAAGCGCTTCACGCGCATCAAGGTCGGCATCTGAGTCCGTACCGCGACGGACGCGCGACCCCGATAGGGTCGACAGCAGTCGTTCGGATACGCGTCCACGCGACGGCGCGTATGCGGCGACAGCAGATCTGACGAGGAGGCCATTGCCGCATGGGATGCGAAACACGCCCCACCGGCAATGGCCTTCTTCGTATGTGCAACACGTGAAAGAGGCGGGATCCCCGATGACCACCAAGGCTGAGAAGAGCGACGACGGCAACGTACGCGGCCGGTTTCTGCTGAAGCTGTCCGGAGAGGCCTTCTCCGGTGGCGGGGGCCTGGGCGTCGACCCCGACGTGGTGCACGCCATCGCACGCGAGATCGCGGCCGTCGTACGGGACGGCGCGCAGATCGCGATCGTCATCGGCGGCGGCAACTTCTTCCGCGGGGCGGAACTCCAGGTACGCGGCATGGACCGGGCACGCTCGGACTACATGGGCATGCTCGGCACGGTGATGAACTGCCTCGCCCTCCAGGACTTCCTGGAGAAGGAGGGCGTCGACTGCCGCGTGCAGACCGCCATCACCATGGGCCAGGTCGCCGAGCCCTACATCCCGCTGCGCGCCGTGCGGCACTTGGAGAAGGGCCGCGTGGTCATCTTCGGCGCCGGTATGGGCATGCCGTACTTCTCCACCGACACCACCGCCGCCCAGCGCGCCCTGGAGATCGACGCCGAGGCGCTGCTCATGGGCAAGAACGGCGTGGACGGGGTCTACGACTCGGACCCGAAGACCAACCCGGACGCCGTGAAGTTCGACGCGCTCGGCTACGGCGAGGTCATCACCCGGGACCTGAAGGTCGCCGACGCCACGGCCGTCACGCTCTGCCGTGACAACAGCCTTCCGATCGTCGTCTTCGAACTCCTGAAGGAGGGCAATATCGCCCGTGCCGTCAAGGGTGAGAAGATCGGCACGCTTGTGGGTGACCAAGCCGGCCGCGACTGACCGGGGGATGGACAATGTCCTGCCGGTCGGGAACCGTGCAGGAAGAAGACGCGACGCAGCCGGCCGCCGCCCCGACAGGGAACAGCAGCCGGGCCTACTCAAGACACGCAGGAGCAAGTGGTGATCGAAGAGACCCTCCTCGAGGCCGAGGAGAAGATGGAGAAGGCCGTCGTGGTCGCCAAGGAGGACTTCGCCGCGATCCGCACCGGCCGTGCGCACCCGGCGATGTTCAACAAGATCGTGGCCGACTACTACGGCGCGCCGACGCCGATCAACCAGCTGGCCTCGTTCTCCGTGCCCGAGCCGCGCATGGCCGTGGTGACTCCGTTCGACAAGAGCGCGCTGCGCAACATCGAGCAGGCGATCCGCGACTCCGACCTGGGCGTCAACCCGAGCAACGACGGCAACATCATCCGGGTGGTGTTCCCCGAGCTGACCGAGGAGCGCCGCCGCGACTACATCAAGGTGGCCAAGGGCAAGGGTGAGGACGCCAAGGTCTCCATCCGCTCCGTGCGCCGCAAGGCGAAGGACGCCATCGACAAGCTGATCAAGGACGGCGAGGTCGGCGAGGACGAGGGCCGCCGTGCGGAGAAGGAGCTCGACGACACCACGGCGAAGTACGTCGCCCAGGTGGACGAGCTCCTGAAGCACAAGGAAGCTGAGCTGCTCGAGGTCTGATGAACGACTCTTCCTGGGGGGCGCCGCAGACCGGGTACTGGGGGCCGTCCGACCACGGGCCCGGCCGGGGGGCTGCCCCGGCGGGTCCCGCGTACGATGCGCACTACGCGCAGCAGACTCGCCCCATGCCCATCGTGCCCGACGTGCCCGAACACGGCGGTGACCAGGAGGTGGACCGAGGGGCCGCTCGGCTGAGCGGCCCTTTGTTCCGAGACGAGCCGACGCGGGCCCGACCCCTGCCGGGGGAGGTGCCGCAGAATCCGGAGCCCATGCCCCACGCCCCGCAGCCGGCACCCGCGCCGCAGAAGAAGAGCGCGGGGCGCGACCTCGGCGCCGCGATAGGCGTCGGCGTCGCACTCGGCGCGGTGATCGTCGCGTCGCTGTTCGTCGTCAAGGCCGTCTTCGTCGGTGTGGTCGCCGTCGCCGTCGTGGTGGGCCTGTGGGAACTGACCAAGCGGCTGGAGGAGCGCAAGGGCATCAAGGCGCCCCTCGCGCCGCTCGCGCTCGGCGGTGCGGCCATGGTCGTCGCCGGGTACGCCCGGGGGGCCGAGGGCGCGTGGGTCGCCATGGCGCTCACCGCGCTGGCGGTGCTGGCGTGGCGGATGACGGCGCCCCCGGAGGGCTACCTCAAGGACGTCACGGCGGGTCTCTTCGCGGCGTTCTACGTACCGTTCCTGGCCACCTTCGTCGCCCTGATGCTGACGGCCGACGACGGCGCGTGGCGGGTCCTGACCTTCCTGGTGCTGACCGTCGTGAGCGACACCGGTGCCTACGCCGTCGGCTGGCGCTTCGGCCGGCACAAGCTCGCCCCGCGGATCAGCCCGGGCAAGACCCGCGAGGGCCTGATGGGCGCGGTGGCGTTCGCGATGGCGGCGGGCGCGCTGTGCATGCAGTTCCTGATCGACGGCGGCAGCTGGTGGCAGGGTCTGCTGCTGGGCCTCGCGGTCGCCGCCAGCGCCACGCTCGGCGACCTGGGCGAGTCCATGATCAAGCGTGACCTCGGCATCAAGGACATGGGCACCCTCCTGCCGGGGCACGGCGGCATCATGGACCGCCTGGACTCCCTGCTCCCGACGGCACCGGTGGTGTGGCTGCTGCTGGTGATCTTCGTCGGATCGGGTTGACGTACCCACGTGGTCGCGTCGGGCCCCCGTCCCCTCAGGGCGGGGGCCCGACGGCTGTTCGATCGGGGCACCCCCGCGGATCTGCGACACTGGTACAGCCATGCCTAAGCCCGGAGAACTCACTTTCGTCGCGCCGCGCGGAGCCAAGAAGCCGCCGCGGCACCTTGCCGATCTCACGCCCGCCGAGCGCAAGGAGGCGGTCGCAGCGGCCGGTGAGAAGCCGTTCCGTGCCAAGCAGCTCTCGCAGCACTACTTCGCCCGGTACGCGCACGATCCGGAGCAGTGGACCGACATCCCCGCCGGCTCCCGCGGCAAGCTGCAGGAGGCGCTGCTTCCCGAGCTGATGACGGTCGTCCGGCATCTGTCGACCGACCAGGGCACCACGCGCAAGACGCTGTGGAAGCTGTTCGACGGCACGCTCGTCGAGTCCGTGCTCATGCGCTACCCGGACCGGGTGACCATGTGCATCAGCTCCCAGGCGGGCTGCGGCATGAACTGCCCGTTCTGCGCGACCGGGCAGGCCGGTCTCGACCGGAACCTGTCCACGGCGGAGATCGTGCACCAGATCGTGGACGGCATGCGGGCCCTCAGGGACGGCGAGGTGCCGGGCGGCCCCGCACGGCTGAGCAACATCGTGTTCATGGGGATGGGCGAGCCGCTCGCCAACTACAACCGGGTCGTGGGCGCCATCCGACGCCTCACCGATCCCGAGCCGGACGGGCTCGGGCTGTCGCAGCGCGGGATCACGGTGTCCACGGTGGGTCTCGTCCCGGCGATCCACCGGTTCTCCGACGAGGGCTTCAAGTGCCGCCTCGCCATCTCGCTGCACGCCCCCGACGACGAACTGCGCGACACCCTCGTCCCCGTGAACACACGGTGGAAGGTGCGGGAGGTCCTCGACTCCGGGTTCGAGTACGCGGCCAGGTCCGGGCGGCGCCTGTCCATCGAATACGCCCTGATCCGGGACATCAACGACCAGGCGTGGCGCGGAGACCGCCTCGGGCGGCTACTCAAGGGCCGACCGGTGCACGTCAACCTCATCCCGCTCAACCCGACGCCCGGCTCAAAGTGGACCGCCTCCCGGCCCGAGGACGAGAAGGCGTTCGTCGAGGCGATCGCCGCGCACGGTGTGCCGGTGACGATCCGGGACACCCGTGGACAGGAGATCGACGGGGCGTGTGGTCAGCTCGCCGCGAGCGAGCGGTAGTCTGACTGCGTCAGTACACCGTCATACGGCACTACATCCGCAAGACATCTTCATTCCGACAGGGGAGCGCCACAGCGCTGAGAGTGCGGCACCGGCCGCAGACCCTCCGAACCTCGCCCAGGTCATTCTGGGTAGGGAGATCGGTCATCACTCGAGCTGTTGCGCCCTGCCCGGGACACCCGCGAGGGGTCCCGGGCAGGGCCGCGTCTCTTCCTGGTCACTCCAGGAGGAATCCGATGGGCATCACCAAGAAGGTCACCGTCCTGGCCGTCGGGCTGGGGCTGGTCACACTGTCCGCGTGCGGGTCGTCCGACGGCGACGACCAGGGCGGCGGCGGGTCGAAGACCGTGACCATGGTCAGCCACAACTCGTGGGCCGCGTCCAAGGACGTCATCGCCGCCTTCGAGAAGCAGTCCGGCTACCAGGTCAAGGTCCTCGAGGACGGTGACGCCGGACAGGCCGTGAACAAGGCCATCCTGACCAAGGACAACCCCCAGGGCGACGTCTTCTTCGGCGTCGACAACACCCTGCTGTCCCGCGCCCTCGACAACGGGCTGTTCCAGCCCTACGAGGCGAAGGACTACGACCTCGTCCTCCCCGAGTTCCGCGTCGACGAGGACAAGCACCGGGTCACCCCCGTCGACACGGGTGACATCTGCGTCAACTACGACAAGGAATGGTTCGGCGAGCACGACCTGACCCCGCCCAAGACCTTCGACGACCTGATCGAGCCCGAGTACAAGAACCTCCTCGTCACGGAGAACGCCTCCACCTCCTCGCCCGGTCTCGGCTTCCTGCTCGGCACCGCCGCGAAGTACGGAGACGACGGCTGGGCGGACTACTGGAAGAAGCTCAAGGCCAACGGCGTGAAGGTGGTCGACGGCTGGGAGCAGGCCTACAACGAGGAGTTCTCCGGCTCCGCCGGCGGCAAGCAGGCCAAGGCCGACCGGCCGCTGGTGGTGTCCTACGCCTCCTCGCCGCCCGCCGAGGTGATCTACGCCGACCCGAAGCCCGAGACCGCGCCCACCGGCGTCGCCGAGGGCACCTGCTTCCGGCAGGTCGAGTACGCCGGGCTGCTGAGCAACGCGAAGAACCCCGAGGGCGGCAAGGCGCTGCTCGACTTCCTGCTCGGGAAGCGGTTCCAGGACGACATGCCGCTCAACATGTTCGTCTACCCGGTGCGCGAGGCGGCCCAGGTGCCTCAGGAGTTCGCGAAGTTCGGGCCGCGGGCGAAGGACCCGGAGACCATGGACCCGGCGAAGATCGCCGCCAACCGTGACCAGTGGGTCAAGTCGTGGACCTCTCTCGTACTGAAGTGACGCGAGCCTCGGCAGCACGGCGCGGGAGCGCGGCGCGGCTCGGCCTGATGGCCGTGCCCGTCGCGTTCTTCGCCGTCTTCTTCGCCTATCCCGTCGCCGCGATCGTCGCGCGCGGACTGAAGGCCGACGGGACCTGGCACCTCGGGCGGATCGGGGACGTACTGGCGCAGTCCGACGTCCGGCAGGTCCTGTGGTTCACCACCTGGCAGGCCTTCGTCTCCACCGCCCTCACCCTGCTGATCGCCCTGCCCGGCGCCTACGTGTTCGCCCGCTTCGCCTTCCCGGGCAAGCAGGTGCTGCGGGCCATGGTCACGGTGCCGTTCGTGCTGCCGACGGTCGTGGTCGGTACGGCGTTCATGGCGCTCGTGGGGCGCGGCGGACTCCTCGACGAGCTGTGGGGCGTGCGGCTGGACACCACCGTGTGGGCGATCCTGCTCGCGCACGTCTTCTTCAACTACGCCGTGGTGGTACGGACCGTGGGCGGGCTCTGGTCCCAGCTCGACCCGCGGCAGGAGGAGGCCGCGCGGATGCTCGGCGCCTCCCGGTTCGCGGCCTGGCGGACGGTCACCCTGCCCGCGCTCGCGCCGGCCGTGGCCGCCGCCGCGCTGATGGTCTTCCTGTTCACCTTCACGTCCTTCGGTGTGGTGCAGATTCTGGGCGGACCCACCTTCTCCACCCTCGAGGTGGAGATCTACCGGCAGACCTCCGAGATCTTCGACCTGTCCACGGCCGCCGTCCTGACGATGATCCAGTTCGTCGCCGTGGGCGCGATCCTCGCCCTGCACGCCTGGACCGTACGGCGGCGGGAGACCGCGCTGCGGCTGGTGGACGCCTCCGTGACCGCGCGCCGGCCGCGCGGGGCCGGGCAGTGGGCGCTGCTGGCCGCGGTCGTGGCCACCGTCGCCGTACTGCTCCTGCTGCCGCTCGCGGTGCTGGCGGAACGGTCCTTCTCCGGCGCCGGCCTCGGCTACTACCGGGCGCTGACCCGGGAGGACGGGGGAGTGTTCCTCGTGCCGCCGATCGAGGCGGTCGGCAACTCGCTGCAGTACGCCGTCGCCGCCACCGCCATCGCCGTGCTGATCGGCTCCCTCGCCTCCGTCGCGCTGACCCGGCGGGACGCGGGCCGGCTGGTGCGCGGGTTCGACGCGCTGCTGATGCTGCCGCTCGGGGTGTCCGCGGTGACCGTCGGCTTCGGCTTCCTGATCGCCCTCGACGAGCCACCGCTGGACCTGAGGGCCTCCTGGATCCTGGTCCCGCTCGCGCAGGCGCTGGTCGGTGTGCCCTTCGTCGTACGGACCATGCTGCCGGTGCTGCGGGCCGTGGACGCGCGGCTGCGGGAGGCCGCGGCCGTGCTGGGGGCGTCGCCGTGGCGGGCGTGGCGGGAGGTGGACCTGCCGATGGTGCGGCGGGCGCTGCTGATCGCGGCGGGGTTCGCCTTCGCGGTGTCGCTGGGGGAGTTCGGCGCGACCGTGTTCATCGCACGGCCGGACAATCCGACGCTGCCGGTGGCCGTGGCGCGGCTGCTGGGACGGCCCGGGGACCTCAACTACGGCCAGGCGATGGCCCTGTCGACGATTCTGATGATCGTGTGCGCGGTGGCGCTGCTCTTCCTGGAGCGGCTGCGGACCGACCGGACCGGGGAGTTCTAGATGCTGCTGAGCCTGGAGGCCGCGACCGTCCGCTTCGGTGGACGGCCGGTGCTGGACGCCGTCGACCTGGGGGTCGCCGAACACGAGATCGTGTGTGTGCTGGGGCCCAGCGGCAGCGGCAAGTCCACCCTGCTGCGGGCGGTGGCCGGGCTGCAGCACCTGGACTCCGGGCGGATCCTGCTCGACGGACGCGACCAGGCGGGCGTGCCCGCGCACCGGCGCGGGGTGGGGCTGATGTTCCAGGACCACCAGCTCTTCCCCCAGCGGGACGTGGGCAAGAACGTTGCCTTCGGGCTGCGCATGCAGGGCGCTTCACGGGGGGAACAGGCCGAGCGCGTACGGGAGTTGCTCGACCTCGTGGGACTGCCGGGGGCGGTCGGACGGGCCGTCGCCGCGCTGTCCGGCGGTGAGCAGCAGCGCGTGGCGCTGGCCCGTGCCCTCGCGCCGAGTCCCCGTCTGCTGATGCTGGACGAACCGCTCGGCCAGCTCGACCGCTCGCTCCGGGAACGCCTCGTCGTCGAACTGCGCGAACTGTTCGGCCGGCTGGGCACCACCGTGCTCGCCGTGACCCATGACCAGGGCGAGGCGTTCGCGCTGGCCGACCGGGTGGTGGTGATGCGGGACGGTCGGATCGCCCAGTCCGGCACCCCGCTGGAGGTGTGGCAGCGACCGGCCGACGCCTTCGTGGCGCGCTTCCTCGGCTTCGAGAACGTGGTCGAGGCGACGGTCGGGGACGGGGTCGCCGTGACGCCGTGGGGCAAGGTGCCCGTGCCCGAAGACGCCCCGCGGGGCACGCGGACGCTTCTCGTCCGCCCCGCCGGTGTCCGCCTGGTCCCGGCCGACGAGGGCCTGCGCTGCACGGTGACCGCCCGTATCTTCCGGGGCACCCATGTGGCGGTCCGCCTCCAGCCCGAGGACGCGCCCCGCCTGGAGGCGGCCTGCGGGCTCAGGGCCGCTCCGGAGGTCGGGGACGAGGTCGGTGTGGAGTTCGACGCGGCGGACATCGCCGTGCTGGGGTGAGCGCCCACTGCCCGGGGTGGGCGGCATGACACGGGCGACGGCCGGCCGAGGGGCACGGAGAGCGGAAGTGGCCCGCCCCCGGACGGGGACGGGCCACCACGGTGTGCCTCGGGCGTCAGCGCTCGCTGTTCGCCCCTCGGCGGCGCATGCCGAAGAAGACCGCGCCACCGCCGGCCACGACCAGGGCGGCCGCGATACCGGCGATGAGACCGGTGTTGGAGTTGGCGCCGGTCTCGGCGAGGTTCGACTCACCGGCCGGGGACGGCGCGTTGCTCGGGGCGTCCGCCGGAGCGGTGCTCTCGCTCTCCGTCGCCGACGGGGTCGGCGTGCCGGGCTCCTCGGCCGGGACCGAGGGCGTCTCCGACGGAGTGCTGGGCGTCGGAGTCGGGGTCTCCTCCTCCGCCGTCTTGCAGGCCGTCGCCGGCGTGGTCAGGTTCGGCTTGATGTCCTCGTCGACGTAGGGCTTCGCCTCGACGTGGATGCGGTACTGGGCGTTCGGCTTCCAGTCCTCCTCGAAGGTGATGGTGGTGCCCTCACGGGAGCCCTTGACCACCTGCTCGCCGATCTTCTTCTCATCGGCGCCGTTGTTCTCCAGGAACACGGTGATGGTGGCGGGGACGCCGGCCGGGTCCACGTCGGTGACGGTGATGACGCCCTTGTCACCGACGCACTTGGCCTCGGCCGAGAACTCGTTGATGTTGCAGGCCGCCGCGTTGCCGGCGGCACCGAGCGCGAGCGCGGCGGACGCGGAGACGACACCGAGGGCGCGCACGGTGCGCGCGACGGTACGGCGCG
Source organism: Streptomyces griseoloalbus (assembly GCA_014650015.1). Classification (GTDB taxonomy): domain Bacteria; phylum Actinomycetota; class Actinomycetes; order Streptomycetales; family Streptomycetaceae; genus Streptomyces; species Streptomyces griseoloalbus. The sequence continues at coordinate 206,435 of BMUD01000011.1, forward strand.
AGGCCGTGCGGGGGAATACGGACAGAACTGCCACGTTTGTCCTTTACGGAAAGCGCGAATGCGGGGGGTTGAGGGGGTGTTGACGGATCATCAGCACCCCCACGAGGCTCTCAGGTTTATAAGCGTCGCATAAGTAGTGTCAACGCATATGCCGATCGCAGGCCCTGGCTTTGCCTTCTTATTAACCGCCCAGACGTTTCAGCGCCTCCGGGGCCTCCTCGATCCGGTCCACCAAGGCGATCCGCGCCTCCATCGAGCGCTCCCGGGCGAGCGAGCGCAGCAGCGGCCAGGCCGGCAGCTTCTCCGTCCAGTGGGCCCGGTTCACCAGCACCATGGGCGTGGGCTCGCCCCGCGACTCGTAGTAGTTCGGCGTCGCGTTGTCGAAGATCTCCTGGACGGTGCCGGCGGCGCCCGGCAGGAACACCACGCCCGCGGTGCAGCGGGCCAGCAGGCCGTCCTCGCGGGTGGCGTTGGCGAAGTACTTCGCGATGTGGGAGGCGAAGGCGTTCGGCGGCTCGTGGCCGTAGAACCAGGTGGGGATGCCGATCGAGTGGTTGCCCTTCGGCCAGCGGGTGCGCACCTCGAAGGCGGCGCGCGCCCAGTCGGTGATCGACGGCGTGAACGCCGGTGCGGCGGCGAGGAGTCGGCAGGCCTCGTCCAGCATCGCCTCGTCGTACGGGGCGGCGTAGGCACCGAGGTTCGCCGCCTCCATCGCGCCCGGGCCACCGCCGGTCGCGACCGTGAAACCGGCGTGGGTCAGCGCCCTTCCGAGCCGGGCGGCGCCCCGGAACTCCTCGGTGCCGCGGGCCATCGCGTGACCGCCCATGACCCCCACCACCCGCGCCCCGCGCAGGAGTTCGTCGAGGGCGTCGGACATCGAGTCGTCGTGGACCGCGCGCAGCATGGAGGCGAAGATGTCGCCGTCGGCCTTGGTCCGCTGGAACCAGGCGTGGGCCAGCGCGTCGGGAGTGGCCTCGTAGCCCTTGTCGAGCGAGGCGAACAGGTCGCCGGGCGCGTAGAGGTGCCCGCGGTACGGGTCGAAGGGGAGGCCCGGGACGGGCGGGAGGACCAGGGCGCCGTCGGCGCGGAGCTTCTCCGCCGCGTCCGGACGCATCCGGCAGCCGAGGAAGACCGCCTCGGAGGTGTCGGTGGTGAGCAACTCCCGTGTCCGGTCCGTCAGATCGACGGACTGGACACGGAATCCGGAGAGCGTGCCGCGGGCCGAGACGATCGCGTCGAACTCCTCGAGCGTCTCTATCTCGCGGTCCCCGTGATGGACGGCATAGGCGGGACTCGTCTGCACCCGCCCATGCTAGGGGGTGACCCCTGGGCCCGATGGACTCTCAGCCCTCGACCGCGGCCGCGTCCATCCACACGACCTCCCAGGTGTGGCCGTCGAGGTCGTCGAAGGCGCGGCCGTACATGAAGCCGTGGTCCTGCGTCTCACCGGAGACCGAGCCGCCCGCCGCCACTGCCTTCTCGACCAGCTCGTCGACCTTCTCGCGGCTCTCGGCGCTCAGCGCCAGCATCACTTCGCTGCTCTTCGTGGCGTCCACGATCTCCTTCTTCGTGAACTCCGCGTACTTCTGCCGGGTCAGCAGCATCGCGAAGATCGTGTCACTGATCACCACGGACGCGGCGGTCTCGTCGCTGAACTGCTCGTTGATCGAGTAGCCGATCTCGGTGAAGAACTTCTTCGAGGCGTCGAGGTCGTTGACGGCCAGGTTCACGAAGATCATCTGCTGGTACATGGCGGGGTTCTCCCATTCGGTCCATCGAGTTCGTGGGGGTAGACCGGGGGCCCGCGCGGAACTCATCGGCCCGCGGAGATTTTTTTCGCACCGATTTTCGTACCGGTCTCAGCGGGTCGTACCGGTCTCAGAGCGTGTACCGGCCTCAGAGACCGCCAAGGGCGTACCGGCCTCAGCGGGCCAGTGGCCAGGCCGACAGCTCGGCCACGACCAGGGTCAGCGGCCCGAACAGCGCGAGGAGCGCACCCGCGCGGAGCGCGGCCGCCCTGCGCAGCGTGGCCGTGGGCGCCCCGAGGCGCCGCAGCGCGGCGGTGGTGCCGGCGCGGGCCTGCCTGGCCTCGACGGCGGCCGTCAGCAGGGTCGCCACCGTGCAGCCGGCCACCAGCAGCACCCCGAGCGTGACGAGCGGACCGGAGGAGGCGTCCTGGCCGTCCTGCAGCGAGGCCATCGCGTACGCGGCCGACATCACGGCGCAGACCACGCCCAGCGGACGGCCGATGCGGGCGGCCTCCGCCATGAGGATCCGCCCGGCCAGCAGCCGCAGGGCACCCGGGCGGACCGTCTGGATCAGCCTGCCGCACAGATGGGTCAGACCGGGACCGGCCAGGGCGAGCCCGACGGCGGTCAGGGGCAGCCCGAGCAGCGCGGCCGGCCGGCCGCCCGCCGCGCCCCCGGCGCCCGTACGGCTCGCGAGGGCCTCCACGGCCAGCCCCACCGCCAGTACCGCGATGCCCCAGGGAAGCCCGGACGGCTGCGTGTGCGCGGCGGAGGGCGGGGCTCCGGCGACGTCCTCCGGCCCGGTCTCCGGCCCGGTCTCCGGCCCGGGCCCGGTCTCGGACCCCGTTTCGAGCACGTCCGCCGCGCCCTCCCGGTCCGGCGCCGGGACGACCGTGCGCCGGCCGCGCGCCGCCGCCCCCGACTGCTTGCCGAACCGTCCGTACGCCCCGAAGGACTCCCGTACCGCCGTGCGCCGGTACGCGCCGAACCGGCCGTACGACCGTGCCCCGCGGGCCGCGCCGGTCACCGGTTCGCGCGGCCGGAGCGCCACCGCGACCGCCGCCGACGCGCTCAGCGGCACCAGGGCCAGCAGGGTCAGGGCCGCCGGGAGCGGCAGCGGCCGGCCGGCGGCAAGGAAGTCCGTCGCGGCACCGTCGAAGGGCATGCCGGTCAGGTCGCCGCGCAGATGGAGGAAGACGAGCAGCGCCAGCGTCGAGCCCAGCGTGCAGGACAGGGCCGTGGTGGCCGCCGAGATCGCCATGAGGCGGGCGGGACCGAGACCGACCGCCGACAGACCGGGCCGCGGCCGGGTGCCCGGATCGGTGCGGGCGACCGCGATCGCGAAGTACACCGTGGCCGCCAGCGGGGCCGCGCACCAGGCCAGCCGGAGCGTCGAGGAGGCGGGTGTGTCCGGGTGGCCCAGGGCGTGGCCGAGGGCGCACAGCAGCAGGAAGCCCGTGCCCGCCGACGCGGCCGCGACCAGGAGACGGCGCAGTTGGACGGCCGGATGGGCGCTTCGGGTCAGACGGAGAGCGAGCACGCCGCCCGGCCTTCCGTCTCGGCCGTCCCGGAGACCGGCGGCAGGTGCACGGTGCGCACCCGCCGCCCGTCGAGCAGCGACACGGTGCGGTCGGCGAGGGCGGCGGTCTGCGTGTCGTGGGTGGCGAGGACCACGGTGATGCCGTGCGACCGGGCCGCGGTGGTGAGCGTACGCAGGACGTGGGCGCGGTCGACACGGTGCAGCGGGGCGGTCGGCTCGTCGGCGAAGAGCACCGAGGGCGCCGGGGCGAGGGCGCGGGCGATGCACACCCGCTGCCGCTCCGCCTGCGCCAGCTCCCCGGGGTGCTTGCGGGCCTTGTCCCCGATGTCGAGGCGCTCCAGCCACTCCAGGGCCGCCGTCTTGGCGCGGCGGCGCCCGGTGCCGCGCAGCATCAGCGGCAGGGCGGCGTTCTCCCAGACGTTCAGCTCGGGGACGAGCTCCGGCGCCGGGCCGACCCAGCCGAACCGGTCCCGGCGCAGCCGCTCGCGGGCGACGGGGCCCATGGTGTGCACGGGCACGCTGTTGAACCAGACCTCGCCGCTGCGGGCGGGCAGCAGGCCGAAAAGGCAGCGCAGCAGGGTCGTTTTGCCGCTGCCGCGCGGGCCGCCGACGGCGAGGATCTCGCCCTCCCGGACGCCGAGCGAGACCCCGCTCAGCCCGGGTGAGCCGTCGTCGTACCGGAAGTGCAGGGCACGTGCCCAGAGCACGTCGTTGTCCGGTGGGGCCACCATGGCGTACACCTCGGTTCGGATCGGAAATGCCGTGCGCGATTCGTGATTCCCCCGTCCGGGGGAACGAAGGCAGGGCCGATCGGTCACTGGCACGCTAGGCAGGCGGTGGCGCCGTACCGGACAGCACGCGGCCCCGGGCCGCCGTTTCTCACTCGAACGGGCGGCACCGAGGACGGTGTTGATCATCCAGACGGAAGATCGGGAACCCGGATGGCCGAGGGGTCCTCACAGCCTGGTCCATGCCTCCGACAGCGTCGCGCGCAGGATCTGCTCGATCTCGTCGAACGTCTCCTGGTCGGAGATCAGCGGCGGGGCGAGCTGGACGACCGGGTCGCCGCGGTCGTCGGCGCGGCAGTACAGGCCGTTCTCGAAGAGCTTCTTCGACAGGAAGCCGTACAGGACCCGCTCGGTCTCGTCCGCGTCGAAGGACTCCTTGGTGTTCTTGTCCTTGACGAGCTCGATGCCGTAGAAGAAGCCGTTGCCGCGGACGTCGCCGACGATCGGCAGGTCGTGCAGCTTCTCCAGGGTCGCGCGGAAGGCGCCCTCGTTGTCCAGTACGTGCTGGTTCAGGCCCTCGCGCGCGAACAGGTCGAGGTTGGCGATGCCCACCGCGGCCGACACGGGGTGACCGCCGAAGGTGTAGCCGTGCAGGAAGGTGTTGTCGCCCTCGTAGAACGGCTCGGCGAGGCGGTCGGAGATGACGCAGGCGCCGATGGGGGAGTAGCCGGAGGTCATGCCCTTGGCACAGGTGATCATGTCCGGGACGTAGCCGAACTTGTCGCAGGCGAACGTGGTGCCGAGCCGGCCGAAGGCGCAGATGACCTCGTCGGAGACGAGCAGCACGTCGTACTGGTCGCAGATCTCGCGCACCCGCTGGAAGTAGCCGGGCGGGGGCGGGAAGCAGCCGCCGGCGTTCTGCACCGGCTCCAGGAAGACGGCCGCGACCGTGTCCGGGCCCTCGAAGAGGATCTGCTGCTCGATCTGGTCGGCGGCCCAGCGGCCGAACGCCTCCGGGTCGTCGCCGTGGATCGGCGCCCGGTAGATGTTGGTGTTCGGCACCTTGTGGGCGCCCGGCACCAGCGGCTCGAAGGGGGCCTTCAAGGCCGGCAGTCCGGTGATGGACAGGGCGCCCTGCGGGGTGCCGTGGTAGGCCACCGCGCGGGAGATGACCTTGTACTTGGTCGGCTTGCCGGTCAGCTTGAAGTACTGCTTGGCGAGCTTCCAGGCGGTCTCGACCGCCTCGCCGCCGCCGGTGGTGAAGAAGACCTTGTTCAGATCGCCCGGCGCCTCGTCGGCGAGCCGCTCCGCCAGCTCCACGGCCTTGGGGTGGGCGTAGGACCACACCGGGAAGAAGGCCAGCTCCTGCGCCTGCTTGAAGGCGGTCTCCGCGAGTTCCGTACGGCCGTGCCCCGCCTGGACCACGAACAGGCCCGCGAGGCCGTCGAGGTAGCGCTTGCCCCTGTCGTCGAAGATGTGGGTGCCCTCGCCCCGGACGATGGTGGGGACGGGGGAGCTGGCGTACGAGGACATGCGGGTGAAGTGCATCCACAAGTGGTCGTACGCGGACTTGCTGAGGTCCTTGGGGTCGGTGCTCACGATTATCGGGTTCCCCACATGTAGGTCTGCTTCTTGAGCTTGAGGTAGACGAAGCTCTCGGTGGAGCGCACTCCGGGCACGGCCCGGATGCGTTTGTTGATGACCTCCAGAAGGTGGTCGTCGTCCTCGCAGACGATCTCGACCATCAGGTCGAAGGAGCCCGCGGTCATCACCACGTACTCGCATTCGGTCATGGCGGTCAGCGCGTCGGCCACGGACTCGACGTCGCCCTCGACGTTGACCCCGACCATCGCCTGGCGGCGGAAGCCCACGGTGAGCGGGTCCGTGACGGCGACGATCTGCATCACGCCCTGGTCGAGCAGCTTCTGGACGCGCTGGCGCACGGCCGCCTCCGACAGGCCGACGGCCTTGCCGATCGCGGCGTACGGCCGGCGGCCGTCCTCCTGGAGCTGCTCGATGATGGCGAGGGAGACGGCGTCCAACTGGGGACCGCCGCCGTTCTTGGACTCGCGGGAGTCCTTCGGGTCTGCGCTTCGACTGGCCACGGGGTCACTGTGCACGACGTATCGACAGTTCTGCAAGGCTCGATTGATGAAATTCGTTGTCTGTGGTGCTTCTGCTTGCGGATTTCGCAGGAGCGGGGCGGGTGGGGGTGTTGAAAACGTCAGCTGTCGGTCTAGGGTGGGTGTCTCAGAGGTTGGACACCTCGACACCTCTCGACACCCCTAGAGACCTCGGACACACCCACAAGGAACACCAGGAGGGCCTGCAGTGAGCACCGAGCTGCGTCGTCTGCGCAACTACATCGGCGGGGAGTTCCGGGACGCCGCCGACGGACGGACCACCGAGGTGGTCAACCCCGCGACGGGCGAGGCGTACGCGACCGCTCCGCTGTCCGGGCAGGCGGATGTGGACGCCGCGATGGCGGCCGCCGCCGAGGCGTTTCCCGGCTGGCGCGACACCACCCCGGCCGAGCGGCAGAAGGCACTGCTGAGGATCGCGGACGCCTTCGAGGAGCGCGCCGAGGAACTCATCGCGGCCGAGGTGGAGAACACGGGCAAGCCGGTCGGGCTGACCCGCACCGAGGAGATTCCGCCGATGGTGGACCAGATCCGCTTCTTCGCGGGTGCGGCGCGGATGCTCGAGGGCCGCTCGGCCGGCGAGTACATGGAGGGCCTGACCTCCATCGTGCGCCGCGAGCCGGTCGGCGTCTGCGCGCAGGTCGCCCCCTGGAACTACCCGATGATGATGGCCGTGTGGAAGTTCGCCCCGGCGATCGCCGCGGGCAACACGGTCGTCCTGAAGCCCTCGGACACCACCCCGGCCTCCACGGTCCTGATCGCCGAGATCCTCGGCTCGATCCTGCCCAGGGGCGTCTTCAACGTCCTCTGCGGCGACCGCGACACCGGGCGTCTGATGGTCGAGCACCCCACCCCGGCGATGGCGTCCATCACCGGTTCGGTGCGCGCCGGCATGTCGGTCGCCGAGTCCGCGTCCAAGGACCTCAAGAGGGTCCACCTGGAGCTGGGCGGCAAGGCCCCGGTCGTGGTCTTCGAGGACACCGACATCCCCAAGGCCGTCGCGGGCATCTCGGAGGCGGGCTTCTTCAACGCCGGCCAGGACTGCACGGCCGCCACGCGCGTCCTCGTCCACGAGTCGATCCACGACGAGTTCGTCTCCGCGCTGGCCAAGGCCGCCGCCGACACCAAGACCGGTATGCCGGACGACGAGGACGTCCTGTTCGGTCCGCTCAACAACCCCAACCAGCTCAAGCAGGTCGAGGGCTTCATCGAGCGGCTGCCCGCGCACGCGCGCGTGGAGGCGGGCGGCAAGCGCGTCGGCGAGCAGGGCTTCTTCTACGCCCCCACCGTCGTCTCGGGCCTCAACCAGGACGACGAGATCATCCAGAAGGAGGTCTTCGGCCCGGTCATCACCGTCCAGCGCTTCACCGACGAGGACCAGGCCGTCGAGTACGCCAACGGCGTCGAGTACGCGCTGGCCTCCTCGGTGTGGACGAAGGACCACTCCCGCGCGATGCGCATGTCCAAGAGGCTCGACTTCGGCTGCGTGTGGATCAACACCCACATCCCGCTGGTCGCGGAGATGCCGCACGGCGGCTTCAAGAAGTCCGGCTACGGCAAGGACCTCTCGGCGTACGGCTTCGACGACTACACGCGCGTCAAGCACGTGATGACGTCGCTCGACGGCTGAGCGGCACGGCAGGAAGGCCACACGTCGGCCCCGGACGGTGAACCACCGTCCGGGGCCGACGCGTTCCCCGGTCCGGATCCGTTTTTGAACATGTTCAATTCCGGGCGTACGCTGCTGCCATGAGCGACAGAGCCGCCCTTCTGAAGGGCATTCGCGCCTGGCTGGTCTTCTTCGTCGTCTGCCTGGTGCTCAGCGGCGCCACGGCCTTCCCCCTGGTCCACGAACTGCGCTGGACCGAGGACCTGCTCCGGTCGCTGTCCGTGCCGGAACACCTCCCCGCCCTCATGGACTGGATCGAGCGCGTACGGGACGGACTCGACAGCGCCGACGCCGACTACCCGTTCCTCCTCTACGGCACCGACTGGCTCGCCTTCGCCCACCTGGTGATCGCGGTCGCCTTCTACGGCCCCTACCGCGACCCGGTCCGCAACATCTGGGTCGTCGAGTTCGGCATGATCGCCTGCGCCGGCATCATCCCGCTCGCCCTGATCTGCGGCCCGATCCGCGGCATCCCCTTCTGGTGGACCGTCATCGACATGGCCTTCGGGGTGTTCGGCGTGATCCCGCTGTACGTCGTGCGCACGAGGATCAAGCGGCTGGAGGCGCTCACGGAGAACGCCGGTGGCCGCCCCGTCCCAGTGCCGCGGTGAGGGTGTTCAGGTGGTCGGTGACCGGGCCCGGGGACAGCAGTCCGCTGCCGGCCGCCTCCGCGGCAGCTGCCGCAGGGGGCGTTCAGCGGCGGCCACCAGCGGGGGCGCCGGAGGAGATCACCGCGGCGCTGCGCGACCTCATGGCGCGCCAGGTGCCGTGGCCCGGGGCCCGCCGTCGCGCAGCGCGCACAGCACATCGATGCGGTTGGTGGTGATCGAGTCGACGCCCACGGCCAGCAGGCGGCGCATGGAGCGGCGGGTGTCCGGGGTCCAGACCGACAGCAGGTAGCCGTCGCGGTGCACGCGGTCGGCGAGGGCGCGGTCGACGAGGCCGAAGCGGTAGTTCAGCCAGCGGGGGCGGATCGCGTCCAGGAGACCGGTGCGCGGCGGGGCCGGTGTCGTCCGCGTGAGCGCGATCTCGGCGGACGGGTCCGCCGCGCGTACGGCGAGCATGGCGGGGGCGCCCGCGCAGTAGTAGACGCGGTCCTCGGCGCCCTGCTCGCGCACGGCGTCCACGACCCGGCGCACGGCACGGACGTCCGGTTCGCCGGGCAGGTCGATCATCACCCGGCCGCCGCCGGTCGCCGTCAGCGCGTCGGAGAGGGTCGGCACCCCGTCGTCCGTCACCCCGCGCACCTCCTCCCACGACAGCGCCCGCAGCGGACGGTCGTGCTCCCACAGCCGCTTCAGCGTGTCGTCGTGCAGCAGCACGGGGACGCCGTCACGGGTGAGGCGTACGTCGATCTCGACCGCGTCCGCGCCCCGGCGGAGCGCGGAACGCAGCGAGGCGAGCGTGTTCTCGCGGACGCGGTACGGGTCGCCGCGGTGGGCCACGGCGGTCACGTTGTGCATGACTGCCCTTCGCTGGTGGTCAGGAGGCGAGCCAGGACGTGGTGTAGGTGTCGATCTCGGCCGCCAGCCTCGCCTTGCCGGACGGGTCCATGAACGACGCCTCGACCGCGTTCTTCGCCAGGTCGGCCAGGCCCCGCTCGTCGAGCTCCAGCAGCCGCGCGGCGACCGCGTACTCGTTGTTGAGGTCGGTGCCGAACATCGGCGGGTCGTCGGAGTTGATCGTCACCAGGACGCCGGCCCGCGTGAACTCCTTGAGGGGGTGCTCGTCGAGGGTGGCGACCGCGCGGGTGGCGATGTTGGAGGTGGGGCACACCTCCAGCGGGATGCGCCGCTCGGCCAGGTGCCGGAGCAGTTCGGGATCCCGGGCGGAGCTGGTGCCGTGCCCGATGCGCTCGGCCCGCAGTTCGTCGAGGGCGTCCCACACCGTCTCCGGGCCGGTGGTCTCGCCGGCGTGCGGCACGGAGTGCAGTCCGGCGGCGATGGCGCGGTCGAAGTACGGCTTGAACTGCGGGCGGGGCACGCCGATCTCGGGTCCGCCGAGGCCGAAGGAGACCAGGCCCTCCGGGCGCAGCCGGTCGTCGGTGGCGAGCCGCACGGTCTCCTCGGCGGACTCCAGTCCGGCCTCGCCGGGGATGTCGAAGCACCAGCGCAGCACGGTCCCGAACTCGGACTCGGCCGCCTTGCGGGCGTCCTCGATCGCGTCCATGAAGGCACGCTCGTCGATCCCGCGACGGGTGGAGGAGAACGGGGTGACGGTCAGCTCGGCGTACCGCACCTGCTGCCGGGCCAGCTCGCGGCCCACCTCGTACGTCAGCAGCCGGACGTCCTCGGGGGTGCGGACGAGGTCGACGACGGACAGGTACAGCTCGATGAAGTGGGCGAAGTCCGTGAAGGTGAAGTAGTCGGCCAGGGCCTCGGGGTCGGTGGGCACCTTGGAGTCGGGGTGGCGGGCGGCCAGCTCCGAGACGATGCGCGGGGAGGCGGAGCCGACGTGGTGCACGTGCAGTTCGGCCTTGGGCAGCCCGGCGATGAAGGCGTGCAGGTCGCGGCCCTGGCCGGCGGTGGCTGCGTCGAGGTGGTCGGTCAATGTCCCTCCCCGGGAACGGCGTCCCCGGCCGGTGTGCGGCGGGACGCGGGTGATCGGCTGATCGGTGCTTCGCGGATCATCGTAGGCCGGGCGCGCGCGGTGCGCGGACGGGCCGTAGCATGACGGAACGTCCGACGGAGGGGGCCCAGCGCATGTCCGACGACGCACAGACGCCGGAGGCGCGGGAGCACACCGCGGGCGGTACGCCGGCGAGTGCTCCGCACACCGGTGACGTGTGGCCGGCACCGGCCGACGGCGGTGCCGAGAACGTGGTGCCGCAGGACGGGTCCCTGGTGGACGCGGAGACCGCCGACGGACCGGCTGCCGCGGGAAGCGCCGAAACGCCGGCTGCCGCGGGCACGCCCGATCCCTGGGCGCCGCCGGCGGACCGCACTCCAATCTCCGGCCGGGGACCCGGTGGTCAGCCGGCCGGCGTCCGGGGCGAGACCGTCGCCGACGGCGACCCCCGGCCGTGGTCCGCGCCCTCCGCGCCCACGAGCCCTTCCGTACACGATCAGCAGACGGTGACGTCGTTCCCGGCGATGGGCGACCCCACCGCGGCCGCGCCCCCCGCCCAGCCGTGGGCCGGTCCGTCCGTGCCGCCCGCTCCCGTGCAGCCCTTCGCCCATGGCCTCGCGGCCAACCCGTTCGCACCCCCGGCCGGGGGCGAGCACGTCCCACCGCCGCCCGTCGGCCCCGAGGGGCCCGGGCAGGTCCCGTACGGCTATCCGGGCGGGTACGGCGGCGCGCCCGGGGCGGGGTACTACGGCTGGTCCGGCACGGCGCCTTCGCCGAGCAACGGGATGGGCGTCACCGGGCTCGTGCTCGGCATCATCTCGGCCGCCGTCTTCTGCATCTGGCCGGTGGCCATTCTCCTGGGCGTCCTGGCCGTGATCTTCGGCGCGATCGGCCGGGGCAAGGCCACCCGGGGCGAGGCCACGAACGGAGGCCAGGCCCTGGCCGGGATCATCTGCGGAGCGGTCGGCAGCGCCCTGGGCGTCGGCTTCGGCATCCTCGTCCTCGTCACCTAGCAGGAGCAGGAGCAGGAGCAGGAGCAGGAGCAGGAGCAGGAGCAGGAGCAGGAGAGGGAGAGCGGGCAGGGGCAGGAGCAGGAGCCAGTCGGAGCCGGTCCCGGCCCGCGTGGCCCCCGGCCACGGGTGCGTCCTCGGCGGGTCGTCCCCCCGGCCCCCCGTCCCGTCTTCGGCCCGGGTCGGGATCGGATCCGGTGGGCCGTCGTCCGCCCGGGTGGTGTCCTGGTGCTCGGCGGGTCGTCCCCCCGGCCCCCCGTCCCGTCCTCGGCCCGGGTCGGGATCGGATCCGGTGGGCCGTCGTCGGTCCGGGTGGTGTCCTGGTGCTCGGCGGGTCGTCCCCCCGGCCCCCCGTCCCGTCCTCGGCCCGGGTCGGGATCGGATCCGGTGGGTCGTCGTCGGTCCGGGTGGTGTCCTGGTGCTCGGAGGGTCGCCCCCGCCCGTCGTCCGTCCCGTCCTCGGCCCGGGTCGGGATCGGATCCGGTGGGCCGTCGTCCGCCCAGGGCGGTCGCCGTGTCGTCAGTCCGCCGCCGCGCCTGCCTCCGTCCCGCCCCTGCCCGTCCCGCCCCCGTCCGTCCGGAGCAGCGTCCGCGCCTCCATCAGCGCGAATCCCAGCAGGTTCGGCCCCCGCCACCGCTCCGGGTCCGCCGCCCCCGCGTCGTTCGCCGCGAGGCCGATGCCCCACACCCGGTCCACCGGGCTCGCCTCGACCAGGACGCGGTCGCCCGTGTTCAGCAGGAAGGTCCGCAGGTCCTGGTGTGCCGTGAACTTGTGCACGCTGCCCTCGACGACAATGCCGAACCGCTCGCGCCGCCATATCGCCTCGTCGAAGCCCCGCACCAGTCGCCCCGCCTTCTTCGCCTGCGCGGGGTGCTCCGCGGCCAGCGCCCGCCGCTCCGCCTCAGGGTCCTCGAACAGCCGGGCCTTGGCCGCCATCATCCAGTGCTCGGCGCTCGCGTACGTCACGCCGTCCACCGTGAACGGCGACGGCCACCACTGACTCAGACAGCTCGCCCCGATCCGGCCGTCGGGCAACGGCCGGTGTCCCCAGAAGTGCAGGTACTTGACCTTCGCCCCGGCCCGCAGCGCCTCGATCAGCGCCTGACTGGAACCGATCGCCCCCGTCGTACCGCTCACTGCCGTCCCCACCCCCGAGAAACTGATCCTCTTGCCTGCACGCGAGTCTGGCAGGAACCACTGACACCCCGTCCTGCCTTTTCCGTGGCCGCTCGACACCTGGTCGACAGATTCCGTCGCGTAACCAAAAGGCAACAACGGAATCACTTGTTGGAGTGCCTTCCCTCTGTCAGGATCGGCACTCAAATCGAGCTGGAGCCACGCCGCCCCCTCGGGGAAACGGAGGAGAGCGACATGCACAACCCGGGCAACGCCACCCCGGAACGATCGCCGGCCCGGGACCGATTCGCGGACGGGGCGCAGTTCATCGCGGGACGTCCGACGAAGGGCACCTCGGGGCGTACGCACACGGTGGTCGACCCGGCCACCGGCGAGGGCGTCCACACCTACGAACTCGCCGGCGCCGATGACGTCGACGCTGCCGTCGCCGCCGCGCGGGAGGCGTTCCCGGCCTGGGCCGGCGCCACCCCCGGCGAGCGTTCCGACGCCCTGCACCGGTTCGCCGCCGTGGTCGCGGACCGCGCGGAGGACTTCGCCCGGGCCGAGTCCCTGCAGTGCGGCAAGCCCCTGAAGCTGAGCCGCGAGTTCGACGTGCCGGGCACGGTCGACAACATCGCCTACTTCGCCGGCGCCGCCCGTCATCTCCAGGGGCAGTCGGCGGGCGAGTACTCCGGCGACCACACCTCCTACGTCCGCCGCGAGCCGATCGGCGTCGTCGGCTCCATCGCCCCCTGGAACTACCCGCTCCAGATGGCCGCCTGGAAGATCCTCCCGGCGATCGCCGCGGGCAACACCATCGTCCTCAAGCCCGCCGAGCTCACCCCGCTCACCTCACTCCTCTTCGCGCAGGCCGCCACCGACGCCGGCATCCCGGACGGGGTCGTCAACATCGTCACCGGCACCGGCAGGGAGGCCGGCGAGCACCTCGTCGGCCATCCCGACGTGGCCATGACCTCCTTCACCGGTTCCACCGCCGTCGGCAAACGCGTCGCCGAGATCGCCGCCGCCACCGTCAAGCGCCTCCACCTGGAACTCGGCGGCAAGGCACCCTTCGTCGTCTTCGACGACGCCGACCTCGACGCGGCCGCCAACGGCGCGGTCGCGGGCGCGCTCATCAACACCGGGCAGGACTGCACGGCCGCCACACGCGCGTATGTGCAGCGCCCGCTGTACGAGGCGTTCGTCGAGCGCACCGCCGCCCTGATGGAGACCGTCCGGCTCGGCGACCCCTTCGCCCCCGGCACCGACCTCGGCCCGCTGATCTCGCACGTCCAGCGCGACCGGGTGGCCGGATTCGTCGACCGGGCGCGTGCCTACGCGCGCGTGGTGACCGGCGGCGAGGCCCCGCGGGGGGAGCTGGGGAACGGCGCGTACTACCGCCCCACCCTCATCGCCGACGCCCCGCAGGACAGCGAGGTCGTCCAGTCCGAGATCTTCGGGCCGGTCCTGGTCGTCCTGCCCTTCGACACCGACGACGAGGGCATCGCACGGGCCAACGACACGCCGTACGGGCTCGCCGCCTCCGCGTGGAGCCGGGACGTGTACCGCACGGGCCGGGCCACGCGCGAGATCAAGGCGGGGTGCGTGTGGATCAACGACCACATCCCGATCATCAGCGAGATGCCGCACGGCGGATACAAGGCGTCGGGCTTCGGTAAGGACATGTCAATGTACTCGTTCGAGGAGTACACGCAGATCAAGCACGTCATGTTCGACAACACGGCGGCAGTCCGCAAGGACTGGCACCGCACCATCTTCGGGGACCGATAGCAGCCAGGCTGCCCGACCAGCGGCCACCCTCCCGAAAGGGCACCACGCGCATGGAGCAGTACGAGCCCGACCGCCTCTCCGCGGCCCGACTGGCCGCCATGCGGCGCAGTTTCCGCAACGGCAGGGCGGCGCTGACACGCCGTTCCCTGCTGCGCGCCTTCGCGGGCGGCGCGCTCGCGGTCGGTGGAGTCGGCGCGCTGAGCGGCTGCGGCATCCCCGCGGCCGGCACCACCCGGGGCGGCGTCCCGGCGGATGACCACTCGAAGAAGGAGAAGACCGTCACCTTCTCCAACTGGACCGAGTACATGGACGTCGACGAGAGCGGGCGGGAACACCCCACGCTGGAGGCGTTCACGCAACGCACCGGCATCAGGGTCGAGTACACCGAGGACATCAACGACAACACCGAGTTCTTCGGCAAGATCAAGCCGCAGCTCGCCGCCGGCCAGGACACCGGCCGCGACATCATCGTCCTCACCGACTGGCTCGCCGCCCGGCTCATCCGCCTCGGCTGGGTGCAGAAGCTGGACCCGGCCCATCTGCCCCACGCCTTCACCAACCTGTCCGCCCAGTTCCGCAACCCCGACTGGGACCCGGGCCGCGCCTACTCCTACCCCTGGCAGGGGATCTCCACCGTCATCGCCTACAACAGGAAGGCGCTCGACGGCGTCGAGGTGCGGACCCTCTCCGACCTGCTCGACAACGCGAAGCTCAAGGGACGCGTCGGCCTGCTCACCGAGATGCGCGACACCGTCGGCATGACCCTGCTCGACATGGACAAGGACCCGGCGCAGTTCTCCGCCGACGACTACGACGCGGCCGTGGCACGGCTGCAGAAGGCCGTCGACAAGGGGCAGGTCCGCCGCTTCACCGGCAACGACTACACCGCCGACCTCACCAAGGGCGACTTCGCCGCCTGTCTCGCCTGGGCCGGAGACGTCGTCCAGCTCAAGGCCGACAACCCGGACATCGGCTTCCTGATCCCGGACAGCGGCTACATGACGTCCAGCGACGTCATGCTGATCCCCAACAAGGCACGGCACAAGACCAACGCCGAGCGGCTGATCGACTACTACTTCGAGCCGCGGCCGGCCGCCGAGCTCGCCGCCTACATCAACTTCGTCTGCCCGGTCGACGGAGTGAAGGACGAGCTCGCGAAGATCGACGAGGAGGCGGCGAACAACCCGCTGATCCTCCCCGACCAGGCCATGCAGGCCAAGTCCCGTGCCTTCCGCTCCCTGAGCTCCGCGGAAGAGACGGCGTTCGAAGAGAAGTTCGCGAAGCTGACGGGGGCGTGACGAGATGACGACGACCAAGGACACCACCGCGTCCGGCAACGGCGGGGACGTCCGCCTCACCGGCATCGGCAAGACGTACGGTTCCTTCACCGCCGTGCACCCCCTCGACCTCACCGTGCCGCAGGGCTCGTTCTTCGCGCTGCTCGGCGCGTCCGGCTGCGGCAAGACCACCACCCTGCGCATGATCGCCGGCCTGGAGGAGCCCACGTCCGGCACCGTCCACCTCGGCGACCAGGACGTCACCGCGCTCCCGCCGTACAAGCGGCCGGTGAACACGGTCTTCCAGTCCTACGCCCTCTTCCCGCACCTCGACATCTTCGAGAACGTCGCCTTCGGTCTGCGCCGGCGCGGCATCAGAAGCGTGAAGAAGCAGGTCGAGGAGATGCTGGAGCTGGTCCAGCTCGGCGAGCAGGCCCGCAAGAAACCGCACCAGCTCTCCGGCGGCCAGCAGCAGCGCGTCGCGGTGGCCCGCGCGCTCATCAACCACCCCAAGGTGCTGCTGCTCGACGAGCCGCTCGGCGCCCTCGACCTGAAGCTGCGCCGCCAGATGCAGCTGGAGCTCAAGCGGATCCAGACCGAGGTCGGCATCACCTTCGTCCATGTCACGCACGACCAGGAGGAGGCCATGACCATGGCCGACACGGTCGCCGTGATGAACGCGGGCCGGGTCGAGCAACTCGGCTCGCCCACCGACCTCTACGAGAACCCGCGCACCACCTTCGTCGCCAACTTCCTCGGCACGTCCAACTTCATCGAGGCCGAGGTCGACGCGAAGTCCGGCGACGAGATCGTGCTGAAGGCGGGCGGCGGCAAGCTGGTCCTGCCCCGGGCCCGCACCAACGCGCCCACCCCGACCGGCGGCAAGGTGCTGGTCGGCGTGCGCCCGGAGAAGATCTCCCTCACCCACGCCGACGACGCGGGCGGGATACCCGAGGGCCGCAACCGGATCACCGGCCGGATCGCCGACTCCAGTTTCATCGGCGTCTCCACGCAGTTCGTCGTCGACAGTCCGGTCTGCCCCGACTTCGAGGTCTACGTCCAGAACATCGACCGCGACACCCGGCTGGTGCCCGGCGCGGAGGTCGTCCTGCACTGGAACCCGGCGCACACCTTCGGACTGGACGCGGCCCAGTCCCTGCTTGCCGGGACGGTGGGCTCCGCCGGCGCCGGGACGGTCGAGGAAGAGGTCGCCCGATGACGACGGTCGCCGAGGCGCCACCCCGGGCGCCCGCCCCGGAGACGGAACCACCGCGCAAACGGGGCCGCTGGACGCCGTACCTCCTCCTGGTGCCCGGCCTGCTGTGGCTGCTGGTCTTCTTCGCGCTGCCGGTGATCTACCAGGCCTCCACGTCCGTGCAGACGGGCTCCCTGGAGGAGGGCTACGAGGTCACCTGGCACTTCGCCACCTACTGGGACGCGCTGTCCGAGTACTGGCCGCAGTTCGTGCGCTCGGTGCTCTACGCGGCCTCCGCGACCGTGCTGTGCCTGCTGCTCGGCTACCCGCTGGCCTATCTGATCGCCTTCCGCGCGGGACGCTGGCGGAACCTGATCATGATCCTGGTGATCGCGCCGTTCTTCACCAGCTTCCTGATCCGCACCCTCGCCTGGAAGACGATCCTCGCCGACGGCGGCCCGGTGGTCGGTGCCCTGGACACGCTGCACGTGCTCGATGTGACGGCCTGGCTCGGCTGGACCGTCGGCGACCGTGTGCTCGCCACCCCCCTCGCGGTGGTCTGCGGCCTGACGTACAACTTCCTGCCGTTCATGATCCTTCCGCTCTACACCTCGCTGGAGCGCATCGACCCCCGGCTGCACGAGGCGGCGAACGACCTCTACGCCAGGCCTTCGACGACCTTCCGCAAGGTCACCTTCCCGCTGTCGATGCCGGGCGTGGTCTCCGGCACGCTGCTCACCTTCATCCCCGCCACCGGCGACTACGTCAACGCGGATCTGCTCGGTTCCACCGACACCCGCATGGTCGGCAACGTCATCCAGTCGCAGTTCCTGCGGATCCTCGACTATCCGACGGCGGCGGCACTCTCGTTCATCCTGATGGCCGCGATCCTCTTCATGGTCATGTTCTACATCCGTAGGTCCGGCACGGAGGATCTGGTTTAAATGACCTTCGTCAACTGGCTCAAGCGCCGTCTCGTCGTCATCGCGGGACTGCTGACCCTCGCTTACCTTCTTCTGCCGAACATCGTCGTCACCGTGTTCTCCTTCAACCAACCGAAGGGGCGCTTCAATTACGAGTGGCAGGAGTTCTCCACCGAGGCGTGGCAGGACCCGTGCGGTGTCTCCGGACTGTGCGGATCGCTGACCCTCAGCCTCCGGATCGCGCTGTGGGCGACACTCGGCGCCACACTGCTCGGCACGATGATCGCCTTCGCGCTGGTCCGCTACCGCTTCCGCGCCCGCGGCGCCGTGAACTCGCTGATCTTCCTGCCGATGGCGATGCCCGAGGTGGTCATGGCGGCCTCGCTGCTCACCCTGTTCCTCAACATGGGTGCCCGGCTGGGGTTCTGGACGATTCTGATCGCTCACATCATGTTCTGCCTCAGCTTCGTCGTGGTCGCCGTCAAAGCGCGCGTGATGTCGATGGACCCCCGTCTCGAGCAGGCCGCGCAGGATCTGTACGCCGGTCCGTTCCAGACGTTCGTCCGGGTCACCCTGCCGATCGCCGCCCCCGGCATCGCGGCGGGCGCGCTGCTCGCCTTCGCCCTCTCCTTCGACGATTTCATCATCACCAACTTCAACGCCGGCTCGACCGTCACCTTCCCGATGTTCGTCTGGGGCTCCGCCCAGCGCGGAACTCCCGTACAGATCAACGTCATCGGTACGGCCATGTTCGTGATCGCCGTTGTGCTGGTGCTGGTCGCCATGGCCGTGGGCAACCGCCGCGACCGGCGGAAGGCCCAGAAAACACACCGCAGTCCCCTGTAGGGAGTTGACATCATGGCCCCGAGCGCCATGACCCGTTGGATCGGATCCCTTTCCGAAGCCCTGCCGGTCTCCTACTGGCTGGACGACCCCGGCCGGCCCGGCCCCGAACCCGCCCTCACCGGTGCCGAGACCTGCGACCTGCTGGTCGTCGGCGGCGGCTACAGCGGGCTGTGGACCGCGCTGATCGCCAAGGAACGCGACCCCGGGCGGGACGTGGTGCTGGTGGAGGGCCGCGAGGTGGGCTGGGCCGCCTCGGGCCGCAACGGCGGATTCTGCGCCGCCTCCCTCACCCACGGCCTGCCCAACGGACTCACCCGCTGGCCGGACGAGATCCACCGGCTGGAGCGGCTGGGCGCCCGCAACCTCGACGCCATCGAGGAGACGGTCGCCCGCCACTCCATCGACTGCGACTTCGAACGCACCGGCGAGATCGACGTCGCCACCGAGCCGTACCAGGCCCGGGAACTCAAGGCCTGGTACGAGGAGATCCGGTCCAAGGACCTCGCCGACGGCATCGAGTTCCTGGACACCGAGGCCGTACGCGACCAGGTGAACTCCCCGACCTTCGAAGCGGGCCTGTACGACCGCCGGGGCGTGGCGATGCTCCACCCCGCCAAGCTGGCCTGGGGACTGAAGCGGGCCTGCCGGGAACTCGGCGTGCGCGTCTACGAGCACACCCCCGCCCTCACCCTGAAGCCGTACGGCGCCGGCATGGCCGTACGCACCCCGTACGGGGTGGTCCGCGCCCGCACGGTGGCGCTCGGCACCAACATCTTCCCCAGTCTGGTCCGACGGGTCCGCGCCTACACCGTCCCGGTGTACGACTACGCCCTGATGACCGAGCCGCTGACGGCCGGGCAACTGGCGTCGATCGGCTGGAGGAACCGCCAGGGTCTCGGCGACAGCGCCAACCAGTTCCACTACTTCCGGCTCTCCGCCGACCACCGGATCCTGTGGGGCGGCTACGACGCGGTCTATCCGTACGGCGGCCGGGTGCGCGCCGAGTACGACGACCGGCCCGAGACCTACGCCAAGCTCGCCGGGCACTTCTTCACCTGCTTCCCGCAGCTGGAGGGCGTCCGCTTCACCCACGCCTGGGGTGGCGCGATCGACACCTGCTCCCGCTTCTCGGCCTTCTTCGGCACCGCACACGCGGGCAGGGTGGCGTACGCCGCCGGCTACACCGGGCTCGGCGTCGGCGCCACCCGCTTCGGGGCCGAGGTGATGCTGGACCTGCTGGCGGGGGAGCGGACCGAGCGCACGGAGCTGGAGATGGTGCGCAGGAAGCCGCTGCCGTTCCCGCCGGAGCCGTTCGCGTGGACCGGCATCGCGCTCACCAAATGGTCACTGGCCAGGGCGGACGCGCGGGGCGGGCACCGCAATCTGTGGCTGCGGACGATGGACAAGCTGGGCCTCGGTTTCGACAGCTGAGCCACGCGGGGGCTTGACAACCGAAGACCTGATCGCCGCGCTGAAGACCCTCAAGGCCCGGTACGGCGACGACTTCGCGCTGACCATGGCCCCGGAGACCTTCTTCGTCCAGCTCGGCTACCAGTACTACGGCACCGGCAAGTGGGGCGGACAGGACCCGAGGGCGGGCGCCTGCCTCCCGGTGATCCACGCCCTGCGCCACCCACGGCACCTGGCCCGCCCTGCGCGGCCTGATGACCTGGTCGATCAACTGGGACCGGTTCGGCGGCTGGGAGCTCCAGCGGACCTTCGACGGCTACTTCGGCTGACCAGCAGCGACAGACAGATCAGCAGCACCGCCCCCAGGCACCAGCTGGCCGCGACGTCCAGCGGCCAGTGGTAGCCGCGGCGCACCAGCCCGTAGGAGGCGCCCGCGACGAGAGCGGCGCAGGCGACGACGAGCACGCGACGGACGGCCGGCGAGCGCAGCAGCGGAAGGAGGAGCAGCGTCGCCGCGCCGTACGCCACCACGGCGGTCGCGGTGTGGCCGGACGGGTAGTAGCCCACCGCCGGCGGCACGGCAGGGGTGCCGGGGCGGTCGGTCCACTCCTTCAGGGGAGCGACCAGCACCGGCACCAGGACCATCACGGCGGCCCCGGCGGCGGGCGGCAGCCACCAGCGGTCCAGGCCTCCGGCACGCCCGTGCCACGCGGCATACGCCAGCGCGATCACCAGGACGGGCAGGGCCACCTGCACATTGCCGAGGTCGGCGAGGAGCTCGGAGGCCCGGTCGGGATGAACCAGGGCCCTGCTCAGCCGCTCGTCGAGGTCCACCAGCGGACCGTCCACGACGACCTGCCAGGTGATCAGCGCGAAGAGGAGAACGGGCGGTCCGAGCAGCAGCATGGTGCCCAGCTTCGCAGGTGGGGGCACGGCACACCGAAGGGCCGGCGCAAGGGGGGGTGTGCGTCGGCCCTTCGGGGAACGGCTTGCCGTCGTGATGCCTGGGCGGCCGTCCCGACCGGAACGTCGCGCGCCCCGGGGGGTTTGGGGCGGGCGACCGTCCGATCGTGAGGAGACCCGAAGCCTGCAGGCCCCGGTTTGTGTGCGCGAGGGCACGACCAGGTCGAAGCTGGGGAGGCCTCGGCCTGAACCGTCCACAGTTTCCTGTGGACGGGGTGTATCTCTCATCCGCGTAGAAACCTACGGCAGGGGGTGGCCCCGCGACAGGGCCAACGGACACCTGCCATCCACCTCGCACACGTTCTTCACACGCTCTGCCGCTCACCGGTCCCGATGGCCCCAGCGGGCGGCTCACCTGCCCCGATGCCGGCTCAGATGCGCGCGAACGCCTGCTCGATGATGTCCAGGCCCTCGTTCAGCAGGTCCTCGCCGATGACCAGCGGGGGCAGAAAGCGCAGCACGTTGCCGTAGGTGCCACAGGTCAGGACCAGCAGGCCCTCCTGGTGGCAGGCCTTGGCCAGAGCGGCGGTCACCTCCGGGTTCGGCTCCTTGGTGGCGCGGTCCTTGACCAGCTCGATGGCGATCATCGCGCCGCGGCCCCGGACGTCGCCGATGACGTCGTACTTCTCGGCCATGGCGGTGAGGCGGGCCTTCATGACCGCCTCGATGTTCTTCGCCCTGGCGTTGAGGTCCAGCTCCTTCATCGTCTCGATGGCGCCGAGCGCGCCGGCGCAGGCCACGGGGTTGCCTCCGTAGGTGCCGCCCAGACCGCCCGCGTGCGCGGCGTCCATGATCTCCGCGCGGCCGGTGACGGCGGCCAGCGGCAGACCGCCCGCGATGCCCTTCGCCGTCGTGATCAGGTCCGGGACGATGCCCTCGTCCTCGCAGGCGAACCACTGGCCGGTGCGGCAGAAGCCGGACTGGATCTCGTCGGCGACGAACACGATGCCGTTCTCCCGGGCGAACTCGCTGATCGCGGGCAGGAAGCCCTTGGCCGGCTCGATGAAGCCGCCCTCGCCGAGCACCGGCTCGATGATGATCGCGGCCACGTTCTCCGCGCCGACCTGCTTGGAGATCTGGTCGATGGCCTGCGCGGCGGCCTCCGGACCGGCGTTCTGGGCACCCGTCGGCCAGCGGTAGCCGTAGGCCACCGGGACCCGGTACACCTCGGGCGCGAACGGACCGAAGCCGTGCTTGTACGGCATGTTCTTCGCGGTCAGCGCCATCGTGAGGTTGGTGCGTCCGTGGTAGCCGTGGTCGAACACCACGACCGCCTGCCGCCCGGTGTGGGCGCGCGCGATCTTGACGGCGTTCTCGACGGCCTCGGCACCACTGTTGAACAGGGCCGACTTCTTGGCGTGGTCGCCCGGCGTCAGCTCGGCGAGCGCCTCGGCGACGGCCACGTACCCCTCGTACGGCGTGACCATGAAGCAGGTGTGCGTGAAGTCGGCGAGCTGGGCGGAGGCACGGCGTACGACGGCCTCGGCGGAGGCGCCTACGGAGGTGACGGCGATGCCCGAGCCGAAGTCGATCAGCCGGTTGCCGTCGACGTCCTCGATGATCCCGCCGCCCGCGCGGGCGGTGAACACGGGAAGCACGGAGCCCACGCCCCGCGCGACCGCGGCGGTGCGGCGGGCCTGCAACTCCTGCGACTTCGGGCCGGGGATGGCGGTGACGACGCGGCGCTCCTGCGGAAGTGCGGTCATGCGGGGCTCCTGGGGGGTGTTTCGGACACGTGCGTTCTTTTCTCGCAGGCTAGGGCGGCGAGCGGGGGCTGGGCATGCTCCATGTGGGCGTTGTCCGGAGGCCCGGGTTGTCCGCGATGGACATAGCGGCGGTGACGCTTCGACGCCGGGGCAGGAGCGCGCGGTGGCCGGGCCCGGCCGCGTATGCGGTGGACTCGGCCTGCCGGGGCGTTAGATTGACTCGCTGATGGCGGATGGAGCGGCTGCTCAGGGGGCAAGGGCGATGGACAGCGACGGGACCCAGGACGCGCGGGGCACGCATGCGAACCCCGTGCCACGCCCGGCGGGACCACCGGACGTACCGGCGGTACCGCCGGTGCCGCCGCGGCCGGGCCGGGCACCGGGCACACCCCCCGTGCCCGACAGGGCTCCGCGGCCCTCGTCCGCCGTCGCCGCCTGGCTCGACGCGGCGAGGCCGGCCGCCCGGCCGGGGATCTGGCGCAACGGCTACCGCCCGCCGAAGGAGGTCCCGGAACGGCTCGCTCCGGTGACGGTGGCGGGCATGCTGGTCCCGCTCGTCCTGGCGATCGGGGTCTGGTCGTTCTGGCGGCAGGGCTATTTCCCGTACAAGAGCGTCCTGCTGCGGATGTTCACGCCGGACGACTGGTGGTGGGGCGGCTCGGCGGCCTCGCCCAAGCCGGTCGAGGGACGGACGGTGACGCTCCCGGGGGAGCACGCCCTGATGGTCTACGACGGCGTCTTCTTCGTCGTCCTCGTGCTCGCGGTCGTCGTGCTCGGCAGCTGGCGCGCCATCGTCCGCCACTACATGGGCCGCATGCGCCAGCCGGTACGGGCCCTGGTCGCCGCCGGCCTCGCCGTCGTCGCCCTCGCTTTCGTCTTCCCCGACGCCTTCCCGGGCGTCGGATGGTCCGCGGTGCCGGTCGTCGATCCGCTGCTCGCCCTGACCGTGCTGGTCTCGGACGGCTACGAGCTGATGGCCTCCCCCCTCTTCACGAACACGCTGTACGCGGTCGTCACGCTGCTCGTGGTGTGGCCGTTCGCCCGGCTCGGCGCCTGGTGGCCGTACGCACAGGAGCGACTCGCCCCGCGCCGGGAGAGCACCGCCCCCAGCACCTCCGTGCCGGTCCGCCCCCGCTCCCAGTGGCCCGCGCTGCGTGACGCCGGCCAGCACGAGGTCGCCGAGCTGCTCACCGCCGAGGTCACCGGCGGCCGTATGAACGACGTCGACTGCGCCCGTATCGAGCACGCCTTCGCCGTCGCCCGGCGCGGCGCCGCACTGGACGCCTTCCGGGACACCGTCCTGCGCCAGGGCGGCGCGGCCTGGACGCACCCCTCCGGCGCCCGGGACCTGCCGCGCCGGACCGCCCGCCACGACCTGCTCGCCGGACAGGTACGCATCGGCCGCTGGGTGGCGGCCGAGCGCGCCCCGCAGCCGTACCACGACGCCGGGGCGGCCCTCGGCCCGGACGTGCTCGGCACCTCGCTGCTCGCCGTCGGTCCCTCCGGGTCCGGAAAGACCCGCGCCCTCGTCGAGCCGGTGACCGAGGCACTCGCGCTGCAGGCGCTCACCGGGCGCTGTGCCGTCGTCGCCGTCTCCGCCCCCGGCGACCCGCTCGGCGCGGACGACGCCTTCGACGTGATCGTGCGGATCGGCGACTCCTCCTCGGTGCACGACCTCGACCCGTACGCCGAGTCCGACGACCCGGACGAGGCGGCCGCGATCCTCGCCGAGGCGCTGGTGGGCGACCTCGACACGGTCGGCACGCAGAGCGCCGCCACCGCGCTGGCGCAGCTGCTCGGCCCCTTCCGGGCGGTGCACGGCCGCTTCCCCACCCTGCCGGAGCTGCGTGAGCTGCTGGAGGGCGAGGAGAGGGCGCTGACCGCGCTGCGGGAGGCGCTCGCCGCGAGCGGGAACGACGTCATGCGCCGTGAACTCGACGCGCGCGTCCGGCAGATCGGCACGCCGGGCGAGGTGGGCCGGACCCTGGCCGACCGGCTGGCACTGCTGAACCGGCCGGTGTTCGCGGACTTCTTCGGCGGGGGCGGTCCGAGCCGGCCGTTCTCCCTGCGTGCGGTCGCCCACCACCCCCTGCGGGTGCGGATCGACCTGCCCGAGCGCGGCCACGAGGAGGCCGGCCGGCTGATCACCCGGCTGGTCCTCGCACAGTTCCACGCCATCGTCCGGGAGGGCCGGCGCGCGCACTTCGCCTGCCTGGTCCTGGACGACGCGACGGGCACGGTCACCGCGGAGTCGGTGCGCCGCATCCAGCGGCTGCGTTCGCAGAACGCGGGCGTGCTGCTCTCCCTGCGCACCATCGGTGACGTCCCCGAGGCGCTGCACGGCCCGCTCTACGGAGCGGTGGGTTGCCGTATGGCCTTCTGCGGCGTCACGACCTGGGACGGCAGCCGGTTCGCGCAGACCTGGGGCACCGAGTGGGTGGAGACGACGGAGGTCGCCAAGCACACGGTCTTCGCCGACCAGCCGATGACCCGGGCCTTCCACGCGCTGCGCAAGCTGATGACGGGCAAGGCGGTGACGACGGACGCGGTGACCGTGCGGCAGGTCGAACGGGAGCGGTGGTCGGCGTCGGAACTGGCGCACGAGGTGCCCCCGGGACACGCGGTGCTGTCGCTGACGACCGTCGAGGGCGAGCACGCGGCACCGTTGCTGGTCGACCTGCGGGACTGAGCGGGACCTGCGGGGACTGAGCGAACCCGCGGGACTGAGCGGAAACCCGCGGGACCGGGTCGTGGACCCGCGGGACCGAGCCGTGGGCGGGGCATCGCGGACATACGGTGACGCGGTGACCGTACGGTGAGGCAGAATCGACACAGGTCGTTCATACGCGGCGGCCAAAAGATCACCATGATCGCCGGATCTCCCACCTCCCCCCTTCCGACGCTCACCGACCTGAAGGTCCGATGCCCCCGACGCTCGCCTCGCTCGTCCACCACTCCGCGCTCAAACTGACCGTGCGCGCGGGCGAGGACCGCCTCGACGCGCCCGTCCGCTGGGCGCACGCCAGTGAGCTCGCCGACCCCGTGCCCTACATGGAGGGCGGGGAACTGCTGCTGATCACCGCGCTCAAGCTCGACGCGGAGGACCGGGAGGCGATGCGCCGCTATGTGAAGCGGCTGTCGGGGGCCGGAGTCGTCGGCCTCGGATTCGCCGTCGGCGTCCACTACGACGACATCCCCGACGCCCTCGTCGACGCGGCCCGCGAGGAGGGCATGCCGCTGCTGGAGGTGCCGCGCCGCACCCCGTTCCTCGCGATCAGCAAGGCCGTGTCCGCCGCCATCGCCGCCGACCAGTACCGCGCGGTGACCGCGGGTTTCGCCGCCCAGCGGGAACTCACCAAACAGGCGCTCACCGACGGCCCCGAGGGGCTGCTGGCCGCGCTCGCCGCCCAGGTCGACGGGTGGGCCGCGCTGTACGACGCCTCGGGCGCCCTCGTCGCCACGGCACCGGAATGGGCCGCCCGGCGCGCCGCGCGGCTCACCCCGGAGGTGAACCGGCTGCGGGACCGGCCCGCGCCCGCCTCCTCGGTCGTGGCCGGACAGGAGAGCGAGGACCGGGTCGAGCTGCACTCCCTCGGCACCGGCCGGCGCCCCCGCGCGGCGCTCGCCGTCGGCACGGCGGCGGCCCTCGGCACCGCCGAGCGGTACGCCGTCCACTCCGCCATCGCCCTGCTCACCCTGACCACGGAACGTTCCCGCTCGCTGCACGCGGCCGAGCAGCGCATCGGCGCCGCCGTGCTGGCCATGCTGCTCGCCGGGGAACCGGACCACGCCCGCGCGGTGGCCGGGGATCTGTACGGGGGCCTCCTCGACGCACCCTTCCGGATCATCGTCGCCGCCGGGGGCGAGGCGACCGGTGACGCCCTCGGCGCCTTCGCCGAGGTGGCGGAGTCCGCCGCCGCCCGCTCCGGCGAGGCCGTCCTGGTCGTACCGGAGGGGGAGGACCGCCTCGTCGTGCTCGCCGCCGACGGAGGCGCCGCCCTGGCCGCCTGCTGCGACCACGCCGCCGCGCGGGAGGCCGCCCGCAAGGCCGACGAGGACGAACTGGTCGTCGGGCTGTCCGCCCCGGCCGGTCCGATCGCCGCGTCCGCCGCCTACAAGCAGGCCGAGCAGGCCCTGTCGGTGGCCCGGCGGCGCGGGCGGGTGCTGGTGGAGCACGAGCGGATGGCCGCCGGGTCCGTCCTGCCGCTGCTCGCCGACGACGCGGTCCGGGCGTTCGCCGACGGGCTGCTGCGCGCCCTGCACGATCACGACGCGACCGGCCGCGGTGACCTCGTGGCCTCCCTGCGCGCCTGGCTCTCCCGCCACGGCCAGTGGGACGCCGCGGCAGCCGATCTCGGCGTCCACCGCCACACCCTGCGCTACCGCATGCGCCGGGTCGAGGAGATCCTCGGCCGCTCCCTGGACGACCCGGACGTACGCATGGAGCTGTGGCTGGCCCTGAAGGCGACGTCATCGGAGTGACACCCGGCCCGTCCGGCGTTCGAGGACGAGGCCCGTTCAAGGCCCGCAGGAGAGGGGTCCGGGGGCGCGGCCTCCTTGGACGGGAGGGGGAGGTGCGGCGGGGGCGACGGGACTCCGGCCCTGCCCCACCCCGCCAATCCGTCGAACCCACCCACCCTGCCACTACAACTCGGCCAAACACCACCCCGCGCCCCCCGCCCTACCGTGGACCCAGCACCCCACGTACACACACCTCCCACGCGGAAGGGCCGGGACTCCACATGACTTCCACCCACGCCTTCTGGCTCGCCGGCCGCCGGGCCACCGGCGAGGCCGCCTTCGACGTCACCTCCCCCTGGGACGGCCGGGTCGTCGGCACCGCGAGCGTGCCCTCCGACGCCCAGGTCGAGGAGGCCGTGGCCGCCGCGTACGCCGTACGGGACGAGTTCGCCGCCACCCCCGCCCACGTCCGCGCCGCCGCCCTGGACCACGTCAGCCGACGGCTCGCCGAGCGCACGGAGGAGATCGCCCGGCTGATCTCCGCCGAGAACGGCAAGCCGATGAAGTGGGCCCGCGGCGAGGTCGGCCGCGCCGTCTCCGTGTTCCGCTTCGCGTCCGAGGAGGCCCGCCGCTTCAACGGCGGCGAGGCGCAGCGCCTCGACACCGACGCGGGCGGCCAGGGCCGGCTCGCCTTCACGCGCCGCTTCCCCAAGGGCGTCGTCCTGGGCATCGCGCCGTTCAACTTCCCGCTGAACCTGTGCGCCCACAAGATCGCCCCGGCGATCGCCGCCGGCGTCCCGATCATCCTGAAGCCGGCGCCCGCCACCCCGCTCTCCGCGCTGATCCTCGGAGAGCTGCTCGCCGAGACCGAGCTGCCCGCCGGGTCCTGGAGCATCCTCCCGGTCCCCAACGACCGTATGCCCGCGCTCGTCCAGGACGAGCGGCTGCCGGTGATCTCCTTCACCGGCTCCGAGAAGGTCGGCTACGCGATCATGGACTCGGTGCCGCGCAAGCACTGCACGCTGGAGCTGGGGGGCAACGGCGCGGCCGTCGTCCTCGCCGACTGGGCGAGCGACGAGGACCTGGACCGGGCCGCACAGCGCATCGCGACCTTCTCCAACTACCAGGGCGGCCAGTCCTGCATCTCCGTCCAGCGCGTCATCGCCGACGCCTCCGTGTACGACCGGCTGCTGCCGCGCATCGTCGCCGCCGTCGAGGCGCAGGTCACCGGTGACCCGGGCGACGACGCGACCGACGTCGGCCCGCTGGTCAGCGAGGCCGCCGCGCAGCGCGTCGAGGCGTGGGTGCAGGAGGCCGTGGAGGCCGGTGCCACCCTCCTCACCGGAGGCAAGCGCGACGGCGCCTCGTACGCGCCGACCGTGCTCACCGACGTACCGGACGAGGTGACGATCTCCTGCGAGGAGGTCTTCGGGCCCGTCCTGACCGTGCGGAAGGTGGACGGCGAGGCCGCGGCGTTCGCCGCCGTCAACGACTCCAAGTACGGCCTCCAGGCGGGGGTGTTCACCCACGACCTGCAGACCGCCTTCCGGGCCCACCGCGCCCTGGAGGTCGGCGGTGTGGTCGTCGGCGACGTGCCCTCCTACCGTGCCGACCAGATGCCGTACGGCGGCGCCAAGCAGTCCGGCGTGGGCCGCGAGGGCGTGAAGTTCGCGATGGACGACTACACCTACGAGCGTGTGATGGTCCTCACCGGCCTCCACCTCTAGCTCATGGGATTCATTTTCATCTAGGCTCCCGAAAGTGCCCGGCACCGATGCCTTCCGGTGCCGGGCACTTTCCTGGCGCCGGCCGCGTCCGGACCCTCAGCCGGAGAAGCCGACCCGCGCGACCCGCAGCGGGCCGCGCAGTCGAAGGCGCACGTCGTGCACGCCGGCCACGGCGGCGGTGACGGGCGCGGTGAGCGTGACGTAGTCGTACGGTCCCGGTGTGGGCGCCTGCGGCGACAGCAGGGCGAGCACCGGGCCGCCGTCGAGGGACAGCTCGACCGCGCCCTCGCCGGACACCTCCGCCGTCACCCCGGTCACCCCGCCGCCGAAGTCGCAGCCGCGGAAGAGGAGCTCACCGTCCTTCCCGGCCACGGCGGTGACCGCGTCGCCCGCCTCCCTGGTCAGGTCGACGATCTCGGTGCCGCTCTGCTCGTCGAAGTCCGCGGCGCCCAGGCCGCGTCCCAGGACCGGTCGCGGGGTGGTGGGCTCACCGTCCAGCGTGACGGTGGCCCGCACGCGCACGTCCGCGCTGGAGGCACCGGCCAGCAGCTCGTACGGGCCCGGCTCCACGCGCCACCGGCCGAGCGCGACGTCCCAGAACGCGAAGGCGGACAGCGGGAGCACGAAGGACAGCTCGGCCGTCTCCCCGGGCGTCAGCGTCACCCGCCGGTGCGCCAGCAGCTCGCGCCGCGGACGCGGGACCGACGGATCCACGGCCCGG
This sequence comes from Streptomyces griseoloalbus, assembly GCA_014650015.1. Classification (GTDB taxonomy): domain Bacteria; phylum Actinomycetota; class Actinomycetes; order Streptomycetales; family Streptomycetaceae; genus Streptomyces; species Streptomyces griseoloalbus. Next base: position 235,975 of record BMUD01000011.1, read on the forward strand.
GTGTAGAGCTGGGGCACCTCGTCCGCGGTGACACCACCGGTGTTGGTGACGGTGAAGGAGACCCGCACCGCCGACTCGACGACCCGGGCCGTCAGCTCCCCGTAGGCGAAGGACGCGTACGACCGGCCGTGCCCGAAGGGGAACAGCGGTGTGCCCTCGAAGTACAGGTAGGTCTGGCGGCTGCCGATCACGTCGTAGTCGAGGAGGTCCGGCAGGTCGGCGTCGTCGGCGTACCAGGTCTGCGGCAGCCGGCCGGCGGGGGAGACGTCACCGGCGAGCACACGGGCCAGGGCGGTGCCCGTGGCCTGTCCGCCGTGCGCGGTCCAGAGCATCGCCGGGAGGTCCGTCGGATCCACCGCGTAGGGATAGGCGGAGACCAGCACCAGCACCGTGTTCGGATTGGCGGCGCGGGCCGCGCGCAGCAGCAGCTCCTGCTGGGCGGGCAGCCGCAGCGTCGTGCGGTCCTCGGTCTCGCGCCCGTTGATGTGCGGATCGTTGCCCGCGACCACCACGACCACGTCGGCCCGGCCCGCGGCGCGTGTCACCGCGTCCTCCCCGCGCTCGGCGACGACCAGCTCGAAGACCTCGGGATTCTCCTCGGCAACCTTCACGCCGTCGGCGGCGACCCGCACATGGCGTCCCGTCCCCACGTGCCGGAGGAGGTGACCGTCCCCGTGCGGTTCCAGACGGAACGTCTCCTGCACGATCCAGCCGCCCGGCTGATCGGCGGAGGCGCGGACGTACCCGTCCTCGGCGACCGAGAGATAGCGGCCGTCGGGGGCGCGCAGGGTGAGCACGCCCTCGCCCCAGTCGGCCAGGGCGAGCTCGGTGCCGGCCGTCTCGGCGGTGAGCGGCGGCAGGTCGGTGCGGCCCGCGAGCAGCGCCGGGTCGAGGGCGCCCTCGGTGCCGCGTGCCGTCTCGGGGGCGTCGGGCGCGGGCGGAACGTGCAGGAACGTACCGGCGGCAGTCTTCAGCAGCACGCGGTCCACGCCCTCCGCGAACTCCACGCGCTCGGCGCCGAAGCGCTCGTAGAGACCCTCCAGCGGGGTGGAGCGGTGGATGAGACTGCCGCTGTACCAGTCGAGCTTGCACTCGTCGGCGAGCAGTCCGACGACCGCGATACGGGTGTCCGGGGCGAGCGGCAGCAGGTCGTCGTTCTTGAGCAGGACGATCGCCTGCTCGGCGGCCTCCTGTGCGAGGGCCCGGTGTTCCGGGGTGTCGAAGGCCTGTTCCCCGGCGTACGGGTCCGCACCCGGATCGAACTCACCGAGCCGGAAACGCACCGAGAGCTGGCGGCGGACCGCCGTGTCGATGTCGGCTTCCGTCAGCAGGCCCTGCTCCAGCGCGCCCTCGACACGTCCGATGATCGTCGAGCTGTCCGTGCCGTGGTCGGTGAAGCTGTCGACACCGGCCCGCAGGGCCGCCGCGACGGCCTCCTCGTGGGTGTCGAAGTAGTGCTCGGAGTCGACCAGGTTGGACGGCGCGCCGGCGTCCGAGCAGACCAGCAGGTCCTGTTCGGTCCAGGCGCGCAACTGCTCGCGCAGATACGGCGAGACGTGGTTGGGGCGGCCGTTGACCAGGTTGTACGCCGGCATCACCCCGGCCGCCGTGCCCGCCTCGACCGTGTCGCGGAAGGCGCGCAGATCGTATTCGTGCAGCACGCGCGGGCGGACCGAGCTGGAGGAGGTGTCGCGGTCCGTCTCGTTGTTGTGCGCCAGCCAGTGCTTGAGGACGGGGGCGGTGCGCCAGTACACCGGATGGTCGCCGCGCAGACCCTGGGTGAAGGCGGTGGCGATCGCGGAGGTGAGCTTCGGGTCCTCCGAGTAGCCCTCCTCGTTGCGGCCCCACAGCGGGTGGCGCAGCAGGTTGACGGTCGGCGACCACACGTTGAGGCCGACCCGCTCGTCCCGGGCGCGCATCGCGCGGGCCTCCCGGGACACCGCCTCGCCCACCCGGCGCACCAGCTCCTGGTTCCAGGTCGCGCCCAGGCCGACGGCCTGCGGGAACACCGTCGCCGGCCCCATCCAGGCGACACCGTGCAGCGCCTCCTGGCCGGTGCGGAAGGCGGCGATGCCCAGACGCTCGACGGCCGGCCCGAACTGGTGCAGAAATCCGATCTTCTCGTCGAGGGTCAGCCGCGACACAAGGTCGTCGATGCGCTTCGCGAACGGCAGGTCCGGATCGCGGAAAGGCGGCGTAGGCGGCGTTTGTGCGGTCACGTGGGGTTCCCCTCGGGATGGAGCGGCGAGGCGCTTTCGAAGCGCTTCGATGCTGAGTCGAGGGGGGTGCGGGTGTCAAGGCACGGGAGCGCATCAGATCGGACGCCTCTCGAGCGAACCCTAGGTGGTGGACGTGCCTCGGGATCGCGCAGACATCCGAGGAATCTCGGATCCGACCCTTGTGTGCCCCTGGGTGTTCACTTAACCTCGCAGCAACATCGAAGCGCTTCGACTACGTGGCCCGCCGTTGCGGCGCCCCCTCCGCCGAACGACCGCTTCGGCTCAGCCAGTTCCACTGAAGACACCGCAACCGACGGCCACCGCCGGGTGTCCCGGTGCGCCATGAAGGGTTGACGCAATGACGCCGAACGCCGCCTCCACCTCCTCCGGACCGAGCCGGAGAAGCTTCCTCGCCTCCACGGCGGTCGCCACCGCAGCGGTGGCGGGAGGAATGCCGCTGCTCGCCGCGTGCGGTGGATCCGACGGAGGTTCGCGGGACGGCACCACGTCGGGCAAGGACGCCAAGAAGCTGCTGCCGGCGTACGTGGCCAGCGATGTGGTCACGCCCGACATCCCCAGCAGGAACGGTTCCGCGGTCGGCTTCACCAGCAAGCTCGACCTGGCGGACCTGAAGACGTCGGTGCCCGAGAAGCTCGGCAAGGGGAACAGGGTCACCGTCATGTCGCCGTTCTGGGGCTCCCCGCCCAAGGCCGGCAACGCCTACTACAAGGCGATGAACGACCTCATCGGCGTCGACGTGGTCTGGCAGAACCAGGACGGCAACACCTACGACCAGAAGCTCGGCGCGGTCCTCGCCTCCAGCAACGTGCCCGACGTGGTGGTCGTGCCCGGCTGGAACATGACGGGCAAGATCCCCAGCGCCGTCATCGGCAAGTTCGCCGACCTCGGTCCGTACCTGTCCGGCGACGCGGTCAAGGACTACCCGAACCTCGCGGCGATCCCCACCGACGCATGGCAGCGGTCCATCTTCGGCGGCAAGCTGCGCGGCCTGCCCATGCCGTCCTCGTACGTCACCGGCATCGTGCCGCTCTACCGCCAGGACATCTTCGAGAAGGAGGGCTACGAGGTCCCCCGGTCCTGCGACGAGTTCCTGGCGCTGGCCAAGGACGCCACCAACGCCAGGGCCAAGCGGTGGGCCTGCCTGGACATGAAGTGGACCGCCTTCAACGCCTTCGGTGTCCTGTCCGGCGAGGAGAAGTCGCTCGGCTGGAACCAGGTCGACGGCAAGCTGGTCTACCGCATCGAGACCGACGAGTACCTCGAGGCCCTGGAGTGGACGCGCAAGCTGTTCGCCGCCGGGGTCGTGCACCCCGACGCCGAGCTGGGCAAGAGCAACGCCACCGACCCCGGGCCCAAGTTCGCCGCCGGCGAGTTCCTGATCTACAACCAGGACTCCTCGCAGTGGTGGAGCCGCACCGCCGAACAGGCCGCGCAGAATCCCGAGTTCAAGATCTGGGGCATGGACATCTTCGGCCACGACGGCGGCGATCCCACGCTGTGGGCGAAGAACCCGGCCGGCATCTTCGCCTTCGTCAACAAGAAGGCCTCGGAGGCCGTGATCCGTGACGTGCTGGCCGTGGCCAACGTCACCGCCGCGCCGTACGGCACCAAGGAGTACATGGCCACCAACTACGGCGTGGAGGGCACCCACTACACCGTCGAGGACGGCGTGCCCACCAAGACCGACCAGGGCAACATCGACGTGATGAACGCCTTCGTGATGATCGCGAGCCCGGCCGCGACCATCGCCCACCCCGACTACCCCGACGTCGCCAGGGGCCAGGTGGAGTGGCAGCAGCGGATGGGCGGCTTCACCAAGAAGTCGGCCTTCTACGGCATGCAGATCACCGAGCCCGCCCGCTACACCAGCCTCTCCAACGACTTCGAGCAGCTGGAGGACGACATCGTCCGGGGCCGCAAGAAGATCAGCGACATGCAGCAGGCCGTCTCCGACTGGAAGAGCAAGGGCGGGGACGAGCTCCGCGACTGGTACCGGAAGATCCTCGACGAGAACGGTCCGGCGGCCGGCTGACCAGGTACCGAGGCAAGGAGAACCGCCGTGTCCCACAGCACGGTGCCTCGGACCGACACCGAGGCCGAAGCGAAGGAGAACCCCCCGGCCGCGCACGGCGCCGCCGGGGCCCCGAGGAAAGGACCCGCCGGGAAGCCGAGCCTGCGGGTGCGGCTCAGACGCGACCGCGTGCTGCTGCTGATGACACTGCCGGCCGTGCTGCTGGTGCTGCTCTTCAACTACGTACCGATCCTCGGCAACGTCGTCGCGTTCCAGGAGTACGACCCCTACATCAGTGACAACGGGGTCGTCTCCATCCTGCACAGCCCCTGGGTGGGCCTGGAGAACTTCCAGCGGATCTTCGAGGACTCCGCCTTCTGGAACTCCGTGCGCAACACACTGGTGCTGTTCGTCCTCCAGCTGGTGCTGTACTTCCCGGTCCCCATCCTGCTCGCGCTGCTCATCAACAGCGTGGTCAGGCCCCGCGTGCGGGCGATCTCGCAGGCCGTCCTCTACCTGCCGCACTTCTTCTCGTGGGTGCTGGTCATCGCCGTCTTCCAGCAGATCTTCGGCGGTGCCGGAATCCTGTCCCAGCTGCTGCGCGCCCACGGGTACGACGGGCTCGACATCATGACCGACCCCGGGACCTTCAAGTTCCTGGTCACCGCGGAGAGCGTGTGGAAGGACGCGGGCTGGGGCATCATCGTCTTCCTCGCCGCGCTGGCCTCGGTCAGCCCCGACCTGTACGAGGCCGCCGCGATGGACGGCGCCGGACGCTGGCGCCGGATGTGGCACGTCACCCTTCCCGCCCTGCGCCCGGTGATCGCCCTGCTGCTGGTGCTGCGGGTCGGTGACGCGCTGACCGTCGGCTTCGAACAGATTCTGCTGCAACGGGACGCCGTGGGTCCGGGAGCCGCCGAGGTGCTGGACACCTTCGTGTGGTGGAACGGCGTACGCAACCAGGACTTCGGTTACGCCGCCGCCGCGGGACTCGTCAAGGGTGTCATCAGCCTCGGCCTGGTCCTGGCGGCGAACAAGGTGGCCCATCTCATGGGCGAGCAGGGGGTGTACAAGAAGTGAGCGCCGTGATCGACAAGCCCGCGCGCACCTCCGGCCGGTGGGCGGCGCCGCCCCGGCCGGCGTGGGAGGAGCCGCCCGGGCGGGCCGGACTCGCCGGCAAGGGGCTGGTGCTGTTCCTCGCCTGCATGGGCATCCTCTTCCCGCTGTGGATCGTCGTCGTCACCAGCCTGTCCTCACGCAAGACCATCGACGAGGCCGGCGGGCTGGTGATGATCCCGAAGGGCATCACCTTCGTCGCCTACCAGGAGCTGCTCAGCGGCGGTCAGGTCACCCGCGCCGCGGTCATCAGCATCGTCGTCACCGCCGTCGGCACGCTGTTCTCCATGGCGGTGTCGGTGCTGTGCGCCTACGGCCTGTCCCGCAGCGGCTCCCTCGGCCACCGCTGGATCCTGATGGTGCTCCTGGCCACCATGTTCTTCAGCGCCGGTCTCATCCCCACCTACCTGCTGGTGCAGTCGCTGGGCCTGACGGACAGCTACCTCGCGCTGATCCTGCCCAGCGCGATCAGCGTCTTCAACATCCTGGTCCTGCGCGGATTCTTCATGAACATCTCGCAGGAACTGATCGACAGTGCCCGCATCGACGGGGCCGGTGACGTCCGGATCCTGTGGCAGATCGTCATGCCGCTGTCCCGGGCGGTGATCGCGGTGATCACGCTGTTCTACGCCGTCGGGTACTGGAGTGCCTGGTTCAACGCGTCCCTGTACCTCAGCGACCAGGACATGCTGCCGCTGCAGAACGTCATGATCCAGCTGGTGCAGAAGCAGGAGGCTCCGGTCGGGCTCGGTCAGGCGATCAAGACGGGGCAGTTGTCGGGGCTGGCCGTGCAGATGGCCGTCATGGTGATGGCGTTGCTGCCGGTGGCCGTGTTGTCGCCCTTTGTCCAGAAGCACTTCAAGAAGGGGATGCTCACGGGCGCGGTCAAGGGCTGACGCCCCTGCGTTTCGGGGGAGCCGCGTGGTCTTCCGGCTGCCCGTTCGCTGTGGCCGGTCGCGCAGTTCCCCGCGCCCCCGAGGTGTCTCCGCTCACCCCTTGATATGAGGTCTCCTGCCATGTTCGCGTCCTCCCCGAGCCGGCGTGCCGTTCTTGCCGGAGCGGCTGCCGCTGCCGCTGTCGCCGGTGTTCCCGCCCTCGCCGGTCGGGCGGAGGCCGTCGGGTCCTCCGCCTACCGCTGGCGCAACGTCGTCATCGGCGGTACCGGGTTCATCACCGGCGTGCTCTTCCACCCCTCGGTGCGCGGGCTCGCCTACGCCCGTACCGACATCGGCGGCGCCTACCGCTGGGACGACCGGACCGAGCGCTGGATCCCGCTGTTGGACCACATCGGGTGGGACGACTGGAATCTGCTCGGCGTCGAGGCGATGGCGGTCGACCCCGCCCACCCGGACCGGCTCTACCTCGCCTGCGGCACCTACGCCCAGTCGTGGGCGGGCGACGGCGCCGTCCTGCGCTCGGACGACCGGGGCGCCACCTGGCGGCGCACCGACCTCACCGTGAAACTCGGCGCCAACGAGGACGGCCGGGGTGCCGGTGAGCGGCTGCTCGTGGACCCGCGCGACAGTGACACCCTGTGGCTGGGCACCCGGCACGACGGACTGCTCACGTCGACCGACCGGGGCGCCACCTGGGCACCGGCGGCCGGCTTCCCGGCCACCCCGTCCGCCACCGGTCAGGGCGTCACCCTCCTGGTGGCCGCCGGGCGCACCGTCTACGCCGGCTGGGGCGACGGCGGCGACGCGAACCTGTTCCGTACGTCCGACGGCGGCACGTGGGAGGCGGTCCCCGGGCAGCCGTCCGGCGCCGCCGCGCGCGTGCCGATCCGCTCCGCGTACGACCGGCACACCCGTGAGCTGTACGTGACGTACGCCGACGCGCCCGGTCCCAACGGCCAGTCGGACGGCAGCGTGCACAAGCTGCGCACCGGCAGCGGCGCCTGGACCGAGGTCACCCCGGTGAAGCCCGGGGGGACGACGGGTGGGGAAGGGTCCGCCGACACCTTCGGCTACGGCGGGGTCGCCGTCGACGCCCGCCGCCCCGGCACCGTCGTCGTCTCCACCAACAACCGCTGGGCGGCGGTCGACACCCTGTACCGGTCCACCGACGGCGGGCGCAGCTGGCGTTCCCTGAAGGACACCGCCGTCCTCGACGTCTCCGAGACCCCGTACCTGGAGTGGGGCGAGGGCCGGCCCAAGTTCGGCTGGTGGATCCAGGCGCTCGCCCTCGACCCGTACGACGCGCGGCACCTCGTGTACGGCACCGGCGCCACCCTCTACGGCACCCGGGACCTGCGCCACTGGGCGCCGCAGATCCGCGGTCTGGAGGAGGCGTCCGTGACCCAGCTGATCTCGCCCCCGGCCGGGAGGGCGCACCTGATCAGCGGATCGCGGGACATCGGCGTGATGTACCACGAGCGGCTCACGGCGTCCCCGGCGCACGGCATGGCGACGAACCCCGTGTCCGGGTCGGCGACGGGACTCGCGCAGGCGGCGGGCAGAGTGGCGTACGTCGTCCGGGCGGGCTGGGGCGAGAAGGGCAACGGCGCGTACTCCCACGACGGCGGGCGGACCTGGGCGCCCTTCGCGGCCCAGCCCGCCATCGCCAGGGACGCGCCGGGGCCGATCGCCACCAACGCCGACGGCAGCGTGCTGCTGTGGTCCTTCGTGCACTGGGACGGCACCAGGTACCCGGCCCACCGCTCGGCGGACAACGGCACCACCTGGTCCGAGATCCCCTCCTTCCCGAAGGGGGCCACGCCGGTCGCCGACCCGGCCGACCCGACGCTCCTCTACGCCTACGACACCGACACGGGAACGCTGCTCGCGAGCACGGACAGTGGCCGTTCCTTCACCGCACGTGCGACCGGACTGCCCTCGGGAGACAGCCAGTTCGAACTGGTCGCGGCGCCCGGCCGCACCGGCGACCTCTGGCTGAGCACCAAGTGGAACGGCCTTTACCGGTCCACCGACGGCGGCGGGACCTTCACCAAGGCGCAGAGCTGCTGGGCCTCCTACACCCTCGGCTTCGGCAAACCGGCCGACGGCGCCGCCTACCCGGCGATCTACCTGGTCGGCTCGACGGAGGCGATCACCGCCGTGTACCGCTCCGACGACGAGGCGAGGACCTGGGTGCGGATCAACGACGACGACCACCAGTGGGGCTGGACCGGTGAGACCATCACCGGTGACCCGCGGGTGTACGGCCGGGTCTACCTCGCCACCAACGGCCGCGGCATCCAGTACGGGGAGCCCGTCTGATGCCGAACCTGAACGACGTCACCCGTGGCCGCATCCTCTACGGCGGCGACTACAACCCCGAGCAGTGGCCCGAGGAGATCCGGCACGAGGACGTCCGCCTGATGAAGGAGGCCGGGGTCAACTCCGTCACCCTCGGCGTCTTCTCCTGGTCGAAGCTCGAACCGCACCCGGGAGAACGGGACTTCGGCTGGCTGGACCGGCTGATGGACCTGATGCACGAGAACGGCGTCGGCGTCGTCCTCGCCACCCCGACCGCCTCCCCGCCGCCCTGGATGGGCCACCTCCACCCGGACACCCTGCCCCGCGACGAGGACGGCCGGACCGAGTGGTGGGGCGGCCGGCAGCACTTCTCGCACTCCAGCGCCACCTACCGCCGGTACGCCGCCGCCATCACCGAGGACCTGGCCGCCCGCTACGGCGACCACCCGGCCCTCACGATGTGGCACATCAACAACGAGTACTGCACCTACGACTGGGGCGACGAGGCCGCCGCCCGCTTCCGCGCCTGGCTGCGCCACCGCTACGGCGCCCTCGACGCCCTGAACACCGCCTGGGGCACCGCCTTCTGGAGCCAGGGCTACGGCGACTGGGCCGAGGTGCTGCCGCCCCGACACGCGCACTACCTGAAGAACCCCACCCAGGTGCTGGACTTCAAGCGCTTCACCTCCGACATGCTCCTGGAGTGTTACACCGCCGAACGCGACATCGTCCGCCGGCACACCCCGCACCTCCCGGTCACCACCAACTTCATGCCGCTGTGGGCCGGCCAGGACGCCTGGCGCTGGGCCGAGGAGGAGGACGTCGTCTCCGTCGACCTCTACCCCGACCCGCGCGACCCCCTGGGCGCGCAGCACGGCGCCCTGGTCCAGGACATGACCCGCTCCCAGGCCCGCGGCCCGTGGATGCTCATGGAGCAGGCGGCCGGTCCCGTCAACTGGCGCGGCGTGAACCACCCCAAGCCGCGCGGCCTCAACCGCCTGTGGTCCCTCCAGGCCGTGGCGCGCGGCGCGGACGCCGTCTGCTACTTCCAGTGGCGCCAGTCCCGGCAGGGCGCGGAGAAGTTCCACTCCGGGATGGTCGGTCACGCGGGCGAGCAGGGACGTACGTACCAGGAGGTCAAGCGGCTCGGCGCGGACCTGGCCCGGATCGCCCCGCACACCGCCGGTGCCCCCCTGCACGCCGATGTCGCCGTGCTGCACGACTGGCACTCCTGGTGGGCGGGCGACCAGGACGCCCGTCCGTCGCGCGAGGTCGACTACCCGCAGGTCCTGAGCGCCTGGCACCGCGCGCTGTGGCAGGCCCACCTCACCACCGACTTCGCCCACCCCGAACACGACCTGTCCGGCTACCGGCTGGTCGTCGTCCCGCAGCTCTACCTCCTCACGGACACCGCCGTCGACAACCTCCTGGCGTACGTGCGCGGTGGCGGCACCCTCGTCTGCGGGTTCCTGACCGCGGTCGCCGACCAGGACGACCGGGTGCGGCCCGGCGGCATGGACGCCCGGCTGCGCGAGCTCTTCGGCATCCGCACCCTGCACGAGTGGTGGCCGCTGGAGGCGGGGGAGAGCGCCGAGTACGAGGGCGGCCCGCGCGGCACCCTGTGGTCCGAGGAACTGGAGCCCGACGGCACCGCCGACGAGACCTTCCCGTACAAGGGCGGGGAACTGGACGGACTGCCCGCTGTGCTGCGCAAGGGCCGCGCCTGGTACGTCTCGACGCTCCCCGAACCGGAGGCGCTGCGCGCGCTGCTGGCCGACGTCGCCGCCGGTGCGGGCGTCCGGCCGGTGCTCGACGGACTCCCGGACGGCGTCGAGGCGGTGCGCCGGGGCGAGCTGCTGTTCCTGCTCAACCACGGCCGCGAGCCGGTCACCGTCGGCCTTCCGGGCACCCGCCGCGACCTGCTGACGGACACGACCGTGACCGGCCGGGTCACCCTCGACCGCTACGGCGTGGCGGTGCTGACGTCATGACCTCCATGCCCGTCCACGGAACCTGGGAGCCACGGCCGGCCGCCCGCTGGGAGGACGCCTTCCTCAGCGGCAACGGCCACCATGGCGCCCTCGTGTTCGGCGATCCGAACGACGACCGGACCGTCGTCACCCATCACACCCTCGTCCGCCCGGGCGACGGCGACGAGCGGGACCGGATGCCGCCCCGGCTGGCCGACGGACTGTCCGACCTCCAGGACCGGCTGCTGTCCGGCGACCTGACCGCGGCCGAGGGCTTCACCGACGGTCGCCCGCTCCAGTGGGTGCGGTCCTTCCACCCGGCCTTCCAGGTGCGCCTGCGCCGCCCGCACACCGACCGGGACCGGCACGGATATCGCCGCACCCTCGACTTCGCCACCGGTGTGGCGGAGGCGGTCTGCGCCGACCGGACCAGCCGGGTCTTCGTCTCCCGCGCCGACGACGTGATCGTCCAGTACGTCACCGGCCCGGGCCTCACCCTCGACATCACCCTGGACCACCGCCTCCCCGGCGCCCCGGCGGGCCTGGGTGTCGGCCACGGGGCCGTGCTCACCCCGGACGGCGCGCTGCTGAGCCTGCGCGCCCGTTACCCGGGAAGCGACCTCGCCTACACCGGTGTCACCCTGGCCGTCGTCACCGGCGGCCGGACGGTGCTCGCCCCTCCCTGCGTGCAGGTCGAGGGCGCACGGTCGGTGCTGCTGCTCACCCGGGTGCGACGGCACACCGGCGAGGCGGACGTGGTCGCGGAGGGCCGCGCCCTGCGCGATCTGCTCGACGGGGGGCGGCCCTGGGGCGACGACGTTCCGTCCGAGGGGCGACCCTGGTACGACGTTCCGTCCGACGGGCGACCCTGGTACGACGACGTCCTGGCCGGGGGACCGCGCCCGTACGACGATGCCCCCCACCAGGGGCGGCGCCCCTACGACGACCTCCTCGCCCGCCATCTGCCCCCGCACCGCACCGCCTACGAACGCGTCACCCTGGACCTGGCCGCCGACCCGGCCGAACGCGCGCTCCCCGGCTCGGAGTTGCTCACCCGCCCGCGCAGCGCCGCCCTGCTCGAACGGCTCTTCGCGGCCGGCCGCTACCACCTGCTGTCGTCCAGCGGTCTGTTCCCGCCCCGGCTCACCGGGTTGTGGACCGGCGACTGGGACACCGCCTGGTCCGGCGCCTTCACCAACGACGCCAACCTCAACCTCCAGACCGCCTGTGCCGCGGCCGCGGCCCTCCCCGAGGTCACCGGGGCTCTGGCCGCCCTGATCCGGCGCCAGCTGCCCGACTGGCGGGACAACGCCCGCGCGGTGTTCGGCACGCGGGGCGTGGTCGCGCCCGCACACACCGACGGCGAGTCCGGGCACACGTACCACTTCAGCCGCGAATACCCCCTCCACCTGTGGACCGCCGGCGCCGACTGGCTGCTGAAACCCCTCGTCGACCACGACGAGATCCACGGCGAACGCGACCCGCGCACCGCCGCCGCGCTCGCCGAAGTCGCCCTTTTCTACGAGGACTTCCTCACCCGCACCGACACCGAGGGCCGACTGGTCGTCGTCCCCTCCTACTCGCCCGAGAACCGGCCCGCCAACGCGAGCTGGGGCGCGGTCGACGCGGCCATGGACCTCTCCGCGGCCCGGCACGCCCTGCTGACCGCCGCCGCGTACCACCCCGAGCACGCCGACCGCTGGCGGGCGCTCGCCGACCGGCTGCCGCCGCACCGGATCAACGCCGACGGCGCGCTCGCCGAATGGGCCCGGCCGGACCTGGCGGACTCCTACGACCACCGCCACCTCAGCCACCTCTACGGCGTGTGGCCGCTGGACGAGATCACCCCCTACGACACCCCGGACCTGGCCGCCGCCGCACACCGCGCCCTGGAACTGCGCGGCACCGAGAACGACTCCGCGCACGGCCATCTCCACCACGCGCTGATCGCGGCCCGGCTCCGGGACGGCGAGCGGGTCGCCGACGCGCTCGGCCGGGTCCTCGACGGCGACTTCTTCCACGCCTCCCTGATGAGCGCGCACTACCCGCGCCGCGACGTCTACAACGCCGACGCCGCCCACACCCTGCCCGCCGTGCTGATCGAGGCGCTGGTGCAGTCCACCCCCGACCGGCTGGTCCTGTTCCCCGCGCCCCTCCCGGCGTATCCGAGCGGGCGACTGCGCGGGGTGCGCACCCGCTTCGGCGCCGTACTCGACCTCACCTGGTCCCCGGACGGCGCCACCGCCGTGCTGCGGCCGACCCGAACCCACCGCATCGACCTGAGGACTTCCGCCGGCGCCGAGCCGCTCGACCTGGTCGCCGGAGAAGACCGCGTCCTCTCGCTGAAGGCGCGGTGACCCGAGACATACCCCCCACCCATGGAAGGAACGCCATGGCACCACGCACCCTGAGCGGGATCACCAAGGTCCTGCTGGCGCCCGCCCTCGCGCTCGGCGCGACGGTCGGCCTCGCCTCCGCCCCCGCGCACGCCGCCGTCTGGAACTCCTGCGACCAGTGGGGCAACACCAGCCTGAACGGCTACACGCTCTACAACAACATCTGGGGATCCGGCGCCGGCGCCCAGTGCGTCTGGGCCAACTCCGGCACCAACTGGGGTGTGTGGGCCGACCACCCCAACACCGGCGGCATCAAGTCGTACCCGAACGCCAAGAAGGTGATCAACAAGCCGATCACCTCCCTCTCCTCGCTCACCAGCAGCTACAACGTCACCGTCCCGTCCGCGGGCGCGTACAACACCTCGTACGACATCTGGGACACGGACTACGACTACGAGATCATGCTCTGGGTCAACCACAACGGAGCCGTGGGCCCGCTCGGCAGCCCGCAGGGCACGGTCAGCCTGGGCGGCCACACCTGGAACGTCCACAAGGGGAACAACGGCGCCAACGAGGTCTTCTCGTTCCTGCGCACCTCGGACTCGAACTCCGGCACCGTCGACATCCTCCCGGTCCTCAAGTGGATCAAGGACACCAAGGGCTGGATGGGCAACGAGACCATCGGTGACGTGCAGTTCGGCTACGAGATCACCTCGTCGTCCGGCGGCCTGGACTTCCGCACCAACAACCTGACCGTCAGCGGCGGCTGATCCGCCGCACGGCCCCGCCAGGGGCCGGCCCCGCCCGGGACCGGCCCCTGGCTACGGCTGGGCGGGTGCCGGGCCCGAACTCGCCCGCACCGTCAGCTCGGGCGCGAGCAGGACGACCTCGTCGCCGCCCCGCCCGTCGAGCTTGGCGACCAGCTGTTCCACGGCACGCCGGCCCATCTCCTGCGCGGGGATGGCGACCGAGGTCAGCCGCACCGAGGCCTGCACGGCGACCTGCTCCGGACAGACCGCGACCACCGAGACGTCCTCGGGCACGGCCCGTCCCCGCTGCCGCAGCAGGGCGAGCAGCGGTTCGAGCGCCGACTCGTTCTGCACGACGAAGCCGGTGGTGCCGGGGCGTTCGTCGAGGATCCGGGCGAGCGTCAGCGCCATCGCGTCGTATCCGCCCTCGCACGGCCGGTGCAGCAGTCGCAGTCCCAGCTCCCGCGCACGGGTGCGCACTCCGTCGAGGGTGCGTTCGGCGAAACCGGTGTGCCGTTCGTAGACGGCCGGCGCCTCGCCGATGACGGCGATGTCGCGGTGCCCCCGCTGCGCGAGGTGTTCCGCACACAGCGCGCCGGTGGCCTTGAAGTCGAGGTCGACGCAGGTCAGACCGGTGGTGTCGGCGGGCATCCCGATCAACACCGCCGGCTGATCGGTCTCCCGCAGCAACGGCAGGCGCTCGTCGTCGAGTTCGACGTCCATGAGGATCATGCCGTCGGCGAGTCCGCTGCCGGCGACGCGGCGCACCGCGTCCGGTCCCTCCTCGCCGGTGAGCAGCAGCACGTCGTACCCGTGGGTGCGGGCCGTGGTGGCGACCGCGATGGCGATCTCCATCATCACCGGCACATAAATGTCCGTGCGCAGGGGGATCATCAGCGCGATGATGTTGGACCTGCTGCTGGCCAGGGCGCGGGCCCCGGCGTTCGGGTGGTACCCGAGCTCGCGGATGCTCCGCTCGACCCGCTGCCGGGTGTTCGCGGAGATGGACCGCTTGCCGCTGAGGACATAGCTCACCGTGCTCGCCGAGACTCCGGCGTGCTGGGCGACCTCGGCAAGGGTGACCATCCAGCTCTCCAAGCTGTGTGAAGCGCTTCGACAGTGCGCCAGAACGTACAGGGCGAGTGAGGGTGGTTCGACACTAGCCCTACAGGGTGACGAGTGTCCATAGGCTGTCGAAGCGCTTCGACACCCCCTTTTCGCTGCGGATGCCGGGCGGCCGTATCGGCCGAACGGCGGCACGAAGGGTGGCGGGGTGGCTACGTATCGGGTAGATACGATCGGGTAGCCACCCATCGGTTACGTATTGCCACCATCCTCTTCGCGGTGAGGTGAGCCTCATGTCCGCAGCACCCGAGTCTCCGTCCCGGCCCACCGTCACCGAACGTGAGGCCCGCCGGGTCGCCGAGGCGGCCCGGGAACAGGACTGGCGCAAGCCCAGTTTCGCCAAGGAGCTGTTCCTCGGCCGCCTCCGGCTCGACCTCGTCCACCCCCACCCGCTCCCCGCCGACGAGGACGTACAGCGCGGTGAGGAGTTCCTCGCCAAACTCCGCGACTTCTGCGAGACGAAGATCGACGGCGCCCTGATCGAACGCGAGGCGCGCATCCCCGACGAGGTGATCACCGGGCTCAAGGAGCTCGGCGCCTTCGGCATGAAGATCGACACCAAGTACGGCGGCCTCGGCCTCACCCAGGTCTACTACAACAAGGCCCTCGCCCTGGTCGGCTCCGCCAACCCGGCCATCGGCGCGCTCCTCTCCGCCCACCAGTCGATCGGCGTACCGCAGCCGCTGAAGCTCTTCGGCACGCGGGAGCAGCAGGAGACGTTCCTCCCGCGCTGCGCCCGCACCGACATCTCGGCCTTCCTGCTCACCGAACCCGACGTCGGCTCCGACCCGGCCCGGCTCGCCACCACCGCCGTCCCGGAGGGCGACGGGTACGTCCTCGACGGCGTGAAGCTGTGGACGACCAACGGCGTGGTCGCCGACCTCCTCGTCGTCATGGCGCGGGTGCCGAAGTCCGAGGGCCACCGGGGCGGCATCACCGCGTTCGTGGTGGAGGCCTCCTCCGAGGGCGTCACCGTCGAGAACCGCAACGCCTTCATGGGCCTGCGCGGCCTGGAGAACGGCGTCACCCGCTTCCACCGGGTCCGCGTCCCCGCCTCGCACCGGATCGGCGAGGAGGGCCAGGGCCTGAAGATCGCGCTCACCACGCTCAACACCGGGCGGCTGTCCCTGCCCGCGATGTGCGTGGGTTCCGGCAAGTGGTGCCTGAAGATCGCCCGCGAGTGGTCGGCGGCCCGTGAGCAGTGGGGCAAGCCGGTGGCGCTGCACGAGGCCGTCGGCTCCAAGATCGCCTTCATCGCGGCGACCACCTTCGCCCTGGAGGCCGTACTCGACCTGTCCTCGCAGATGGCCGACGAGGACCGCAACGACATCCGCATCGAGGCCGCCCTCGCCAAGCTGTACGGCTCGGAGATGGCCTGGCTGATGGCCGACGAACTGGTCCAGATCCGCGGCGGGCGCGGCTTCGAGACCGCCGACTCCCTGCGGGCCCGCGGCGAACGCGCGGTCCCCGCCGAGCAGATCCTGCGCGACCTGCGGATCAACCGCATCTTCGAGGGCTCCACCGAGATCATGCACCTGCTGATCGCACGCGAGGCCGTCGACGCCCACCTCTCGGTCGCCGGCGATCTGATCGACCCCGACAAGTCCCTGGGCGACAAGGCGAGGGCAGGCGCGAACGCGGGCGTCTTCTACGCCAAGTGGCTGCCCAAACTGGTCGCCGGACCGGGTCAGCTCCCCGGCGCCTACAGCGAGTTCAAGCACGGCATCGACCTGTCCCCGCACCTGCGCCACGTCGAGCGCAGCGCCCGCAAGCTGGCCCGCTGCACCTTCTACGCCATGTCCCGCTGGCAGGGGAGGATGGAGACCAAGCAGGGTTTCCTGAGCCGGATCGTCGACATCGGCGCCGAACTGTTCGCGATGAGCGCCGCCTGTGTCCGCGCCGAACTCCTGCGCAGCCGCGGTGACCACGGCCGCGAGGCGTACCAGCTCGCCGACGCCTTCTGCCGCCAGGCCCGCATCCGTGTCGAGGAGCTCTTCGCCCGGCTGTGGACCAACACCGACGACCTGGACCGCAAGGTCGTCACGAACGTGCTCGCCGGCAGCTACGAGTGGCTGGAGCAGGGCATCATCGACCCCTCCGACGACGGCCCCTGGATCGCGGACGCCACCTCGGGCCCGAGCACCCACGACAACGTGCACCGCCCGATCCGCTGACCCGCACGGACTCATGGGAACTCATGGGAGGGGACCGGTCCCGCATCCGGTCCCCTCCCTTCCGTGCGGGAGAACACACGCCTCCGGGCGGGAGAACCCACGCCCGCACCCCCCTCCGCCCTCCGTGCGGCAGAACACGCGTCCGGGCCGACGGGGCGGGGCCCCGGCAGTGGGCGCGACCCGACACAATGGGTCCATGACCGACGCTCCAGCTCCCCTCGCCGATCCGCACCTGGTGTACGACCCCGTGGTGGGAGACGGCCCGAAGGACGTGGTGATCCTCGGCTCCACCGGGTCGATCGGCACCCAGGCCATCGACCTCGTGCTGCGCAACCCCGGCCGCTTCCGGGTCACCGGCCTGTCCGCCAACGGCGGCCGGGTCGCCCTCCTCGCCGAGCAGGCCCGCCGGCTCCGGGTGCGCACGGTCGCCGTCGCCCGCGAGGACGTCGTACCGGCGTTGCGCGAGGCGCTGTCCGCGCAGTACGACGCGGGGGAGCCGCTGCCCGAGATCCTGGCCGGGCCGGACGCGGCCACCGAGCTCGCCGCCTCCGACTGCCACACCGTCCTCAACGGCATCACCGGCTCCATCGGACTCGCCCCGACCCTCGCCGCCCTGGAGGCGGGCCGCACCCTCGCGCTCGCCAACAAGGAGTCGCTCATCGTCGGCGGCCCGCTGGTCAAGGCGCTGGCCAAGCCGGGGCAGATCATCCCGGTCGACTCCGAGCACGCCGCCCTCTTCCAGGCGCTGGCCGCCGGCACCCGCGCCGACGTCCGCAAGCTCGTCGTCACCGCCTCCGGCGGCCCCTTCCGCGGCCGCACCAGGGAGCAGCTGTCGCACGTCACCGTCGAGGACGCCCTCGCCCACCCCACCTGGGCCATGGGCCCGGTCATCACGATCAACTCCGCGACCCTGGTCAACAAGGGCCTGGAGGTGATCGAGGCGCACCTGCTGTACGACATTCCCTTCGACCGCATTGAGGTCGTCGTGCACCCGCAGTCGTATGTCCACTCGATGGTTGAGTTCACGGACGGATCGACACTGGCCCAGGCGACGCCCCCCGACATGCGCGGGCCCATCGCCATCGGCCTCGGCTGGCCCGAAAGGGTCCCCGACGCCGCCCCGGTCTTCGACTGGAGCAAGGCGTCCACCTGGGAGTTCTTCCCCCTCGACAACGAGGCGTTCCCCTCGGTGAACCTCGCCCGGCACGTGGGCGAGCTCGCGGGCACCGCCCCGGCGGTGTTCAATGCCGCGAACGAGGAGTGCGTCGAGGCGTTCCGCGCCGGCGCCCTGCCGTACCTCGGGATCATGGAGACGGTCACACGGGTGGTCGAGGAGCACGGCATCCCGGAAACGGGAACCTCACTGACCGTGTCGGACGTCCTCGAAGCGGAGACCTGGGCACGGACCAGGGCCCGGGAACTGACAGTCCGGACGGCGAGCGCGGAGGCGCGTGCATGACGACCCTGATGTTCATCCTCGGCATAGTCGTCTTCGCGGCCGGCCTGCTGTTCTCGATCGCCTGGCACGAGCTGGGCCACCTGTCCACCGCCAAGATGTTCGGCATCCGCGTACCGCAGTACATGGTCGGCTTCGGCCCGACCCTGTGGTCGCGGCACAAGGGCGAGACCGAGTACGGCGTCAAGGCGATCCCGTTCGGCGGCTACATCCGCATGATCGGCATGTTCCCGCCCGGCCCCGACGGCCGGCTGGAGGCCCGTTCCACCTCCCCCTGGCGGGGCATGATCGAGGACGCCCGCTCGGCCGCGTTCGAGGAGCTCAAGCCCGGGGACGACAAGCGCCTGTTCTACACGCGCAAGCCGTGGAAACGGGTCATCGTCATGTTCGCGGGCCCGTTCATGAACCTCGTCCTCGCGGTCGTGCTGTTCCTCACCGTGCTGATGGGCTTCGGCATCCAGCAGCAGACCACCACCGTCAGCTCGGTCTCGCCCTGTGTCATCTCGCAGACCGAGAACCGCGACGAGTGCAGGAAGTCCGACCCCGAGTCCCCGGCCGCGGCCGCCGGCATGAAGGCCGGCGACAAGATCGTCGCCTTCGACGGCGTCCGCACCGACGACTGGGGCACGCTCTCCGACCTCATCCGCGACAGCGCCGGCCAGGCCGTGCCGATCGTCGTCGACCGCGACGGCCGGGAGGTGACCCTCCAGGCGCGGATCGCCACCAACCAGGTCGCCAAGAAGGACGCGAGCGGCGCCTATGTCGAGGGCGAGTACGTCAAGGCCGGCTTCCTCGGCTTCAGCGCCGCCAACGGCGTCGTCAGACAGGACTTCGGCGACTCCGTGGTCTGGATGACCGACCGGGTCGGCGACGCCGTCGACTCCCTCGCCGCCCTGCCGTCCAAGATCCCCGCCCTGTGGGACGCGGCCTTCGGCGACGGCCCGCGCGAACCCGACTCCCCGATGGGCGTCGTCGGCGCGGCCCGGGTCGGCGGCGAGATCGCCACCCTCGACATCCCCGCCTCGCAGCAACTGGCCATGTTCGTGATGCTGCTCGCGGGCTTCAACCTCTCCCTGTTCCTGTTCAACATGCTTCCGCTGCTGCCGCTCGACGGCGGACACATCGCGGGCGCGCTGTGGGAGTCGCTGCGCCGCACCACCGCCAAGGTGCTGCGCCGCCCCGACCCGGGCCCCTTCGACGTGGCCAAACTGATGCCGGTGGCCTACGTGGTGGCCGGGGTCTTCGTCTGCTTCACCATCCTCGTCCTGATCGCGGACGTGGTGAATCCGGTGCGGATCTCATAGCCCGGGTGGCCCTCGGGCTTCGACACCTGCCGTACACGATGGCCTGGAACCCTTTCGTTCCGGGCCATCGTCCTTTGAGCGGGTTTACGACCGGGATGTGCTCGGGCGTCGGCCATTGCCGTAATCTCGGAGCCCGGAGCCCGCTGCTCACGGGGAGCCGGACCTTGATCCACGACTTGGGGTTGCACAGCAGATGACTGCGATTTCTCTCGGCATGCCGTCCATTCCGACCAAGCTCGCCGAGCGCCGGAAAAGCCGGCAGATCCAGGTCGGCTCCGTGGCGGTCGGTGGGGACGCCCCCGTGTCCGTGCAGTCGATGACGACCACGCGTACGTCCGACATCGGGGCGACGCTGCAGCAGATCGCCGAGCTCACCGCGTCCGGCTGCCAGATCGTGC
>BMUD01000012.1:0-5614 GCA_014650015.1 Streptomyces griseoloalbus
GACGGTACGGCAAGTCCCGTCGCGGTCGGTGTCGGGGTCAACGGAGGTGATCGCTAACCCGGCCTCGGTGTCCCGTGGTGCTGCCGCACACGCGGCACCACGGGACACCGGCCGTGGCGAGGGCGGTCAGGAGGATGCGGGGGGTACGGGATGGCATGCGGCTCTCCTTGGGAGGGTGGGGCGCCGGTTCCCCGTAACGGGTGACGAGAGGGCGGTGCACGTGTTGCGTTCATGTCATTCATGAGGTGCCGTGCGAGCGGTTCCGGCGGGCGCGGGGTGACTGCCGCGCCCGCCGGTCACGTGGTGGTGTCAGGCCGCTCGCCGGGCCCGGTCCGCGTGGCCGCGGATGATCTCCGCGTAACGGTGACCGGAGCCCTTGATGGTGCGGGCCTGGGTGTCGTAGTCGACGTGGACGAGGCCGAAGCGCTTGTCGTAGCCGTACGCCCACTCGAAGTTGTCCAGCAGCGACCAGGCGAAGTAACCGGCCAGCGGTGCGCCCTTGCGGGCGGCGGACGCGCAGGCCGCCAGGTGGCCGGCCAGGTAGTCCTGGCGTTCGGGGTCGTCGACGGTGCCGTCCGGGCGGACGGTGTCGGGGAAGGAGGAGCCGTTCTCGGTGACGTACAGCCTGCGGGCCCCGTAGTCGTCGGTCAGGCGCAGCAGCAGGTCCTCGATGCCGCTCGCGTCGACCTCCCAGTCCATGCCGGTGCGCGGGACGCCTTCGCGGCGGACGGTGCGGACGTAGGGGGCCGGTCCGGTGGGGTCGTCGGCGACCGTCTGCGGGAAGTAGTAGTTCAGGCCGAGCCAGTCCAGATCCGCGCCGATCAGCTCCATGTCGCCGGCGCGCTCGGGGAGTTCGACGCCGTAGACCTCCCGCATGTCCTCCGGGAAGCCGCGGCCGTGGACCGGGTCGAGCCACCAGCGGTTGGTGTGGCCGTCCATGCGGCGGGCGGCGGCCAGGTCCTCCTCGCGGTCACTGGCCGCGTGGATGGTGGAGAGGTTGTTGACGATGCCGACCTGGGCGTTCGGGGCGGCCGCGCGGATCGCGCGCATGCCCAGGCCGTGGGCGAGGAGCAGGTGGTAGGAGGCGCGGACGGCCGCCGTCAGGTCGGTCAGGCCCGGGGCCATGACGCCGTCGAGGTGGCCGATCCAGGCCGAGCACAGGGGCTCGTTGAGGGTGGCCCAGTGGGTGACGCGGTCGCCGAGGCGTTCGGCGACGACCGAGGCGTACGCCGCGAAGTGCTCCGCGGTGTCGCGTGACTGCCAGCCGGCGTGCCGGTCCTGGAGCACCTGCGGGAGGTCCCAGTGGTAGAGCGTGACGGACGGGGTGATGCCGGCTTCCAGGAGGCCGTCGATCAGCTCGTCGTAGAAGGCCAGGCCCTTGGCGTTGACCGGTCCGTCGCCGCCCGGCACCACGCGTGGCCAGGCGATGGAGAGGCGGTAGGCGTTGGTGCCCAGCCGGCGCATCAGGTCGATGTCCTCGCGCCAGCGGTGGTAGTGGTCGCAGGCGACGTCGCCGTGGTCGTTGTTGTCGATCTTGCCCGGGGTGTGGGAGAAGGTGTCCCAGATCGACGGTGAACGGCCGTCCTCCGCCACGGCTCCCTCGATCTGGTATGCCGATGTGGCCGTGCCCCACAGGAAGTCGTGCGGGAGTGCGGCGAAGTCGATGCTCACGTAGGTCCTTTCGGTCTCTTCGGGGATGGTGGTCACTTGACCGCACCTGCCGTCAGGCCGGCCACCAGATAGCGCTGGAGGAGCAGGAAGCCCGCCACCACGGGGACGCTCACCACCAGCGACGCGGCCATGATCTGGTTCCAGTACACGTCGTTCTGCGTGGAGTAGCCCTGGAGGCCGACCGCGAGGGTGCGGGTGGTGTCGTTGGTCATCACCGAGGCGAACAGGACCTCGCCCCAGGCGGTCATGAAGGCGTAGACGGCGACCGCGACGATGCCGGGGATCGCCGCCGGGACGACGACCCGGAACAGGGCCTTGAGCGGGCCGCAGCCGTCGACCAGGGCCGCCTCGTCCAGGTCGCGCGGCACCGAGTCGAAGTAGCCGATGAGCATCCAGATGGAGAAGGGGAGGGAGAAGGTGAGGTAGGTGAGGATCAGGCCGCCGCGGGAGCCGAACAGGGCGATGCCCGTCGCGTTGCCGATGTTCACGTAGATGAGGAACAGGGGCAGCAGGAACAGGATGCCCGGGAACATCTGCGTCGACAGGACCGTCACCGAGAAGACCCGCTTGCCGCGGAAGTCGTAGCGGCTGACCGCGTAGGCGGCGAAGACCGCGATCACGACCGAGCAGACGGTCGCCACGCCCGCCACGACGAGGGAGTTCACGAAGTACTTCGCCAGCGGGACCGTCGACCAGATGTCGATGTACGGGCGGATCGTCAGACCGGTCGGCAGCCAGCGGAACGTGCCGGTGACGTCCTCCAGCGGCTTGAGCGAGCTGGAGACCATGACGTACACCGGCAGCAGGACGAAGCCGGTGAGCAGGGTCAGGAAGACGCGGCGCGTCCACAGGAAGGAGCGCGGGGCAGCCATCGGGGACCGCGGTGCGGCCGTCCCGGGCCGGAATACGGCCGTCCGGGACCGGAGTGCCGCGGTCTGGGACTCGGGTGCTGCCGTCCGGGAGCTAGACACGGGCGGACCTCCGTTCGCGCGAGGTCAGGAACAGGTACACGCCCGTCACGAGCAGCAGGAAGAGCAGCAGCAGGACCGACATGGCGGAGCCGGCGCCGAAATTCCAGGTGACGAACGACGACTGGTAGATGTGGATGGAGATCAGGTCGGCGGCCTCGGGCGCGGCCTTGCCGAACAGGACGAACGGCGTGTTGAAGTCGTTGAACGTCCACAGGAACAGCACCAGGACCAGCACCTGGTTGACCGGACGCAGCGACGGCAGGGTGATGCGGCGGATCTGCTGCCAGACGCCGGCGCCGTCCAGGGCCGCCGCCTCGTACAGCTCCTTGGGGATGTTCTGCAGGCCGGCCATGACGATGAGGAAGGCGAACGGCCAGCCCTTCCACACCGACACCACGAGCAGTGCGACGAAGCTGTTGTCGCCGATCAGCCAGAAGGACGGCTTGTCGGTGAGGCCGAGCTGGTCGTGCAGGACGTGGTTCACCAGGCCGTTGTCGTGCTGGAACATGAACGCCCAGGTGATGACGGCCGCGTAGACCGGCAGGGCGTAGGGGACCAGGAAGATCGCGCGGAGCAGGCCCCGGCCGCGGAAGGTGTCCTGCATGCAGATCGCCGCCGCGGTGCCGATGAACCAGCACAGGCCGACGGAGAGGAGCGTGAAGGCGCAGGTGACCAGGAAGGAGTGGAGCAGCGCCTCGCCGACGGGGGCGTTGAAGTCCACCGACATGTCGTAGTTGTCGAGGCCGGTCCAGGGAGCGGTGGTCCA
Source organism: Streptomyces griseoloalbus (assembly GCA_014650015.1). GTDB lineage: Bacteria > Actinomycetota > Actinomycetes > Streptomycetales > Streptomycetaceae > Streptomyces > Streptomyces griseoloalbus. The sequence goes on from BMUD01000012.1 coordinate 3,409, forward strand.
GTCCCGGATGTAGAACTGGGTGAGCTCCTTGAAGCTCATCACGATGCCGATGACCATCGGCACCAGGTGGACGAGGAGTTCGAGGAGCAGGGCCGGCAGGAGCAGCAGGTAGGGCAGTCCGATGCGGCGGATCCGCCCGGTGCGGCGGCGAGGGCCGCGCGCCGCACCGGGGGAGCTCTTGCCGACCGTCCGTTCGCCCGGACCCGCCGAGGCGGTCGTGGTGGTCATGGCGATGTCCGTGTCGTGTCGGTGTCGGTGGGGGTCGAGGCGCTCACTTCGTCGGCATCTGCTGCTGGGCCTTGGCGAGCTTGGCCTTCACCGACTCGGTGGTCACCGGGCGGCCGGCGGCGGCGTCGGCGAACAGTTCCTTGACGGCCGTGCCGACGGCCGTCTCGAACTGCGACTCGTCGGGCACCTGGGGCAGCGCGGCGGCGCTGGTGGCGAGGGTCTCGCGCAGGACGGAGGTGGCCTGGCCGTTGAACGCCGGGTCGGACTGGGCGGACTTGACCGGCGGGATGGAGCCGTACGCCTTGTTGAGGATCTTCTGCTCGGCGTCGCTGGTCATGAACTTGACGAACTCGGCGGCGCCGTCGACGTTGTCGCTGTTCTTGAAGACGGCCATGTTGATGCCCGCGACCATGGAGTTGGTGTGCGTGCCGGCGCCGGGTGCGCCGGAGGGGACGGGTGCGGGGGCGACGCCCCACTCGTCGTCCTTCATGCCCATGGTCTTGAAGGTGGCCGAGGCGGTCTGCCAGAGCACCATCGCGGTCTTGCCCTTGGCGAAGTCGCTGAGAGACTGGTTCTGGGCGTACTCGGCGTTGCCGGGGGCGATGACCTTGTCCTTGGCCATCAGGTCGACGTACTGCTTGACGGCCGCGACGGCGCCGTCGGAGGTGAAGTCGGGCTTGCCGTCGGCGGTGAAGAAGTCGGCGCCGTGCTGCTTGCCGAGGACGAAGACCTGGTGGATGTTGTTCGACAGGTTGGAGCCCTCGGCGCCCAGGCCCCACTTGCCGTCCTCGGCGATCTTCTTGCCGGTCTCGACCAGTTCGTCCCAGGTGGCCGGCGGCTCGGAGATGCCCGCGTCGGCGAACATCTCCTTGTTGTAGTAGAGGGCGTACGCCATCGAGTACAGCGGCACCGCGGCCGGGTCCTGCCCCTGAACGCCGGTCGAGCCGAGTGCGGACTCCACGAAGCGGTCCCTGCCGCCGATCTTGTCGAAGTTCTTCGCGTCCCAGGGCAGCAGGGCGCCGGTGGCCTGGAGGGAGGCGGTCCAGGTGTTGCCGATGTTGAGGACGTCGGGGCCCTGGCCGGAGGTGGTGGCGGTGAGGATCCGGTTGAGCAGGTCGGACCAGGGCACGACCTCCAGCTTCACCTTGATGCCGGTCTCCTTCTCGAACTTGTCGAGCTCGGGCTGGAGCACCTGCTTGTCGATCTCGACGCCGGCGCCCTGGTTGGAGGCCCAGTAGGTGAGTTCCTTGGGCGAGTCGTTGGATCCGCCGCCCGTGGAGGAGCCCCCGCCACAGGCCGAGGCGGCGAGAGCGAGAGACATGGTGACGGCGCCTACGGCCGCGGCTCGGATGCTGCGCATGGCTCCTGGGTCCCTTTCCGGGAGGCGAGAAGTCAGAGGTCGGCTTCCGGAAACGACACCCCGTTCACGCCCCGAAGCCCCTCATGGCTTAATTTAGGACGTGAGTTAAACCTCAAGAGAAGGACACGTCAAGATGTCGCGCACGGTCGGTCGCCGGCCGTGGGCCACGGAGGAGGGGCCGGATGGCCAAGCGGATCGGACGCACCGTCCGTGACCTGCGGAGAGAGAACCGCACCGCCGTTCTGCAACGGTTGTATTTCGACGGCCCGATGAGCAGGCTCGCACTGGGTTCGGCCGCGGGACTGAGTTCGGGCTCCGTCAGCAACGTCGTCGCCGAACTGCTCGCCGAGGGGCTGGTGGAGGAGGCGGGCAGCCTCGGCGCGGACGGCGGCCGGCCCCGCACCCTGGTCCGCGTCGCGGCGGACCGCGGACGGCTGATCGGCGTCGACGTCGGCGAAACCCGGGTGCGCGTCGCGCTGTTCGACCTCTCGATGACGGAACTCGCCCGCGCCGAACGGCCGTTGCCCGGCCGCGGCAGGCGGTCCTACGACGTCGGCGTCGTCGCCGGTCACATCCTCGACGGCATCACGCAGGTGCTCGGCACGGGTGAGGCGCTCG
>BMUD01000012.1:5713-252566 GCA_014650015.1 Streptomyces griseoloalbus
GGCGCGGGCGACGTGCTCGGCGCGGGCGACGTGCTCGGCGCGGGCGACGTGCTCGGCGCGGGCGACGTGCTCGGCGCGGGCGACGTGCTCGGCGCGGGCGACGTGCTCGGCGCGGGTGGGGGCCTCGGCCCCAGCTGGGGTCCTGGACCCGGCGGGGGCCTCGGGTCCGGTGTCGGCCTCGGGTCCGGTGGTGGCCTCGGGTCCGGTGACTTGCTGGGCGTCGGCATCGGCGTACCCGGGATCGTCGAGCACACCGGGGACGGCCCCCTCGTGCACGGTCAGACCATCGGCTGGGACGCCGTACCGCTGGAGCGCCTGTTGCGGGCGTCGGGGCGGCTGCCCGCGCACGTGCCGCTGTTCATCGACAACGGCGCGAAGACGCTGGGGCAGGCCGAGATGTGGTTCGGCGGCGGTCGCGGGGCGCGCAGCGCCGTGGTGGTGCTGTTCGGCTCCGGAGTCGGCGCGTGTGTCGTGACCGACGAGTTGGAGCGGGGCCGCGCGGTGGAGTGGGGCCATCTGACGGTGCGGGTGCGCGGCCGTCGGTGCCGTTGCGGTGCGCTGGGATGCCTGGAAGCGTACGCGGGCGCGGAGTCGCTGCTGGCGCGCTGGCGGGAAGCGGGCGGCCGGCCCCCGCACGGGGCCGACGAGGAGGCCGCGCTGACCTCGATGCTCGCCGCCGCCCTCCCGGCGAACGGTGGCGCACCGGACCCGGTGGCGGCACGGGTGCTCGAGGAGACGGCGGAGTATCTGGGCGCGGGCCTCGCCGACCTGATCAATCTCTTCCAGCCCGAGCGCATCCTCGTCGGCGGCTGGGCCGGCCTTCAACTCGGCACGCGGTTCCTGGAGTCGGTGCGCGGCCACGCGCTGGACCACTCCCTGCGCCACCCCGCGGCCCGGGTCCACATCACGCTCGGCCGGCTCGGTCCGGACGCGGTGACGATGGGCGCCGCCACCCTGCCCCTCGCGGCGTACTTCGCCCGCGGCGGCTACCGCGCACCGGCCGGTTCCCCGCCACCACCGGTACCGGCGTGGCGGGCGGCACTCGGGGGGAGGATGGCACACTCCGCAGCGGCACCGGGGCGACGGGGCGAGTGATCACTCGGTTGAACCGAACGGCGAGTGATCACCTGGTTCAACGGAACCACGCCACGACGTGCTGGTCGTCGGCGCAACCGGGATGGTGCTGTCGCCCGTGGGGCAGACGAGCCCCGGACCGCCCTCGCAGTCGACCGGCCCGGGAATCCGGCCCGGTGAGGCGAGGGAGGTTTTCCTGACGTGCCCGCCGCGGTCACGCCGTCAGGGGCGCGGGAAACCGCGCGGCACCCCACGAAGGACCGGCGGTCGCCCACCGGCCCTCGCGCCCTGTGCCGCCGGCTCCCACGGCCCGACGCCGCTCATCGCTACGCCGAGTCCCGTACGACCAACTCCGGATCGAAGATCACCGAAGTGGGCTCGCGACGCCTGCCCCTGATGTGGTCGTCGAGGAGGCCGGACATCGTGGCCGCCATCTCCTCCACCGGCTGCCGGACGGTGGTCAGCCGGGGCCGGCAGGTGACGGCCACGCTGGAGTCGTCGAAGCCGACGACCGCGACGTCCTGCGGCACCCTGCGTCCGTGGTCGCGCAGGGCCTGGATCGCCCCCTGGGCCATCAGGTCGTTGGCGGTGAACACCCCGTCGATGTCGGGATGTTCGGCGATCAGGGACGTCATCGCCGCCATGCCGCTGTCGACCGTGAAGCCTCCCTCGGCCACCGGCACATAGGGGTTCCCCTGCCGGGCCAGGGTGTCCCGGAAGCCGGCCAGGCGCTCCTGACTCGCGGCGACGGCGAGCGGGCCGGCCACGGTGACGATCCGGCGGCAGCCGCGGGCCAGCAGGTGCTCGGCGGCGAGCCGGCCGCCCTCGCGGTGGGCGAGGTCGACGTAGCTGAGCGGCACCGGACGCCCGGGCCGGGCGAACAGCACCGCCGGCAGCCGGGCTTCGGCGAGCAGCGCGGGCAGCGGGTCGTCGGGGTGGGTGGACACGACGAGCGCGCCGTCCGCGCCGCCCTGCCGGAGGTAGGTCACGACCTCCTGCCGGGTCTCGGGGGTCTCGGCGAACATCAGCACCGGGTGCATGGAACGCGGCCGCAGATGCCCGACCACACCGCCGACCACGCGACCGAAGAACGGGTCGGCGAACACCCGGGTGGCGAAGGCGATCTGCTCCCGGTTCGCCCCGTCCCGGTTCGCCTCGCCCCCGCTCGTCCCGTCCCGGTTCGCCCCGTCCCGGTTCACCTCGCCCCCGCTCGTCCCGTCCCGGTTCACCTCGCCCCGGTTCGCCTCCTCCCGGCCCACCCCTTCCCCGTCCGTCCGTTGCCCGTCCCTCCGTTGCCTGTCCCTCCGATGTCCGTCCTCCTTGCCGCCCGTCTCCGATCCGTCCCCCGCGCCGGAGACCACCAGCGCCACGGTGGTCGTACGCCGCGTGACCAGTTGTCTGGCGGCCTGGTTGGGGGCGTAGCCGGTCCGTTCGATGGCCCGGCGGACCAGGTCCTGGATGGCCGGGTCCACGTTGCGGACGCCGTTGACCACCCGGGACACGGTGGCCCGGGAGACGCCCGCCTCCCGGGCCACGTCCTCCAGGGTCGGGGCCTGTCTGCTCATGACCGCACCCTAACCGGCGGGGCCGCCCGCACGGTAGAGCGCTCTCCCGCCCCTGGTCCGGGGTGTCATCCGGCCGGGCGGACCACCACCTCCGCCGCCAGCGGCAGGTCCCCCGCCGACCGCCCCGCCAGCACCCGGCAGGGCCCCGGCTCGATGCGCCACGCGTGCTCCTCGGCCGACCAGTGGCGCAGCGCCCGCGCCGGGATCCGCACCCGTGCCGTCACCGCCTGCCCCGGCCCGGCGTGCACGGCCTCGTACCCGGCGAACCACCGCTCGGGGCGGTCGACCGGTCCGGGCGGCCGGGCGAGATACACCTGGACGACCTCACGGCCCGCCCGCCCACCGGTGTTGCGCACGCGCACGCACACCGTCAGCTCCTCCCCCGCCCGCCACCCGGACGGTACGGTCAACTCCTCGTAGGCCCACGCCGTGTAGCCCAGTCCGTGGCCGAACCAGTAGGCCGGAGTACGGCGTTCACGCAACCAGCCGCGGTAGCCGACGTGCAGGCCCTCGGTGTAGGAGAGGCGGCCGTCGACCGGCCGGGTGCGGGTGACGGGGGCGTCGGCGAGGGCGGCCGGCCAGGTGGTGGGCAGCCGCCCGCCCGGCTCGGCGCGTCCGAAGAGCACGTCGGCCAGTCCGCCGCCTCCCTCCTGCCCCGGGAACCACGCCAGCAGGACCGCGCCCACCGCCTCGCGCCACGGCATCTCGACGGGCCCACCGCTGTTGACCACGGCCACCGTGCGCGGATTGGCGGCGGCGACGGCGTGGACCAGCGCGTCCTGGGTGTCGCCGAGGGCGAGAGTCGTCCGGTCGTACCCCTCGGACTCGCCGTGTTCGGTGGTGCCGACGACCACGATCGCCGCGTCCGCCGACCGGGCCGCGCGGGCCGCCTCGGCCAGCGACGCGGCGACGTCGGGGGCCGGTGGGGCCGCGCTGACGACGGTGGCCCGGCCGGTGCCGGGCGCCAGTTCGCGGCGGGCCACCAGCAGGACGTCCCGGCCGGCGGCCAGGTCGGCGGTGGCGTACCGGGCGGGCGGGTTGACGTGGACGATCGCCGGATCGTCGGTCAGCGGCGGGTACGCACCGTCCAGCAGTACGTGTCCGTCCAGGCTCAGGCTCATCCGCCCGAAGCCCGCGACACCCAGCGTCCAGCGTCCCCCCGTGCGGGGGCGCAGCATCGCGCTGATCTCGACGGTGTGCGCGCCCGGCGCCAGGCGCGGCTCCAGCAGGCGTCCGCCGGCGCGCCGCTCGGCGTACAGCTCGGCCCCGGTGGCGTCCAGCACGCGCAGCAGCACGCCGGGGCGCCCGGAGCGCGGGTCGGTGCACGTCGTGGCGTCCAGCGCGGGCGCCGGGCCGTCCGGGCGGGGCCCGGGGACGTGGACGACGCGGGCCCGGCCGCGCAGCGCGGCCCGGATGCCGTCCAGGACGGACACCTCGCCCTGGGGGAAGACGCCCGCGCTGCCGCCCCCTTGGGTACGGGTCCGTGCGGCGTGCGCGCCGATCACGGCGACCGTCCCGAGGCGGTCGGCGTCCAGGGGCAGTACGTCCCGGTTCCTCAGCAGGACCGCGCCCGCGGCGACCGCCCGCCGGGCCAGCGCCCGTACGTCCCGGGTACGGGTCGGGACCGGGGCCGGCGGCCGTTCGTCGCCGAGGGCTCCGCAGCGGGCGGCGAGCCGCAGCAGGCGCCGCGCCTTGTCGTCGACGGCCGCCGCGGGCACGCCGCCGTCGGCCACCGCGCCGGCCAGGGCCTCGCCCCAGGGGCCGTCCGGCCCGGGCATGGCGAGGTCCAGCGCCGCGCGCGCGGTGGGCACGGTGTCGCGCACCGCTCCCCAGTCGGAGACGACCACGCCGTCGAAGCCCCACTCGCTCTTCAGCGGGTCGGTGAGCAGGTCGCTCGCGGTCATGGTGGTGCCGTCGACCGCGTTGTAGCCGGCCATGACCAGCCGGACCCCGGCGGCCACCGCGGCCTCGAAGGGCGCGAGGTAGACCTCCCTGAGCGCCCGTTCGCCGACGCGTACGTCGACCGTGAGCCGGTCGGTCTCGGAGTCGTTGGCCACGTAGTGCTTGGCCGTCGCGGCCACCCCGCCCGCCTGGACGCCGCGGACGAGGGCGGCGCCGATGCGGCCGGTCAGTTCGGGGTCCTCGGAGAAGCACTCGAAGTGCCGGCCGCCCAGTGGGCTGCGGTGCAGGTTGAGGGTGGGGGCGAGCAGGACGTGCACGCCCTTGCGCCGCGCCTCGGCGGCGAGGAGGCCGCCGAGGCGTTCCACGAGCGCCTCGTCCCAGGTGGCGGCGAGCGCGGTGGCGGAGGGCAGCAGCACGGAGGTGCTGCGCTCGTCCCACGCCTGTCCACGCACGCCCGCCCGGACCGTCCGACATCACCAACTCGCGCAGACCAACGGCCGGTTCGGCGCGGGTGCGCCAGGTCGTGGCGCCGCTGAGCAGCAGCGCGCGGGCGCGCGGTGTCAGTTTGCCCAGCAGCCGGTCGATGTCTTCCTCGCTCGTCCCCACCCGGGCCCCCACCCTCTCGTTCCTGGAACTGTTGCCGCCGTGTCAGCTGTAGACGCCGAACTCGTACAGCGAGTAGCCGTAGCCGGTGCCGCGTGCGGTGCCGTTGACCCGGACGTAGCGGCCTGTGCCGGTCACTTCGAGGGTGTCGACGCCGCCGTTGCCGTCGGTGACGGTGCGCACGGTGTGCCAGTTCTGTCCGTCGTCGGAGGTCTGGACGGTGTACGCCTTGGCGTAGGAGGTCTCCCAGTACAGCTGCACGTGACGGAACGTGGTGCGCGTGCCGAGGTCCACCCGCAGCCACTGCGGGTCGCTCCAGTCACTGGCCCAGCGCGTGTTGGGGTTGCCGTCCACGGCGTTGGCGGCGGGGCAGGGGCAGTCGCCGTAACCGGGCTGGGACGACGAGGCGGTGGCCGGCTTGCCCAGGGCGACGTTCGTGCCGTCCACGGCGGGCGGCACGACGCGCGCCGAGAGGGTCTCCACGCCGACGTTGCCCTTGCCGTCGGTGACCTTGACGTACAGCTTCCACACGCCGGGACGGTCGGGGGCGGTGACCTTCAGACGTCCGCCGCCCAGGTCGGTGGACGGCAATGTGGTCAACTGCTTGCTCTGGTCGATGTAGTTGCTGTTGGCCTGCACCTCGTACGTGAGGGGGTCGCCGTCGGGGTCGGTGGCGCGCGTGGTGAGCACCAGGTCCTTGCCCGCCTGCACCTTGCCCGCGTCGCCCTCGACACCGAAGCCGGAGACGACCGGCGGCGTGTTGTCGCCGGACGTGCCGCCGCCGTACGCCCGCTTCACGGCGTAGTACGACAGCCGCTTCTGGCCGGCCGGGAGGAGGTTGAACCAGATGCCGCCGAAGTCGTACTCGGTGCCGTAGTGGAACAGGGTCGCGCCCAGGGCGACGCCCCGGTGTCCGGTGACGCAGTTCCAGGCCTTGGTGTATCCCTCGGCCTTCGCCTGGTCGGTGGGTTCCCTGGGTACGCCGTTGGCGTCGTCGGGGACCTCCCACTCACCGGCGGGTCCGGACTCGGTGACGATGTACGGCTTGGTGTAGCCGCCCTGTTCCCAGGCGGTCCGTACGTCGCAGACGGCGTCGTAGGAGTTGACGGCGTACAGGTCGAGGTCGGGGGCGTTCTCCTTGTAGTACGGCCAGGCGCCGACCCAGGCGTCGGTGGAGGTGACCGGGTGGTTCGGGTCGACGGAGTGGATCTTCTTCGCCACGTCGTTGACGAAGGTGGTGTAGGCGTCGCGCTGCCGCTCCAGTTCGTCGCCGCTGTAGCAGTTCTGCAGGCCGAGGACCGACTCGTTGCCCACGTTCCACATCAGGACGCCCGGATGGTCCTTGTACTCCTGCACCCACCGGGGGAACTCGGCGAGCATTTTGTCCTTGTACCCGGTGTCGGTCACGTAGTTCACGCAGCCGCCGCTGCCCGGGCCGCCGCCGGGCTGGAGCCAGAAGCCGGCGATGACCTTGATGCCGTGCGCGGCCGCGGAGTCGAGCAGCGGCCTGCTGCTCGCGTCGGTGCCCCAGGTGCGGATCGTGTTGACGCCCATGGACTTCAGGTCGGGCATGTACCGGTCGACGTCGGCGACGGAGGGGCCCCAGGTCAGGCCCTTGATCTGGTAAGGGCTGCCGTCGACGGTCAGCTGCCAGTTGCCCTGGCCGCCGGTGACCTTCACCGTGCTGCCCGCGGCCACCGCCTGCGCGCCGGGCAGGGCGGTCAGGGCGCCGACGGTGAGCAGGGCTGCGGTCAGGGGTGCGGTGAGTCTGCGGGCGCGGGTGGGTGGTCGGCTCATGTGGGGTCTCCGGTGTACGGGGTGGGGGGGCCGGCCCGGCCGTGGCGGGGCATGGACGGCCGGGCCGGCCCGTTCGGTTGGCTCGGCCCGCTCGGTTGGCTCGGCCCGTCGTCGCGGGAGCCGGCCGGGTGGTCGGGACAGCGGATCGGAGGCGGTCAGGAACGGATCAGGGGCTGATCAAGGGCTGGCCCGGGAAAGGCCAGGGGACTGATCAGGGGCAGGTCAGGAGAAGGCCAGCGGACCGATCAGGGGCACATCAGGGAAGTTCGTAGTCCTCGTTCAGGGCCGCCCCGGCCTCCGGGTGGGTCTCGTCGTAGCCGCGCGCGTTGCACTGGAGGCCGCCCACGATGCAGTGGTCGACCATGGCCTTCAGGGTGGGCTCGTCCCAGGCGTTGAAGAAGTCGTAGTGGAACGAGTGGCTCGCTCCACTGGCCAGCCTCACCTGTGAGAGGTCGCCGTTGACCGGGAAGGCCATCTTGAACTCGATCATCGGCAGGGCGACCGGGTGGCCGGCCGGGCAGATGTTGTTGTTCGTGCCGGGGTTGACCACCGGGTAGGCCATGTGGCTCTGGTGGTCCGGTGTGTCCAGGTTGCGGCCGTCCCAGCAACTGGGCGCCTGGAAACGGATGTTGACCTGGACGTCCTGGCGGTCCGGGCAGTCGGTCGGGAAGTCGACGTTGAAGAAGCTGTCGCCGCACTCCCAGCCCTCGACGAAGCCCGGGTGGTCCCGGAACTCCTGGGCGCTCTGCATCGGGCTGCCGACCACGTATCGCAGGCCCTTGGGGAAGGGGCGCACGCTGGTGTAGTCGGTGACGCCGGCCTTGTAGTAGATGACCTGCGGACCCACCGGCAGCACCGGCTCGTCGCCGTCGTACATGGTCGGCATCCAGTACGCCGACCGGTCGCCGGGGGCGAGGCAGGTCGTGGTGCCCGCGTCGAGCGACGCGGTCGTGCTGTTCGCGTCGGTCGTGGTGTTGCCCATGAAGGTGTGGTCGTGGGACTTACCCGGTTGCTGCGGGTACACGATCGGGTCGTCGGGGGCCGTGTGGGTGACCGAGCAGTTGGCCTGGAACTCGTGGAAGTAGCGGTGCGGCGGCTCCTTCGTGGACGGGGTGACGCCGGTGACCGGCGGGTTCGCGGGGATGTAGCCGTCGCCGTCCGGGTCCTCGGGCGAGGCGGCGGTCGAGGCCGCCATGGTGTGCCCGGTGTGCCCAGCGCGCACGGCCGGCGCGGGGACGGTGTCGGCGTTCGCCGCGACGGTGCCGACGCCGATCGAGGTCAGCAGTAACGCGGTCGCGACAAGGGTGCCGGACAGAACTCTTGATCTCCGTGGCATGGAGACCTCCTGAGAGGGTCGGGGAAATCTCGGAGAGCGCTCTCCCACGGAGGGAGTGTTGAGGCGGGGGCCGATGGTGTCAAGGGATCCGGCGGGAAAATCAACGGGCCCCGCGCCCACACTTGTTGAACACGTCACAGGTGGGACGGTCGTAACTCTTGACGTGTCCCGCACACGGATGAAGCATGCACTTCCAGAGAGCGCTCCCCCACCCCCACTGCGTTCAATTTCCGAACAAGGAGAGAGCCGCCCCATGCCCACTTCCCCCACGAACTCCGCCACGCCCGAACCCTCCGGCGTGCGGCGACGGGCCCTCCTCGGGGCGGCCGCGGCTGCTCCCGTGCTGGCCGGGCTCTCCGGCACGGCCGCCGCGGCCCCCGGCTCGCGCAGGCGTCCCCGCGCCCTCCCCGGCGGCGGCGACCTCGGCCCGAACGTCATCGTCTTCGATCCGTCCACCCCGGACATCCAGGCCCGCCTGGACGAGATCTTCCGGCAGCAGGAGCGGGCCCAGTTCGGCACCGGCCGCTACCAACTGCTGTTCAAGCCGGGCACGTACAACGGGCTCAACGCGCAGATCGGCTTCTACACGTCCATCTCCGGCCTCGGTCTCTCCCCCGACGACACCACCATCAACGGTGACGTGACGGTCGACGCCGGCTGGTTCGACGGCAACGCCACCCAGAACTTCTGGCGTTCGGCGGAGAACCTGGCGCTCGTCCCGGTCAACGGCACCAACCGCTGGGCGGTCGCCCAGGCCGCGCCGTTCCGCCGGATGCACGTACGCGGCGGCCTCAACCTCGCCCCCGCCGGTTACGGCTGGGCGAGCGGCGGCTACATCGCGGACAGCCGCGTCGACGGCACGGTCGGCCCGTACTCGCAGCAGCAGTGGTACACCCGGGACAGCGCGGTCGGCGGCTGGACCAACGGCGTGTGGAACATGGTGTTCTCCGGTGTCGAGGGCGCCCCCGCGCAGGGCTTCCCCGACCCGCCGTACACCACGCTCGACACGACGCCGATCTCCCGCGAGAAGCCGTTCCTGTATCTGGAGGGCGCCGACTACCGCGTCTTCCTGCCCGCGCTGCGGACCAATGCCCGTGGCGTCACCTGGGGCAACGGCACCCCGCGCGGCACCTCCCTGCCGCTGGACCGCTTCTACGTCGCGAAACCGGGCGACTCGGCGGCCACCCTCAACCAGGCGCTCGAACAGGGCCTCAACCTGCTGCTCACACCGGGCATCTACCACGTCGACCAGCCGGTCCGGGTGAACCGGGCGGACACGGTCGTGCTGGGTCTGGGGTACGCGACCCTGATCCCCGACAACGGTGTCACCGCGCTGCGGGTCGCCGACGTCGACGGCGTACGGCTGGCCGGCTTCCTGGTCGACGCCGGGCCGGTGAACTCCCCCGTGCTGCTGGAGGTCGGGCCGGAGGGCGCCTCCGCGGACCACTCCGCCAACCCCATCACCGTCCAGGACGTGTTCATCCGGATCGGCGGCGCGGGCCCCGGCAAGGCGACCACCAGCATGGTGATCAACGCCCGGCACACCGTCGTCGACCACACCTGGGTCTGGCGTGCCGACCACGGTGACGGCGTGGGCTGGGAGACCAACCGCTGCGACTACGGTGTCGTCGTCAACGGCGACGACGTCCTCGCCACCGGCCTGTTCGTCGAGCACTTCAACAAGTACGACGTGCAGTGGAACGGCGAGCGGGGCCGCACGATCTTCTTCCAGAACGAGAAGGCGTACGACGCCCCCGACCAGGCCGCCGTCCAGAACGGCTCGATCAAGGGCTACGCCGCGTACAAGGTCGGCGACCAGGTCACCACCCACGAGGGCTGGGGCATGGGCAGTTACTGCTACTACAACGTGAATCCGGGCATCGTCCAGCACCACGGTTTCGCCGCCCCCGAGCGGGACGGGGTGCGCTTCCACAGCCTGTCGGTGGTGTCGCTGAGCGGCAACGGGCAGTACGAGTGCGTCATCAACGACACGGGGTCGCCGACCTCGGGCACCAACACGGTGCCGTCGACGGTGGTGTCCTACCCCTGATCCCGGCGCCGGGGGCATGCTCCGACCGACGCCGGCGGTCGGGTGTGTGCCCGTACGGCACCGGTGGTGGCCCCTCCTTCGGTGTGCGGGAGGGGCCACCTTCCCCGTTACCCGGCGGGCGACGCGACCGGCGCCGGGGCGTAGCCGGTGGGCCGGGTGGTGAAGGTGCCGCGGCCCTGGGTGCGGCTGCGCAACCGGGTCGCGTAGCCGAACAGTTCGGCCAGCGGCACGGTGGCGGTGACCACCGTCGCGCCCGCCCGGGTGACCGAGCCGGTCACCCGCCCGCGCCGCGCGGCCAGATCGCCGAGCACGCCGCCCACCGCGTCCTCGGGCACGGTCACCGTGACCTCGACGACCGGCTCCAGCAGGACCATCGCGCAGGCTCGCAGGGCGTCCCGCAGTCCGAACCGGCCGGCGGTGCGGAAGGCGGTGTCCGAGGAGTCCTTCACGTGCGTCGACCCGTCGGTGAGCGTGACCCGCAGCCCGGTCACCGGATGCCCGCCCAGCGGTCCCTCGGCCAGGGCGTCCCGGCAGCCGGCCTCGACCGCGCGGACGTACTCCTGGGGCACGCGCCCGCCGACGACCGCCGAGCGGAACTCGAACCCGGACCCCGGTGACCGAAGCGGCTCGACGTCGAGGACGACATGGGCGAACTGGCCCGCCCCGCCGTCCTGCTTGACGTGCCGGAACACGAACCCGGACACACCGCCTCCGACGGTCTCCCGGTAACCGACCCGGGGACGGCCGACGTTGACGCCCAGTCCGTGCTCACGGCGGATCTTCTCCACCGCGACCTCCAGATGCAGCTCGCCCATGCCGGACAGCACCGTCTGACCGGTCTCCGGGTCGGTGCGCACGACCAGCGAGGGGTCCTCCTCCGCGAGCCGTGCGAGTGCCGACGCCAGACGCCCGGTGTCCGTGCCCTTCAGCCCCTCGACCGCCACGGAGACGACCGGCTCGGCGACACCCGGAGGTTCCAGGACCAGCGGGGCGTCCGGTGCGCACAGGGTGGCGCCGGCGCGGGCGGACTTCAGTCCGACCACGGCGACGATGTCCCCGGCGACCGCCCGGTCCAGCTGGGCGTGCCGGTCGGCCCGAACCCGCAGGATGCGGCCGATGCGCTCGGGACGCCGTGCGGTCGCGTCCCACACCGTGTCTCCCTTCTCGATCGTTCCCGAGTAGATCCGCAGGTAGGTCAGCCGCCCGGTCGAGGTGGCGTTCACCTTGAACGCGAGGGCGGCGAACGGTGCCGCCGGGTCCGCGGCCCGCTCCTGCTCGGCACCGTCGCCGTCGCCGTCGTGCGTGCCGCGGACCGGGGGCACGTCGAGCGGCGACGGCAGATAGGCGAGTACGGCGTCCAGCAGCGGTTCGATGCCACGGTTGCGGTAGGCGGAGCCGCACAGTACGACGACGGCGTCACCGCTGCGGGTCAGGTCCCGCAGGGCCGAGGCGAGCGTGGCGCCGCTGAGCGAGCCGGTGTCGCAGAACTCCTCCAGGGCGCCCGGATGCAGTTCGGCGACGGCCTCCTCCAGCAGTCGGCGCCGCCTGGCCGCCTCCTCGCGCAGTGCCTCCGGAACCGGTGCCGCGTCGTCGGCCTCGCCCGCGTCGGTCCAGGTCAGGGCGCGCATGCGCACGAGGTCGACGACACCGGTGAAGGTGTCTTCCGCGCCGATCGGCAGCTGGACCGCCAGGGGTGCGGGGTGCAGCCGTTCCCGGACGGAGGCGACGGCGGTGTCCAGGTCGGCGCCGGCCCGGTCCATCTTGTTGACGAACGCGATCCGCGGCACACCGTGCCGGTCCGCCTGCCGCCACACCGACTCGCTCTGCGGCTCCACGCCGGCGACGGCGTCGAACACGGCGACCGCGCCGTCGAGGACGCGCAGGGAGCGCTCCACCTCGTCGGCGAAGTCGACGTGGCCCGGGGTGTCGATGAGGTTGATCCGGTGACCGTCCCAGGCGCAGCTGACGGCGGCGGCGAAGATGGTGATGCCCCGGTCGCGTTCCTGCGGGTCGTAGTCGGTGACGGTGGTGCCGTCGTGCACCTCGCCCCGCTTGTGCGTGGTGCCGGTGGCGTACAGGATCCGCTCGGTGACGGTGGTCTTGCCGGCGTCGACGTGGGCGAGGATGCCGAGGTTGCGGACGGCGGCAAGCGGGTTGGTGCGCATGGCCCAGGGCCTTTCGGATGATCCGGGAAAGGGCAGCGCGATTTCCCTGACGCACGACGGCGCACGCCCCCTGATGCACAGGGGGTGCGGAGTTCAGACGTGCGTCACGGGCATCCGGTACCGGCCGCGCGGCGAGCACCGGACGGCCGGAGACACCAGGATCACCTCGGACCGGCGGGACCGGGAACGGGGAGCGGCAGCAGCGGCGCGGTCACGCACGGCCGGACTCCCCTCGACTGGTCATCGGTGCGCGGCCCGGACGGCGGGCGGCGCCTGCTCGGTGAGTCTAGGGACGGAGGGAAAGGCGGGTCCACGGATTATTCGGCGTCTCACATATCGGTATGCCGTTCCTGATACATGAGATTTTTGGGATCGTTGGGCAACCCGCACCGTGCACGCGACCTCCCGTGCGGGGGGCGCGTGGCGTCGTGCGGGCCGTCGTCGCATGCCGCCGACGGCCGTTCTACCCGGAAAGACCGTGAAATGCCCGCACCCACCACCAGCCCGGCACCGGCACCCGTCAACTCGCGGTCCCGCGTCCTCATCGCGAGCCTCATCGGCACGACGATCGAGTTCTACGACTTCTACATCTACGCGACCGCCGCCGTCCTGGTCTTCCCCACGCTCTTCTTCCCGAACAGCGACCCGACCACGGCCCTGCTGTCGTCGTTCGCGGTGTTCGGCGCCGCGATGGTCGCCCGCCCGATCGGCGCCGTCGTCTTCGGACATCTCGGCGACCGGCTCGGACGCAAGGGCACACTGGTGGCCTCGCTCCTCACCATGGGCATCGCCACCTTCCTCATCGGTGTGCTGCCCACCTACGAGCAGGCCGGCTGGATCGCCACCGCGCTGCTGGTGCTGATGCGGCTCGCGCAGGGCTTCGCGCTCGGCGGCGAGTGGAGCGGCGCCGCCCTGATCGCCACCGAGAACGCCCCGAGCGGCAAGCGCGCCCTCTACGGCACCTTCCCCCAGCTGGGCGCCCCGCTCGGCTTCATCATCGGCAACGGCCTCTTCCTGGCCATCGGCGCGCTGCTGCCGTCCGCGGCGGGCGCCGACCCGTCGCAGCCCTCCGAGGCCTTCCTGACCTGGGGCTGGCGCGTGCCGTTCCTGTTCTCCGCCGTGATGGTCGCGATCGGGCTGTGGGTGCGGATGCGCCTCGTCGAGTCGACGGTCTTCGCCAAGACCCGGGAGGCCGGGCTGGTGCGGAAGCTGCCGCTGGCCACCGTCTTCCGCAGCCACTGGAAGCAGCTGGTCCTCGGCACCTTCTTCATGCTGGCGACGTACGTGCTCTTCTACCTGATGACCACGTTCTCGCTGAGCTACGGCCGCACGCCGGAGGACGCCGCCGTGCCGGGCCTGGGGTACAGCTACACCACCTTCGTCCTGATGATGATCTTCGGGGTGCTGTTCTTCGCCGTGTTCACCCTGGTCTCCGGCCCGCTCGCCGACAAGTACGGCCGGCGCGGCACGCTGATCGCGGTCACCGCCGGGATCCTGGTCTTCGGGCTGGCGTGGGTGCCGCTGATCGGTCTGGGCACGCTGGGCGTGGTGCTGTGGCTGGTGCTCGGCTTCACGCTGATGGGTATGACCTTCGGCCCGATGGGCGCGCTCCTGCCGGAGCTGTTCCCGACGAGCGTGCGCTACACGGGCTCCGGCATCTCGTACAACGTCAGCTCGATCCTCGGCGCGGCCGTCGCCCCGTTCATAGCGGTGGCCCTGTGGGAGGCCGGTGACGGCTCGCCGTGGCTGGTCGGGGTCTACCTCTCCGCGATGGCGCTGCTGACCCTGGTCGCACTGCTGCTCGGCAAGGAGACGAAGGACGTCGCGCTCGACGAGGGCGAGGACCCCACCACCCTCGACCGGGACGAGAACCCCGCCGCCACGGCGGCCCCCTGAGTCGTCCGGCGCCTGCGCCACGGCCCCCTTCCCCCGCCCGGAGCGGAAGGGGGCCCCGGTGCGTCTTCGCGGGCGGCGGCGTCGGCTGCCGACACCTGCCGCGGCAGTGGAGCGAGCCTGGCACACCCGGAGATCGCGCATCGGAGTCCGGAGGCTGTCAACGTCCCCCCGTCACCACTCCCTGCGGCTCGCCGTTGACCGTTACCGCAGGGTCGGCCTCGACCACGCGCACGGACATGTCGATCGGTGCGGGGCGGACGTTGGCCGATTCGGCTCCCGAGAGGTGCCGGACGTTGGCGGAGCCGTCGGCGAACGGGCGGACGGTGTGGGCCAGAAGGCGGGTCAGCTCATCGTCGAGACCATGCTGCAGTGGAGTGCCGTCGGGGCCGAAGGAGTCGATCTCGCGCTCGGCGAGCACCACGCCGGTCTCCGCGTGGGTGGCGGTGAAGCGCAGGATGCCGCTCTCGTTGTAGCGGAACTTGATCTCGATTTTGTTCCGGCGGATGTCCTGTTCGCGGGTCGGCAGATTCACCTCGATGTTGGCCAGGGGAAAGGCACGGTCACTGTCGGCCGGATAGCCGACCTCGCCCTCGATCACCGGCACGCGCACGAAGGAAGCGCCCGGCGTGTCCGGGTAGAAGTTGGCCGAACCCTCCGCGGGGAGCGTGGCGTTGCGTCGGATGATGGCGCGGAAGCCCTTCTGCTCGCCCGCGCTCACGGCCGTTCCCAGGTCGTAGCTGGTCACCAGGGAGAAATCGCTGTCGTCGCCGAGTTCGCCGTCGAGGGAGGCCGCGTAGATGGCCGCGCCTCGGGCGACGGCGGTCATGGGCCGGCACAGGGCGCTGTCGACGATGCGGTCGTGGCCGAGGAGCTCGCCCAGGGCGTGACGCACCTGGGGAATCTGCGAGGTGCCGCCGATCATCAGGACGGAGTCGATGTCGTGTGAGGTGATGGCCAGGTCTTCCAGGGCCTGCTGAACCGCCTCCAGGGCGCGGGTGATGAGCGGGGTGATCGCCTCGGTGTACTCGGCCGAGGTGATCCTGACCGCACGTTTCGAGATCGAGGGGGCGAGGCCGACCGGAAGGTCGAAGAAGCGCGAGCCGTCCATCGACACGGAGGACAGGGCGATCTTCGTCAGCTCGACCGACCGGCGCCAGCGGCGTCGTTCGGCCTTGGTGAGCTGGTCCGCGGTGAGGCCGATCTTCTGCTGGATCAGCTGGGCCAGCGCGTTGTCGAACTCCAGGCCTCCGAGGGCGGTGATACCGCGGGAGGTCTGCTCCTCGAAGAGGCCGTCGTCGTATTCCAGGACGGTGACGTCGATGGTGCCGCCGCCCCAGTCGAAAACGAGGAAACGGCCGGGGATCGGGAAGTCGTGGGCGTACGAGATGGCAGCCGCGGTGGGCTCATTGAGCAGGGCCCGGACCTTCACTCCGCCGAGCGCTGCCGCGGCACGAGTGCGGTAGCGGGCGCCGCCCGTCGCCTTTGCGGGGACGGTGACGACCGCGTCGGAGAGGTCGAGCAACTGAGCAGCGACGCCTTCCTTCATGCGGCTGAAGAGGGACGCGGCCGCGACCGTGCTGTGGAACTTCTCGGAGCCCACCCAAGCGTGATGCTCCTCGAGCTGGGCCGCGACCTCGAGACCGTCGATGTCGCCGTCCTTCTCGGCACCGGAGCGGGTGCCGAGCATGCGCTTCACGGCGTCGAGCGGCTCGCTGGTGCCGGTCTTCGCCTCCCAGCCGAAGCAGAGGGTGCGCTGGAGGTCGCGGACGGACAACACGGAGGGGAAAAGCTGCTCGAACTCCGACATGCGCCACTGGGCGGGCACGTTGTCGCCGTCGACCGGCAGAACGTCGGTGGTGTGCCCGTTCCAGTGGGCCACCACGGAGTTGCTGGTGCCGAAATCGATACCGAACGTCATCGCGTTCCCCTTTGCGTCATGCCAAGTCGCCAGCTCACCGCAGCACGCAGCGTCTGCCTGTAGGTCGGCGCCGGAGCCGGGTCCTCCACGCCGGTTGCAGCACTAAGGTCGACACTCTCCAGCGCGGGTGCTTCCTGCCCGGCAACGGCTCGCAGCCAGCCGCGTTCGACGAGCTTTCCAGACTCCTTGTCGACGTAGGCCGGCGCGACGAGCTCGAAGGCAACCGGACCTCGCTGCATCACACCGGGATCTTCCTCGACAACGTTGAAGAGTGACCGATCACCGGCGTCGTCGTCAACGATCTGCAAGCCGGCCTTCTCCGCCTCGTGGTTGATGCGGGTCAACACTGCTGTCAGCTTTTTGGCGTCCAGCGCCTGCCGATGCAAGACGGCCAGCTGGGCCAAGTGCATCTGGCGCGTACGAATGCTTTCCAGCACGCCTTTACGTACTGCTTCGGTGAACTGAGGAAGGACTCGGCGCATCAACTCGGCCCGGAAGACAGCGATCAGATCGCCTTCAGTCTCCTTGTCGTCCAGAGCGGCGACCAGCCTGTCCGTCGCCGCCTCCAGTTCCTTCTCCACCACGGGCAGGAGCGTCTCGTTGACCGACTTCAGGATCGCGGCGGCGTCCAGGGTCCCCGGGGTGAACTCGGGCAAGTGGCTCTCGGTGAATCGCCAGGGAGCAGCCTCGGCCGCCCTGCGCTCACCACGATTCCGCACGCTTCCGCTGTTCGGCCCGCGTCCCCGGTTCTGCCGGGCTCCGTCACCGGAGCCAGAACCACTGTCGCCTTTACCGGCTTTGTTGCTCACGATGTGCTGCTCTCTGGGTCTTCAACGGCTGCGGTGTCTTCAGCCAGGGCAAGGCGTTCAGTCGCCTTGGTGATTATTTCTCGGGCCGCCTCGGTGCGGGACCACGCGCGGTCGCTGTCCGTGGGCGGCGCGGTGAGCCTCTGCAGGGGCTCGGGCGGGAGTTCCAGCCGGTGGCTCGTGCCGGTGGGGTCCTTCCAGCGGTGCGGGGCGAGCGGAACGGCGAACCGGGGTACTTCCTGCTGCTCGCGCTCAGCTTTCTCGATCATGTCCTTGGCGCGGTTGATCCGGACGCGGCCGCTGTCGTCGAGCTCCTTCCTCAGGGCTCGCCAGGCCCTCTTCCAGTCGTCCGCCCCGTCGGGCACGCCGAGCAGCAGATAAGGGTTGAGCGGCTGGTCGCGTTCTCCGCCGGGCCGGTCCTCGAGGAAGCTCCGATTCTTCCGCAGCGTGGCCACGGCACCTCCGCCGAGCTGGTCCCGCACCGGGGGACGGCCTTCGGCGTCCTGCTCCAGGAGTTTGAGGGACTCCGTGATCTCGTGGCCGGCGCGCAGGTAGGCATGGATGTTCTGGGCCTCCCAGCGCACCGGCTGCGAGTGGTGCCGGAGCCTCGCGGCCATCGTGAGCACAGCCCTCCTCCGCTGTTCCGCCGTCTCGTCGTCCCCGCGGAGGAGGGCACGGTGCATCTGCCGCACGGCCCTGATCAGGGTCCGCACGCCGATCCAGCCGTTGAACATTCTGTTGGTCGCGCTGCGCACGCTGGGGTGAACCCGCTCCAGGAGAACCCACAGCCGCTCGTCGGCGACGAGGTCGTCCGGGGCCTCTCCGGTCCGCCGCACCTCGCGCAGGGCGTCCGCGAGCTTCTGTGTCGGCGGCAGGAGGTCGGTCCACTCCTCGGCGATGGCCTTGGCGTCGTTGGCCTGCAGCCTCACCAGCAGGCGCCAGTCCTGCGGCCAGTCACGGCCGGGTTCCGTTCCCGGGCCTGCCTGCCGGCGCTCCCGTTCCAGGGGCCAGGCCAACACGTCCATTTCCTCGTCGGTGAGGGACGCCGGATCCAGGCGGGCGCGGAAGTAGGCGGCACGAGAGGTGCCGTCGTACTCGGGGACCGCGCCGATCCACTCCTCGTCGATGTAGTCGTCGAGAAGCGGCCGGGGAAGCTTCGCCAGGAGCGCCCTCTGCCGAGGGACCGGCAGGTTGTTCTCCATCAGGCGACGGTCGTCCTGGTAGATCTGCCACATGCTGCCCGGCTCCCCCAGGAGCCGCAGCGGCTTGTCCTCCACCAGGGCGCGGGCGCGGTCGTCGAGCCGGTCGTTGAGAACGTCCAGCCCGTGGTCATGCGCCATGACGAGCACGGAGACGCCCGCGACCGGGTCGTCCTGACGGGACGCTGCACCGGCCGCGGCCCGGGCCAGTTTCCGCGCGGAGAGCGTTCCGGTCTCCGCCTTCAGCGCGTCGGGCAGCATGATGTCGGCGAAGGAGCGGGCGCGCTCCCAGGCCTCCCGGTCGGCGAATCCTTCGGGGACCGGCTGGGGCACGGCCGGTCCCGGCTCCGGCTGCTTCTGCGGCGGAACGACCGGAGCAGGGCCGCCGACTGCTTCCGCGACCTGCGGAGCTCCCCCAAGGGTCCGGCCTTGGGTGCGGGCTTGGTGGAGGGCGAGGCGGCGGGCCATCTCGCGCTGCCGCAGCTCCTCCACGCGGGCCTGCTCGTCCTGGCCCGCTCCCATCGGAATTCCTGCCGTCATCAGAAGTCCTCCGCGAAGATGCGCACCTGCTCGATCACCGCGGCAGGGGTCCGGTCCAGGCTGTAGGAGTCGGCGAAGGCGATCCTCGCCGCGAGGCCGCCGCCACGGACCTCGTTACGCAGGGCCTGGAGCCGTTCGTTCCCGCATTCGCCGGTGGCGGACTCCAGCGGATGCTTGACGGCGACCGCGACGGGCTCGCCGGTGAAGTCCGAGGTGAAGAGCGCCACCGGTCCGGCGGCGGTCTCCTTCAGACTGACGTTGGGCTCCTCGCCCGCCCACCCCTTCAGCAGGAGGGCGTGCTTGTCCGGGTCGATCTGCACTTTCCGGCCGCGCAGGGCGTCGGTCAGGTCGCGGGCGAGCCTCCAGTCGTACAGCGGGTGGAGGCGCATGTTGGAGTAGTCGCGAAGGCAGGCGTAGCAGGAGCTGTGGCAGTTCTGCGCATGATGGCCGGCCTCTAGGTCGTGCACGTACCGGTCGACAGCCTGGAGGAACTTCTCGATGTGTTCCTCCGAACCGAGGTAGGTGCTGAAGCCCGCGCCGTTGTCGAGGCTGTCCGCCAGGTAGGCCATGACGGGAGCGGCCACCGGGGCGTCCGAGCCGTGGATGCCGCTGAGGAGTTCCTCCGGCTGCACGTCCAGGTGCGGGGCTGCGGCACGGCGCAGCAGGGCCGCCAGCGAGTACCAGGCGGCGCGCCGGCCGTGGTAAGCCTCGGGGAAGCCATCGATCTGCTGCGACTTCGAGATGTCGAAGCGGAGGCCCCGGTTCGTGTCGAGGGCGCCCTTGGCCCCGATGAAGAGCATGTCGGTGTGCTGGGTGGCGCCGAGGGCGATCTCCAGGTCGGCTTCCTCCTTGGGATGGTCCAGAGCGAGGTATCCGCGCCACGGGCCGGTGTTCTTGACGAACCGGAAGAGCTTCCCGCCGTTGGTGTTGACGATGTAGCGGTCTCCGCTGCCGGTGTGAACGACCATCCAGTCGTCGGCGGCGCGGTGGATGCGTGGGGCGGTCTTCTCCAGGTCGGTGGCGGTCCGTGCGCTGGTGGCGTTGGAGCCGAGCTCCCGGTATCCGTCGTAGTCCCGTGCTTCGCGGGCGGCCCTGAAGCCTGCGGGCTCCCGGAAGGGAACGGTCCTGTAGTACTTGCTCTCCGCTCCGCAGGCGGGGCAGGTGCCGGCGCCCCCGATTTCCGGGTCGACGACGGCCTGCGGGTCCACGTGGGAGCAGATCCGGCACATCGCGACCAACTGTTCCGGTCCGAACGGGTCCTCGGCAGCCTGTACTCCGCGACCGCTCGGGACGAGGGAGACCACTCCGATGGAGCGGAGCAGACGGCCGTCCTGCGGGGTTTCGCTGCCCGGTGCGAACTTGCTGAGGGCGGCGGCGAGGTCGCGGTTGACGGAGTCGGCCGGCGGCCAGGGGAAGGTCTTCTGCGGGATGCTCCGGTAGAGGAGGCGGGAGCGGGTCGGGAAGCCGAACATGGGCAGGAGACCCGCCTCTGCCAGCCGCTGGCTGAGGTCGGAGTGGCCGACCGTCCGGGCTGCCACCTCGTCGACCTGGCCGAGGAGTTCGTCGATGGCAGCCAAGGGTTCGATGGCGGCGATGCTCTCCGGTGTTCCGGCCTGGAAGGCGGCGGCAGCGGATCTGATGCGGTCCGGGTGCTGGCCGATCCAGCGGCGGACGGCACCGCGATGCACCGGCCAGTCGGCGGCGAGACCGAACTGTCCGTGGACGTTGGACGTCATGTCCGGCCCCTTACGGCGGTCCTCCGGCTGCAGAGGCTCGAAGGCCTGGCGCAGCACCTCTCCCAACAGGACCCGCCGGAAGACGGAGACCATGCCGAGGACCAGGTAGGGCGGCGGAGTCGGATCGTTGGTGATGGCTTCCGGGCGGGCGAAGTAGTGCTCGTCGTGACTGCGGCCGCGGCAGACGGTGAGGGCCACGGCGACCGGGCTGTTGCGTCGGCCCGCGCGCCCCACCCGCTGCTGGTAGTTGAAGCGGGTGGGCGGCATGTTGGCCATGATCACGGTGTTGAGGGGGCCGATGTCGACACCGGCCTCCATGGTCGTGGTCACGGAGAGCAGTTCCAGGCCGTCCGCCTGCGGGACGTCGTTGTCGCCGAGGAAGACGTCCTGGAAGAGGCTTTGCCGACGCTGGGCCTCCAGCCGGTCCGTCTGGCCGGTCAGCTCCGCGGTGCGCAGGGGGAAGTCGCCGGTGCGGTGGGCGGCCTTCCATGCGTAGTAGTCGTCTTCGAGGACTCCGCTGTACGGCTGGGTCACTGCGGGCAGCGGGGTCAAACACTTGGTGCACAGCCCCGCACCCGGGTGAAGGTGCGGCCGGTGGCAGGAACCGCACGTCCAGGTCTTGTTCTCGCCGGGACGGAGCGCCACCTTCTCCGGCTTGATGACGTAATCGACCACGGCATCCTTCCAGACGCCGAGGACCCGGTCCTCGATCGTCTGCACATCGGTGCCCTGGCGTTCGGCGACCTGCTTCCAGAAACGCCTCAGAGGCGCAGGCGGCCTCTGCAGAGAGGAACGTATCCGGGTGAAGCGCCGCATCAAACCGAGGATTCGCAGACTGGCCCGCGCCACGGCCTGATCGCTGTCCGGGCCGATCTCCGCGGGTGAGCGGTCGTCGCGCAGGCAGAGCCAGCCGAGTCCGAGCGATTCGAAGTCACGGCCGCCGCCGGAGAACAGGCTGCCGATGGTCTCGAGGCGGAGGCGGGAGCGAAGGCGGTTGAGGAGTTCCTGCTGTGCCTGGGTCTCCACCACCGCTTCCCGGTCCCGCTCCCAGTTGTAGAGCGCGGTCCAGGGCTGTCCGGCCGAGGTCTGCTGGAGCGAGGCCGCGGGACCGGCGGGGTTGGTGCCGTACTGCAGGAGCATGCCTTCGAGGTCGGAGGCGAGGTTGTCCAGGGAGGGCAGTTCGGAGAGGTTCCGCTCCAGGTCGGGCAGGAGTTCCGGTTCCGCGTCGAGGTCGTCGGCGAGGATCGCCTTCAGGCGCCCCCAATGCGCCGGGTCGCGGTCCCGCAGCCGTTCCATGGCGGCACGGGCATCCGCACGATCGACCGGCTCCCCGGCGTAGTGGGCCTTCACGAGCTGAAGGTCTGCGAACGGATCCCCCTGATTCTCGACGGCCTCGGCGCTGAGCAGGCGGAGAAGGTCCTGGTGGTGGCGCAGGGCAAGACCGCTGGCGAGCTCGGAGGCGTCGTCACGGCTGTCGGAGAAGGCGATCGCCTTGCGCCGGCCGTCGGGAAGGTGGCCGAGGGCTTCGGTCACCAGCACCTGGTTGATCTTGTAGAAACCGGTGCGCATCCGCCGGACCGGCGCGTTGCGCAGCCGGTCAGGGGATTCCAGCGGGACGAAACGGCCGTCCCTGTCGTACTTGATCTCCCAGTCGTCGCCGCAGGCGGGGCAGCGGGTGGGGAAGGCCTGGAGCCGGGCCGGATCGTAGGCCGGCTTCTTGCTCTCCTTGTCCGGGGGCACGGAGATGTGGAACGACCATCCGGTGTGCTGAACGCCCCGGTTCTCCAGGCGGCCGGTGGCGGGCTGATAGGCGCTGCGGCGGAACTCGAACTCGACCTGCGGCCCGCCGTCGGACAGGCCCGCGTGCCAGCCGGGGTCGTCGAGGCCGAGGCCCTTGGTGCGCGGCCAGTACACGACGTAGTTCGCCGCCGTGGGTGCGCCGCTGGCCTCGTCGGGGAGCAGGTCCAGGTCCGGGAAGTCGGTGTGGAGGGCACCGGTGAACGTGCGCCGCTGGGTGTCCTTGGGGCTCGCGTATCCGCCGAGCATGAGGTCGCCGCAGGCCTGGCAGGAGAGAAGTTCCAGTACGCGGGCGCCGCAGGTGCAGCGGGAGGTGGGCTCGGCGAAGAGGCGGCCGACCCGCCGTTCGGGGCCCTGCTGCACGGGGACATGGGGACAGTTCGGATCGGAACAGGCCCAGATGCCCTCGATGTTCCGGAAGAAGAAGTGGGCTCGGAGCTGGGGAAGTTCGGGGTCCTGTGCGTAGCCGAGTATGCGCAGAACGCCGTGGAGAGCGTCCTGGCGCTGTTCCTCGGGGACGGACGGGAACAAACTCTTCGCCAGTTCGGGGGCGGGCAGAGCACGGGGCTTGCCGCCTGGAGTGAGTGCGCGTTGGAGCGCCGGGCCGAGGCCGGTCTCCCGGGCCAGGACTACGGCTTCGTCCTGGGTGACGGGGGCCTTCGCGGCCTGCGTGAGGCGTTCGGCGTGTGCGGCCAGGTCGCCCTCGCCGTGAGTCTCCTTCGCCTTTCCGGGAATGATCACGCGTCGGGACCCGGGCAGGGCGAAGAACCCGTCGAGGAACGCGTCGTCCCGGCCGGCCTCCAGGGAGGCGGAGGCGGCGAGCACACGCAGCTTCTCGGGGTACTTGTCGAGGCCGAGGCGGTGGCGGAGGTTGCGCAGCAGGTAGGCCACCTCGGTGCCGGCCGTGCCGCGGTACATGTGGAGTTCGTCGAGGATCAGGGTGAAGCGGGCGCCAGGGGTCTCCTCCAGCCACTTCCTCGTGGCGCTGAAGATGTGCTCCTCCTGCTTGCGGAGCAGCATGATGTTCAGCATCGAGTAGTTGGTGACCATGATGTCCGGCGGCGCGGCCTGCATGTCCCAGCGGGCGTGCATCTCCGCTCCGCCGAGGCGCGGGATGAAGGGTCGCAGCTCCTCGTCGAGCTTCTCGTCGGCCTTGCGCTGCCGTTCCTGGACCTCCCGCAGGTACTGCCGGAGACGGAAGTTCGCCGGCTCGGAGTCGCGGCTGCCGGAGACGGGGGTGGCTCCTGTGTAGCGGCCGAAGTAGAAGCGGTGTCCTTTGCGCTTCCGGTCCAGCCATGCGTGGGCCTCGCGGCTGTCCAGCGACTTCCGGAGCCGGACCAGCTGGTCGTCGGCGAGGGCGTTGGTGGGGTAAAGAATCAGCACGCGCAGGGCGGCGGGGTGCCCGTGCTCGCCCTGCCGGCTGGGCACGTACTCGCCGTCTCCCTGCCACCATTCCCGCTGCACCGCACGGGTGCCCTGCCAGTGTGCGGACTCGGCGACCAGGTCGGCGAGGACCGGCAGCAGGAAGGACTCCGTCTTGCCGGAACCGGTGCCCGCGGTGACCACGAAGTCCTTGCCCTCGCAGGCGGCGACCAGGGCGTCGTGCTGATGCTGGTAGAGGCTGGACACACCGCCGGGGAGGGTGAAGCGGGCGAACTCGGCCGCGTCGGGGTGCGCCCCTGCCTCGGCGAAGGACTCCGCGATGCTGAGGCCCCGGGGGGCGTACTGCGGACGCAGTTCGATCAGCGGGTCGCGCCAGGCCCCGTTGTCCCGGTTCAGGAGGTTGCGTCGTTCCTCCATGACGGAACGGTCGTCGACGCCGAACGGGGTGTCGTAGTAGCGGAAGAGTGCGCTGCGCAGGTCGTCGAACGTGCCCATGACGTCCTGGACATCGGTGTTCGTCACCTCCGCTGTCTGCTGTTCGACGCTCACTTGGTCCTCCCGCCGGTGGCCGCCACCGGTCGTGGCGTGATCTCCAGGTTCTGCTGCAGCGAGGCCGCGATCGCCTCGGCGAGCGCCCTCGGCACGTTGTCGTACGCACGGGTCTGTGCCTGCTTGCCCACCGAGGGAGGGAAGCCGCTGCACAGGACGGCCGCGCGCTCGTGCAAGGCGGGCAGGGGCGCGTACCGGTCGATGAAGAGCCGGCCGATGCCGGCACGGCCCTTGCCGGATTCCGGCCGCCAGCGCATCGCGCCGATGCGGTGGCGGGCGAGCTCCAGGTAGACGCCCGTCTCGCGTTCCACCGCGTGGAAGACGCCGTTGCGGCGGACGCGGGTCAGGCGTGCGTAGTCGGCTCCGCGCCACCGGTACAGGCCGTCCTCGTCGTCCCCCGCCACGGGGACGAACCGCTGGAGGCGCAGCTCGTACTTCTCCAGCGTGTCGGCGGTGCTCCCACCGGGCGGTGCGGACTCGGGCCCCGGCGCCGCCTGCGGAAGCAGCTCCGTCAACTGCAGGGCGGCGCAGGGCACGTAGCGGACCCTGAGGGACTTCGCGGCTTCCTGCAGGGTCCGCTGGTCCTCGTACTGGAACAGGAGGGTGTCGGGCAGTGGGGCCTCACCGGCCTCCGGCCAGTGCGGGACGGTGATCAGCTCCATCCACTCCCGTGCCGCCTCCTCGATACGCGTGCTGATCCGCGCGGTGCGCGCACCGGTCAGCACCGCGAGGCCGTCGGCGTGGGGCAGCCGGGTCAGCACCGGCGGGGCCACCGACCAGCGGTCGGCGCGCAGGTCCACGTCGATGAAGCCGAGGGCGGCGGCCTTGCGCATCCAGTCCCAGTCGGCGTACTCCTCCAGCTCCAGGCCACATGCCTGGGCCTGGCCGCGGATCCCGTCGCGCAGTGCGGACGCCTTGCCGCTGCGGCTCTCGCTCAGCCAGCGCAGGAGGATTCCGCCGAACTCGGTGGTGCTCATCGGTCCCGTCATCGGTCAAGCTCCTTCGCTGCCTGTACGTACGCGGCCCACGAGGGTTCGACGGACGCCTGCTGGGCGGTCAGGACGGCGCGGGCCCATGCCCGCGGGTTGCCGGCGCTCTTCGGCTTCGGCGTTCCGGGGTTCACCGGGCGGCCCTTCCAGCGTCCGCTCCGGCGCTCCAGGAGCCAGCCGCCGATGCCGTGGAAGCCGGCCTCGAAGCGGAGCGGGGCGGCGGTGTCGGGGAGGCGTTCCGTCCACCAGTCCGGTTGCTCCGGTGCCTCCAACGTCCACAGCCGTCCGTCGGCCGCCGCGAACAGCACCTCGTCCGCGTCCCGGCGGCACAGCTCCATGACGGCTGCCGCGTCCTGGGTCGTGGCGCTCGTGCAGTCGGCGCCGGTGATGCCGGTCGGCAGGGTCTGCCCGTCGAGGAGGGAGGGCGACTCCGAGGCCTTGCCGTCCACGACGGTGAAGCCGCAGACCTTGGTCACCTTCGGCTCGACGACGGCCTGATCCGCGGTGGCGAAGCCGATGTCCGCGCCTGCATAACTCACCGAGTGGCGGCCCGGCTCCAGCCGGAGCACGGCCAGGGGGACGGGGCGGCCCGCGGCGATCGCCTTTCTGAGCTCGGGCCGCTCGTTTCCGTCGATCAGGAGGGTGCCCGTGCCCTCCGTGGCGTCCGGGAGGACCACCTGGGGCTCGCCTCCCCGCAGGTACAAGTGGGGATCGAGCGAGGGCGCGAGCTTCAGTCCGCCTTCCAGGCGGAGCTTGAACTGGGCTGGGGGCTGCAGGAGACCGACCGCGCCCTGGACCTCCTGGAGCGCCCGGCGCAGCGTGACCGCGTCGTCGAAGGTGACGGGCTTGTGCAGGGACCAGCCCTGCGGCACCCAGGCCAGCTTGCTGGTGTCGGCGCTCCGGCCCGTGGTCGCGGCCTTGTCCAGCAGCCGCTGCACGTCCCGCTGCGCGGTCGGGGCGGCGAGCACCACGTGTGCCTCTCCCGGGCGGAAGCCGGCGGTGCCGGCCCAGACGCCGAGCACGTCGTCCCGTGCGAGCACCAGGACAGAGGAGGAGGGGCGGCTGAGCACCAGATTGTCCCCGTCGCGGCGGATGCCCCTGGTGAGGGTGTCCGCGCTCGGGGCGGGCAGGCCCGTCACCTCGTAGTAGGCGGTGTCGCCGAGCTGCTCGAGGACGACTCCCCCCTTGAGCTCGATGCGCTGCCTCTGCTCCGCGGACCGCAGGCGCGCCACCCAGCCGAGACGCCCCGCGTCCAGCCGCACCAGGAGTTCGGCCCGGGTGACACCAGTGGGCACCAGCTCGTCCGAACCGTCCCACGAAGCCGCGTAGTTGCCGATCAGCTTGGCGAGGAGGGGGCGGAATTCCGCCTCTTGCAGAGCGTTGCGGAAGCCCTTGGAGAAGTGCTGTTCCATGCCCCGGATCTCGATCTGGGCCAGCAGCGTCTCCCCCGGCAGGGGCCAGGTCGTGCCGTGTTCCCGCAACGACCGGAAGAACTTCGGCATGAAGGACCGGTCCGCGCCGCTGAGGAGCGCCTGGGACTGGGCGAACCCGATCATGCTGCGGTTCGAGGGCAGGTCGGCGGGGGCGGGAATGGTGCAGAGGCCCCGCGCGCCCTTCTGGCTGTGCTGCCAGGAGGCCAGCACCTGCCACATCCGGGAGATGGGCTCATAGTGGTGGCTGCCCAGTTGCTTGTCGTCGCCCGTCAACAGCTCGGAGAAGCGGGCGTGGTAGGCGGTGGCCCGGTGGTTCCGGTCGTTCACCATCCGGGACGCGGCCATCACCGAGCAGGCCAGCAGCGGCAGGAAGGCGGGCACGCCGTCCTTGTCCCGCTGCCGCTTGCGCCAGCGGTAGTCCTCCATTGCGCTGTACGGTTCCGCGGTCCCCAACCTCAGGAACCTGCCCACGCACTGGGCGAGGGGCTCCTCCATGCCGTATCCGTGCCGCAGCTCCTGCTCCACGTCGTCGTCGACGTAGAACAACGTCGGGTGGCCGGCGTGCTGCCGTCCGAAGAACTCTTCGGCCAGCACTTCCTGCCACACCTGATAAGAATGATCCACTCTGTCCCCAAAAGAGAGGTTCCAATGCCCTTTTTCGCAAAATCCCCCGGCATGGAACGGTCTTCCGCGTCACCCTGAACCCGCTACTGACAACGAGCTACCAGCGAACGCCCTCTCGGGCGCAGCCCTCGACTGCACTTGCCCGACGTAACCTGGCGGCACGCAACACACAGAGACGCCCCACTTATCCCCCACCGTTTCCACAAGCGTTCATAACGGTGCTCGCACAACCACCCAGAAGACATGGCCAGAGCTTCACCAAGGGCGATGCACCCGCAGCAATCGCGGCCCCCACCGCGATCACCCAGGAACACCAATTGATTGACCCTACAACCAAAGACTCCCCGCCGAAGAGCGCACGGTACTTTTCGACCGCCCCGGTCCCTTGGGAATCCTCTATATCCATGACTGGATGTTGAACTGCCGGTCGAAGGCTTCGTCGTACGAGCAGCACCTGGCGACGGTGGCATGAGGGTTGCCGGAGACCTTGACGGGACGGACTTCAAGCCGCTTCCACATCTCCGCGTGTTCCATGGATCCGCTGAACCGAAAAGGGCAGTTGCTCGCCAGGCCTTGAGCATATGGGCGAGGAAGTCGCAGTACCCGCCGGAGCAGTTCCATTCGTCGAGCGCCTTGAGGGCGTGAAGCCGGGACTCCATGAGGATGTGGTGCCACCGGGGATGGGCCATGAAGAGGGTCGCTCACTTTCGTCGCGGGACGGGGAAATCGGTTCTCAGGGTGGTAGGGCTGTCCGCGGACGGCGTCACGCGAGCTGTCCCCGCGGCTCCTGCGGCTGTCCGTGTCGACGTGCCGGTACGAGGACGAAGAAGACCGTGAGACTCGGCAACTGCCGCCGTGCGCCGTGAACTCAGGCAGCGACCGGGAGGGGGCCGGCTCCGGAACCGAGCGAGCGCAGGATCCGTGCCTCCTCCTTCCGGGCGGCGGCGGAAGGGATTCGGCCGCTGACGCGGCGGAGGGCGAGGCGGGCGAAGGCGTCGGCTGTTTCGTTGAGGTCGTGTCCGATGTGGCCCTTCAGCCAGCGGACCTGGACGCGGTGGCGATGGCGCACCAGGCGGTCCATCAGCTGCCGGCTCTCCGGGAAGAGGAGGGTGCGGTGGGCGGCTGCCGGGTCGGCGGAGCGCAGGGCCGCGTCGACCGCGTCGACCGCCTCGGTACTGTCGCACAGGAGGACGACGGGTGCGTCCTCGTGGTGTTCGAGGAGGCTGAGGGCGGCGGCGCAGACACCGATGACTTCGGCCTCACCGCTGCTCGAGGCCAGGGAGTCGCCGTGTCCGGTCGTCCCGTCCTCGGCGGCCCAGCCGTAGCCGCACAGTGCCGACTCGTCACCGACGGCGGCGTCGGCGACGGCCACGACGGCGGTGTCGGGGAGGTCGGCGAGCAGGGCGTAGCGGTCCTCGTCCGCCGGAACCGTTGCCGTCGGATGTTCGTCGTCGCCGCCCTCACCCGTGTCGGCGGGAGGGGCGTCGGCGAGGACGGCGGCGAGCGCGCCGTGGCAGTGCGGGCAGCCGTCGGCCTGTTCGGAGCAGTGCGCCTGGTGCCTCTCGGTCAGCTCACACACGCTGTGCCACACCTCGGGCTCGGCGTCGGCGAAGCGCGCCAGGGCCTCGGCGCGACACTGCGCGATGAGCTCTGCGAAGGGCTCCGTGTTCACGGAGATCCACATCCGGTCGTGCAGCTCCACGACCCGCAGCAGGGCCTCGCGGGAGCGGGCGGCGAGCACCGCGGTGTCCTGGTAGGCGTCGTCCAGGGCGTCGAGTCGGGTGCGCCGTGCGGAGAGAGAGCAGGCCAGCACCTCCCGTTCGGCCCGGCCGATCGCGTAGCGGCCCCAGGCCAGCGCGGCACGGGCGTGGCGGCTCCACCGTTCGGCCACCGCGTCGTGCGGGAGGTACGGGTTCTCCTCCTCCCGGGCGTCGCGCAGGAGGGCCCGGACGAAGGCGTCGTCGTCGCAATCCCGCAATTCGCGTACCGGTGCGGGCAGTTCGTCTCCTGCCGTTTGCCGGTTCCAGGCCCACTGGCCGAGGTCGCTCTCCGGCGCCTGCGGTGTGCCGTCCGGCAGTCCCCTGTCGCGGAGTTCCTGCCGCAGGGCCTCGGCGAAGGCCGCCGGGGACGCCGTGCGCGCCACCCTCAGCTCCAGTGTGTCCGCCGGCCGGGAACGGCCGGCGGGGCGGCGGGCACGCTGCTCCTTGTACCGGGCCTCCGCCTGCGACCGGGCCCGTCGCACTCTGCGCGCGTGGGCGCGCAGCCGTCGCAGCCGCTCGGGGAGCTGAGCCGAGAGTTCCGCGCGCCGGACGGCCCCGCGGGCGAGGACGTCGGCGTGGGCCAGAGCGACGGCGATGGGACCGGTGAGCGAAGCGTGTTCCAGGGCCGCTGCGACCTCCGGAGCGCAGATCCCGTTCATGCGGGCGAGGACGGCCTCCTGCAGGGCGGTGAAGTCGTCGGCGAAGCGGCGGATCAGCTCGGTGTGCTCGGTGATCGTCACGATGGCCTCCCAGGTCGCGGGTGGTGGTGGGCGGGGCCGCACAGGGTGCGTGATCGGACGTGGGTACGGGCGGGCCGGTGGGCCCGGCATCGGGGTGCACCCGATGCCGGCGGAGGCGTGAGCCCGCCGCCGTGCGAAGACGACGACGGCACCCGGCAGGGTCCCGTCCGCGGTCCGGGCTACCGCACCTGGCCGGTGAAGATGGCCGTGCGGTACCAGCCGGAGCCGGAGGTGTCGGTCGGCGTGATCTCGATCTGGGCGCTTCTGGCCGTCTTGGGGAACACGCAGGCCGCCTCCCAGGTCTGCGACTTGCCCGGCAGCAGGTGCGTGTCCGGCGTGCCGTCGAAGCCCGCGTCCGTGTCGAAGATCTCGTCGGCGCCGTCCGGGCAGGACAGACTGACCATGGTCAGGTCGATCGTGGACTCGGAGTCGTTCCGCATGGTGACGGAGAAGGCCAAGTAGGCCTCGCCGGACGGGCTGGCGTACTCACCGGAGGTGCCCCGGCTGAAGCCGCTCAGGTGCGCCTTGACGCCGTTGTTCCACGTGGCGGTCTTGTCCAGCGCGACGATGAAGGTGTCGCTGCCGGAGTCGTCCTGGGTGTCCTGCGCGTCCTCGGCGCTCCCGGTGTCCTGCGAGGCGCTGACGGTGGCCGTCGGCGGAGCGGTATCGGTCCGGGCGCCGCCGGCGGTGGAGCAGGCGCACAGGGAGCAACCCACGACCGTCGCGGCCACGGCGAGGACGGTTCTGCGCGGGCGGGACAGGGGCACCGCGATCAGCGCGAGGAGCGTCGAGGCACCGAGGGCGAGCCGTGCTCCGCGCCACGACGGCTTCCTCCCGGGCGACGGCTGCGCGGGCGCGAGGGGCGTCTGCGGCGCCCCCGGCATGCCCGTGGCCGGAGCCCGACCGGCCGCTGTCCGGTGCCGGGGACTGCCCGTGGATGCGGCGGAGACGGCACACGGGGGCGAAGAGCAGGGAGCGGACGGCGTGCCGGAGATGTTCGCGTAGCTCATGAGGCCATTTCTTCCGGGGCACCGCTCGGCATGGTCAGACGCATGGGTTCCCCCTGGGTGGTGGTCGATCGGCCGTCGCCGGCCCCGAGGTACCGCACGTCCCCCGGCATCCCGCCCAGAGGGGTCGGGACAGGACGAGGGGCCGGGCACTCGAGGACATGGCTGTGGCAAAGGAAGTGACACCTCACGCCGGGCAGCGTCGCTCACCGGCGGAAGCGTCTACATGTAAGCACGACCACGAAAGCACTGTCCAACAGCTTTTGGATGTTGACGCGTGCTGTAGGGTGTGATCACGCCGACCATCGGAGCCAGGAACCGTCCATGCCGCAGCCACCCGCACCATCCGCCCAGGTGACAGCCGCCGAGATCTCCCGCATCGCGGGCGTCACGCGCGCCACCGTCAGCAACTGGCGCCGTCGGCACGAGGACTTCCCCGCTCCCTCGGGCGGTACGGACAGCAGCCCGCTGTACGACCTGGAGGTGGTCCGCGCCTGGCTCGCCTCACGCGGACAGCACACGGCCGCCACGCCCAGCGGGGAGCTACGCACCACCCTGCGCCTCCGCGAGCGGGCCGGCGCCGGCACGTCCGACCTGCTCCTGCTGGTCCTGGCGGCGGCCCGCTGCCCCGCCGACGACCCCACCGGTCTGCTCGCGCTGCCCGACGCCGACCTGGTGAAGCAGGCGAACGAGGCGGCTGCCGGGGTCGCGGACGTGGTGCCGGACACGGAACCCGTCCGGTTCACCGCCGCCGACACCACGGTCTTGCGCGCCCTGCTGCTCTGCGTCCGCGACGAGGGCGCGCAGACGGCGCTGGGCATTCTGGCGGAGCGGGAGCTGGAGGACAGCGCCGCCAGCGGTGCCTACCGGACCCCGGCCCCGCTCGCCGACCTGCTGGCCCGCCTGATCCCGGGTTCCCCGGCCCGCGTCCTCGACCCCGCCTGCGGCAGCGGCACCCTGCTGTCGGCCGCCGCCGCGCGCGGCGCGCGCGAGCTGTACGGGCAGGACAGCCTCCCCGTCCAGGCACGGCGCACCGCGGTCGGCCTGACCCTGACGGCCGAGGAGGGCGCGGACGTCACCGTGCGCACGGGCGACAGCCTGCGCGCCGACGCCTTCCCGGACCTCACCGTCGACGCCGTGCTGTGCAACCCGCCCTACGGCGACCGGGACTGGGGCCACGACGAACTGGCCTACGACTCGCGCTGGGCGTACGGTTTCCCGCCCCGCGCCGAGTCCGAACTGGCCTGGGTCCAGCACGCGCTGTCCCACCTCGCACCGGGCGGCCACGCCGTGCTGCTCCTCCCGCCGGCCACGGCGTCCCGCTCCTCCGGCCGCCGCGTCCGCGCCGAGCTGATCCGCAGCGGCGCGCTGCGGGCGGTCGCGGCCCTGCCGCCGGGGGCGGCGATCCCGCTCCACATCGGCCTGCAGGTGTGGGTGCTGCAACGGCCGGAGCCGACCCGACCGGCGCACCAGACGGTGCTCTTCGTCGACACCGCGGGCGAGCCCACGGCTGCGGGGCGCGGCGGGAGCCGTGCCGATGCGGTGGACTGGGCGCGGGTGACGGAGCAAATCGTCTCCGCGTGGACGGCGTACGCCGAGGACCCGGACGGGTTCGAGGCGCGGGCCGGTGTGGCGCGGGCGGTGAGCGTGGTCGACCTGCTCGACGAGGTCGTCGACGTGACCCCGGCCCGGCAGGTGCGTGCCTCCCAGGTGGACGTCGACCCGCAGGAACTGGCCCGCGCGGCCGCGGCGGCCCGCGAAGGGCTGGCGGCGGCGGCGCGGACGGTGGCCGAGCTGGCCGGCACGGCGTCGTGGGACGCCGCGGGGGCTTCGGCCCGCGCGTGGCGCACGGCCACGGTGTCGGACCTGGCCCGGGGCGGGGCGCTGAAGGTGCTGCGTGCGGTTCCGGTCTCGCCGCGGGCGATGGCCACCGAGGCGGAGGCCGCCGTGGCGGGCGCCGACGGCGGGGAACGCAGGCCCGCTCTGACGAGCGGCGACATCGCCGGCGGGAGCGGGCCGACGGGGCAGGTTCCGGACGTGCAGGCCGAGCAGATGCCGGAGATCGCCGTGGGCGACGTCCTGGTCCGCAACCCGGTCGGCGGCACCGGCCCCGTGGCCCGGGTCGCGGGCGAGGCGGAGGCCGGCGCCCTGTTGGGGGCCGGCGTCCACCTGTTCCGGCCGGATCCGGCGCGGCTGGACCCCTGGTTCCTCCTGGGTTTCCTCAGCTCCGAGGCCAATCTGGCCGGCGCCTCGACCGGCAGCTCGACGCTCCACCTCACCCCAGGGCGGCTGCGCGTACCGCTGCTGCCGCTGGCGGAGCAGCGACGGTACGGGGAGGCGTTCCGGCACGTGCACGCGCTCCGGGCGGAGGCGCAGCGGGCGACACGGCAGGCGGAGGAGACGGCACGGCTGCTGTCGGGCGGACTCACGGGCGGCCAGTTGCTGCCGCGCGGGACGTGACTCCACGCCCATCGCGCGCACCCTCCGCACCTTCTTCGCCCATAGGCGTTGATATCTCCATTCCGCAACCCTCGGTACCGACCCCGAACCCATCCACTACCGTGTCTCCAGGCGCGCTTCGCGGCTGATCGGACGCTCGCCAGGACCGAATGTCGAGGACACACGTGCAGATCACGCCCCTGAACCCCGAGGATCCGCTCGCGCTGGGCGACTTCGAGCTCCTCGGCCGGATCGGTCAAGGAGGCATGGGCCAGGTCTTCCTGGGTGAGTCGCTCGGCGGTGAGCCCGCCGCGGTGAAGGTGATCAAACCGTCGGTCGTGGACTCCGAGTCCCGGCAGCGGTTCGCGCAGGAGATCGAGGTGCTCAAGACCATCTGGGGCCCTCGCATCGCGGCGTTCCTGGGAGCGGACGCGGAGGCGGAGCAGCCGTGGCTGGCCACGGAGTACGTGGACGGCCCGGACCTCGCGCGGCACCTCAAGACGCACGGGCCGCTGCCGTCCGTCCTGACCGCGGCGCTCGGCGCGATCCTCGCCGAGGCACTGTCGGCCGTGCACGCCCAGGGCCTGCTGCACCGTGACCTCAAGCCGGCCAACGTCCTGCTGGGACCGAACGGCCCGAAGATCATCGATTTCGGCCTGGCCGCGTTCACCGAGTCGAGTGTCTCCCTCACCGCCCCCCACCAGGTCGTCGGCACCCCGATCTGCATGGCTCCGGAGCAGGCCGCCGGGGTGAAGCCGCTGACGGCGGCGGTGGACGTGTACGCGCTGGGAGCGCTGCTGCTCTTCGCCGTGACGGGTCACTACCCGCATGAGGCGGCCACCCCGTACATGGTGTTCCACCTGGTCACGGACCCCGGTACGGCGCCGGACCTGTCCGGTGTGCCGGACGAACTGGCACCGCTCCTGACCGGCATGCTCGCCCAGGGCGCCGAGGACCGGCCGTCGCTGACCGAGGTGGTGCAGCAGTGCCGCTCGGTGATCGAGGCCCAGGGCATGAAGATCGCCCAGGCGCGTCGCAGGCTCACCGCGCACACCGCGGAGCAGCGGCAGCACAGGCCGGCGGTCCCCGCCGACAGCGTCCCCACCGTCGCCTGGCCCGCCCCCGCGCGTGACGCCCAGGTCACGGAGATCAGCCCGGCCGAACTGGAAACACCGGCCGACGCCCCGCCGGTCTCCCCCACCCGCGTCGAGACCGTTCCGGGCCCCGACGCCCCTCCGGCGCACGACTCCCCGGCCCCCTCCGACCCCCGGGTCCCCGGCTCCCCCGGCGTCGTGACCACCGAGCCGCGCGACCGTGCCGACGGTGCCCGGCGTGAGCGACCGGAGCCGGGCCGCCGCCCGCCCACGGACCCCGGGCGGCCGACGGCGGGAACGCGCACAGCGCGGCACTCCGTACAGGCCCGCAGGACGGCGGAGCGCCTGCGTACCGCGTACGCGGCGAAGGCCCCGTTCTGAGACCGGAGGCCGGTCGGCCGGGCCGGGCGTCACGCCCGCTCCCCCGGCTCCGTGTCCCGCCGTTCCGGCCGCGCCCCCACCGATCGCCCGCCCCACCACACATCCACCCGCACGACATGAAAGCCCGGGAGGCACCCGCGTGACCGCCGACTTGAGCACCGCTCCCGCGACGAGCGGCGAGGACGCCCAGTTCCCGCCGGGCGCCCAGATCCTCGTACGGGACGAGGTGTGGCTGGTGCGCAACGCGACGCGGACCGAGCACGACGGGGCCAGGATCGAGGCGGTCGGCGCGTCGGACTTCGTGCGCGACCAGGAGGCGGTGTTCTTCACCGGCCTCGACCGGATCGAACTGCTCGACCCCAGGCGGACCCGCCTGGTGCGGGACGACTCGCCGAACTTCCGCCGCTCGCGCCTGTTCCTGGAGGCGGTGCTGCGCAAGACGCCGCTGCCGCAGGCCGAGCGCGGCCTGGCGCTCGCGGACTCCTTCCTCCTGGACGCCCTCCCCTACCAGCAGCGTCCCGCCCAGCTCGCCCTGTCGGGCCGCAACCTGCGCCCCCGCCTGCTCATCGCGGACGTCGTCGGCCTCGGCAAGACCCTGGAGATCGGCCTCACCCTCGCCGAGCTGATCCGCCGCGGCCGGGGCGAGCGCATCCTCGTCGTCACCCCGCAGCACGTCCTGGAGCAGTTCCAGCACGAGCTGTGGACGCGGTTCGCGATCCCGCTGGTGCGCCTGGACTCGGTGGGCATCGAGCGGATCCAGCGGGAGATCCCGGCGGGCCGCAACCCGTTCACGTACTTCAAGCGGGTCATCGTCTCCATCGACACCCTGAAGAACACCGACCAGTACAAGCATCACCTGGAGCGGATCACCTGGGACGCGGTCGTCATCGACGAGTCGCACAACCTCATCAACAAGGGGTCCTTGCGCAACCAGCTGGCCCGCACCCTGGCCCCGCACACGGACGCCCTGCTGCTGGCCTCGGCGACCCCGCACAACGGTGACGCCCGTTCCTTCGCCGAGCTGATCTCGCTGCTCGACCCGGCCGCGATCCGCGACCCGGAGCACTACCGCGCCGAGGACATCAAGCACCTGTTCATCCGGCGTACGAAGGTCAGCCCCGAGGTGCGGGAGCAGATGAAGGGGCAGTGGGCGGACCGCGGCCCGTCGCGTTCGATCCGGGTGACGGCCACGCCGGCCGAGGAGAAGGTCTTCGAGGAGCTGGCGGCGGTGTGGCTGCCGTCCGACGGCTCGAAGTCGGTCAGCGACGTCCCCCTGTTCCCGTACACACTGCTGAAGTCCTTCCTCTCCTCGCACGCCGCGCTGAAGGCCACCGTCAGTACGCGCATCAAGACGCTGGAGAAGAAGGACGACCCGGAGGCTACGGCCGCCGAGCGCGCGGCCCTGCACCGGCTGCTGGAGCTGGCGTCGGGCATGACGGAGGCGGACTCGGGCAAGTTCGGGGCCCTGCTCGAGCAGTTGCGGGAGATCGGGGTCGGGCCGAAGTCCGACACCCGGGTCGTGGTGTTCTCCGAGCGGGTGCAGACCCTGGAGTGGCTGGCGCGGACCGTGCCGCTGGCCCTCGGCTTCAAGGGCAAGGCCGCTCAGGAGGCCGCCCGGGTCATGCACGGCGGCCTGTCGGACGAGCAGCAGATGCAGTGCGTGGAGGACTTCGGCCTCGCGGACACGCCGGTACGCATCCTGTTCACGGGCGACGTCGCCTCCGAGGGCGTCAACCTGCACCGCCAGTGCCACCAGCTCGTCCACTACGACGTGCCCTGGTCCCTGATCCGCATCGAGCAGCGCAACGGCCGCATCGACCGCTACGGGCAGCCGCACCAGCCACAGTTCCGGGCGCTGATCCTCACCAGCTCCGTCGACGGCGCCAAGGACGACACCCTCGTGTCGGAACGTCTGCTGGAGCGCGAGGCCGAGGCGCACCGGTCGCTGGGCACGGCGGAGGCGGTGTCCGGCCTGTACCGGGCGGAGGCCGAGGAGAAGTCCCTCATCCAGGACCTGCTGCGCGGCCGTGACGTGGACGAGTCCCTGGACGCCGGCCGCGGCTCCGGTACCGGTGACGACGACGGCATGGACGACTTCCTCGCCGACTTCTTCGGCGCGGTGAACGACGAGCCGGAGGACGACGACACCGGCGCCTCCGACGCGGGCGGCGGCGACGGCACCGGGGCGGTGCCCCGGGCGGACGTGCCCCGGCTGTTGGGCTCCGCCCGCGAGTTCCTCGACGAGGCGCTGCGCGAGGTCTACCCGGACGCCCACGAACGGCTGGACCTGTCCGCCGACCCCGAGACCGGTCTGCTCTCCTTCGTCCCGCCCTCCGACCTGGTCCACCGCCTCAAGGCGCTGCCTCCGGAATACGTCCGTGAGCAGGGCCTGCGCGACCGGCTGAAGGTCACCTTCAACCGGCGGCTCGCCGACAGCAGCCTGACGCGCGCCCGCGCCTCGGCGACGTCGAGCTGGCCGGACATCTCGCTG
Organism: Streptomyces griseoloalbus; assembly: GCA_014650015.1. GTDB lineage: Bacteria > Actinomycetota > Actinomycetes > Streptomycetales > Streptomycetaceae > Streptomyces > Streptomyces griseoloalbus. The sequence continues at coordinate 42,988 of BMUD01000012.1, forward strand.
CTGACCGACCTGCACCCGGTAATGGAGTGGCTCACCGACAAGGTCCTGGTCCGCCTCGACCGCCAGGAGGCGCCGGTGCTGACCGCCGACGTGTCCCGGCCCACGTACCTCGTGCAGGGCATCTACTCCAACGCGCTCGGCCGGCCGACCGTCGTCAAGTGGATGGCGGTCACCACGGACGGCGAGGTCGACGACGACATGGTGGCGGTGCTGCGCCGCGCCCAGGTCGGCCCGACGATGGCGAACCCCGGCCTCACCCACGACACGGACCACCTCGCCGGGGCGATCCCCGGCGTCCTGGACACCGCGGAGGCGTTCCTGGAGCAGCGCCGCGAGGCGTGGGACGAACCGCTCAGGGCGCCCATCGAGGAGTACAAGGCCCGCCTGGGCGCGTGGGAGCAGCCGACGCTGACGACGGGCGGCGGCACCGCGCCCACCGCCACCCGCGACCGGCTCGCCTCCCTCGCGGACTCCCTGCTCACCACCGGCCGCCCGATGCTCCGCGTCCTCGCCGTCCTCGCCCCGGCCCACGCCGCCGCCTGACCGATCACCCAGAGGTTCACACGATGACGTTCGACTCCCTGGTCAACCGCGGCGACTACTTCTCCGCGCACTACCTCGCCGAGGTCCTCCCCAAGGACCTCAAGTCCGGTCTGCTCGCCGAGTGGAAGCAGCGCGAGGAGGACGCCGCCGGCGCCGAGCGGCCCGAGGGCGCGCTGCCGGTCACCCCGCGCGCCGGCCTGCGGGCGCTGCGCCGCGCCTACTTCGCCTCTCGGTCGTACTTCACGATGGACGAGGAGCGGGCGGCGACGGGTGACGACGCCATGACGTACGACGCTCCCGAGTGGCGCGACCGCGTCCGCACGCTCAACGGGGAGGTGCTGCGCGCCCTCGGCTTCGACGCCAAGCCGGGCACGCTCACCGTGGTCCGCGCCGACCAGTCGCACGAGGTGACGGTCGCGCACGCGGAGAAGGATCTCGTCGCGCTGGACTGCGGCTGGTCGGCGGAGCCGGATGACGCGCTGGACCCGGACGGGGCGGGGCGGCTGCTGGACGAGCTGCGGCTGGACGGCCAGCACACCGTCGCCACCGGCTCCAAGCTCGCCTCCTTCCTGTTCGCCTGCGAGGACGCGCCGCGCTACGTGCTGCTGCTGGTCGGCGGCGTCGTCGTGCTCGCCGACCGGGCCGCGTGGGGCGAGGGCCGCTACCTCGCGGTGTCGCTGGACCGGGTGCTGGAACGCAACGACACCAAGGCGGGCGGCGAACTCGACACGGTGGCCGCCCTGTTCGGCGCGGACTCGCTGCGCACGCCGGAGGAGGGCGGGGAGAACCCCCTCGCCACGCTCGTCGACAAGTCGACGAAGCACGCGGTGGGCGTCTCCAGCGAGCTGCGCGACGGACTGCGGCTGAGCGTCGAGCTGATCGCCAACGAGGTGCTGGACCGGATCCGCGAGGGCGGTGTCCGTCCGGAGGAGGTCAAGGAACTCCCCGAGTTGGGCCGCCAGTTGACCCGTGAGTCGCTGCGGTACCTGTACCGGGTCCTGTTCCTGCTGTACGCGGAGGCCCGCCCGGAGCTGGGCATCCTGCCCTCGGACTACCCCGAGTACCAGATGGGGTACGGACTGGGCCGGTTGGGCGAGCTGATCGCCGAGCGGGATCTCGTCGACGAGAAGTCCCGCAAGGGGTTCTACCTGTACGAGTCGCTGGACCTGCTGTTCCACAAGGTCCAGGAGGGCTACCGGCCGCGTCGGACGCACGGGGTGGACGCGGAGGCGTCGGAAACCGTGACGGCGAAGACGTCGGAGGACATGGGGCTGCGGTTCGAGCCGCTGCACTCCAAGCTGTTCGAGCCGGAGGCGATCCGGCTGATCGGCGCGCGTGCGGTTCCGGACCCCCGTGTCGACGGTGAGGTCGAGGGCGGGGAACGGTTCATCGACACCCGGCTGCGCAACGAGACGCTGTACCGGGTGCTGCGGTTGCTGATGCTCACGCGCGGCAAGCGGCGGGAGCGCGGTGGCTTCATCTCCTACGCGCAGTTGGGGATCAACCAGCTCGGCGCCGTGTACGAGGGCCTGATGTCGTACTCGGGCTTCGTCGCGGGCGAGGAACTGTACGAGGTCGCGAAGCACGGTGACCCGAAGGACGGTTCGTGGCTCGTTCCGGCGACGAAGGCCGACGAGTACCCCGACGAGGTGTTCGTCCGGCACAAGGACGAGGACACGGGCGAGGAGCGGCGGGTTCGGTACGCGCCGGGCGCGTTCGTGTACCGCCTGTCGGGGCGTGACCGGCAGACGTCCGCCTCGTACTACACGCCGGAGTCGCTGACTCGGGTGACCGTGCAGTTGGCGTTGCAGCACCGGCTGGACCAGGACGACACGGTGACCGAGGCGCGCGAGCTGCTGGAGTGGAAGATCTGCGAGCCGGCGCTCGGCTCGGGCGCGTTCTTGAACGAGGCGATCAACCAGGTCGCGGCGGAGTACCTGCGGCGGCGGCAGGACGAGTTGGGCGTCGCCATCGACACGGAGAAGTACGCGGTCGAGCTCCAGAAGGCCAAGGCGTACATCGCCCTGCACAACTCCTACGGCGTGGACCTCAACAACACGGCGGTGGAGCTGGCGGAGGTGTCGCTGTGGCTCAACACGATGCATCCGGGGATGGAGGCGCCGTGGTTCGGGCTGCACCTGCGGCGCGGCAACTCGCTGATCGGCGGGCGTCGGGAGGTGTACTCGGCCGAGCGCCTGAAGAAGGGCGGCTGGCTGGGGACGACTCCGGAACGCTTCCCGTTGTCGGAGGCGCTGGCGGGGGCCCCGCTGCCTGAAGGGGCGGTGCATCACTTCCTGCTTCCGGCGAAGGAGTGGGGCGCGGTCGCGGCCGAGAAGGAGGCCAAGGCGCTGGCTCCTGCGGAGGCGAAAGCGCTGGCCGCTTGGCGGAAGGCGATCACCAAGTCGCCGAGTGCCACGCAGACGAAGCGGCTTCAAGGGCTGGCGCGGCGGGCGGAGTACCTGTGGGGGCTGGTCGTGCGCCGGCTGGAGATCTCCGAGCGGGAGATCTCGCGGCGGATCGACGTGTGGGGTGCGGAGGGTGGCTGGCTGCGGTCGCCCGAGGTCGCGGTGCCGAGGGAGAAGGTCAAGGCGGACCTGGAGGCGGTGGACACGCCGTACTGGCGTCTGAAGACGCTGATGGACGCGTGGTGTGCGCTGTGGTTCTGGCCGGTGCAGGAGGCTGCGCTGCTGGACGGGTCGCATGAGGCGTACGTGCGGGCGGCGGAGGTTGCTTCGCAGTCGTCGGGGTGGACTGTGTCGGCGACTCCGGTTCCGGGGCAGGCGGGGGCACCCGCGCGGGAGACGTACGAGTCGGAGGACCTGTTCGGTGACGTCCAGGTCGTCGAGGTCAAGTCGAAGGGTGCGCGGGGCGGCAGCCGTAAGGAGCAGATCCGGGGCGAGCGCCGCCCGGTGATCGCGCTGGCCTCGCTGGACGACTGGCTTGACTTCGCCGAGTCGCTGTTGGGTACGCAGGATGTGGCTGCGGATTCGCTGGTGGCCCAGTTCGACACGCTGGATGAACTGGAGCGGTACGAGGACGAGTTGCCCGAGTGGATGGGCATGGAGCGGTTCTACTCGCTGGAGTCGCGGTATCCGTGGGCGGCGGTTACGCGCGATATGGCTGACCGGCAGGGGTTCTTTCACTGGGAGTTGGAGTTCGCGCAGGTGTTTGCGCGGGGTGGATACGACCTGCAAGTAGGGAACCCACCTTGGGTGCAACCTCAATGGTATGAGGACCAGGTACTCGCGGAGCGAGATCCGTGGTTCATGCTGACTGAGAAACCGAGCGCCGCCGAGTGGCGCCTCCGCAGGGAGGAAACACTCAACGCGCAAGATCGCAGCAGATCCTATTTTCTAAACGAGTTGGCGGTTAATGCAGGGATCGTAGCCGTACTCAGCAGCCCGGCAGTCTATCCGCTGCTCGCGGGGACCAAGAGCGACCTCTACCGCGCTTTTATGGCTCAGGTGTGGCAGCACCTCGCACCCTACGGGAGTGCGGGCCTGATCCACCCAGACACACACTTCGGGGGCGTGCGAGAGGGCACGATCCGAGCCGCCGCGTATCAGCATCTGCGAGTGCACGCACACTTCGTGAACTCGGCGAACTGGGCCTTCGAAGATCTTTCTCGTTCCCAAGAGTTCGGGATGCACGTCTACGGCACGTCGCAAGCTCCAAATTTCCTTCACTTGAGCCAACTTCGCGACGCTAACATGCTACCCGATTCACTCGCTCACGATGGAGAAGGCGCAACCCCTGGAATTAAAAATAACGGCTCGTGGGACATTCGACCACATCAAGAACGTGTAGTGCATGTGACCGCCGAATTGCTGGCCAGTTGGCGAGCTCTGACGGGATCAACTGGTGAAGCGTCCCGCAGCCCTCTCCTATATCCGGTCCTCCGTAGCGAACTAGGTGCTGTCCACGCTTTGACTAGCCATCACGTCATCTTGGCCGATTTCAACCCGATGATCTCTCAAGGATACAACGAGACCACGGCCAAGAAGGACGGGCTTATCCGGTGGGGCAACCATTCCGTACCCGAGCTCTCGGATGTCATCCTGCAAGGACCGCATTTTTCGTGTGCCGACCCCTTCTCGAATGAGCCCATGATTCCCTGCCGGAACCAAAGGCACTGGAACACGCTCTCGCCGACGGCACTGCCCGAAAAATACATCCCTGTGACCAACTATGTGCGGGCCGCCGATGAGGCGAAGTACCTAGCGGCTCAGGACTCCTGGAGTGGAAAGCCGTTCACCGAGTTCTTCCGGCTGGCGTGGCGCAAAATGGTCCCCTTCAACACCAGCCGCAGCCTTCAAGCCGCCCTCATCCCACCCGGACCGGCCCATGTCGACGCCGTGCGTTCAATGGCCCTATCAGACACGCGTCTCACCGTACTTAACGCAGGCTTTTGGGCATCGTTGCCTCTCGACTACGTACTACGGGTCACGGGCCGCTCGAATCTTCATGTCTCTGAGGCCCGCAAGATGCCAGCCCCCGATCCGAACCACCCCCTCGCCCCGGCCCTCCTTCTCCGCACCCTCCGCCTGAACGCCCTCACCACTCACTACGCTTCACTCTGGGCGGAGTTGTTCGACGCCCAGTGGGCCGGTTACGAAGACTGGGCCAATCCCCACTGGCCACACCTGCAGCCCCTAGCCGCTGGTCTGAAGTCGACCTGGGAGTACACCACCCCGCTCCGCACCGAGCACGAGCGCCGCGCCGCGCTCGTTGAGATCGACGCGCTCGTCGCGGTCTGGCTAGGCATCACTTCCGACCAGCTCGTAGCCATCTTCAAGACTCGCTTCCCGCAGCTGTACGACTACGAGACGGCAACCTACTTCGACGCCAAGGGCCGCAAGGTGGCGGCCGATTTCAACACCTTCGGTCATGGCCAGACCAAACAGGACTACATCGATGTCTTGGTCCACCTGGAGGACCCAGAGACCACCCCACCCCCTGCTGGCTACACCGCTCCCTTCTACAAGGCCGATCGCGAAGCCGAGATGCGCGCCGCGCACGCACACTTTCAAGCTCGGTTGGACAAGGAGATCGCTGCTGGCCGCTGGTCTCCACCCACAATTCGTGAAGCCTGAGTACCTCAACTTCTTCGCGCAGGTCGGCGCTTCACTGAGAGAAGCGCCGACCTCGCGATCCACTGTCTGCCTCGCACGATTGACCGTGGACGGCCAGCTCACATCGTGTCGAGCAAGGCCGACCACGCCTCAGAGCTAACCTTCAGCACAGGCCCACCTTGGGCTACCCGCTTCGAGTCACGCACGTGAACAGCGGCAGCCTCCACAGCAACCTCAACGCACTCACCACCCGCGCCGCTGCTGTAGCTACTCGTGAACCAGCGCAGTGCCGAGCGGGGCTGGAGGCTTGCGTCTTCCGTGTTCATAGGTCTCCCAACAGCTTCTGAACGAAGGCCAGTGACTCCGAGGGCGTGAGGCCCTGCGCTCGCAGGATGCCGTACCGCTCCTCGTACCCTCGGACCACCGGCCGCTCACTGTAGAGGTGGCTGTGCTCATTCACCTCCACATAGGCGATCCTCTGCGCCTTGCTCGTCTCCATCAAGGTGAACGGGCCACCCATCCCAGCGTGTTGGCGACGGTCAGTCGGCATGACCTGGATCTCGACGTTGCGCTGCTGGCCGTAGAGGAGGATCTGCTCCAACTGTGCCCGCATCACCGCGCTCCCTCCCAGCGGCCGTCGCAGAGTGCTCTCCTCGATGACGAAGCTGATCGTTGGCATGGTCCTGCGTGCAAACAGCTCCTGGCGAGCCAGCCGGGCGGCTACACGCTGGTTCACCGTCTCCTCGTCCAGAAGGGGGCGCCACATCTCGAACACCACCCGCGCGTACTCCTCGACCTGCAACAGTCCCGGAACGGCCTGGTTGGCGTACACATGCAGCTCAACCGCCTCCGCCTCCAACTTCGCCGCATCCCGGAAGAACGCCGGATACCTGGCCCGAGCCACCTCCTCCTTCATCACCGTAAGCAGCCCGCCGGCCTCCAGCACCGCATCCGCCCGCTCGATGAACTCCGGCTTGGGAATGCGCCGCCCCAACTCCACCGAGGCAACCATGTCCTCGCCGTAACTGAGCTTCGCACCCAGCTCCGCCCGCGTCAGCCCCCTGCTCGTCCTCAGCAGCCGCAACTGCTGACCGAAACACCGCAGGATGCCCGTCTCGCCCTCACCGTGAGCCGTAGTCACCGGTGACCTCACCTCACCCACCCGCACAGTGGCGCCCACCCCTCGACCCGCCGCAGGCACCACACCCGACCGTCACTCACAGCTCACTCTAAGGACACACACCGTAGCTTTCCCGCCACTTGGTGCCACTTCCCCTGTACCGGGGACGAGCGCCCGCCCTCGCCCCGTACAACACCCGCCCGTACATACACACCCGCGCGGCTCACCGCCACTCCAGGACCACCGTGCCGTTGGCCAGGGAATCGTCGGAGACACGGGCCGCCTCCCCTCCCCCAAAGTCGCCCTGGCCACCCCACCCCATGGCCCGTACCGCTCGCTGGACAGATGGACGAAGACGATAAACGGATGATCTGACCGGACACCGAGTCAGTGGAGTGCCGGATCTGCGCGAATGAAGGCCGACAGACCTGAGATAAAGGGAGTTCGGCTCCCAGCGGCGCCAGAATGGTTAACATCGCCTGAGCCTCAGCGGGGGAGGGCATGGTGGCAGACGCATCCGGTGATCATTCCGCTGCCAAGTCATGGGCACTGGTCGGCGGGATCGCATCCGTGCTGTCGATCCTGGCCTGGCTGGGCGTGGGCAGCCCGGGGGAACTGAAGGACTTGTTGACCGACTCGCCCCCCTCCAGTTCCAGCCCGGCCCCGTCCACGTCTTCGCCGACCGACCGCATCCCCGATGACTCCGACAACGGTGAGGAAAGCGCCGACGAGCCCGAGCCCGACCCCGAGCCGTCGACACCCACTCCCACTCCGGATCCCACCGAAGCGGCGTTCGAAGCCGTCTCGGCCGGCGACTGCCTGCCGGTCCACGACACCGGCCGCGGGGGCACCACCAGCGTCGACTGGAGCGTCGGTGCTCCGCCGGACCCCGTGTCCTGCGCCGGCGAGCAGGCGCAGGTCCAGGTGACCGCCATCAACACGGCCTGCCCCACCGGCTACGGGAAGTCGTACTGGAGCTACCGGTCCACCACCACCGGCGACACCACGAAACTCTGCCTCACCCGCGTCTACCACGCCAACTACTGCATCCTCGGCCGGCAGTCCGGCGACTCGATCTCCCTCGCGCTGATGACGGCCGTGGCCTGCCGACGCGAACCGGTACCCGCCCCGTACAACCAGATCATGCACATCACAGGCGTCTACCGCGCCCCGGCGGGCGCCGACGCGAACAACTGCCGCCGGGTGGCAGGCGACCAGACGCGCTACTGGGCCGCCCTGGTGGACGACGGCGCCACGCTGCTGTGCACCACGATCTACCAGGGCAGCTGACCGACAATTCGGGTCCCCCAGCCGCTCGAGCACGCTCCTGAAAAGGCCGGTTCAGACCCGTCTCCGTCGTCGTGACGGCCGTCGAGTCGGTGGTCCGGGCGTTCTCCCCGTCGGCGAGCTCGAAGGATGCCACGCTGACGGTGGTGCGTCGCCCGGAGCAGCGGGCGGGGAGGCTGCTTCGGCAGCCCCTGCTTCCTGGCGGGCCCCGCCCGCCGTGCCCGTCCTCAGTCGGCCTCCCGCACTCTCGCAGCGGTCCGCCCGGCGAGCTCGCGGACGCCCTTGGCGGCGTTCTCCGAGAGTTCGCCGAGTACGGCGTCGGCGGCGGTGAGGAGGACACGGGCCTCCTCGGGGCGGCCCGCGTCGGCCGGGGCGAGGGTGAGCCGGTAGTGCTCCTCGGCGATAAAACGGCCGAGGTTGACCTGCTGCCAGTGGCGCAGTGAGTCGTCGCCCGGGGTGGCCAGGGCGTCGCGTACGGCGGCCAGGCTGTCCACCGCCTGCGGCAGCCGGCCCGCCTCCCGCTCCAGGCGGGCGAGGGTGCGCCGGGTCGAGGCCCGGTCCCATGCCCTCTTCCCCGTACCGCGTACGAACGCCCCGCCCTCCCCCGTACAGCCCCCGCCTGTACACCCGCACCCGCGTGCTTCAGCGCCACTCCAGGAACACCGTGTCGCTGGTCAAGGACTCGGCGGAGACAGGAACCGCGCCCCCTTCCCCCGAGGTCGACACCACCCGGAAGTCGCCCAGGCCCAACGGCTGCCCCGAGCGGTCGTTGGGCGAGTGAACGGACACGATGAACTTCTCACCGTCCGCCGAGACCACCATCCCCTCGGCGACCCTCCCGTCGTCCTCTCGGATCACGGCGACGGCGTTCCCCTCGGCACGGCCGCTACGGGCGTCCACCGTCCGGAAATTGCCGGACTGGGTGCGGCACAGCACCCGTTCGTCCGCGACCCAGCCCACGATGCCGACGCACCCACTGAGCAGCCTGGCGGAGCGGCCCGACGCCGCGGTGAGCGGGCCCGAGGAATCCCGAGTGTGGAAGACGTGCCCGTAGATCTTCGGCGCGGTCGCGGTGAGGCGGCGGCCGTCGGGGGCAAGGTGGACCATGTTGGCCTGGACGGCGTGCGGCGGCTTCCCGGTGACGGCCAGGGGGAGGTCGTGCCCGATCGCCGGGCCCTCGTCCGACAGCCGGTGATCCCCCTCCGTGGACCGCGAGCCGATCCTGCGCTCACCGTCGGCGGTGACGTAGGTGAACCACACGCTGCGTCCGTCGGGCGCCATCACGGCGTTCTGCTCGTCGTCGCCCTCCGCGTCGCTCAGACTCACGAAGTCGTCGGCGTTGCCTTCGCTCTCCACGTAGCCGGCGTGCGTCGTCCTGCCGTCCGCGTCCCGGAGCACCACCGCCATGCGCGTGTACGCCAGGTCGAACAAGGCGCGGACCCGGGGAGTCACGTACTCCAGATCGTCCACGGCGTAGGGCGACGGACTGTCCGAGCTCACTCCGCAGAGGTCCACGAGAGGGCTGTGGACGTCCTTGACGTCCGGGTAGTTGGTGAACGCGGCGTCGACCGGGATGAAGAAGTTCCGGGTCTCGCGCAGTTCCCACCGCTCGGGATCCCAGGCCTGCACGTTGACCCCGGCAAAGCGGGCGCCCATGCTGCACGTGGCGGTGACGACCGTGCCCTCGCGGGTGAACGGGCTGTCCGGGAGAGTGTATGCGCGGTTGCCCCAGTAGGGCGCCGAGGGGCCCGGCGCCGGCCCCTTCTCCTCCTCGGACTGCGAGGAGCTGCACCCCTGGACGCACAGGACGGCCAGCACGGCGACCAGGACTGCGACCTTGCCCGTCAGAGCCCGTAACACTCCCCCTCCTCGGGCATGTCGTCACACGATGTCCAGGGCATGGCCCCGAAGACCCAGCGCTGCCGGGGGTTCTCCGGAACGGACTCCGTGCGGATGCGCAGCGGCTTCCCCTTGTCGTCCTTCAGTTGGACCCACCGCCCTTCCGGCCGATAGGTGTCGTTGTAGTGGACCTGGACGCCCCACTCGCACACTTGTCCCCGCGGCGCGATGACCTCCGCCCGCAGCCCGCCCGAGGACTGACCGTTGCCGACCTCGACGAAGCGGTTGCCGAAATAGGGCTCGCCCTGTCCCTCGGTGTCGTCGGTCAGCACCGGTTCGTCGGCGCGGGGCGGAAGGTGGAGCCGGATTCCCTCGTAGGCGGCCCCGCCCTGCGGCGGGTGGCCGACGACGGCCTGCGCGGTGCTCTTCCGGCATGTGAGGTCGGTGACCTTCCAGTCGTTGATGGTCACCGCGTACTGGCGTCTGCTCATCACCGTCATCTTGAAGTTGTCCGAGAACTCCATGTGCCCACTGGAGTTCTGCTCCTCCAGGTAACGCTGCGGAGCGTGCTCCAGCAGCGGCGCGTAGGCGAGCGGCCGGCCGCCCAGGGACTTGAGGTAGGAGAAGACGTCCGAACTGGCCTTCATCTTCCGGATCTCTTCGTCGGTCAGCGTCCGGTCGAGCACCATCGCCCACTCACGGGGCGCACTCTGCTCGGGCTGCACCGACACCGTGAACGGCGGCTGGGAGGCGTCGTACTCCTTATTGGAGTCGTTCTCCTTGGTGACGCTCGGCCCGATCATGGCGTAGGCCAGCAGCGCACCGCCCAGACCTCCCAGCACAGCGCTCACCGTCGCCACCGTCAACCACAGCCTCCTCTTACGCCGGGAGGCTCCGGCAGGCACGCCGAGCACTTCGGGAAGGACCGTCCGCAGACCGTCGTCGGCCCCGCCGCCCGCGCCGGGGGACGTCGGGGGCGGAGGAGGCACGTCCGGGGGCCGCGTCGGCGGGGTCGGTACGGGGGCGGGCGGTGAGGTACCGTCCGGGGTTCCGTTCCGCCCTGCCGGTCCCGGAGTGGTGCTGCCCCCGGTGCCCCCGGTGCTCCCGGCGGTGTTCGGCCGGGGTTCCGGTGTCCCGCCCGCTGGCGCGGTCGCCGTCATGCCGTCCCCTCACGACGTGATAGGTGGTGTTCCCGCTCGGCGGCCCGGCGCGGAGCCCCGTACGGAACCCCCGTCGAGCACCGACCGTCCCTCACCACCCACCATAGGGACAACGGCTCTGCCTGTCCGCAGAATTGACAGCCCCTGTCCCGGCCCCACACCGTGCCCCCGCCCGCTGTACAGCCCACCGCCGGGTCCTCGGCGGCCGTGGGCCGGGGCCGACGCGACTTCGGAATCCGTCCGCCCGGGATTCCGGAACGCCAGTGGGCGGGCGACGTCACGGGGGAGGATGGCCGGCATGACGGTTGAAGGCTCCTCCATCGACTCCACCAGGCCCAGCATCGCCCGCGGCAACGTGGGCTCGCTCAGCTTCGGGACACATCCCGGTCAGGGATGAGGAGAGCCGGACCCGACTCCTGGTGCGGTCCCCGTGGTCCAGGGCGATGGCAGCCCACGACAGTTTCCTCGGCTGCTTGAGCAGGCCGGGATGGTCGCCCTTCACGACAGCGATGCAGTGAGCGCCTTGCTCGCGCAGCCGGATACCGTTCGCGTGCTGGGTGTGGGCCGCGTCCGCGGTGACGACGGCGTTCTCCAGGGCCAGGCCGTCCAGAAGAGGGATGAAAACGCAGGTGTCTCGTTGCTCTTCGTGTCGATCTGCCGTTACGCGAGGACCGTTCCGGCGTGGTCCATCGCGGCCGGCAGACATACCGCTTCCCGCCCCGGCGCTCCGCACGGTCACCACCACGAGGACGCGACGGACGGCCAGGCGGAGATCCTCGACCCGGACGCCGAGGTCCTCGCCGAGCACACCGCCTCCATCACCGCATGGCTGCCGCTGCGGACCACCCCGCACCACATCGTGGACCTGGGCTGTGGCACGGGCGCGGGCACCTTCGCCTTCCTCGACCGCTTCCCCGACGCGCACGTCACCGCCGTCGACGCCTCCGCCGAACACCTGCGGCGTCTGCACCAAGGCGCACACCCGCGGCGTCCAAGAGCGCGTACGCACCGTGCGGGCCGACCTCGACGACGACGCCTGGCCCGGCCTCGGCTCACCGGACCTGGTCTGGGCGTCGGCCTCGATGCATCACATGGCCCGTCCCGGCCGCGCCCTGCGCACCGTCCACGCCGCGCTCGCGCCCGGCGGCCTGTTCGCCGTCGTCGAACTGGCCGGCCACCCCCGCTTCCTGCCCGAGAACGCCCCCGAGGACCTCACCGCGCTCGACCGGCTCCTCGACACCGGCGGCCCGCACAGCGTCCTGCGCCGCGACGACCTGACGGTACGCACCGAGCGCACCGTCTGGGCCGCCCGCCGCACCTGACCACGGACGGTCCCTCCCGCCGGGGCGGGCCCGCCTCCGAACCCGCGTACAGCACCGCTCCGTACAGGCGTCGCTGCTGGTGACACGCCCGTCGCAGCCACCACGCTGACGACATGCACAGTCCTTCCCCGCAGCGGCCCCGGCTGCTCTCCCTCCTCCCCATGCCCTCCACCGAGTTCGCGATGGCCTTCACCTCGACCCCGCGAGGGGCCCGCCTGGCCCGGCTGTTCGTCGCGCACTGCCTGGACTCCTGGGGCCACCCCCACACCGGGCATGTCAACGAGACGCTGTCGCTGATCACCGCCGAGCTGTGCGCCAACGCCGTGCAGCACGGACGCGTTCCCGGCCGGGACTTCCACGTCCGGCTGGCCGCCGAGGCGGACGGTGGGTGGCTGCGCGTGGAGGTCTCCGACACCCGCACGGAACGCCGGCCCGCCACCACCGTCCCCACGGACCCCGACACCGAGTCCGAGTCCGGCCGCGGCCTCCTCCTCGTCGCCGCCCTGGCCGACGACTGGGGCGTCACCGACCGCCGCCACGGCCCCGGCAAGACCGTGTGGGCGGTGGTGAGCACCGCATTGGGTGGTCGGCCAGGCGCCCCCCGGTAGGCGCCCGGCGGATCACCCTGCCAAGCTGCCGGTCTGCCGCCGAGCCGGTGACCACGGGTCCCACGCGGGCGACAGCGACTCACCTGACCGACGACGCGCTGGACGCCTCGGACCGCACGCACACTTCGACTTCACCGCTGCGTGCAGCGGAAGAGGTCGGTGAAGTGGCTGGCGAGCGGCATGAGGGGTCCCGGGACTCGCAACCGCCCTGCCGTCGGTCATGGTGCTGAACATTGCGAAGAGAGCCATCACCGCGTTCGAGGTCTCGGGCCATCCCCGCACCACTCACCGAGAGAATGTGAGCACGCCTACGCCTACGCGGCCAGCGCGGGGAACACGACCACCGAGCCGTCCTTGTCGCGGGCGATCTCGATCGCCACGTCCGTCGTGGGGCCGTTGACCGTGACGCCGTCGCGCAGCCTGTGGATCCGGTTCGCCGCGCGCATCAGGCGATCGACCTCACCGTTCGTGAAGACGGGCCGCAGACCTTGCGGGCGTGCCAGTTCCAGCGCCGACAGGCGTTGCAGGACACCGGCGATGCCCGACTCCAGTGTGTCGAGGCGCCGCTGGTCGGCCTTGAGTGCGCGGGTGAAGTTCTCGAACGGGTTGCCGGAGTCGGTCTGGGCATGCTCGACGGCCTGCAGGACGATGACCCGCCGCTTCAGCGCAACGGCCAGGGCGGCGAGTTCGAGGTGGGCGCGGAACGTGCCGCCGCCCTCGTCGACGCCGGGGAACGCCTTGGTCAGCGTGCCGATCTCGACGGCCTTGCCGTCGGGCAGCTCGTCGAGTGCGCTCTGCCACTGGGCGAGGCGGCGGTCGGCGGCGGCCAGCGCCTTGCTGATGGCGTGCACCGCCGAGTCCAGTCCCAGCGAGGCACCGAGCTTGCCCTGGTCGAGCAGCACGGCGGTGGCTTTGTCGATGGCATCGCGGCAGCCGTCGAGTTCGCTGCGCTCGTCATTGAGCTCCTTGTCGTGCAGTTGCTCCAGCAGTTCCGTGATGCGTTCGATGGCCTGCTGGCGCTTGGAGTCGGCGTTCGCGCTCACCCCCACCGCCACGGCCATGAGCACGAGCGGCGCGGCCACGGTGAGCGCCGCGCTGCCGGCGACCGCGACGCCGGCTGTCGCACCGGCTCCCCCGACCGCGCCCGCCGCTGCCGCTCTACCGACCGGCTCGAACGTCGCGCCGGAGGCGATGCGGCCCGTCATCGAGTTCACGAGTGGACCGCGGATGCCACCGGCAGCCCCCTTCGCCACCATCGGGCGAACGACGCCCTGACCGAGCTGGGCGGCGACCTTCGCCGGAACCACCATGCGGTACAGGCCTTCGCCGGCAGCGGTCGCCGTGGCCGGCGCGGAGGAACCTCGCGCCGACTGCGTGATGAGCTGCGACAGGTGCTGTGCCAGAGGACTCGCGGCATCGAGCGGGATGCCCTGGCCGCGGTCGAGCTTGTCGGGCAGCGGATGCACCTCGAGTGTGGCGATCGGCGCGTCGGCCAGGGCCGCCAGCACACCGCGCAGTTCGGCCAGGCGCTCAGCCGTCATCGGCTCGTCCCCGGCCAGTGCGGGCACCCGGACGTCACCGGTCGCCAGCGTCCACACCGGAATGATCGCGTTGCGGTCGTCAGTCATCGTCTCCCCTTGTTTTCCGACGACAGCCTACGGCCGACGTCCGACAAGCCTCCCGTGCCGTTGGGGGTGGCGTTCGACGCCTCGGCTCTCCGGCACAGGAACCCCGTTGATTTCTCGCCCTGCCGCACTCGACCTGCCCCCCGCCCTGAGCGACCGGATCATGACGCTCATCATCGCCCGGCAGGGGCCTCCGGCGTCCGGGATTCGACGAGGTGGGTGTCGTTGTCCGAGGTGGGCGTTATTTTTGACGCTGATCGTCACGATGCCCTCGCCGCCTGTCACGGCGCGGCGCACCAGGCGGTCCCGTCAGCCGTCCTGCCCGAAAGGTCCTCGTGAAGCCCACCCTGGCCGCCGCGCAGCTCCGCGGCAGTCTGACGCAGTACCTCACGACGACGTACGCGCTGGCCGACGAGGACACGCGGCTCGCGCTGGAGCGGTTCCTCGGGGATCCGGAGACGGGCATCTTCCGGGGGCCGTACCTGCGAATACGGACGCCGTTCCACCCCGCCGACGACGGGTGGCGGGCGGCGCTTCAGTGGCAGCCGTCGTTCACGCCGTGGCGGCACCAGGCGAAGGCGTGGGAGCGGCTGAGCACGTACAAGGGGGCGGCCGAGCCGACGCTCGTGACGACCGGCACCGGCTCCGGCAAGACGGAGTCGTTCCTGATCCCCGTGCTCGACCACTGCCGGCGGCAGAAGGCGCTGGGCCGGCGCGGTGTGAAGGCCGTGCTGCTGTACCCGATGAACGCGCTCGCCACCGACCAGGCCGGACGCATCGGCGAGTACCTGGCGCAGCCGGAGCTGGCGCAGGTGACGGCCGGTCTCTACATCGGCGACAAGCCGGACACGGACTTCCGGCGGGTGATGACGCGGCGCGAGGAGATGCGCCAGGCGCCGCCGGACGTGCTGATCACCAACTACAAGATGCTGGACCTGCTGCTCCAGCGCGCCGAGGACCGGCCACTATGGGAGGGGGCGGACCCGGCGTACGTCGTCCTGGACGAGTTCCACACCTACGACGGCGCGCAGGGCACGGACGTGGCGATGCTGCTGCGGCGGCTGGCGTCCGCCGTCGGCGCCTCGAAGCCGGAGCGGCCGCTCGGGTCGATCTGCCCGGTGGCGACCTCGGCGACCCTCGGTGAGGGCGGCGGCGACGGCAGCGGCATCCTCACCGTCGCCGAGCAGGTGTTCGGCGTGCCGTTCGGGCCGGACGCGGTGATCGGTGAGGAGCGGCTGAGCGCCGACGACTTCGTCGGCGACATCGACTACGAACTGCCCGAGCCCCCCGACCCCAAGGAGGTCATCGACGTCTCCGGCGGGCCGGGCGTCGAGTCCGACCCGGACCGGCTCGACCTGGACGGGCTCGCCGAACGGCTGCTGGGGCGGCGCGGCCTGGACGCCTTCCGGATCGGGCGGCTGCTGAAGAAACACGACTTCACCCATGGGGTGCTCGCGCTGCTGAACGGCGAACCGCTCGACGAGTGGGGGCTGCGGGACCGCATGGCCCGCTTCGGGTACGCGTGGGCGCGCACCGCTCGGGAGAACCCGCGGCTCGCTCTGGAGGCGCTGTCGCGGTTCGTGGCGTTGCTGTCGTCCGCACGGGACCCGGAGTCCGACGAGCGCCGGCCGCGTCCGCTGCTGCACATCGAGGCGCACCTGTGGGTCCGGCCGGTGGGGCGGGTGCTGAGCGGGGTGGGCGCCCGGCCGGAGTTCCGCTGGTACGAGGACGAGCGGACGCTCGCCCGGCGCTCCGCGCTCACCGCGGCGTCCGCGTCCGAGGAGTCGTCCGACGGCGACGAGTGGCCGACGGCGGGCTCCCGGCGGCCCGAGGCGCTGCCCGGTTCGGACACCGTGCAACGGCCGGCCCAGGCGCACCTGCCCGCGATCTACTGCCGGGTGTGTGGCCGCTCCGGCTGGGCGGCGCTGTCCCCGGAGGCCGATCCGCAGAAACTGGAGACCGGTCCGCCGAAGATCTGGCAGGCCGCCGTTGGACGTGACAAGCGGCGGCTGCGGTACTTCATCTCCGCGACGCCGGCCGAGGCACGCGACGCCCTCGCGGCGCTCACCGGCACCGCGCCGAAGCAGGCGGGCGGCGTCGACCCGCAGTCCGTGGTGGTGCTGGACGGGGCGCAGGGCACCTACCGGATGCCCGTCGCCGAGGACGGGGAGGGGTTGCAGGACGCCTGGTTCGCGCGGGCCGTCCTGGACAAGAAGACCGCCGACCAGGCGGCCAAGGACGACACCTGCCCGGCGTGCAACGCCGACAACGGCATTCGGTTCCTCGGCACCGCGCTCGCCGCGCTCGCCTCCGCCACGGTCACCCAGCTGTTCACCGGCGGCCACGAGATCGCGCTGGCGCCGGAGGAGCGCAAGACGCTGCTGTTCAACGACTCCACGCAGGACGCGGCGCACCGCGCCGGATACGTCGCCAACGCCTCGTACAAGTTCTCGCTGCGCTCGCTGCTGGCGCACCGGCTGGACGACTCCGGCGCGCCGCTCCCGCTCAACGACCTCATCGGCGACGTCCTGGACGCCGTGGACGACCCGCAGACGCTGGCCGCGGTCGTCCCGCCGGACCTGCACGACGAACCGGGCGTGGACCGGCTGCTGTCGGGACGCGGCACCGGAGACGCGCGGACGTGGAAACTCATCGGGGAACGGCTCGCGTTCGCGACCGTCATGGAGTTCGGGCTGCGCTCGCGGCTCGGACGCACCCTGGAGCTGACCCGGACCACGGCCGCGGAGGTGGTGATCGCCGAACCGGACCGCATCGTCGCGCTCGCCCGCGACCTGCACCTCACGCTGCCGGGGCAGCTGGGCCTCGACGGCGGCCTGCCCACGCCCGATCGGTACCTGGCATACGTGCGGGGGCTGTTGGAGCGGATGCGGCTGCGCGGCGGCGTCCGGCACCGGTGGCTGGACACCTGGATCAAGGAAGCGGGCGTCAACCAGTACCTGATCTCCGGGCAGCGGCCGGAGGGGATGCCGGCCTTCCCCGAGGGGTACGTGGCACCGCCGAGGTTCCTGCTCGCCGGGCCCAAGGAGAAGACCAAGTTCGACACGATCAGCGGTCGCGGCAACTGGTACCAGGACTGGACGCGGCGCTGCCTCGGCCTGGACGCCGCCCAGGCGACCGAGTACCTGCGCCGGCTGCTGCCCGTCCTCGCGGACGTGGGCGTGCTGTCGGCGCGCACCGCCAAGGACCGCACCACCCGCGTGTACGGACTCCAGCCGGGCCACATCCATGTGCGGCTCCTGGCGGACGACCTGGTCAACAAGGCGTTCGTGGCCTGCGAGGAGTGCGGCTGGCAGCAGGTGGTGCCGCCCGAGCGGCGCACCCGCTGGTACGGGCACCCCTGCCCGCGCTGGCGCTGCACCGGCGTCCTCACCCCTCCCCAGCACGGCACGTCGTCGACCGGGGCGGGCAGCGGCGGCTTCGGCGGGAAACTGGAGCGCGACTACCGGGCCGACTACTACCGCCGCCTGTACCTGACCGGCGGCACCTACCGGGTCGTCACCGCCGAGCACACCGGCATGCTCACCCGGCCCGAACGGGAGGGCGTGGAACGGACGTTCCGGCAGGGCACCCACTACACCGACCCCAACGTGCTGTCCTGCACGCCCACCCTGGAACTGGGCATCGACATCGGCGACCTGTCGGCGGTCCTGCTCGGTTCGCTGCCGGGCGGCCCCGCGAACTACGTGCAGCGTGCCGGACGCGCCGGACGCCGGACCGGCAACGCCCTGGTGATCGCCTTCGGCGGGCGCCGGGCCCGCGACCGGTACTACCTGGACGACCCGACCGAGATGATCGCCGGTGACATCGTGCCGCCGGGCTGCTACCTGTCGGCCGTCGAGATCCTGCGCCGCCAGTACACGGCACACCTGCTGGACCGGGCGGCGCGCGGCGAACTCACCACGGCGGACGGCGAGCCGCTCATGCCGGTGCCGCGCCTGTCGTCGGCCCTGTTCGGCACCACCGGCTGGTGCCAGGACCTGTCGGACGCGGCACTCACCCACGGGGCCCGGCTCGTCGAGGAGTTCCTGGCGTTGTTCCCGCAGGCGCCGGACGGCGGCCCGGACGACGACCGGGGCGTGTCCCCGCACGCCGCGGACGAACTGCGCGCGTACGCCACCGGCGGCATCGCGCGCACGCTGGCGGAGGCCGAGGAGGAGTGGACGGCGCGCCGCGAGGAACTGCGCCGCCGCATCGCCGCCATCGACACCGCCATGGACGGACTGCTCGCCGAGGACCGCGAACAGGGCGCCGAGCGGCGCGAGTTGCTCGCGGAACGGCGCGCCACGGGCGAACTGCTGCGCCGGCTCAGCCAGACCAACGCCCACGGTGCCCTCGTCGAACTCGGCCTGCTGCCCAACTACAGCCTCACCGACACCACGACGTCCCTGGAGGCCACCCTCTACTGGAAGGAGGCCGCCGGGAACGACGAGGACGCGGAGGCGCCGGAGGGCGACGACGAGCGCCGGGAGTGGGTATACCGCAGCGAGACGCGCGCCTACGAGCGGTCCCGCAAACTGGCGCTCACCGAACTCGCGCCCGGCAACAGCTTCTACGTCAACGGCTACCGGCACGTCGTGCGCGCCCTCGACATCGGCAGCCCGGAGCGGCGCGCCTGGTCGGTGTGGCGTCTCTGCCCGGCCTGCGGGTACGCGCGCACCCACGGCGACCCGAAGAACGACACCTCGCCGTGCCCGCGGTGCGGTTCGAGGGAGATAGCCGACGCGGGCTGCGTGCACCACGTCCTGGAGCCCCGGCGCGTGACGTCCCGGGACAAGCGGGACGACGCCCGGGTGCGGGACGACCGCGACGAGCGCGACCGCCGGCGGTACGCGGTACTCACCACCGTCGACGTCGACCCGGCGCACCTGGCGGCCGGATCCTGGCGGCACGACACCGCGGTCTTCGGCGCCGACTTCACCCGCAGGGCCGTCGTGCGCACCCTGAACCTGGGCATCGACCGGCAGGACGGCAGCAGCACGGTTCCGCTGGCCGGGGACGACGTACGTCTGAACCCGTTCTACGTGTGCACGAGCTGCGGCGGCGCGACAGCCGACGGACGGCCGGTCGTCGACCAGTCGCAGCACGCCCTCACCGCGTCCCTCGCCCACTCCACCCGGGCGAGCGCCCACCACCAGCTGTGGTGCCCGCGCCGGCGGCTGCGCGGCAGCGGGGAGGGCCAGGGCGCCGGAGTGGACGTACCGCTGCTGCTGGCGCACGAGCTGACCACGGAGGCCGTCCGCATCCTGCTGCCGGCGTCCGTGGCACGGGCCAAGGAGCGGCTCGCCTCGTTCACCGCCGCGCTGTTCGCGGGCATAGCGGCCCGCTACGGCGGCGACCCCGACCACATCGACATCACCTCCGCGTCCATGCCGGACGGCGAGGACCGCGACTGGCCGCGCCGGTTCCTCGTGGTCTATGACCGGCTGCCCGGCGGCACCGGCTACCTGCACCGCCTGGCGACCTCCGACGGCTTCCGCGAGGTCCTGCTGAAAGCCCGCGAGGTGATCGAGGGCTGCGGCTGCCTGGAGAAGGGGCTCGACGGCTGCCACCGCTGCCTGCTGCGCCGCGTCCCGCCGGCCGACTACGACAAGGTCAGCCGCAACGAGGTCCGGCAGATGCTGGACGAACTGCTCGGCGCGGACGGCGAGCGCTGGGCCACCTCTCCCGTCACCACCACCCAGCACATCCCGATGCACCAGCAGGCCGAGAGCGACCTCGAGGTCCTGTTCATCGACACGCTGCGGGAGTGGGCCGCGCTGCCCGAGAGCCGTGCCAGCGGCGACGCCTACATCACCCCGGCCGGCACCCACGCGCTGGACCTGCGGCTGACCGCCGCCGACGGCACCACACTGAGGTGGCGGGTGTCCCAGCAGCGGGTCCTCGACGGCACCCGCCCCGACGTCCTCTTCGAACGGGTCGACGCGCCCGGCCCGCGCGTGGCGCTCTACCTGGACGGCTACGAGTTCCACGCCGGCCGGGAGCACAATCGCGTCGGTGACGACGCCGACAAGCGCACGCGGCTGCGGTCCGAAGGGCTCAGGGTCTTCCAGCTCACCTACGGCGACGTGAGGGACTGGCGGCGCCGCGTCCGGGACACCGGCCACGCGGGCGCGGGACCGGCCGACCCGGTGTGGGAGCCGTACGGGGACAAGGCCTGCGGCAAGGCCCGCGGCTACTACGCCACCGTACGGGGCGGACTGCCCGGTGAGCTCGCGGAGACGGTGTGGGTCAACCCGGCCGTGCAGATCGTGGAGTACCTGCGCCGGCCGGACGCGGAGTGCTGGCAGTGGCGGGCGGAGGCCGCCCTGGCGGGCTTCATGGGCGCCGGGGCCCGTCCGGCCGCACTCACGCCGGACGTCCTGGGAGAGCAGATCACGACGGCGCTACGCGGCGGAACACCGACGGGAGCGGGCGGCCCGGTGCAGCTGTTCACCGTGACCGACCGCTCGGAACTGCCGCTGGTGTTGGCCGCCGACACCCGGGCGAGGCCCCCCGCCTGGACCGGCATCGCCCTCCTCGACGACACGCCAGGCGTCCACGCCCGGGAGGAGGCGCACAAGCGCCGCTGGCGGGCCTGGCTGTACTGGTGCAATCTGCTGCAGTTCCTGGACACCGGCGGCGGGGACGCCGTCCAGCTCACGACCGGCCGCCTCGACGGGTTCCCCGTGGAGACTCTGGCGGTGACGGGCGGCAGCGGCGTCCTGGAGAGCCTCCACGTCACGCTCGCCGCCACCGCACCCGCCGGCAGCACACCCGCGCCGGCGGCGACCGCACCGTCGGCACCGCTGGTCCCCGCGACCGCCGAGGTGTCCACCACGGGTGACACCCCGCCCGTCCGGGACGCGGCGTGGGACCGGGTCATCGAGTACCTCGACCCGGACGAACCGGGCCTGCTCGCGCTCGCCGAGTCCCTAGCCGCGCGGGGCGTCCCGGTTCCCGAGGACGGCTACGAGCTCGACTCGAACGGCTGGCTGGCCGAACTGGCCTGGCCTGCCGCACGCGTGGGTGTCGTCCTCGCCCCACGCCCGCCGGAGGGCGAGGACGAGGACCCGGAGGCAGTCGACCGGGACCGTGCGTTCGCCGCGGCCGCCTGGAAGGTGCGGCCCGCCGCCGACTGGACCGCCGAGGCCCTCGCGGACCGCCTCGCCGGCGCACCACCATCCGGCGACCGGGAAGGTCGTCAGCCAGACGGAACCACCACGGACAACGGGGGGAATGAACAGCCGTGACCGGCAAGAACGTGACACTGCGCCTGCTCGACAAGGCGGACCGGGAGATCCTCAAGCTCCCCCGCCCGGTCAAGGGCGCGATCTACGACTTCCAGCACAAGTTCAAGACCAATCCCGACTCCGCGGGCCTGCGCCTCAAGCGGTTGCAGGGACACGACAAGCTGCACTCGGCGCGCGTCAACGACGAGTACCGCGCGCTGCTGCTGCGGCTGGCCGACGACGACTGGCTGATCGTCTCGGTCAAGCACCGCAAGGACGTGTACACGCATCTGGACCGGCTCACGTACTCGGTCAACCGCGTCACCGGCGGCATCGAGTACGTGGACCTGCAGGTCGTGCAGGAGGAGGTGCTGGCTCCCGCGGCCCCGCGGCCCGCCGCACCCGCCGAGCCCGCCGAACCGGCCGCCCGGCAACCGCTGTTCGCGAACTGGTCGGAGCAGCAGCTCACCGACCTGGGCGTGGCTCCCTCCCTGGTGCCGGTCGTCGCCGCGCTGACCACCGAGGACCAGCTCCTCGGACTCGTCGAGTACGCGCCGCAGCTCACCGGCGAGGTGCTGCTGGCGCTGTACGACGGGAAGGAGTACGACGACGTCCTGGAGCAGGTGACCGCCCCCGTGGCGGCGCCCGACCCCGTGGACCCCGAGGACTTCCGGGCCGCCGTCGAACGTCCCGCCACCATCGTCACCACGACCGACGACGCGCTGCGCGAGGCGCTGGAGGGTGAGGATTTCGGGCGCTGGAAGGTGTTCCTGCACCCCACCCAGGCCAAGCTGGTCACGCGGGACTACAGCGGCCCGGCCCGCGTGGGCGGCGGGCCCGGCACCGGCAAGACGATCGTGGCGCTGCACCGGGTCAAGCACCTGGTGGAGCGGCTGCCGGCCGGCCGGACCAAGCCGGTCCTGCTGACCACGTACAACAAGAACCTCGCGGCGGACCTGCGTTCGCGGCTGCTCGCCCTGGGCGGTGAGACGCTGCTGTCGCGTGTCGAGATCAGCCACGTCGACCAGCTCGCGCTGCGCACCGTCCGGGAGGCGGAACCGGGCAACCGCAAGCGGATCGTCGACGAGGCGCAGGCGGTCCGCGAATGGCGCTCGCTCCTCGACGAGCTGGGCGAGGACGGCTGGGACGCGGAGTTCCTGCACGACGAGTGGACGCAGGTGATCCTCGGTCAGGCGGTGACCTCCCGCACGGACTACTTCCGCGCCCGCCGCGCCGGCCGTGGACGCACGGTCAGCCGTGCCGAGCGCGCCGAGATCTGGCAGCTCGCCGAGCGGTTCACGCAGCGTCTGGACCGGATCGGAGTCCAGACGTGGGACCAGATCGCGGAACGGGCGGCGCAGCTGGAGGCGGCGCGCGCCCGGCGTATCCAGGACATCGACCGTCGGCGGGAGGAGGCCGGCGGCCTGGAGAACGTCCACGTGGCCGACGGTTCGGGGGGTTGGTTGCGCTACCGGTACCGGCACATCGTGGTCGACGAGGCCCAGGACCTGCGGCCGGCGCACTGGAAGATGCTGCGTGCGATGACCACTCCCGACCGCAACGACCTTTTCCTGGTCGGTGACACCCACCAGCGCATCTACAAGAACCAGGTGACCCTCGGCAGCCTCGGCATCAACATCCGCGGCCGGTCGTCGAAGCTGTCGCTGAGCTACCGCACCACCCGGCAGATCCTGCGCTCGGCGCTGAACGTACTCGGCGAGGAGAAGTACGACGACCTCGACGGCAGCGCCGAGACACTGGCCGGGTATCGGTCCGTGCTCAGCGGCGCCGTCCCGGACCTGCACCGGCTGGCCGACTGGGCGGACGAGCGCGAGGCGATCGCCGCACTGATCGAGTCCTGGGGGGAGGTGCCGCACGAGCAGATCGCCATCGCCGTGCCGACCAACGACATGGCGCGCGAAGTCGCGTACACGCTGCGGGAGCACGGCATCATGGCGCTGGAGATCGGCCCGGACGGACCCCTCGGCGACAGCGGCGTCCACATCGGCACGATGTTCCGGTTCAAGGGGCTCGAGTACCAGCGCATGATCATCGCAGGGGTGACCGACGGGCTGGTGCCGCGCGCGGGCGTCCAGCAGCGGCGCACCACGGACCCGGCACGCCACCGGACGGAGATGCAGCGCGCCCGGTCCCTGCTCTTCGTGGCGGCCACGCGCGCACGGGACAGCCTGGACGTCTTCTGGCACGGGGAGCCGAGCCCGTTCCTCAAGGAACTGATCAAGGTCCGGCCACCGGTCGCGGCATGATCGGTCCGGGGATCGTGCCGCGGTTCGCTTCGGCTAACGCGGCATGATCGGTCCCTGGGGCACGAGGAACGGCCGCCGGGGATCCTCCGGCGGCATCCTGCGGGTCACGAGTGCCGGATCAGGGGCCGGCAGGTACGGGGCGAGAGCCGCGTACACGTCCGCCGCGCCGCCGGGACGGTCCTCGGGGCGCTTGGCGAGCAGTGCGTGCACCAAATCCTGGAGCGCGGCCGGGGCGTCGACACCGCCGTCGGCCAATCGGGGCGGGGACGTGGTGAGGTGCTGAGTCGCCAGCTCGGCGGGTCCCGGGCCGCGGAAGGGAGGGTGGCCGGTGAGCATGTGGTGCAGCAGGCACCCCACCGCGTACAGGTCGCTGCGACCGTCCAGCGGCCTGTCGCCGGCCAGGAGTTCGGGCGAGGCGTAGGCGACGTTGCCGAGTGTTTCGCCGGTCATGGTGAGCTGCGGGTCGGTGTCCGAAAGGACCTTCACGAGACCGAAGTCGAGGATCTTCACCAGGCCGCTGGCGCGGACCATGACGTTCTGGGGCTTGAGGTCGCGGTGGACGAGACCGGCCGCGTGCGCGGCGGACAGCCCCGAGCACAGTTGCGCGGCCACGGAGACCGCGGCGGGCACCGGCAGGCGCCCATCGTCGGCGCCGTCGACGACGTTGTCGAGGGTCGTCCCGTCGACGAGCTGCATCACCAGGCAGCAGACGTCCTCGGTGACGGCCGCGTCGTACACGGTGGTGATGTTGGCGTGGTCCAGACGGGCGGCGGTCTTGGCCTCCCTCTCGAAGCGTGCGAGGGCGGTGCGGCGCCAGTCGGGCAGGGCCAGGAGGTCCGCGGCGACGGTCTTGACCGCGACAGGACGCTCCAGATACACGTCCGTCCCCTGCCAGACGTGCCCCATCGCCCCCCTGCCCAGAATCCGGTCCAGCCGGTACCTGCCGCGCAGTACCTTGCCCGCAGCGAACTGCTCCACGTGCACTTCCTTCAGTTGAGCCCCAGCGGTCTGTCGGCGCACGGACCACCGGCCGGAGCCCCGGCATCGGCGGCCCGCGCGGAAGCAGTCAACCAGCCCCGTGCGCAGACCGGAAAACCCCAGGGACCACGCAATCCCGCCTCGTGGAGCGGGCAGCCGAGCCCGTTCCTGATGGAGGCCGGCCGCGGGGCGGGGTAGCCGACACGGTCCGCTCACCACTGCTCGGGTCAGCGAAGGCCAGCACAAGGAACAAGTTTGACGGTGCTTTCACTTTCATGGGAAGGTTTAGGTGCTTCGGTTCGTGAAGGCGTCGCGGCGAAGGACGTCGCGGCGTGAGGGGTGGACGGGCGGTAGCGAGGGGGATGCGGCTTCAGCCGCTTGCGGCTTTGCCGGTGATACCTGCGACCGGAATCCTTCTCCTGCCCGCAGCAGTGCGGGATGCCCCGCGGTGGGGTGCTCGCGGAAGGGGTGTGTGATGGCCGACGAGAAGACTCCTGATGAGGGAGCGGTCGAGAAGGCCGGGCGGTGGCTCGCCGATCTCGCGGAGAAGGTCATGGTGAACGGTGTGGGGCCGATCACGGGGTCGGTGACCTGGGCCGAGGACCGTCTTTCGCGTCGACAGGGCGCCGATTACAAGGCACCTGGTGACGATGAGCGCCGTTCTCCCGAGGACATGCAGGACGACATCGATGCGGTCGTCGCCCGTCTCATCAAGGAGTCCGTGGCCGCGGCCGGGACGCAGGGGTTCGTCACCGGGCTCGGAGGTCTGCTCACCGCGGGCGTGACGATCCCTGCGAACGTGGCCGCGTCCCTCGCTGTCAACATGCGAATGGCCGGCGCCATCGCGCACCTTCGGGGATGGGACATCCGTGATCCGCACGTGCGGACCGTCGCGATGATGCTCGCGATCGGGATGAGCGCGCAGAACGTCCTGGCATCCTTCGGCGTGAAGGTCGGCCAGAAGTTCGGTGAGCAGATGATCAAAAAGATCCCGATCACGGTGATCCGGGCGATCAACAAGAAGGCCGGAACCCACCTCGTCGCGAAGTATGGAACCAAACGCGCCGCGATCACGCTCGCCAAGGGGGTCCCGATCCTGGGAGGCATTGTCGGAGGGGCTGTGGACGCAGGAGCGACTGCTGTCATCGGACGGGCCACGGACAAGGCCTTGCGCGATGGCACCCTTCGGGCCGAGGAACCGAAGTAACGTAGAAGCGAACCAGGTTGTACGAGCGGGGTGTGTGCAGTGAGTGTGCAACTCGTTGGACACGCCCCTTCCCGAGACATCACGCCTCACCCTCGGTGACACAAAACAATCGATGGCCCCGACCGTTTCGGTCGGGGCCATCGATTGAGCGATGTGTCCGAGGGGGGACTTGAACCCCCACGCCCGATAAAGGGCACTAGCACCTCAAGCTAGCGCGTCTGCCATTCCGCCACCCGGACAAGGTGTCTGCCGCCGTGCCGGGGTACTCCCCCGTGGCGACATGGACAACCATACCAAGCTTTCGCAGCGCCTTTCACCTGCGTTTTCCGTGCCCCGGGTGGCGGTCCGCGGCCGTGGGTCACGGACCGCTCGCGGTGCACGGTGAGTGGCGGGCCGGTTACACCGACGCCCTCACGGCATGAGCTGATACTCGGGGAAGTTGCCGGGCAGCCGCTCCCCCGCCGGCCCCTGGGTCACCGCGCGGACCAGCAGTTCGCCGCCGACGAACGCGCCCCGCCAGGACGCGCCGAAGCCGCCGAACAGTTCGTCGCGGTCTCCGCGGGAGCGGGGGACGCCGTGGCCGACCTTGAAGGCGCGGATCTGCGGGGCCAGCCGGTCGTAGGTGGCCCGGTCGTCCGTGGAGAGTGTGGCCACCAGCGCGCCGTTGGACGCGTTCATGGCGGCCAGCAGTTCCGCCTCCGTGTCGACCAGGACGATGGTGTCGACCGGGCCGAACGGCTCGGCGTGGTGCAGCGGGGAGGAGCGGGGCGGGTTCAGCAGCGTGACCGGCTGGACGTACGCCGAGGTGTCCTGGCCGGGCAGGAAGCGGGCGTCGGACGGGGTGCCCCGGTGCAGGGGGACGGCGCCGCGGTCGACGGCCTCGGCGACCTGGTCGTGCAGTTCCTTCGCCTTGGCCGCGTTGATCA
The DNA here is from genome assembly GCA_014650015.1 of Streptomyces griseoloalbus. Classification (GTDB taxonomy): domain Bacteria; phylum Actinomycetota; class Actinomycetes; order Streptomycetales; family Streptomycetaceae; genus Streptomyces; species Streptomyces griseoloalbus. The sequence goes on from BMUD01000012.1 coordinate 70,171, forward strand.
CCGGCCCGAAGTCCAGGGTCGGGCAGGGATCGTCGGGGTGTTCGACGGCGAGCGGGTGGCCGAGGCGGAGCGTGCGGACCGCGGGGAGGTAGGCGGCGAGGAACTCGTCGAAGAGGTGGCGCTGGACGACGAAGCGGGGGTAGGCCGTGCAGCGCTGTTTGCCGTAGTCGAAGAGCTTGGGGATCACCGCGCCGAGCGTGTCCCAGTCGGAGTGGTTCCAGATGCCCCAGGTGTTGAGCCCCTCCTGTTCGAGGATGTGCCGCTTGCCGAGGTCGGCGACGGCCGTGGCGACGGCGGCGCCGGTGTCGCGGCCGCCGACGAAGGAGACGCAGCCGACCTCGGGCGCCCGCACCAGCGCCTCGGACAGCTCGCCCCCGCCGCCGCTGACGAGGGTGACGGGGATTCCCTCGCGGGCGGCGAGCGCCGAGGCGAGGGTGAGACAGGCGACGCCGCCGTCGGTCGGGGTCTTGGCGACGACGGCGTTGCCCGCCAGCGCCTGGACCAGCAGGGCGTGCACGAGCACGCTCATCGGGTAGTTCCAGCTGGCGATGTTGGAGACGGGTCCGTCGAGCGGGGCCCGCCCGGCGAGCATGCCGTCGATGCCGTCGACGTACCAGCGCACGCCGTCGATGGCCCGGTCGACGTCCGCCCGGGCGAGCCGCCAGGGCTTGCCGATCTCCCACACGAGCAGCAGCGCGAGCAGTTCGCGGTGCTGGGCGAGGGCGTCGAGGGTGGCCGCGACGCGGGCGCGGCGCTCCGGCAGCGGGGTGTGGCGCCAGGCGCGGTGCTGGTCGAGCGCGGCGCGCACGGCCTGCCGGGCGGTGGCCCGGTCCAGGCGCGGTGGGCCCGCGACGGGGCTGCCGTCGACGGGACTGACGGCGGGCAGGGCCCGGCCGTCCGCCTGCCAGGCGGCGTTCCAGAGGCTGAGGACGCGGTCGTCCCGGAAGGCCTCGGGGGCGACGGCGAGGCAGCGCTGCCAGGCGTCGGTCCAGGAGGTACCGGATTTGAGGGTGAGGGTGGGTGGTGGCATGGAGTTCGCTCCGCTCTCGGTGCACGGTCGAGAGAAAGGGGGACTTGGCGAAAGGGTTCAGCCGTCGGCGTTCAGGACGGCCAGCACCTGCTGGGCCGTCTGGGTGGGCGTGTCGCCCACCCTGACTCCGGCTGCCTCCAGCGCCTCCTTCTTCGCCTGCGCCGTACCGGAGGAACCGGAGACGATCGCGCCCGCGTGGCCCATGGTCCGGCCCTCGGGTGCGGTGAAGCCGGCGATGTAGCCGACGACCGGCTTGGTGACGTGGTCGCGGATGTAGGCCGCCGCGCGTTCCTCGGCGTCGCCGCCGATCTCGCCGATGAGGACGACGAGGTCCGTGTCGGGGTCGTCCTGGAAGGCGGCCAGGCAGTCGATGTGGGTGGTGCCGACGACGGGGTCGCCGCCGATGCCGACACAGGTGGAGAAGCCGGTGTCCCGCAGCTCGTACATGAGTTGGTAGGTGAGCGTGCCGGACTTGGAGACCAGTCCGATACGGCCCGGCTTGGTGATGTCGGCCGGGATGATGCCGGCGTTGGACTGGCCGGGGGTGATCAGGCCGGGGCAGTTGGGGCCGATGACGCGGGTGCCCTTGCGCCGGGCGTGGGCGATGAAGGCGACGGAGTCGTGGACGGGGATGCCCTCGGTGATGACGACCGCGAGGCCGATGCCTGCGTCGGCCGCCTCGGTCACGGCGGCCCTGGCGAAGGCGGGCGGCACGAAGACGACGGTGACGTCGGCTCCCGTCGCGTCCATGCCCTCGGCGACCGAGCCGAAGACGGGCACCCGGCGGTCGTCGAAGTCGACGCTGCGGCCGGCCTTGCGCGGATTGACGCCGCCGACGACGTTCGTGCCGGCCGCGAGCATGCGCCGGGTGTGCTTCATGCCCTCGCCGCCGGTCATGCCCTGGACGAGGACCTTGCTCTCCTTGGTGAGGTGGATGGCCATGTCGTCCGGTCTCCTCAGGGTGTGGTGGCGAGTCGGGCGGCCCGGCCGGCGGCGCCGTCCATGGTGGTGACCTGTTCGACGAGCGGGTGTGCGTACTCGTCGAGGACGGCCCGTCCCCGGGCGGCGTTGTTGCCGTCGAGGCGTACGACGAGCGGTTTGGTCAGGCGGACGGTGTCCAGGGCGCGGACGATGCCGTCGGCGACCGCGTCGCAGGCGGTGATGCCGCCGAAGACGTTGACGAAGACGCTTTTCACGGACGGGTCGGAGAGGATGACCGACAGGCCGTCGGCCATCACCTGCGCCGAGGCGCCGCCGCCGATGTCGAGGAAGTTGGCGGGACGGGCTCCGCAGCCGGCGACCACGTCGAGGGTGGACATGACGAGTCCGGCGCCGTTGCCGATGATGCCGACCTCGCCGTCGAGCTTGACGTAGTTGAGGCCCTTGGCGGCCGCGGCGGCCTCCAGCGGGTCGTGAGGGGTGCTGTGCTCGGCTCCCCAGCGTGCCTGGCGGAAGCTCGCGTTGTCGTCGAGGGTGACCTTGCCGTCGAGGGCCATGATCCGCCCGTCCCGGGTGCGGACGAGCGGGTTGACCTCGACGAGCAGGGCGTCCTCCCGGACGAGGACCTCCCACAGCCGCACGAGGACGTCGACGGCCTGCGGTGGCAGTCCGGCCGCCCCGGCGATACGGGCCGCCTGCGCCGGGGTGACGCCCTCGGCCGGGTCGACGGGGACGCGGGCCACGGCCTCGGGGCGGGTCGCGGCGACCTCCTCGATGTCCATGCCGCCCTCGGCGGAGGCGATCGCGAGGAAGCGGCCGGCCGCGCGGTCGAGGACGTAGGAGACGTAGAACTCCTCCTCTGTGTCGACGGGCTGGGCCAGCATCACCGTGCCGACCGTGTGGCCCTTGATGTCCATGCCGAGTATCTGGCGGGCCGTCAGTTCCGCGGCGGCCGGGTCGGCTGCGATCCTGACGCCGCCCGCCTTGCCGCGTCCGCCGGTCTTGACCTGCGCCTTGACGACGACGCGGCCGCCGAGCCGGCGGGCGATCCCACGGGCCCGTTGGGGCGAGTCGGTGACTTCGGCCCGCGGCACCACGATGCCGTGTTCCTCGAAGAGTTCCCTTGCCTGGTGTTCGTACAGGTCCATCTCGGCTCCTGTCTGCGAAGTCGCCGGAAGGTCCGAGGAGTGGCCGGAGGCCGACGACCGAAAAGTGCCGCGCACCCCCTGGACACCACCCATCGGATGCGGGATAACAAGCTTCATACAGTATTCGTCGACTGTATGCAATGTACTGCGAGAGCGTTCCCACCCCCTAGGAAGGGACAAGGACTTCGCCATGCCCGACGACACCCAGGACGTCATCTCCGGCGGTCATCTCGTCGCCAAGGCCCTGAAGGCCGAGGGCGTCGACCGCATCTACACGCTGTGCGGCGGCCACATCATCGACATCTACGACGGCTGCGTCGACGAGGGCATCGAGGTCGTCGACGTACGGCACGAGCAGGTCGCCGCCCATGCCGCCGACGGCTACGCGCGCATCACCGGCAAGCCCGGCTGCGCGGTCGTCACCGCGGGACCGGGGACGACCGACGCCGTCACCGGAGTCGCCAACGCCTTCCGCGCGGAGTCCCCGATGCTGCTGATCGGCGGTCAGGGGGCGCTGACCCAGCACAAGATGGGGTCCCTGCAGGACCTGCCGCACGTCGACATGATGAACCCCATCACCAAGTTCGCGGCGACCGTGCCGGACACGGCGCGCGCGGCGGACATGGTGTCGATGGCCTTCCGGGAGTGCTACCACGGCGCGCCCGGTCCCTCGTTCCTGGAGATCCCGCGCGACGTGCTGGACGCCAAGGTGCCCGTGTCCAAGGCGCGCGTGCCCCAGCAGGGCGCCTACCGGGCCTCCACCCGCTCGCCCGGTGACCCCGAGGCGATCGAGAGGCTCGCCGATCTGCTGGTGCACGCCGAGAAGCCGGCGATCCTGCTCGGCAGCCAGGTGTGGACGACCCGGGGCACCGAGGCCGCCGTCGAGCTCGTGCGCACCCTCAACATGCCCGCGTACATGAACGGCGCGGGGCGCGGCACGCTGCCGCCCGGCGACCCCCACCACTTCCAGCTCTCCCGCCGGTACGCGTTCTCCAACGCCGACGTGATCGTGATCGTGGGCACGCCCTTCGACTTCCGCATGGGCTACGGCAAGCGGCTCTCCCCCGACGCGACGGTCGTGCAGATCGACCTCGACTACCGCACCGTCGGCAAGAACCGCGATATCGACCTCGGCATCGTCGGTGACGCGGGGCTGGTGCTGAAGTCGGTGACCGAGGCGGCCTCGGGACGGGTGAACGGCGGTGCGTCCAAGCGCAAGGAGTGGCTGGACGAACTGCGCGCGGCCGAGCACACCGCTCTGCAGAAGCGGCTGCCGCAGCTCAGGTCGGACGCCTCGCCGATCCACCCGTACCGGCTGGTGAGCGAGATCAACGACTTCCTCACCGAGGACTCGGTCTACATCGGCGACGGCGGCGACATCGTCACCTTCTCCGGACAGGTCGTGCAGCCCAAGTCGCCCGGGCACTGGATGGACCCGGGACCGCTCGGCACCCTCGGCGTCGGTGTCCCCTTCGTGCTCGCCGCCAAGCAGGCCCGGCCCGACAAGGAGGTCGTCGCCCTCTTCGGCGACGGCGCCTTCTCCCTCACCGGCTGGGACTTCGAGACCCTGGTCCGCTACGACCTGCCGTTCGTCGGCATCGTCGGCAACAACTCCTCGATGAACCAGATCCGCTACGGCCAGGCCGCCAAGTACGGCAAGGAGCGCGAGCGGGTCGGCAACACCCTCGGCGACGTCCGGTACGACAAGTTCGCGCAGATGCTGGGCGGTTACGGCGAGGAGGTCCGCGACCCCGCCGACATCGGCCCCGCGCTGCGCCGCGCCCGCGAGTCCGGCAAGCCGTCCCTGATCAACGTCTGGGTGGACCCGGACGCGTACGCCCCCGGAACCATGAACCAGACGATGTACAAGTGAGGTGACCCCGGTGACCACCGAGACCGCCACGAACGCGCGCACCACCGACGCACGTCCCGCCAAGGCACTTGAAGGCATCCGCGTCCTGGACATGACGCACGTCCAGTCCGGGCCCTCCGCGACCCAGCTGCTGGCCTGGCTCGGCGCGGACGTCGTCAAGCTGGAGGCGCCGACCGGCGACATCACGCGCAAGCAGTTGCGCGACCTGCCGGACGTCGACTCCCTCTACTTCACGATGCTCAACTGCAACAAGCGGAGCATCACCCTCAACACCAAGACCGAACGCGGCAAGGAGATCCTCACCGAGCTGATCCGGCGCTCGGACGTCATGGTCGAGAACTTCGGTCCGGGCGCGGTCGACCGGATGGGCTTCACCTGGGACCGCATCCAGGAGATCAATCCACGGATCGTCTACGCCTCCATCAAGGGGTTCGGCGAGGGCCCGTACACCAACTTCAAGGCGTACGAGGTCGTCGCGCAGGCCATGGGCGGGTCGATGTCGACCACCGGCTTCGAGGACGGGCCGCCGCTGGCGACGGGAGCCCAGATCGGGGACTCGGGCACGGGTGTCCACGCCGTGGCCGGCATCCTCGCCGCCCTGTTCCAGCGGGAGCACACCGGACGTGGGCAGCGGGTGAACGTGGCCATGCAGCACGCGGTCCTCAACCTCTGCCGGGTGAAGCTGCGCGACCAGCAGCGCCTGGCACACGGTCCCCTCGCCGAATATCCCAACGAGGACTTCGGCGACGAGGTTCCCCGGTCCGGGAACGCCTCCGGCGGGGGCCAGCCCGGCTGGGCCGTCCAGTGCGCGCCGGGCGGTCCCAACGACTACGTGTACGTCATCGTGCAGCCCGTCGGCTGGAAGCCGCTGAGCGAGCTCATCGGCCGGCCCGAACTGGCCGAGGACCCGGAGTGGGCGACGCCGGGGGCCCGGCTGCCCAAGCTGAACAAGATGTTCCAGCTGATCGAGGAGTGGTCCTCGACGCTGCCCAAGTGGGAGGTGCTGGAGCGGCTCAACGCGCACAACATCCCGTGCGGGCCGATCCTGTCCACCAAGGAGATCATCGAGGACGGCTCGCTGGTCGCCAACGAGATGGTCGTCACCGTCCCGCACCCCGAGCGCGGCGAGTTCGTCACCGTCGGCAGCCCGCTGAAGCTCTCCGACTCCCCGGTGGACGTGAGCACTTCCCCGCTGCTCGGCGAGCACAACGAAGAGGTCTACGTCGGCGAACTCGGCCTCGGGGACGAGGAGCTGCGCCTGCTCAAGTCGAACGGAGTGATCTGACGTGATGGCCGAAGACCGGGCGCTGCGGGTACGCGCGCTGCTGGACTCGGTGCGCGCCGAGGGCCGCACCGCGCTCACCGCGCCCGAGGGGAAGCTGATCGCCGACGCGTACGGGATCGCGGTACCCGGTGAGGAACTGGCGACCGACGTCGACGAGGCCGTGGCGTACGCGGCCCGGTTCGGCGGGCCCGTCGTGATGAAGATCGTGTCGCCGGACATCCTGCACAAGACCGACGCCGGCGGTGTGATCGTCGGTGTGGAGGGCGCGACGGACGTGCGGGCGGCGTTCTGCCGGATCGTCGAGAACGCGCGGGCGTACGCCCCGGATGCGCGCATCGCGGGGGTGCAGGTGCAGGAGTTGCTGCCGAAGGGGCAGGAGGTCATCGTCGGCGCGGTCACCGATCCGACGTTCGGGAAGATCGTGGCGTTCGGGCTCGGCGGCGTGCTGGTCGAGGTGCTCAAGGACGTCACGTTCCGCCTGGCGCCCGTGGACACCGACGAGGCGCTGTCGATGCTGGACTCCATCCGGTCGGCGGAGATCCTGCGGGGTGTGCGCGGCCAGGAGGGCGTGGACCGGTGGGCGGTCGCCGAGCAGATCCGCCGGGTGTCGCAACTCGTCGCGGACTTCCCGGACATCGCCGAGGTGGACCTCAACCCGGTGATCGCCACGGCGGACGGAGCGGTCGCGGCCGACATCCGGGTGATCCTCTCCACCGAGAAGAGGAAGGAGCGGCGGCGCTACTCGCGCGAGGAGATCCTCGCCTCCATGCGGCGGCTGATGCAGCCGCGCTCGGTCGCGGTGATCGGCGCCTCGAACGAGTCCGGCAAGATCGGCAACTCGGTGATGCGCAACCTCGTCGACGGGGGCTTCGCCGGGGAGATCCATCCGGTGAACCCCAGGGCCGATGACATTCTGGGCCGCAAGGCGTACAAGAGTGTCACCGACGTTCCCGGTGAGGTGGATGTGGCGGTCTTCGCGATCCCCGCCAAGTTCGTGGCCTCGGCGCTGGAGGAGGTGGGGCGCAAGAGGATCCCGAACGCCGTGCTCATCCCCTCCGGGTTCGCGGAGACCGGTGAGCACGAACTCCAGGACGAGATCGTGGCGATCGCCGAGCGGCACGGCATCAGGCTGCTGGGGCCCAACATCTACGGCTACTACTCGACGTGGCAGGACCTGTGTGCCACGTTCTGCACGCCGTACGACGTCAAGGGCGGGGTCGCGCTGACCAGCCAGTCGGGCGGCATCGGGATGGCGATCCTGGGCTTCGCGCGGACGACGAAGACGGGTGTGTCGGCGATCGTCGGACTGGGCAACAAGTCGGACCTGGACGAGGACGACCTGCTGACCTGGTTCGGGGAGGACCCGCACACCGAGTGCATCGCGATGCACCTGGAGGACCTCAAGGACGGGCGCGCGTTCGTCGAGGCCGCGCGGGAGACCGTGCCGAAGAAACCGGTCGTGGTCCTGAAGGCGGGGCGCACGGCGGCGGGCGCGAAGGCCGCGGGCTCGCACACCGGCGCCCTGGCGGGCGACGACGCGGTGTACGACGACATCCTGAAGCAGGCGGGCGTCATCCGGGCGCCGGGTCTGAACGACATGCTGGAGTACGCGCGCGCCCTGCCGGTGCTGCCCACTCCGCGGGGCGACAACGTGGTGATCATCACCGGGGCCGGCGGCAGCGGGGTGCTCCTGTCGGACGCGGTGACCGACAGCGGGCTGTCGCTGATGGAGATCCCGGCCGACCTGGACGCGGCGTTCCGGGAGTTCATCCCGCCGTTCGGGGCCGCGGGCAACCCGGTGGACATCACCGGCGGGGAGCCGCCGTCGACGTACGAGGCGACGATCCGGCTGGGCCTCGAGGATCCACGCATCCACGCGCTGGTGCTCGGCTACTGGCACACGATCGTCACTCCTCCCATGGTGTTCGCCGAGCTCACCGCGCGGGTGGTGGCGGAGTTCCGCGAACGGGGGATCGCCAAGCCCGTGGTGGCCTCGCTCGCGGGGGACGTGGAGGTCGAGGAGGCGTGCCAGTACCTCTTCGAACGCGGGGTCGTGGCGTACCCGTACACCACCGAGAAGCCGGTGGCCGTGCTGGGCGCCAAGTACCAATGGGCGCGGGCCGCGGGGCTGTTGGGGGGCGGCTCATGAGGTGAGGCGGCGAGGGACCGGCCGACGGTGCGCGTCGGCCGGCCCCGGGGACCCACGCGCGCACGAAAGGCATTGGACAGGGGGCGCTGGCCAGAACTTTCGACGCAAGGGGTGCAAACTACATGACAACCACCGATGTCACACAGGTCGCCACCTACCGGGAGGTGACCGACAGGAACGGACGCGTCTATCGCGTGGGCGAGTCCGACATCGACATCATGGGACGCAAGCGCAAGTGGATGGTGATCCTGCCCTGGGTCGGCATGATGGGCATCTCCTCCGCCGAGTACGCGTTCGCGTCCGCCGAGGACACGCTCCACGAGGCCCACCACTGGTCCAGCGGCAGCATCTACTGGATGATGACCGCCTGGATCTTCTGCCAGGCCGCGGTCGCCTTTCCGGCGGGGCGGCTGCGTGAGAACGGCAAACTGCCCGCGCGAGGGGCGATGATGCTGGGCTCGGCCGGCACGCTGCTCGGCTATCTGTCGCTGGCGTTCGCGCCGCATGTCGCGCTCGCCTTCATCGGGTTCGGCGTGTTCAGCGGCATGGGCGCGGGCATGGTGTACGCGACCTGCGTCAACATGGTCGGCAAGTGGTACCCGGAGCGCAGGGGTGGCAAGACCGGCTTCGTCAACGGCGGTTTCGCCTACGGCTCGGTGCCGTTCGTCTTCATCTTCCACGGCTACATGGACGGCTCCAACTTCCGCTGGGTACTGATCTCGGCGGGTGTCTTCCTCGCCGCGACGGTGGCGCTCGCCGGCTTCTACTTCCGGGACCCGCCGAAGAACTGGTGGCCCGCCTCCGTCGACCCGCTGAACCCGCCGGACGACCCGCGGGCCCGGCGTTCGCTGGAGAAGAACCCACCGGCCGTCAAGCAGTACTCCCCGCTGGAGGCCTGGAGGACCGGCCGGGTGGCGCTGATGTGGTTCTGTCTCGCCTGTACCTCCGGCGTGAACATCTTCGGCATCGCCTTCCAGGTCGACATCGGTGAGGAAGCGGGCTTCGCGGCCGGCATCGTGGCCACCGCGATGTCGCTGAAGGCGATCGTCAACGGCACCGGGCGCGGCGTCATCGGGTGGCTCTCCGACCTCTACGGCCGCAAGCGGTGCCTGCTCTACGTGTGCGCGATCCTGGGCCTCGCCCAGTTCGGCATCATCTGGTCGGCCGAGATCGCGAACCTGCCCCTGTTCCTGCTCTTCTCCGCCGTCTCCGGGTTCGGCGGCGGAGCCATCTTCCCGATGTTCGCGGCGCTGACGGCGGACTACTTCGGCGAGAACAACAACGCCACCAACTACGGGATGGTCTACAGCTCCAAGCTCGTCTCCGGACTGGGCGCGGGCATGGGGGCCGTGGTCGTCGGCGCCTGGGGCTACAACGGCGCCTTCACCCTGGCGGGCTGCATCTCGATCTTCGCCGGTTTCGTGGCGCTGTTCCTGCAACCACCGGGACGCTCGAAGGACAAGCGCGTCACGCCCAACCCCCGTCCACTCGGCGAGGGATGACCTGACGGAGCTTTCCTCGCACGGACCGGGCGGCCCCTCCCGCACCCCGCGGGAAGGGCCGCCCGGTCCGTGGTCCGGGTCAGTGGCGCCGCTTGCGCAGGGCCGCCAGGTTGTCGTAGCTGATCTTCGCCTCCCGCAGCGACTGCGCGGGATCGGTGGCGCTCGGCGAATTGTCGTCCTCGATCATCGGGTTGTGGTAGTTCCGCTGCCCGACCCGTGAGAAGAACGTCGTGTAGTCGATGACGCCGGTACCGAAGGGCACCATGTCGTAGCCCATGCCGTTGGTCGTGCTGACGACGCCGTCCTTGGCGTGGAACAGCGGGTAGCGCCGGTTGTTGCGGGCGACCAGGCCGGCCGGGTCGAAGACGTTCTTCCGGGTGGAGCCGTCGTGTGCCGTGTACGTGTGGAACTTGTACTGGGCGACGTGCGCCCAGAAGATGTCCATCTCCAGCCAGACGGCCTTCGGGTCGGTGACCTTCAGGAAGTACTCCAGCTTCCGGATTCCGGAGCTGCGGGTCGGCCGGCCCTGGTCGTCCAGCGGGCCGCCGTCGAGCAGGAAGCCGTAGGCCCCGTCGTGGTTGTGGGTGTAGAGCTTGATGCCCTCGCGCTGGGCGATCTCACCCAGCGCGTTCCACTTGTCGGCGGCCACGTCCCAGTCGGCGCGGTAGGAGCTGCCGGTGGGGTCTCCACCGGTGCCCATGTGCGCCATGCCGAGGATGTTGGCGATCTCCAGGTGCTTCTTGAAGGTGTCCAGGTCCGCCGTGGTCAGCGGCCAGGACGGCGGGATGAAACCGTGGTTGCCCTGCGCGCGCAGGCCGTATTCGTTGAGCCAGGAGCGCAGCAGCTTGGCGCCCTCGACGGATTCCAGGCTGGCGCCGCCGGGCGCGTTCGCGTGCTGGCGGTAGCCGGCGAACTCCACCTGGCTGTAGCCGTGGCGGGCCAGCTGCTTGAACACCTCGCGGAAGCCGGAGGGCAGGTCGGTGGCGAGGGGGTCGCGGCCGGTGGCGTCGCGGACGGTGTAGAGGATGATGCCGCGCTTGTGCGGCGGGACGAGAACCTGCCCGCCGCGCCCGTGGTCGCGGTCTCTGCCGTGCTCCTGGGCGAGGGCCGGGGCGGCGCCGAAGACCGGGGCCGCGACGGCTCCGGCCGCCACGGCGGTGCAGGTGCTCAGGAAACGGCGCCGGTCCACGCCGAGGGTGCGGCGCAGTCCCTCGTCCGGGGCGTCGGAGGCGGTGGCGGCCTCGGTGCGGGAGGGGTCGGAGTACAGGGTCACGGGTGCCTGCCTTCTCGGTCGTGGCCGGTCCCGGTGCCGCTGGGACCGGCCGTTGTCAGTGCCGTGTGTTTCACTCTCAGTAGTCGGATCTCGGCGGCCGTGCATGGTGGTGCGTCAGCCGAGACCGGCCAGCTGGAGCAGGATTTGTTTGACGTCGGTGGCCGCGACGCGGTCACCGACAGCGCGGGGGGTGGAGCAGATGAGGAGCGGACCGTCGTCGTCGCTCGCGGGGAGGCGGCCGTGGCTGCCTCGAATAGGTGAGGCGTCCAGGGGCACGACCGCCATGCGGTAGCGCATGCCGAGCTTCTTGCGCGCCAGCGCGGTGGCCGCCTTGACCTTGACGTACGGGTCGAGGGGATCCATGAACAGTTCGACCGGGTCGTAGCCGGGTTTGCGGTGGATCTCGACGAGCTGCGCGAAGTCGGGCGCGCGGGCGTCGTCGAGCCAGTAGTAGTACGTGAACCAGGCGTCGGGTTCGGCGACGGCGACCAGTTCGCCGGCGCGCGGATGGTCGAGGTGGTGGGTCTTCTTGCCCTCGTCGTCGAGGAGCTGCTCGATGCCGGGCAGCCCTTCGAGGGCCGCGCGGGTGGCGTCGAGGTCCTCGGGGCGGCGCACATAGACGTGGGCGATCTGGTGGTCGGCGACCGCGAAGGCGCGGGAGGCCATCGGGTCGAGGTACTCCATGCCGTCCTGGGTGTGCACCTCGAGGAGGCCCGCACGGCGCAGGGCGCGGTTGATGTCCACGGACCGGTTCACACGGGTGATGCCGTACTCGGACAGGGCGACGACGGTACGGCCCTCGGCGCGGGCGTCGTCCAGGAGCGGGGCCAGGGCGGCGTCCAGGTCGGCTGCCGCCTTGAACGAGCGCGGGTCGTCGGGGCCGAAGCGCTGCAGGTCGTAGTCGAGATGAGGGAGGTAGCACAGCGTCAGATCGGGGTGGCGGGTCCGCATGATGTGGCGGGTCGCGTCGATGATCCATTGGCTGGAGACGAGGTCGGCACCCGGACCCCAGAAGTGGAACAGGGGGAACGTGCCGAACTTCTCGGTGAGTTCGTCGTGCAGCGCGGCCGGGCGGGTGTAGCAGTCCGGTTCCTTGCGGCCGTCGGCGTAGTAGACCGGGCGGGGGGTGACGGTGATGTCGGTGTCGGCGCCCATGGCGTACCACCAGCAGATGTTGGCGACGGTGTAGCCGGGGTGCGCGCGGCGGGCCGCGTCCCAGAGTTTGTCGCCGGAGACAAGGCCGTTGTGCTGCCGCCACAGCAGTACGTCGCCGAGTTCGCGGAAGTACCAGCCGTTGCCGACGATGCCGTGTTCCGACGGCATGGTGCCGGTGAGGAAGGTGGACTGGGCGGCGCAGGTGACGGCGGGCAGGACGGTGCCGAGTGGGGCGCGGGAGCCGGACTGGCCGAGTGCCCTGAGGCGGGGCATGTGGTCGAGGAGACGGGGGGTGAGGCCCACGACGTCGAGGACGAGCAGGGGGGTGGGGTCGCTCATGGGAGTTCCTTCAGGCCGAGGTCCGTCAGCAGGTCGCGGGCCAGGGAGAGTTCGGCGGCGATGCCGTCGGCGAGCTGGCCGCGGCCGCGCGGGCGCAGTTCGGGCGGGAGCGCCTGCCAGGTGTAGGTCTCGACCTCGAGGTGGCGGGTGAGCGGGTGCGGGCCGCCGACCAGCCGGGTCAGGACGGACTTCAGGACGGGCAGCGTGGAGGTGAGGGGCGCGGTGGGGGACGCGTGCAGCGGGACGTGGAAGTGGGCTCGCCAGGGCGCCCCGTCGGGCAGGGTGTCGCCGGCCAGTGCCTCGTCGAGGTCGTCGGTGCCGCGCAGACCGGCCGCGGTGGACGTGCGGGTCTGGTGCAGGAAGCGGGGCTCGGCGAAGGCGGCGAGGGCCTCACGCACCTCGGGGAGGTGGGGCTGCTCGGCGTGGAGTGCGGCGGAGAGCTGGGACTTGACCACGGGCACGCCGGCCCGGGTGAGGTCGTCCAGGGCGGTGTGCGGGTCTTCGAAGGAGGTGGCGAGGTGGCAGGTGTCGACACAGATGCCGACGCGGTCGTGGGCGATCGCGGTGAGCGGGGCGATGGCGTCCCGGGTGGTCTCGACGACGCAGCCGGGTTCCGGCTCAAGGGCGACGCGGATGGAGCGTCCGGTCAGTTCCTGGAGTGCGTCGAGGCGTTCGGCGAGGGTGCGCAGGGCGGTGCGGGCCGTCTCCGCGCGCTGCTCGTCGTAGGCGGTGCGCCAGGCCAGCGGCAGGGTGGAGATGCTGCCGTCGGCGACGTCGTCGGGCAGCAGTCCGGCGAGGACGCGGGCCAGGGCGGTGGTGTGTTCCAGGCGTTCGGGATCGGCCCAGTCCGGCTTGTAGACGCGGTACTTGACCTCCTCGGCACCGAAACCCTCGTAGGGGAAACCGTTGAGTGTGACGACCTCGAGGCCGCGCCGTTCGAGCTCGCAGCGCAGTCCGCGCAGGGCGGACGGGTCGGTGACGAGGGCGTGCGCGGCGTCCTTGGCGAGCCACAGGCCGATGCCGAGCCGGTCGCGGCCCAGGCGGCGGCGGACGGGTTCGCAGTGGTCGCGGAGCTGGGCGAGGACGCCGTCGAGGGTCTCGGCGGGGTGGACGTTGGTGCAGTAGGCGAGGTGGACGGTGGAGCCGTCGGGGTGGCGGAAGCGCATGGCTCACGCCTCCGTGTCGGGGACGCCGGCCGGCCGGGGCTCGTCTCTCGGTACACCACGCAGGATGGAGTTGCCCTCGTGGGTGGCGTCGGTGGCGGTCACGTCGAGGTCGAGGCGACCGCTGAGTCCGTAGAAGGCGACGGGGTTGCGCCACAGCACCCGGTCGACGTCGTCCTCGGTGAAGCCCTCGGCGAGCATCAGGTCGGCGACCTTGCGGGTCTTCAGTGGATCGCTCTTGCCCCAGTCCGCGGCGGAGTTCACCAGGACCCGCTCGGGCCCGTGGTCGCGCAGGATGGCGACCATCCGCTCCTCGTCCATCTTGGTGTCCGGATAGACGGAGAAGCCGAGCCAGCAGCCGCTGTCCTTGGCCTCCTTGACGGTGGTCTCGTTGAGGTGGTCGACCAGCACGCGGTCCAGCGGCAGCGCGGACTCACGGACCACGTCGAGGGTGCGGCGCAGCCCGGCGAGCTTGTCGCGGTGCGGGGTGTGCACCAGCGCGGGCAGCCCGTGGTCGGCGGCGAGCTGGAGCTGGGCGGCGAAGGCGGCGTCCTCGGCGGGGGTCATGGAGTCGTAGCCGATCTCGCCGACGGCCACCACGTTGTCCTTGACGAGATACCGGGGCAGTTCGTCGAGGACGGGCGTGCAGCGCGGGTCGTTGGCCTCCTTGGGGTTGAGGGCGAGCGTGCAGTGGTGGGCGATGCCGTACTGGGCGGCGCGGAAGGGTTCCCAGCCGAGGAGGGAGTCGAAGTAGTCGAGGAAGGAGGCCGGGGAGGTGCGGGGCTGGCCCAGCCAGAAGGCGGGCTCGACGACGGCGCGGACACCCGCGGCGTACATGGCCTCGTAGTCGTCGGTGGTGCGCGACGTCATGTGGATGTGGGGGTCGAAGATGCGCATCAGGACTCCTTGCCGTGGGGGTCGTCCGTGCCGTGCGCCGGGGTGGCGGCGGACTCGGTCAGGGCCAGAACGCGGCGCAGGTCCTCCGGGACGGGGCGGCCGGCGGCGGTGCGTTCCTCGGCGTAGTCGCCGAGCATGCGGGCGAGTTCGCCGTCTCCCCGGGCGCGCCGGGCCAGGTCCGCCACGTGGTCGAGGCCGACGCCGGTGAAGAGGCACTTCAGTACGGCGTGCCGCCAGGCGTGGGCGTCCAGGTGACGGGCGCCGTAGGGGCCGAGGGCGGCGGCGACGAGCCGGGTGTCGTTGGTGCGCAGGGCGTCCTCGATCAGCGGGAGGGCGTCGGGGCCGGTCAGGAGGTGCGGCAGGGCGTGCAGGACGGCACGGCGTTCGTCGGCGGTGCCCTGGAAGTAGACCCGGGTGAGCGCGTCGGCGTCGGCGTGGGCCGTGTGCAGGATGAGGACGCGGGCGGCGTCGGCGTGGACGGGGCCGCAGCGGCGGCCGGCCTCGGCCAGGCGCAGCTCCCACACGGAGATGGGTCCGTGGGCGCCGGGATGCGCCGATGCCTCGTCCAGGGCCTGGTCGAGCCAGGCGCGGGCGGCTCCGTCCAGGAGCTCGGTGAGCCGGCGGCGCAGTTCGGCGGGCGGGGTGAGGGCGGGAGTGGTGCCCTGGGCGGCGGTGGGGCCGTCGGCCGCCTCCGCTCCCGAGGTGTGAGCGGTCGCCTGGACGCCGGCTGCGTCTGCCTCCGGGGTGGCCGGGGTGGCACGGGGGCGCGTCATGGGGTGCTGCTCCCTTCGGGGGTGGCGGAGGGATCGCCGTGCGGGGCGGCGGGGACCGAGGAGGTGGAGGCGGGTGCGGGTGCGGCGAACGCCGCGGCCTGGGTGGCGGCGTGGCGGAGGAAGGGGAGGGAGTGGGCGGCGAAGTGCGGGCCCGCGTGGGAGTGGCGGGGCAGTTCGACGACGGTCAGGCCCTGGTATCCGGTGGCGGCGAGGGCCGCGAGGACGGGCGGGAAGTCCATCTCGCCGTCCCCGAAGGGGAGGTGTTCGTGGACGCCGCGGCGCATGTCCTCGATCTGGACATGGCGCAGCCAGGGGGCCGCGTCGCGTACGCAGTCCGCGGGAGGGAGGGGTTCGAGGCACTGGCAGTGGCCGAGGTCCAGGGTGAGGCCGAGGGGCCCGGGGTCGCCGAGCGTGCGGCGCAGGTGGTGGAAGTCGGCGAGGGTGGCGAGGAGGTGACCGGGTTCGGGTTCGACGGCGAGCGGGACGCCGGCGGTGCCGGCGGCGTCCAGGACGGGGGTGAGCGCCTCCGTGAGGCGCTTCCACGCGGTGTCCTCGTCCGTGCCGTCGGGGACAATCCCGCTGAAGCAGTGCACGGCGTGCGCGCCGAGGTCGGCGGCGACCCGGACCGCCCGCAGGAGCAGGTCGACGCGGCGGGCGCGGTCGTCCGGGTCGGGGTCCAGGAGCGAGGGGCCGTGCTTGCGGCGGGGGTCGAGCACATAGCGGGCACCGGTCTCGACGGTGACGCCCAGACCGAGCGCGTCCAGCCGGTGCGCGACCCGGCGGGTGCGGGCGGCGAGGTCCGGGGCGAGCGGGTCGAGGTGCATGTGGTCGAGGGTCAGTCCGACACCGTCGTAGCCGAGGTCGGCGAGCAGGCCGAGGGCGTCGTCGAGCCGGAGGTCGGCGAGTCCGTTGGTGCCGTAGCCGAAGCGGAGAGAGGGCGGGGAGACGCCGTCCGTGTTCGGTCGCAGGCCCGTGGCCACGTCCCCGTTCGGCCCCGGGTTCGGGTGTCGGCTCACGTGATGCTCACCTTCCTCATGCCGGCCCTCCTCGCGAACATCCGGCCGGCCGGGGCCAGGGCCGCGACCAGGAGGGATGTGGCGGCCGCGCCGGAACGGGCGGCGAGTGCGGCCTGGAGCGGGATCGTGGCCCGGATGCCGCCACCGACGGCGCGTTGGGTGAGCGGGGGCGAGGGGTTGAGGGCGGCGTGGAAGTAGGGGCGGGCGGCCGTGGCGGCGTAGGCGGCGGCCAGGGCGGTGGTGAGGGCGCCGGTGACCCCGGGCGGGCCCTCGGCCGGGCTGGGACCCGGCAGGCCGGGGGCGGCTGCTGCCCGTCGGCCTGCCGGGAGTCGGGTGCGGCGATGGGTGATCAGCCGCGTCAGCACTC
This sequence comes from Streptomyces griseoloalbus, assembly GCA_014650015.1. Taxonomy (GTDB): domain Bacteria; phylum Actinomycetota; class Actinomycetes; order Streptomycetales; family Streptomycetaceae; genus Streptomyces; species Streptomyces griseoloalbus. The sequence goes on from BMUD01000012.1 coordinate 87,080, forward strand.
CCGTCGTGGCGAGGGCCGCCAGCGGGACCAGGGCCGAGCCGCCGCCGGTCTCCCGGCGGGACACGGCCGTGACCGCGAGGGTGTGGCTGCCGAGCAGCGCGGCGGAGGGCAGTGCCGCCCGGGTGCCGCCGCTCGTGGCGGCCGCGCCCAGGAGCAGGTCCAGTCCGCGGGCGGTGGCCATGGCCGCGGGACCGGCGGCAGTGTGCTTCAGCGCCAGGTCGTAGGCCCAGACGGTCGCCGCCAGCGGCGCGGCCACGGCGAGCGCGGGCCGACCGGCACGGGCGGCGAGCACCAGACCGGCCCCGGTGAGGCCACAGGCCGCGGCGAGGGCGGCGGCGGGGCGGATGCGACCGGAGGGGAGCGGGCGGTGCGGGCGTTCCAGGGCGTCCTCGGCGCGGTCCGCCCAGTCGTTCAGGGCCATGCCGGCCTCGTACAGGCACAGGGATGATCCGATGGCGAGCAGGGTGCGGGGCCCGGGGCGCGCGCCGACCGCCGCCGCGCCGGCCAGGGCGTCGCCGGGGACGGTGAACAGCGCGGGCAGGCGCAGCAGTTCGGCCCAGGCGCCCGCGCGGTCGGAGTGGGGACGGGGTGTGTGGGGCGCGGCACCGCCGGGGGCCGATGCGGCGTCCTCGGGGGCCGGGCCCGCCGCCGTTCGCCCGGTCGGCGCGGGCGTGACCTGCGCCCCGGCGACCGTGCGGCTCACCGCTGCGCCCCGCGACCGTCGGCGCCGTCCCGCAGTCGCCCGGCGAAGTGCCTCAGCTCCGCGTACTGCTCGGCCAGTGACGACGGGCCGTCCCCGACCGGGTCCTTGAAGTAGAAGCCCAGTTCGCCCAGCGGACCGGACAGGCCCCTCTCCCGGGCACGGGCGACCAGCCGGGCCAGGTCGAGAACGAGCGGGGCGGCGAGCGCCGAGTCGCAGCCCTGCCAGATGGTCTGCAGGATCATGCGGGAGCCGAGGAAGCCGTCGAAGGCGATGTGGTCCCAGGCCGTCTTCCAGTCGCCGAGCGCGGGCACGTCGTCGATGTGGACCTCGCCCTCGGGGGCGGCACCGAGGGTGTCGACGAGGACGCGTTCCTTCCCGGCGTTCTTGGCGGCGGCGGCCGCGGGGTCGGCGAGGGCGGCACCGTCGCCGCCGCCCAGGAGGTTGGTGCCGGACCAGGCGCGCACCGTCAGCGCCCGCTGGGCGAACATCGGGCCGAGCACCGAGCGCAGCAGGGTCTGGCCGGTCTTGCCGTCGCGGCCCGCGTAGGGCAGACCGGAGGCCTCGGCCAGCGGGGCCAGCGCCGGGTGGTGCAGTCCCGTCGAGGGGGTGAAGTTGACGTAGGGGCAGCCGGCGCGGAGGGCGGCGGCGGCGTACAGGGAACTGGCGGGGAGTGCGGAGCCGACGGGCGCCGGTTCCGTGGAGGCCACGTTCACCACCACCGTGCCCTCCAGCCCGCACCGGGTGATGAAGTCGCGGATGTCCGAGGCGAAGGCGGCGATCAGTTCCTCTTCGCTGCGGGTGTCCCCGGCGGCCGGACCACCGGGCCGGATCTCCCGGTCGGCGGCGTCGAGTTCGGCCGCGACGGCGGACGGCAGACCGGGCGGCAGCACCCCGCCGGCCGCGAGTGCCTCCGCGCGTTTGGGCAGCGGGCAGTCCAGGGTGTCGTGGCCGCCGAAGACGAGGGAGGACAGGGCCGGCAGGCCGGAGTCGGCGAAGACGGGGTCCTCGGTCACCATGCCCGTCGGCGGGTGCAGTCCGGCGGTCATGGCGGCGCATCCCGCCACCACGGTGGTGGCGACGGATCCGCGCGCCCCGATGAGCCAGACGCCGTAGCGCGGGGCCGGGGAGGGGGTGGGGAGGGACGGTTCGGCGGACATGGGCAGCCTCCTTGTCGTACGCGAACCCGGTGCGAGTGCCGGATGGGGACGAGCGGGGCGCCGGGCGCGGGGCCCGGCGGGACGGCGGGCGGAGGTCCGGCGTCCTCCGCCCGCCGCCGTTCTAGTCGCCCTGTGCGGGCAGTTCCTTCAGCTGGATGTTGCGGAAGGAGACCTGGTCGTCGGCGCCGTGGTTCTGGAGGCCGATGTGGCCGTCCGTCAGGCTCCGCTCGGGGTCCTTGTTGGTGAAGTCGTTGATCTTGACTCCGTTGAGGAACACCTGGAGGCGTTCGCCCTGGACCTTGATCTCGTAGGAGTTCCACTGGCCGGGCGGGCGCAGGACCTGGTCACGGGCCTTGATGTTCGCCGACTTGAAGGAGTAGACGGAGCCCGTGGTGCGGTCGGGCGCGTCCGTGGCGTCGATCTGGATCTCGTAGCCCTTGTTCACCGCGGACCAGGGGTCGTCGGAGGCCGGGAAGCCCACGAAGATCCCGGAGTTGTCGTCGCCCCGCATCTTCCAGTCGAGCTTGAGGGAGTACGACTTCAGCTCCTTGGCCTGGTACCAGAGCAGGCCCATGCCGCCCTCGGTCTCCAGGGTGCCGTCCTTGACGTCGAACGTGCCGGGGCCTGCCTGCTTCCAGCCGTCCAGGGTCTGGCCGTTGAAGATCTCCCGGTAGCCCTTGCTCGGCTTGCAGTCCGCCTTGACCTGGCCGGTGGCGTACTGCAGACCGCCGAGCAGATGGGCGCGGAAGGCCTCGTCGGCGTAGGACTCCTTGGTGTGGCCACCGCCCGTGTAGAACGAGCGGCCCCCGCCGTAGCTCTGGCACCAGGCGATCGGGTGGTCGCCCTTCATGGTGCCGCCCTGGTAGGTGGTCTCGTCGAGAGTGGCGAGGACCTTGGCCTGCTCGCGCGGGTTGGTGCGGTAGTTGTACCACTCGTCGGTGCGCTCCCACGCCTCGTCCAGGTGCGCGGTGGACGGGTGGTCGTGGTCCTCGACGCGCACGGTGGCCTTCTGGATGGCCGGGTGCGAGTCGAAGTAGGCGCCGACGAGACCGCCGTAGAACTTCCAGTCGTACTCGGTGTCGGCGGCGGCGTGGATGCCCACGTAGCCGCCGCCGTTCTTCACGTAGTTCTCGAACGCCTTCTGCTGGTCGGCGTCGAGCACGTCACCGGTGGTGGACAGGAAGGCCACGGCGTCGTACTTGGCGAGGTTGGCCGTGGTGAACTGTCCGGCCTCCTCGGTGGCGGTGACCGAGATGCCGGCCGGGGCGCCGAGCTCCTTCAGGGCGGCGATGCCGGCCGGGATGGAGTCGTGCCGGAAGCCCGCCGTCTTGGAGAAGACCAGGACCTTCTTGCCGGCCTTGAACGGCTCCTTGGAGAACTCGAAGTCGTCCACGTCGTACAGCGCGCCGTCGCCGCCCCTGAACACCAGGTAGATGTCCGTGGTGCGCTTCGGCAGGGACCGCAGGGGCACGTCGACGTTCTGGAACGTGTCCCAGCCGCCGGTCGGCGGGATGTACGCCGAGCCGTGCAGCGGGCCGTCGGGCGAGCCGGTGCGCAGTTCGACGAAGCCGCCGGCGCCACCGGAGGAGGCGCGCACGGTCATCTTCTTCTGACCGTCGAAGCGGTAGGGGCTGAAGGAGATCCAGTCGCCGTCGTTGATGTCACCGACGGTCTTGCCGCCGTTGGCGCCGGTCTTGTCGTACGTCTGAACGCCCGACTGGGTGGTGAAGTGCTCGGCCTGGCGGTGCAGCGGCTGGACCACGGTGCGCGCGGTGCCGGTCAGGGTCTCCTGGCCGTTCGCCCCGCCGTCGGTGTAACTGGCGCCGACGACGCCGTAGATGTTGGCGTTGGGGTCGTGACCGCCGTCTCCGGCGGGCGGCTTCAGAGTGCCCTCACAGCCCATCTCGCTGGTCAGCTCGTGGGCGTGGGAGTCGTGGCCGAGGCTGTAGGCGACCTTGACCTTGGAGCAGTCGACGGTCTCCTCGGGGTCGGTGACGGTCACCTTGAACGGCACGGGCTCACCGAAGGCGGCCAGGCTGCCGTTGCCGGGGACGTCGATCCTCACCTTGGGCTCGGTGTTGCCGACCACGATCCGGGCGCTGGCGTTACCGGTGTTGCCCTCGGCGTCCTTCGCGGTGAAGGTCGCCGTGTAGGTGCCGATCTTCTTGTACGTGTGGGTGGGGGTGAGTCCCTCGCCCTTGGTGCCGTCGCCGAAGTCCCAGCTGTAGGTGAGGTCCGGGGAGTCGGCGTCCTTGACGGTGGCGGTGAACTTGACCTTCAGGCCGGCCGCGCCCGAGGTCTTGTCGGCGCTCACCTCGGCGATCGGGGAGAAGCCGTCCTCGGCGTTCTCGATCCGGTACAGCGCGGAGTTCTCGTCGCCCTGGAACCAGGAGACGCCGTAGTCCAGGACGTAGAGCGCGCCGTCGGGCCCGAACTCCATGTCCATGATCTGGGTGCCGGTCCACGGGAAGTCGTTGATCTTCGCGACGGAGCCGTCTTCGCCCTGCTCGATGCGCTTGATCCAGCGGCGGCCGAACTCACCGGCGAAGAAGTCGCCGTCGTACGCCTCGGGGAACTTCACACTGGAGTCGAGCTCGGGGTCGTAGCGGTAGACCGGGCCGGCCATCGGGGACTCGGAGCCGCTGCCGAACTCGGGCACGGAGTCGCCGTCGTACGGGATCCAGGCGGCCTGCGCGGGCGGCAGGTCGACGAGGCCCGTGTTGTGGGGCGAGGTGTTCCTGGGGGCGGCGCAGTCGAACTTCTCACCGGAGACCTTGGTCGCGAAGTCGTAGTCGACGTAGGCGTCGTTGTCGCCGGTGCAGAACGGCCAGCCGAAGTTGGCGGCCTTGGTGACCTTGGCGAACTCGACCTGTCCCGCCGGGCCCCGGTTCGGGTCGGCGGCACCGGCGTCGGGGCCGTAGTCGCCGACGTAGACGATGCCGGTCTTGTCGTCGACGCTTATCCGGAACGGGTTGCGGAAGCCCATCGCGTAGATCTCGGGACGGGTCTTGTCGGTCCCGCGGGCGAAGAGGTTGCCCTCCGGGACGGTGTACGAGCCGTCCTCGGCGACCTTGATGCGCAGGATCTTGCCGCGCAGGTCGTTGGTGTTGCCGGCGCTGCGGCGGGCGTCGAAGGCCGGGTTGCGGTCCGGCCGCTCGTCGATCGGCGTGAAGCCGTCGGAGGCGAAGGGGTTGGTGTCGTCGCCGGTGGACAGGTAGAGGTTGCCCTCGGCGTCGAAGTCGATGTCGCCGCCGACGTGGCAGCAGGTGCCGCGGGAGGCCGCGACGTCCAGGACCTTCTTCTCGCTGGCCAGGTCGAGCGTGCCGTTGGCGTTGAGGACGAAGCGGGACAGGCGGTTGACGCCGTCGAACTTCTTGAAGTCCTCGGCGGTGCCGGTCTCCGGGGCGTCGCCCGCGGGGGTGTCGAGCGGCGGGGCGTAGTAGAGGTAGATCGCCCGGTTGTTCTTGAAGTCCGGGTCGATGCCGACGCCCTGCAGGCCCTCCTCGTCATGGCTGTAGACGGGGATCTTGCCGGCGACCTTGGTGACGCCGCCCTGGTCGGTGAGGCGCAGCGTGCCGTCGCGCGAGGTGTGCAGGACGCTGCGGTCCGGGAGCACGGCGAGCGACATCGGCTCGCCCGTCTCGGGCTCGCCCTTGGCGAGCGGTACCTGCTGGAACTGCCCCTCGGCGGCCGCCGGGTCGTCGTGCTCCGGGTGGCCGGGGTGGGCGCCGGCGACGGTCGCCGGGGTGCCCACGGCCAGCAGCAGGCCGGTGAACAGGGCGAGGGTGGTGCGAAGCCTGGGACGCCTCGTGGTCGTGGTGCTTTTGAGTCTGGTTCTGTGCACGAAGTCCCTCCGGGAACGGGATGGGCCGTACGGGTGGGTGCGAAGGCGGCGAAGCGGGCGCCGGGGTGCGCCGTCACCCCGGAGGCGTGGGTGTCCTGAACACTTCAGGGACGGTAACCGCGTTCTTCCGGGGCGAACACCCCTTGGATCAAGACCGGTTCAATCTTTTTCCCAATGCAGGACAAAGCGGTATCCGGGCAGGCCGGACCGGGGGCCGGCGGACGTACCGGCCCCCGTTCCCGACCTGCGGCCGGGCGCGACTCAGCTGTTGAACGCCGCGTCGAAGGACGCGCTGGGCGGCTCGAAGTCGTACGCCTTCAGGCGGGTCAGCGCCTCGGGGGCGCCCTGGAGCCGGTCCATGCCGGCGTCCTCCCATTCGACGGAGACGGGGCCCTGGTAGTCGATGGAGCGCAGCATGCGGAAGACGTCCTCCCACGGCACGTCGCCGTGGCCGGCGGAGACGAAGTCCCAGCCGCGCCGGGGGTCGCCCCAGGGCAGGTGGGAGCCGAGGCGGCCGTTGCGTCCGTCGAGGCGCTTGCGGGCCTCCTTGCAGTCGACGTGGTAGATCCGGTCGCGGAAGTCCCACAGGAAGCCGACCGGGTCGAGGTCCTGCCACACGAAGTGGGAGGGGTCGAAGTTGAGGCCGAAGGCCGGCCGGCGGTCGACCGCGTCCAGGGCGCGGACGGTGGTCCAGTAGTCGTAGGCGATCTCGCTGGGGTGGACCTCGTGCGCGAACCGCACTCCCTCGGCGTCGAAGACGTCCAGGATGGGGTTCCACCGCTCGGCGAAGTCCTCGTACCCCCGCTCGATCATCGACTCGGGCGCGGGCGGGAACATGGCGACCAGGTGCCAGATGGCCGAGCCCGTGAAACCGATGACGGTGTCGACGCCGAGGAGGGCCGCGGCGCGCGCGGTGTCCTTGATCTCGGCGGCGGCCCGCTGCCGTACGCCCTCGGCCTCGCCGTCGCCCCAGATCCGGGCGGGCAGGATCGCCTGGTGGCGTTCGTCGATGATGGCGTCGCACACCGCCTGCCCGACCAGGTGGTTGGAGATCGCCCAGCACTTCAGGCCGTACTTGTCGAGGAGCTGGTGGCGGCCGGCGACGTAGGACGGGTCGGCGAGCGCCTTGTCCACCTCGAAGTGGTCGCCCCAGCAGGCGAGTTCGAGGCCGTCGTAGCCGAAGTCGCGGGCGAGTCGGCAGACCTCCTCCAGCGGCAGGTCCGCCCACTGTCCGGTGAACAGCGTGAAGTTGCGCGGCATCCGTATCCGTCCTCCTCAGGCGGCGATCGGTGTGTAGACGGAGTTCTTCTCTGCGCTCTCCTCCACCGCCGCGAGGACGCGCTGCACCTGCAGCCCGTCGGCGAAGGAGGGTTCGGGGGTGCGGCCCTCGGCGACGGCGTGGACCAGGTCGCGGGCCTGGTGCACGAAGGTGTGCTCGTAGCCGAGGCCGTGGCCCGGCGGCCACCAGCCCTCGAGGTAGGGGTGGTCGGGTTCGGTGACGAGGATGCGGCGGAAACCGGCGTGCGTCGCGGGCTCGGTGCCGTCGTGGAACGACAGCTCGTTGAGCCGCTCCAGGTCGAAGGCGAGCGAGCCGCGCTCGCCGTTGAGTTCGATGCGCAGGGCGTTCTTGCGTCCGGTGGCGTACCGGGTGGCCTCGAAGGAGGCGAGGGCGCCGGAGGTGAAGCGGCCGGTGAACAGGGCGGCGTCGTCGACGGTGACCTCTCCGGTGCCGGCCGCGGTGACGGCGGCCAGGCCGGCGCTGGGCGCGGTGGGCAGGGGCCGCTGCCGTACGAACGTCTCGGTGAGCGCCGAGACGCCCGCCAGCCGCTCCCCGGCCAGGTACTGGGCCAGGTCGACGATGTGCGCGCCGAGGTCGCCGAGCGAGCCGGATCCGGCCTGCTCGCGGCGCAGCCGCCAGGTCAGCGGGAACGCGGGGTCCACCAGCCAGTCCTGGAGGTAGGCCACCCGCACGTGCCGCAGTGTGCCGATCCTGCCCTCGGCCACCATCCGCCGGGCCAGCGCGGTGGCGGGGACCCGGCGGTAGTTGAAGCCGACCATCGCCAGCTGGCCGCGTGCCGCCGCCTCTTCGGCGGCGCGGGTCATGGCCGCGGCCTCCTCGACGGTGTTGGCGAGGGGCTTTTCGCACAGCACGTGCTTGCCCGCGGCGAGCGCGGCGAGCGCGATCTCGGCGTGGCTGTCGCCGGGGGTGCAGATGTCGACGAGGTCGATGTCGTCCCGTTCGACCAGGGCGCGCCAGTCCGTCTCGGTCTCCGCCCAGCCGTGCCGGTCGGCCGCCGCGCGCACGGCGTCGGCGTCCCGGCCGCAGATCACGGCCAGTTCGGGGCTCAGCGGCAGGTCGAAGACGCGTCCCGCGGTGCGCCAGCCCTGGGAGTGGGCGGCACCCATGAAGGCGTAACCGACCATGCCGACGCGCAGCGGTGGCTTCCCCGTTTTTGCACCTTCGGACTGCTGCGGCTGTGCCATACGAATGTCCTCCTCGTCGTCGTGGCGGGCGGGGTGGGTCCCGCCCGGTGGGCTGGTCAGGCCCGTGGGGCGGGGCCCCTCACTTGAACCCGGTGGGCATGTACTGGTCCACGTTCTCCTTGTCGACGACGGCCGAGTAGCAGGTCACCGTCGAGGGGATCTCGAACTCGGCGAGGCCGCCGATGCCCTTGCCCTGGCCGAGGGCGCGGGCGAGGTCGATCGCGGACGCGGCCATGGTCGGCGGGTACAGGACGGTCGCCTTCAGGACACCGTTGTCGGCCTTGATGGCCTCGAAGGCGGCGAGCGCGCCGGCGCCGCCCACCATCAGGAACTCGTCGCGACCGGCCTGTTCGATGGCGCGCAGCGCGCCCACGCCCTGGTCGTCGTCGTGGTTCCACAGCGCGTCGATCTCCGACTGCGCCTGGAGCAGCTGGGCCATCTTGGCCTGGCCGGACTCGACGGTGAACTCGGCGGCCTGCCGGGCCACCTTCTTGATGTTGGGGTAGTTCTTCAGCGCGTCGTCGAAGCCCTTGGTGCGCTGCTGGGTGAGCTCCAGGTTGTCCAGCCCGGCGAGTTCGACGACCCGGGCGTTCGGCTTGTCCTTGAGCTTCTCGCCGATGTAGTGACCGGCGTTCAGGCCCATGCCGTAGTTGTCGCCACCGACCCAGCAGCGGTAGGCCTGCGGGGTGTTGAAGATCCGGTCGAGGTTGACCACCGGGATGCCGGCCCGCATCGCCTTCAGCCCGACCTGGGTGAGCGCCTTGCCGTCGGCCGGCAGCACCACCAGGACGTCGACCTTCTTGTTGATGAGGGTCTCGATCTGGCCGATCTGCTGGGCGGTGTCGTTGGAGCCCTCGGTGATCTCCAGGGTGACGTCGGAGTACTTCTCCGCCCGCTTCTTGGCGTTGTCGTTGATGGCGTTGAGCCATCCGTGGTCGGCCTGCGGTCCCGCGTAGCCGATGGTGACCGGCTTGCCGGGCTTGTCGTCGGCGGCGGGCTGGTCGTTGGCGGCCGGCTCGTCGGCGCTGGACTCGTTGCTCGTGCACCCGGTGACGAGGGCACCGGCGGATACGGCGGCCGCTCCGAAGAGCAGCCCTCTGCGGCTCGTGAAAGGCGTCTGTGGCATGGCGGTGAACCCTTTCCTCATGTCGTGCTCGCGGTACGGCGCTGGACCAGCACGGCGGCGACGATGATCGCGCCCTTGGCGATCTGCTGGACGTCGCTCTGCAGGTTGTTCAGGGCGAAGATGTTGGTGATCGTGGTGAAGATCAGGACGCCGAGGACGGAGCCGACGATGGTGCCGCGGCCCCCGGTGAGCAGGGTGCCGCCGATGATCGCGGCGGCGATGGCGTCGAGTTCGTAGAGGTTGCCGTTGGTGTTCTGGCCGGAGCCGGCCAGGACGATCAGCAGGAAGGCGGCGATGCCGCAGCACAGCCCGGACAGCAGGTACAGGTAGAGCCGCTGGCGGCGTACGTCGATGCCGGCGAGCCGGGCGGCCTCCGCGTTGCCGCCGACGGCGACGGTGCGGCGGCCGAAGGTGGTCCGGTTGAGGACCAGCCAGCCGATGACGGTGACCGCTGCGAAGACCAGGACCAGCGGCGGGATGCCGAGGATGTAGGCGTCGCGTTCGCCGAGGTCGAGGACGCTGTCGACGCTGACGATCTGGGTCCGGCCGTCGGTGATCTGCAGGGCGAGGCCGCGGGCCGAGGCGAGCATGGCGAGGGTGGCGATGAACGGCACCATCCCGCCGTACGCGATGAGCACCCCGTTGACCAGCCCGCACCCCACTCCGACGGCGACGGCGGTGAACAGGATGCCGCCGAAACCGTACTCCTGGGTGGCGACGGTGGTGGCCCACACGGAGGCGAGGGCGACGATCGCGCCGACCGACAGGTCGATGCCGCCGGAGATGATGACGAAGGTCATGCCGACGGTGACGACACCGATGACGGAGGCCTGGGTGAGGACGAGCTGGAGGTTGCGGGTGTCCAGGAACTCGTCCGGTTTGGTGATGCCGCCGATGAGGATCAGTACGGCGAGCACGCCGAGCAACGACAGCGTGCGGACGTCGGCGCGGAACAACACGGCGCGCCAGGGGGGTGTTTCGGCGGCCGACGGCACCTTGTCGGTGCTGTCCCGCGGCGGGGAGACGGGCTGCGTCATGACGCCGGGCTTCCTTCCATGACCAGGTCGAGTACACGGTGTTCGTCGAGTTCGCGGGCGGGCGCCGTGTGGACGACGGTGCCCTCGCGCAGGACCAGGACGCGGTCGGCGAGGCCGAGCACCTCGGGCACCTCGCTGGAGACCAGCAGGACCGCGAGGCCTTCGTCCGCCAGTCGGCGGATGACCGCGTAGAGCTCGGCGCGGGCGCCCACGTCGACGCCGCGGGTGGGTTCGTCGAGCAGCAGCACCCGGCAGCCGCGCAGCAGCCAGCGCGCGAGCACGGCCTTCTGCTGGTTGCCGCCGGACAGGGTGCGCACCGGCACGTCGGGGTTGTCGGGACGCAGGGACAGTTCGCGGGTGGCGGCTCGCGCGGCGCCCAGTTCGGCGCCGCGGTCGATCCAGCCGACCCGTGCGAAGCGGGACATGGAGGACACCGACACGTTGCGGGTGACGGATTCCAGCATGAGCAGGGCCTGCGCCTTGCGTTCCTCGGGGGCGAGCCCGAGCCCGGCGCTCACGGCCGCCCGCACACTGCCCGGTTTCAGGGGCCGTCCGTCGACCAGGACCCGGCCGGTGTCCGGCTTGCGGGCGCCGTAGACGGTCTCCAGGATCTCGGAGCGTCCGGAGCCCACGAGTCCCGCGAGTCCGACGATCTCACCGGGTCGCACCTGGAGGTCGAGGGGGGCGAACTCGCCCTCGCGGGAGAGCCCTTCGACGGTCAGCACCGGTTCGCCCTGCGGTGCGGCGGTGGGCCGTCGCGGGAAGACGTACTCGACGTTGCGTCCCGTCATCAGCGCGACCACCTCGCTGGTCGGCGTCGATTTGGCGGGCAGCCCGCCGGCCACGGCGCGGCCGTCCTTCAGCACGGTCACGCGGTCGCCGATGCGCCGGATCTCCTCCAGGCGGTGCGAGATGTAGACGACGGCGACTCCGTCCGCGGTGAGGTCGCCCACGATACGGAAGAGGTTGTCGACCTCGTCCGGGTCGAGGGCCGCGGACGGCTCGTCCATCACGATGAGCCGAACCTCGTGGGAGAGCGCCCGCGCCATGGACACGATCTGCTGGTGCGCCGCCGACAGTTCACCGACCAGCCGGCCGGGGTCGATCTCCGGGTGACCGAGTCGCTTGAGGAGCTGGGCCGTCGAGTCCCGGGCGACCTTGCCCCGTACGACGAAGCCGGCGGCCGTGGGTTCGTGGCCGAGGTGCACGTTCTCGGCGACCGACAGGTGTTCCACCAGGTCGAGTTCCTGGTAGATGGTGGCGATGCCGAGGCGCATGGCGGCGATCGGGGAGCGGAGCGTGACCTCTTCCGAACGCCAGCGGATGGTGCCCGTGTCGGGCTGGTGAGCGCCGGCCAGCACCTTGATCAGGGTGGACTTCCCGGCGCCGTTCTGGCCGAGCAGGCAGTGCACCTCGCCGGCCTGGACGTCGAGATCGACGCCGTCCAGGGCCCGGACTCCGGGGAACGACTTGGTGATGCCGGACATGCTGAGCAGCGGTGGTTCTGGTGCCATGCGGATATCCCCTCGGCGGGCATGCGGGCCGGTGTCAGGGCGATCCCCTTGCGGGGCAAGCGTTTTCGGGCAGCGCGGGGTAGGGCGGTGGCGGTGGGTGTGGTGCCTGGTACCGGTGAAGTGTCCGTGCGGTGGAGCGGGTGCGGTGAAGGTGCTAGGCGGGTGAGAAAAGGTGGTCGCTGATGAGCCGGGCCGCGCCGATGACTCCGGCGGTGGGTCCCAACTCGCCCAGCACGATGGGCAGGTTGCCGGTGGCCAGGGGCAGCGACTGCCGGTAGACCTGGGTGCGGATCGCGGCGAGCAGGGTGTGACCGAGTCCGGTCACCCCGCCGCCGATCACCACCAGACCGGGGTTGAAGAAGCTGACCAGGCCGGCGATGACCTGGCCGGTGCGGTTGCCGCCCTCGCGGATCAGATCGAGGGCGGTGGCGTCACCGGCCGCGGCCGCGGCGGCGACGTCGACGGCGCTGAGTGTGCCGTTCGACTCCAGTCGGTTCGCGAGTTCGGTGGAGAGCCGCTGTTCGGCGGCCTCCATGGCGTCCCGCGCGAGGGCCGCGCCGGAGAAGTGTGCCTCCAGACAGCCCCGGTTGCCGCAGGCGCACGGGCGGCCGTCGGGCACGGCCTGGATGTGCCCGATGTCGCCCGCGCTGCCCGTCGTACCGCGGTAGACCTCACCGCCGACGACGATGCCGCAGCCGATGCCGGTACCGATCTTGACGACGAGGAAGTCGTGCACGGTGCGGGCGACGCCCGCGTGCTGCTCCCCCATGGCCATCAGGTTCACGTCGTTGTCGACCATGACCGGACAGCCGAGGTCCTGGCTGAGCGCCTCCCGCACGGGGAAGCCGTCCCAGCCCGGCATGATCGGCGGAGCCACCGGGATGCCCTCGGGGAAGCGGACCGGGCCCGGGACGCCGATGCCGGCGCCGTCGAACCCCTCCGCGAGCCCCGAGGCCCGGAGCTTCGCCGCCATGGACAGCACGTGCTCGAAGACCACGACCGGGCCCTCGCGGACGTCCATGGGCTGGTTGATGTGCCCGAGGACCTCCAGTTCGGCGTTGGTGACGGCGACGTCGACCGAGGTCGCGCCGATGTCGACGCCGAGGAACCGCAGGTGCGGGTTGAGCCGGATGTTGTGGGAGCGCCGGCCACCGCGCGAGGCGGCGAGTCCGTCGGCCACGACGAGTTCCGTCTCCAGCAGCCGGTCCACCTCCACGGCCAGTTTCGACCGGGAGAGGTCGACCTGGTCGCCCAGCTGGGCACGGGAGTTGGGGCCACCGTCGCGCAGCAGCCTGAGCAGTCGGGCCTGGTGAGCGTTGGCGGGTCGCGCGGTCATACGTCTCACGAGCCCCTCCCCGCCTCAATCGGCCTGTGCGCGCCGGATTCCGGCCACGTGTGTGGCGTGCTTTCGGATGGGAAAGTAGCAGCGCCTGCCGGAGGTGGGAAGAAGTCGCGCAGGAATTGGCCCTTACTTTTTCCACTCACAGGACAAAGGAGCTCGCGAGGTCGCCCGAAAACCGGGCGAAAGGGCGTGAAGCGATGACGGCGGGGACTCAGGATTTCGAGCGCGCGTGGTACGAGCGGCGGGTGTGCTCGGTGTGTTCGCGCATCAGCCGGGTGGCCAGCTGCTCGTCGTGGGCCGCGATGGCGGCGATCATCTCGCGGTGCTCGACCCAGGACTGCTCACCGCGCTGCCGGGCGACCGGGGTGTAGTACCAGCGCACCCGCCGGTCGACCTGGGCGGCGAGCTCCGCGAGCACGGCGTTGCCGGCCAGGTCCATGATCTTGGCGTGGAAACGGGCGTTGAGGGCGACGGCGGTGTCCACGTCGTCGGCGTCCACGGCGTTGAGGCCCTCCGCGAGGATCGCCTCCAGGACCTCGATGCCCGCGCTGTCGGCGTTGCCCGCGGCGAGACGGGCGGCCTCGGCCTCCAGCAGCGTACGCACGGTGAGGAGCTGGTCGGCCTCCTCCTCCGTCGGCTCGTGCACGAACGCGCCCTGTGCGGGCCGCAGATCGACCCAGCCCTCGGTGTTGAGCCGCTGCAGCGCCTCGCGCACCGGCTGGCGGGAGACGCCGAGGTGCCCGGCGAGTTCGCTCTCGACCAGGTGCTGGCCCGGCTGGAGGGCGCGGGTGGTGATGAGTTCGAGCAGCGCCTCGTAGACGCGGTCGCGCAGCGGGCCGGGCCGTTCGAGCCTGGGCACCGCCCCCTGGGGCAGTCCTGCCGACAACATCGCGGTCCCCCTCCTCGGCAGCGCCGTGCACCGCCACGAACGCCGGTGTCACCGCAACGCCAGTAGTGATTGTCTTTCGTCTACAGTCTACGGCGCACAGGAGCTCGTGGGGCGAGGAGTGCCCGCGGGCCGAGGAGCCGGCCTCGTCGTACCCGTCCGGGGGACCGCGCGGAGCGGCTCAGGGGCAGCGTACGACCTGTCCGGCGTACGACAGGTTTCCCCCGAAGCCGAACAGCAGCACCGGTTCGCCGGTCGACACCGCGCCCTGTTCGACGAGTTTGGAGAAGGCCAGCGGGATGCTGGCGGCCGAGGTGTTGCCGGACTCGATGACATCGCGGGCGACGACGGCGTTGACGGCGCCGATCCGGCGCGCGAGGGGTTCGATGATCCGCAGGTTGGCCTGGTGCAGCACCACGCCGGCGAGGTCCTCCGGGGCCAGTCCCGCCTTCTCGCAGGCTTGGCGGGCGATGACGGGCAGCTGGGTGGCCGCCCAGCGGTAGACGCTCTGCCCCTCCTGGGCGAACCGCGGGGGTGTCCCCTCGATCCGCACCGCGTGCCCCATCTCGGGCACCGAGCCCCACAGCACCGGGCCGATCCCCGCCCCCTGGCCCGGCGCGCAGGCCTCCACCACGGCGGCTCCCGCCCCGTCGCCGACGAGCACGCAGGTGGAGCGGTCGGTCCAGTCGGTCACGTCGGTCATCTTGTCGGCGCCGACGACCAGCACCCGGCTCGCGCCGCCGGCCCGTACGGCGTGGTCGGCGGTGGCGAGGGCGTGGGTGAAGCCGGCGCACACCACGTTGATGTCCATGACGGCGGGCCCGGGCATGCCGAGACGGGCCGCGACCCGGGCGGCCATGTTGGGCGAGCGGTCGATCGCGGTGGAGGTGGCGAGCAGGACCAGGTCGATCTCGGCGGGTGTCCGGCCGGCCGCCGCCAGCGCCTTGGCGGCGGCGTGCGCGGCCAGCTCGTCGACCGGCTCGTCGGGACCCGCGATGTGCCTGGTGCGGATGCCCACCCGGCTGGTGATCCACGCGTCGCTGGTGTCGACCATGCCCGCCAGGTCCTCGTTGGTGAGGACCTTGGCGGGCTGGTAGTGGCCGACGGCGGCGATGCGCGAGCCGATCATGGGTGATCCCCCTCGTGGGTCGGTTGCGGGATGCACCAGTCTGATCAGTGACTCACCGGTACGACGGTAGGTGAAGCGACAGGAAACGGGTACCGGGCTTGTCGGCTTCCGTCAGACCTGACGGGACCGCGCGCGGACCGGCCGTCACCCGGTGAACAGCTGTGTCGCCTTGCGCACGAGCTCGTACAGCCCGTAGGCGAGCGGCACCCCCACCCACAGCCAGGCGAAGGTGATCAGCCCGCGGCGGCCGGGGCTAGGCGGACTCTGGCTGCTGTCGCCGGTCATCGGCGGCCTCCTGCGCTGTCTCGGGGCTGGGGCTGGGGACGTGGTGACGGGGGTGGACCGGCCGGACCAGCTCGTTGGCGACGAAGCCGACGACGAGCAGCCCGATCATGATGAGCAGCGACATCCCATACAGGGACGAGCCGTGCCGGCCCGCCTCCTCCTGCCGGTCGGCGACCCAGTTCACGATCAGCGGCCCGAGCACGCCGGCCGTGGACCAGGCGGTGAGCAGCCGGCCGTGGATGGCGCCCACCTGGTAGGTGCCGAAAAGGTCCTTCAGATACGCCGGGACCGTGGCGAAGCCGCCGCCGTAGAAGGAGAGGATCACCAGCGCGCACAGCACGAACAAGGGCTTGGAGGCGTCGCCCCGCAGCGCGATGAGCGCGTACATCAGGGCGCCGGCGCCGAGGTACAGCCGGTAGACGTTCTTCCGGCCGATCAGGTCGGAGGTGGTCGACCAGCCGATACGGCCCGCCATGTTCGCCGCCGACAGCAGCGCGACGAAACCGGCGGCGGCCGTCGCCGACACCGGCGCGGAGGTGTCCGCGAAGAAGTCGGTGATCATCGGCGCGGCCTTCTCCAGGATGCCGATGCCCGCGGTGACGTTCATGCAGAGCACGATCCACAGCAGCCAGAACTGCGGGGTGCGCACGGCGGAGCGGGCGGAGACCTGCGGCCCGGCGTGCACGGCGGGCGCGCCGGCCACCGGACGCGCGGTGCGCGGTACCCGCACCAGCACCACACCGAGCAGCATGAACACGGCGTAGGTCAGCCCGTGCACGAGGAAGGCGAGCGCGATGCCGGAACTGTCGGTGCCGAAGGAGTCGAGCATCTGCGCCGACCAGGGCGAGGCGATCAGCGCGCCGCCGCCGAAGCCCATGATGGCGATGCCGGTGGCCATGCCGGGCCGGTCCGGGAACCACTTGATCAGCGTCGAGACGGGCGAGATGTAGCCGATGCCCAGGCCGATGCCGCCGACGAAGCCGTAACCGAGGACGATCAGCCAGTACTGCTCGGTGGCCGCGCCCAGCGCGGAGAGCAGGAAGCCGGAGGAGAAGCAGACCAGGGCCACGGTCATCGCCCAGCGCGGTCCCCGGCGTTCGACGAGGGTGCCGCCGAACGCGGCGGACAGACCGAGCATGACGATGCCGAGCTGGAAGGGCAGGGCGCTCTGGGTGCCGCTGAGACCGAGCGCGGACTCGAGCGGCGGTTTGAACACGCTCCACGCGTAGGCCTGGCCGATGGAGAGGTGAACGGAGAGCGCGGCCGGCGGGACGAGCCAGCGGCTCCAGCCGGGGGGTGCGACGGGGGGACTCATGAGTCCCCAACCGTAGGGACCGATGGTGCCGTTGAGAAGGCGGTTGAGGAGACAACCACTGGTGCTGCACAAAGCCTTGCTGAGGCTACCTCCATACTGTAGACAATATTTCGTCGACAGAGATTCGGCAGTTCCCGCGGTTCCTCGGTATCCCTCGACCGGACGGAGCTCCCCCCGCCATGAAAGTCGCAGTCCTCGGCGCCGGGGCGATCGGCGCCTATGTCGGTGCCGCGCTCCATCGTGCGGGCGCCGACGTGCACCTCATCGCCCGTGGACCGCATCTCGCGGCCATGAGGCAGTACGGAGTACAGGTGCGCAGCCCGCGCGGTGACTTCACCGCCCACCCCCATGCCACCGACGACCCGGGCGCAGTGGGCCCGGCCGACTTCGTCCTCCTGGGGCTGAAGGCCAACTCGTACGCGGCGTGCGGGCCGCTGATCGAGCCGCTGCTGCACGACACCACGGCCGTCGTGGCCGCCCAGAACGGCATCCCCTGGTGGTACTTCCACCGGCACGGCGGGCCGTACGACGGCCGCCGCCTGGAGAGTGTGGACCCCGACGGCGCGGTCAGTGCGGTGCTCGCGCCCGAACGGGCCGTCGGCTGCGTCGTCTACGCGGCCACCGAACTCGAACAGCCCGGCGTCGTCCGGCATGTGGAAGGCACCCGCTTCTCGATCGGCGAACCCGACCGCAGCGTCTCCGCGCGCTGTCTGGCACTGAGCGAGGCGATGCGCGCGGGCGGCCTGAAGTGCCCGGTCGAGCCGGACCTGCGCAACGACATCTGGCTGAAGCTGCTGGGCAACATCTCCTTCAACCCGATCAGCGCCCTCGCCCGCGCCACCATGCGGCAGATGTGCCTGCACGGCGGCACCCGCCAGGTCATCGAGACCATGATGACCGAGACGCTGACGGTCGCCGGGGCCCTCGGCTGCGAGGTCGGCGTCTCCATCGAACGCCGGCTCGCGGGCGCCGAGAAGGTCGGCGACCACCGCACCTCCACACTCCAGGACCTGGAGCGCGGCAAGCCGCTCGAACTCGACGTGCTGCTCGCGGCCGTCGTCGAACTGGCGGAAGTCACCGGCGTCCCGGTGCCCACCCTGCGCACCGTGCACGCCCTGTCCGACCTGCTCGCGCTGAGGAGCGCCGCATGAGGAAACGCGACCGGAGCCCGAAGACCTACACCCGCCTCACCCACCCCCTCGTCCGGGACTCCCGCGACGCGCCCTTCCGCCGGGCGACCTGGGACGAGGCCCTGGACCGGGCCGCCCGGGGTTTTTGGGCGGCGCACGGCGCGTTCGGGATGTTCTCCTGCGCCCGCGCGACCAACGAGATGAACTACGTGGCGCAGAAGTTCGCCCGGGTCGTCATGGGCACCAACAACGTCGACTCCTGCAACCGCACCTGCCACGCCCCGTCCGTGGCGGGCCTGTCGGCCGCGTTCGGCTCGGGCGGCGGGACGTCGTCGTACGAGGAGATCGAGCACACCGACGTCATCGTGATGTGGGGCTCCAACGCCCGCTTCGCGCACCCGATCTTCTTCCAGCACGTGCTCAAGGGCGTCCACAACGGCGCCCGCATGTACGCGGTCGACCCGCGGCGGACGTCCACCGCCGAGTGGGCGGAGAGCTGGCTCGGGCTGAACGTCGGCACGGACATCCCGATGGCGCACGCGATCGGCCGCGAGATCATCCACGCCGGCCTGGTCAACGAGGCGTTCGTACGGCGGGCGACCACCGGCTTCGACGAGTACAAGGCGCTCGTCGAGCCATGGACGCTGTCCCTCGCCGAAAAGGTGACGGGCGTACCCGCCGCCGCCATACGGGAGGTGGCGCACGCCTACGCCCGCGCCGAACGCGCCCAGCTCTGCTGGACCCTCGGCATCACCGAGCACCACAACGGCACCGACAACGTCCGTGCCCTGATCAACCTCTCCCTGCTCACCGGACACATCGGCCGCTACGGCTCGGGCCTGCAACCCCTGCGCGGCCAGAACAACGTGCAGGGCGGCGGCGACATGGGCGCCATCCCCAACCGCCTGCCCGGCTTCCAGGACATCCTCGACACCGGCATCAGGGCGAAGTTCGAGTCCGCCTGGGACACCGTCATCCAGCCGCACTACGGGCTCAACCTGACGGAGATGTTCGAGGCCATGGAGGACGGATCGCTGCGGGCGGTCTACTGCATCGGCGAGAACCCGGCCCAGTCGGAGGCGGACGGCGAACAGGCGGTACGCCGGCTGCGGCAGCTGGACTTCCTGGTGGTGCAGGACATCTTCCTGACGAAGACCGCCGAGCTCGCGGACGTCGTGCTGCCCGCGACCGCCGGCTGGGCGGAGACCGAGGGCACCACCACCAACAGCGAGCGGCGGGTGCAGCGCGTCCGCCGGGCCGTGGTCCCGCCCGGCGAGGCCCGCGAGGACATCGACATCATCTGCGACCTCGCCGGCCGCCTCGGTCACGACTGGAAGTACCCCGACGCCGAGGCCGTCTGGAACGAACTGCGCTCCGTCTCCCCCGACCACCACGGCATGACGTACGAGCGCCTGGAGGAACACCAGGGCATCCAGTGGCCGTGCCCGAGCACGGACGCGCTGGAACCGCCGTATCTCCACGGCCGGTTGTGGGAGACGGACCCGGAACGGCGCGGCAGGCCGGCACCCTTCGGACTCGTGCAGCACGACCCGCCGGTCGACCTCACCGACGAGGAGTACCCGATCCGGCTCACCACCGGCCGGCGGCTCGACTCCTACAACACCGGGGTGCAGAGCGGCGGTTACTCCTCCCCGCTGCGACGCGGCGAATTCGTCGAGCTGTGCCCCGAGGACGCCGAGCGGTACGGGGTCGTGGTCGGCGAGGAGGTGCGGGTGTCCTCACGACGCGGGTCGGTGCTGGCGCCGGTCTGGGTCGACACCGCGCTGCGGCCGGGGCTCGCCTTCATGACGTTCCACTTTCCCGACGAGGTGGACACCAACCAGCTGACGATCGAGGCGAACTGCCCGATCGCGGGGACGGCGGAGTTCAAGGCGTCGGCGATCCGGATCGAGAAACTCCCGGCCCCGACACACGTGAGGTGAGCAACCGTGGACCTGCACTTCGGTGACAGCAAGCCCACCGACGAGGAACGGGCGGCGGTCGACGCGCTGCTCGGGCCCCCCGAGTCCGCCTGGGAGGGCGCCGACCGCTCCGCCGCGGACCTCAGGTGGGCCCGCGGCGGACGCGAGGCCCGCGACCGCCGTGACCTGCTGCTGCCGGGGCTGCACGCCCTCAACGACCGGGTCGGCTGGATCAGCGAGGGCGCCCTGGACTACCTGTGCCGCCGCCTGACGGTGCCACCGGCGGAGGCGTACGGGGTGGCCACGTTCTACGCGATGTTCTCGGTGAAGCCACGCCCGGCGACCGTCCTGCACGTCTGTACGGACCTCGCCTGCACAGCGGCCGGGGCGACGCGGCTGTGCGCAGCCGTGGAAACCCGCCTGGGCCCGGGCAGCGGCGTACAGGTCGAACGCAGCCCCTGCCTGGGCCTGTGCGAACGCGCCCCGGCGGCCCTGGTGATCCGGGCCGGGGATGATCCAGCCCGTCCGGCGATCGAGGACGAGGCCGTCCGGACCGAAGGAGGGGCCGGGGGCACAGCCCCCGGGGTCGAGGGGGGTCCCTCCCGCTCGAGCGCAGCCGGGAGTGGGGAAGGGAAGGGGCGGCGGGGGCGAGCGGTCTCCAGGGCCACCGCCGTCTGCGCCCCCGCCACCATCGACACGGCCATCGGCACCGCCACGGCCCCGGAGAACGCCCCCTCGGAGCCCCCGCCCGCCGCGGCGGTCCCCCAGGCGGGCGACCCCACCCTCACCCTCCTCAAACGCGTCGGCACCGCGGACCCCGCCTCCCTGGACGACTACCGCGCCCACGGCGGCTACACCGCCCTGCGCCGCGCCTTCGCCCTCGGCCCCGCCGGCGTGATCCGCGAGGTCACCGACTCCGGTCTGCTGGGCCGCGGCGGCGCCGCCTTCCCCACCGGCCGCAAGTGGCAGGCCACGGCGTCCCAGCCGGACCACCCGCACTACCTCGTCTGCAACGCCGACGAGTCCGAACCGGGCACCTTCAAGGACCGCGTCCTCATGGAGGGCGACCCGTACGCGCTGGTGGAGGCGATGACGATCGCGGCGTACGCGACCGGCGCGCACCAGGGCTACCTCTACCTCCGGGGCGAATATCCGCGGGCGCTGCACCGCATGGAACACGCCATCACCCGGGCCCGCGCCCGGGGCCTGCTCGGCGACGACATCCTCGGCCAGGGCTACGCCTTCGACATCGAGATCCGGCGCGGCGCGGGCGCGTACATCTGCGGCGAGGAGACGGCCCTGTTCAACTCCCTGGAGGGCCACCGGGGCGAGCCCCGCGCCAAGCCCCCGTTCCCCGTGGAGAAGGGCCTGTTCGGCAAGCCGACGGTGGAGAACAACGTCGAGACCCTCGTCAACGTCCTGCCCGTCCTGACCATGGGCGCCCCGGCCTACGCGGCGATCGGCACGAAGACGTCCACCGGTCCGAAGCTGTACTGCGTCTCGGGCAGCGTGGCCCGCCCCGGTGTCTACGAGCTCCCGTTCGGCGCGACACTGGGCGAACTCCTCACACTCGCCGGTGTGCGGGACAACCTCCGCGCGGTCCTCCTCGGCGGAGCCGCCGGCGGCTTCGTCCGCCCCGACGAGCTGGCCGTCCCCCTCACCTTCGAAGGCACACGGGAAGCAGGCACGACCCTCGGCTCCGGAGTCGTCATGGCCTTCGACGACACCGTCCCGCTCCCCCGCCTCCTCCTGCGCATCGCCGAGTTCTTCCGCGACGAGTCGTGCGGCCAGTGCGTCCCCTGCCGGGTGGGCACCGTGCGCCAGGAGGAGGCGCTGCACCGGATCGTCGAGCGTACGGGCGCCGACGCCGCCGGTGACATCGCCCTGCTCCGCGAGGTCGGACGCGCGATGCGGGACGCCTCGATCTGCGGTCTGGGACAGACCGCGTGGAACGCCGTGGAATCCGCCATCGACCGTCTGGGGGCGTACGAATGACCGTGACACCGCTGGGGATCCCCCGCCGTCTGCTGGAGTTCACCCTCGACGGCGAGCCGGTCAGGGCGCCCGAGGGGTCGACGATCCTCGACGCCTGCCGGGCCGCCGGGAAGGACATTCCAACGCTGTGCGAGGGCGACACGCTCACACCGAAGAACGCCTGCCGGGTCTGTGTGGTGGAGGTCGAGGGCTCCCGTACCCTCGTCCCCGCCTGCTCGCGGAAGGCCGAGCCGGGCATGGAGGTGCGCACCGGCACCGAGCGGGCCCGGCACAGCCGCAAGGTCGTCCTGGAACTCCTCGCGTCCTGCGTCGACCTGTCGACCACCCCCCGGGTCGCCGAATGGCTCAAGGAGTACGAGGCGAAACCGGACCGCTTCGGCCCGGCCGCGGCCCGCCTCAACGAGGAGCCGAAGGTCGACAACGACCTCTACGTGCGCGACTACGACAAGTGCATCCTCTGCTACAAGTGCGTGGACGCCTGTGGCGACCAGTGGCAGAACACCTTCGCGATCTCGGTCGCGGGCCGTGGGTTCGACGCCCGGATCGCAGTCGAGCACGACGCCCCGCTGACCGACTCGGCGTGCGTGTACTGCGGCAACTGCATCGAGGTCTGTCCCACCGGGGCCCTGTCGTTCAAGTCGGAGTTCGACATGCGGGCGGCGGGTACGTGGGACGCGTCGCGCCAGACGGAGACGACGACCGTGTGCGCGTACTGCGGAGTGGGCTGCAACCTCACCCTCCATGTGCAGGACAATGAGATCGTGAAGGTCACCTCGCCGCACGACAACCCGGTGACCCACGGCAACCTGTGCATCAAGGGCCGCTTCGGCTACCAGCACGTACAGAACCGGGACTGATCGGGGCTGAAGGACACATGGGACGAGTCACGGAACGACGCAAGGTGCTCCGCATCCGGGACGGGGCGGTCTCCAGCCGCCCCGACACACTCGTCGCCGAGGAACCCCTGGAGATCCGGCTGAACGGAAAACCGCTGGCGATCACCATGCGCACCCCCGGCGACGACTTCGCGCTGGCGGCCGGCTTCCTGGTGAGCGAGGGAGTGCTGGCCGCCGCGGCCGACCTCCGGAACATCGTCTACTGCGCCGGGGCGACGGCCGACGGATCGAACACCTACAACGTGGTGGACGTGAAGACCGCCCCCGGCGTGGTCATCCCGGACATCACCCTCGAGCGCAACGTCTACACCACCTCCTCCTGCGGCCTGTGCGGCAAGGCCAGCCTGGACGCGGTCCGCACGACGGCCCGCCACCCCATCGCCGACACTCCCCCGCTGCGCGTGGCCCCGGAGCTGCTGGCGAGCCTGCCCGACCGGCTGCGCGCGGCCCAGCGGGTCTTCGACCGCACGGGCGGCCTGCACGCGGCGGCCCTGTTCGACGAGGACGGCGAGCTGCTCGACGCACGGGAGGACGTGGGCCGGCACAACGCGGTCGACAAGCTGGTCGGCCGTGCCCTGCAGAGCGGGAACCTGCCGCTGTCGCGGACGATTCTGCTGGTCTCCGGCCGGGCCTCGTTCGAACTGGCGCAGAAGGCGGTCATGGCCGGGATCCCGATGCTGGCGGCCGTCTCGGCACCGTCCTCGCTGGCCGTGGACCTGGCGGCGGAGACGGGTCTCACCCTGGTGGGCTTTCTGCGGGGCGGTTCCATGAACGTGTATGCGGGTGAGGACCGCATCGCCCTGAGGGCCGCGGCCTCCCGGGGCTGACCGGTCCCCTCGCTGCACGGCGGCGGGGCCCCTGCCGGCGGGGAGCGCCCCCTGCGCCGCGGGGCCCCGCCTCGACTCCCGGAAGGCGCCATGGACCGGGACCACGACAGCCACTAACGTCCCGGAGCGTGCCCGACGACGCAGCACGAGCACGACGGCGGACGGGGACCGGGATCGCCCTGGCGCTGACCCTGGTCCTCGGGGCAGTGCTGCTCACCGGTCTGCCGCAGGACGACGACCGGCGACCCGACGGCGCCGGCTGCCGGCCGCGTACGGTCGCCTCCTTCAGCGCCGACTCCACCCTGACCTCCGAGTTCGCCCGCTACGGCGACGACGCCACCCGCACCGACGACTGGACCGGCGGGGACGGCACCCACTCCGTGCGGCTGCCGGACGGCCGGCTGCTGTGGCTGTTCTCGGACACCTATCTGGGGCGGGTGCACCGCCCGCCCAACCCGGTCGGCGAGTCCACCGCCTGGCGGGACACCACCGCCCCGCTGGTGCGCAACTCGGCCGTGCTGATGCGCGACGGCCGCCTGGAGGGCACCCTTCCCGCCCCCCTCTTCCCCGACCCGGCGCCGGACCAGTGGCGCTGGCCGGTCGCCGCCCGGGTCGAGCCGCGCTCCCCCGGCTCCTCCGAGCGGGTCGTCCGGGTCCTGCTGTGGGTGCGTACGGCCGGACAGCACCCGTGGATCTACGGGGTGCCCACCGCCACCGAGGTCGCCACGCTCTCCCTGCCCGGACTGCGCGTGGAGTCGGTCGTGCGGGTGCACGACCAGCAGCAGGTCACCGATCCGTCCCGGCGGGTGCTGTTCGGGACCACCCTGGTCGAGGAGGACGGCTGGACGTATGTCTTCGGCGGCGACGACGGCCGCCCCGCCTCCCGCCCGGCGTCGCACGCGTATGCGGCCCGCGTCCCCGAGGGCGGGCTCGCCGACCCGGCGGCCTGGGAGTACTGGAACGGCTCGGACTGGCAGACCCGGGCCCGCCCGCGCCCCGTGCTCGGCGACGGGCGGCGCACCGGTGTGGGCAGCGCGTTCTCCGTGGTGCGGGACGGCGGGACGTACGTGCTGTTCACGATGGCCGCGGGTGCGGAGGGGCTGACCGCGGTGGCGTCGTACTGGTCCTGCTCCCCGACCGGGCCGTGGCACGGACCGGCGCGGGAGTTCACCCCCGCGCTGCCCGGGGGCGGGACCGCCGCCTACAACCCGCAGGCACACCCGGAGCTGAGCGGCGACGGGCGGCTGGTGCTCAGCTACGACGTGAACTGGCTGGAGACGACCGGCGCGGCCGTGATGCTCAGCCGGGACGTGTCCCTGTACCGACCTCGGTTCGTGACCGTCCGGCTGGGTCCTGGACGGTGACCTCCTCCACCGGGTCCTGGGACCGGCGCTTGGCGATCACCGCGCACACCATCAGCTGCATCTGGTGGAACAGCATCAGCGGCAGCACGGCGAGCGAGGCCTCGGCCCCGAACAGCACGCTCGCCATGGGCAGCCCGGCGGCCAGCGACTTCTTGGAACCGGCGAACTGGATGGCGATCCGGTCCTCCCGGCCGAACCGCAGCGCCTTCGCGCCGTACCAGGTCAGCAGCAGCATCACGGCGAGCAGGACGGCCTCCACGGCGAGCAGCCCGCCGAGCCGGGCCGGGCTCACCTGGTGCCAGACGCCCTGCACCACGCCCGCGCTGAACGCCGTGTAGACGACGAGCAGGATCGACCCCCGGTCGACCAGCCCCAGCACCTTCCGGTGCCGGGCGACGAAGGAGCCGATCCAGCGGCGCAGCATCTGCCCGGCGGCGAACGGCACCAGCAGCTGGAGCACGATCTTCACCACCGAGTCGGTGGAGAACCCGCCACCGCTGCCGCCGAGCAGCGTGGCCGCGAGCAGCGGGGTGGCGACGATGCCGACCAGCGAGGAGAAGGAGCCGGCGCAGATCGCGGCGGGCACATTGCCGCGGGCGATCGAGGTGAACGCGATCGACGACTGGATGGTGGACGGGACGAGGGTGAGGAAGAGCAGGCCCTGGTAGAGCGGGTCGGTCAGGAACACCGGGACGAGCCCGCGGGCGGCGAGACCCAGCACCGGGAAGACGACGAAGGTGCAGGCCAGCACGGTGACGTGGAGCCGCCAGTGCTTCAGTCCGTCCAGCGCCTCACGGGTGGACAGCCGGGCGCCGTAGAGGAAGAAGAGCAGGGCGACGGCGGCCGTGGAGGCGCCGGAGGCGATGTCGGCGCCGGTCCCGCGGGCCGGCAGCAGCGCGGCGAGGCCCACCGTCCCGAGCAGAAGCAGGATGTACGGGTCGATCGGCATCCGACTCGGCAGGCGCAGGCGTTTCACGGTGCTCCACTTGCTCAGGTGCTGGTGTGCTTCAGGTGCCCGGTGTGCTCACGTATTCGAGGACCAGGGTCCCCGGAACTCGGGGACGAGGGCTCCCCCTGCCATCCTGCTCCCTCCCTCCGTGATCGGGAATCCGGTATACCGCTCTCACTGTCATCATGTTCCGCGATGACCGGGGTAGCCTTCCGGTATGTACGACCCGACGCAGCTGCGGACGTTCCTGTCGGTGGCGCAGACGCTGAGCTTCACCCAGGCGGCGCGGCGTCTCGGGCTGCGCCAGTCGACCGTGAGCCAGCATGTGCGGCGGCTGGAGGAGGCCACCGGACGGCAGCTGTTCACCCGGGACACGCACTCGGTGGAGCTCACGGAGGACGGCGAGGCGATGCTCGGCTTCGCGCGGCGCATCCTGGACGTGCACGAACAGGCGACGCAGTTCTTCACCGGCACCCGGCTGCGCGGCCGGCTGCGGTTCGGCGCGTCGGAGGACTTCGTGCTGACGCGGCTCCCGGAGATCCTCGAGCGGTTCCGGCACGAACACCCGGAGGTCGACCTGGAGCTGACGGTCGAACTGTCGGGCACCCTGCACGAGCAGCTGGCGGCGGGCCGGCTGGACCTCGTGCTCGCCAAGAGGCTGCCGGAGGATCCGCGGGGCGAGCTGGTGTGGCACGACGAGCTGGTGTGGATCGGCGCGCCGGGGCTGCGGCTGGACCCCAGCCGTCCGGTGCCGCTGATCGTCTATCCGCCGCCGGGCATCACCCGGGCCCTCGCCCTGCGGGCGCTGGAGGGGGAGGGCCGGGAGTGGCGCATCGTGTGCACCAGCGGCAGCCTGAACGGTCTGCTCGCGGCGGCCCGTGCCGGGCTCGGGGTGATGGTGCACTCGCGCGGGCTGATCCCGCCGGGGCTGGTGCGGATGCCGGAGCGGGCGGGACTGCCGGAGCCGGGCGAAGTGGACTTCGTGGTGGTGCACGGCCGGCGCCGTCCCTCCGCGCGGGGGGCGGCCGACGCCCTGGCGGCGGCGATCCTCGCGGGCGGCGACCGGCTGCACCGCGGCGGGCGACGGTGACGTTTCCGGCCGCCCGCGCGCTGACCTGAGTAGACCCGTGTCACCACCCCAAGAGGCGGTCATGCGGGCGTACAGATTCGGTGGAGATTACGGCACCGGAACTTACTCGAGCGTCAGGTTTCTGTCCGGCGCTTCCCCATGTGTGCGCTTATTTCCTTCACCGACCGGCGCGAACAAGAGCCGCACTCGCTTTTCGACCCCCTCCCGGCCTCCGTCCGCGTGGGGTAGCTTTCACGGCGCTGTGCGGGACGACGCCGTCCCCGCACCAGTCCGAGCGCTGAGAAGCGGGGAGCGGGATTGCGCGAGTTCACCAACCCTCCGTTGCCGTTGGCGCCTCCGGTGGGCGGTCTGGCCGACGTGGTCTTCCGGTATGCCGAAGAAGACCCCTCCCACATCGCGCTCGGCCGCAAGGACGACACCGGCCGGTGGCGCGACGTGACCAGCGCCGAGTTCCGCGACGAGGTGCTCGCCCTCGCCAAGGGCCTGCTCGCGGGCGGGATCCGGTTCGGCGACCGGGTCGCGATCATGTCCCGTACCCGGTACGAGTGGACGCTGTTCGACTTCGCGCTGTGGACGATCGGCGCGCAGGTCGTCCCCGTCTATCCCACGTCGTCCGCCGAGCAGTGCTACTGGATGCTGTACGACGCCGAGGTGACGGCCGCGGTGGTGGAGCACGAGGACCACGCGATGACGATCGCCACGGTCATCGACCGGCTGCCGGCGATGCGCCGGCTGTGGCAGCTCGACGCGGGCGCGGTGCGGGAGCTGTACGACGCCGGCGCGCATCTGGACGACGAGGTGGTGCACCGGCACCGGCAGGCGGTCACCCCCGACTCGGTGGCGACGATCATCTACACCTCGGGCACCACCGGCCGCCCCAAGGGCTGTGTGATCTCGCACGGCAGCTTCATGTTCGAGGCGGACACCGTCATCGAGCGCTGGGAGCCGGTGTTCCACTCCCGCAGGGGCGACGAGGCGGCGACGCTGCTGTTCCTGCCCCTCGCGCATGTCTTCGGGCGGATGGTGCAGGTCGCCGGGATCCGCGGGAAGGTGAAGTTCGGCCACCAGCCGCAGCTGAACGCGGCGGCGCTGATGCCCGATCTGGCCGCGTTCCGGCCGACGTTCTTCCTGGCCGTGCCGTACATCTTCGAGAAGGTGTTCAACGCGGCGCGGCGCAAGGCGGAGCGGGAGGGACGCTCGGGGCCGTTCGAGAAGGCCGTCGAGGTGGCCATCAAGTACGCGGACGCCGCCGAGGCGAGGGCCTGGGGCATCGGGCCCGGCCCGTCCGCGGCGCTGCGGATGCAGCACCAGCTCTTCGACAAGCTCGTCTACTCCAAGATCCGCGCCGCGATGGGCGGCAGGATCCGGCACGCCATGTCGGGCGGTTCGGCGATGGACCGCCGGCTCGGGCTGTTCTTCGCGGGCGCGGGCGTCCACATCTACGAGGGGTACGGCCTCACGGAGTCGACGGCGGCGGCCACCGCCAACCCGCCCGAGCGCACCCGCTACGGCACCGTCGGCCAACCCATCCCGGGGGTGACCGTGCACATCGCGGACGACGGCGAGATCTGGCTGCACGGCGACAACCTCTTCGAGGGCTACCTCAACAACCCCAAGGCCACCGACGAGACCCTGCACGAGGGCTGGCTGGCCACCGGTGACCTCGGTTCCCTGGACGAGGACGGCTATCTGACCATCACCGGGCGCAAGAAGGAGATCCTGGTGACCTCGGGCGGCAAGAGCGTCTCCCCGGGGGTGCTGGAGGAGCGGGTGCGGGACCATCCGCTGGTCAACCAGTGCATCGTCGTCGGCAACGACCGTCCGTACATCGCCGCCCTGGTCACCCTCGACCAGGAGGCCGTCGAGCACTGGCTGACGATGCGCGACAAGCCACGGATGTCACCGGCCGAACTGGTGCGCGACACGGATCTGGAGACGGAGGTGCGACGCGCGGTGGTCGCCGCCAACACCCTGGTCTCGCAGGCCGAGTCGATCCGCACGTTCCGGATCCTGGCGCAGCCGTTCACCGAGGAGCACGGACTGCTCACGCCGTCGCTGAAGCTGAAGCGGAAGGCGATCGAGAAGGCGTACGAGCGCGAGGTCGAGGCGCTCTACCACGCGTGAGTGTGGCGGTCAGGAATGCGGCACGGGCCGTGATCGTTGACCATGGGGGTACCACCTGTCCACAACCGAAGGATCAGAGCTCGTGAGCAAGGTCCCCCCGATCATCCTGAACAATGGCGTCGAGATGCCCCAGCTGGGCTTCGGCGTCTGGCAGGTGCCGGACGACGAGGCCGAGACGGCGGTCGCGACGGCGCTGGAGGCCGGCTACCGCAGCATCGACACCGCGGCGGCTTACGGCAACGAGGAGGGCACCGGCAAGGCCGTGGCCCGCTCGGGCATCGCGCGCGAGGACCTCTTCGTCACCACCAAGCTCTGGAACAGCGACCACGGGTACGAGTCCACCCTGCGGGCCTTCGACACCTCCCTGTCGAAGCTCGGCCTGGACTACGTGGACCTGTACCTCATCCACTGGCCGACCCCGCAGCGGGATCTGTACGTCGACACCTACAAGGCGTTCGAGAAGCTGCACGCCGACGGCCGGATCCGGGCCATCGGTGTGTCCAACTTCCTGCCCGAGCACCTGGAGCGGCTGATCAGCGAGACGTCGGTCGTTCCGGCGGTCAACCAGATCGAGCTGCACCCGCATCTCCAGCAGCAGGCCGCGCGTGAGTACCACGCGGAGCAGGGCGTCACCACCGAGGCGTGGTCGCCGCTGGGCCAGGGCAAGGGCCTGCTGGAGGTGCCGGCGATCGTGGCGATCGCGCGGAAGCACGGCCGCACCCCGGCCCAGATCGTGCTGCGCTGGCACATCCAGCTGGGCAATGTCGTCATCCCGAAGTCGGTGACGCCGTCCCGGATCAAGGAGAACATCGACGTCTTCGGGTTCAGCCTGGACGCCGAGGACCTCGCGGCGATCAGCGCGCTGAACGAGGACCGGCGGCTGGGTGCGCACCCGGCGGAGTTCAACTGAGCCGGAGGGCGGACCCGCGCGACGGCCTCCCCATCGCGGGGAGGCCGTCGCGCGTCCGGGTGACGGTGGTCAGTCCGCGGGCCGCACCGCCGAGTGGACCGTGTGGGCCGCCAGCACGAACACGTCCGGGCGGTGGTGCACGCTCGCCGGGTCGGCGGGGTCGAGGAGGCGGTCCAGGGTGGCGCGGTCGTCGGCGTCCAGATCCTCGGCGACGACCTCGCGGGTGCGGGTGAGGGAGGCGACGACATAGGCGCGGGCGCGGTCCGTGGCCGGGGCGGGAAGATCGAGGAGGAAGGTGCGCGAGCGGGTGTGGTGCAGGCCGGCCGAGGTGAGCAGGGCCGGCCAGTCCTCGACCTGTGCCACCGAGCCCGGCAGTTCTTCGCGCATCCGGCTGAACCGCCCTTCCTCCGCCGCGTCGATGCGCGCCTGGAGTCCGGGGCGGCCGAACCCGATGTCGCGGGGCAGGAACCGGGCGGGCAGTCCGCCCTCCATCACCGCGAGCGTGCCGCCGGGCGCGAGCCGCTGCGCGCAGGCGGCGAGCGCGGCACCCTGGTCGCCCAGGTGGTGCACGCTGCGGCTGGCCCACAGCAGGTCGGCCGGGTAGTCCAGTTCGCCGAGCACCTGGGGAAGGTCACCGGCGAGGGTGCCGAAGCGGTCGGCGGCGCCCTGGCGCCCGGCCCGGGCGCGGGCCCGCTCCAGCAGCGGTTCGGAACCGTCGACGGCCACGACCCGCGCGCCCGGGAAGGTCTCGGCGAACAGACACGAGATGACGCCGGGGCCGCTGCCCGCGTCCACGACCAGCCCCGGGTCCGTCACCTCCTTCGCCAGCCAGGCCAGGGCCCGCTCGTACAGCGGTGTGAACAGTTCGGCCTGCGCTTCGAGCAGGGGGGCCATCTCGGCCCAGTCGATGTCGCCGTGGTCGTGGCCGTGCCGGTGCTCGTGCTCGTGCTGGTGGTGCGCCATGGTGGTCAGCCTCTCCGCTCGGATGCCGTCAGGGTGCGACGACGCACCGGAAAGGAGCAACCTGTGTTGCCGCTTCCGCAAACCCGAGGGAGAGACGTGCGCGTTCCGCCGGGCCCGGACCTGGCCGGCCCGGCCCCGGCGGAACAGTGGTCAGCCCGTCACGACAGCGGCGGGTAGGCGTTCTTCATGAGCTCCTGGAACTGGGCGGAGAACCAGTGTCCGGAGACCGGGGCGTCCGCCAGGGCGCCCGACATGTTGTTGTCGTTCCGCGGGTTGCCCGTGTACGTCGGGTCGCACATCCGGTCGAAGCCCTTGCCCTCGTCGTTGTCGATGGCCTTGCTCGACCCGTCGGACTCGCCCGGGGGCTTCATCCACACGTAGGCGTCGATCCCGGCCTCCGGCGAGGCCTGCGGCCGCTCCCCGAGACCCGCGCCCTTCTGGTTGCACCAGTTGCCCGTGTTGAACCGGCGGTCGTAGCGTCCGCCGTCGACGTAGGTGTCCACACTGGTCGTGGCGCCGGGTCCGGTGGGCCGGTTCGCCCCGCCCCAGCCGTTGCGGGAGGTGTCGATCAGCATGCCGATCTTCGAATCGAAGCCGAGCGAGACCAGCTTCCCTCGCAGGGCCTGGGCGTACGACAACTCGTCGACGTAACGGTTCCAGCTGACCCACTTGGACTCGCGCACCGACTTGCCGGCCACGGTCTGGTCGACGGAGAAGTGGTCCTCCTTCAGCGCGCTGTAGTTGGCGGTGTTGGCGATGAAGCCGTGCACGTCGGCCACGGTCGCGCCCTCGGCGGTCGCGGCCTGCTTGAACGTCTCCGCGGAGGCCCCGAAGTTGTCGTCCCAGCCCAGCCAGCCGTGGTGGCCCGCGTCCACGTAGTTGTAGACGTTGGGCACGTCGCCGAGCTTGTTCAGGGCGTAGCCGACG
Source organism: Streptomyces griseoloalbus (assembly GCA_014650015.1). Taxonomy (GTDB): domain Bacteria; phylum Actinomycetota; class Actinomycetes; order Streptomycetales; family Streptomycetaceae; genus Streptomyces; species Streptomyces griseoloalbus. Next base: position 118,999 of record BMUD01000012.1, read on the forward strand.
CCCTTGACGTAGTTGCCGTTGGCCTTCATCACGTCGCAGTTGGGCGTGGCGGTGGGTCGCGGCGAGACGTTGGTGACCAGGTTGGGCAGCGAGTCGATCTCGACCGTGGTGACGATCCGCAGCGAGGCGTACTTCGAGTCGGCGAGAATGGCCTTGATCGGGTCGATGTACTGCGTCTTGTACTTGTCGATCTCCGTCGGGCCGAGTTCGCCGTTGGAGGCGAGGGCGGCGCAGTCGCGGCCGGGCAGGTTGTAGATGACGAGCTGGACGACGAGTTCGCCGGAGCCCTTCTGCCTCAGCGCCTCGTCGAGGTGGTCGCGCAGACCCATGCCGCCGTTGACACCGTTGATGGCGGCGGTGCGGTCCAGCCAGACGCCAGTGGGCTGGTTGGCGATGCGGCTGCCGCCCGGCTCCGCGGCGGCCTTGGCGGACCACTCGGGGTTCACGTACACCTTGGCGCCGCTGTAGGGGTTGTCCACCCGGTCACCCGGCGCGGGCGGGTCGGTCGGGTCCGGCGGGTCGGTGGGTCCGCCGGAGTCGACGTTGCAGGTCACCCCGTCGAGGGTGAAGGCGGCGGGGACCGCGTTGCTGCCGCTGTAGGTGCCCTGGAGGCCGAAGGTGGCCGAACCCCCGGTGGACAGCGTGCCGTTGTACGACTCGTTGGCGGCGGTGACGTTCGCGCCGGACTGGGTGACCTTGGCGTTCCAGCCGCTGGTGACCTTCTGGTTGCCGGCGTAGGACCACTTCAGCGACCAGGAGGACTTGGCGGCGCTGTTGTTGGTGACCTTCACGGACGCGGTGAAGCCGGTGTCCCACTGGTTCTGCACCTGGTAGTCCACGGTGCAGGGAACGGCGGCCGCGCCGGCGTCGCCGGGGACGACGGCGAACGCCGTCCCGGAGGCGCCGGCGACCAGCGCCATGGCGGCGAGGAGCGCGGTTCTGGTGCGACTCATGAGTGCGGGTTTCCTATCCGTAGGGGGCTGTCCTTCCAGGGCATGCGCATGTGCGCGCGGCCCTGTGCCTTACGGGGTGGGAGTGCCGTCGCGGCCCGGTTGAGGACGGGCCGTCCGTGCGGGCCCGGGTGTTTCCGGGCAGCGCGGAGCGACGCGGGGTCCCACGAAGTGCGCAGACCCCGCGTCAGGTGATCCACAGGTACGCGGGGATGGCTAAAAGTACTGAACGCGGGGGGTGGCGCATGAGCGACTCCTTGCAGGTCGGACGCGCTGTGACGGACGCGTCGACTGATGGAACCGCTCCCACTGGTGCTTTTGAAGCTAGCGCCAAGTGACGGCAAAGAACAGGGGGGTTGCTGACTTTCACTCAAGTCCGGGCGTCGAATCTTTTCGATTCTTCACAAGCCTTGACCGCTCGGGGTGCCGTCCTCACTATGGGAGCGCTCCCACTGGTTCAAGGCTTGACATCACCGAGTCGCAGGAGGAACCAGCACCATGCATCCCCCACCCAGGAGACGCAGAGGCGTCCGGCGGTTATGGACGGCCGCCGCAGCGGCTCTCGCGCTTCCGCTCACGATGCTCTCGACGGGCTCGACCCCAGCTCAGGCGGCGGCTGTTCAGTGCAGCGTCGACTACCGCACCAACGACTGGGGCTCCGGCTTCACCGCGGATCTGACGCTCACCAACCGCGGTGCGGAGGCCGTCGACGGCTGGACCCTGACGTACGACTACGCCGGCAACCAGAAACTCGTGAACGGCTGGAACGGCAGCTGGTCGCAGTCCGGCAAGAGCGTGACCGTGAAGAACGCCGGGCACAACGCCCGGATCGCCGCCGGCGGCGCCGTCACGACCGGCGCCCAGTTCTCCTACAGCGGCGGCAACGCCGCCCCCACGTCCTTCGCGATCAACGGCACCACCTGCACCGGCGCCCACCAGCCGCCGATCACCGTGCTGACCAGCCCCGCGGCCGGCGCCGTCTACACGCAGGGCGCGACGGTCCCGCTCGCGGCGACCGCCGCGGCGGCCGACAACGCCACGATCTCCAAGGTCGAGTTCTACGACGACACCGAGCTGCTGGGCACGGACACCAGTGCGCCCTTCACGCTCTCCGTCGCTGGTTTGACCGTGGGCAGTCATTCGCTGGTGGCGAAGGCGTACGACAGCATGGGCGCCTCCGCCAGTTCCACCCCGGTCGGCATCACGGTCGCCTCGGGTCCCGCCGTGGTGGCCACGCCGTCCCAACTCGGCGTCCAGCAGGGCAAGTCGGGCACGTTCGAGGTGAAGCTGTCCAAGCAGCCGAGCGCCAATGTGACCGTCACGACGACCCGAGCGAGCGGAAACGCGGGGCTGTCGGTCTCCGGTGGGGGCTCGCTCACGTTCACGCCGTCGAACTGGAACACCGCGCAGCGGGTGACGATCGCCGCCGACTCCTCCGGCACCGGATCGGCCGTCTTCGAGTCCTCGGCACCGGGCCACGCCAAGGCGGCGGTCACGGTGACGCAGCTGGGTGCGACGAAGGCGTACGACGCGCGCTTCCTGGAGCTGTACGGGAAGATCACCGACCCGGCGAACGGCTACTTCTCGCCCGAGGGCGTCCCGTACCACTCGGTCGAGACGCTGATCGTCGAGGCACCGGACCACGGCCACGAGACCACCTCGGAGGCGTACAGCTACCTGCTGTGGCTCCAGGCGATGTACGGCAAGGTGACCGGTGACTGGTCGAAGTTCAACGGGGCCTGGGAGATCATGGAGAAGTACATGATCCCGACCCACGCCGACCAGCCGACCAACTCCTTCTACAACGCCTCGAAGCCGGCGACGTACGCGCCCGAGTACGACACCCCCAACCAGTACCCGTCCGCACTCGACACGGGCGTTTCGGTCGGCCCCGACCCGATCGCAGCCGAGCTGAAGTCCGCCTACGGCACGGACGACGTCTACGGCATGCACTGGATCCAGGACGTCGACAACATCTATGGCTACGGCAACTCGCCCGGCAAGTGCGAGGCGGGTCCGTCGGACACCGGACCGTCGTACATCAACACCTTCCAGCGCGGCCCGCAGGAGTCGGTGTGGGAGACCGTGCCGCAGCCGACCTGCGACGCCTTCAAGTACGGCGGCACCAACGGCTACCTGGACCTGTTCACCAAGGACGCCTCGTACGCCAAGCAGTGGAAGTTCACCAACGCCCCGGACGCCGACGCGCGCGCCGTGCAGGCCGCGTACTGGGCGGACAAGTGGGCCGACGAGCAGGGCAAGGGCTCCGCGGTCTCCGCGACCGTCGCCAAGGCCGCGAAGATGGGCGACTACCTGCGCTACGCCATGTTCGACAAGTACTTCAAGAAGATCGGCAACTGCACCAGCCCCTCCTGCCCGGCCGGCACCGGCAAGGACGCCTCGCACTACCTGCTGTCCTGGTACTACGCCTGGGGCGGTGCCACCGACACCTCGGCGGGCTGGGCCTGGCGCATCGGTTCCAGCCACGCCCACGGCGGCTACCAGAACCCCCTGGCGGCCCACGCCCTCAGCTCCTACGCGGACCTGAAGCCCAAGTCGGCCACGGGTGCGGCGGACTGGGCCAAGTCCCTCGACCGGCAGCTGGAGTTCTACCGCTGGCTGCAGTCCGACGAGGGCGGCATCGCGGGCGGCGCGACCAACAGCTGGGCGGGCCGGTACACGACACCGCCGTCCGGGACGCCGACGTTCTACGGCATGCACTACGACGAGAAGCCGGTGTACCACGACCCGCCGTCCAACCAGTGGTTCGGCTTCCAGGCGTGGTCCATGGAGCGGGTCGCCGAGTACTACCAGCAGACGGGTGACGCCGACGCCAAGGTCGTCCTCGACAAGTGGGTCGACTGGGCGCTGTCGGAGACCACGATCAACCCCGACGGCTCCTTCCGGATCCCGTCGACACTGCAGTGGTCGGGCAAGCCGGACACCTGGAACCCGTCGTCGCCCGGCGCCAACAGCGGACTGCACGTCACCGTCGCCGACTACACCAACGACGTCGGTGTGGCCGCGGCCTACGCCAAGACGCTGACGTACTACGCCGACCGCTCCGGTGACACGGAGGCGGCGTCCACGGCGAAGGCGCTGCTCGACGGCATGTGGGCCAACAACCAGGACGCACTCGGTATCGCCGTCCCGGAGACCCGCGCCGACTACAACCGCTTCGACGACCCGATCCACGTCCCGAGCGGCTGGACCGGCACCATGCCCAACGGCGACACGATCAACTCGTCGTCGACCTTCCAGTCGATCCGGTCCTTCTACCAGGACGACCCGGCCTGGTCGAAGATCGAAAGCTACCTCGAGGGCGGCGCCGCGCCGACCTTCACGTACCACCGGTTCTGGGCCCAGGCCGACATCGCCCTGGCCATGGGCTCGTACGCGGAGCTTCTCGAATAGCCCCCGCCGACGCTCCGCGTACCGGCCCCGGCACCTGACGCCGGGGCCACCCGGCCGGGCGGCCTCCCCGGGCCCCGTCGTCCGCCTCCCGTCCGCCTCATGGCGGGAGGCGGACGACGGGACCCCGCACACGGGAGGCCGCCCGGCCCTCGCACGCTCCCCACTGCCCCTCCCCCTGAGGAAGGAACGCACCGTGCGAAGAACCCGCATCCTGACGACCGTGCTCGCGCTGGCGGCCGGTCTGCTCGCGGGCGGCCCGCCCGCCCTGGCCGCAGGCCCCCCGGAACCGGCCACGACCCTGGCCGCCGACACCTACACCTGGAAGAACGCGCGCGTCGACGGCGGCGGCTTCGTGCCCGGCATCGTCTTCAACCGCGGCGAGAAGGACCTGGCCTACGCCCGCACGGACATCGGCGGCGCCTACCGCTGGCAGGAGTCCACCAAGACCTGGACCCCGCTGCTGGACTCGGTCGGCTGGGACGACTGGGGACACACCGGCGTGGTGAGCCTCGCCTCCGACTCCGTCGACCCCGACCGGGTGTACGCGGCGGTCGGCACGTACACCAACGACTGGGATCCCGGGAACGGCGCGGTGCTGCGCTCCGCCGACCGGGGCGCGAGCTGGCAGAAGGCCGCGCTGCCGTTCAAGCTGGGCGGGAACATGCCGGGCCGGGGCATGGGCGAACGCCTGGCCGTCGACCCGAACCGCAACAGCGTGCTGTACCTGGGCGCGCCCAGCGGGAAGGGGCTGTGGCGGTCGACCGACTCGGGCGCGAGCTGGTCGCAGGTGACGAACTTCCCCAACGTCGGGGACTACGCGCAGGATCCGAGCGACACCTCCGGCTACGCGTCCGACAACCAGGGCATCGTCTGGGTCACCTTCGACGAGTCGACGGGCAGCGCGGGGACGGCGACGAAGACGGTCTACGTCGGTGTCGCCGACAAGGAGAACGCCGTGTACCGGTCGACGGACGCGGGCGCGACCTGGCAGCGGCTGGCCGGGCAGCCGACGGGATACCTGGCCCACAAGGGGGTGCTGGACGCGGAGAACGGCTATCTGTACCTCGCGTACAGCGACACCGGCGGCCCCTACGACGGAGGCAAGGGCCGCCTGTACCGGTACGCGACGGCGACCGGCACCTGGACGGACATCAGTCCGGTCGCCGAGGCCGACACGTCCTACGGCTTCAGCGGACTGACCGTGGACCGGCAGAACCCGGGCACGGTGATGGCGACGGCGTACAGCTCCTGGTGGCCGGACACCCAGATCTTCCGCTCCGGGGACAGCGGGGCGACCTGGACGAAGGCGTGGGACTACACGTCGTACCCGAACCGCGAGAACCGCTACACCATGGACGTGTCGTCCGTGCCGTGGCTGACCTGGGGCGCCAACCCCTCCCCGCCCGAACAGACCCCGAAGCTGGGCTGGATGACCGAGGCGCTGGAGATCGACCCCTTCGACCCCGACCGCATGATGTACGGCACCGGGGCGACGATCTACGGCTCCGAGAACCTCACGAACTGGGACACCGGCTCGAAGTTCACCATCACGCCCATGGTGCGGGGCCTGGAGGAGACGGCCGTCAACGACCTCGCCTCTCCCCCGTCGGGCGCGCCGCTGCTGAGCGCGCTCGGTGACATCGGCGGCTTCCGGCACACGGATCTCACCAAGGTGCCGTCGATGATGTTCACCCAGCCCAACTTCACCTCGACGACGAGCCTGGACTTCGCCGAGTCGAACCCGGACACGGTGGTGCGGGCGGGCAACCTGGACTCCGGTCCGCACATCGCGTTCTCGACGGACAACGGCGCCAACTGGTTCGCGGGCACGGACCCTTCGGGCGTCAGCGGGGGCGGCACGGTCGCGGCGGCGGCCGACGGCAGCCGGTTCGTGTGGAGCCCGCAGGGTGCCGGCGTGCACCACGCGACCGGGTTCGGCACGTCCTGGTCCGCGTCGAGCGGCATCCCGGCGGGGGCGATCGTCGAGTCCGACCGGGTGGACCCGAAGACGTTCTACGGCTTCAAGTCCGGCAGGTTCTACGTCAGTAAGGACGGCGGGGCGACCTTCTCGGCCTCGTCCGCGACCGGCCTGCCCAGCGGTGACAGCGTGCGCTTCAAGGCGCTGCCGGGTGCGAAGGGCGACGTCTGGCTGGCCGGCGGTGCGAGCGACGGGGCGTACGGCCTGTGGCACTCCACGGACGCCGGAGCGACGTTCACGAAACTGACGAACGTCGACGAGGCCGACGCCGTCGGCTTCGGCAAGGCGGCACCCGGCGCCTCGTACCAGACCCTCTTCACCAGCGCGAAGATCGACGGCGTACGGGGCATCTTCCGTTCCACGGACAAGGGCACGACCTGGACCCGCGTCAACGACGACGCCCACCAGTGGGGCTGGACCGGCGCGGCGATCACCGGTGACCCGCGGGTCTACGGCCGCGTCTACGTGGCGACCAACGGCCGCGGCATCGTCTACGGCGACACCGGGGACGACACGGGCCCCGGCCCGGACCCGGACCCGGACCCGTCCGGCGCCTGCGAGGTGACGTACAAGATCACCAACCAGTGGTCCGACGGCTTCCAGGCCGACGTGCGGCTGACCAACACGGGATCGACCACCTGGAACGGCTGGTCCCTGAACTGGTCCTTCACCGACGGCCAGAAGATCTCGCAGCTCTGGAACGCGTCCCACACCCAGTCGGGACCGGCGGTGACGGTACGCGACACCGGCTGGAACGGCACGGTGGCGGCAGGCTCGTCGGCCGCCTTCGGCTTCACGGCGAGCAGGTCGGCGGCGAACACCGCACCGACGGCCTTCGAGCTGGGTGGGCAGACCTGCGCGGTGCGCTGAACATCGCCGGTGGAGAATGATGCCCGGACTCCACCGGCGACAGCGAAGGAGACCCGATGCACGGGCGCATCATCTTCCTGAACGGCACGTCCAGTTCGGGAAAGTCCAGCATCGCGCGGGAACTCCTGCGCGTCCTGGACGACCCGCACTTCCACATGCCCGTGGACTCCTTCCACGCGATGCGGTCACGCCGGGAGATCGCCGCGGACGAACTGCCCGACGTGCTGCACCGCACCTGGAAGGGGTTCCACCGGGCGGTCGCCGGTATGGCGGCGGCGGGAAACAACGTGGTGGTCGATCACGTACTGAGCGAGGAGTGGCGCCTGCTGGACTGCCTCGAGCTGTTCCCCGCGCGGGATGTCGTCCTGGTCGGCGTGCGCTGCTCGCTGGAGGAACTGCAACGGCGCGAACAGGCGCGCGGCGACCGCCCGGCAGGGCTGGCGGCCCGGCAGTTCGAGCAGGTCCACGCGCACGGCCTGTACGACATCGCATGCGACACGACCACGGCCAGTGCCACGGACTGCGCCCGCCGGATCAGCGCCTTCCTGCCGCAACGGCCACTCCCCACCGCGTTCGAGAGACTCCGCACGGTGCTGCGCCCAGGCCTGCGGCCGGAGGCCTGACGGACCCGGGCCATCGGTGCGCGAACTACGATCACGTCCGGACCACCACCACGCTGGGAAGGACGACCGTCATCAAGCTTCTGCGACCCGCCCTCGCCGCCACGCTCCTGGCCTCCGTCACCGCCTGCGGCGCTTCGTCCGTGCCGGCGGCCCCGGCCGACACCACGACCGGCGCGGCCGCCGCCGAGCCGCGCCGTTCGTCGGCCGCTCAGCCGGTCACCGCCGGCATGCCCGATGTCATCGGCGGCAACGCCGGACGCGCGCAGGAGCAGATGGGCTCCGGCATCGACATGGTCTTCGAGGACGCGAGCGGACGGGGCCGTCCAGTGGACGACCCCGCCGCGTGGAAGATCTGCACCTCCCGACCGGGGCCGTACCAGCAGCTCACCGATGACCCGGTGGTCTTCGGCGTGGTGGGGGTTTCGGAGAGCTGTCAGGACACGGTCCCGCGGTAGTCGGCCACGGTCCGACGCGGCACCGGGCTCCCTCGGCCGGGACGCTCAGGGAGTGAACACCGCGGGTCTCGTCGGCGTCGGCATGCCGTCGCCGAGGAAGAAGCCGGTGTGCGGGGGCTGGTTGTAGGCGGTGTTCTGCCAGGACAGGGCCGTGCGGTACAGGGTGTCGTGGAGGAGCGTGGTGATTCTGCGGTCCGTGTCGTGCGGGGTGGAGTAGATGCGCAGCGCCGTGTTGTCGCCGGTGCGCCAGACGACCTCCTCGCGCCAGTCGCCGAGGATGTCGCCGGACAGCACGGGCGTGGACTTCGTGCCGTTGTTCGAGGCCACGCCCGAGCCGGTCAGCAGGCGGGTGTCGGAGGAGGTGCCGTACTTGTCGATGTGGGTGCCGTCGAGGAGTTCGCGGACCGGGTCGCCGTCCCACCAGGCGAGGAAGTTGGCGGAGGACGGCTTGCGTCCCTTGGTGCCGCCGCCCTCGTCGCGGACGGAGCTGTCGGAGGAGGACCACATCTCGGGTCCGGAGTTGCCCGGCCAGATGTCCGCCGCGACTCCGCGTCCGTTGTCGCAGCAGGCGGAGAGCTTCCAGCGGACCGTGCCGTTCGCGGGGTTGATGTACAGCGCGGCGGGCTGGCTGGTGGACTCGGAGACCTTGTAGTACTCCAGGCCGGAGGTCGACGGGTCGAGGTCGCCGAGGTGCTGGGCGTCGCCGTGGCCGGTCCTGGCGGTCCACAGGCCGTTGCCGTTGTCGTCGACGGCCATCGAGCCGTAGACGATCTCGTCCCGGCCGTCGTTGTCGACGTCCCCGACGGACAGACTGTGGGAGCCCTGACCGTCGTAGCCCTTGCCGCTGTTGGTGGAGGAGTTGGTGTCGAAGGTCCAGCGGCGGGTGAAGGCGCCGCCCCGCCAGTCCCAGGCCGCGATGACGGTGCGGGTGTAGTAACCGCGGGCCATGATCAGGGAGGGGCGGGCGCCGTCCAGGTACGCGGTGCCGGCGAGGAAGCGGTCGACGCGGTTGCCGTAGGAGTCGCCCCAGGAGGAGACGGTGCCGCGGGCCGGGACGTAGTCGACGCTGCCCATCGCTTTGCCGGTCCGGCCGTTGAACATCGTCAGGTACTCGGGGCCGGCGAGTACGTACCCGCTGGAGTTGCGGTGGTCGGCCGAGGAGCTGCCGATGACCGCGCCGGTGCCGTCCTTCGTGCCGTCGGCGGTCTTCATGGCGACCTCGGCCTCGCCGTCGCCGTCGTAGTCGTACACCTGGAACTGCGTGTAGTGGGCGCCGGAGCGGATGTTGCGGCCCAGGTCGATGCGCCACAGCCGGGTGCCGTCGAGCTTGATGCCGTCGACGATCGTGTTGCCGGTGTACCCGGACTGGGAGTTGTCCTTGGCGTTGGTGGGCTGCCACTTGAGGACGATGTCGAGGGCGCCGTCGCCGTCGAGGTCGCCGACGGAGGCGTCGTTGGCCTCGTAGGTGTAGGAGACGCCGTCGGGGGTGGTGCCGCCGGACGGCGGGGAGAGTGGTACGTCCTTGTAGCCGGCGCGGAACTGGATCGCGTGGACGGAGTCGCCCTGCTCGACGCCGTTCACGACCGCGCGGACGGTGTAGTCGGCGTGGGAGGGCGCGCCGGAGTGGAAGTAGGTGGTGGAGCCGGTGACGGGAGTGGAGTTGACCTTGGTGCCGGCCCGGTAGACGTTGAAGGCGACGTCGTCCGGGTCGGTGCCGAGCCAGCGCCAGCCGACCAGGTTGCCGCTGCCGTTGTGGACGCTGACCACGCCCCGGTCGAGGGCCTCGACCTGGCGGGCGGTGGCGGCCTCGGCGGACGACGGCGACAGCGCGGTCGGGCCGGCGCCGGCCAGCGCCGCCACGGCGAGTGCCGCGGGCAGCAGGACACGGCGTCTGCCGTGCCGGTGGGGATGTTTCACGGGACGGACCTCCTGGGAGGACGGACGGGTTCCGCCTCTCAGTCGCCGCCGGGGCCCCGCGGGTTGCCGTGCGGCGGCTTCCGGTAGGCACGGAGGCTGAACGCGGGGTCCGGGCGGGGCCGGTCCTGGTCGGGGAGCTCGGCCAGCCGGGCGGCGAAGCGGTCCGCGAGGGGGTCGCCGGGGGGCAGGGTGACGAACCAGCCGCGTCGCAGGTCCGCGATGGTGCGACGGGGGCTGCGGCCCTGTCCGTGCCCCCGGAAGCGGGCCCCTCCGGCGGGGACCAGGCCGTGTCCGGCGGCCAGGGCCTCGACCTCGTCGGGGGCGTCGGGCACCGGGCTGGGCGGACGGGCCGCGAGGATCGCGTCGATGTCGCTGCCGACGTTGTGGGAGGCGCCCTTGTGGACGGTGGTGACATAGACCCCGCCGGGCCGCAGTACGCGGGCGCACTCGCCGATCACCGCGCGTACGTCCTCGGGGCCGGGCATGAGGTGCAGCAGCCACACGCTGACGACGGCGTCGAACCGGGCGTCCGCGAAGGGCAGCCGACGGCTGTCGGCGCGGACCACGGCGCCCGGCAGGCGGGCGGCGGCCATCCGGGTCATCGACGCGGCGAGGTCGACACCCGTCACGCGCAGACCCGCGCGGGCGGCGGCGAACCGCCGGGTCACGATGCCCGTGCCGCAGGCCGCGTCCAGCAGATCCCGCGCCCGTCCCGGTACGAGGCTCAGCACGGCGTCGGCGGCGGCCGCCGCCCGGGGTTCACCGCCGCGTAAGGCGTCGTACTGTTCGGCTTCCTCGTCGTAGTCCAGCACGCGCCTCAGTGTGCACCGTGTCCGGCTGCCAGGTCCTCCACCCTGCGGGCGAGCTCGATGTCCTTCTCGGTGACGGCGCCACCCGCGCTGTGGGTGTGCACGGACAGGGACACCGTGTCGTAGCCGAGGGTGAGGTCGGAGTGGTGGTCGAGTTCCTCCTGCACCTGGGCGATGTGGACGACCATCGCCGTCGCCGCGACGTGCGAGCCGAGCCGGTAGGAGCGGGTGAGGCGGTCCCCGTCGAGCGACCAGCCCGGCAGCTCGGCCAGCCGGTCCTCGATCTCCTTCTGCGACAGCGGTTCGACGGGCATGGGCTGTGCTCCTTCGCCGGTTCGGTCCTCGTCGGCACCCCGTACGGGGCTCGCCTCCCAGGCTGCCACAGCAGCGGCCCCGAGGCCCTGGTCAGCAGCGTGCGGCTCCCCGGAACGGCCGTTTCTCGACTACGGTCCCGGCATGACCACTGCCCCATCCGGTACCGCTTCCACCGCCGACGGCGTGGGCCCGCTGCTGCGGGCCTGGCGGGAACAGCGGCGGGTCAGCCAGCTGGAGCTGGCCCTGCGCGCCGGCTCCTCCGCACGGCACATCAGCTTCATCGAGACCGGCCGCTCCCGGCCCAGCGAGGAGATGGTGCTGCGGCTGGCCGAGCACCTGGACGTCCCCGTGCGGGAGCGCAACTCCCTGCTGCTGGCGGCCGGTCACGCGCCCCGGTTCCCGCACACCCCGCTGGACGATCCTGCGCTGGACGCGCTGCGGGAGGGCATCGAGCGGCTCATCGGCGGTTTCGAACCGTACCCGGCGCTGGTGGTGGACGCGATGTACGACGTCGTGGCCGCCAACCGGGGGGTGATGATGCTGTTCGACGGGGTCCCGGAGTCCCTGCTGGAGCCGCCGCTGAACGCGGTGCGGCTCACCCTGCACCCGCGGGGTCTGGCGCCGCGGATCCTGAATCTGCGGGAGTGGCGCGGGCACCTGCTGGAGCAGATGGAGCGGCACATCGCGCTGCGCCGCTCCGCGCCGCTGCGGGCGCTGTACGAGGAGGTCGCCGCGTACCCGGTGCCGGACACCGACGAGCGGTACACGGCGGAACCCGGCGCACCGGTGGTGCACTTCGCGCTGCCGATGGTGATCGAGCACAACGGGCGGAGGCTGTCCTTCGTCTCGTCGATCTCGACCTTCAACACGCCGATGGATGTGACCGTGGCCGAGCTGGCCGTGGAGACACTGCTGCCGGCGGATCCGGCGACGGCCAAGTACCTCCAGTCCTGGTTGAGCTGACGCTCCGTCAGCGTTCGGCGCGTCGGGACGGGTCGCGGCGGCCGGGGCCGGGTCCCGGGACGGAGTGCGCCGGCCCGGAACCGGTGCGTCCACGATCCCTCGGGGGCGCGGCCCGGTCGATCACCTGCCGGGTCATGGGGCGGGGACCGGCGGGACGGGACGGTTTCCTGCGGCGCGTGAGAGTCTCGGTGGAACATGACAGACTGAGCGCGTGCCCGGGCGCGTTGGGGAGGCGTGGCGTGAGTGAGCGGCGGGCCGCACCCACCGTGGGCCAGGTGGTCCTGGGAAGGCGGCTGCAGGAGCTTCGGGAGGCCGCGGGCCTCTCGCGGGAGGAGGCTGCCCGGATCCTGCGGGTGGCACCCGCGACCGTACGGCGGATGGAGACCGCCGAGGTCGCGCTGAAGATCCCGTACGTGCAGCTGCTGCTGTCCGCGTACGGGGTGCCCGAGAGCGAGTCCGTCGCGTTCGTCGATCTCGCGGAGGAGGCGAACCGGCCGGGCTGGTGGCAGCGGTACCACGACGTGCTGCCGGACTGGTTCAGCCTGTATGTGAGCCTGGAGGGCGCGGCCCGGATCATCCGGTCCTACGAGCCGCACTTCGTGCCGGGGCTGCTGCAGACCGAGGAGTACGCGCGGGCCGTCCTGGAGGCCGGGACGGTCGGGAGCGTCGGGCCCGACGTGGTCGAGCGGCATGTGTCGCTGCGCATGGAGCGCCAGCGCCTCCTGGAGCGCCGTGATCCGCCGCACCTGTGGGTGCTGATGGAGGAGACCGTGCTGCGGCGTCCGGTGAGCCTCGACGGCCGGGTGATGCGCGACCAGCTCGACAAGCTGCTCGAATGGTCCGCGCGGGACCGGATCACGCTCCAGATCGCCGAGTTCGCGGACGGGCCGCACCCGGGGACGTACGCGCCGTTCTCGCTGTTCCGGTTCGCCGAGCCGGAGCTGCCGGACATGGTGTTCACCGAGTATCTGACCGGTGCCCTGTACCTGGACTCCCGCACGGAGGTCTCGGCGCATCTGGAGGTCCTGGACCACATGACGGCGCGGGCGGCCTCGGCGCAGCGCACGCAGAAGCTGCTGCGGGAGTACCGGGAGCACTACTGACCGGGCGGACAGCGCCGGCGAGCCCTTCGCACCCACGAGGCGAGGACTGCCCATGACCGGATCCGACACCGCGCCCACCGCCGTCGACACCGGCCGGCCGCGTCCCGCGCGGGTCCACGACCGGCGGCTCGGCGGCAGGGACAGCCACCCGGTGGGCGAGGAACCGGCGCGCGGGATCCTCGCGGCGGACGCCACGGTGCTGCGCGGGACGCGGGCCGGCCGGCGGTCCACGCACCGGGCCGTGCGCACCGGCGCCGAGGCGGGGACACGCCCGTTCCCGGACATCGGCACGGGCGTCCCGACGGAGCCCCATCCGCACCAGGTGGCGCAGGGCGTCGAGGCGGAGTCGGTCGCCCGCGAGCCGTGAACTCCGGGAGTTGCGGGGGCTGGGGGTCGGGGCGGCCGGTCAGGCGGCGCCGTCCTTGCGGTCCCCGGTGCCGGTGTCCTTGTCGTCGTCGACGATCTCCGCGTCGACGACGCCCTCCTCGTCCTGCGGCGAGGTGTGCTGTCCGGCGTCCTCGGTGGGGGTCTGCGAGGCCTGCGCGTACATCGCCTGGCCCATCCTCTGGCTGACCGAGGCGAGTTTGTCGACGCCGGCGCGCAGCGCGGCCGTGTCGGAGGACTCCCGCTCCAGCAGCTGCTTCAGTTCCGTGACGGCCGACTCGACCTCGGACCTGGTGTCGTCGGGCACCCGGTCGCTGTTGTCCCGCAGGAACCGCTCGGTCTGGTAGACCAGTTGTTCGGCCTGGTTGCGGGTCTCGGCGGTCTCCCGGCGCCTGCGGTCGTCCTCGGCGTACTGCTCGGCCTCGCGCATCATGCGGTCGATGTCGTCCTTGGGGAGCGCCGAGCCGCCGGTGACGGTCATCTTCTGCTCGCGGCCGGTGGCGAGGTCCTTCGCGGAGACGTGCATGATGCCGTTGGCGTCGATGTCGAAGGCCACCTCGATCTGCGGGACGCCGCGCGGGGCCGGGGGCAGGCCGGTCAGGTCGAAGACGCCGAGCTTCTTGTTGTAGGCGGCGATCTCGCGTTCGCCCTGGTAGACCTGGATGCCGACCGAGGGCTGGTTGTCGGTGGCGGTGGTGAAGATCTCCGAACGCCGGGTGGGGATCGTGGTGTTGCGCTCGATCAGCTTGGTCATGATGCCGCCCTTGGTCTCGATGCCCAGGGACAGCGGGGTGACGTCGAGGAGCAGCACGTCCTTGACGTCGCCGCGGATGACGCCCGCCTGGAGGGCCGCGCCGACGGCCACGACCTCGTCGGGGTTGACGCCCTTGTGCGGGTCCTTGCCGGTGAGTTCGCGGACCAGGTCGGTCACGGCGGGCATCCTGGTGGAGCCGCCGACGAGGATGACGTGGTCGATCGCGGAGAGCTTCACACCGGCGTCCTTGACGGCCTGGTGGAAGGGCTTCTTGCAGCGCTCCAGCAGATCCTCGGTGAGCTCCTGGAACTGGGCGCGGGTCAGCTTCTCGTCGAGGTGCAGGGGGCCTTCGGCGGAGGCGGTGATGTAGGGCAGGTTGATGGTGGTCTCCGACGAGGAGGACAGCTCGATCTTCGCCTTCTCGGCGGCCTCCCGCAGCCGCTGCACCGCCATCTTGTCCTGTGCCAGGTCGATGCCGTTGCGGCCCTTGAAGCGTTTGGCGAGGTACTCGACGACGCGCTGGTCCCAGTCGTCGCCGCCGAGGTGGGTGTCGCCGTTGGTGGCCTTCACCTCGATGACGCCCTCGCCGATGTCGAGCAGCGACACGTCGAAGGTGCCGCCGCCCAGGTCGAAGACGAGGACGGTCTGGTCGTTCTCCTTGTCCAGGCCGTACGCCAGGGCCGCCGCCGTGGGCTCGTTGATGATGCGCAGGACGTTCAGGCCGGCGACCTCCCCGGCCTCCTTGGTGGCCTGCCGCTGGGTGTCGTCGAAGTACGCCGGTACGGTGATGACCGCGTCGGTGACGTCCTCACCGAGGTAGGACTCGGCGTCCCGCCGCAGCTTCTGCAGCACCCGGGCGGACAGTTCCTGCGCCCGGTAGCGGGTGCCGTCGACGGAGCCCTCGTCGGGGAAGCGCCAGTGGGCGTCGCCCATGTACCGCTTGACCGAGCGGGCGGTGCGCTCGACGTTCGTCACGGCCTGCCGTTTGGCGACCTCGCCGACCAGCACCTCGCCGTTCTTGGCGAACGCGACGACGGAGGGGGTGGTCCGCGCGCCCTCCGCGTTGGCGATGACGGTGGGCTCACCGCCCTCCAGCACGGCCACCACCGAGTTCGTGGTTCCCAGGTCGATTCCGACGGCACGTCCCATCGCTGTCCCCTTCCGTCAGGGCACCTCTCCGGAGTTCCAGCACAAAACTTGAGCGCCCTGTTGTCAATAGGTTGAGTGGGTGGTTGTCAACGGGAGGGCCGCACGTCCGTGTGGTCGCGCAGTTCCACGGCGCGGCGGGGGCGGTCGGTGATCAGCACGTCCACGCGCGGGTCGCCGAGGAAGCCGCGCAGCGCCGCGTCCTCGTTGACCGTCCACACCATGGTGAACAGTCTGTTACGGGCCGCCTCGCGCAGCACGGTGGCGCGGGCCAGACGCTGGTGCACGGCGACCCCGTGGGCCCCGCAGGCGCGGACCCGGCGCATGGGCAGCAGTTCGCTGAGCCTCGTCGGCACCAGGCGGCGCCGGCCGATGTCCTTGCCGTCGCGGCCGAGGGACAGCGCGGTGCGTACACGCGGGTGGGCCGCGGTGATGGCGGCGACGGACCGGTCCTCCAGGGTGGTGGCGACGAATCCGTCCTCGCCGAGCAGGGCGATCGCGCGGTCGATCAGCTCCCGCTCGTGGCCGGTCTCCTTCAGGTCCAGGTGCCCGACGAGCTTCCCGGCGACCAGCTCCATGACGTCCTCCACGACGGGCACGGGGTGTCCGGCACGCTCGTTCAGTTCGGCGTGGGTGAGCGTGGACAGCAGCGGGCCGGTGTGCCGTACCCGGGGGTCGTGGTGGACGACGAAGACCCCGTCCGCGGTGCGCCGGACGTCGATCTCGACGTACTCCGCGCCGGACGCGAGCGCGTCCTCGTACGCCTCCCAGGTCGCCGGGGCGGCGCGCTCGGAGCCGCCCCGGTGGGCGGAGACGGCGGGGCGTGGCGTCATGGTGGTCGGCTCCGGAAGGGGACGTGCCGCAGGCCGCCCCGGAAGGGAGCGGCCTGCGGTGGTTCGGCGCGGCGAGCGGGTCAGGCGAGCTTCGCCGTCAGGGTGATGTTCGTGCCCTTCAGGGCCTGGCTGACGGGGCAGTTCACCTTGGCGTCCTCGGCCGCGGCGACGAAACCGGCCTCGTCCAGGCCGGGAACGGTGCCCTCGACGGTGAGGTGGATGCCGGTGATGCCCTCACCGGGCACGAAGGTGACGTCCGCGGAGGTCGTCAGACGGGTCGGCGGGGTGCCGGCCTTGTCGAGGCCGTTGGAGAGGGCCATCGAGAAGCAGCTGGAGTGCGCGGCGGCGATCAGCTCCTCCGGGCTGGTCTTGCCGTTCGCCTCCTCGGCGCGCGACGCCCAGGTGACCGGCTGCTCACCGATGCTGCCGGAGGAGTCGAAGGCGACGACCCCGCTGCCCTTGAACAGGTTGCCTTCCCAAACGGTGTGTGCGGAGCGCGTGGCTGCCATGACGCATCCTTTCGAAATGTCCGGCCGTGTGTCCGGCGGTGCTCGGTCCGGGAGCCGGTGTCACCCGGTTCCCGCCCCCATCCGATCACATCACGGCTCAACTCACCCGGAAGACGGGCCCTCTCCCGGGGAAACGGCAGGTGAGCGCCCGGCGGCGTCAGGTACGCGCGCTCGCGGGACGTCCACCCGGCCGTCGGGGATGGCGCGGACGGGCGGGTGCCGCGGTCGTCGCTCCGCCGTGGGCGGGACGTCGGGCTCAGGCCGCGCGTTCCCGGTCCGGCGTCGCGGGCAGTTCCGCCTCGTCCGACTCGGTCATCCAGCGGCGCAGCACCTGGTGGATGTGCTCGGCCCCGGCGAGTTCCGCTCCGTCGGCGACCGGTTGGGACAGCGCCAGCGGGGACAGCAGGAAGGGACGGGACTGGGCGCCGCCGAGGCCGCCGTGGGAGCCGATCTGCTCCTCGAAGGCGAGGACCTCGCCGTCGGCGGGGTCGTGGAAGGAGTTGACCATGATGTCGGCGGTGTGCGGGAAGGTATGGGTGCGGCGTACGACGTCGGCGGCGCCGGCGCCGAACGCGGCGAGCGGTCCGGGGTTGTCGTCCAGCTCGTCCAGCGGGATCTCCGCGCCGTACGCGCCGAGCACGACCCCGCCGTGACGTTCGCTGCGGACGAGGAGGAAGCCGATGCCGGGATGGTTGGCGAGGGTCGGCAGCAGCGCGGGGTGGCGGGCGTCGATCTCCTCCTTGGTCATCCGGTGCGGCACGTCCGGGAAGGAGACCAGGCCCAGGTTGCCGGAGGCCAGCACGACGGGTTCCGAGCCGCGGGTGGGCCGGAAGTGCTCGGCTCCCTCCTCCACGGGCCGGCGCAGCGCCGCCCGGACGGCCGCGCGGGCCTCCGCGCCGCTGTGGGTACGCCGGGCCCGGCGCGGCACGGGCAGTCCGCAGCCGGCCCGCACCAGGTCGCCGAGGGTGAGGCCGTAGCGGGAGCGGAAGGTCTCGCCGGGGCTCTGCCCGTGGTCGGAGAGGACGACGAGCCGGTACGGGCGGGGGGCGTGCTCGGCGACGTTCTCGATCAGGGCGAGGGCGCGGTCGAGGCGCTGGAGGACCTTCTCGGCGTCCCGGCTCGCCGGCCCGGAGTGGTGGGCGACCTCGTCGTAGGCCACCAGGTCGGCGTAGACGGCCGTACGGCCGGCGAGCAGGTCGCCCGTCACGGCGGCGACGACGACGTCCCGTTCGACGACGGTGGCGAAGGCGCGGACGAACGGGTAGAGCCCGCCGCGCGAGACGCGCGGGCGCTGCTTGCGCAGCCGGGTCCGGGTGGACTGGCCGATCTCGCGGCACACCTCGGCGATGAAGGACAGCGCGGTGCGCACGGCGTTGGCGGGGTCGGAGAAGTAGGCGAAGTAGCCCGCCCGGGAGCGGGCCGCCGGACCGCGCCGGCGGGTGGCGATGGACAGCACCAGGGCCTGTTCGCCGGCGCCGCCGCCGAAGAGGTTCCCGCGGCTGGCGCCGTCGGTGGCGAGCAGCCCGGCGTGCCCCGCGTACTCGATGGCGCGGGCCTGGAGCTCGGCGGCGCTGGTGGGCCGGTTGCAGACCATCACCTCGCGGCGGGCCTTCTCGTACCAGCGGAAGGCGGGGACGTCGTGGTTGCTGCCGTGCAGGATGCCGAGCTGGCTGGCGCCGGTCTGGCTGGACCAGTCGGTGCGCCAGGGGGTGAGTCGGTGGCTGGGACGGTCGCCGCCGGTTGCGGTGCCGAGCCAGCGGGCGACGGTGGGCATCAGCCCCTTGCCGACGGCGTCCAGCAGCACGTCGTGGCCGACGCCGTCGAGTTGCAGGAAGACGGTGCCGGAGGTCGGCGGGCAGGGCGGGGTGGAGCGCCGTCTGCGGTCGGCCAGGCGGTACAGGCGACGGCGGTAGGCGTCGTCGTCGCGTACGGCGAGGGCGGCGCCGGTGGCGGAGGCGACCGCGGACATCACCGCGGCGACCACGACCGCCGTCTCCGGTGCCGCGGCGCCCCGTTCGACCGGGTTGACGCGCAGGGCCAGCCACAGCAGCGCGCCGTTGAGGAAGAACACCAGCAGCCCGAGCACGAGCGCCGGAACGAGCAGCAGCAGGCGCACGAGCAGCGGCCACACCAAGGCGGAGAGCAGGCCGAAGGCGCCCGCGCCGAGCGCGGCGGTGACCGCGATGTCGGTGGCGCTGTCGCCGTCCGCCGAGCGCAGGCGGAAGTCCGGGAGGATCCCGGCGAGCAGCAGCATGGTGAGCGTGGAGACCGCCCACACGGCGACACTCCGCCCGATCTGACTGGCGACCCGTCGCCACCGCTCGCCCCGCACGCCCCGCACACCTCGCGTCCCGGTCCGTCCGTCACCGTGACGGACGGGCCCTAGCCCGTACCCACCCTGCCACAACGACCGGAAGAGGCATTCTGTCCCCGGTCACGCAGGTCACCGGGTCTCAGCGGCCGTCGTAGCCGGCCGTCGGCATGGACAGCCTGCGGTGCACACACGCCTTCATCGCCGCGTCGTACGACGGTTCGGCGCGGCCCACCGTCTCCACGCGCACCCCGCGCCGCGCGCACTCCGCGGCGAACTCCTCGACGGAGGACAGGGCACGCTCCAGTACCCGCAGGCTGGGCGCCACGAACAGATCGGTGCCGGGCCGCACGCCCTCCCACAGCAGGCAGTGATCCGGGCGCAGTCCCCGCACGAGGAGTTCCCGGGCCACCACGTAGCCGTGTTCGGCGGCCCAGCGCGCGCACATGGCGTGCTGGCTGCGGGAGTCCACCAGGAAGGGATCGGCGTCCAGTTCCACCAGCGGTGTCAGACTCGCGATCGCCGTCACCCGTACCGGCCCCATGGCGTCCCCCTCACCTCCGGTTTCGTCGCCGACCCTACTCCTGCACGTAGGCTGCGGGGAGTCGCGCGAAGGAGGCGGAGAAGTGCCGGTGGAGATCACCTGGTGGGGTCACGCCACTTGCACGGTCGAGGACTCGCACACCCGCGTGCTCACCGACCCCCTGTTCGCCCGCAGGCTGGCGCATCTGCGGCGCCGGCGCGGCGCGGTGCCCCCGGCCGAGGCCCGGCAGGCGGACGTGGCCCTGGTCTCCCATCTGCACGCGGACCATCTGCACGTGCCCTCGCTCGCCCGGCTCGCCCCGGGCACACGCCTGCTCGTGCCCCGGGGCGCACGACGCGCGGTGCCGGGGCTGCGCCGGCTCACGCATCTCGTGGTGAGCGAGGTGGCGCCCGGCGATGTGACGACGGTCGGCGGGCTGGCCGTACGGGCCGTGCCCGCGCGGCACGACGGTCGGCGGCTGCCGGTCGGACCGCACCGCTCCCCCGCCCTCGGCTATGTCCTGGAGGGTGAGGCGCGGACGTACTTCGCCGGGGACACCGGACTGTTCGACACGATGGCCAAGGAGGTCGGGCCGGTCGACGTGGCGCTGCTCCCGGTGGGCGGCTGGGGTCCGTACCTCGGCGAGGGCCATCTGGACGCGGGACGGGCGGCCGAGGCGCTGGCCCGGCTGGGGGCGTCCAGCGCGGTGCCGGTGCACTACGGCACGTACTGGCCGATCGGGATGGACGCCGTGCGCCCGCACGAATTCCACGCCCCCGGCCACGAGTTCGTGCGGCTGGCGGCCCGGCACGCACCCGACGTGACGGTGCACCGGCTCGGGCAGGGGGAGAGCGTGCGCCTGAAGGTCGCGCGGTGACACTCCCCGCCACCCTGAGCCAGGCGGCCGGTGCGTCACTCCTCCCGGTGGCCGCTCTGGCGGCGGTGCCGGCCGTGGCTCCGGAGTCCACCCAGCAGGCGATCGGTTATCCCTCGCTGTTCCTGCTGGTGCTGATCGGGGCGCTGGTGCCGGTCGTGCCGACGGGCGCGCTGGTGAGTTCGGCGGCGGTGGTCGCCTTCCACCGGACGGCACCGTTCTCGATGGCGCTGGTGTTCGTGACGGCGTCGCTGGCCGCGTTCCTCGGGGATGTGGCGCTGTACTGGCTGGGGCGGCGCGGGATGAAGTCGAAGAACGGCTCGCGCTGGCTGGAGGCGATCCGGGCGCGTGCGCCGGAGGACCGGCTGGCGCAGGCGCAGCACAAGCTCGCCGACCACGGGGTGGCGGTGCTGGTGCTGTCCCGGCTGATGCCGGCCGGGCGCCTGCCGGTGATGCTGGCCTGTCTGCTCGCGAAGTGGCCGATGCGCCGCTTCGTCCGCGGCAATCTGCCGGCCTGTCTGGCGTGGGCGGTGACGTACCAACTGATCGGTGTCCTCGGCGGCTCGCTCTTCGAGGAGCCGTGGGAGGGCGTGCTCGCGGCGATCGTGCTGACCGTGCTGATCAGCGTGGCCCCGAGTGTGTGGCGGCGGGTGCGGGGGACGACAGCGGGGTGACGTCGCCCCCCTCCGGTCGCCGCGGGGCGCCTGGTCACCGCGGGCGGGTGGTCACCGGAGGACGCGGGAGGCTCCCACCGGCAGGTCCCACAGGTCCTCGCGGGGCATGCCCGCCTTCTCCCAGGCGGCGCGCACGCGTGTGAGCGGCTCCAGGACCGGTTCCGCGGAGAGGACGAACGTGCCCCAGTGCATCGGGGCCATGCGGCGCGCACCGAGGTCCTGGGCGGCGCGGACCGCCTCCTCCGGATCGCAGTGGACGTCGGCCAGCCACCAGCGGGGGTCGTAGGCGCCGATGGGCAGCAGGGCGAGGTCGATACCCGGACAGCGGCGGCCGATACGGGAGAACCAGTGGCCGTAGCCGGTGTCGCCGGCGAAGTACACCCGCTGCCCGTCGGGGTCGGTGAGCACCCAGCCGCCCCACAGGGAGCGGCAGGTGTCGACGAGGGTGCGCTTGGACCAGTGGTGGGCCGGTACGAAGTCGAAGCGCACTCCGTCCAGTTCGGCGGCCTCCCACCAGTCGAGCTCGGTGACCCGGGTGAACCGGCGGCGGTGGAACCAGCGGGCGAGCCCGGCCGGCACGAACAGCGGGGTGTCGCGCGGGAGCCGGCGCAGGGTGGGGGCGTCGAGGTGGTCGTAGTGGTTGTGGCTGATGACGACCGCGTCCACGCGCGGCAGGGCGTCCCAGGCGACGCCGACGGGGGTGATACGGGCCGGGGTGCCGAGGATACGGCGGGACCAGACCGGGTCGGTGAGCACGGTGAGCCCGCCGATCCGCACGACCCAGCTCGCGTGGCCCGCCCAGGTGACGGCGACCGTGCGGGCGTCCACGCGGGGCAGCGGCGCGGGCGCGTAGGGCAGCCGGGGGATGTCGGCGAGGCCGTCCGCAGTGGGCCGTACGGCGCCCTCCCGGGCGAAGCGGGCGAGGGCCTTGAGGCCGGGCAGCGGGGCCGTCAGCCGGTCGTGGAAGGTACGCGGCCACACCCGGCGTTCGGCGAGCGGACGCGGTTCGGCCGGTGGGGGGTACGGGGGCGCGAGGGGGGAGGGGACGTCCGGGGCGTCGGGATTCGGGGCGCGCGTCGTCGGGGCGTGGACCGTCGGGGCGGGGGTTTTCGGGGCGGAGGTTTTCGGGGTGGGGGTTTTCGGGGTGGGGGTTTTCGGGGCGGAGGTTTTCGGGGTGGCCGCGCTCGGCGCTGTGGTCGTGGTCGTTCCGGTGGTCGACTCGGGCCGCTGCGTCATCGAGGGGACTCCCCTCGCCGAGCGTCGCCACGCAGATCGTCGAAGACCGATGTCAGACGGAGCAACGCGCGTCGTACCTGCGGCAGTTCCAGGGGCGCGGGTGAGCGCAGGGATTGCGCGCGCAGTTCCGCGGTGTCGCCCAGCAGCGGGGCGGTGGACAGCCGTACGCGCGGCACCTCGAGATCGTCGCCGAAGCGGTGACCGCCCGGAGCGGGCATGCCGAGGCGGGCGGTGAGGAAGTCCTCCAGTTCCTGGGCGTCACCGATGCCCCGCTCGGCCAGCGCGGGGGCCAGGGGCGTGAGGTCGACGTACAGGTGCCGACCGCAGGACGGGGGCCGGGCGACGGCTCCCGCGGCGACGACGGCGTGGTGCGCGGCGGCGGCCACGCGCGCGTGCAGACGGACGGTGCCGGCGACGCGCGCGGTGACCGGTTCGGGCTCGGACAGCGCGTACGCCGCCGCGGCGGCGACGGGGGCGGCGATCCGCGCGTCGAGTGCGGTGAGCACGTCGAGCACGCGCGCGTGGAGCGCGTTCGCCTCCCCGCCCGCCGGGAAGCGGGCCACCGCCGCCGGCCAGCCCGGCGGGAGCAGGGCGCCGGCCAGGTCGGTGACGACGGTGACCCGGTCGGGCAGCATCTCGGCGGGGCTGAGCAGCACGGTGCCGTGCGGGTCGTGCAGGGTGTCGCGCCAGGTCTCGTCGCTGACCAGGTGGAGCCCTTCGCCGACGGCCGCCTCGAGGGTCTCGTGCAGCAGTTCCGGCGGGGCCACGGTGGCGGTGGGGTCGTCGGCGACGGAGAGCACCAGCAGGCGCGGGTCGCCGCCCTCGGTACGCAGTCGGCGCACGGTCTCCAGCAGGGCGTACGGGTCGGGGACGCCGCCGCTCTCGGCCGGAGTCGGCACGTGGAAGGCGGGTCTGCCGAGCAGGCGGGCGTAGGGGGCCCACCAGGCGGCGCAGGGTCTGGGCACCAGGACGTCGCCGCCGATGGCGGCGGTGAGGGCCACCAGCAGGGAGGGGGCGCCCGGGCCGACCGCCATCCGCTCGGCAGCGGCGGGCAGTCCGCGCCGTTCGCCGTAGCCGCATGCGGCGTCCAGCAGGGCGGGGCCGCCCCCGACCGGCTCGGCGTCGCCGCGGGATGCCGCCGCGGCGAGTACGGCGGACAGTTCGGGCAGGACGGGCAGCCCGTCCTCGGGAGCGGACGGCCCGAAGCGCACGGGGCCGTGTCCTTCCGGGTCCGTCCGCCGCATCCCTACCTCCGCGCAGTCCCTGGTACCCGGGCGGTGTGCCCGGGCGCCCGCTCGTGCTCCAGGCGAGTCAGTACCCATCGTGCCGCGGGTCATGGCTGTCCGGACGGGTGGCGCGTTCCACGGCGTGGGCGGCGGCCGGGAAGGGCGGCCGACGTCAGCCGTCCGTGCGGGTGGTCCGGTCCCGGTACAGCCGGTGTGCGGCGGCGCCGACGGCGCCCGCGATCAGCAGGCCGCCGGCGGCCAGGGCGGGCACGGAATCGGTGAAGGCACCGCCCTCACCCGCGTGGACGCCGTGGTGCACGGGCGCGTCGGCGCAGTGGGTGCCCTTCGGCTCGGCTTCTTCCGACTCGGTGTCCTTCGGCGCGGTGCCCTTCCACTCGGTTTCCTTGGGCCCGGTTTCCTTCGGCTCCGTGTCCTTCGGCCCGGTCTCCTCGGACTCGGTCTCCGTCGACCCGGTTTCCTCCGGCCCGGTGCCCTTCGACTCGGTGTCGCTCGGCGCGGTGTGCTGCGGTTGCGGGGCGCTCGGTTCCACGGCCTTCCGTTCGGCGGGGTCGCTCGCCTGGGGAGCGGGGATCTCGCCTTCGGCGTCCCCGGGGGCGGGAACCTCGTCCGGAACGAGCTCCTCCAGAGCCGTGCCCTCCGGTACGGCGGCATCCGGTCCCAGCGCTTCCGGTTCGCGGACTCCGGGTTCGCGGGCTCCGGGTTCGCGGGCTCCGGGTTCGAGGCCTTCCGCCTCGGCGGCCCCCGGTGCGGTGTTCTTCGGCTCGTACCCCTCCCTCCCCTGCCCCTCCGGTTCCGGGCAGGGCGAGTGGGACGCGGTGCCCCAGGAGGGTTCGCTGCCCGGGACGGCTCCCGCGAACGCGGCCGGTGCGAGTGCGCCGAGGACGGTACCGGCGACGGCGGCGAGGGACAGGGCACGTGCGGTGCGGCGCATGGTGCGGGCTCCTTCGAGCGACGGCAGGGGCGCGGCGATCGGTCGCGCTCCACCGCCATCACAGCCCGCTCGTCGCTCCCCCGCGCGCGCTCGCCCACCATTGGCGGGACCGGGCACACCCGAGCGGGTGACGGGGGCTACGTCTCCCCGTCCCGCATGACCTGTTCCCGTACGCGGCCGCAGCAGCGGCTGATCAGGCGGGAGACATGCATCTGCGAGATGCCCAGCTCCTCGGCGATGCTGCTCTGCGTCATGTCGCCGAAGAACCGCATGTGGAGAATGGCCCGCTCCCGCTCCGGCAGTGCGGCCAGCCGCTCCTTGACCGCTTCGCGGTCGACCACGGTGTCCAGCGCCGGGTCGGGCGCTCCGAGGGCGTCGCCGAGCGAGTAGCCGTCGTCGCTGCCGGGCAGTTCGGCGTCCAGGGACAGCGCGGAGAAGCTCTCCAGTGCCTCCTGCCCCGCACGGACGTCGTCCTCGCTCAGATCGGCGTGCTCGGCGATCTCGGCCACGGTCGGCCGACGGCCGGGAATGGTCTGGGACAGGTCCTGTGCGGCGTGCCGGACGCGGTTGCGCAGATCCTGCACCCGGCGCGGTACGTGCAGGGTCCACATGTGGTCGCGGAAGTGTCGTTTGATCTCGCCGGTGATGGTCGGCACGGCGTAGCTCTCGAACGCGTTGCCGAGCTCGGGGTCGTAGCGGTCGACCGCCTTCACCAGACCGAGGGCGGCGACCTGGCGCAGGTCGTCGAAGGTCTCGCCACGGCTGCGGAACCGTCCCGCGAGGCGGTCGGCCATGGGCAGCCAGGCCTCGACGGTCCCGTCACGGAGCGCGTCGCGCTCCGGGCCGGGGGGCAGGGCCGCGAGCATGCGGAAGGCGGTCGCGGTGTCGGGGGCGTCGTCGTGCGGATGGCGCTTCGCGCTCGCTCGGGTCGGCATGGTGCGTCGCAACTCCCTCGGGTGGGGACGGACCGTCACCGTGGCGGGCGCACCGATCGGGACAGGGGCGCCCGCAGCGTCCTGATGCCGCTGCCACGGGCGTGCCTCCTGTCCGAAGCACTGCACCCGCGCCTGCCCCCGCTTCACTGCCCCAAACTCCGCAGCCCTGTTTCCCGGGGGTCGCTCGCGGGCGGCCGGGGCGGTAGCAGCAGGTCCTCGTAGCGGCCCAGCAGCAGGATCACGCCGAGCATGAGCAGGGGGATGAGCACGGCGAGCACCGCCATGGCCGGTCCTTTCCAGGAGGCGCGTGGGGGGCGTGCGATGCGGGTCTCCCACCGTCCGGCGGCCAAACCCGGGCGGTGACGATCCGGCTTCCGAACCCGGTGTCGGCTTGCGCTCCCCGGGTACGCGGTGCGCACCCCGAAGCATCTGGAGGGAGACATGCAGCGAGGCAGTGACCGGCTCAGCGTCCATCGCGACGACGAGATGAAGCACGAACTGCAGGGTCTGCTGAGGTCCGGGCACCCCACCCGCACCGAGGAGTGGCACGACCCGGAGCCGTTCGCCGACGACGATCCCGAGGTGGCGCACGGCCCGGTGACGCCGAGCCGCGGCCCGACGTCAATGGAGTCCGTACGACTGGAGCTGGCCAGGATCCTGGGCCGCGGGGCCTTCCCCGCGGGTCCGCGCGAGCTGATGCGCACCCTGGACCGGCGGTACGCGCCCGACGCGCTCATCGAGGCGCTGGAGCGGCTGCCGCGCCAGGCACGCTACGGCAGCGTCCAGGAGCTGGCCGAGGCACTGACCCGGTCCCGGGAGACCGAGACCGCGTGACCGGCCGATGAGGGCGCCGCGCCGGGGCGGTCGTACGGCGGTCGGACGCGGCGCCCCACGGGCCGGGATCCGGAGGGAGGGCCTCAGTGATGGCCGAGTTCGTCAAGGACGTGATGACACCGGGCGTGGTCGCCGTACGCCCGGACGCCTCGATCGTCGAGGCGGCGCAGTTGATGCGCGCCCAGAACATCGGCGACGTCGTCGTGGCCGACGGGCAGCGGGTCGTCGGCGTGCTCACCGACCGCGACATCACGGTCCGGTCGGTCGCCGAGGGAGCGGACCCGCTCGGTGTGAGTGTCGGGTCGGTGTGCACCCCTGACCCGCTGACGCTCGCCCCGGACGATCCGGTGTCCTCGGCCGTCGCCCTGATGCGTGAGCACGCGATACGCCGGATTCCCGTGGTCGAGGGCGGTCTGCCCGTCGGGCTGGTGAGTCTCGGCGATCTGGCCGAGGCCCGGGACCCCGGATCGGCGCTGGCCGACATCAGCCGTGCGGAGCCGGACGAGAGCGGCGTAGCCGGACGCGAGCCGCCGAAAGCAGACGAAGGGATGTAGGACCACCATGCGCATCGCATTTCTGACCGCGCCCGAGGGCGTCGAGCAGGTGGAATTGACCGAGCCGTGGAAGGCGGCCGTGGACGCCGGTCACGAGGCCGTGCTCGTGTCGACGAGCCCGGGCACGATCCAGGCGTTCGACCATCTCGACAAGGCGGACACCTTCCCCGTGCAGGAGGTCGTCGGCGAGACGTCGGCGGACTCCTTCGGCGGGCTGGTGCTGCCGGGCGGGGTGGCCAATCCGGACTTCCTGCGCATGGACGCGAAGGCCGTCGCGTTCGTGCGGGACTTCTTCGAACAGGGCCGGCCGGTCGCGGCGATCTGTCACGCCTCCTGGACCCTGGTCGAGGCCGACGTCGTGCGGGGCCGTGAGCTGACCAGCTGGCCGAGCCTGCGCACCGACATCCGCAACGCCGGCGGGACGTGGGTCGACGAGCAGGTGAAGGTCTGCGACCACGGGCCGAACAAGCTGGTCACCAGTCGCAAGCCGGACGATCTGAAGGCGTTCTGCGAGACGTTCCTGGACGTGTTCGCGGCGGAAGGGGCCGCCCAAGGGGTCTGAGGTCTCGTCCCGTGCGGGACGCTGCTCCGGGGCTCGCGTGGGTGCGGGCCCCGGTCGCGGATCCGGGGACCTCGGTCGCCGGTCCGGGCACCTCCGTCACCGATCCGGGGGCCTCCGGCGGCCGGGCTCGGGTGTCCGGGACGTCAGGTGTCCGGAGTCGTGGGCGTCGTCGTGTCCGCGGCGCCCCGTTCGCGGGCTCCCTCACGGGTGCGGCCCGCGGCCACCGGGCGGCGCGGGTTGCGGCGCAGATACTCGCCCTCCAGCTGCGCCATCCGCTCGTTGTGGGCCCGCAGCGCGTCGTTGGAGCCGTACAGCAGCGTGTCGTGGCGCGTGCGGTGGATGGTTTCCAGCTCCTTCATGAGCTGCTGGTCGTCCAGGCGGCTCGGCTCGACTCCGGTCATGGTGGTGCCCCGCTCGTCGTGTGCGTTCATGCGGTACGGGTACCCGCCCGGCCGGCGACAGGCACTACCTCGAACGGCAACCGGGAGGGAGCCATGGAACTCGCTTTCCTGCATCCACTCTACGAACGTCCCGGCCCCTGGGCCTCCGTCTACGTCGACACCTCCCGGCACACGGAGCACACGCCCCATGAGCGGCAGCTGACGGCGCAGGCGATGGCCCAGGAACTGGCGGACCAGGGCGCGGACGAGGCGACCTGCCAGGCGGTGCGACGCGCGCTCGAGGAACTGCGGCACTCCACGGAACCGCACGGCCGCGCCGTGTTCGCCCGGGACGGCGAGGTGGTGCTCGACCCGCCGCTGGCCCGCTCCCCCCGGCGGGACTGGGCGCAGTGGGCGCCGCTGCCCAGGGTCGCACCCCTGCTGGAGCTGGCCGGCGAGGACCCCGTGTGCGTGGTCGCCTACGTCGACCGCAAGGGGGCGGACTTCGAGTTGCGCAGTTCCCTGGGCCGGGACGACGTCGGCGGTGTCACCGGGCGCCAGTGGCCCCTGCACCGGACCGGCTCCGTCGACTGGTCGGAGCGCCATTTCCAGCTGCGGGTGGAGAACACCTGGGAGCACAACGCGGCGGAGATCGCCGACTCGCTCGCCGTCTGCCAGGAGGAGACCGGGGCCGACCTGCTGATCCTCGTCGGTGACGACCGCGAGCAGCGGTCCGTTCACGAGCGGCTGCCGCGGCGGCTGCACGATCTGGTGGTCGAGGCCTCGCGCGGCGCCGGCAGCCGGCTGCTCGACGAGGACGTCGAGCGGATCCGCACGGAGCACATCCACGACCGTGCCGCCGCCGAGCTGGAGCGTTTCCTCGCCGCCCGCAGTCCCGACGACGCGGGCCGGTCGGGTGCCGTGGAGGGCGTTCCCGCGCTGATCGAGGCCGCTCGCGAGCACCGGATCGACGAGCTGCTGATCCGGCCGGACGGGGCGGACGCACACCGTGAGGTGTGGATCGGTGAGGATCCGGACCAGCTGGCGGTGCGGCGTACGGACCTGAAGGTCCTCGGTGAGCAGAACTCCTGGTCCGCGCGGGCGGACGACGCGCTGATCCGGTCGGCGGTCGCGACGGACGCGCCCGCGCTGGCGGTCAGCCTCGCACCGGACGCGCCGCAGGACGCGCCGGTCGGCGGGCTGGGGGCGCTGCTGCGCTGGAAGTGAGCCGCCCGGCCGGGGCCTGTCGGCGTGATCCGCCGGACAGGCCCCCACGCTGGTGATCAGTACACTCAGCGGGCTCGTTCCACCCGGCGTTCGTCCCACACCGGTTCGGGGGTCTCCCTGACCTGGCCGTCGCTGCCGAACACCAGGAACCGGTCGAAGGAACGGGCGAACCAGCGGTCGTGGGTGACGGCGACGACCGTGCCCTCGAATGCCTCCAGCCCCTCCTGCAACGCCTCGGCGGACTCCAGGTCGAGGTTGTCCGTCGGCTCGTCGAGCAGCAGGGCGGTGACGCCCTGGAGTTCCAGGAGCAGGATCTGGAAGCGGGCCTGCTGGCCGCCGGAGAGGCGGTCGAAGGTCTGCTCGGCCTGGCCGGTCAGCTCGTAGCGGCGCAGCCGCGACATGGCGGCACCACGGTCCTGGGAGTGTTCCTTCCACAGGACGTCCAGGAGCGTGCGGCCCTGCAGCTCGGGGTGGGCGTGCGTCTGCGCGAAGTGTCCGGGGACGACGCGCGCGCCGAGGCGCCACCCACCCGTGTGCGCCACGTCCTCACCGGCGAGCAGACGCAGGAAGTGCGACTTGCCGGAGCCGTTGGAGCCGAGCACGGCCACCCGCTCGCCGTAGAACACCTCCAGGTCGAAGGGTTTCATCAGACCGGTCAGTTCGAGCCGCTCGCAGGTGACCGCGCGCACCCCGGTACGGCCGCCCTTCAGACGCATCGTGATGTTCTGCTCACGAGGCGGCTCCGGCGGGGGCCCCGCCTCCTCGAACTTGCGCAGTCTGGTCTGGGCCGCCTGGTAGCGGGAGGCCATCTCGTGGCTGACCGACGCGGCCTGGCGCAGATTCAGTACGAGCTTCTTGAGCTGGGCGTGCTTCTCGTCCCAGCGCCGGCGCAATTCCTCGAAGCGGGCGAAGCGTTCACGGCGGGCCTCGTGGTACGTGGCGAAGCCGCCGCCGTGCACCCAGGTGTCGGCGCCGGTGGGGCTCGGCTCCAGGGAGACGATGCGTTCGGCGGCGCGGGCGAGGAGTTCGCGGTCGTGGGAGACGAACAGGACGGTCTTGCGGGTCTCCGTGAGCCGTTCCTCCAGCCAGCGCTTGCCGGGCACGTCGAGGTAGTTGTCCGGCTCGTCGAGGAGGAGGACCTGGTCGGTGCCGCGCAGGAGTGCCTCGAGGACCAGGCGCTTCTGTTCGCCTCCGGAGAGGGTGCGGACCTGGCGCCACTGCGCCTTGTCGTACGGGACGCCCAGCGCGGCCGTGGTGCACATGTCCCACAGCGTCTCGGCCTCGTAGCCCCGGGCCTCGGCCCAGTCGGCGAGGGCCTGCGCGTAACGGAGCTGGGCCGCCTCGTCGTCGACGGTCATGAGGGCGTGCTCGGCCTTGTCGACGGCGTGGGCCGCTTCCCGGATACGGGGCGTGGCGACGGAGACGAGGAGGTCGCGGACGGTCGTCTCGTCGCGCACGGAGCCGACGAACTGGCGCATGACGCCCAGGCCGCCGGTGACGGTGACGGATCCGCCGTGCGGCTTCAGCTCGCCGGCGAGCAGGCGGAGCAGGGTCGTCTTGCCCGCGCCGTTGGGCCCGACCAGGGCCGTCACGGCGCCTTCGCCCACCCGGAACGACACATCGCCCAGAAGCGCCCTCCCGTCGGGGAGGTAGTACTCGAGGTGTGCTGCTTCCAGGTGACCCATGGGGGGATTTTGCGGGTTCGTCGACGCCGGGGGCAAACGGGTTTCGGACAGCCGGCCGATCGCCCGAAAAGTGAGACGCGAGTCTCATTATTCGGGTGGTGCGCGTAGCGTGAGCGTCCTCCTACGAGAGTGGAAGGGGTGGGCTCGGCATGTCGGAAGCACGGGAGACCGCCGTCTACACGCACGGGCACCACGAGTCGGTGCTGCGGTCGCACACCTGGCGGACCGCCGAGAACTCGGCGGCCTATCTCCTCGGGGCGCTGAGGCCCCACATGCGGATCCTGGACATCGGATGCGGACCCGGGACGATCACGGCCGATCTGGCCGGGCTCGTTCCGGACGGGCACGTCACCGGTCTCGACCGGGAGCCGGGGATCCTCGAACGGGCCCGGACGGTGGCCGGCGAGCGGGGGCTGACGAACGTCGACTTCGCGGTGGGCGACGTGCACGCGCTGGACTTCCCGGACGACACGTTCTGCGTGGTGCACGCCCATCAGGTGCTGCAGCACGTGGGCGACCCGGTGCGGGCGCTGCGCGAGATGCGCCGGGTGACCCGGCCGGGCGGGTTCGTCGCCGTACGGGACTCGGACTACGCGGCGATGACCTGGTATCCGCTGTCGCCGGGCATGGACCACTGGCTGGATCTGTACCGGCGGGTGGCCCGGGCCAACGGGGGTGAGCCGGACGCGGGCCGGCGGCTGAAGTCCTGGGCGCTCGCCGCGGGCTTCACGGAGGTCACCGCCACCTCGGGCACCTGGACGTTCTCGACCGCGCGGGAGCGGGCCTGGTGGAGCGGTCTGTGGGCGGACCGCACCGTGGCGTCGGCCTATGCCGGGCGCGCCGTGGACGGGGGCCACGCCACCCGCGAGCAGCTGCGTGAGGTGGCCGCGGCCTGGCGGGAGTGGGGCGCGCGGGACGACGGCTGGTTCAGCGTGCTGCACGGGGAAATTCTCTGCCGCAAGGAGGCCTGAATCGCGTTGTACGGGCAATCAGAACGTCAGGAGGTTGACACTATGGTTCCCATTCTGCTCGTTCTGCTGCTGGCGCTGATCCTTTTCGGTGCCGGATTCGCGGTAAAGATTCTCTGGTGGATTGCCCTGGCGGTTCTGGTCGTGTGGCTGCTGGGATTCTTCATGCGCAGCACATCGGCAGGCGGGGGCAGGGGCCGCTGGTACAGGTGGTGAGATGACGAGAATTCCCCGGGACCTGGTCCCGGGGAATTTTCTATTTCCGCACTGCCGAATCACTCACCACCCACTCACGCCTCACTCGCGGGGAAGCAGCGGTCCGAGCGGCCCGAGGTCCAGATTCAGGTCCTCGGGCCGCAGTCCGTAGCGGTTCCGCAATTCCGCCATACGGTCCTCGAGCAGCATGAGGGTGAGCCCGACCCGCTCCTCCTGCTCCTCGGTCAGGCCCCCCTCGTCGAACCGGCGCACCGCCTGGCGTTCCATGAGCTGGCGCAGCAGTTCCACGACGGTGAGCACCAGTTTCACCAGGTCGCGCTCGACGGTGTCCGGCTCCAGGTCCAGCCGCTTGCGCCGGCTGCCGGGCGGCTCGACATGCGGCCCGGCAGGCGGCGGCTCGGCAAGCGGCTCGACATGCGGCCCGGCAGGCGGCTCGCCAAGCGGCTCGACATGCGGCTCCGCGGGCCGGTTGTCCGGGGCGGCGTTCAACGCGACTCCTCGAAGGGCGAGGGGACCTGCGCGTTCACCGAGCTGATGAGCGCGTTGAGGTCGATACGGACCAGATCGACATCCGCGATGCGCAGCGTGATGTCACCCGTGATGACGACTCCGCCGGCCAGGAGCCGGTCGAGCAGATCCACCAGAGCCACCTCGCGGCGTTCGACGACGGTCACGCCCCCTCCTCCCCGGCCGTTTCCTCACCGGCGAACGAATAGGCCGCCCAGGGGCCGGTGAGTTCGACACGCAGTCCGGGAGTGCCGTCCTTCGTCCGGTCCACCCTTTCGACGAATTCCTCGGATTCCGCGCGCGGGACGAGATAGGCGGCATTGAGCACATTGCGTCCGGAGGCGCCGGACAGGGTGGGATTCTGCGGTGCGTGCAGCCGGGAGTCCTCGGCACATTCCGAAAGGGTCTCGTGCAGCCGGGTCGCGAAGGACTCGGCCCGCTGCCACAGATCCTCCTGGGCTTTCGTCCGCATGCGCCGCTGTCGCAGGTAGTCACGGCCGGACGCCGGCTTCGGCGCGGGCGTGGCGGGCTCTTTTGGCGTGGGCTCCGGCTCGACGTACACCTTGACGCCCCACTCGACCCGGCCCTCTAGCCGGTCCAGGGTCCGCAGGAAGTTCTCCTCGCGCGCCTCGATCATCGACCGTACGCCGCTGTCGTCGCGGAACACGGTGCCGAGCCGCAGCGGCAGCGGGGTGGCGACGGTGGTGAGGGCGTCGATCACGCCCTGGTGGGCGCGGGCGACCGTGGTCAGCCAGTCGAGGTCCTCCAGATGCGCGCGCAGCGGTTCCTCGGCGAAGTCCGCCTCGGGTACGTGGCTGACGACCGCCACCAGATCGTGGTGGGGCAGCAGCCGGGGCGGGTCGCCTCCGACCCCGGTCAACTGTGCCTGGAGCGGTGTGCCGAAGGGCCGGCAGACCGCGTAGACGTACCGCAGTCCGGTCACGGCGCCTCCTCCTGTGCGCGGCGGGGCTCCAGCTCCTCCAGCCGGGCCAGTCGCTCACGCAACTCGGCGTTCTCCCTGGCCAGTTCGTCGCGACGGGCGCGTGAGGACAGCGCCGGGTCGGACTCCCACCAGTCGATTCCCATCTCCTTCGCCTTGTCGACGGAGGCGACGACGAGGCGCAGTTTGATGGTGAGCAGTTCGATGTCGAGCAGGTTGATGCGGATGTCGCCCGCTATCACGACGCCCTTGTCCAGCACCCTTTCCAGGATGTCGGCGAGATTGGCACCGCCGCCCTGCCCGTATGGCTCGGGAAGTCGGCTGGGGGTGGTCATCGGCGGCTCCGGCCCTCGGGGTACGCGTCCTCGGCGTCTTCCTCGACGTCTTCCTCGGCCTCGTCTTCCTCTTCCGGATACGCGTCCTCCTCGTACTCGTCAGCGGGTTCCTCGGGTGCCTGCTCCTCCCCGGATTCCTCCTCCTCGGACTCCGGCTCGTACTCCTCTTCCTCCTCGGACTCCGGCTCGTACTCCTCCTCGGGTTCCGTGCCGGATTCGTCCTCGGGCTCGGGTTCCTCGTCCTCTTCGTACGCCTCGGCGGGGGCTTCCTCCTCCTCCCCCTCCTCGGCGAGCGCGTCCTCGTGGCTGCGGACGACCTCGCCGTCGCGGATCTCGCCCCGCCAGCTGTCCTCGGCCTCACCCTTGAGGGTGATGAAGCGGGCGAAGTTCTTCAGGTCGAGCCGGGCGCGGCGGCCCTGGGCGCGCCAGATGTTCCCGGTCTTCTCGAAGAACCCCGTGGGGTAGTACTCGATGACCAGCAGGACGCGGGTGAGGTTGTCGGCGAGGCGGTGGAAGGAGACGACGCCCTTCGTCGTGCCCTTGGCGCCCTCCGAGGACCAGGCGATGCGGTCGTCGGGGATCTGTTCCGTGGTCTGCGCCTTCCAGCTGCGGCTGGACCAGAAGACCTTCAGCTGCCAGTCCGAGGTGGTGTCGTCGGACTTGTCGGCGTTCTTGACGCCCTTGGCGAAGGTGCTGAAGGTCTGGTACTGGGTCCACTGGTCGTAGGCCGTGCGCAGCGGGACCCCGATGTCGATGTGCTCGATGATGACGGTGGGCTTCTTGCCGGCCGAGCGCTTGCGTCCGCTCTTGCCTCCCCCCAGGTTCTTCAGGGCGCCCACCACGTTGTCCTTGGCCCGTGAGGCGCCGAGTTCGACGGCGGTGCGCAGCGGACCCTTTCCTTCGGCGATCTTGCGACCGCCGTCGACGGCGAGCTTGGCGAAGCCCGGGCTGTTGCCCTCGGCGATGTCGTTGAGCTTGTTCGTGGTCTCGCCGAGCTTCTGGCCGAGGCCGCTCAGCAGGCGGGTGGCCTGGGCCGCGAGGAAGTCCTGCAGCTCGGCCTTCAGGCGGTCGGCGGCCTCGCTGTGGGCCACGTCGGCGAGCGGGTTGTGTGGTGTCCGGCTCGCGCCGTCGCGGGCGGCGGAAGTCGCCCGTCCCAGGGTCTCGGTCATCGCTCACCGCCTCCCTTCGACGTACGTGAGCGGGCGCCCTCGGGCGCGGCGGCCGACTTCTTCGCCGCCGACTTCTTCGCGGCCGTCTTCTTGGCCGGGGCGGCCTTCTTCGCCGGTGCCTTCTTGGCGGCGGGCCTCTGGGCCGCCGCCTTGGCGGGGGCCTTCTTCGCCGCCCGCCCCGGGGCCGGCCCGTCCTCGCGGGCCGGCCTCTCCTCATCCCTCTCCTCATCCGGCTCGGCCGACGGCTCCCGGCCCTCTTCCTCCAGGTCCTCGGGTTCCTCGGCGTCCTCGGTGTCCTCGGTGTCCTCGGTGTCCGCCTCGGCCCGGTCCTGCGGGGCGGCGCCCGTCAGCCGGTTACGCATCTCGGCGGTACGGCCGTGCAGCCGGTCCGCGAGGGAGTCGAGCTGCCGCTCGACCAGTGCGCCGGAGGCCGCCTTGCCGACGCCGCGCAGCTCGCCGCGCAGCTGGTCACCGAGCTCCTTGAACTGCGGGTTGTCACGCAGCTGCTGGGACACCAGGTCCGCGACCATCCGCGGGCTCAGGTTCAGCTTCTTGCCGGCCACCAACCCGCCGACAGCGACCGCCGTCTTCAGTTTCCTCGTCCGTCCGAGGAGGTATCCGGCCCCGATCGCGAGGCCCAGTCCCATTCGATTCACTGTGGTGCCGTCCCGTCCTCCGCACCCGCGCCTGTGCGCGTCGCGGTCTCCAGCCGGTCGAGGAGTGCGTCCTCCTGGGTGTCGAACTCCTCCTCGGTGATCTCTCCGGCCTCCAGCAGCTCTTCCAGTCGGGCCAGCTCGGCACGGATCGTGGCGGGGTCGTAGTAGATACGTTCCGCCTCCTGCATCACCTGCCGAATGGCCCAGGCGCCGCCGCGCGCCGGGGCGAACGGCAGCAGCAGCACCTCCGAGATCAGGCCCATGTCGTCACCCCGCTCCGGTGTCCGCCCCGCCGGCCGCGGTGCCCGCCGGCTCGGCCGGGCCGGGCTCGACGAAGCTGTACGGCGGCAGCGGCCCGTTCAGCCGCACCTCCAGGTGGGGCATGTCCTTGCGGGCCTGATCCACCGCGGCCAGGAACTCCTCCGCCGTCTCCCGCTTCACCAGGTAGGAGATGTTGGCGAGCCAGCCCGTGGACTCGGGGCCCACGCTCACGGCGTCGGCGGAGCCTTCCAGCGCGCGCTCCAGCACGGTGCCGTCCTCGGCCTCCTTGGCCTTGACCGCGGCGGCGACCATCTCGCCGAGCCGGATCTTGTCGTCGTAGCTGCCGCCGCCGGCCTGCCGGTTCGCCTCCGCGAGGGCGCGGATCTCCGGGTTGCCGGCCATCACGTGGTGCAGTACGGCGTCCTCGACGTGGTTGGCCTTGATGTTGTACTCGACCCGGCCGTCCAGCGCCCGCAGCCGCTCCCGGTAGTGCTCGGCGCGCTCGGCGAGGACACCGGTGACGGCGTCGTCGTCCGGGGCGACGCTGCCGAAGCGCATGGGCAGCACGCAGCCGGCCGCGCCGACCTCGCTGAGTATGTTCTGGTGGGCGAGCAGTTCCCTGCGCTTGGGACGCAGTCCCTCGGGGGCGTCGCTGACGACGGCCGCCAGCTCGCCCTCCCGCAGGACGCGCACCGGACGCGGCGGATCGCCGACACCGCCCATGCCGTCGGGGAGCGCCGGGTGCGACGCCGCCGTGATGCCGTAGACGTAGGTGCTCACTCCTGCTCCTCCTTCCGACGCGTTGCGGTGCTCTTACGAGCCCGCGGACGGGACTCGGTCTCGCGCTCGGAGCCGCCCTCGCGCGCCTGCCTGAAGGCGTCGGAGACGGTTTCGGCGGCACCGGACAGCGCCCCCTTGGACTTGCCGCGGGCACCGGACTCGGTGACCTCGCCGACTATCTCGGGCAGACCCGGGCTCTTGCGGGGCCCCGCTTCGAGGTCGAGGCGGTTGCACGCCTCGGCGAAACGGAGATAGGTGTCGACGCTGGCGACGACGACACGGACGTCGATCTTGAGAATCTCGATTCCGACCAGGGACACGCGCACGAATGCGTCGATGACGAGCCCCCTGTCCAGAACAAGCTCAAGCACGTCGTAGAGGCCACTGCTGCCGCCCCCACCGCCGGTCTGTTGTGCCGGTACGACTGTCATGCCTACCAGTCCTCCTTGTCTGTGGGTGATCGTCCGGTCGGGCGGCCTAGCGGCCGCCGGGCCTGTGTGCGTCGGCCCGCCCGCGCTCGTAGCGGCGGACGCGCCGGTAGCCGGTGAGCTGCCCGTCGGGGTCCAGCTCCACCTGGTAACTGGCCATCAGGCTCATCGTGTCGGGCACACGCTCGAGCTCGAGGACCTCGACCTCCAGCGCCCAGCCCTCCTCCGTCTGCTCGAAGGACGACACGGACTCGGCTTCCATCCCGGTGAGCTCCGCGAGCTGTCCGCGCGCCTGGCGCAGCACCTCCATCGGGCCCGGCCGTTCGCGTTTTCCGTTGTTCTTGTTTGCTGCCGTTGTGCGGGATTCGGAAGAGTCCTGGGATTCCTGTGAATCCTGTGGCTCATCGGTGTTGTTTGTATTCGACATGGCCACCTCCCCCTTCGTGTGGCCGCAAGTCTGTTCGCCAAACCTCCATGGGGCTCACCCGTTCGCCTCGGTCCCGCCCGTGCCGGCTCGGAGGCGGCCGGCGTTCAGCCGCGCAGCGCGCGCAGCCGCCGGCGCGCCGGCCCCGGGGCGCGTCCCCGGCGCGGCAGGCCCGCCCACGGGTCGGTGCGCGCCTGCTCGACCGCGTCGGCGACGGTCCAGCGACGGGCGTGCAGATCCGGATCGTCCAGTTGGTCCCGGGACAGGGGGGTGGCGACGGGGGCGCCGGGCAGGGCACGGACGGTGTAGGGGGCGACCGCGGTCTGCGCGTAGGCGTTGCGCTGTACATCGAGGTAGCCCCGGTCACCCCGGTCCTTCTTGCGGGCGGCGGTGGTGAGCCGGTCGGGGTGGGCGTCGGCGAGGATGCCGGCGACCGGGCGACGGCCGGCCCGTACCGTGCGCGACCCGTCGTCGCTCACGCCACGATCGCCTCCCCCACCAGCAGCCGGCCCGCGGCCGCGATCGACTCGGCGTCGATGCCGGCGGCGTGCAGCTGCTCGTCCGGGGAGGCGGAGCCCGGCATGTTGCGGACGGCCAGCCGCACCAGACGCGGCACCGGACGCCCGTCGGCGAAGGCGTCCAGTACCGCGTCCCCAAGGCCGCCCTCCGGGTGGTGGTCCTCCACGGTCACCAGGCATCCGGTCTCCTCGGCGGCCGTGCGCAGGGTCTCCCGGTCGACGGGCTTCACCGAGTAGAGGTCGATCACCCGTACGGCGATGCCCTCACCCTCCAGGGCGTCCGCGGCGGCCAGTGCCTCGGGCACGGTGACACCCGCCGCGACGAGGGTGAGCCGGTCGCGGTCGGAGGAGCGCAGCACCTTGCTGCCGCCGACGGGGAACTCCTCGTCGGGGCCGTAGACGACCGGGCTCTCGCCGCGCGAGGTGCGCAGATAGCGGATGCCGTCGAGGTCGGCCATCGCGGCGACGAGCCGTGCGGTCTGGTTGGCGTCGCACGGGTACAGCACGGTCGAGCCGTGCACCGCGCGCATCATCGCCAGGTCCTCCAGGCCCATCTGGCTGGGGCCGTCCTGGCCGATGGCGACGCCCGCGTGGGAGCCGACGAGGTTGATGCCGGAGCCGCTGACCGACGCCATGCGGATGAAGTCGTGGGCGCGGGTGAGGAAGGCCGCGAAGGTGGAGGCGTACGGCGTACGGCCGCGCGCCGCGACGCCGACCGCCGCCGCGACCATCTGCTGCTCGGCGATGTAGCACTCGATGTACCGCTCGGGATGCTCCTTGGCGAAGAACTCGGCGCGGGTGGAGTCGCCGACCTCCCCGTCCAGGGCCACGATGTCGCCGCGCGCGGTACCGAGAGCGGTCAGCGCCTCACCGAAGGCGTTCCGGGTGGCCACCGCCTCGCCCTTGTCCCAGCGGGGCAGGTCGAGGTGCCCGGTGTGTCCGGCGGGCGGCGCCGGGGCGGGGGACGGCTGCCGCACCGGGATGCGCAGGTCGCGCGGGCCTCCGAGTTCCTCGATCGCCTCCTCGGCCTCCGGCAGCGGCTTGCCGTGCAGGCCCTCGCGGTCCTGGACCGCCTCGACGCCCTTGCCCTTGAGGGTGCGGGCGAGGATCGCGGTGGGCTGGCCCTTCGTGGAGTCGGCCTCCCCGTACGCGCGGTCGACGGCGTCCACGTCATGGCCGTCCACCTCGACGGTGTGCCAGCCGAAGGCCTGGAAACGGCGGGCGTAGGCGTCGAGGTCATGACCGTGCCGGGTGGGTCCGCGCTGGCCGAGCCGGTTGACGTCCACGATCAGCGTGAGGTTGTCCAGGTGCTCGTACGCGGCGTGCTCGGCGGCCTCCCACACCGAGCCCTCGGCGAGCTCGCTGTCCCCGCACAGCACCCACACCCGGTAGTCGGCGTGGTCCAGCCGCTTCCCGGCCAGCGCGATGCCGACGCCGACCGGCAGCCCCTGGCCGAGTGACCCGGTGGCCGTCTCGACCCAGGGCAACTGCCGCGGGGTGGGGTGGCCTTCGAGGCGGCTGCCGCTCTTGCGGAAGGTGAGCAGTTCCTTGTCGTCGATGGCGCCGGTCGCCTTGTACGTGGCGTACATCAGGGGCGAGGCGTGGCCCTTGGAGAGGACGAAGCGGTCGTTGCCGGAGTGGTCGGGGCGCTCGAAGTCGTAGCGGAAGTGGCGGGCGAACAGGACGGCCATCAGGTCCGCCGCGGACATCGACGACGTGGGGTGCCCGGAGCCCGCGGCGGCCGCCGCGCGGATACTGTCCACGCGCAGCTGCTGGCCGAGCTCGACGAGTTCACCGGTGTTCATGAGTCTCCTTCGCCAGGATGGTCGGTGCGCTTCACGGGCCCGGGTGCGACGTCCGGGCCGGGCTGCGGCTGATCAGGGGGTGGAGAGACGGTGGGCCGGCTCTTCGCCGGTTCGCCACCGGGTCGGTTCTTCGCCGGTTCACCACCGGGTCGGTTCTTCGCGGGCTCGCCGCCCGGCTGGTTCCTGGCCGGCTCGCCGCCCGGCTGGTTCTTCGCGGGTGCACCGCCCCCACCTCCGCCCCCGTCGCCGTCCCTGCCCGCCGACGGCTGTCCCCGCTCGGGCCTGCCGGGCACCCGGGCCAGTTCCGGGGATGCCGTGTCCAGGGGTACCGACCAGGACCGTACGAGCCCCAACTGGACGGCCTGACGCGGCAGTACGGCGTCGAGGAGCCAGTCGGCGGCCACCCGCACCCGGTTGCCCGGCATCGCCGCGAGGTGGTAGCCGCGGGTGACCGCCCCCGCCGCCACCCCGGAGAGGTTCACACCGAGCGGGTTGGCGGCGGCCTTGACGCCTCCAAGGTCCACCACGAACCCCATGTCCTTGTGGCGGTAGGCGCGCCGCTCGCCCTCACCGAACGACGCGGCGACGTTGTGCCCGCACACCTTGCCCTGCCGCCAGGCGTGCTGCGCGGTCATCGGCGTGTACTGCCCCGGCTTCTCCAGGTCGGGCACCGCGGCCGCGTCACCACAGGCGAACACCTCCGGCCGGCCCGGGACCCGGAGGTGCGGGTCGACGAGCAGCCGGCCGCGTTCCATGGCCAGCCCGAGGGACTCGGCGAGCGGGTCGGGGCGTACGCCCACGCACCACACCAGAGTCCGCGTATCGACGAACTCCCCGTCGGTCAGCAGCACTCCGTCGTGCGTGGCCTCCTTCACGGACGTACCCATCCGCACGTCCACGCCCCGCTCGCGCAGCACCTTGTCCGCGGTGCGGGAGAGCCGTTCGTCCAGCTCGGGCAGGACCCGGTCGGCGATGTCCAGCAGCATCCAGCGCGGCCGCATACCGTTCCGCAGGGGGTGCCCACTGACCTGGGCGTCGGTGAACAGCTGCCCGTGCGCGGCGACTTCGGTGCCCGTGTAGCCGGCGCCCACCACGACGAAGGTGCACCGCGCGGCACAGCGCTCGGGGTCGTCGGTGGAGGCGGCGAGTTCCACCTGCCGGGTCACGTGGTCGCGCAGGTACAAGGCCTCGGGCAGGCCGCGGAAGCCGTGCGCGTGCTCGGCGACGCCGGGGATCGGCAGCAGCTTGTTCACGCTGCCGGCCGCGAGCACCAGCCGGTCGTAGGAGAGGGTTCCGCCGTCGTCCTCGGGGCCGGTGTAGTGCACCTGCCGCGCGTCCAGGTCGATGCGGTCGGCCTCCCCCAGCACCAGCCGTACCTGCGGCAGCGTGCCGGAGAGGGAGACCGTGACCCGGCGCGGCTCCAGGATGCCGGCGGCGACCTGGGGCAGCAGCGGGAGATACAGGAAGTAGTCGGTCGGGTTGAGCAGAATGATCTCGGCTCGGCCCCGGGCCAGCCGGGACAGGGTCTGGGCCGTGCGGTAACCGGCGAAGCCGGCACCGACGATCACTATGCGGGGTCGACTCACGGTTCGCCTCCGGCGCTGTCGCGTACGTCGGGAGACTTCCGCGTCCCCCTGGTGGGGGCCGCCAAACGTCCGCCGGTTTCCCCGGGGCCCCCCGGGTACCCGGACCGGGACCGGAACCGCCCATGCGGCGGAGGCAGCCCACATGCCCGAGTACGGCTATTTCCGGTTCCGATCCGCGCGGCTTCTTCGACGTCTACCGCACGAAGGTGCTGCCGCAGCTCCAGCGGGCCGGGTGAGCGCAGGGAGGACGGACCGACGATGAAACTGCACCGACCCGGTGTCTCCGTCTACACCGTGCCCACCGACGCCCCCGAGGCGGACGGCACGCTGGCCTGGGAATCCACGACGGTGGTGATCGCCGAGGTGTCGGCGGGCGACGCGACCGGCACCGGCTGGACGTACGGTCCGGCGGCGATCGGCGACTTCGTCAGCGAGCAGCTCGCGCCGCTCGTGGAGGGCAGGAACGCGCTGGACATCCCGGCCGTGCACGACGCCCTGTGCCACTCGGTCCGCGACACCGGCCGCCCCGGCATCGCGGGGTGCGCGATCTCCGCGCTGGACATCGCCCTGTGGGATCTCAAGGCCCGGCTGCTGGAGCTGCCCCTGGTGCGGCTGCTGGGAGCGCGCAGGGAGCGGGTGCCGGTGTACGGGAGCGGCGGGTTCACGACGTACCACGACACACACATGGCCGCGCAGCTCAACGGCTGGGTGCACGGGCAGCACATCCCCCGCGTGAAGATCAGGATCGGCGAGGGCTGGGGGCGGGAGGTGACCCGCGATCTGCACCGGGTGCGCGCGGCCCGGCATGTCATCGGCGAACACGCCGAGCTGTACGTCGACGCCAACGGGGCGTACACCCGCAAGCAGGCGGTGCGCGTCGGTCACGCGATCGCCGAGCACGGGGTGGGCTGGTTCGAGGAACCGGTGTCCTCGGACGACCTGACCGGGCTGCGGCTGGTCCGCGACGCCGTACTGAGCGACGTGACCGCCGGGGCGTACGGGTACGACCTGCCGTACTTCGCCCGCCTGATCACGGCCGGGGCGGTGGACTGCCTCCAGGTCGACGCGACGCGCTGCGGCGGTCTCACCGAGTTCCTGCACGCGGCGGCGCTGGCGGAGGCGCACGGTCTGGAGGTCTCGGCGCACTGTGCCCCGCACGTCCACGCGGCGGTGGCGGCCACGATCCCGAACCTGCGGCACATCGAGTGGTTCCACGACCACGTCCGCGTCGAGGACATGCTCTTCGACGGCGCGCTGGACCCCACGGGCGGCACGGTCGTCCCCGGCGTGGGCCTCGGCCACGGCCTGACGCTGCGGACCGAGGACATCGCCCGGTACCGGGTCGGCTGACGTCGGCACACCGCGCCGCACCGGGTCGGCGCTCGTCGTCGCCGCACCGGGTCGGCGCTCGTCGTCGAACCGCCCGTGGGCGCCGAAGCCCCGGCCGTCGGGCCGTCTTTCCCGTGCCCACGGGTTCCCCGGTGCGTCCTGCCCGCGGTCCTGCCCGCGAGGGCAGGAGCCGTGGCCCGGCCGACGCCGCCGCTCGCCCCGGTCACCACGACGACCTTGCGGTTCCGCGACAGGAGCTGTGCCACCGGCTTCCGCCCCTAAGGGGGTCAGACCCGGCGGTGGGGTGCTTCGGGGCCGGAGCTCTCCGGCCGCGGGGGTACGGCACCGACGGTGGGCGGGGCGGACGGCACCGGCGGGACGTCAGCGGGCCGTCCGGCGGGTGCGGTGGACCGACCGGGGATCGGCCGTGCGGCCGTGGGCCGGGCGGCCCCGCGCAGGGCGTGGGCGAGCGCGCCCAGGATCACCGCCGTGATCAGCGCTGCGGCCCAGTCCGGCAGGACCAGGGCGAGGGCGAGCCCCACGGCCAGTGCGACGGCCGCGCCCGCGTACAGGGCGGCGGCGCCGGACGCGGCGTAGAGCGCGGCCTTGCGGCGCTGTCCCCGCGCCTGTTCGCGCAGTTCGTCGCGCACGGTCTCGCGGGCCACCTGTGCCAACTCGTCGACCAGGTGCTTGTCCAGATGCTCCAAGTGCTCCAAGCGCTGCATGGCGGGCGGGTACCCGTGGCCCGGGACGCGTAACGCCCGCGGGCACGGGGTGTGGAGATCGTCCGTGCCGAACCCCTGGTCCCCGCCGACCCAACTAGGCTTGTCCGCATGGAGATTCTGGGTGCCACACTGCGCGTCTGCGTCGACGACATCGAGACCGCCATCCCCTTCTACGAGCGGCTGGCGGGCGGCAGAGCCCTCCGGTTCGAACGGGGCGGCGTCCAGGTCGCCGCGGTGGGCTGCTTCCTGCTGATGAGCGGTCCCGCGGCCGAACTGGACGTGCTGCGCAAAGTCGCGGCGACCATCGCCGTGCAGGACGTCGAGGAAACCCGCGAGGTGCTCGCCGAGATGGGCGCGGACATCATCGCGGGCCCGCTCCCCACTCCGGTGGGCCGCAACCTCATCGCACGGCACCCGGACGGGGCGGTCTACGAGTACGCGGACCGCCGCGCCTGACGGGCTCGGGCACGGTCACGGCGTCGACCGCATCCGGAAGTCGTGCCGCCGCGGCAGCGGTTCGCCGGTGAGCCCGGTCCACAGCCGCCCGATGACCTCGTCCCCCTCCCGC
The DNA here is from genome assembly GCA_014650015.1 of Streptomyces griseoloalbus. GTDB lineage: Bacteria > Actinomycetota > Actinomycetes > Streptomycetales > Streptomycetaceae > Streptomyces > Streptomyces griseoloalbus. Next base: position 163,210 of record BMUD01000012.1, read on the forward strand.
AGGTCTGCCACGGGGGGTTCCGTCTGCAACGGCCTCGCAACGGCGCGGCACCTGACCGCCCGGGCGTGGGCGGTCAGCCGGAGGCCGCCGTCATCTCCCTGGTGATCGCCCAGCGTTGGTGGTCGCGCCAGGCCCCGTCGATGAACAGCATCTTCGGCGAGAAGCCCTCCAGGCGGAACCCGCAGGCGCGGGCCAGGGCGATGGAGGCGGCGTTGGCGGGCTGCACGTTGATCTCCAGCCGGTGCAGCCGCATCGGGCCGAAGGCGTGACACACCACCAGGTGGAGCCCTTCGCGCATCAGCCCGCGCCCCGCCGCGTGCGCGAAGGCGCCATAGCCCAGCGCACCGCACTGGAAGCCGCCCTCGACGATGTTGTTGATGTTGATGAACCCGGCGAGGGCGCCGTCCGCCTCCTTCTCGCAGACCAGGAACCCCGCCTTGGTGGGGTCCTCGATCAGCCGCTCCGCGTACGCGGCATACGCCCCGGCGCTGTCCGGCGGGAACAGCCAGGGGTGGTGCAGGTCCTTGCTCTCCCGGGCGCGGGCGGTGAACTCGGCGCCGTCCGCCCGGGTGAAGTGACGCAGCCCCACGCGGCGGCCTTCGGCGAGGTAGCGGGAAGCGGTGTGCGGCATCCTGCCACCCTACGACGGGTCCACGGGCCCCGCGCGAAGCCCGGTGGCCCACCTCGCACGGCGCGACCCGGCATCGGACGGCTCACCCCGCGCGACGCCGGACGCCTCACCCCGCGCGACATTGGGTGGCTCACCACGCGCGACGCGGGACGCCTCACCCCCGCGGCACGGGACACCTCACCCCGCGCGGCAGGGGGTGGCTCACCAGGCACTCCGACGGGTGGCTCGCCCTGCACGACGCCGGACGCCTCACCCCGCCCGGCACCGCACGGCTCAGCTCAGCGCCGGTTCGTCCAGCGTCAGCGTGCCCGCGTCCGCGTCGAGTTCCGCCGCGACGCCGAAGGGAACGGTGAGCGCGTCGTCGCAGTGGCCGAACCCGAACTGCTCGGCCACCGGCACCCCGAGAGCACCGAGCCGGTCGGCGACCAGCGCCCGCACCCCGTCGTACGGCTCGCACCGCGCCCAGGAACCGAGCAACAGCCCCGCGACCCCCTCCAGCCACCTCGCCCGCAGCAGCTGGGTCAGGTAGCGGTCGAGCCGGTAGGTCTCCTCCCCCACGTCCTCCAGGCACAGCAGTCCGCCGCGCGCGGAGGATCTGGCCCGCGGGGTGCCGAGGTCGGCGGCGAGCAGGGAGAGGCAGCCCCCGAGCGTGACCCCGCGCGCCCGCCCCGGGACGAGCGCGGTGCCGTCGGAGCGGAGGGTGCGGACCGTCTCGGGGGCGAAGAGGGTGGCCTTGAGATGACTCTGCGCCCGGGCGCTCTTCACGAAGTCGACGCCGGCCGCCATCGGCCCGTGCAGGGTGACGAGGCCGAGCCGGACCGCGAACGCCTCGTGCAGCGCGGTGATGTCGCTGAAGCCGACGAACACCTTCGGCCCGGCCGCCCGCATCGCCGCCCAGTCCAGCAGATCGACCATGCGTTGCACGCCGTACCCGCCGCGGGCGCAGATCACCGCGTCGACGTCCGGGTCGCACCAGGCGGACTGCAGGTCGGCGGCCCGGTCGGCGTCGGTGCCGGCCAGGTAGCCGAACTCGCCGTGCCGGTCCAGGACATGCGGGGCCACCACCGGGTCGAGGTCCCAGCCGCGCAGCACGTCGAGCCCGGCCTGGAGCCGCTCCTCGGGCACCGGGCCACTGGGTGCGACGACGGCCACGCGGGCGCCGGGCGCCAGCCGGGCCGGCCGGCGCAGCGGCTGCGCCCCGCTCACCGGCCGAGCTCCAGGGTCGGAACCCCGGGCGGTTTCATGTCGAACACCTGGGCGTACAGGGACAGTTCCGCCTCCAGGGCACGCACCATGGTCTCCGCCCGCCGGAAGCCGTGCCCCTCCCCCTCGAAGGTGAGGTACGCGTGCGGCACGTCCCGGCCGGCCAGCCGGGCCAGGAACCGCTCGCACTGCACGGGCGGGCAGATCACGTCGTCCAGTCCCTGGAGCAGCAGGAAGGGCGCGGTGAGCCGGTCGGCGTGCGCGGCGGGCGAGCGTTCCGCGTAGCGCTCGGGTACCTCGGCGCGGGGACCGATCAGGCTCTCCAGGTACTGGGACTCGAAGTCGTGGGTCTCCCCGGTGCCCCAGCCGGTGAGGTCGAGCACCGGGTAGATGATGGTGCCGCAGGCGTAGACGTCGGTCGTGGTGAGCGAGGCGGCCGTGGTCCAGCCGCCGGCGCTGCCGCCCCGGATGGCGAGCCGCTCGCGGTCGGCGGTGCCCTCGTCGGCGAGGGCCAGCGCGACGGCGGCGCAGTCCTCGACGTCGACCACGCCCCACTGTTCGCGCAGCCGGTTGCGGTACGCGCGTCCGTACCCGGTGGAGCCGCCGTAGTTGACCTCGGCGACGCCGATGCCGCGCGAGGTGAAGTAGGCGATCTCCAGGTCGAGCACGAGCGGCACCCGGCCGGTGGGTCCGCCGTGCGCCCAGATCACATACGGGGGCAGCTGGTCGGCGGGGCCGGTGTGTTCGGGGTGGTGCGGCGGGTAGACGTGGGCGTGGATCTCCCGGCCGTCGGGTCCGGTGAAGACGCGGACCTGCGGCTCGGGGCAGTACGCGGGGTCCACGGCGTCCTCGTGCGCGGCGCCGATCACGCGGGCCCGCCCGGTCCGGGTGTCGAGCTCCACCACCTCGTGGGCGCTGTGCGGGCCGGCCCCGACGGCGACGACCCGCTCGCCGTGCGCCGCGAGGGTGGGTGCGAACTCGGTCCAGGGGCCGGCGGCGTCGACGACCTCGCCGGTCTCGGGGTCGAGTATGCCGAGGGCGAGGGCGCCCCGGCCGTGCAGGACGGCGATCAGGCCGTTGCCCAGCGGGGCGAACCAGCGGTGTCCGAGCTTCCACAGGGGCCCGCCGAACTCCTCCTCGCGCGGGCAGACCGGCTCCCCGTCGCGGTACAGGTTCCACCAGCCGGTGCGGTCGCTCGCGTACAGCAGCCGGCCGTCGTGGGTCCAGTCGACCTGGGCGATGGACTCCTCCGGTCCGCCGGCCACCGTGCGGGCGTCGCGCAGGGTGCCGTCGGGGGCGACGTCGGCGAGGACCAGTTCGGTGCCGTCCCACGGCATGCGGGGGTGGTCCCAGCCGAGCCAGGCCGCGCGCCGCCCGTCGGGCGACAGGCGCGGCCCGGTCACGAACCGGTGCCGGGCGTCGCTCAGTTCCCGCACGGCGTTCCGGTCCTCGGCGGCGGAGCCGTCGAGCGGTACGGCGGCCAGGACGCGGCGCACATCGCTGGGGCCGTCGCCGGTGAACTCCTCCAGGACGCACCACACCTCGCCGCGCTCCGGCAGCGGCACCGGCTCGGCCCAGCGCAGCCCCTGCCCGACCGGGGACACGGGGGTGAGCGGGCGCGGCTCGCCGCCCGGTTCGTACCGGTACAGGCGCTGGTCGGCGAAGTTCACGAACACCACGAGCGGGCCGCCGCCGTCCCGCACGGTTCCGGCCCAGGGCAGGCCGCCGTACTCGATGACCCGGCTGCGCACGTTCCACGGTGCGGGCAGGACGGACTCCTCGGCACCGTCGGCGTGCCGCCGCACCAGGGTGCGCCGGCCTGCCTCGGCGGGCCGGGGCTCGGTCCACCACACCTCGTCCCCGACGAACCCCGCGAACTCGGGGCTGCCGTCGTGCGCCGCGGCCGTGGCCGCGTCGATGGGCGAGGGCCACTCGCCGTACGCCAGGGTCCGCATCGTCTCCCCCACTCGTTCAGGCCGTCCGCAGGAACCGGTCGAGCACATGGACACCGAAGTGGAGCGCCTCGACCGGTACGCGCTCGTCGACCCCGTGGAAGAGGGCCTGGTAGTCGAAGCCCTCCGGCAGTTTCAGCGGCGCGAAGCCGTAGCCGGTGATGCCGAGCCGGGAGAACTGCTTGGCGTCCGTGCCTCCGGACATGCAGTACGGCACCACGTGTCCCTCGGGCGCGAACGCCTCGACGGCGGCCCGCATCCGGGCGAACGTCGGGGAGTCCACCGGCGCCTGGAGGGCCACCTCCCGGTGCTGGAACTCCCAGTCGACGTCCGGCCCGGTGAGCAGGTCCATGGTGGCGCGGAACTCGTCCTCGACGCCGGACAGATACCGTCCGTCGACGTGCGCCACGGCCTCCCCGGGAATCACGTTGATCTTGTAGCCGGCGTCCAGCATGGTCGGGTTGGCGCTGTTGCGGACGGTGGACTCGACGAGCTTCCCCGCCGTGCCGAGCTTGTCCAGCAGCGCGTCCACGTCGGTCAGGTCCGTCTCGATGCCGTACACGGCGGCGAGTTCGGTGAGCGCGGCCCGCACCGTCGGGGTGAGCCGCAGCGGCCATTCGTGCTCGCCGATACGGGTGATGGCGGCGGCGAGGCGGGTCACCGCGTTCTCCCGGTTGACCTTGGAGCCGTGCCCGGCCCGGCCGCGCGCGGTGAGTTTCAGCCAGGCGGTGCCGCGCTCGCCGGCCGCGATCGGGTAGAGCTGCCGGCCCTCGCCGTCGTGGAAGGTGAACGCGCCCGACTCGCTGATGCCCTCGGTGCAGCCCTCGAAGAGGTGGGCATGCCGGTCGGCGAGGAATCCGGAACCGTCCTCGGCACTGGCCTCCTCGTCGGCGGTGAAGGCGATCACCACGTCGCGCCGGGGGCGGACGCCCTCGCGGGCCCAGGCACGCACCACCGCGAGAATCATCGCGTCCATGTTCTTCATGTCGACGGCGCCGCGCCCCCAGACGACCCCGTCGCGGACCTCTCCGGAGAAGGGGTGCACGCTCCAGTCGGCGGCCTCGGCCGGTACGACGTCCAGGTGGCCGTGGACGAGCAGCGCGTCGGCCGACGGGTCGGTGCCCTCCAGGCGCGCGACGACATTGGTCCGGCCGGGGGTGCGTTCGAGGAGCACCGGTTCCAGGCCCGCCTCGGCGAGCCGTGCGGCGGCGTACTCGGCGGCGGGCCGCTCCTGGCAGTCGCCCCCGCCCCGGTTGGTCGTGTCGATCCGGATCAGGTCGGACGTGAACGTCACGACCTCGTCCAGAACCCGCTCGTCAGCCATACTGTTCCTCCACCGCGGCCGAGGCGATCGTGGTGACCGCCTTGAAGGTGCGGATTCCGTCGTACATGGTCCCGCTGGTGTAGGCGACCTTCCGCTCGCCGGTCCGGGTCACGCCCGGCACGACGGTGGCGGCCATCGCCAGATGCTCGGCGTCGAACTCCACCGCGACGGTGAACGGCCCGCCGTCGACGGGCTCCCGGCGCACCGCCAGCGTGGCCGCCTCCTTGGCCGCCGCGCGGATGTCGGCGGCCGTCCGGGCGGGCGTGCGGCACACGGCCGCGTACCGCGACACATGGTCCTTGACGGCGACCTTCAGCGCCTCGGGCGCGTAACCGAGGGCGTCCTCGCAGGCGACGTCGTCACCGGTGACCAGGATGACCGGCACCCCGTACTCGGCGACCACATGCGCGTTGAGCAGTCCTTCGCTGGCCCGTACGTCGTTGACCCACACCCCGGTGATGGAGTTGGCGAGGAAGGTGTGCGCGAGGACGCCCTCCATGCCGGCGCCGGCGTGGTAGCCGATGAAGGCGATACCGTCGACGTCGCCGTGCTGCACGCCCTCGACCATGGACAGGGACTTGTGCCGGCCGGTGAGCATCTGTGCCCGCTCGTCCAGCTGCTCCAGCAGCAGGTTGCGCATGGTCCAGTGGGCCTCGTTGATGAGCACCTCGTCGGCGCCGCCGTCGAAGAATCCCTGGACGGCGGCGTTGACGTCCGAGGTGAACATCGACCGGCACCGCTCCCACTGGGAGGTCCCCGGGAGCACGTCCGCCGGCCAGGTGACACCGGTGGCGCCCTCCATGTCGGCGCTGATGAGGATCTTCATGCGGCACACGCTACGTGCTTCCGCCGATTCCCGGCCAGCCTGTGGATAACTCCCACCGGTCCAGACCAATGACACGTCCGCCCGGCGGCGACTTCACCCCCGCCGACCCGCCCGCCTTACCCGTTGACGCGTCCGCTCTCAAGCGGAGCGTGCCGTCACCGGCGCGTGCTCCCGCGCGTGACCTGCCGCCTCAGTCCTCGTGCCCCAGCTGAAGATCGCGTTCCGTTCGTCCCCCGCCCGCCATCCGGAGCACGGTCGCGACCGGCGGGTACCCGGCGGCGATGACGGTGTACTCGCCGGAGGACAGGTCGACGAACCGGAAGGTGCCGTCGGGGCCGGTGGTGAGGGTGTCGACGACGTTGCCCGCCGCGTCCAGCAGGGTCACGCGGGCCTCCTCGACGGGCCGTCCGCCGCCGGCCCGCACGGTGCCGCGCAGCATGGCGCCGCCGGCCAGTTCGACGTCCTGGCGGGTCTCGCGGGCGGCCTGGACGGTGACGGGGAGGGCGGCCGGGCGGAAGGCGGGGGCGCTGGCGGCGAGGGTGTACTCGCCGGCCACCAGATCGCTGATGACATAGCCGCCCTCCCGGCCGCTGCGGGTGCCGGCGACGACCTCACCGTGGACGTTGGTGAGGGTGACGGCGGCGTCCCGCACGGGCGTCCCGTCGGCGGTGAGGACGCTGCCGGCGAGGCGGCCCGCGCCGCCGAGGACGACGTCGAGTTCGACGGGCCGCTCGCCGACGGTCACGGAGACCGCCTGCGGCTGGTGGCCGCCGGCGGCGGCGATCAGGACGTACGATCCCGGGCCGGGCGTGGCGAGCGCGTACCGCCCGTCGTCGCCGCTGGCGCCCCGTCCGGTCTGTTGCCCCGAGACGTCGATGAGGGTGAGCGCCGCGCGCGCTACGGCGGTGCCGTCGGGATGCTGCACGGTCCCGCAGACGGGGACGCCGCCGGTGTGCGGCGAACGGGCGCGCGGTACGCGCGGATCGATGCGGGGTGCTTCCTGTACCGCGTCGGCGGTGGGGGTGTGGTGGGACACCAGTGGTTTCTCCTTGAGGAAGAAGGCGATGAGCAGGCCGAGGACGAGCACCGGCACCAGGTGGAGGAAGATGCGCGGCATGGCGTCGGCGTAGGCCTGGACGTAGGTGTCGCGCAGCTCGGGCGGCAGCGCGTGCACGAACTGCGGGGTGATCGACTCGGCGCCCCGCGGTGCGGTGCCCGTGTGCGCGGGGAGGCGTTCGTCGAGCGCGTCGGTGAGCCGGCCGGCGAAGAGGGTGCCGAAGGCGGCGGCGCCGACGCTGCCGCCGAGCTGCCGGAAGTAGGTGTGGGCGCTGGTGGCGGCGCCGAGGTCGGCGGAGCGCGCGGAGTTCTGCGCGGCGAGGATCAGCACCGGCATCACCACGCCGATCCCGGCGCCGAGGACGGCCGTCCAGATGCCGTAGTGCAGCCGGGGCGTGCCGGTCTCCAAGTGGGACAGCAGCCACATGCCGGTGACGGCGAGGGCGGAGCCGACGACGGGGTGCCACCGGTAGCGGCCGGTGCGGCTGATGAACTGCCCGGAGATGACCGAGGCGCCGACGATGCCGCCCGTCATGGGCAGCATCAGCAGTCCGGACTCGGTGGCGGAGACCCCGTCGGCCATCTGGAGGTAGGTCGGCAGATAGCAGGCGGCGCCGAACAGGGCGACCCCGATCACCAGGCCCACCAGTGCGGTGACGTTGAAGACGGAGTCCCGGAACAGCCGGAGCGGGATGAGGGGTTGGGCGGCGAAGCGCTCGACGAGGAGGAAGAGCAGGGTGGCCGCGGCGGCGCCGGCGCCGAGGCCGAGCACGACGCGGGAGTCCCAGGCGTATGCGGTGCCGCCCCAACTGGTCAGCAGGATCAGGCAAGTGGAGGCGGCGGCCAGCAGCAGGGCGCCGAGGACGTCGAAGCGGGGCCGGGCGGCCGGTTTCGGAAGGCGGAGCGCCAGGGCGACGACGACCATGGTGACGAGGCCGAAGGGCACGTTGGCATAGAAGCACCAGCGCCAGGAGAGGTGGTCGGTGATGTAGCCGCCGAGCAGCGGCCCGGCGACGGAGGCGAGGCCGAAGGCGGCACCGATCAGTCCCATGTAGCGGCCGCGCCGCCGCGCGGGCACGATGTCCGTGGTGATCGCCTGGACGCCCGTCATCAGGCCGCCCGCGCCGGCCCCTTGCACCGCGCGGTAGGCGATCAGCTGGTCCATGGTCGACGCGCGGCCCGCCAGGGCGGAGCCGACGACGAAGACGAGGACCGCGAACTGGAAGACGCCCTTGCGGCCGAACCGGTCGCCGAGCGTGCCGTAGACCGGCAGGCCGATGGTGGCGGTGAGCAGATAGGCGGTGATCGCCCAGGACATCCTGTCGAGGCCGTGCAGCTCGCCGACGATCTGTGGGAGCGCGGTGGCGACGACCATCTGCTCCAGCGCGGCGAGCAGCAGCGCCGGCATGAGCGCGAGGAAGACCAGCCGGACCCGGCGCGGACTCGGCCCGGGCTCGGGAGTTGGGGGCGGCGGGTCCCCGGCCGGTGGTGCCGTGACCGGCTCGTCCTGCGTCGGAGTGATCCCGCCCACGTGCCGCTCCCCTCGTCGCACCGCTGGACAATTCCCGCGTAAAAGCGACAACTACGAGCAAGCGCGACGAGTTACGGGACAGAGACGGGCCGCAAGGGAATCACCCGAACCGGTGAGGAGCCAACTCCTCACCGGTTCCTGGCGCTTGAGCCGGCCTGCGGCCGTCTACTTCTCGACCTCGGCGGCCAGCCCGGCCAGCAGGGCGTCGTAGATGCGGGCGAGGCCCTTGGGCGCGAAGGTCCTCTCGAAGAAGCCGCCGATACCGCCCGCACCGTTCCAGACGGTGGTCACCACCACCCGGGACCGGCCGTCGCCGGCCGGGGTGACGCGCCAGGTGGTGACCATGGAGGAGTTGCGGTCCTTCTCGACCAGTTCGCCGTCGGCCGGCTCGGTGACCTCCAGCAGGCAGTCGCGCACGCGCTTGCTGGTGGCCTGGAGCTTCCAGTGCACGAGGGTGCCCTCACCGTCGCCGCCCTCACGGACCTCGTACTCGCTGTACTGCTCGGGCATGACTTTCGCGCGGGTGCCGCTGTAGTCCGCGAGGGCATCGAACACCGTTTCCGCGTCCGCCGCGACGATCCGCTCCGTAGTGGCTTCGACCTGCGCCATCGCTTTCCTCCAGGGCATGGGTTCTCGGGGGTCGGGGCAAGCCAACCACCCGCGCGCCCGGCCGCCCAAATCGGGGTTCCGTAAGTGACCGAAGATGTCGCTCGCACTAGCACAGGAACACGTGTTCTATTCTGTGGACCAGTGCCATCGAAGGAGGCGTCATGCGCCGGGAGAACCTCACCCCGGACTTCCGGACACAGGCGGGCCCGCTCGATCGGCAACCGGGTGCCGAGGGTCTCCCGCCTGCCGTTCGAGTGGATGGTAAATCCCTACCGCGCCCGCACGCACGCGCGTGCCCGCGCTTCGATCGACGACCCAATCGACTGGGAGTGGTTGCCATGGTCAGCGCGCCGCACGCCGACAGGGCTTGGAAGAGCATGACCGCATCGATCACCGACCGGGACGCCGGCGCACCACGGTCCACCTCACCCCGGGCGGGGGTGACCGCATACCTCACGCTGCTCCAGGGCGCCGGAACGAGCCCGGCAGGCGACCCCTCCGCCAGGCCGTGGCTACTCCTGCGCGAACGCACGACCGACCGCCTGCGCCAGCAATGAGCCCCCGCCGCTGCACGGGGCCGCACGCCTCGATGCCGACCGCCACGTCGGTGAGGAGATCGCCTCCGGGCTTCGACGGCCCGAACCATGCGCCGGGGACGACGGCAGGCACCGCCGGTCGTCGGGGTCAGTAGTCGAGGCTCGGATACCAGTCGCCGCGGCCCAGCGGGACCAGGTCGAGGAGGTGCCACACAGGGGCCAGCAGGTCGATGCCGCGCTCGTCGATGTCGTCGGCCATGCGTGGGTGGGTGGAGTAGAAATGGCGGACCGCGCCGTCGCCGTCGCGGGTGAAGACGGAGATCGTGGAGTCCTGTTCGCCGTCCTCGTCCTCACTGCCCAGGTCGTACTTGAACGTGCTGCTGCCGCAGCTCAGGAGCCGTAGCCGGTGCCAGCCGCGGTTGCGGGCGTGCTGCCGGAGGGTGGGCACGTCGGCGGCGGCGATGACGAAGTCGGCGTTGCGGGCGATGTGGTGGGCGATGCCGTCGAAGCCGTCGATCCAGAGGGTGCACATCGGGCAGGGGTCGGTCTGCAGCTTGCCGTACATGAAGTGATAGACGATCAGCGGACGGTCCGTGGCGGTGAACAACCCGCTCAGGGTGACCTCGCGGACCGGTGTGTCGCCGGCGTCGAGGTCGGCGGGGCCCTCGATGAAGGCGTAGTCGTCGACGAGCGGCCCCCGGGGGAGCGCCCGTCGCCGGGCCGCGACCTCCTCGCGGTGACGCATGAGACCGATCTCGGCCAGGCGCAACTCTTCGCGGGCGTCGAGATAGTCCGCCGATTCGCCGGCCAGTCTGGTGTGCCGCACCATCTCGTCCTCCTGGGGTGGCCGTCCCCCCGATCCCGGTCCGGATCACAAGCGTACGGTTCCCCGGCTCCCGAACGGGCCCTTCGAGTCTATGGCGGCTCCGCCTCCGCCGACAGCCGAGCTGCGGTCCGGCTCCGTGCTGAGCGCGAGCGCGCCGAGGAAGGCAGCACCGCACGGGCGCGCCACGGGCCGGTTCGACAGGCGGCCCGCGGCGGCGCTACGCCCGGGCTGCTCGACGGTGCCGGTCCAGTGAGGGTCTTCTCCGAAGTCGGGACTCCCTGTCACTGGGCCACTGGGCCACTGGGCCACTGAAGAATGTCGACCGGGCCGAACCCAACTGACGCTCCCATAGGCGCATTCGAGCGCATCGGACGGACCAATTGGGTCAAGAACCGGCAGAAAACGTTCCTACAGGGCCCCACTCCGGGACGATGCCGCGTGGACCGTGAGCCTCGCGGCCCGCAGCACCTCCGTCCTGGGAGAACCCCATGAGAAAACGCGCAGCCGTGCTGTGCGGTGCCGCCGCCGTCGTGGCCGGAAGCCTCACGGCCGTGCCCGCAGAGGCCGGCACACCACGCGCCGCGGAGCCGTTCCACGCCGCGGAAGCCGCGTGGAAGAGGTGCGGCACCGACGACTACCCGACGCTCCAGTGCGCGTCCGTCGAGGTGCCGCTCGACCACACCGACCCGACCGGGCGGAAGATCACACTCGCGCTGTCCCGCGTCCGGCACACCGCGAAGAAGTACCAGGGCCCCCTGCTGGTGAACCCCGGCGGCCCCGGCGGAAGCGGTCTGACACTCGCCGGGTTCGTCGCGTCGTCGCTGCCCGAGGAGGTGGCCGCCCAGTACGACGTCATCGGCTTCGACCCGCGGGGCGTGGGCGCGAGCGAGCCCGCGCTGGACTGCGCGCCGGGCCACATCGACCCGGTCCGCCCCGACTCGGTGCCGACCACACCCGCGGTGGAACAGGCAAACCTCCAGCGCGTGCAGTCCTTCGCCGCGGCCTGCAGCGGGAAATACGCCGATCTGCTGCCGTACATCGACACGGCCGGCGCGGCGCGTGACCTGGACGTGATCCGACGGGCGCTGGGCGCGAAGAAGATCAACTATCTCGGCTACTCCTACGGCACCTATCTGGGCGCCGTCTACGCCAAGCTGTTCCCGGAGCGGGTGCGGCGCCTGGTCCTGGACTCGGTCGTCGACCCCACCGAGGTCTGGTACGAAGCCAACCTGAACCAGGACCACGCCTTCAACGACCGCCACCGCGCCTTCATGGACTGGGTCGCCCGGTACGACACGACGTACGGGCTGGGTACCGACCCGGAGAAGATCGAGGCCACCTGGTACGCGATGCGCGCGGCCCTGCGGGAGAACCCGGCCGGCGGCAAGGTCGGCGCCGCCGAACTGGAGGACACCTACATCCCGGGCGGCTACTACAACGGCTACTGGCCCTACCTCGCGGAGGCGTTCTCCGCGTACGTGAACGACAAGGACGCCGAGCCCCTGATCAAGGCGTTCGAGAACTTCGGTGCCGTCGACGCCGCCGGCGACAACGGCTACAGCATCTACACGGCCGTGGAGTGCCGGGACGCCGGCTGGCCGCGCGACTGGTCGCAGTGGCGCAAGGACAACTGGGAGGTGTACGAGCGGGCACCGTTCATGACCTGGAACAACGCCTGGTACAACGCGCCGTGCGCGTTCTGGCCGACCGGCTCCCTGCGGCCGGAGCGCATCCGCAACAGCAAGCTGCCCCCGGCGCTGCTGTTCCAGGCGACGCACGACGCGGCCACCCCGTACCAGGGTGCCGCCACCGTCCACCGTCTGCTGGACCGCTCCAGCCTGGTGGTGGAGTCGGGCGGCGGCAACCACGGCATCACGCTGAGCGGGAACGCCTGCCTGGACCGGCATCTGGCCGCCTATCTGACCGACGGGACCGTGCCGCGAGGCAGTCACGGCGAGGCCGACGCGGTGTGCGCGCCGCTGCCCGACCCGAAGCCGCTGACATCGAAGGCGGCGCCGACGACGGCCCGCGGTTCGACGCTGCACGGCCTGCTCGGCTTCCGGGGCTGAGTACCTGACGACCCGTCGGGGACGGGACCGTCGGACCATGGTCCATCATGACTCCATGAGCGACCCGACCCGCATCCCCGCCCCCGACGGCGTGGGCCCGGCGGCCCACGATCGAGGCGCCCGCGGTCGTGGCGGCATGACCGGGTTGCTCCTGCGGCCCATGACCGCGGACGACTGCGAGCGCGTCGCCGAGATCCGGATCCGGGGCTGGCAGCACGCCTACCGGGGCCTCGTCCCGCAGCCGTATCTCGACGGCCTCGACATCACCGCGGACGCCGAGCGGCACCGCACCCGCCTGCTGCGGGGCGACGGCAGCGTGGTCAACCTCGTCGCCGAGACCGAGGGCGGCGAGCTCGCCGGATGGGCCGCGTTCGGCCGCTACCGGGACGGTGATCTGCGCACCGGGGACGCCGAGTTGTACGCCCTGTACCTGCGCCCCGAGCGCATCGGCCAGGGCGTGGGACGGACACTGCTCACCGAGGTCACCCACCGCTGCGCCGCCGCCGGCCACCGGACCATGTACCTGTGGGTCCTCAAGGACAACGCCCGGGCCCGCCGTTTCTACGAGCGCGCGGGGTTCGGCGCGGACGGCGCCGAGGAGCCCTTCGAGGTGGACGGGGTCGAGGTCCCCGAGGTGCGGTACGCGAAGGATCTCTCCGGCGGACCGGGTCTCTCCGGCTGACGGGATCTCTCCGGCCGACAGGTTCTCTCCGACCGACAGGACCTCTCCGGCCGGCAGGGTCTCTCCGGCCGACAGGACCTCCCCGGTCGGCAGGGTCTCTCCGCCGACGGGGCTACCGCTGTCCCGGGATGCTCCGCCGGGAACCCCTCTGCCGGGGAATGCGGGCCAGCGCGTGCACCGCCGCCTCGGCGAGCGCCGGATGGGCGAGGGCCTCGGTCAGGACGGGTTCGGCGCGCGGGTCGCCGAGTTCACCCAGCCCTTCCACACAGGCGAGGGCGACCCGGCGATACGGGTCATGGGGGCGCAGCCGGCGCTGCAACGTGGTGATCAGGGCGGGTACCGCCTCGGGGGCGCGCAGCCGCGTCAGCAGGCGGACCGGGTGCAGGGCGTAGGCGACGCGGAGTTCATTGGTGGCGAGGGCGGCGGCCGCGCGGGCGGTGCGCGGATCGCCGAGACGGGCGAGGGCATGGGCGGCGGAGGCACAGCGCGGTGGGTCACGGTGGTTGAGGAGGAGCACCAGCGCCTCGAAGGCCCGCCGGTCCCCCGCCAGCCCCAGCCGGAAGGCGGCCAGTTCCCGGGCCCACAGCGGTTGCCCGGGTTCGGTGAGGACGGCTGCCAGGGTGTCCGGGTCGTCCGCGGCCAGGAGACGGTCGTACGCCGTCGACCCTCCCGACTCCAGCCGTAAGCGCTCCGTGAGCGATCGCAACTCTTCGTCCATGATGCAGAGACTAGGGCCTGGGGCCGCTCGGGACGTACATCACAAAGCCGGGGGCTGGCGCGCTCGTTACCCGCGAGTTAAGCTCATACGAGCGAGTTACCCACTCGTGACCCTCCTCATGGCGGTCTGGTGACGCGGCCGCCGTGAGTCGCAGTCGGTTCGGTACCCCGTGTACCGCAGTACGGCTCGGCCCCGGGACAGGGCCGGTCGGACCCGCCGTCGTTCAGGGCGTGTGCGCGCCCTCCCGCACCCGGTTTCACCCGGGCGGGGATCCGCCGACGGCACCGGGCGTGTGCGCTCGCAGCCCGGTCGGCACCCGCATCTCGCACGCACCCGGTGCGCCCTTCGGCGCACCGGGGCGTGTTTCCCGTCGTCACCCTCATTCCTGGAGTCCCGCGATGGCCACTCCCCTGTCCGACACCCCTTCGTCCCCGCTCCGGACCGTCGCCGTGGTCGGCCTCGGCACGATGGGCACCGGCATCACCGAGGTCCTGGCCGGAGCCGGCCGCGACGTCGTCGGCATCGACATCAGCGAGGCCCAGGCCGCGAAGTGCGTCGCCGCCCTGGAGTCCTCGACCGCCCGCGCCGTGGAGCGCGGCCGGCTGACCGAGCGGCAGCGCTCCGACCTCCTCGCCCGCGTCACCACCTCCACCGACCTCACCGCCGCGGCCGGTGCCGATCTGGTGATCGAGGTGGCGCCGGAGTCGTACGAGATCAAACAGCAGATCTTCCGTGAACTGGACGGGATCGTGCGGCCGGAGACCATCCTGGCGACCGGAACCAACGCGCTGTCCGTCACCCGTCTCGCGGCCGACTCGGCCCGCCCCGAGCGGGTGCTGGGCCTGCACTTCTTCAATCCGGCACCGGCGATGAAGCTGGTCGAGATCGTCTCCTGCGTACTGACCGCCCCGGCGGCCGTCACCGCGGTCACCCACCTCGCCCTGGACCTGGGCAAGGAGCCCGTCGCGGTCGGCGACCGGCCCGGCTTCGTCGCCGACGGGCTGCTGTTCGGCTACCTCAACCAGGCCGCCGCGATGTACGAGGCCGCCTACGCCTCCCGGGAGGACATCGACGCCGCGATGCGGCTCGGCTGCGGGCTGCCCATGGGTCCGCTGGCGCTGCTCGACCTGATCGGCGTCGACACCGCGCGTACGGTCCTGGAGGCCATGTACGCCGAGTCCGGTGACCGGCTGCACGCCCCGGCGCCGATCCTCAAGCAGCTCAGCGAGGCGGGCCTGACGGGCCGCAAGTCCGGGCGCGGTTTCTACACGTACGAGGCCCCGGGCAGCAAAACGGTCGTGCGGGACGCGCTGACCCCGCTGGAGGGCGGTCCCCTCACCGCCGGACGTCCGGTGCGCTCGGTGGGTGTCGCGGGCTCCGGCACCATGGCCTCCGGTATCGCCGAGGTGTTCGCCAAGGCGGGTTACGAGGTGGTCCTGGCCGCCCGCAGCGAGGAGAAGGCGCAGGCCGCCAGGGCGCGGATCGGGAAGTCCCTCGCGCGCTCGGTCGACAAGGGCCGGACGACCGCCGAGGCCGCCGCCCGGACCCTGGCGCGGGTCCGTCCGACGGGCACCTACGACGACTTCGCCGACGTCGACCTGGCGGTCGAGGCGGTGGCCGAGGACCTGGAGGTCAAGCGGCAGCTGTTCGCCACGCTGGACAAGGTCTGCAAGCCGGGCGCGGTGCTCGCCACCACCACCTCCTCCCTCCCGGTCGTCACCTGCGCCCGCGCCACCTCGCGCCCGCAGGACGTCATCGGCATGCACTTCTTCAACCCGGCCCCGGCCATGAAACTGGTCGAGGTGGTGCGCACGGTGCTGACCGCCGACGACGTCCACGCGACGGTGCGCGAGGTCTGCGGCACGATCCGCAAGCACGCCGTGGACTGCGGCGACCGGGCCGGCTTCATTGTGAACGCGCTGCTGTTCCCGTACCTCAACAACGCGGTCAAGATGGTGCAGGAGCACTACGCCTCCCTCGATGACATCGACGCCGCGATGAGGCTCGGCGGCGGCTACCCGATGGGCCCGTTCGAGCTGCTGGACGTCGTCGGCCTGGATGTGTCGCTCGCCATCGAGAAGGTCCTGCACCGTGAGTTCCGCGACCCGGGGCTCGCTCCGGCACCGCTGCTGGAGCACCTGGTGGCCGCGGGCTGCCTCGGCCGCAAGACCGGCCGAGGCTTCCGCGAATATGCCAAGCGCTGAGCCGCGTCCCGGCGACCGGTTCCCCGGCGGCGCGGAGTGGGGCGGGCTCCTCGACCCCGACCGGTCCCCGCCACCCGCCCACAGCGCCCCCGGCGCCCCTCCCCCGCCCGCCGAGGGCGGGGGAGCCCCCGGTCATGCGCATCGAGCTGTGCACATGCAGTACGTTCAGGGCATGTCCCAGCCCGCCAAGTCCGTACGTACACCCGCCACGGCCGAGCCGCCGGAAAGCGCCGCGGGTACCCGCGCCGCCGCCCAGCGGCTGAAGATGCGCCGGGAACTGGCAGCCGCCGCGATGGAGCTGTTCGCGACCAAGGGGTACGAGGCGACCACCGTCGACGAGATCGCGGCCGCCGCCGGGGTGGCCCGCCGCACCTTCTTCCGCCACTTCCGTTCCAAGGAAGAGGCGATCTTCCCCGACCACGACGACACCCTGGTCCGCGCGGAGGCGGTGCTCAACGCCGCGCCCGCGCACGAGCATCCGCTCGACACGGTGTGCCGTGGCATCAAGGAGGTCATGAAGATGTACGCGGCGCGGCCGGAGATCTCGGTCGCCCGTTACAAGCTGACGCGCGAGGTGCCCACCCTGCGCGAGGCGGAGATCGCGTCGGTGGCCCGCTACGAGCGCCTGTTCACCCGCTATCTGCTCGGCCACTTCGACGAGCACGCGCACGACGACGACGCCAACGACGACCCGCTGCTGGCGGAGGTCGCCGCGTCCGCCGTGGTCACCGCCCACAACCACGTGCTGCGGCGCTGGCTCAGGGCGGGCGGCCAGGGCGACGTCGAGGCCCAGCTCGACCATGCGTTCGCGATCGTCCGCAAGACCTTCGGCAGCGGCATCATGGCGGGCCGGCGCACCGCGTCGCCGCAGCCCGCCGCGGCGACGGTGTCCCCGCACGGCGAGGTGCTGGTGACGGTCGCCCGCACCGACGCCCCGCTGGACGAGGTGATGCGGACCATCGAGCAGGCGCTCAAGGAGCGCTGAGCGGGCCCGCACCTCGCCCCGACGCTGTGATGACGGCCACCCCACCGGGTGGCCGTTTTGCCATGTCAGGGGCCCTTTTCGCACCGCTTTCCCCAGCGATTCGATCGATCATCGCTCATCTGATGCGTAAAGATTTCACCTGAGCCCAAGTTCTGGCACGCAGTGCCTTGCCGTGTGACACGGCGTGCCATACGTTGAAGAGGTCCGGGCGATGTCCCGGCGGGCTCACCGGCCCGTACGTCCGGACGCCTGCGTCACAGGCAACCTCCCGCGCCACAAAGCGCTGCCGAAGCACCACCGCCGAACCGACGGCACCCCCCAACCCTCAGCAGCACACCGACGTACCCCTCAGCGCCCCCGACTCGGGCGCTCATCGCCGGAGGCAACACCGTGACCGTGAAGGACATCCTGGACGCGATCCAGTCGCCCGACTCCACGTCGGAGGACTTCGCCGCTCTGCCACTCCCCGAGTCGTACCGCGCGATCACCGTGCACAAGGACGAGACGGAGATGTTCGCCGGGCTCGCCACGCGCGACAAGGACCCCCGCAAGTCGATCCACCTGGACGACGTGCCCGTGCCCGAACTCGGCCCGGGCGAGGCCCTGGTGGCCGTCATGGCCTCCTCGGTCAACTACAACTCCGTGTGGACCTCGATCTTCGAGCCGCTGTCGACGTTCGGCTTCCTGGAGCGCTACGGCAGGCTCAGCGAGCTCACCAAGCGCCATGACCTGCCGTACCACATCATCGGCTCCGACCTCGCGGGCGTGGTCCTGCGCACCGGCCCCGGCGTCAACGCCTGGCGGCCCGGCGACGAGGTCGTCGCCCACTGCCTGTCCGTCGAGCTGGAGTCCTCCGACGGCCACAACGACACGATGCTGGACCCGGAGCAGCGCATCTGGGGCTTCGAGACCAACTTCGGCGGCCTCGCCGAGATCGCGCTCGTGAAGTCCAACCAGCTCATGCCGAAGCCGGACCACCTCAGCTGGGAGGAGGCCGCCGCGCCGGGCCTGGTCAACTCCACCGCGTACCGGCAGCTGGTCTCCCGCAACGGTGCCGGCATGAAGCAGGGCGACAACGTGCTCATCTGGGGCGCGAGCGGTGGCCTCGGCTCCTACGCCACCCAGTTCGCGCTGGCCGGCGGCGCCACCCCGATCTGTGTCGTCTCCAGCGAGCAGAAGGCGGACATCTGCCGGGCGATGGGCGCCGAGGCGATCATCGACCGCAGCGCCGAGGGCTACAAGTTCTGGAAGGACGAGAACACCCAGGACCCGAAGGAGTGGAAGCGCTTCGGCAAGCGCATCCGCGAACTCACCGGCGGCGAGGACATCGACATCGTCTTCGAGCACCCCGGCCGCGAGACCTTCGGCGCGAGCGTCTACGTCACCCGCAAGGGCGGCACGATCACCACCTGCGCCTCGACCTCGGGCTACATGCACCAGTACGACAACCGCTACCTGTGGATGTCGCTGAAGCGGATCATCGGCTCGCACTTCGCCAACTACCGCGAGGCCTGGGAGGCCAACCGGCTCATCGCGAAGGGCAGGATCCACCCGACGCTCTCGAAGGTGTACTCCCTGGAGGACACCGGCCAGGCCGCCCACGACGTGCACCGCAACGTGCACCAGGGCAAGGTCGGCGTGCTGTGCATGGCGCCCGGGGAAGGCCTGGGCGTGCGCGACCACGAAAAGCGCGCACAGCACCTCGACGCCATCAACCGCTTCCGGAACATCTGAGGGCAGCCGGATGACAGAGCGCCAGAAGGACCGTCCGTGGCTGATGCGGACCTACGCCGGTCACTCCACGGCCGAGGCGTCCAACGAGCTGTACCGGCGCAACCTCGCCAAGGGCCAGACCGGTCTGTCGGTCGCGTTCGACCTGCCGACGCAGACCGGTTACGACCCCGACCACATCCTCGCCCGCGGCGAGGTCGGCCGGGTCGGGGTGCCGGTCTCGCACCTCGGTGACATGCGCCGGCTGTTCCAGGACATCCCCCTGGAGCAGATGAACACCTCGATGACGATCAACGCCACCGCCATGTGGCTGCTGGCGCTCTACCAGGTCGTCGCGGAGGAGCAGGGGGCGGACATCACCCGGCTCCAGGGCACGACCCAGAACGACATCGTCAAGGAGTACCTGTCCCGCGGCACCCATGTCTTCCCGCCGGGCCCGAGCCTGCGCCTGACGACGGACATGATCGCGTACACGGTCTCCCACCTCCCCAAGTGGAACCCGATCA
Source organism: Streptomyces griseoloalbus (assembly GCA_014650015.1). Lineage (GTDB taxonomy): Bacteria > Actinomycetota > Actinomycetes > Streptomycetales > Streptomycetaceae > Streptomyces > Streptomyces griseoloalbus. The sequence goes on from BMUD01000012.1 coordinate 182,599, forward strand.
ACATCTGCAGCTACCACCTCCAGGAGGCGGGCGCCACGCCGGTGCAGGAGATCGCGTACGCGATGTCCACCGCCATCGCCGTGCTGGACGCGGTGCGGGACTCGGGCCAGGTGCCGCAGGAGCGCATGGGTGATGTGGTCGGCCGGATCTCCTTCTTCGTGAACGCGGGTGTCCGCTTCGTCGAGGAGATGTGCAAGATGCGCGCGTTCGGCCGCATCTGGGACCGCGTCACGCACGAGCGGTACGGCATCGAGAACCCCAAGCACCGCCGCTTCCGCTACGGCGTCCAGGTCAACTCCCTGGGCCTGACCGAGGCGCAGCCGGAGAACAACGTCCAGCGGATCGTGCTGGAGATGCTGGCGGTGACCCTCTCCAAGGACGCACGCGCGCGTGCCGTGCAGCTGCCGGCCTGGAACGAGGCCCTCGGTCTGCCCCGCCCCTGGGACCAGCAGTGGTCGCTGCGCATCCAGCAGGTCCTCGCCTACGAGAGCGACCTGCTGGAGTACGACGACATCTTCGAGGGCTCGAAGGTGATCGAGGCGAAGGTGGAGCAGCTGGTCGCGGACTCGTTCGCGGAGATCGAGCGGATCCAGGAGATGGGCGGCGCGATGGCGGCCGTCGAATCCGGCTACCTCAAGTCCCAGCTGGTCTCCTCGCACGCCGCGCGGCGGGCCCGGATCGAGTCGGGCGAGGAGAGGATCATCGGTGTCAACGCCTTCGAGGGCACCGAGCCGAACCCGTTGACCGCCGACCTGGACACGGCGGTCCAGACGGTGGACCCGGCGGTGGAGGCCCGCGTCATCGCCTCGTTGCGGAACTGGCGCGACACCCGCTACCAGCCGCCGTTCAACCACCCGCGCCCCTGCAAGGCGCTGGAGAAGCTGAAACAGGCCGCGAAGGGCACCGACAACCTGATGGAGGCCACCCTGGAGTGCGCCCGCGCCGGCGTCACGACCGGCGAGTGGGCCGGGGCGCTGCGCGAGGTGTTCGGCGAGTTCCGGGCGCCCACGGGAGTCTCCTCGGCCCCGGTGGCGGTCGCCGCGGAGGAGGGCTCGGCCCTGTCCGAGGTCCGCCGCCGGGTGGAACTGACCGCACGTGACCTCGGCGTGGGCAAGCTGCGCTTCCTGGTCGGCAAGCCCGGCCTGGACGGGCACTCCAACGGCGCCGAGCAGATCGCCGTGCGGGCCCGCGACGCCGGGTTCGAGGTGGTCTACCAGGGCATCCGGCTCACTCCGGAGCAGATCGTGGACGCCGCCCTCGCCGAGGACGTCCACGCGGTGGGCCTGTCCATCCTCTCCGGTTCCCACGCCGAGCTGGTACCGGACGTGCTCGAACGGCTCCGTGTGGCCGGTGCCACAGATATACCGGTGATCGCCGGTGGCATCATCCCGAACGGTGACGCCGAACAGCTGCGGGCCGCCGGAGTGGCCGCGGTCTTCACCCCGAAGGACTTCGACATCACCCACATCATCGGCCGCATCCTCGACGAGATCCGGAACGCGAACCAGCTCGACCCCCTGGAGGTCCCCGCATGACGACCGTCAACCGCCCGCCCGTCTCCCACCACCACCCTCGGACGACGCCCCCGCGGGGCGGCGCCTTCGGACAGCGCCCGCGCCGCTCCTGCCTGGCGGTCCCGGGAAGCAATCCCCGCTTCCTGGAGAAGGCCCAGGGCCTCCCCGCCGACCAGGTCTTCCTCGACCTGGAGGACGCCTGCGCTCCGCTCGCCAAGCCCGAGGCGCGGCACACCATCGTCAAGTTCCTCAACGAGGGCGACTGGACCGGCAAGACGCGGGTCGTGCGGGTGAACGACTGGACGACCGAATGGACGTACCGGGACGTCGTGACGGTCGTCGAGGGCGCCGGCCAGAACCTCGACTGCATCATGCTGCCGAAGGTCCAGGACGCCCAGCAGATCGTCGCGCTCGACCTCCTGCTGACGCAGATCGAGAAGACGATGGGCTTCGAGGTCGGCCGCATCGGCATCGAGGCGCAGATCGAGAACGCGCGGGGCCTGAACAACGTCAACGAGATCGCGCAGGCCTCCCCGCGTGTCGAGACCATCATCTTCGGCCCGGCCGACTTCATGGCGTCCATCAACATGAAGTCGCTGGTCGTGGGCGAGCAGCCGCCCGGCTACCCCGCGGACGCCTACCACTACATCCTGATGAAGATCCTGATGGCCGCCCGCGCCAACGACCTCCAGGCGATCGACGGCCCCTACCTGCAGATCCGCAACGTGGAGGGCTACCGCGAGGTCGCGCAGCGCGCCGCCGCGCTCGGCTTCGACGGCAAGTGGGTGCTGCACCCGGGCCAGGTCGAGGCGTCCAACGAGATCTTCTCGCCCTCGCAGGAGGACTACGACCACGCCGAGCTGATCCTGGACGCGTACGACTACTACACGTCCGAGGCGGGCGGCAGGAAGGGCTCCGCGATGCTCGGCGACGAGATGATCGACGAGGCGAGCCGCAAGATGGCCCTGGTCATCTCCGGCAAGGGACGCGCCGCCGGCATGCGGCGCACCAGCACGTTCGAGATCCCGGAGGCGTGACGGCCATGCAGTTCGGACGGACCTACGAGGAGTTCGAGGTCGGGGCGACGTACAAGCACTGGCCGGGCAAGACGGTCACCGAGTACGACGACCACCTGTTCTGTCTCCTCACCATGAACCACCACCCGCTCCACATGGACTCCCACTATGCGGAGGGGACCACGGACTTCGGCAGGAACGTGGTGGTCGGGAACTACATCTACTCCCTCCTGCTCGGCATGTCCGTCCCGGACATCTCCGGCAAGGCGATCGCCAACCTGGAGATCGAGTCGCTGAAGCACGTGGCGCCGACCTTCCACGGCGACACCCTCTACGGCGAGACGACCGTGCTCGACAAGTGGCCGTCGAAGTCGAAGGACGACCGCGGCATCGTGCACGTCGAGACCAAGGGCTACAAGCAGGACGGCACCGTGGTCTGTGTGTTCCGCCGCAAGGTGATGGTGCCGACCGAGACGTACATCAAGGAGCGCGGCGGCGAGCAGCCGGGCCGCCCGGAACCGAAGCAGCAGGAGAAGTAGGCCATGGCCCGTCTCGCCCAGACCGCCGGTCTGACCGACGTCCAGCAGGAGATCCTGTCCACCGTGCGGGACTTCGTGGACAAGGAGATCATCCCGGTCGCGACCGGGCTGGAGCACCGCGACGAGTACCCGCAGCAGATCGTGGACGGCCTGAAGGAACTCGGCCTGTTCGGTCTGATGATCCCCGAGGAGTACGGCGGTCTGGGCGAGTCCCTTCTGACGTACGCCCTCTGCGTCGAGGAGATCGCCCGCGGCTGGATGTCGGTGTCCGGCATCATCAACACGCACTTCATCGTGGCGTACATGCTCAAGCAGCACGGCACGCAGGAGCAGAAGGACCACTTCCTGCCGAGGATGGCGGCCGGCGACATCCGCGGCGCCTTCTCGATGTCGGAGCCGGGTCTGGGCTCCGATGTGTCCGCCATCACGTCGAAGGCGGTGAAGGACGGTGAGGACTACGTCCTGAACGGCCAGAAGATGTGGCTCACGAACGGCGGCACGTCGTCGCTGGTGGCCGTCCTGGTCCGAAGTGACGAGGGTCACTCCCCCGCGGAGACAGCCGCCGCGCCCCACAAGTCGATGACCACCTTCCTGGTGGAGAAGGAACCCGGCTTCGGCGAGGTGCGCCCCGGTCTCACCATCCCGGGGAAGATCGACAAGATGGGCTACAAGGGCGTCGACACGACCGAGCTCATCATGGACGACCTGCGCGTTCCGGCCGATCGGGTGCTCGGCGGGGCCACCGGCCGGGGTTTTTACCAAATGATGGACGGCGTCGAGGTCGGCCGCGTCAACGTGGCGGCACGTGGCTGCGGCGTCGCTCGGCGCGCCTTCGAGCTGGGCGTCCGGTACGCCCAGCAGCGGCACACGTTCGGCAAGCCGATCGCCCAGCACCAGGCCATCCAGTTCAAGCTGGCGGAGATGGCTACCAAGGTGGAGGCCGCGCATGCGATGATGGTGAACGCCGCACGCAAAAAGGACTCGGGGGAACGAAACGACCTTGAAGCAGGGATGGCGAAGTACCTCGCCTCCGAATACTGCAAAGAGGTCGTGGAGGACGCCTTCCGGATCCACGGCGGCTACGGCTTCTCCAAGGAGTACGAGATCGAACGCCTCTACCGTGAGGCACCGATGTTGCTGATCGGTGAAGGCACCGCCGAAATCCAGAAAATGATCATCGGCAGGCGACTGCTCGAAGAGTATCGATTCCAGGGCTGAATGTCCGGATACGGGGTGTTTTCTTGGAGAAGAGGATCACACCCCGTATGCACTCTTCGGCCGTCGACTCGGCTGCCTGGCTTACCCAGTTGTCGCCCGGAGCCGCTACGATCGCCGGAAAGCCGCCGTCCCCCGCAAGTGCGCGGCATCATCCGCTACGAAGGTCATCCATGCCCCACAGCCAAACCTCTGCACACCGCGACAGCCTCGCCGGCGTACGCCTCGCGCGCGGAGCATCGCCGTGGCTTCTGCCGACCGTCGCCACCGCGGCCGTCAGCCTGCTCCGCGCCCGCCGTTCGGGTGCCGCCAAGGCCGTCGCCGTCCCCGCCACCGCCCTGGCGGCGGGGATGCTGTGGTTCTTCCGCGACCCCGAGCGCGAGATCACCCAGGGCCGGGTCATCTCGCCCGCCGACGGTGTGGTGCAGAGCATCATGCCGTGGAAGGACGGCCGCACCCGCGTCGCGATCTTCATGAGCCCGCTCAACGTCCACGTCAACCGGGCGCCGCTGGCCGGCACCGTGACGTCGGTCGAGCACGTCCCCGGTGGCTTCGTTCCCGCCTTCAACAAGGAGAGCGAGAACAACGAGCGCGTGGTGTGGCACTTCGACACCGAGCTCGGCGACATCGAGATGATCCAGATCGCCGGCGCGGTCGCCCGCCGCATCGTCCCCTACGTGCCCCAGGGCACCAAGGTCGAGCAGGGTGAGCGCGTCGGTCTGATCCGGTTCGGCTCGCGCGTCGACCTCTACCTGCCCGAGGGCGTGGAGGTCGCGGTCGAGGTGGGTCAGAAGACCGTGGCTGGGGTGACTCGCATTGACCGTGGTTGATCCGGAGACACAGACCGGCTGGGTACCGGAGGCCGACGAGGCGGACGACGAGGAGGAGATGCCCCTCTCGCTCCGGCTGTCGATAGCGGACACCCTCACCCTGGGCAACGCCACCTGTGGCTTCATGGCGGTGTACTTCACCACCACCGGCATCCTGATCCCGCACCTGCAGGGCAGCCAGGAAACCGGCATGGCCCGCCACAGCGCGGCCACGGCGGTCATCCTGATGCTGTGCGCGGCGGTCTTCGACCTGTTCGACGGCCTGGTGGCGCGCAAGCTGCGCTCCTCCCCCATGGGTGCCGAGCTGGACAACCTCTCGGACCTGATCAGCTTCGGCCTGGCACCGGCGTACTTCGTCCTCGTCTACGGCATGGTCGCGGACGACGCGCACCAGAGAGTGGCCGCGGTCGGGGCGATCGTGGTGCTGCTGGCGGTCGTGCTGAGGCTGGCGAGATTCTCCTGCGTCACGGTGAAGGACGGCACCTTCCAGGGCATGCCGTCGCCGTTCGGCGCGCTGACCGTCGTCTCGATCGTGCTGCTGGAGCTGCCGTTCGTGGCGACGCTGCTGGCGATCCTGGGGACGGCCTGGCTGATGGTGAGCCGGGTGGAGTACCCGAAGCCGCGGGGGCGTCTCGCGGTGGCGATGCTCTCGTGGATCGTGCTGTCGATGGGGCTTCTGGCGGCATGGGCCTTCGACGCGCCGAGCGGTCAGCTGTTGCTGCAGACGGGGTGCGCCTTGCAGCTGGTCATGGGTGCGGTGATCCCGCTGTTCGCCACGGCGCGGCGGGTGAACAACTTCCGTGACAATCGCCGTGAGGCGCGGGCGGCACAGTTGCCGTGACGCGGCGGATGGTGTGCGGCCCCGGACCCGGGTTGGGTCCGGGGCCGCTTGTCTGTCCGGGCACCCGGCCGTGACGGAGCACGCACGTCAGAGGATCTGCTCGTCCTCCTCGGGGGCCTTGCGGTTCCGGTTGGCCATCTCCTCCCAGAAGGCGTCCAGCTCCCTCACCGGGATGCTCACCCATGGCGCGGTGCGCCGGGTGACAGCTAGGTACGTGCCAGCGTGAGCGGCTGTGCGGGAGCGCCTGCTGCCGGCGGCAGAACAGCTCCCCTCCGGGCGCCGGGTCCGGGCCCCGCTCGATCGGCCTGTGTGCGCCGCCCTGACGACGGTTCTCGGGCCCGGAACGGTACGAGTGGTGAGGCCCCGTCAGGGCCGCTGGAACGCCGCCGGACAACCGGCCGGCAGCACGGACCCCGCCCGGCTCAGCTCAGGAAGTCCCGGGCGATGCGCTCCGCCGTGCGCTCGAGGATCGGCCCCGCATCCGCGATGCACGTCGCCACGTCCGGCTCCAGATCGGTCAGCGCGTACGCCCACCGGATCCCCGCCCGTCCCAGCACCTCCGGCGGCAACGCGAGGCGCCCGCACACCGCGACGACCTCCTTGTCCGCCGCACGCGCCGCCGCCGCGACACCCGCCGGCGCCTTCCCGTGCAGCGTCTGCTCGTCCAGGGACCCCTCACCGGTGATCACCAGATCCGCCCGCTCCAGCGCCGCCGCGAAGCCCAGCACGTCCAGCATGACCTCGATGCCGGGCCGGAACACGGCCCCGAGCAGCAGCGCCCCGTACCCGATGCCGCCCGCCGCGCCCGCCCCCGGAGAGGCGGCGTACTCGGCGGCCTCCGGCCCGACCACGCCCTCCAGCACCTTCGCGAAGTGCGCGAGCGCCGCGTCCAGCCGTTCCACGTCCTCCGGCGAGGCACCCTTCTGCGGGCCGTAGACCGCCGGCGCGCCCTTCGGGCCGGTCAGCGGGTTGTCGACATCGCTGGCGAGCACGAACTCGACCGAGCGCAGACGCGGGTCGAGAGCGGACAGGTCGGCGGAGGCCAGCTCGGCGAGCCCGCCGCCGCCCGGCGCCGGCGGCTCACCGTCGGCCTTCAGGAACCGAGCGCCCAGCGCCGACAGCATTCCGGCCCCGCCGTCCGTGGTGGCGCTGCCGCCCACCCCGAACACGATGGTGCGCGCCCCCGCGTCCAGCGCGGCCCGCAGCAGCTCACCGGAGCCGTACGTCGATGCCGTCAGCGGTGCGAAGACCCCGTCCGGCAGCCGCTGCAACCCGCTGGCCTCCGCCATCTCCACGACGGCGGTGTCACCGCGCAGCGCGTACGCCGCGGTCACGTCGTCCCCGAGGGGGCCGGTGACCCGTACCTCCCGCCGTTCGAACCCGGCCGCGACCGCCGCGGCCACGGTGCCGTCGCCGCCGTCGGCCACCGGCAGTGCCTCGACGACCAGGTCCGGTACGACCCGGCGCAGCCCGGCCGTCACCCGCTCGGCGACCTCGACGGCCGTCAGCGACCCCTTGAACTTGTCCGCGGCGACGAGCACCCGCTGTGCCGACCGCGTCGTACGAGTGCCGCTCACTGCAGCGTCCGCCACTTGCGTTCCCCTTGTTCTCCGGGCCCTGCGCGCACGTCAAGGCCAGTCGCGCCGCTGTGACCTTAACCGGCGGGCGCCGTCGCCGTCATGCCCCGCCCAGCCCGTGGAACGGCGTGCGGCCGGGCGGCGGTGGCGCGGAGCCGTGCGGAATCGGGTAGACCGGAGCCATGACCGCTGTGGGCACGGAGTCAGAACTGGCCGACCGCATCCTCGGAGGCTGGCTGGGCCGGATCGCGGGCAACATGCTCGGCAAGCCGGTGGAGCAGGGCGAGGTGTGGACACGTGAACGCATCGACGGCTATTTGCGGCGGGCGGACGCCCTCCCCCTCACCGACTACCTGCCCGAGCCGCCGAGCGAGAGCGACAGTCTCGACCTGCGCCCGGAGTGGCGGGTCTGCGTCCGCGGCCGCATCCACGGCAGCTGCCGTGACGACGACGTCGACTACGCCGTCCTCGGCCTCGACCTGCTGGAGACGTACGGCTTCGCCTTCAGCACCGAGCAGGTGGGCGACCTGTGGCTGCTGCGGCTGCCGTACCTGCAGACCTTCACGGCGGAACGGGCGGCCTACCGGAACCTCGCGAACGGCCTCCGACCGCCGCTCACCGCCACCTACGACAACCCGTACCAGGAGTGGATCGGCGCCCTCATCCGCGCCGACATCCACGGCTGGACCTGCCCCGGCGCCCCGCGCCGTGCCGCCTCGCTGGCCCGCAGGGACGCGGTGCTGTCGCACACGGGGAACGGTGTGTACGGCGCGATGTGGGCGGCGGCACTGATCTCGGCGGCGTTCACGGCGCCCACGGTGCGGCACGCGCTGGACGAGGCGCTGACGGTGATCCCGGCGAGCAGCCGCCTCGCGCGCACCGTGCGCCGGGTGACCTCCCTGTACGACACCGGCCTGGCCTGGGAGGACACGCTCACGACGCTCGCCGGGGAGACGGCGGGCCTCGGCTGGATCCACACCGTCCCGAACGCGGCCGTACTCACCGCCGGTCTGCTCCACGGCGACGACGACTTCACCCGCACCATCGCCCTGACCGTGCGCGGCGGCCTGGACACGGACTCCAACGGCGCGACGGCGGGCTCGGTGGCGGGCGTCCTGTGCGGTGCCTCGGCCATCCCCGGCCAGTGGAAGGAGCCCCTCCAGGACACGGTGCGCAGCGCCGTCTTCGGCTTCGACGGAGTACGGATCAGCGATCTGGCGCAACGCACCCTGCGGCTGGCGCTGGCCGGGGCTTGAGGCCCTGGGACGGACGTCGTGGGCCGGATGGTGCAGGGCGGCCGAGGCTCCGGCCCGAGGCGGCGGTGGCCGCCGCCGGGGCCATCGGCTCGTACGGCCTCGGGATGCGGGTGGTGCCGCCGGCGGCTGACGGGCCCCGGTGGCCCGTGCACCGGGCGTGCGCGCCGCCCGGTGTCGATCACGGGACGGCGTGTGCTGCCGTGCGCCCGGGCGGGCGGTCGCCGGTACCCGCACCCGCCCCGCACCGCCGTTACCCTTCCCGCATGACCACCACTCAGGACACCCAGGACTACGCCGCCTACATCGCCTCCCTTCCCCGTGTCCTCGCCGGAGCCGCCGTTCTCTTCCGGGACGCGGCGGGTCGGGTGCTGATCGTCGAGCCGAACTACCGGGAGGGGTGGGCGCTGCCCGGCGGCACGATCGAGTCGGACGACGGGGAGAGCCCGCGTGAGGGGGCGCGCCGGGAGACGGCCGAGGAGATCGGACTGGACCGGGCGCCGGGCCGGCTGCTGGCGGTGGACTGGGTGAGGGGAAGCACGCGCCCGCCCGTGGTGGCGTATCTGTACGACGGTGGCGTGCTCGGTGAGGACGACCTCGGGGCGATCCGGCTGCAGGAGTCGGAGCTGCTGTCCTGGCGGCTCGTGCCGCGCGAGGAGCTCGGCGCGTACCTGCACGGTTCCCTGGGCCGCCGGGTACGGGCCGCGCTGGACGTGCTCGCCGACGGTTCGGGCACCGCGGAGCTGGAGGACGGGCACCGGGTGCACTGAACCGGCGCCGGGGATTATCCGCTCGCCGCGCCGCCGCCCGGCGCCCTACCCTCGGCTCATGAGCAAGCCCCTCGTCGCCCTCCTCAGCGGCGCCGGTGTCAGCACGGACTCCGGCATCCCGGACTACCGCGGGCCGAACGGACTGTGGCGGCGCGATCCCGAGGCGGAGAAACTCGTGACGTACGAGTACTACATGGGCGACCCGGAGATCCGCCGACGCTCCTGGCAGATGCGGCGCGAGAACTTCGCGCTCGCCGTCGAGCCGAACGCCGCGCATCGCGCCGTGACCGAGCTGGAGCGGTCCGGGGTGCCGGTGCGGGTGATCACGCAGAACGTGGACGGGCTGCACCAGCTCGCCGGAATGCCGGACCGCAAGGTGCTCGAACTCCACGGCACGGTCCGGCGGGTGGTGTGCACCAGGTGCCACGCGCGCGGTCCGATGGAAGACGCCCTCGCCCGGGTCGAGGCCGGTGAGGCGGATCCGCCGTGCCTGGACTGCGGCGGCGTCCTCAAGTCGGCGACGGTGATGTTCGGCGAGCGGCTCGACCCGGTGGTGCTCGGCGAGGCGCTGGCGATCAGCAAGGCCTGCACCGTCTTCGTCGCCGTCGGCACCAGCCTCCAGGTCCAGCCCGCCGCCGGGCTCGCGGGCGTGGCCGCCGACCACGGCGCCCGTCTGATCATCGTCAACGCGGAGCCGACCCCGTACGACGACCTCGCCGACGAGGTCGTCCGCGAACCGATCGGCACCTCGCTGCCCGGGCTGCTGCATCGGATCGCCGCTTAGAACAGGGCGGTTCCGCGTTCGAAGTCCAGCAGGCGCTGCTTGCGCTCCAGGCCGCCGCCGTACCCGGTGAGGCCGCCGCCCGCGCCGATGACGCGGTGGCAGGGGACGATGATGCCGATCGGGTTGCGGCCGTTGGCGAGGCCCACCGCGCGCGAGGCCCGGGAGTTGCCGAGGGCGTCGGCGAGTTGGCCGTAGGTGCGGGTCTCGCCGTACGGGATGCGGGTCAGCTCGTCCCAGACGCGGCGCTGGAACGGGGTGCCGTGCAGGCGCAGTGCGAGGGTGAACTCCTTCAGCTCGCCCGCGAAGTACGCGGCCAGCTGTTCCTGCGTCTCGGCGAAGGGGGTGTCGTCGGGGCCGCCGAAGGTCTCCTCGGGTGGACGGTGACGCTGGTCGGTCATGTAGAGGCCGCACAGGACGCCGTCGTCGGCGACGAGCGTCAGCGGGCCGTAGGGGCTGTCGATCACGGTGTGCTGCTTCATCGGCTGTGCGTCCCTGGTCTCTCACACCGGCAGGAAGTTGATCGGGTGGCTGTCGGTCGCCCACAGGTATTGCACCGCGTACGCCCGCCAGGGCCGCCAGGTCGCCGCGCGGGCGGTGAGCGCGGCCGGCGTGGAGGGCAGGCCGAGCTCCCGGGCGGCTCGGCGGATGCCGAGGTCGGTGGGGAGGAACGCGTCCGGGTCGCCCAGGGCGCGCATGGCGATGACGTCGACCGTCCAGGGACCGAAGCCGGGAAGGGCGAGGAGTCGCGCGCGGGCCTCGGGCCAGTCGCTCTCGACGCCCAGGTGGAGGTCGCCGTCGGCCAGTCGGCGGACGAGGCCGGTGAAGGTGGCCCGGCGGGTGCGGGGCATGGCCAGGGTTTCCGGGTCGAGGGCGGCCAGTGCCTCGGGGGACGGGAAGAGGTGGGTGAGGCCGCCCTCGGGGTCGTCCACCGGTGTGCCGTGCGCGGTGACCAGGCGGGCCGCGTGGGTGCGGGCGGCGGCCGTGGAGACCTGCTGGCCGAGGACGGCCCGTACGGCGAACTCCGCCTCGTCGACCGTGCGCGGCACCCGGCGGCCGGGGGCCTTGTCGACCAGGGGCGCGAGGACCGGGTCCGCGCGCAGCTGGTCGTCGACGGCGACCGGGTCGGCGTCCAGGTCGAGCAGACGGCGGCAGCGGCTGATGGCGACGGTGAGGTCGCGCGGGTCGCCGAGGGTGAGACGGCAGGCGATGTGGTCCGGGCGGGGGGTCAGCGCCACGATGCCGTGCCCGTACGGCAGCCGCAGCGTGCGCCGGTACGCTCCGTCCCGCCACTCCTCCACCCCGGGTACGGCGGTGGCGGCGAGGTGGCCGAAGAGGTTGTCGGGGTTGAGCGGCGCGCGGAACGGCAGCCGCAGGGACAGCACGCCGGGGGTGCCGCGGGAGGCGTTCCCCGGGGCCCGGGTGCGCAGCTCGCCGGGGGCGAGCGCGAAGACCTCGCGCACGGTCTCGTTGAAGGTGCGGATGGAGGAGAAGCCGGCCGCGAAGGCGATCTCGGCCATCGGCAGCTCCGTGGTCTCGATGAGCAGCCGTGCGGTCTGGGCGCGCTGGGCGCGGGCGAGCGCGAGGGGGCCCGCGCCCAGCTCGGCGAGCAGCTGGCGTTCGATCTGCCGGGTGCTGTAGCCGAGCCGGGTGGCGAGCCCGGGTACGCCCTCGCGGTCCACGACGCCGTCGGCGATCAGCCGCATGGCGCGGGCCACGAGGTCGGCTCGCCGGTTCCACTCCGGTGAGCCGGGGCTGGTGTCGGGCCGGCAGCGCTTGCAGGCCCGGAACCCGGCCTGCTGGCAGGCCGCCGCGCTCGGGTGGAAGACCATGTTCTGCGGTTTCGGCGGCACCACCGGGCAGCTGGGCCGGCAGTAGATGCCGGTGGTCAGGACGGCGGTGAAGAACCAGCCGTCGAACCGCGCGTCCTTCGACCGCACGGCGCGCACGCAGCGCTCGGTGTCGGTGTGCATCCCCTTCTGCATGGCTCAAGCATCGGGCACCGGGGGCGCCGGGTCCGGCGGGAATCCGACATCAACCTCATGTGTCCTGGGCCTGCCCGGATCGCCACGCCGACTCCCGCAGCAGCCGCAGTCCGTTCAGACCGACCAGCACGGTCGATCCCTCGTGTCCGGCGACGCCGAGCGGGAGCGGGAGGTGGCCGATGAGGTCCCACAGGACCAGGCCGGTGATGGCCACGCCCGCGATGACGAGGTTCTGCGCCACGAGTCGGCGGGCGGTGCGGGACAGCCGTACGACCGCGGGGACGGCCGCGAGCTCGTCGCGCACCACGACCGCGTCCGCCGTCTCCAGGGCCAGGTCGGAGCCCGCGCGGCCCATGGCGATGCCGGCGTGGGCGGCGGCGAGGGCGGGTGCGTCGTTGACGCCGTCGCCGACGAACAGCACCTTGCGGCCGGCCTCGTGGAGGTCGCGTACGGCGTGCACCTTGTCCTCGGGCAGGAGGCCGGCGCGGATGTCCGTGAGGCCGGTCGCGGTGGCCACGCGGGCGGCGGCGCGGGCGTTGTCGCCGGTGAGGAGGACGGGTGCGGTGCCGGTGAGGGCGGTGAGGGCGGCGGTGGCGGCCGGGGCGTCGGGGCGGAGGCGGTCGGTCAGGGCGAGGGTGCCCACGGGGCTGCCGTCGCGGGTGACACGGATGACGGTCTCGCCGTCGGTCGCGTCCGTCTCCTCCGCGCGGCCGACGCTCACCACGTGTCCGTCCACGGTGGCGTTGACGCCGCGGCCGGGCAGGGCGGTGAAGCCGGTGGCCGGGGCGAGCGGCAGGTCACGGGCGTGTGCCGCGGCCACCACGGCGCGGGCCAGCGGGTGCTCGCTGGGGTGTTCGGCCGAGGCGGCCAGGGCGAGCAGGGCGTCCTCGCCGAGGCCGGATCCGGGCAGCGGGCGTACGGCGGTCACCTCGGGGGTGCCTTCGGTGAGGGTGCCGGTCTTGTCGAGGGCCGCCGCGTCGATCTCGCCGAGGCGTTCCATGGCGACGGCCGACTTGACGAGGACGCCGTGCCGGCCGGCGTTGGCGATGGCGGACAGCAGGGGAGGCATCGTGGCGAGGACGATCGCGCACGGCGACGCGACGATCATGAAGGTCATCGCCCGCAGCAGGGCGTCGGTGAGGTTCTCGCCGAAGGCGAGCGGGATGCCGAACACGGCGAGGGTGGCGACCACCACGCCGACCGCGTACCGCTGTTCGATCTTCTCGATGAAGAGCTGGGTCGGCGCCTTGGTGCGGGACGCCTCCTCGACCAGGGCCACGATGCGGGCGATCACCGAGTCGGCCGGGTCGCGCTCGACCTGGACGCGCAGGGCACCGGTGCCGTTGAGGGTGCCGGCGAAGACGTCGTCGCCGGGGCGCTTGACCACCGGCAGCGACTCGCCGGTGATGGTGGCCTGGTCCGCCTCGCTGACGCCGTCCAGGACCGTGCCGTCGGCGCCGACGCGCTCCCCCGGCCGGACCAGCAGGACGTCGCCGACGGCGAGTTCGGCGGTGGGCACGGTCTCCTCGCCGCCGTCGGCCAGCCGCGTCGCGGTGGTGGGCGCGAGGTCGAGCAGGCCGCGTACGGAGTCGGCGGTGCGGGCGGTGGCCAGGGCCTCCAGCGCGCCCGAGGTCGCGAAGATGACGATCAGCAGGGCGCCGTCGAGCACCTGTCCGATCGCGGCGGCGCCCAGCGCGGCGACGATCATCAGCAGGTCGACGTCGAGGGTCCTCCCGCGCAGGGCGCGCAGTCCTTCGAGGGCCGGTTCCCAGCCGCCGGACGCATAGGCGACGGCGTACAGGACCGCGCCGATCCAGGGCGGTGCGCCGCCGAGGTCCGCGGCGAGCCCGGCCAGGAAGGCCACGAGCGCGGTGAGGGCCCACCGCGCTTCGGGCAGGGCGAGCACACGGGTGCGGCGTCGCGTCGCGGGGATGCCGGTGGACGGCGGGGACGAGGGAGCGAGAGTCACGGACACGCGGACACCATACAGGAACACATGAAGAGTCATTCATGCGTTCATATGCGATGGGTAGGATGTTCCCCATGGGTCATGGAGTCGTCATCGCCGCGCAGGACGACGCCGAGCGCGTCCGCCTGGACGCGGACAACGTCGCGAAGGTCGCCACCACGCTCCAGGCCCTGTCCACGCCCTCACGCCTGCTGATCCTCGCCCGCCTGCGCGAAGGTCCGCTGCCGGCCACCGAGTTGGCGGCGGAGGTGGGCATGGAGCAGTCGGCCTGCTCGCACCAACTGCGGCTGCTGCGCAACCTCGGCCTGGTGGTCGGCGAACGCCGCGGCCGTTCCATCGTGTACGCGCTGCACGACCACCATGTCGCCGAACTGCTCGACCAGGCCGTCTACCACGTGGAGCATCTGCGGCTGGGCATCAGCGACGCGGCCGAGTGAGCAGCCCCCGCATGGTCTCGGCGGCGCGTACGGCGGCGTCCGCGCAGCAGTTGTTGAACAGCACGTGCAGTTCCTCCGTCTGCCGCGCCACCCGCCACAACCGGGGGACCCAGGCGGCGAGTTCGGTCACGTCGTAGTCGTGCCGGAAGCGGTCCTCCTTGCCGCCGCTCCCCCAGGCCCCGCTCCGGCCGTGGAAGCGTACGACGGCGAGGTCGGTGCGGCTGACGGGCGCGACGGGCGGCAGCGAGCCGCCCAGCCCCTGGACCGTGTCCACGCCCACGGCCGTCGCGCCCAGCCCCGTCAGCAGCGCGCGGGTGTCGTCCGCCCGCTCCGCCTCCCACCAGGCCGGATGCCGGAACTCGACGGCGAGCGGCCAGCCCGCCGCGCGCTCCGCGCAGTCCTCCAGCGCGCGCTCCGCCCGGGCGCCGGGCGCGAACCAGGGCGGGAACTGGAACAGTACGGTGCCCAGCCGCCCGGCCTCGCGCAGCGGCCGGATCCCTTCCGCGAACCGCCCCCACACCTCGTCCAGCAGCGCACCACCCGCCGGCTCGCGCCGCCGCGTGAGGTCCGCCTGCCGGGTGCGCAGGTCGGGGGGCAGTGCCTGAGGGCGCGTGGGGTGGCCGGTCAGCAGCGAGAACGCCTTGACGTCGAAGCGGAACCCGTCCGGTGTGCGCTCCACCCACAGCTCGCTGTTGCGCCGTCCCGGCAGCGCGTAGTACGCGGAGTCCACCTCGACGAGGGGCAGCCGCGACGCGTAGTGCCGCAGCCGCCCCTCGGCGTCCCGCCGTCCGCGCGGATACCAGCCGCTCGACACGAGTTGGGGATCCGTCCACGAACAGGACCCGACCAGAACCTCACCCATGGGAGCCCGGTTACCCCGGGCTCCCGGGAGTGTGCCTGCCCTCTGCGGACGCCGTGGGCCGGCGCGACAGCGCCATCGCCTCGTCCACGTCGGTGAGCGGACGCAGCCGGTAGGTGTAGGCGTAGTCGCGGTCGGCGAACAGCTTGAACTCGTCGTGGGTGTGGGCGCCCCAGCTGTTGTCGCCGCCCACGCCCATCTGCCGGTGGCTGACCCGCAGGACGACCGCGTCCCGCGGGGTCAGCTGGTAGTCGTGCCGGACCCCGGTGGACAGGTCCTCCGGGGTGAAGTGCGAGGCGTTGACCTCCAGGAGGGGTTCGCCCGAGACCAGCAGACCGCGCCCGCTGCCGTCGGTCAGGGCGGCCCAGCGGACGTCGGTCTTGTTGCCGTTCTCCTGCGGGCGGATGTACGGCGTCCACTGCTCGGCCACCGTGGAGGCGTACCGGCCCACGTCCGTGCCGGTGTTGCGGTCCCAGTGGTTCTCCTCCGGGCCGCGGCCGTAGTAGTGCAGGCGGTCGAGTCGGCGCGGCAGGAGGAGCAGCGTGCCGACCTCCGGGATGTACGGCAGGTCCCGGGCGCCCGGGTGCAGGGTGTTGTCGACCTTGATCTCGCCGTTGCCGAAGACGGTGTAGGTGGTGCTGTACCGGGATTCGACGGTGGTCGGCAGGGTTCCCGTGACGGTGATCTCCACGGCGCGGTCGCGCAGGGCGCGTACGCGGACTCCGGTCACCTTCCGCCGGGCGCCGGCGTCGCGCCAGGTCTGGTTGCGGGTGGGCTGGCCGTTGCCGTGGTCGTTGTCGGTGGGGGCCCGCCAGAAGTTCGGCACGGGCCCGGAGGTGATGAGGCGGACACCGGCGGCCTCGTAGGAGGTGATCGTGCCGCTGGACTTGTCGACGGTGACGGAGAAACGCCTGCCCGTCACGGTGACGCCGGCGGCGGTCTCGTCGTGACGCAGGGCGGGGACGCCGTCCAGCGGCACGGGGGTCACGGCCGGGCTGCCCGCGTCGAGGGGCAGTTGCTGCCGGGCGACCTCGAAGCCGGCCTTCGCCCACGCGGTGGACTCCCTGGTGGTGAAGGAGAGTTCGAGGAAGTACTCCGTGCCCGGTGCCGGATCGTCCGGCAGCCGGATCGGCACGGTGATGTCCTTGCTGCTCAGCGGCGCGACGTCCAGTTGGTCGCGGGTCAGCCGGCCGCGCCGGACGACCGTGCCGTCGGCCACGAGGGCCCAGCGTCCGTCGAACTCCCCCAGGCCCGTGAACAGATACTCGTTGGTGAGGGTGACCGCGCCGGGGCCGCCGTCGGCCGGTGCGGCGTTGATCGCCTGGTAGACGCGTTTGACCTCGGCGGCCTTGCCGGTGTGACCGCGGTCGGCGGTGATGATGCCGTCCGCGACGAAGTTCCCGTCGTTGGGGTTGTCGCCCCAGTCGCCGCCGTAGGCGAGGAAGGTGCGGTCGCGGGGGCGCTCCTCGGCGACCTCGACGGTGGCGGCGTCGAACCAGAACCGCACCCCGTCGTCCCCGGGTCCCCGGCCGCCGGCGGCCAGTTCGGCGGGGCTGAGGGCGCGGGCGTAGACGCGGGCGCGGCGGACGGTGCCGCTGAACTCGCGGGTCTGGTGGTCGGCGTCGGTGGCGAGGGCGAGGGGCGCGGTGGTGCGGGAGGGGCGTGCGGTGGTGGTCCGGGTGGCCTTGACCGCGCCGTCGACGTGCAGGGTCAGCAGGCCCGCCTCCGCGTCGAAGACCCCCGCGATGTGGTGTTCGCGGCCGGTCCAGTCGTCCGGCAGTGCCCAGCTCGCGGTGATCCACTGGCCGCCGGAGTGGATGAAGAACTCCAGGTTCCCGTTGGTCTGCTTCAGGGCGTACTGGGTGTCGCCCTTGGCGAGGATGGGCTGGTGGTAGCCGGTGTAGTGGGGGGTGACCCATGCCTCCAGGGTCAGCGAGCCGGTGAGGTCGAGGCGGTCGTCGCGGGCGAAGACGGTGCCTCCGGTGATGCCCTCGGCGCGGTCGAAGTGGCCGCCGGCGGCGAGGATCTCGCCGTGCAGCCGGCCCGGCCCCGACTCGGTGAACCGCGTGCGTGCGGGGGTCGGCCAGTTCAGGGACTGGTCGACGAAGTCCCAGATCCAGCCGCCCTGGAGGACGTCGTGGCGGCGGACGAGGTCCCAGTACTTCGCGAAGTTGCCGTTGGAGTTCCCCATCGCGTGGGAGTACTCGATCATGACATAGGGACGTGTGTCGGCGGTGTCCTCGGCCCGCTGCTCGACGCGTGCCGGGCTCTCGTACATCTTGGAGCGGATGTCGCTGATCCCCGGCCGGTCGTCGCCCTCGTACTGGATGACGCGGGTGGGGTCGTAGGAGCGGATCCAGTCGTGCATGGCGTTGAAGGTGGTGCCTCCGCCTGCCTCGTTGCCGAGTGACCAGATGACCACACTGGCGTGGTTCTTGTCGCGGTGGACCATGTTCCGGGCGCGGGCCACGCAGGCCTCGGTCCACTCCGGGTGGTCGCCCGGGTACTCGGAACGGATGCCGTGGGTCTCGAGGTTGGTCTCGTCGACGAGGTAGAGGCCGTACTCGTCGGCGAGTTCGTTCCACACCGGGTTGTTCGGGTAGTGCGAGGTGCGGACGGAGTTGATGTTCATCCGCTTGATGATCGTGATGTCCTCGATCATGTCCTCGCGGGTGAGGGCGGTGCCGCGCGCCGGGTGCATCTCGTGCCGGTTGGTACCGCGGAAGGAGACGGGGCGGCCGTTGATGCGCATCAGCCCGTCCTTGAGCGCGAACTCGCGCAGTCCGACCCGGTGGGACAGGGTCTCGACCACCTCGCCCGCGGGGTCGCGGAGTTGGAGCACGGCGGTGTAGAGGTACGGGTGCTCGGCCGACCACAGCCTCGGTTCGGGTACGGCCGCGGACGCCTCGACGGTGACGTCCTCCCCGGCCGGTACGGTGCCGAGGTCGGCGCTCCGCTTCAGCGGCCGGGACCAGACGGCGTGCCCGCGGGCGTCGTAGAGCCGGGTCTCCACGGTGTACCGGCCGGCGCCGTCACCTCCGCGGTCACGCACACTCGCGGTGACCTTGAGCTCGGCCGCTCGGTAGCCGTCGCTCAGCGGGGTGTCCAGCTTGAAGTCGCGCAGGTGCACGGCCGGGGTGGAGTACAGGTAGACCGAGCGGAAGATGCCGCTCAGTCGGATCATGTCCTGGTCCTCCAGCCAGTCGCCGTCGGAGTAGCGGTACACCTCCACCGCGAGGTGGTTGGTGCCGGGCTGCAGATGCTCGGTGATGTCGTACTCGGCCGGCGTGTACGAGTCCTCGTGGTAGCCGACGAGTTCCCCGTTGACCCACACGTAGTGGGCGGACTTGACGCCCTCGAAGTGCAGGAAGGTCCGTCGGCCACGCCAGTCGCGGGGGACGGTGAAGGTGCGCCGGTACTGGCCCACCGGGTTGTGGCGGGTCGGGGCGGCGGGCGGCTGGGGGTCCTCGCCACGGCCGTTGGGGCCCCAGTAGGGGTAGGTGATGTTGAGGTAGATCGGCCGGTCGTAGCCGTGGACCTGCCAGACGGACGGCACCGGGACGGTGTCCCAGGCCGAGTCGTCGAGGTCGGTGCGGTAGAAGTCGGCGTCCCGGTCGTCGGGGCGGTCGGCGTGGGCGAACTTCCACCGGCCGTCCAGTCCGATCCGGTACGGCGAGCGGGTACGGTCGGCGGCCAGCGCCTGTTGCAGGTTCGCGTACGGCATGAGGGTGGTGTGCGGGGGCTCGGTGCCCAGCCGGAAGAGGGACATCCGGCCGTTCCACTCCGGTGCGGCGTCGGCGTCCGCGCTTCGTGGGGCGGCGGCCTGTGCCATGCCGGGCGACGACAGGGCGAGAGCGCCGAGCACGGCGGCGCCGGACTCCAGCAGCCGGCGACGGCTGACGAGAGGCCGTTCGGGGTGGATGGGCCGGTCGGCGGGTGACACGTGCGGGTGCGGCATGACCGTGGCCTTCCTCGGTTCGACGGAGCGCTGCACGGACTGAGGGCACGTCGGGCCCCCCTCGACGCACCGTCATGGGGGGACGTTGCTGCGGAGGCGGGTCACGACCGGTGGTGACGGAGCAACTACTGAGCCAGCCACACCCTAGGACTCGAACACAACCGAAGCAACGATGCCGTAGGACTTTGTGCGGTCCTGATGGTTCCGGCGGCGGGGCGCCATGGACCCGCATCACAGCTGACGATCCGCCCGGCCGGCACACCGCGCCCCACGGCGCCGAGGAGCCACACATGACCTACTACCGCGACCTGACGCGCCATGCGTACGCCCCGCACGACGAGTCGGACGGGGAGATGCTCAACGTCGGCTGGCCGGCGCCGGGACACGGCTGTCGCACGGGAATCGTGGACGAGCGTGTGGTGGAGGCGCTGAGCGTGCTCAGCGCGGGCTACGACAACCAGACGCGCGGCATCCACCCCTGCGGATTCTGCGACACCGACCGTCCCGTCGTCCTCGGCGGCCCCGCCCTCGAGACCGAGGTGTGGCTCGGATCGGCGGAGATTCGGGTGCGGGGAGCGGACGGCACGCTCCACACCGCACCGAACCTGGTGATCCACTACATCACCAGGCACCGGTACTGCCCGCCGGAGGAGTTCTGCCGCGCGGCGGTGCGGACTGCGGGCACCGAAACGTCCGGGCAGCTGACGTCGGCCGATTGAGCGAGCCGGCGGGGAATCAGGCGAGCCGGGCGGCGAACGCCGCGTAGGCACGGTCGTCGAAGAGGACGAACCGTACCTCCTCGACCGCGGTGCGAGCCCCCCGGACCGTTTCGACGGCGATGCGTGCCCCGTCGTCCATGGGCCAGCCGTAGACGCCCGTGGAGACGGCGGGGAACGCGACCGTGCGGGCGCCCAGTTCGTCGGCGACACGCAGGGACTCGCGGTAGCAGGAGGCGAGGAGGGCGGAGCGGTCCTCGCTGGCGCTGTGCACCGGGCCGACGGTGTGGATCACCCAGCGAGCGTCGAGCCGGCCCGCGGTGGTGGCGACCGCCCGGCCGGTGGGCAGCCCCTTGCCGTACTGCGAGGCGCGGAGCCCGCGGCATTCCGCCAGGATCTCCGGGCCGCCCCGGCGGTGGATCGCGCCGTCGACCCCGCCTCCGCCGAGCAGGGACGAGTTGGCCGCGTTGACGATCGCGTCGGCGCTCTGACCGGTGATGTCTCCCTGGACGAGCGTGATGGTGGTCATGTCCGTCGCAGCCCCCTCCAGACGGCCTTCGCCGCATTGTGTCCCGACATGCCGTGCACGCCGGGGCCGGGCGGGGTGGCCGACGAGCAGATGAAAACGGCCGGATGCGGGGTCGTGTACGGGGACAGGGACAGTTTGGGGCGCAGCAGCAGTTGGAGCCCGGAGACCGCGCCGGTGGCGATGTCGCCGCCGACGTAGTTGGCGTTGCGGGCGGCGAGCTCGGGCGGTCCCGCGGTGGCGCGGGCGAGGACACGGTCGCGGAAACCCGGGGCGTAGCGCTCCAGTTGGCGTTCGATGGCGTCGGTGAGGTCACCGGTCCAGCCGTTCGGGACATGGCCGTAGGCCCAGAAGACGTGCCGGCCTGCCGGGGCGCGGGTGGGGTCGGCGACGCCGGGCTGGACGGTGATGAGGAAGGGCGCGTCGGGGGCCCGGCCCTCCTTGGAGGCGGCGCGCAGGGCGGCGGCGATCTCGGCGCTGTCCGCGCCGACCTGCACGGTGCCGGCGGAGCGGGCCTGCGGGGCGGTCCACGGCACGGGACCGTCCAGGGCGTAGTCGATCTTGAAGACGCCCGGGCCGTAGCGGTAGTTGGCGTAGTGGTTGCCGAAGCCGGCGATGCGGGCCAGGGCGGTGGGCGAGGTGTCGAAGACGTACGCCCGGGCGGGCGGCAGGTCGTCGAGGCGCTTGACCTCGTAGTCGGTGTGGATCGCGCCGCCGAGGTCCCTCAGGTACGCGGCGAGGGCGTCGGAGATGGCCTGGGAGCCGCCGCGGGCGACGGGCCAGCCGCGGGCGTGCGCGGCGAGGGCGAAGACCAGGCCGACGGCGCCGGTGGCGAAGCCGCCGAGGGGAGCCATGACGTGGGCGACGAGGCCGGCGAAGAGGGTGCGGGCCCGCTCGTCGCGGAAGCGGCGGGTGAGCCAGGTCGACGGAGGCAGGCCGACCAGGCCGAAGCGGGCGAGGGTGACCGGGTCGCGGGGCAGCGCGGTCAGCGGCAGGGACATGAAGTCGCGGGCCAGGGTGTCCCACTTGGGCAGGAAGGGTTCGACGAGCCGGCGGTAGGCGCCGGCGTCGCGCGGTCCGAAGGAGGCGGCCGTCTCACCCACCGACCGGGACAGCACGGCCGCCGTGCCGTCCGGGAAGGGGTGCGCCATGGGGAGGTCCGGGTGCAGCCATTCCAGGCCGTAGCGCTCCAGCGGGAGGGCGCGGAACGCGGGTGAGTTGATGGCGAGGGGGTGCGCGGCGGAGCACGGGTCGTGCCGGAAGCCGGGCAGGGTGAGCTCCTCGGTGCGTGCGCCGCCGCCCACGGTGGCGTGCGCCTCGAAGAGGGCGACGGAGAAACCGCGCCGGGCCAGCTCCACGGCGGCGGTCAGCCCGTTCGGCCCCGCACCCACCACGACCGCATCGAGCATCGACGGCACCTTCGGACTCCTTTGTCAGCCGGCGGCCACTGGGGATCAGGATATGCCGGGTCGCCGGCGTTCTCCCGTGGCCTCCGTGGGATCGGCCCCGTCGGACAGCAGCCCCACCACCCGGTGAGCGGTGGCCGTGTCCCGGGCCGCGGTGAAGGGCAGGGTGTTGCCGCCCTTGATGCTGAAGGGCCGGCCCGCGCGCGTGAGGTGGGTGCCGCCCGCCTCCTCCACGAGGAGCAGGCCGGCCGCGTGGTCCCATGCGACTTCCCAGCTGAACGCGGTGGCGTCCGACTCGCCGCGGGCGACGGCCAGATACTCCAGGCCGGCCGAGCCGCAGGCGCGGGGGGCCATCCCGTCGGTCCACAGGCCGAGCAGGGCGCGCTTTTGTTCGTCCGTCGTGTAGTCCGGGTGGGAGGTGGCCACGCGGAGGTCCCGGCCGGGCTCCGGGGAACCCGCCAGGAGCCGCTCACCGTCGAGGTGGGCGCCGCGTCCCCGGACGGCCGTGGCGAGTTGGTCGCGGGCGGGTGCGTAGGTCCAGGAGGCGTACAGGACTCCGCGCCGGGCGAGGGCGACCAGGGTGCAGAAGCCGGGGTCACCGTGCACGAACTGGCGGGTCCCGTCGACCGGGTCGACGATCCAGACCGGCGCCTCGCCCTGGATCGCCTCGTACGACGCGGGGTTGGCGTGCACCGCCTCCTCGCCGACCACGACCGAGCCGGGCAGGAGGGCGAGGAGTGCCTCCGTCAGATACAGCTCGGCCTTGCGGTCGGCGTCGGTCACCAGGTCGTGCGGGCCGGTCTTGAGATCGACTTCGTGCGCGGCGAGCCGGCGCCACCGCGGCATGATCTCCTGTGCCGCGGCCTTGCGGATGGATTCCTCCACGTCACAGGCGTGCCGGGCGAGAAACTCGTCGATGGTTTCGTTGTCCTCGATCATGTGTCCATGAGAGCACGCCCCACTGACAAATCCCACCCGTCCGGTTCACCACGGGTGGAATCGGCATGAACACGGGGTTGCGGTCCGCGCGGCCGTGGGCTCAGCGGCCCACCGCGTAGCCCTGCATGCCGCGCGGGTTCGCCGCCGCGGAGAGCACGCCGGTGGCCGGGTCCCGTGCGACCGCGCAGAGCCGGCCCTCCGACCAGGGCTCGCCGACCGTGACCTCGTGACCGCGGCGCCGCAGCTCCGCCACCACCCCCGGGTCCGTGCGGGACTCGACGGTGACGCTGCCGGGGCGCATGCCGCGCGGGTAGAAGGAGCCGGGGAAGCTGTCGTTGTGCCAGTTCGGGGCGTCGATGGCGCCCTGGAGGTCGAGTCCGCCGCGTACCTGCTCGCGCAGGACGACCGCCAGGAAGAAGTGCAGCTGCCACTGGTCCTGCTGGTCCCCGCCGGGCGTGCCGAACGCCATGACCGGCACTCCGTCGCGCAGCGCGAGGGAGGGCGTGAGGGTGGTCCGGGGACGGCGGCCCGGGGTGAGGGTGTTGGGCAGGCCGTCCTCCAGCCACGTCATCTGCAGCCGGGTGCCCAGCGGGAAGCCCAGCTCGGGCACGACGGGGTTGGACTGGAGCCAGCCGCCACTGGGGGTGGCCGCGATCATGTTGCCCCAGCGGTCGACGATGTCGAGGTGGCAGGTGTCGCCGCGGGTGCCGCCGTCGCCGGAGACGTCCGGTTCGCCGGGCACGGGGGACGTCGGGCGCTTGGCGACGGTCGGCTCGCCGACGCCCATCGGGCTGAAGCCGGGTTCGTCCGTGGCCACGACGCGCGCGTGGGCGCTCAGCCGTGGCGTGCGCCCGCCGGGGCTGCCGGGCCGCAGGTCGTGGGAGGCGCGGGGGCCGACCCTGGTCCGCCGCTCGGCGTTGTACTCGGCCGACAGCAGGTCGTCGAGCGGCACCTCGGCCGCGTCCCCGTACCAGGCCTCGCGGTCGGCCATGGCGAGTTTGCAGCCCTCGATCAGCAGGTGCAGGTAGTCGGCGGAGCCGTAGCGGGGCAGTTCCGGCGGGAGCAGGGCGAGCTGCTGGAGCAGGACCGGGCCCTGGCTCCAGGGGCCGGCCTTGCACACGGTCCAGCCGTGGAAGTCGTACGTCGCCGGAGTCTCGTAGGTCGCGGACCAGGCGGCGAGGTCGGCGGCGGTCAGCGTGCCGGTGTGGCGCTCACCGCTGGTGTCCAGGGTGGGCCGTGCGGCCTGCCGGACGAGGGCGTCGGCTATGAAGCCGGTGCGCCACACCTCCCTCGCGGCGTCGATCTGCGCCTCCCGGTCCCCCGCCCCGGCGACCTCGGCGAGCAGCCGCTTCCAGGTGGCGGCGAGAGCGGGGTTGCGGAAGAGCTCGCCGGGGCGGGGCGCCCGGCCGCCGGGCAGGTACACCTCGGCCGAGGAGGTCCACTCCGTCTCGAACAGCTCCCGTACGGTCCCGACGGTCTCGGCCATGCGCTCCACGGGCGGGTGCCCGTCCTCGGCGTACCCGACGGCGTACTTCAGGACGTCGGCGAGGGTCTTGGTGCCGTGGTCACGCAGCAGGAGCATCCAGGCGTCGAAGGCTCCGGGCACGGCGGCAGCGAGCGGTCCGGTGCCGGGGACAAGGTCCAGGCCGAGGCTCCGGTAGTGGGCGGCGCTCGCCCCGGCCGGGGCGACGCCCTGCCCGCACAGCACCCGCACCTCGCCGCCGGCCGGTGCGAGCAGGATCGGTACCTCGCCGGCCGGGCCGTTGAGATGCGGCTCGACCACGTGCAGGACGAAGGCGCCCGCCACGGCCGCGTCGTAGGCGTTGCCGCCGTCCTCCAGCACGGCCATGGCCGACTGGGAGGCCAGCCAGTGGGTGGAGGACACCATGCCGAAGGTGCCCTGGAGGGTGGGGCGGGTGGTGAATCGCATACCTGACCTCGGTGTTCATGCGTCGGTGGACCTGTGCGACAGCGAGATGGGCCGCGGGGAGAAATGGAGAATGTGGGGGGAACGAGCGCGAGACCATCTCCTCCACCTGGCCCCTTTCCTCGGCCACCTGGGCCGGGCTGCCGACGTCCGCCGCTGCCGCAGGCAGCGTAGATGCGCGTCACCGACCGAAGCCACCCCTCTCGCACCTCCTGCACACCTACGACCACCACCGCTGCCGCACCGCACTCGGCGGCCACTCACACGATCAGCCGCTCTGAACAACGCTTCAGGTCAATACACCGGTGACGGACAGCAACCGCAACTTCCGGTGGCTCTCACTGCCGGGGAGGGCGGTGTAGACCAGCAGGTGATGCGACTGGTTCGGATCGAGCAGCGTCTGGCAGGTCAGCTCCAACGCGCCGAGCTCGGGGTGGATGAAGTGCTTCACCTCGTGGGGCCGGATGCCGACCTCGTGGTCGTTCCACACCCGGCGGAACTCTTCGCTGTGCGCGAGCAGCAGGTCGGTGTAGTGGGCCGCGCGGGAACCGGGACCCCGCAGCGTGGCCACCCCGCGCAGGCCCGAGACGAACATGCGGGTGAGGAACGGATGGTCGTCGGGGGCGTAGAGCTGTCGCGTGGCGGGGTCGGTGAACCATCGGTAGCCGAGGCTGCGGGCCGGGCCGCCGTAGACGGTCAGGTCGCCGGTGAGCGCGATGCCGAGCGGGGTCTGCCGCAGCGTCTCGCCGAGCTCGGTGACGATCTCCGCGGGGGTGTCGTCCAGGCGGTCGAGGATGCGTAGCAGGCCGGGACTGATGTGCTCGCTGTCCGCGCCCCGCGGGGTCGGGGTCTGTCCGGCGAGCCGGAAGAGGTGGTCGCGCTCGTCGAGGGAGAGGTGGAGTCCTTGCGCGATGGAGGCGATCATCTGCTCGGACGGCTGGGGTCCGCGCTCCCGCTCGAGCCGCGCGTAGTAGTCGGTCGGACGACGTGAACTGGGAACGCTCCTACGACGGCATGAGGGCCTACAGCCAGTCGAAGATCGCGTTCGGGCTCTTCGGCCTCGAACTCGACCGGCGCAGTCAGGCCAATGGCTGGGGCATCACGAGCAACCTCTCCCATCCCGGGATCGCTCCGACGAACCTGCTCGCCGCTCGCCCCGAGGTGGGACGCACCAGGGACACCATGGGCGTGCGCCTGATCCGGGCGCTGTCTGCCCGCGGCGTCCTCGTCGGGACGGTCCACACCGCGCAACTTCCCGCCCTGTACGCCGCCACCTCCCCCGACGCCGAGCGTGGCGGGTTCTACGGGCCGCGCGGACCCGGGCACCTGGGCGGCCCTCCCGGCGAGCAGAAACTCCACTCGCGCCTTCGCAGCGCCGGGGAGGCCCGGCGCGTCTGGCAGGTCTCCGAAGAGCTCACGCAGGTCCCCTTTCCCCACAGCTGAGAGGTCGTTCTCCTTCCGCACCTCGTGCGCGGCTTTCGCCGGCCGGACCGGGCGCCCGGCGGGCGGAGGGGTACTGGGCCGGGGCAGCGCGTCCGCCTCCCGGGTCGAGGGAGCGAGGGCACGGCTGAAGCGGCTGGTGGAGAGGGGCCGGCGGGATCACCGCCACCGGTTCCGCCCGGTGGTCAGAGACCGGTGAGCAGGTCGTCGAGTGGGGCGGGTACGCGGTCGGGGCCGAGGGCCTCGACGAGGACGCGGCCGTAGTGGATCTTGCGTCCCTTCTTCGTCCCGAGGAAGCGCCGCAGCTGCTGCTGTGCGGGGCGGCCCTGCTGGGCGGGCTGGCGCAGGAAGGTCTGCAGGGGGCGCGAGTCGCCCTCCGCCAGAACGAGCTCCTTCACCCGCGGCACGCCCAGCGCGCGGATGAGCTCGTCCTCCAGGTCCGCCGCACAGACGAAGAAGTTTCGCTGCGCCGCGCCGGCCCGCTCCAAGGCGCGATCGTAGTAGGGGCGTTCGCGCTCGTCGCACAGTCCCGTGAGGCGGAGGCCCAGGCCCGGTGGGCCGAGGAGGCGGGCGAAGCGCCCGACGTTCATCGCGCCGCCCATCGGCAGGACACAGACGCCCTCGGCCGCCAGGTTCCGGCCGCGGGCGGCGGCCAGCGCACTCACCGCCGCGGCGTCACTCAGCCCTTCGAGCAGCACGGCCGTACGGACGGGCAGCCGCGCGGCCAGCTCGCGCACGGGGTCGCCGGGACCACCGGCCGCCCACACGGTGGCCGCTTCCCGGAACGCCCGCATGTCGGTCATGGGCCGAGTCTTACGCCCTTCACGGCCACCGCGCCAAACATTTTCCGCCGGCCGCCGTCCGGTGGAGCCGCCGCGCCGGACGGCTCCACCCGGCGGCTCCACCGGACGGCGGCCGGCGGGGTCGGTGTGTCCGGGCTCCTGCCGGGTGACGGAATCCCTCACGGTCCGGCGGCATCCGCCGCTTCCTGGCCGGCCCGCCGCCGGCGGGCGTCCTCGTCGGTCCGGGCGTCGTAGCTGATGAGCTTGGGCAGCGCGGCGGTGAGCAGGCCCACCGCGGCGACGCAGGCGAGTCCGCCGCTCCAGATCGCCGGGCGGACGCCGGTCCAGCCGGCCATCGCCCCGGCGCGGACCTGGCCGAGCTGGGGGCCGACGCTGTAGGACAGGACCTCGATCCCGGCGAGCCGGCCGCGCAGCCGGTCGGGGATGGTCTGGTTCCAGATGGTGGAGCGGCCCAGTCCGCTCAGCATGTCCCCCGCGCCCGCCAGGCCGAGGCACAGCAGCACCAGCCAGACGTTCGACGTCCAGCCCGCCGCGGCCATCGCCAGGCCCCAGCCGGCGGCGCCGCACACCACCAGCAGGCCGTGCCGCTGCGTCCGGGACACCCAGCCGCTGGTCAGGCTGAGCAACAGCGACCCGACGGCTCCCGCCGAGTACATCAGCCCCAGGGACCAGTCGGCGTCGAGCTCGTCGGCGAGGAAGGGGAAGACGGTGTTCGGGAAGGCGAAGAACATCGCCGCCAGGTCGACCGCGTACGTGCCCAGCAGCACCGGCCTGGACCAGGCGTAGCGGGCCCCTTCGGCGATGCCGCGCAGCGACGGCCTGGCCGCGTGTTCGACGGGCGGTACGGGCGAGAGCCGGCGGCACATCAGGACCGACGCGGCGAAGCAGACGACCGTGGTGGCGTAGGCGGGACCGTTGCCCGCGTACGCCACGACCAGGCCCGCCAGCGCGGGCCCGGCGATCGCGCCGGTCTGCCAGCGCAGGGCGTTCAGCGCGGCCGCCGCGGCCAGCTGGTCGTGCGGGACGATCCGGGCCAGCAGCGAGTCGAGGGCGGGCCGTTGGAGTCCGGCGAGTGCCGCGACTCCGGCCGCGACCACGTACAGCGGCCACAGCATGGGCTCCGGCAGCATCGCGTTCAGCAGCAGGACGGCTGCCAGCAGTCCCAGTCCCGCCTCGGTCAGCACGATGACCTTGCGCCGGTCCACGGCGTCCGCGAGTGCCCCGCCGTACAGTCCGAAGACCACCAGCGGCACCAGTTCGACGGCGCCCATCGCGCCGACCGCGAGCGGTGAGCCGGTCAGGTCCTTGATCTGGAGCGGCAGCGCGATCAGCGCCATCACACTCCCGAGGTAGGTGACCAGGCCCTGCACCCACAGGAGGCGGAAGTCCTTCGAGGAGCGCCAGGGCGTGAGGTCGGGCAGCACCGCGGCGAGCTTGGACGTCATGGTCAGCGGCTCCCGGCCGGCCGGGTCACGGACGACGGCACCGTCTGTGCGGCGCTGTCCGCGACGGTGGCGTGGTGACGGCCGATCGGCAGGACGAGGGGCTTGCCGGAGACCGGGTCCTCGATGACGCGGCTGTCCATGCCGTACACGGTCCGCACCGTGTCCTCGGTCATCACCTCCTCTGGCGTTCCGGCGGCGTGCAGGCGGCCGGACGCGAGGGCGACGAGCCGGTCGGCGTAGCGCGCGGCCAGGTTGAGGTCGTGCAGGACCATGACGATCGTGGTGCCGCGGGTCCGGTTCAGGTCGGTCAGCAGGTCGAGGACCTCGATCTGGTGGCTGATGTCGAGGAACGTGGTGGGCTCGTCGAGCAGCAGCAGGTCGGTCTGCTGGGCCAGGGCCATCGCGATCCACACGCGCTGGCGCTGGCCGCCGGAGAGTTCGTCGACCGACCGCTCCGCCAGTTCCGTGGTCTGTGTGGCCTCCAGCGCGGCGGCGACCGCGGCGTCGTCCTGCGCCGTCCAGCGGGAGAAGGCACGCTGATGGGGGTGACGGCCCCGGCCGACCAGGTCGAGGACCGTGATGCCCTCGGGCGTCACCGGTGACTGCGGCAACAGGCCCAGGGTGCGGGCGAGTTCCTTGGCCGGGGTGCGGTGGACCTCCTTGCCGTCCAGGACGACCCGGCCCGCGCGGGGCACGAGCAGCCGGGACATCGAGCGCAGCAGCGTCGACTTGCCGCAGGCGTTGGCGCCGACGATCACCGTGATGTTCCCGGCCGCGAGCGTCAGGTCCAGGCCCTCGATGACGGCACGGTCGCCGTAGCCGAGCGTGAGGTCCTCGGTGGACAGGGTGTGGGACGCGGTCACAGTGAGCCTCCGGCCCGGTTGGTGCGGACGATCAGGTAGACGAGGTAGGGCGCGCCGAGGACGCCGGTGACGACGCCGACGGGGTAGCGGGTGTCGAAGGCGTACTGGCCGGTGAAGTCGGCGACCAGGACGAGCAGGGAGCCGACGAGGCCGGCGGGCACCAGCAGGGATCCGCCGGTTCCGGTCAGCCGGGCGGCGATCGGCCCGGAGAGGAAGGCGACGAAGGCGATCGGTCCGGCCGCCGCGGTGGCGAACGCGATCAGCCCGACGGCCGCGACGATGACCGTGACACGGGTGCGTTCGACGCGGACGCCGAGCGCGGACGCCGTGTCGTCGCCCAGGCTCAGGGCGCTCAGGTTGCGCGACTGGAACAGCAGCACCGGACCGAGTGCGAGCACCGCGAGGACGGTGGGCACGGTCTCCTCCCAGGTCGTGCCGTTGAGACTGCCCGTGAGCCAGCGCATCGCCTCCTGGAGGTCCCAGTCGCCGGCCCGCGACAGGACGTAGGAGGTGATGCTGTCGAGCAGGGCGGAGATGCCGATGCCGATCAGGATCAGCCGGGTTCCGGCGACCCCGTCGCGGAACGCGAGCGTGTACACCAGCAGCGCCACTCCGAGCGCGGCGGCGATCGCGAGCGCGGACACCTCGGTCTCGCTCAGCGAGAAGGTGACGATGGCGATGGCCGCCGCCGCGCTCGCTCCCGCGCTGATGCCGATGATGTCGGGGCTGGCGAGCGGGTTGCGGAGCATCGTCTGGAAGGTGACGCCGGCGATGCCGAAGCTGAATCCGGCGGTCAGGGCGAGCACCGCCCGCGGCAGCCGCAGCGTGCCGACGGTGAAGGACGCGCCCGGCACCTGCTCGCCCGTGATCACGCGCAGCACGTCGGAGGCCGGGTAGAAGGTGTGCCCGGCCATGAGCGTGGTGGCGAACGCGGCGACGACGAGGATCAGCAGCGTCGAGACGAGCAGCCGTCGCCGGTACGCGCGGCGGACCCTGGCCCGGGTGACGGCGCGCAGCGTGGGCGGGGCGGGGACGACGGGCGCGCTCACAGGGATCTGACCTTCTGCCGGCGGACGATGTGGATGAAGAAGGGAGCGCCGACGAGCGCGGTCACGATGCCCACCTCGATCTCGGAGGGCCGTGCCACGACCCGCCCCAGCACGTCGGCGGCCGTCAGCAGGACGGCGCCGCTCAGCGCGGAGAACGGCAGCAGCCACCGGTGGTCCACGCCCGCCAGCAGCCGGCAGGCATGCGGTACGACGAGGCCGACGAAGGCGATCGGCCCGGCGACGGCGGTGGCCGCGCCGCACAGCACGACCGCGCCGAGCGCGGCGGTGCCCCGGACGAGGGCCACGCGCTCACCGAGGCCTGCGGCCAGGTCGTCGCCCAGTGCCAGCGAGTTGAGGGCACGGGCGGAGGCGAGGCAGATCGCGAAGCCGGCGGCCAGGAACGGCACGACGCTGCCGAGTTGGGCGTAGGTGGCGCCTCCGACGCCGCCGATCTGCCACAGCCGGAAGGTGTCGGAGATGTCGTTGCGCGGCAGGACGACGGCGCTGACCAGCGAGGCGAGCGCGGCCGAGATGGCGGCACCGGCGAGGGCCAGCTTCAGCGGGGTGGCGCCGCCGCGGCCCAGCGAGCCGACGGTGTACACGAATCCGGCGGTGAGGGCGGCCCCGGTCATCGCCGCCCAGATGTACCCGGACACCGAGGCGAGGCCGAAGTACGCGATGCCGGTGACCACGGCGAGCGAGGCGCCCATGTTGACGCCGAGGATGCCGGGATCGGCCAGTGGGTTACGGGTCACCCCCTGCATGACCGCGCCGGAGAGGCCGAGGGCGGCGCCCACGACGACGGCCAGGAGGGTGCGCGGGATGCGGTTGGCGACCGCCGCCTCCTCCAGGGTGTCCTCCGCTCCGCCGAGCGCCGACCAGACGTCGGCCCAGGCGACGTCGCGGGAGCCGAGGGCGAGGGAGGCGGTCATGGCGGCGATCAGGACCGCGGCCACCACGAGGAGCCAGGTCACGCGCACGCGCGCCGGACGCCGTACGAGGGCGGCGTCCGGCGCGTGCGGGGTCTCGGTGACGGTCACGCGGCCTTGTCCGCGGCCTCGGCGAGTGCCTTCACGTAGTCCTCGAGGACGTACGGGATGGATAGCGGGGTCGGGTTGGCGGCGGTGGCCAGCGGGGTGCTGCCGGGCAGCAGGTAGAGGGAGTCCCGCTTGACGGCGGCCAGCTTGGAGGTGAGCGGGTCGCTCTTGAGGGCCTTCAGCAGTTCGCCCGTGTCGTCGCCGTAGCCGGTGATGATGTCGACGTCGTTGAAGTCGTCGATGTGCTCGGCGCTCTTGGTGAGGACGAACTTCTTCGTCGACGCGGACGGTCCGGAGACGCTGGCGGGGATCTTCAGGCCGAGGTCGGTGAAGAACTGCGTGCGGGTGTCGTGGGTGGTGTAGAAGCCGACCTGGCTGACGTTCTTGGACGACACGTGCGTCATGAACATCGCCGACTTCCCCTTCAGCTGGGGGTACTTGGCGGCCGTCTTCTCGATCTGCCCCTCGAGGTCGGCGATCAGTTCGTCACCTTCGTCGGCCAGTCCGATGGCCTTGCTGTTCAGGCGGATGATGTCGCGCCACGGGGTCGCCCAGGCCGCCTCGGGGTAGGCCACCACGGGAGCGATCTGGCTGAGGGTCTCGTAGTCCTGCTTCGTCAGTCCGGAGTACGAGGCGAGGATGACGTCCGGCTTGGTGTCGGCGACGGCCTCGAAGTCGATGCCGTCGGTCTCGTCGAACAGGACCGGCGTCTTGGCGCCGAGTTCCTTGAGCCGCTTCTCGACCCAGGGCAGCACGCCGTCCGCGTCGTCGTCACCGAAGTTGGCCCGCGCCATGCCGACGGGGACGACGCCGAGGGCGAGCGGCACTTCGTCGTTGGCCCAGTTCACGGTGGCGACGCGCTGGGGCTTGGCGGGGATCTCGGTGGTCCCGAGCGCGTGCTTGATCGTCACGGGGAACCGGCCGGCGCCGTCGGCACCCGCACCGGCGGAGCTGCTGTCGTCCTTGTCACCGGACTCGCCGCCGCAGGCGGTGAGTCCGAACAGGAGGGCCGCCGCGAGGGCGAGTGCACGAAGGCGTGGGGTTCTCATCGACCCGTGTTCCACTTTCGATCGGTATGCCGGGGCTCACGCAGGGCGGGGACACCAAGCGCGACGGCAAGTTAGGTAAGGCTTGCCTGCACAGCGTATGGAGCGGCGGCCTACGGATCAATCGAGCCTTTTTGACAGCCCTTGTAGCGATCGGGACACGCGTGGCCGCGGGCTCCGGCACGGCACGGCTGTCCGCCCCGCCGCTGTCGGCACGTCTCAGCGCGCCCGGAACCTGCCGGGCGTCATGCCGGTCGTCCGCCGGAAGGCCGCCCCGAAGGCGCTCGCCGAGCGGTAGCCGACCGCTTCGGCCACCACGTCGACCTCGCAACCGAGAGAAAGGAGCTGCACGGCGTGCTGGGCTCGTACCGAGGCGACCCAGCGGGCGAAACTCGTGCCCGTCTCGGCGCGGAACGCACGGGTCAGCGTGCGCGCGCTGCATCCGAGCGAGGCGGCCCAGCCCGTCAGCGTCCGCTGGTCGGCGGGATCGGCCCGCACCACGTCCACGATCGGCCGCAGCAACGCGGACGTGGGCAGCTGCACCAGCAGCGCCCGGCGCGACGGCCGCAGGACGTCGAGGACCATCGCCTCGGTCACGGCCCGGGAACGCGGCGGCAGGTCCGCCTCCTCGAGCCGCTCCAGGAGGAGCCGGAGCAGCGGGGTGATCTCCACGGCCACCGGCACGTCGGGCAGCGCCGACACCGTGCCGTGCCGGAAGAAGTGGGCACGGTAGGAGGTGCCCGCGACCGCCGAGGCGGAGTGCAGCTGCCCCGCCGGCATCCACAGTCCCAGGGTCGGCGTGACGCACCACACCCGGGAACCCACCACGACCGTGGACGTACCGCGCTCGTTCCACAGGAGTTCGTGCCACGGATGCGAGTGTTCGTTCCACGCCGTGTCGGTGGCGACGACCTCCTCGTACCCCTGGATCACGAACGGCACGTCCACCTCACCCGCGGCGAGCGACGGCAGGTCCCTGGTGACACGCATGCGCTCAGGCTAACCGGAGCCCGGCCTCCGCCGGCCGTCGCGTCCGAGGACTCGGGCGGTCTCGCGCGCGGCGCCGTGGGCGGGCGCGGCCGACGCCGATGAGCGTGGGGGCGGCGGGCCCCGCCCGGCCGCCGCCGACCACCGCGACGCCGACGTGCCGTGTCATGCGGCGGTGGTGAACTTCCTGCGCCAGGCCAGGGACACGTGGACGAGGCCGATCAGGACGGGCACCTCGATCAGGGGTCCCACGACGCCGGACAGGGCCTGGCCGGAGGTGACACCGAAGGTGGCGATGGCGACCGCGATGGCCAGCTCGAAGTTGTTGCCGGCCGCCGTGAAGGCGAGGGTGGCGGTGCGGTCGTAGGCGAGGCCGATCACCTTGCCCAGGAGGAAGGTGCCGGCCCACATCACGGCGAAGTACACCAGCAGCGGCAGCGCGATGCGTGCGACGTCGAGGGGCTGGGTGGTGATGGTCTTCCCCTGCAGGGCGAAGAGGACGACGATCGTAAAGAGCAGGCCGTACAGCGCCCACGGGCCGATCTTCGGCAGGACGGCGGTCTCGTACGTCTCGCGGCCCAGTGTCCGCTCGCCGATGCGGCGGGTGAGGAATCCGGCGAGGAGCGGCACCCCGAGGAAGATCACGACGTTGAGCGCGATCTTCCCCGTCGAGATGTCCAGGCTCTCGCCGTCGCCCAGGCCCAGCCGGCCGGGCAGCAGATCGAGGTAGAACCAGCCGAGCAGGCCGAACGCCAGGACCTGGAAGACGGAGTTGAGGGCGACCAGGACGGCGGCGGCCTCACGGTCGCCGCAGGCGAGGTCGTTCCAGATGACGACCATGGCGATGCAGCGGGCCAGACCGACGATGATCAGGCCGGTGCGGTACTCGGGCAGGTCCGGCAGGAAGAGCCAGGCCAGCGCGAACATCACGGCCGGGCCGATCAGCCAGTTGACGACCAGCGACGAGACCATCAGCCTCTTGTCGCCGGTGACGGCGTCGAGCCGGTCGTAGCGGACCTTGGCGAGCACCGGATACATCATGACCAGCAGGCCGAGCGCGATCGGCAGGGAGACGCCGCCGACCTCCAGGTGCGCGAGGGCGTCGTCCATGCCGGGAACCAGGCGCCCCAGGCCGAGACCCACGGCCATGGCGACGAGGATCCAGACGGCGAGGAAGCGGTCGAGCGTCGACAGCTTCGCGACGATCGAGGGTTCCTCGGCGGTCGCGGGTGTTTCTGTGCGGGTCACGGACAGGCCCTCTTGTTGTCGGCGGCGTTGCGGGCGGACTCGGCGAGGTCGGTGAACTGGCCGGCGAGCCGGGCGATGACGTCCGGACGCAGCTTGTAGTACGTGTACCGGCCGCACGGCTCGGTCTCGACCACACCGGCCTCGCGCAGCACTCTGAGGTGGTTGGAGAGGTTGGTCTGCCGGGCACCGGTCTCCTCCACCAGGTGGGTGGTGCACAGCGTCTCTCGGGCGAGCAGGGCCACGATGCGCAGCCTGAGCGGGTCCGCCAGAACCCGGATCAGGTCAGCGTCGACTGACGTCATCATGTGCTGATACTGTCACATCAGTGATGACTGACATCACGGGTACTGAAGTCATCCACGCCTGACGCCGTCGTGAGACAAGAGAGACCTCCTGATGTCCGACAAGCCCTCCGTGCTCTTCGTCTGTGTCCACAACGCCGGCCGTTCCCAGATGGCCGCGGCGTGGCTGACTCACCTGGCCGGGGACCGCGTCGAGGTCCGTTCCGCCGGCTCCGCCCCGGGCACCGAGGTCAACCCGGCCGCCGTCGAGGCGATGCGCGAGGTCGGCATCGACATCGCCGCCGAGGTACCGAAGGCGCTCACCGTGGACGCCGTGCGGGAGTCCGACGTCTGTATCACCATGGGCTGCGGCGACACCTGCCCGGTCTTTCCCGGCAAGCGGTACCTGGACTGGCGGTTGGACGACCCGGCGGGGCAGGGCGTCGAGGCGGTCCGCCCGATCCGGGACGAGATCAAGGTGCTGGTCGAAGGACTGATCGAGGAGATCGCCCCGCAGCGGAAGAGCTGATCGGGGAGATCGGCCTCCAGCGGAAGAGCTGATCGGGGAGATCGGCCTCGCAGCCGAAGGCCTGAGCTCCGAGGCCGAAGCGGTGCCGGCGGCCCGCCGGAGCGGACCACCGCAGACGGCCCGTGACAGCAGGCCCGCCATGCCCGCGAGGACGCCGGGGCCACGCTGTCGTACACCCAGCCGGCCCGCCGTTCCGAGACCAGCAGGCCGGCCTCGCGCGGTCTGCGCAGGTGGTGGCTGACGACACCATGACGTCCGGCCGGGCCCGCACCCGGTGGCGTCCGGTGCCGCGACCTGGCGCCGGGACGTAGGATCGATTGCCGATATCGGTTTCGTCACTGCCCCGGGCCGGGGCGGAAGGTGGGAAGAGGGTGCGGGAATTCCAGCGGGGCGCGGTGCGGCTGCACATCCTCCACCACGCCGCCGAGGAGGAGATCCACGGCGCCTGGATGACCGAGGAGCTGGCCCGTCACGGGTACCGGATCAGCCCGGGCACGCTGTATCCGACGCTGCACCGGCTGGAGGCCGACGGGCTGCTGGCATCCGAGCAGCGTGTGGTCGGCGGCCGTACCCGGCGGGTGTACCGGGCGACGGAGGCGGGGAGGCAAGCGCTGGCGGAGGACCGCCGGGCGCTGAGCGAGCTGGCCCGAGAGGTCCTCGGCGACGACGTACCCGGCTGAATCGCGGCCGGAGCACGGCGCGCGGCCCGACCTCGCGGTTTCAGCTCCGCGCCGCGGCCGCACGGCGGACGCCGTACACGGCGGCGCCCGCCGCCAGGACCGCCGCGCCGGAGATCACCGACGAGACGGGAAGCGCGAAGGCCAGGACGAGGCACCCGGCCAGACCGACGACCGGGACGATCCGCGCCGGACGGCCCTCGTCGGGAGCGAGGGTGAGAGCGGAGGCGTTGGCGACCGCGTAGTACACGAGGACGCCGAAGGAGGAGAACCCGATCGCCGCCCGCACGTCCGCCGTGGCCGCGACCGCGGCGACGATCAGGCCGACGACCAGCTCCGCGCGATGCGGCACCTTGAACCTCGGGTGGACGGCCGCCAGAGCGGGGGGCAGGTGCCGGTCCCGGGCCATCGCCAGGGTGGTCCGCGAGACTCCCAGGATCAACGCCAGCAGCGAGCCGAGCGCGGCCACCGCCGCACCCACCCGTACGACCGGCTCCAGCCCGCCGGCACCGGCGGCGCGCACCGCGTCCGACAGCGGCGCCGCCGCCGCGGCCAGCCGCACGGGACCCAGCACCAGCAGCACGGACACCGCCACCATCACGTACACGACCAGGGCGATGCCCAGGGCCAGCGGAACGGCCCGCGGGATGGTGCGCCGCGGATCGCGAACCTCCTCACCGAGCGTCGCGATCCGCGCGTACCCGGCGAACGCGAAGAACAGCAGGCCGGCCGCCTGCAGCACACCGCCGAAGGTGGTGTCGTCGCCGACGGCCAGGCGTGCCGCCCCGGTCCTGCCGGACGTGAGCGTGGCGACCACGACCGCGGCGAGCACCGCCAGGACGACGGCGACGATCACCCGGGTCAGCAGTGCGGACTTCCGCACGCCCGTGTAATTGACCGCGGTCAGCGCCACCACGGCGGCCACCGCCACGGCGTGGGCCTGGCCGGGCCACACGTACCAGCCGACCGTCAGCGCCATCGCCGCGCAGGAGGCGGTCTTACCGACCACGAAACCCCACCCGGCGAGGTAGCCCCAGAACGCGCCGAGACGCTCGCGGCCGTAGACGTACGTACCGCCCGAGGCCGGGTGGCGGGCGGCGAGGCGGGCGGAGGAGGTGGCGTTGCAGTACGCGACGACGGCGGCCAGGGCCAGCCCGATGAGCAGCCCGGAGCCGGCCGCGCGGGCGGCCGGGGCGAGGGCGGCGAAGATTCCCGCGCCGATCATCGACCCCAGGCCGATCACGACGGCATCGCTCACCCCCAGCCGCCGGTGCAGCTCGTCCGGCACCCCGACGGTCGACGGCTTGCTCATGGCCCACTCCTCCGGCGGCGTGGCCGCACCTGTGACGGACGTCGATATCGGCAGACGATACGGGACCTCGCAGGCCGCTTCGACCTCACCCCGGGCCGCAGGATGCCCGTCCGGCCGCCCGGTTACCCTGGTGGCCTGCGGCAGCCCGGACGGGCGGCCGCGCGGCGGTGGGGCTCGCCGCACCCGAACCGCGGCACCGACGCCGCCGACAGTCCCTACTGGTGATCGCACCCGCTCGCACTCCCGGGCGAGGACACGAGTAGGAGACGCGCGTCCATGACCACACCACGCGACCGGAGCGCCGGAACCACGGCCGCCGACGCCGGTCTGTCACCGCCCGCTCGGCGCCGCCGGGCCGCACGGGGGCAGGCACCCGTCGTCGCCGCCGTCGCGGTCGGCGGCGCCCTCGGGGCCTCGGCCCGCTACGGAGCCTCACTCCTGTGGCCCACCGCCGCCGGCGGCTTCCCCTGGACCACCCTGGCGGTCAACACGGTCGGATGTGCGGTCATCGGCGTCTTCATGGTGATCATCACCGATGTGTGGGCCGCGCACCGGCTGGTGCGGCCCTTCTTCGGGACCGGCGTCCTGGGCGGCTTCACCACGTTTTCGACGTACGCCGTCGACATCCAGCGCCTGGTGGCGGACGGCCACGCCCGCACCGGCCTGACCTATCTGGCGGCCACCGCACTGGCCGCCGTCGCGGCGGTGTGGTGCGCTGCGGAGGGGACCCGCCGGCTGATCTCCCGGAGGCAGAAGTGACACGGCTGCACGGCACCGCACTGCGGGTGACGATCTTCGTCGGCGAGAACGACACCTTCCGTCACCGGCCCCTGTACAGCGAGATCGTCCACCGCGCGCACAAGTCCGGCCTGGCGGGGGCCAGTGTCTTCCGCGGCATCGAGGGTTTCGGCGCCTCCTCCCTCGTCCACACCACCCGGCTGCTGTCGCTGAGCGAGGACCTGCCGGTGGCCGTCGTCATCGTCGACGACGAAGAGCGCGTCCGCGCTTTCCTGCCCCAGCTGGACGAACTGGTCACCGAGGGCCTGGTGATCCTCGACGACTGCGAGGTCATCCGCTACGTCGGCCGGGACGAGGGCAAGGACGCGGACAAGGAGCGGCGGGGCAGGGGGAAGAAGGCGTGAACTGGCTGCTCGTCATCGCGGGAGCCATGGTCGGGGCGCCGTTGCGGTACCTGACCGACCGCTCGGTCCAGGCCAGGCACGACACGCTGTTCCCCTGGGGCACGTTCACCGTGAACATCGTCGGCTGCCTGATCCTCGGTGTCCTCACCGGCGCGGTGTCCTACGGCGCCGCCTCCGACTCGGTGCGGTTGCTGATCGGCACCGGGTTCTGCGGAGCCCTGACCACCTACTCCACCTTCTCCTACGAGACCCTGCGGCTGGCCGAGACCGGCGCGAGGTTCTTCGCCGCCGCCAATGTCGTCGCCGGCGTCGACGCCGGGGTCGGAGCGGCGTTCACCGGCGCCGGCCTCGCCCAGGCGATCTGGGCCTGAACGTCGGGACGTACCGCCACGCCGGTGATGCCCGTGCGCACCACCCGACCGCTGCCGCGCGGGCACACCGACACCGGCGGGAACAACCCCCGCCCCCGCCGGGTTGGTGCGAGCGTCGGAGAGAGAGGCGGAGCCGTGCACGGTGAGTACAAGGTTCCCGGCGGCAAGCTGGTCGTCGTGGACGTGGACGTGGAGGACGGCGTGCTGCGCCACCCGCGCGTGGCGGGCGACTTCTTCCTCGAACCGGACGAGGCGCTGGACGCCGTGAACCGCGCCCTGGACGGCGCCCCCGCCGACACCGACGCGGCAGGGCTCGCCGCGCGGATCGACGCGGCCCTTCCCGAGGGGACCGTGATGTACGGGCTGACCTCGGAGGGTGTCGGCATCGCGGTGCGCCGCGCGCTCGCGCACGCCACCGACTGGACCGACTACGACTGGCAGCTGATCCACGAGGGCCCGCAGTCCCCCGCGCTGCACATGGCGCTGGACGAGGTGCTGACCGCCGAGGTCGCCGCGGGGCGGCGTCCGCCGACGCTGCGCGTGTGGGAGTGGGGCGCTCCGGCGGTGATCATCGGCAGCTTCCAGTCGCTGCGCAACGAGGTCGACCCGGAGGGCGCCCGGCGGCACGGCATCGAGGTCGTGCGCCGGATCTCCGGCGGCGGCGCGATGTTCGTGGAGCCGGGCAACACGATCACGTACTCGCTGTCGGTGCCGGAGGCGCTGGTGCAGGGGCTGTCCTTCCAGGACAGTTACGCCTACCTCGACGACTGGGTGCTCGGCGCGCTGGGTGAGATGGGGATCAGGGCCTGGTACCAGCCGCTGAACGACATCGCCACCGACCAGGGCAAGATCGCCGGCGCCGCCCAGAAGCGGATCGTGGGTCCGGACGGCGGTCCCGGTGCGGTGCTGCACCACGTGACCATGGCGTACGACATCAACGCCGACACGATGCTCCAGGTGCTGCGCATCGGGCGGGAGAAGCTGTCCGACAAGGGCACCGGGAGCGCCAGGAAGCGGGTGGACCCGCTGCGCCGGCAGACCGGTCTGCCGCGCGGGGCCGTCATCGAGCGGATGATCGACTCGTTCCGTGCCCGGTACGGGCTCGCCGACGGCAAGGTGACGGACGAGGAGCTGGCCCGCGCGGAGGCGCTGGCGCGGACGAAGTTCACCTCGCCGGAGTGGACCACCCGAGTCCCCCGAGTTCGGCGCGGACCATCCGCCCCCTGAACCAACGGGGTCCGCCGCAGCCGTGAGCCCCCGGGGACGGTTGGCCGCCCGAAAACGCTGAGTGGTCGCAGTGCCCGGGCGCTCCGGTCTCCGCCTCACTGCCCGCGCGCCGTCACCAGCCCCGACTCGTAGGCGAACACGACCAGTTGGGCGCGGTCCCGGGCGCCCAGCTTGGTCATCGCCCGGCTGATGTGGGTCTTGGCCGTGAACGGGCTGATCACCATGTGGCCGGCGATCTCCTCGTTGGTCAGACCGCGGGCGGCGAGCGCGGTCACCTCGCGTTCCCGGCGGGTGAGGCATTCCAGCC
The DNA here is from genome assembly GCA_014650015.1 of Streptomyces griseoloalbus. Taxonomy (GTDB): domain Bacteria; phylum Actinomycetota; class Actinomycetes; order Streptomycetales; family Streptomycetaceae; genus Streptomyces; species Streptomyces griseoloalbus. The sequence continues at coordinate 223,421 of BMUD01000012.1, forward strand.
CGACAGGTGTGGCCCGGTCCGGGGGGCGTGCCACGAACTCGCCGATCAGGGTCCGGGTCACCGCGGGCGACAGCAGGGCCTCGCCGCGCGCCACCACCTCGACGGCTTGGAGCAGGTCGGCCGGCTCGGTGTCCTTCAGCAGGAAACCGCTCGCGCCCGCCCGCAGCGCCTCGAAGACGTACTCGTCCAGTCCGTAGTTGGTGAGGATCACCACGCGCACGGCGGACAGTTCCTTCGTCGTGCCGGCCTCCGCGCCGGAACTCCTCGCGCCCGCCTGGGCTCTGATGCGCGAGTCGCTGATCGCGGGGGCCGGCAGCCGGACCGGCAGGGACTCGCGGCCTACGGTGTCTCACTCGCCAACGCCTGTCCGTTCTGAAGGGTGTGGACATGGACAGCAGCCTGCGCTCCCGGAGCACCCGCGGTCGTCGTAAGGTGGCGGGCCGGTCGATGCCGAAGTAACAGGACCTCGTACGGCACGCCCTGCGCACCTGGGACGGCTCGCACCCCTCCCTCACCCGGCACGGCTTCCCCGGCCGCGACGAACTGCCGGGCGCCCGCCTGGCGTTGCTGGCCGCCCTCGCGCCGTACCGGATCACGGACGAGGACGTGGCCGCGTGGCGCGGCCCGCAGCACACCGACCACTGCCTGGTGCACCTCGTCGCCTACGGCGCGTTCGCCGCCGTGGACCGCATCGAGACCGCCCTTTCCGCCCCGGCCACCGAGGAGGTCGTGTGACCCGCGTCGCCCACCCCCGCCGTGCGGCCGTGGCCGTCGGACACGCCTGCGTCACCGCCCGGGCACGGAGCGAGTTGACCCTTCCGCACCACAACAATGCGTGTGACACTGGCGTCCCGTCCGCAGTGCGGACTCCCTCCGCACCATTCCCCACGAGAAGTGCGCCGTGCGTTCCTTTCCTCTGCCGATCGCCCTGACCGCGCGCCTGTCCCCCGTGGTCGTACTCGCCGCGGCGGGCTGGGCCCTGACATCCGGTCCGTCGGCGGCGCCGCAGGCCGCCGAGAACGAGCCTCCCGGGAAGACGGAAACGCAGTCCGCGTCCGCCCCGTCCGAGACCCAGGCGGCGAAGACCTACGCCGCCGCGCCCGCGCCCTGCGAGAGCGTTGCCGAAAAGACCGTCAAGTCCCTTGTGCCGGGGGCCAGGACAGCGGGCAAGGAGATACCGTCCACGGACGCCGAGCTGCGCCGTACCTGCTCCTGGAACGCGCTCAAGGGCTACGAGTACCGCTGGCTCGACGTGTCCTTCGAGGTGCTGGCGTCGGACGAGGCGGCGGAGCAGACGTACGAGGGGCGCCTGGAGGACAAGGGCGGCGGGGGCGCGGTTCCCGGACTCGGTGACGCGGCGTACTCCGTCGTGAACCTCACCACCGAGGACAAGCAGCAGACCCGTGAAGGTGTGGTGGTGGCTCGCGCCTCCAACGCGCTGGTGATCGTGACGTACAACGGCAGCGACTTCGAGTCGAAGAAGGCGCCGAGCACGGACGAGATCAACAAGGGTGCCATCAAGGCCGCCAAGGAGGCGGTCGCCGCCCTGGCGGACGGGCGGCGCTGACCAGGCGGTCCGCGCCCGGCCGGGCGCGCTCGTCGACCTCCTGCACCGATGCGGAATTGATGGTTCCGTGACATCCCTCACACCGCACTCCCGATCTGTGCGGCTCGCTTAGTAGAAGGCGCGCTGGCGACATGGGGGACTTGTCCGTCTTGCCGTAAACGCGGGGCGGGCCGAGGGGGATGGTGATCCGGTGGGTGGCCGCGGGTCGGGGCTTCTCCGCCCGGCGACGGTTCCTGACGGGGCGGCAGGCGCTCCGCAGGCCGGGTCGCGGGCAGGTCTGCACGCCGTTCCGCCCGCCGCAAGACCTTCGCGGACCTACGAGGGGCAGTAGTAGCAGGGCCCTTTGCGCCCGGTGCCGGGCCGTCCCAAGAATGACCAGCCTCCGGACAGCAGGGGTGAGGTCACGCATGGGCAGGCATCGTCATCAGCAGCACTACCGGCGGACAGTCGTAGCGGCGGTCGCCATGAGCGTCATAGGCATACCCTCCGTCGCCATGGCCTGCACGGACTGGCCCGGCGACGGGGAACGCCAGGAGCGGAGCAGCGCCGGCCCGGACGCGGCCGAGTACAGGTGGGGCGGCCCCGACTGGTACAGCCGGTGGAGCAGCCAGCAGCACGGCGAGCCCACGGCGGTACCGACGGACACACCGACCGCCACCGCGAGCCCTTCCAAGGCCGGCGCACCGAAGCACAGCAGCGCCAAGCCGTCGCACAAGCCGACCCACAAGCCGAAGAAGACGGCCCCCGAGGCATCCGCCTCCCGCCCCACCACCGCGGCCCCGAAGCCCACCACGGCGGCTCCCAAGCCCACCACCACGGCTCCGAAGCCCACCACAGCGGCTCCAAAGCCCACCACAGCGGCCCCCAAGCCCACCGCGGCCGTCCCCGACCCCACCGCCGGTGCTTCGAGCCCCGCCGCGACGGGCGGCACCCAGGCCTCCACAGCCGTCGCCAGGGTCGTGGAACTCGTCAACGCCGAGCGCGCCAAGGCCGGCTGCTCCCCGGTGAAGGTGAACGCCACCCTGACCGGGGCCGCACAGAAGCACAGCGAGGACATGGCGGCGAGCGGCAACATGTCCCACACCGGCTCGGACGGCTCCTCGCCCGGCGACCGCATCACCCGCGCCGGCTACAACTGGAGCACCTACGGCGAGAACGTCGCCTACGGCTACTCCACTCCCGAGCAGGTGATGGCCGGCTGGATGGCCAGTCCCGGCCACAAGGAGAACATCGTCAACTGCGCGTTCAAGGAGATCGGTGTCGGTCTCGCGCAGCCGGGCGGCTACTGGACCCAGGACTTCGGCACGGCGCAGTAGGCGCCGTCCGCTCACGCGCGCCGGTGCCCTGCCATCGGCGCGACGTACGCCGGACAGGGGTCACCGTCAGTGAGAAGGGGACACGCGAAAACGCGAACCTACATGAGTGCCGGGATGATCTCCCCGCCGTACGCGTCGATCGTCGTCTCCTGCGCGTCGTGCATGTCGTACAGGGCGAAATGGTCCACACCCAGCTCGCGCAGTGCCTTCAGCTTCTCGATGTGCGCCTCGGCCGGGCCGAGCAGGCAGAACCGGTCGACGATCTCGTCGGGGACGAAGTCCGTGGACGGGTTTCCGGCCCGCCCGTGGTGGCTGTAGTCGTAGCCGTGCCGTTCCCCGATGTACGCCGTCAGCGCCTCGGGGACCATGCCCGAGTGCTCGCCGTAGCGGGCGACCAGGTCCGCGACGTGGTTGCCGACCATGCCGCCGAACCAGCGGCACTGCTCACGGGCGTGGGCCAGGTCGTCACCGACGTACGCCGGGGCGGCGACGCAGACGGTGACGGAGGCGGGGTCGCGCCCGGCCTCCGCCGCCGCGGCGCGGACGGCCTTCACCATCCACTCGGTCAGATACGGATCGGCGAGCTGGAGGATGAAGCCGTCGGCCTTCCGCCCGGCGAGGGCGAGCGCCTTGGGCCCGTACGCCGCCATCCAGACGGGCAGCTTGCCGTTCCTCACCCACGGGATCCGCAGCGGCTGCCCGTCGATCTCGGTCTCGCGTCCCTCGGCGAGATCACGGATCGCGTCGATCGCCTCGCCCAGGCGGGCCAGGGTGTTGGGTTTGCGTCCGGCGACGCGCATGGCGGAGTCGCCGCGGCCGATGCCGCAGACGGTGCGGTTGCCGAACATGTCGTTGAGGGTGGCGAAGGTGGAGGCGGTGACCTCCCAGGTGCGGGTGCCCGGGTTGGTGACCATCGGGCCGACCTTCAGCTTCGTGGTGTTGGCCAGAATCTGGCTGTAGATCACGAACGGCTCCTGCCACAGCACGGCGGAGTCGAAGGTCCAGCCGTGGGTGAAGCCGTTCCGTTCGGCGCGCTTCATCAGGCCGACGACCCGCGAGGCCGGCGGGTCGGTCTGCAGTACGAGTCCGAAGTCCATGCGCATTGTCCCTAGTCGAGGTACTGGCAGGTGGAACGTGGGGTGTAGACACCGTGTCCGGCGCGCCCGGTGTACTCCCGCTCGGTGATGACGGGGACACCGCGCGACAGGACGGTCTCCACGCGGCCGGTGACCCGCTTGCCCTCGTACGCCGAGTAGTCGACGTTCATGTGGTGGGTGTCGGCGGAGATGACCTGCTCGGCGTGCGGGTCGTAGATCACGACGTCGGCGTCCGCGCCCGGCGCGATGGTGCCCTTCTTCGGATAGAGGCCGAACATCCGGGCCGGGGTGGCGCAGGCGATCTCGATCCAGCGGCGGCGGGAGATGTGCCCGTCGAGGACGGCCTGGTGGAGCAGGTCCATGCGGTTCTCCACGCCCGGGAGACCGTTGGGGATCTTGGAGAAGTCGCCGCGGCCGAGCTCCTTCTGGCCGACGAAACAGAAGGGGCAGTGGTCGGTGGAGACCACCTGGAGGTCGTTGGTGCGCAGGCCCCGCCACAGCGCGGCCTGGTGCTCCTTCGGCCGCAGCGGGGTGCTGCACACGTACTTGGCGCCCGCGAAGTCGGGCTCGGCGAGGTTGTCGGTGGACAGGAACAGGTACTGCGGGCAGGTCTCGCCGAAGACGTTCAGGCCGTCGTCGCGGGCCCGGGCCAGCTCGGCGACCGCCTCCGTCGCGGAGACGTGCACCACGTACAGCGGGGCGCCGGCGACCTGGGCGAGCCGGATGGCGCGGTGGGTGGCCTCGGCCTCCAGCAGGGCCTTGCGGACCTCGCCGTGGAAGCGGGGGTCGGTCTCGCCGCGGGCGAGGGCCTGCTCGACGAGCACGTCGATCGCGATCCCGTTCTCGGCGTGCATCATGATCAGCCCGCCGTTCTCGGCGGAGCGCTGCATGGCGCGCAGGATCTGGCCGTCGTCGGAGTAGAAGACCCCCGGGTAGGCCATGAACTGCTTGAAGCTGGTCACGCCTTCCTCGACCAGCAGGTCCATCTCCTTGAGCGTCTCCTGGTTCACATCGGAGACGATCATGTGGAAGCCGTAGTCGATGGCGCAGTTGCCCTCGGCCTTGGCGTGCCAGGCGTCCAGGCCGTGGCGCAGGGAGTGGCCGACGCTCTGCACCGCGAAGTCGACGATGGTGGTGGTACCGCCCCAGGCGGCGGCCCGGGTGCCCGTCTCGAAGGTGTCGGAGGCGAAGGTGCCGCCGAACGGCAGCTCCATGTGGGTGTGGGCGTCGACGCCGCCCGGGAGGACGTACTTCCCCGTGGCGTCGATGGTCCGGTCGGCGGTGAAGGTCTCGGCGGCCGGGGTGGCCGAGGCGGCGAGGGCGGCGATGCGGCCGTCCTCGATCAGGACGTCGGCGTGGATCTCGTCGGAGGCGGTGACGACGAGGCCGCCACGGATGACGGTACGGCTGCTCATGGTGCTCCCTCTCCTCACGTGTTCGGTGCTGTCAGGGGGCGGTCAGCGGTCCGTGGGCGCCGGGGGGCGCGGTCGCGGTAGAACCGTCGGCGGTCGCGGACCTCGCGCAGGGTGGCCAGGTCCGGGTCGCGGCCGACGAGCCGGCTCCCGCTCGGCGAAGGCCTGCACCCGGGGGTCGTCCCGCGACAGCTCCTCCCAGGACCGGACGGCCTCGCCGCCGAGCATCCGGTGCAGCACGGGGGCCTCGGCGGCGCGGTCGGCCAGCAGCCGCCCGGTGGCTCTGCCACCGCGGTAGCCGCACAGCACGATCCGGCCCCGGCGCTCCCCCCGCCCGCCGAGTCCGGCGCGGAGCCGGCCGTCGCCCTCGCCGCCGCCGGCCTGCCGGGCGACGCGCTCCCGGTCGCGCGGTACGTCGTCCACGGCCGGCCGCTCCCCCGCCGTGCCGCGGACGCGGTGGGCGGGGTCGCTGACGACGAGGCTGTTGGGCCAGGTGATTGAGGCACAAGACGGCGACCCGTCGCGGCCGGTCGAGCCGGTCCGCGCCGGCGACCACCTCGGGCTCCCCGGCGAGCACCCGCTCCAGCGCGCGTACCTGCCGGACCGACAGGGCCGGTGCCGAGGGTTCCCAGGTGGTCATGGCGGGGTCCTTGTGTTCGGTGTACCGCTACTGGATGGTGTTCGGTGTACCGCTACTGGATGCTCCTCAGAGCGCTCTCGAGGATCGCGGCGCCCTCCTCGGCCTCCGCGACGTTGAGGGACAGCGGCGGGGCGATGCGCAGGGCGCTGGTGTCGTGGCCGCCGCCCTTGCCGATGAGCAGACCGCCCGCGCGGGCCGCCTCGAGGACGGCGGACGCCGCCTCGGGGTGGGCCTCGTCGGTGCCCGGCCTGGTCAGTTCGACGCCGATCATCAGCCCGCGTCCGCGCACCTCCCGGACGGCCGGAACGTGGGCGCCGACGGCCCGCAGCCGCTCGATGAGCAGGCCGCCCACCCGGCGGGCGTTGCCCTGGAGGTCGTGCTCCAGGTGGTAGTTGAGGTTGGCCAGGCCCGCCGCCATGGTGATCTGGGTGCCGCCGAAGGTGGAAATGCTGTTGGCGTCCAGGCAGTTCATGATCTCGGCGCGGGCGACGACCCCGCCGATGGACATGCCGTTGCCGATGCCCTTGGCGAAGGTCAGCATGTCGGGCGGTCCGCCGCGGCCGTGGGCCTGCCAGCCCCAGAAGTGCTCGCCGGTGCGGCCCCAGCCGGTCTGCACCTCGTCGGAGATCCACAGGATGCCCCGCTCGTGCAGCACCTCGCGGAAGGCCGCGTAGAGGCCGTCGGGCGGTGAGGTGAAGCCGCCGACGCCCTGGATCGGCTCGGCGATCAGCGCGGCGGGCGGGCGGGTGTGGCCGAGGAGGTCCTTGAGGTCGTCGACGCAGGCGGCGACGAAGTCGTAGTCGTCGAGGGCGGCGAACGGGCCTCGGGTACGCACCCCGCCGTGGACGTACAGCGTCTGGAGCGGGGAGAGGGAGGTCGGGGACCAGCCGCGGTTGCCGGTGATGCCGACCGCGCTGAACGAGCGGCCGTGGTAGCTGTTGCGCATCGCCAGGATCGTGTTGCTGCGGCGGTAGGTGGTGGCGAGCAGCAGGGCGGTGTCGTTGGCCTCGGTGCCGGAGGTGGTGAAGAAGACCCGGGCGTCCGGGATGCCGCTCAACTGGGCGATCCGCTCGGCCAGTTCCACCATCTGCCGGTTGAGGTAGAGGGTGGAGGAGTGGACGATCCGCCCGGCCTGCTCGCTCACCGCCTTGGTGACCTCGGGAAGGGCGTGGGCGGTCATGGTGGTGAGGATGCCGCCGAAGAAGTCGAGGTAGCGGTTGCCCGCGGAGTCCCAGACGTGGCGGCCCTCGCCGTGGGTGATCTCGATCGGCTCCTCGTAGTAGAGGGCGAGCCAGTCGGGGAGCACGGAGCGGTGGCGGCCCAGGAGGTCGTCGGTCATGGCCGCACCAGCCCTTCGTAGGCGTCGGGGCGGCGGTCGCGGTAGAAGGCCCACTGCTGCCGCACCTCCTCGACGAGGCCGAAGTCCAGGTCGCGGACCACGAGCTCCTCCTTGGTGTCGCTGGCGACGTCGCCGACGAACTGTCCGCGCGGGTCGACGAAGTACGAGGTCCCGTAGAAGTCGTTGTCCCCATACTCCTCCACACCCACGCGGTTGATCGCGGCGACGAAGTATTCGTTCGCGACGGCCGCCGCCGGCTGCTCCAGCCGCCACAGGTGGGACGAGAGGCCGCGGTGCGTGGCGGACGGGTTGTAGACCAGCTGTGCGCCGTTGATGCCGAGTTGCCGCCAACCCTCCGGGAAGTGGCGGTCATAGCAGATGTAGACGCCGACCTTGCCGACGGCGGTGTCGAAGACCGGCCAGCCGAGGTTTCCGGGCCGGAAGTAGAACTTCTCCCAGAAGCCCTTGACCTGCGGGATGTGGTGCTTGCGGTACTTGCCGAGGACGGTGCCGTCGGCGTCGATCACCGCCGCGGTGTTGTAGTAGTAGCCGGACTGCTCGATCTCGAACACCGGCACGACGATCACCATGCCGGTCTCGCGGGCCAGCGCCTGCATCCGGCGGGTGGTCGGCCCGTCGGGCACGGGTTCGGCCCAGCGGTAGTGCTCGGGGTCCTGGACCTGACAGAAGTAGGGGGAGTTGAACACCTCCTGGAACCCGATGACCTTCGCCCCCCGACGCGCCGCCTCGCGGGCGTGCTCCTCGTGTTTCGCCAGCATGGACTCGGTGTCGCCGGTCCAGGTGGCCTGGACCAGAGCGGCACGTACGACGTTGGTCATGAGCTGCTCCTTCGACGCGACGTCAGCGCCTCTACGCCTGTAGAGACGGGCGTAGAGGGACGAACGTAAGCCTCTCGGACGGCCTTGCCAAGACCATCGTCGCCACGGCCGTGGAGTCGATCGTGTTTGACACCCCTGTGGGTGAGTCGGGCGTGCCGCCGGGCCCGGTCAGGCGGCGAATCCCGCGACGCGCAGGGCGTGCAGCAGATCCCAGTGCCGCTCGTCCGAGACGTCCCGGGCGGCGGCCAGGAGCAGGGGGACGAGCCGCTGCGGATCCGGTGCGGCGGTGCGGGCCGCGTCCTCGGGGGTGCGCATGCGGACGCAGGCGTCGAGCAGCGCCCGCACCTCCCGGTGCCGCTCCTCGCCGGTCAGGGCGAGCACGGCCCGTCCGATCTCGTCGACCGGCCGCACCACGCCCTGCCGCAGGATCTGCTCCGCGTCCTGCGCGCGGCCGGCCGCGGTGAGCGCGTCGGCCGCGGCGACCAGCCGGTCCGCGGGCAGCGAGGCGGCGGCCTCCCACAGCAGGGTCGCCCAGTCGGCACCCAGCCCGGCCCTGCGCATCTCGTGAGCGAGCAGCGGGAACCGGGCGGCGGGCCAGTGCGCGGCCTCGACCAGCACCGCGTGCGCCTCTCCGCTGCGCCCTTCGCTCCGCAACCGCGCGAGTGCCCCGACGATCCGCCCGGCCTCCCGCCGGTCCGCCCCGTCGACACCCCGCTCCGTCCGGTCACTCGGGCCCCGTCGACCACCCCCGTCGCCCTGGCCGCTCCGGTCGCTCCGGGGCGGCTCCTCCCCCGCCGCCCCGGCAGCGCCGGCGAACCGCGCACCGCGCGCGGCGGGCGCCGCTGCGGGAAGGCTCGGTACGGCCGCGGGGGGCACGGCGACGGGACCGTCCGCCTCCTCCGCCGCCCCGGCGAACCGAGCCCCGCCCCGCCGGCGCCTGCGCTGCCCGGGGGCGGCGGGCGCGGGCTGCACGGCCCCGGGTGCGGACCCACCGCCCCGCTCGGGTGCGGGCCGGTGACCACCGGGACCGTGTCGCTCGGGTGAGAGGGTGGCGGGTGCCGTGGGGTGGTTCCCGGGCCGTCCGGACGCAGCCGAGGGGTCGGCCTGCGGCGTCGGCACCCGCGCCGCCTGCCCCTCGCGTCGGTCGAGGGAGGTCACGCGGGCGGTGATCTCCGCGCACCGGGCCGTGGCGCGCCGGTGGTCGTCGTCGGCCCAGGCGAGGGCAGGACCGAGTGCGTCGGCCTCCTCGCGGGTGGCGGCGGAGGCCAGCCGGTGGGTCAGCTCCGCCCGGCGCTCCGCCGCGTACCGCTGCTCGCGCAGCATGACGTCGAGCCGGTCGCGCAGGGCGTCCCGGGCCCCCGGCCGGGCGTCGTACGCGTCCAGGGCGGCCAGGTGCAGGGCGCGGGCCGTCGGGGTCTCGGTCGCGGCGGCGGGACCGTACGTTGCGGCGAGGTCCTGGAGCAGGGCCTCCAGCACGTCCCAGGGCGGCGGCTCACGTCCGTCGACGCAGGCCCGCATGCCGTCGGGATCCCGCTGCCAGAACACCGCGCACCAGCCGGCGGACCGGTCGAGGCGTGCCAGCAGGCCCCGCAGGTAGTCAGTGAACTCCCGGACCGCCACCGGGAGTTGATCCGCTTCCATAGCCAACTCCCACCAGATCCGGAGCACCGGCTCCGTAGGTAACACCCGGCGTGTTACGGCCGCGCTACGGAGAGTTTTCCGGCGGGATGCGGACCGGGAACCCGCGGCGGCTCAGGCTGCGAGCGGCGCACTCGGCGAGCAGCGCCCCACCAGCTCGTCCATCGACAGCCCGAGCGCGCCCGCCAGGGCGGCCACGGTGAAGAACGCCGGGGTCGGGGCCCGTCCGGTCTCGATCTTGCGCAGCGTCTCCGCGGAGAGGCCGGCGCTCGCCGCGACCTCGGCCATGCTGCGACTGCCGCGCGCCTCGCGCAGCAGCCGGCCGAGCCGCTCGCCGCGTTCGCGCTCTTCGGGGGTCAAGGGGGTGCGCACCATGAGCCCATACTAATACCGGTATAGTAATTGGCACGGTGGAGCTGAAGACCGACACGTCGATCGATGCCATGCACGAGGCGGGCCAGGTCGTCGCGAGCGCGCTGACGGCCGTCCGGAACGCCGCCGACGTGGGCGTTTCCCTGCTGGAGCTGGACGGGGTGGCGCGGGACGTACTGCGCGCGGCGGGCGCGTCCTCGCCCTTCCTAGGCTATCGCCCCTCCTTCGCGCCGACGCCGTTCCCCGCCGTGATCTGCGCGTCCGTCAACGACGCGATCGTGCACGGCATCCCGGACACCTACCGGCTGCGCGACGGCGACCTCGTCTCCATCGACTGCGGCGCCGAACTGGGCGGCTGGGTCGGGGACTCGGCGATCAGTTTCGTCGTGGGCACGCCGCGCCCGGCCGACGTACGGCTGACCGAGACGGCCGAGCGGGCCCTCTCGGCAGGGATCGAGGCGGCCGTCGTCGGCAACCGCGTCGGCGACATCGCCCACGCGATCGGGACCGTGTGCCGCGCGGCGGGCTACGGCATCCCGGACGGCTTCGGGGGGCACGGCATCGGCCGCCGCATGCACGAGGACCCGTCCGTGCCGAACGAGGGCGCGCCGGGCCGGGGCATGCCGTTGCGGCACGGCATGGCCCTGGCGATCGAGCCGATGCTCACCGGCGACGGCACGGACGGTTTCCACGCGGCGCCGGACGGCTGGACGCTCCGTACGGACGACGCGTCCCGCGCGGCCCATGCGGAACACACGGTGGCGATCACCGAGAGCGGACCGCGCGTTCTGACGGCCCGCGAAGCCCCGTGAGCACATCCGTCACTCGCTCCACCCGCACGCAGTGGAGGGGCGTGGTGCGCACCGGAGAGCCGTGAACGCGCCCCGGCGGCTCCCCTCCGCGCCCTCATCAGGACCGGCGTGCCGGCTCGACGAGCCGACGACAAAGCCGACGTGACAACGTTTCTTCACACGCACGTCCGAACGATCCGCACACGCCGCCCCGTCGGACAGGACAGAACCGGGCCGGCCGACAAGCGGAATCGTCGGCCATTGGCACATCGTCATACTTTTCCGTTTCTCCTTGCCCTGCTCGGCGGTTCTGCCGCTAGCTGGGTGCCGCACCGCTCCTCGTCCTGGGCTCCCGATGAGCCACGGGCACGTCGACGAGAGGAGCGGTCCGGGCAATCAGCACGCGAGGAGAGTCATGAAGAAGGCATACGAAGCACCGACCCTCGTCCGTCTCGGTAGGTTCCGCAAGGAGACCGGGCTGCTGGGCAAGCACGGCAACGACCGGCTGATCCTGAGCAAGAACTGACGGACGACGGTACCGACCCGACGTCATGACACCACTGCACGCAAGTGCGGGGACGGGCCCCGGCGAGGCGCACTTCGCGGTCTTCACCGACCGTGCGGAAGCGGCCGCCGCGGCCCGCTCCTTCGCCCCGCCCGGCTGCCGGACCGTGAGCCATCCCTCGGGCAGGCCCTGGCTGGTCGGCCAGTGGCGCGACGACGAGGCCGTCACGGTGCACGCCGGTGACACCGCCCTGGCCGTCATCGGCTGCTGCCCCGTGGCAGCGGACGACCTACGTCACAGGGCCGCCCGGTTGCGCGACCTCGCCGAGGTCGACGCGCTGGCCCGCTCCCTCCCCGGCAGCTTCCACCTGGTGGCCGCCCTCGACGGGATGATCCGGGTCCAGGGCACGGCCTCCGGCCTCCGGCTGGTCTTCCACGCGGAGCTCGCCGGCACGCGGGTCGCCGCCACCCGGGCCGACGTACTCGCCGACGCCCTCGGCCTCGACCCCGATCCCGCGGAACTGGCCGTCCGGCTGCTGTGGCCCGCGCCGTATCCGCTGTACGAGACGTCGCTGTGGCCCGCCGTCACCGCCGTACCCCCGCAGGAGGCGGTGGTCGTCGCCGCCGACGGGCGCACCGCCCGGCACACCCGCTGGTGGACGCCGCCGGAACCGGTCGTACCGCTGGCCGACGCGGCCGACCCGGTCCGCGCGGCGCTCCAGGAAGCCGTCGACGCACGGACCCGGCAGGGCGGTGTGGTCAGCTGCGACCTGTCCGGCGGGCTGGACTCCACCTCCGTCTGCTTCCTCGCCGACCGCTCCCCCGCGCACGTGGTGGCCGCCACCTGGCCGGGACGCGACCCCGCGGACACCGACCTGTACTGGGCCGAGCAGGCGGCCCGGCACCTGCCGGACGTCGAGCACGTGGTCTGGGACGCCGACGCCTCGCCACTGGTCTACGACGACCTGCTGGGCATCGACGACGTCCTGGACGAACCCACCATCGGCGTCATGGACCGCTCCCGGGCCCTGCACCACCTGCCGGGACTCGCCGAGCGCGGCAGCCGCGTCCATCTGACCGGCATCGGCGGCGACCACGTGGCCTGGTGCTCCGAGGCGTACTACCACCGGCTGCTGCGTACCCGCCCGCTGCACGCGCTGCGGCAGCTGCGCGGGTTCCGTGCCCTGTGGCAGTGGCCGCTCGGCGGCACCGTCCGCGCCCTGGCCGACACGCGCCCGTACGGGGCGTGGCTCGCCGACGCCGCCGGCCGGCTGCGTGAGCCGACGGCCACGTCCTCCGTCGCCACGGGACTCGGCTGGGGCATGGCGCCCCGCCTGTTCGACTGGGTCACCGCGGACGCCGAGCAGGTGGCGCGGCGGGCGCTGCTCGACGCCGCCGCGACGGCGACTCCCCTCCATCCCGACCGGGGCATGCACGCGGACCTGGAGCAGATCCGCTCCACCACGCGTGTCATCAGACAGTGGGACCACATGGCGGCCCGCGCCGGCCTGCCGATGGCCTCCCCCTTCCTCGACGACCGCGTCATCGAGGCGTGCCTCGCCGTGCGCCCGGCCGAGCGCGTCACGCCCTTCCGGTACAAGCCGGTGCTGACCACCGCGATGAGCGGGGTCGTTCCGCAACCGTGCCTGCGCCGTACGACCAAGGCCACGGCCTCCATGGACGCCTCCAACGGCCTGCGCGAGAACCGTGCCGACCTGCTGGCGCTGTGGGAGGACTCCCGGCTGGAAGGGCTCGGCCTGGTGGACGGGGCCGAGCTGCGCCGTCTCGCCCGGCGGCCCGCCTCCCCCGGTCTGTCCGACGCCATCCTCTACTCGACGATCGCCACCGAGGTGTGGCTGCGCGGTCTGTCCCGCAGCCGCAGCAGTACCCGTACCCCGTAGCCCCGCACGGCCGCGGGGTCCTGCCTCGCGGCCCAGAAAGGCGATGCCATGCCCCTGCGTTTCGACGCACACGTCTCCACGGCCGAGACCGACTACGGCACCGTGCTGCTGGACGAACGGGCCGGAACCTACTGGGAGTTGAATCCGACCGCCACGCTGGTGGTGCGGACGCTGCTGGACGGCGGCGAGGCCGCGGACGCGGCCGCCGCGCTGGTCCGCGCGTTCGACATCGAGCGGGCGCAGGCCCTGCGGGACGTCGAGGCACTCGTCGGCGACCTGCGCGAGGCGGGGCTGGCCTCATGACGACGCCCAGCGCCCTGGATCGCCCCACCGGAGTGCCGCTCGGGCGGCGCATGGCGGCCCGTCTGGTCCTGGTCCCCGCCGTGGTACTGGCCCTCCTGCCGCCGCGCCGCATCCGCGCCGTGCTCCACGTGTTGCGGCGCGGCGCGGCCCCGGCCACCGCCGTCCAGGCCCAGGCGGCACGGGACGCCCTGTGCGCGGTCAGCCTGCGCTGCACCGGGCCGAAGGGGTGCCTGCCGCGTTCCCTGGGTGCCGCGCTGCTGTGCCGGCTCCGGGGGACGTGGCCGACCTGGTGCGCCGGGGTCCGTGTCGTGCCGCCCTTCACCGCCCACGCCTGGATCGAGGCGGAGGGCCGCCCGGTCGGCGAGGGCGTCCCGGACGGCTACTTCGCCCGTCTGGTCTCCGTGGAACCGCGCACCCGCCCACCGGCCCGATGACCGACAGCCCGACACCCCCCGGCCCGGCACACCCCGCCCGGCACACCGGCGACCCGGCGCACGGCGGGGCCCCGATCCCCGGCTCGGCGGACGGTGTCCCGGCCGGGGCGGCCGGGGAACGGGCCAGACGCAGCCTGCCGGTCGGCGTCAGCGGGGCATTACGGTGGGAGACGAGGTCCTCCTGCGGTCGGGCGTAGATGTCGCGATCCACACCGAACCCAGAAGGCCCTCACCCTTTCAAGCACCCAGCACGCGTGTCACCAATGTCCCGGGACAGCACACCTAGGGGGAGGACCGGTCCACCCGGGCGGCACTGCGCACGCTCAACGGCCCCACCGCCGGGCACCGGCGTGCCATCGCCGTGGCCGTGCTGCTCACCCTCGCGGGCTCCGCGCTCGGGCCGGCCCAGCCGCTCGTGACCCGGCATGCCGTGGACGCGAGCGGCCGCGGTCAGGCCGTCCGGCCGCTGGGGGGACCGCTCGGCGCGCTGTTCGTCGCCGAGGCGGTGACCGGCTCGGCGGGGCGCTTCCTGCCGGAGCACATGGGCGAGGGCGTCGTACGACAGCTCCGGCTCGGCCCGGTGGACCGGCCGCTCCGACTGGGGATGCGCGCATACGACCGCCACCGGGCCGGCGACCTCGTCTCGCGGGTCACCGCCGACACCACCCCGCTGCGCGAGTCGCCTCCCAGGCCCTGGCCTGGCCGACCGGGAGCACGTCGCCGCCGGGGCGATCGTCCTGATGGCGTGGCTCGACCCGCCGCTGCTGCTTCTCGTGGCGCTGACCGAAGGACGTCGCCCGGGAATGCGCCCCGCTGGTCGTCACCCACCGCCTGTCCACCGTGCGGCCCCGGTGCCGACCACATCGTCGGCCGGCACCGGGGCCGCACCGTCGGGCAGGGGCGGCACGTGGAGTTGCCGGCCGCCGGCCCCCTCTCCCGAGAGCCGGCCGCGAGCCAGACGCGGCCGGGCGGCGACCGGTCCGCGAGCCGCGCCCCGTCGCCTTCCTGAACATGCCCGCCGATACGGAACGTGTCATCGTGGCATGAGCGAGCCCGGACCGGGTTACCCGGCCCCGGCACGTCGACCCAGCGAAGGAACGGATGACGATGACGAATGGTTTCGTCGGCCCGGAGGGTGACCCGTTCGCAGAATTCCTCGCCCGCTTCTTCGGCGGCGCGCGCCCCCGCCAGATCGACATCGGCCGCCTGCTCAGCCAGCCGGCCCGGGAGCTGGTGCGCGGCGCCGCCCAGTACGCCGCCGAGCACGGCAGCCGGGACCTGGACACCCAGCATCTGCTGCGCGCCGCCCTCGCCGCCGAACCGACCCGGAGTCTGCTGACCCGGGCGGGCGCGGACCCGGACTCGCTGGCCTCACAGATCGACGACCGGTCCGGGCCGGTCCAGCACGGACCGGGCGACGCCCCGCCGCCGACGTCGCTGTCCCTGACGCCCGCCGTCAAAAGGGCACTGCTGGACGCGCACGAGATGGCCCGCGCCAGCGGCGCCGGTTACATCGGTCCGGAGCATGTGCTCAGCGCCCTGGCCGCCAACCCCGACTCGGCCGCCGGGCACATCCTCAACGCGGCCCGGTTCGCCCCCTCCGGCCCGCCGGAGGCCGCGGAGGCACCGCCGTCCCGGCCCGAGCGGCCCCGTCCCGCCACCGGCACGCCGACCCTGGACAAGTACGGACGCGACCTCACCTCCCTGGCCCGCGAGGGCCGTATCGACCCGGTGATCGGACGGGACCAGGAGATCGAGCAGACCGTCGAGGTGCTCTCCCGGCGCGGCAAGAACAACCCGGTGCTGATCGGTGACGCGGGCGTCGGCAAGACCGCCGTCGTGGAGGGGCTGGCGCAGCGGATCGCCGAGGGGGACGTGCCCGACACTCTCCTCGGCCGGCGCGTGGTGGCCCTGGACCTGACGGGCGTCGTCGCCGGGACCCGCTACCGGGGCGACTTCGAGGAACGGATGAACACCATCGTCGAGGAGATCCGCTCCCACTCCGACCGGCTGGTCATCTTCATCGACGAGCTGCACACCGTCGTCGGCGCCGGGGGCGGCGGCGAGGGCGGCTCCCTGGACGCCGGCAACATCCTCAAGCCGGCCCTGGCCCGCGGTGAACTGCACATCGTGGGGGCGACCACGCTGGAGGAGTTCCGCCGGATCGAGAAGGACGCAGCGCTGGCCCGCCGCTTCCAGCCGATCATGGTGCCGGAGCCCACGCCCGCGGACGCGATCGAAATCCTGCGCGGTCTGCGGGACCGCTACGAGGCCCATCACCAGGTCCGCTACACCGACGAGGCCCTGGTGGCGGCCGTGGAGCTGTCCGACCGCTATCTGAGCGACCGCCGGCTGCCGGACAAGGCCATCGACCTGATCGACCAGGCCGGCGCCCGGGTGCGGCTGCGGGCCCGCACCAAGGGCACGGACGTACGGGCCATGGAGCGTGAGATCGAGCAGCTGACCTGTGACAAGGACCAGGCGGTCGCCGACGAGCAGTACGAGCAGGCCACGCAGCTGCGGGACCGCATCGTGGAGCTGAAGCAGCGGATCGCGCAGGCCGGTGGCGAGAGCGAGGTCGACGAGGGGCAGAGCCTGTGGGTGGACGCCGAGGCGATCGCCGAGGTGGTGGCCCGGCAGACGGGCATCCCGGTGAGCCGTCTCACCGAGGAGGAGAAGGACCGGCTGCTGGGGCTGGAGCGGCATCTGCACCAGCGGGTGGTCGGCCAGGACGAGGCGGTGCGGGTCGTCTCGGACGCGGTGCTGCGCTCCCGCGCGGGTCTCGGCAGCCCGGACCGGCCGATCGGCAGCTTCCTGTTCCTCGGGCCGACGGGCGTCGGCAAGACGGAGCTGGCGCGGGCGCTCGCCGAGGCCCTGTTCGGCAGTGTGGACCGGATGGTGCGCCTCGACATGAGCGAGTACCAGGAGCGGCACACGGTCAGTCGGCTGGTGGGCGCCCCGCCCGGCTATGTGGGGCACGAGGAGGCCGGGCAGCTGACCGAGGTGGTGCGCCGGCACCCGTACTCGCTGCTCCTGCTCGACGAGGTGGAGAAGGCGCACCCGGACGTCTTCAACATCCTGCTCCAGGTGCTCGATGACGGCCGGCTGACCGACTCGCAGGGCCGGACGGTGGACTTCACCAACACCGTCATCGTGATGACCAGCAATCTCGGTTCCGAGGCGATCACCCGGCGCGGGGCGACGCTGGGCTTCGCGTCGGGTGGCACGGAGGCGGACGAGGAGGCGCGGCGCGAACAGGTGCTGCGGCCACTGCGGGAGCACTTCCGGCCCGAGTTCCTCAACCGGATCGACGAGGTCGTGGTGTTCCGCCAGCTGACCGCCGAGGAGCTGCGGCGGATCACCGACCTGCTGCTGGAGAGCACCCGGCGCGGGCTGAAGGGCCGGGGCATCGCGGTCGACTTCACCGACGCGGCCGTGGACTGGCTGGCCGAGCGCGGCCACCAGCCCGAGTACGGCGCCCGGCCGCTGCGCCGCACCATCCAGCGGGAGGTCGACAACCAGCTCTCCCGGCTGCTGCTGGACGGCCGCGTCCAGGAGGGCGGCCGGGTGACGGTCGACGCGGAGGACGGGCGCCTGACGTTCCGTACGCGTCAGACGCCTGCCGCCGAGTTGTGAGCGGAGGGACGCCCCCGGGTGGGGGCGTCCCTCACGTCCGCGGGTGTCCGCGTCTACCGCGACGGGTGTACGACCATCGCCGAGCCGCCGCCCCTGCGGACCTTCTCGGCCGCCGCGAGCCACGTGCCGTCCGGCAGTCGCTGGATGCCCGTGGTCGCGCCGATCTCCGGGTTCTCCCGGAAGGAGTGCCCGATGGCCTCCAGGCTCTGCCGCAGCTCACTGCCGTACAGGCCGGGTTCGAGTTCCGTCTGCGCCGTGTTGCGCTGGCTGGCGCGCGGCGCGGCGATCGCGTCGACCAGGGGCAGTTGGCGGTCGAGGAACCCGGTGAGGGTCTGCAGCACGGTGGTGATGATGGTGGAACCGCCGGGCGAGCCGAGCGCCACCACCGGCCGGTCGTGCCGGTCGAGCACGATCGTCGGTGAGATGGACGACCGCGGCCGCTTGCCGGGACCCGGCAGGTTCGGGTCGTGCACGGCCGGGTTCGCCGGGGCGAAGGAGAAGTCCGTCAGTTCGTTGTTGAGCAGGAAACCGCGGCCGGGCACGGTGATGCCGCTGCCGCCGGTCTGCTCGATGGTGAGGGTGTAGGCGACGACGTTGCCCCACCGGTCGGCGGTGGTGAGGTGCGTGGTGTTCTCGCCCTCGTACGTCGTCGGGGCCGCCTTGCCACCGCTCGCGCAGGGCCGCGGGTTACGCGGGTCGCCGGGGGCGAGCGGGCTGGTGAGGACCGCGTCGTCCTTGATGAGGCACTCGCGCGAGTCGGCGAACCGCTGGGAGAGCAGGTCCTTCGTCGGTACGTCCTCGAAGGCCGGATCGCCGACCCAGCGGCCCCGGTCCGCGAACGCGATGCGGCTCGCCTCGATGTAGCGGTGCAGGTACTGGACGTCGCTCGCCTTGGACAGGTCGGTGCGCTCGAGGATGTTGAGGGCCTCGCCGACCGTCGTGCCACCGGAGGAGGACGGCGCGATGGAGTAGACGTCCAGGCCGCGGTACGAGGTCTTCGTGGGCGGCTGGAACTTGGCGCGGTACACGGCGAGGTCACGCGGGGACAGGTCGCCGGGGCGGGCGTTCCAGCCGGAATCCGGGTCCACGGGCGGCTTGTTGACCGTGTTCACGATGTCGCGGCCGATGTCGCCCCGGTACAGGGCGTCGACGCCCTTGCGGCGCAACTCCTCGTAGGTGCGGGCCAGATCGGGGTTCTTGAAGGTGGAGCCGACGACGGGGAGTCGGCCGCCCGGCAGGAACAGCTCCGCCGTGTCGGGGAAGTGGCGGAAGCGGGTCTCGTTGGCGGCGGTCTGCGACCGGAAGGTGTCGTCGACGGTGAAGCCGTCGCGGGCGAGACGTTCGGCGGGCTTGAGGACCGTCCCCAGGCTGCTGTTGCCCCACGCGGCGAGCGCCCGCTGCCAGGTGGCGGGCGTGCCGGGGGTGCCGACACCGAGACCGCTGGTGACGGCTTCGGCGAACGGGATCGGCTTGCCGTTCTCCAGGAACAGGCCGGAGTCGGCGGTCAGCGGGGCGGTCTCGCGGCCGTCGATGGTGTGCACGGTGCGCGACCGTGCGTCGTAGTAGACGAAGTAGCCGCCTCCGCCGATGCCGGCCGAATAGGGCTCGGTGACGCCGAGCGCGGCGGCCGTGGCGACGGCCGCGTCGACGGCGTTGCCGCCCTTCCTCAGGACCTCGATCCCGGCGGCGGACGCGTCGGTGTCGACGCTGGAGACCGCGCCGCCGTAACCGACGGCCATCGGGACCTTGGGGGCGTGCGGGGTGGGTCCGTCGTGCTGGGCCGGCCGGTCGGGCGGCGCCGCCGCCCCCACCGACATCACGGCGGCACCGACCGCCAGGACTGCGAGACTCCGTGCGACAGGGCGACGCATCCGCACCTCCAGTAAAGGGACGTCCGCGCAGCTTAGTTCGTCGCCATGCTCTCGTCAGTGAGGTCGCGGGGTGTGCCGTCCCCGCGTTGCGGGACGGCCCGCGGCCTGCGGCGACTCCCGCCGCCCAGCGACGATGGACCGGGCGTCCTGACGTTGGCCGTTCGCCCCCTATCGGGTCTTGCTCCGCGCCCGCCGGCGCCGGCCTGGTGGCCGTCAGACCGGCGGACGGGGCGACGTCACGCGGGGACGCCGAGCGGCGGGTGCTCGAGCACGCGGGGCTTGTACTCGACCAGCTGGATGCGGCCGTCGAAGGTGCGGTGCTCGATCATCTCGAGGGCGACGTCCGGATAGCCGTCGTAGATGCGTTCTTCGCCCGTGGCCCCGGTGATCACCGGGAACATCACGACCCGGAAGCGGTCGACGAGTCCGGCTCGTAGCAGGGACCGGCACAGGCTGAGGCTGCCGATCGTGCTGAGGAGCCCCGAGCCACTCGACTTCATGGCGCGGACCGCCTCGACGGCGTCGTCGCGGACGAGCGTGGAGTTGGCCCACGTCAGTGGCTCCTCGAGTGAGGAGGAGAACACCACCTTGGACGCTTGCGTGAGCTCGTCGACGGACGCCTCTTCCTCGGGCCTGAACTCGTCTTGGCCATGCGGGACCTCGCCTGCGGCGAAGCCCGACATCAGGCGGTAGGTGTTCGCTCCCATCAGGTAGGTGGCCTCGGGCTGCCCGCCGAGCCATGCGAGGTACTCCGGGCCCTCGAGGCCCCAGAACCCGGGCCAACCCTCTCCCGACGCGTGGCCGTCGAGGGAGGTGATGAAGTCGACGAGAAGCTCCGACATGGCGGTGTCCTTTCCTGGGGTGTCACGTGTCACGAGCTTGGACCGGCCGGGAGCCACAAACTCATCCGCCGCGCTGTGGAGTAACGAGAAAACCCGACGCGGCAGCCGATCAGGTCGGCGGAGCGGCACTCCGGAACTCGAAGCCGCCCTGGCCTGCGGCGGCAGGGCGTCGGTGACGCTCCACCCCGTCACCGCTATCTCCACCGGTGTCACAATGAGTGCCGACGCACTCCGGTGCGCGCTGTGTCCACTTGAGTTGAACAGCGCCGAGGAGATCGAGGTGGCGGCCTGGTACCTGGAGGAGCTGACGGACACCGCGATACCGCTCGTCCCGGAGCTGGTGGCCAACGCGGTCAACCACACGAACAGTCGCGTGGTCCGGGTCGTCGGCACACGGCCCAGTGCGCGGTTCGTGCGGATCGGGGTCGTCGACAGAGCCCGTGTGCTGCCGGAGCCGGCCAAGCCCAGTGGCGACTCGCACGGCCCACCGGGCGACCTCAGTCCTTCCGCCGGCACATCACGGGGCACAACCCGTCCGGCGCGCAGCTGACCTTCTCCTCGCGGCGAACGACCCGGCGTACAGGTCGGTTCCGCTGCGCGAGCAGTGATCTCCGACTGCCGCCGGACGGGACTGGCCGATGTGAACCGCCGCCCTCGCGGGCGGTCCCCTCCCGGCGGTGGCGTCCCCGCTCCTGGCGCGAAGTCCCTTCCCTCGCCGGGATGAAGGGAACACTCTAGTCGAGGTCCGGACGGACGGGTTTCCGGACGTCACCCCGCTCAGTGCTTGAGGATCTTGGAGAGGAAGTCCCTGGCCCTGTCGCTGTTCGGGTTGCCGAAGAACTCGTCGGGCGTGCGGTCCTCGACGATCCGGCCGTCGGCCATGAAGACCACGCGGTGGGCGGCCGAGCGGGCGAAGCCCATCTCGTGCGTGACCACGATCATGGTCATGCCCTCGGCGGCGAGTTGCCGCATGACCTCCAGCACCTCGTTGATCATCTCCGGGTCCAGCGCGGAGGTCGGCTCGTCGAACAGCATCACCTTGGGCTCCATGGCCAGCGCCCTCGCGATCGCCACGCGCTGCTGCTGACCGCCCGAGAGCTGCGCCGGGTACTTGTCCGCCTGGTCGGCGACGCCGACACGGTCGAGGAGTTCGTGGGAGCGCCGGTCGGCGTCCTCCTTCTTGCGGCCGCGGACCTTGACCTGGCCCAGCGAGACGTTCTGGAGAACGGTCTTGTGCGCGAAGAGGTTGAACGACTGGAAGACCATGCCTACATCGGCGCGCAGCCGTGCCAGCTCCTTGCCCTCGTGCGGGAGCGGCTGCCCGTCCAGCGCGATCGTGCCGGACTGGATGGTCTCCAGCCTGTTGATGGCCCGGCACAGGGTCGATTTCCCCGATCCCGACGGGCCGATGACGACGACCACCTCTCCCCTGGCCACGGTGAGATCGATGTCCTGCAGGACATGCAGATCCCCGAAGTACTTGTTGACGTCACGCAACTCGATCAGCGGATCGACGGCCATACCCACCCCTACTCACTCTCTGTGTGGTGGTCGCCGCAACGTATCCAGGCAAGATCGCCGGGTGGGCGCGACACGCACTTGTCGGTCATTAGCCGTATTTACAGCGAGCTGCGGGATGTACACCGAACTGCGGGAGCCGGGGCTTCACGCCTCGGCGACCTCCGCGTACAGCTGCGACAGCTCGGGAACACCGCTGGCCGCCCACTCGTGCCCCGCGTCCACGACGTCGAACTCCCGGCCGGAGGTGAGCCGTACGACCGGCTGCCCGTCGGCCCGGATCTCCCAGGCGGCCCCCGGCACGGTACGCACGATGACGGTGCCGAGATACAGCCCCGCGTCGTTGCCCAGCCAGGTCGACGTCTCCTCGTCGTCCCGCCAGCCCGGCACCAGTTGGTCCAGCGCCTCCAACGAGGCCGGGGAGTCGTCCAGTCGGACACCCGCCCGGTACGCCTGGGAGCGCAACAGTTCACACTCGGCCAGGAGTTCCGCGATGCCCTCGGGATCGGGAACCCCGGCTTTCTGGCGCCGGTTGCCCAGGAAAGGGATGTTCATACCTCCAGCCTGTCATTCGTACCGCCCCTGGCACCACAGGCGCGCGGGGTCGGACGACGGCTGCCGGCGGGTGGTTACACGTCCAGGTCCACCACGACCGGTGCGTGGTCCGAGGCGCCCTTGCCCTTGCGCTCCTCGCGGTCGACGTAGGAGTCCGTGACCGCCTTCGCGAAGGGCTCGTTGCCGTACACCAGGTCGATGCGCATGCCGCGGTTCTTGGGGAAGCAGAGCTGGCGGTAGTCCCAGTAGGTGAACGGGTGCTCGTACTTCAGCGGGCGCGGGACGACGTCGGACAGGCCGGCGCCGCGCAGGGAGGCGAGGGCGGCGCGCTCGGCGGGGGTGACGTGGGTGGAGCCCTCGAAGGCGGCCCGGTCGTAGACGTCGTCGTCGGTCGGCGCCACGTTGTAGTCGCCCATCACCGCGAACGGGCGGCTGCCCGCCGCGTCGCCGGCCACGGCGGCCCGCAGCGCCTCGATCCACTGGAGCTTGTACGCGTAGTGGGGGTGCTCCACCTCACGGCCGTTCGGCACGTAGACCGACCAGACGCGGACCGGGCCGCAGGTCGCGGAGATCGCACGGGGTTCGACCGAGCCGTCGTAACCCGGGTCGCCCGGCAGGCCCTTGACGACGTCCTCCAGACCGACGCGGGAGAGCACCGCCACGCCGTTCCACCGGCCGGTGGCGTGCACCGCCGACTCGTAGCCCAGTTCACGCAGCTGCTCCGCCGGGAACTGATCCTCGGCGACCTTGGCCTCCTGGAGGCACAGCACGTCCGTGCCACTGCTCTCCAGCCAGGCCAGGAGCCTCGGCAGGCGGGCGGTGATCGAGTTCACGTTCCAGGTCGCGATGCGCATGTCCCACAACCTACCGGGCGCCTCCGACAACCCTCGACCGCCGCCCGCGGGCTCAGAGCTCGGCCGAGCCGCCCGGGGCGAGCCGCAGGTGTTCCGAGCCGCCGAGGGCGCCGATCTGGCGGTCGTAGACCGGGCGGGCGAGGTCGGTGAGCAGGGCGTCGTGGATGTCGTAGGCGCGCTGCGGCCGCACCTCGCGAACGTAGTCGATGACCTCCGCGATCTTGTTCCAGGGGGCCATGACGGGCAGCATCAGCGTCTCGACCGGCTGGTCGGGGACGGTGAGGGCGTCGCCGGGGTGGAAGAGCTTCCCGCCGTCGACGAGGTAGCCCACGTTGGTGACGCGCGGGATGTCCGGGTGGATGACCGCGTGCAGTTCACCGTGGACCTGTATGTCGAAGCCCGCGGCGGTGAAGGTGTCACCGTGACCGACGGTGTGCACGCGGCCCGGGAACGCCGCCGAGATCTGGTCCGCGACCGACTTCAGGGTCCAGACCTCGACGGCCGGGTCGGCCTCCAGGGCGCTGCGCAGCCGGCCCTCGTCGAAGTGGTCGGGGTGCTCGTGCGTGACCAGGACGGCGTCCGCGCCGAGTGCGGCGTCCTCCTCGCTGAACCCTCCGGGGTCGAGGACGAGGACGCGTCCGTCCTTCTCCAGGCGGACGCAGGAGTGCGACTTCTTCGTGAGCTTCATGCATCCATCCTGCCCCTCGCGCCCACGGCCGCGCGGAGCGCCGCCCGCGGCCCGGGGCTCACTCCTGCGGTGTGGTCTCCTCGCGGACGACCTGCTGAGCCACCCGGAACGCCCGGTTCGCCGCGGGGACACCGCAGTAGACGGCCGTCTGGAGCAGCACCTCCTTGATCTCGTCGGGGGTGAGCCCGTTGCGCAGGGCGGCCCGGAGGTGGAAGGCGAGCTCCTCCACATGACCGCCGGCGACGAGGGCGGTGAGGGTGACGCAACTGCGGGTGCGACGGTCCAGTCCGGGCCGGTCCCAGACCTCGCCCCAGGCGTAGCGGGTGACCAGTTCCTGGAAGTCGCCCGAGAAATCGTCGGTCTCGGCCAGCACCCGGTCGACGTGCGCGTCGCCCAGCACCTCCCGGCGGACCTTGATCCCGGCGTCGTACGGGTCGGGTCTGCCCTGTGGCTGCTGCGGTGCGGCGGGCGGGGCGATCTCGGCCACGGGCTGCGACGGGGCGGCGGCCGGTACCTGCTTCACCACCGCCGCGGGCAGCGCGATGTGGCCGGTGGCGGTCTCGAAGCCGGGCTGCCAGGCCGTGGAGAAGTGCCGCACCAGCAGGTCGGTGACGGCGGCGGGCTGCTCCACCGGCACCAGATGGGAGGCCCCGGGTACGACGGCGAGCCGGGCGTCCGGGATCCCGGCGACCAGGGTGCGCGCCTCGGCGGGGCCGGTGACCTGGTCCTCGGAGCCGACCAGCACCAGGGTCGGCACGCCGACGCTGCCGAGTTCGGCCCGCACGTCGAACGAGGCGAGGGCCTCACAGGCGGCGATGTAGCAGCCCGGGTCGGTGGTGCGCACCATCTGCACGGCCCACTCGGTGATCGCGGGCTGGGCGGCGGCGAAACCTCCGGTGAACCAGCGCTCCGGCGAGGACCGGGCGATGGGGTCGAGTCCGTTCGTGCGTACGATCACCCCGCGCTGACGGAACTCGTCCGCGGTGCCGAAGCGGGGCGAGGCGGCGATCAGCGCGAGGGACGCCAGGCGCTCGGGGTGGCGCAGGGCCAGTTCGATACCGACGGCGCCGCCGAGCGCGCAGCCCGCGTAGCCGAAGCGCTGCACGCCGAGGCCGTCGAGGGTGGTGAGCAGCCGCGTGGTGAGGTCGGCGACCGCGCCCGCGGGGTAGGCGGGGGCGCCTCCGTGTCCCGGCAGATCGAACCGGAACACGCGCCACTGCTTCGTCAGCTCGGGGACCTGCCGGTCCCACATGTGCCATGTGGTACCCAGTGAGGGACCCAGGATCAGGACCGGAGCGTCTTCTGGCCCGTCAAAGCGGTATTGCAGGGTGTTGGGTGGTGTCTCGCTCACGCCCCAGACCCTCTCACGTCTCACGGACGCCCCTATAACGCAGGGGTGCGGGAAGCCGGTCTGACCAGGTTGAAGACCTCGCGGGCGGCGTATCGCTTGAGGCATCGGATGATCTCACGTCGGTCTTGCCCTCCTGGGTGCGGCGTTCGTAGTACGCCCGGGTGCGCGGGTCGTGACGCAGGCGGGTGAACACGATGCGGTGCAGGGCAGCGTTGGCCTGCCGGTCGCCGCCGTGGTTGAGCCGACGCGTGCTCCGCCGGCCGGAGGAGTACTCGATGGGGCTGACTCCGCAAAGGGCAGCAAAGGATGCCTCGGTGTTCAGTCGCTCGGGGTTGTCTCCCATGGTGATCAGGAGAGTGACGGCGCTGTCCGGGCCGATGCCCACCGGTTCGAGCAGCTGTGGGGCGTGGTGCTCGACGAGCCGGGTCAGGCGTTGGTTCAGCTCGTCGATCTGCGCGGTGAGCTGTTGGATGCGTTCGGCGAGCATGCGCAATGTCAGGTGGGTGGCCTGGGCCACCGCGTCCTCGTCTCCCCCACCGCCGGATAGGCCGAGGCGTGCGCAGGTGCGGAACAGCTCGCGGTTGCCCAGGCTGGACAGCTGTTCCCGCAGTGCGGGGTCGGCGATGACCAGGACGGCTTTGAGCTGGTTGATCGCCTGGGTACGGGCCTTGACCGCGGAGTCCTTGGCGAGTTTCAACATCCGGGCGCTGTGCACCGGACCGTCGCCGGACTTGGCCCGGGCCCGGGCGCGACCGCTGAGCACGGCCCGCGCGGCGGCCTGAGCGTCGAGCGGGTCCGACTTCCCGAGCAGCCGGCGTGCCGAGCGGTCGGGCCGGTTCACCTCGTACACCTGGATCTGCTGGGCCAGCAGGTAGCGGGACAGGCCCGCGCCGAAGGTGCCGGTGCCCTCCACACCGGCCCGGCGCACCGTCCCCCGCTTGCGGGCCCAAACGAGCAGCTGTCGGTAGCCGGCCGCCGTCGCCGGGAAGGACTCGGTCGCCAAGATCTTCCCGAGCGGGGAGATCACGGCGGCGACATGCACCTCGCCGTGCGTGTCCACGCCCAGGACGACCTCGCGCCGAACTGGAGGATCTACGCTCGAGGAGGTACTGCGCTGTCGGCTCGTCATGATGATCGCCTCTCACGTGGTGGCGTGCTGGGTGGATGGCACCGGTCCGCTCGAGCGGTCTGAACCGTGATGGCGCCTAAAACTCGGCAAGGCCCCTATAGGGACACGCTCCGTGGCTCGGTGGCAGCAAAAACCATCCCGCCACAACAGTCGACATGCCTGTGACTGGACACTTCGGTCAAAGATCTCATGAGTCAGACCCCCGTCCGGGACGGCATCGCGCAACCGTCCCATCGATCCCGGCACACCGGCACGTCCCGACCACAGCCGGACGGCTTCGCCCGAACCAGTGCCCAACCTGGCCCGGACGGGCTGACAAGAAATTCGCTCTTCGTTCACTCGTGACCGGCATTGGCAGACAGCCGTGTGGCCCTCCTTACCGGCTGTCCTTCGTCGACCATGGCACGAACGACCTCGGGTCCCCTATTGGTAAGCGGCTGTCCATAAGTCCTGTAACTGCTACGTGAGATCCTCGCCGGCTTTGCCTGGGCTCCGTCCACGGCGATGAGTGATAGGGCCCGCACTCGGGAATCGTCACTCCCGACGCGAGGGTGCGTGTCCGCTACCGGTTGGCAGGCGGTGGCGCGGTCACTCGGGTCGAGCTGCTCCAGCGGGTGGCCCATGAGTATCTCGCCGCGGCCAAGCGTGCCCGGGCCGTCCACCTGGGCCGACGGACACCGTGTCGCTCGCCCGTCAGCAATTGCTCTATCGGATGAACAGCACGAACGTCTGCTTGATCGACGTCCGCCCCGCGGAGGATCGTGCCGTCGGCCATATCCCCGGAGCTTGCTCGCTGCCATTGGACGAACTTAACTGGCATTCGGACGAGTTGCCCGAAAGACGTACGCCGTCGCCTGCGGCCGCAGCCTCAACTGCCTGTTCACTCACGAGGCCGTCCGTCTGCTCACCATCCACCGTCTGCATCACCGAGTTCAGAGCGGATGACTGGCGGACCACCGCTGGGCCGACCGGCACCAGGGCGAACTCCGCCTCGCGGGGCACGCACCCGGCCTCCGCTGTACTCGTCCTGCGGTTGGAACCCTCCTGAGGCGGGTGATCGCAGTAGCACGTCGGTGCGACGGCTCTGAAAGGCCAACGGGTCGGCCCTCAATCCCTCAGGCGTGACAGACACGTATCGCCTGCCCGAGGCCGGAGAAAGGTTCCACTCAAGCAGCCCGCTCTTCCGTTTCCGGCTCGCTGCCTTTCCTTGGCTCACCGTCAAGGGTCCGTTTACCCGCGCCACCTCGCGCTCTGGATCACCTTCGCGCCAAAACCCGCGGCCAACCGGAGCCCTCCGTCCGCTCAGCCTGCAATCTCATGTCCAGGGCGAGTGGGGACTCCGTCGCGTTTCGGCCCTGCTTTCCACGGCACGTTAGTTCGAGATTTTTCCTGATCATGCATCACCACGGCCTCTCTTCACTCCTGACTCACAGGTGATGCACTGTGCGCACACAAGCGCGAAGACTTGTCACGGTCGTTCTGGCCCTGGCTCTGCTGGCACTAGCGGGGGTCGCCCCCTCCTGGGCGTCACCCGTGGACCGGCCCCGCTCCGCGGTCACCGCGGCCATCACGCACGCGCAGGCTCGGACAGCCGCCGACCTGCCCAAGCCCCCCGAGGCCATGACGCTGGCCGAGCGGCGCAAGCAGGTCGACGAGGACCGGCACGAACGGTCGCCGATGCGCGACTACATGAACGCGCCGGGGCGGATGTTCAAGCAGAAGCCCCACAGCCGACCGGACACAGACCGCGTCGAACGCGGGCCCGCCGCCGAGTCGAAGGTGGCTTTGCAGCCTCTCGCGGCGGCGGCCGAGAACCCGACCTGGGTGTCGTCGTGGGCCACCGCGTACCCGGGCATGCTGTCGATCGGCGGGCAGGTGAAACTGCCCAAGCGGGGGGACTCGTCCACCGGAATGTGGCTGTACGTCCTGGACGAGGGCGGCTCCCCCGTCGTCCAGCAGGAGATCAAGAAGTCCACGGACGATCCCAGCGGCGACACCCCGGACACCGGGGCCTGGTGCTACGACTGGTGGGCGAGCAACTCCTATCCCACGGACCAGTGTTTCTGGTGGGCCGGCAGCGCGCTGGGCGGCATCCTCGAGGACGGCAAGGAGTACTACGCCTGGGTCTTCCTCAACAGCGCCGACGGGACGTCGAGCCCCGGCGGGACCACCTCGCCGCTGGTGGAGGCGTTCTACACTCCGGTGATCCCCGGTGCGCAGGCGGGAATCTGTACCTGCTACGCACAGGCGCACCGCGCCGACCCGGTCAACACGGCCACCGGCATGTTCTTCGAACAGCTCACCGACGCCTCGCTGGTGAGCCCCGGGGTGCCGCTGACCCTGGAGCGCACCTACCGCTCCGACTCGAGTGCCGTCGGTCTGTTGGGGCGCGGCTGGGCGACGCCGTTCGACGCCAAGCTGACCGCGGCGACGGGGAAGGTGACGTACTGAAGTTCCCCCGCTGAGCTGGACAGCCTGATACTGGGACGGAAGGTCCCGGAGAAAGCAGTCCCAGGTAGTGAGCAAGAAGAGCAACACCAGCAAGCGGT